>NZ_JAAIVB010000027.1 GCF_010974945.1 Noviherbaspirillum galbum | reverse complement strand
GGTTCGCCATGGCGGAACTCCTTGAAAGGAAAGGAAGTTCCAGCTTGACCTAGCCAGAAAATGGACATTTGAATCTGGCTAGATTGAGACATTTTAAAATGGCTCCCACAAGCAAATTACGCATAATTTGCGTTATGTAAAACTAAAGGCAAAGTCGTTCAGCAAAGATGCCCGACACGCCTTATCGGCCTTGAACCCCTTACGTTTCCTCGTCTTGGAGAGGCGCGAAACGCTGAACGCGTTGACCGTCGACTTCGATGATTTCGAAGAAAACGGACCTGGGCCGGCACCAGATCGTGCCGTTCGCGGCTTTATAGACGATAAGTGGCGTGTGGTCGGACTCCATGGTCGCTTCGCACACCAATTCGTAGATGCCGCCTTTGTAATGCCTGAATTTCATTCTTTCTCTCCTTTCCCAAGAGCGCATTTTCCAAAACCGGCTACCTTGTCTCCGTCATTCCGCGGCACACGGGAATGACTGCGATGCTGGCAGGCCGCCCTAGCCTTCGCCCTCTGCTTCATCCTGGGCTGCTTCATCCTCGGGCATGTCCTTGCCCGTCAGCCGGCGTGCCATTTGCCGGGTCAGGCTTCTTATTTTCGAGACCATCCTCTGTACGAGCACCTTGTCCGAGAAGCCCAGGACGGGTGTGATCTCGTTTGCCGCGATGTCGATCGCATCTGGAAGCCGACTTGCCATCAATGCCGCCTGCCTGCGCAGGTAATCCGGCTTGATGCCGAGCGACGCCGCCAATGCCTGCAAGTGGCTCGCATTCATCCGGCCGGGATCATGCTCTCCGCCGAGGGTAAAAGCGAACTGCGGCGCCAGCCCGGAATAGACGCGGGTACACATCAGGTCGTAGAACGGCGCCAGGCGCAATCCTTCTTCCGTTTGGAGCAAGGACAGGTTCTTGGCGTGTGAATCATTATTGCCAACGTACAGGTTGAAGAACAGCCATCGCAACAGCGCAAGCCGATCGAGCGCGGGCCTGGCTGACATGCCTGCGATCTCGTAACATTCCTTGAAGCCGGGACCGCCGTCATGCTCGTATTTCACCGTGGACGGCTTGCCTGCGATCTGGCAAAAATCGGCTTGCCACAAGCGTGCCAGGCTGCCATCCGCCTGGCTGACGCGGTCGTACCGTTCCACGACGCATGCCTGCGCGATGGGCTGGTAGTACACGGTCGCCGTGTTCAATCCACATCGCCTTGCGGCACGCATGATGATCGCCTCGTTTGCGGCGGAGGCAAACACGTTGAAGTCCGGCCGCACCATGTCCGGCTTGATGATATGCGTTGATGGCGACGCTCCCATCGGCCGCCAGGGAACGCCATCCCGGTCCACGTTCAGCAACATCTTGTTCTGGGCGCCGGAAATCGAAACGCGCGGCAGCGGCATCCCCGCCGCGTCGCGGTCGATGGCGGCGCGTTCGCCGGCATTCGCCGCGCCATGATGCAGAAGGATGTTTACTTGCTCCCACGTCAGCCTTTGATACACCGGCTTTTCCGGTTGCTGCCCTTGAGGAAGCAAGACATAGGCGCTTGCCGTGTCGCCGCCGATGGTAGCCAGCATGCCGAACACGCTGGAGACCTTGTATCGGATTTCGATCAGTTTGCGCTGGTCCCCTTCCGGCAGGAGGTTCTCGAAGAACGCATGCACATAATCGCCTTCGTACCGCTCCGGGGCCAGGGGCAACGCAGGATGAACTGCCATGCGCCCGGGATGGTTGAGCCAGGAATCGCCATAGGCGAACGACAAGGGATCCGTGCGGTACAAGGTGCCGACGAGGGCGTTTCCCGAGAAGACATCCAGGGCATCCGGCATGGTCGACGTCGCCGCCATCACGCCGCTCCTTTCTTCCGGATCACGACTTCCAGGCCCAGCAGGTCAAGCACATTCATCGCTTTCTGCATCTGGATGGTTTCCTTGCCTTGTTCAAGCTCGACGACAAACCGCTCCCCCAACCCGGCCAGTCCGGCGACATCGATTTGCGTCAGGCCTTGTTCCTTGCGGCTTCTCTGGATCACGGCGCCAACCTCCATGGTTGTGTTCACCTTGACTGGCAAGTCCCAATTTTTTTCGATTGAGGAAATTCTTTTAGTCATGCGCAATCCTTTCTTCCCGTTCGGGAAGCTTATCACGCAATGTTTGGCGATGACAATATATTCTTACCGATCGGGAAGATGTCCAATGATGTCGGTCCATAATTGGTTTTTCATCCCGATCGGGAAGCTTATGCTGGCCTAGCTTACTGAACCCAAATCGTCGAGGAAAAAACGAAAAGGACCGCGCGGTTTCCCGCGCGGTCCTTGCACCGGCCCCGGAAGCATGTCCGGCATGAGCGCCTTGCCAACAGATAAGCCGCCTACTTGATGAAGCTAAGCTCCTTGCTGATCCTTTCCAGGATCGGCTTCTTTTTCTCATTGAACACAGCCTTGTTCTGCTGGATGAGATTGTTGCCCTTCGTGTCGATCGAAATGATCAGCGGGCCGAATTCCTTGACCCGGTTGATCCACAAGGTCTCCGGCATGCCGAGATCCTGCCATTCGGCGCCTTCGATCTCCTCGACCTGGGTTGCCGCGAGAACCGCGCAGCCTCCGGGAAAAATGGCGTGCACCGCCTTGTTTTCCTGGCAGCCCGCGGCGGTTTCCGGCCCCATCCCGCCCTTGCCGACGATAAGTTTCACGCCCGTCTGCCTGATGAATTCGCGTTCGAACTTTTCCATGCGCATGCTGGTCGTCGGCCCGATCGACACCATCTCGAACCCCTCCTCTTCCTTCTTCTTGCGGACGATGGGACCGGCATGGAGAATGGCTCCGCCTTCCAGGTTGACGGGAAGCTGGCGCCCCTGCTCGATCAATCGGCGGTGCGCCACGTCGCGGCAGGTGACGAGGCGGCCGGTCAGATACACGACGTCGCCGACATTGAGGCCTTCGAGGTCTTCATCCTTGATTGGGGTAGTCAGGACCTTTTTCACAGTACCGCTCCTTCATGGGAAAGAATTTCATAGGACATGTCGGTGTTGATGCGGATTTTTCCGCGGCGATGCGCCCAGCATCCGGTATTCACGGACACGCCGATGGTGGATGGATGGCGGGCGGACGATTCGATGTTGACGCCCATGACGCTATGGTTGCCGGTCAACCCCTGGGGGCCGATCCCGATCTCGTTCAGTCCCTGCTCGAGCAGTTCTTCCATCTGCGCGGCGCGCGGGTTGGCGCTTTTCGAGTCGACCGGGCGCATGATGGCGAGCTTGGACAATCGCGCGGCGGTCTCGACGGAGGTGGATACGCCGACGCCGACCAGGAGCGGCGGGCAGGCATTGACGCCGCGTTCGGTGATGACGTCCATGACGAACTCCGCCACGCCTTCGTAGCCCTGGCCGGGCATCAGCACCTTGGCCGCGCCAGGCAAGGTGCAACCGCCGCCTGCCATGTAGACGTCGATGGTGCAGCTATCCTTTTCGGGAACGATGCGCCAGTCGAGCCACGGGATGTTGGTTCCGGTATTGGTCCCCGTGTTTTTCTCGTCGAAGGTTTCGACGGCGTTGTGGCGCAAGGGACCGATGCGCGTCGCTTCGGCGGTGGCTTCCTTCAGGATCTCTTCGAGTTCGCCAAGCAGCGGAAAGGCCGCGCCGGCTTCGACGAAATACTGGATGACCCCCGTGTCCTGGCAGCTCGGACGGTTGAGCTTGTCGGCGGCTTCTTGGTTGCTGTGCATCGAATCGTAGATGGATTTCGCCAGGGGATTGGTTTCCATCGTGCGCAGGTCGGCGAGCTTGGCCTTGACGTCCTTCGGCAGGCGCTTGCCGATGTAGGCGGTGAACTTGGCCATGGTATCCGTCAGCGATTGAACGGCTGCTTCCTTTTCCATGTGAAACTCCTTTTTTGCGAAAAAATCAGTGTTGAGGGTTCGGTGATCAGTGTGCGAGCGCATTGGCGGGAACGGGGGCGGCCACCTTGAATCGCGAGAGAACCAGCGTGAGAACCGCCGACAGGACCAGCAGGCCGGCGACGAAGTAAAGTCCTCCGGTGAAGCTGCCCGTCTGGTCCTTGATCCAGCCGATCATCGCCGGACCGGCGAAGCCGCCAAGGTTGCCGATCGAATTGATCGTCGCGATTCCGGTCGCGGCGGCGGCGCCGGAAAGGAAGCCCGTCGGCATGCTCCAGAGCGGCGGCTTGGCGCAGCTGATGCCGATGTTGACCAGCGTCAGGGCGGCGATCAGGCCCACCATGCCATTGGCGCCTGCGGCAACGACGAGTCCTATTGCAGCGGCAAGGCAGGCCAGGATGACGTGCCAGGTACGCTCGCCGGTGCGGTCGGAGTGACGCGACCACAGGATCATTGCGGCGACGGAAACGATGGGCGGAATGGCGTTCAGGAAGCCGACGGTCATGGACGAGACGCCAAGCTGCTTGATGATCTGCGGAGCCCAGATGCCCATCGTGTACAAGCCGGCGGAGGTGCCGAAATAGATGAGGGCCAGGGCAAGCACGCGCGGATTGGCCAGGCCGCTGAGGATGCCATGCTTGGCGCCATCTGCCTTGCCGGCGGCTTCCTCGTTCATCGCGTTGACCAGCCAGGTACGTTCGTCTTCCTTCAGCCAGGTGGCTTTCTCCGGCTTGTCGGTCATGTAGAAGAACACGACGACGCCGAGGATGACGGCGGGAATCGCCTCCAGGACGAACATCCACTGCCAGCCGCGCAGGCCCATAACGCCGTTCATCTCGAGCAATGCCGCGGAGATGGGCGAACCGAGCGCCGTGGAAATGGGTGCCGCCGCCATGAAGAACGACGTCACGCCGGCGCGATGGCGCGCCGGGAACCAGTAGCTCAGGTAAAGGATGATGCCCGGGAAGAAGCCGGCTTCCGCGGCGCCCAGCAGGAAGCGCATCACGTAGAAGCTGGTGGTTCCCTGCACGAAGGCCATCGCGCCGGAGATGATGCCCCACGTGAGCATGACCCGTGCGATCCACATCCGCGCGCCGACCTTGTGCAGGATGACGTTGGACGGGACTTCAAACAGGAAGTAGCCCCAGAAGAAGATGCCCGCGCCGAAGCCGAGGATCGACGCACTGAAGCCGAGGTCTTGCTTCATCGTCAGGGCGGCGAAGCCGATGTTGACCCTGTCGATGTAAGCGATGAAATACAAGAGCATGATGAATGGCACGATGCGCCACGTGATCTTGCGCAGTGTGCGCCGTTCAATATCCTTGTTCACAGGATGTCTCCTTGGTCTTTAAAGCGGGACGATGCGAACGCCGCCGGTCTTCGCGCCGGTTCGCGTTGCGGTGATGCGCGCCGTCGCAAACGGCGGGGTTCGCCGCTTGTGTTCGGGATAGCGTGGTGCGGAGCTTAAATCGTTTCATTTGCAGATGAATCGATATAAACTTAATTCATTGTTCCAAAAAACTGACGAATGAACGCCGACTCCGAACTCGCCTTTTTCTGTGTCCTCGTGAAGCAAGGCAGCCTGACCGCCGCGGCGCGGGAGCTCAACCTGACGCCCCCGGCAGTGTCCCGGCGGCTGTCGTTGCTGGAAGAACGGCTCGGGGTGCGCCTGCTGAACCGGACGACGCGACGCATCAGCCTGACGGGCGAGGGCGAGGTGTATTTCGAGAATGCCCAGCGCATCCTGAGCGACATCGATGAAATGGAACGCCGCGTGTCGAGCAGCCGTGCGGCGCCGCGGGGCTTGCTGCGGGTCAATGCTCCCCTGGGTTTCGGCCGCTCCTACATCGGCCCCGCGGTACTCGGGTTCACCCGGTCCTATCCGGATGTCGAGGTCCAGCTTCACCTGACCGATCGGCCGATCGGCTTGCCGGACGAGGCGATCGATGTCTCGATACGCTTCGGCGACGTACCGGATTCGCGCTTGATCGCCAAGAAGGTAGCGAGCAACCGGCGATTGCTTTGCGCTGCGCCGGGCTACCTGCGGAACGCAGGCATTCCCGCCTATCCGCACGACCTGACCCAGCACCAGTGCATCGTGTTGCGGCAGAACGAGACCGCCTATGGCAACTGGCGCCTGAGCCGCGGCAAGAACCACGAGACGGTCAAGGTCCATGGCAAGCTCAGTACCAACGACGGCGAGGTGGCGCTCAACTGGGCGCTGGAAGGGCGCGGCATCCTGATGCGCGCGGAGTGGGATGTGGCCAAGTACCTGCGCAGCGGCCGCCTGGTGCAGGTCTTAGGCGACTACGATACCCCGCCGGCCGACGTCTTTGCCGTCTATCTCGAGCGGCTCAACCTGTCCGCCAAGGTGTCCCACTTCGTCGAATTCCTGAGGGAATACCTCGCCCGGCATGCCGATGGCCCCGACCTCCAGAATTCGAACTGGTAGCCCGCTGAAACGTCCTCGTGGGTGACGAACGGGGGCCTGGCAGCATCATGCCGCGTCCTGCCGCGCGATGGCCGATACACGCCTGGACACAAGACAACCGTCGAAAAACTTTACACATTAATCAAGCGATTTGACCGAACCACCGGGAAACCGGCTTGTGTCCTGCCTCTTGATTATTGGTACTTTTATTGCTTCAACTTTTCGCAAGCGCAGCACGTCGCCCGAAGATGTCACTGCATGGAAACGCATGGCGTTTCTTCGCGCGCCGACGAGCAATCGACGAAGCATCGAACAAAACCAATCAAACAAAAACGGGTAGCCAAGGGCAGGCCGGAAATGCATGCCGATCATGTCAGCTTCTGCAGGATGACGCGCTTCGGGACGCGCACATGCAACAAGCCTGCAGCAAGACAGCAAAACGACACCGGCAGCAATAGGGAGCAGTCATGCAGTCAAACCGATTCGTGTACCTCGACGGACTCCGCGGCCTCGCGGCCTTGTTCGTCCTGACACGCCACACCGAAAGCTTCTGGGGGTTTTCGCTCTTCAGGAGCTATCTCGCGGTCGACCTTTTCTTCATCCTGAGCGGCGTGGTTATCGCCAACGCTTACGGCAGGAAGCTGGCCAGCGGCGCGATGAGCGTCACCGAGTTCAGCGTCATTCGCATCATCCGGCTCTATCCGGTGTTCTTCCTGTCCTTTCTTCTGAGCGCGGCCATCCCCTTGGGACAGCTGCTCCGGCGGCCGGACGCGGAACTGACGCTGGAAGCGCTGCTGATCATCATTCCCCTGACCGCGCTGATGCTGCCTTCCGGGATGAGCAGGGGCGCGGCGCTGTTTCCCTTGAACGGCCCCTACTGGTCGCTCTTCTTCGAGCTCATCGTCAACGTTCTGTATGCGGTCTTGCGGCCGCGTCTCACCGTCGTCCGCACGCTTGCGGCACTCCTGCTGCTTGGCCTCGTCTGCCTTGTCGCAGCGCTGGACCGCGGCAGCCTGAACATTGGCTTCACCTGGGGCGCCGGGTCCATCCTTGCCGGCTTCGCGCGCGCCGCGTTCGGCATCCTCCTCGGCACACTCGTGCACAAAGTCATCCACAAGGCGCCCCGGACGTTGCGAACCCGCGCTGCGCCCTGGATCGCCATGGCTGCCGTGCTTGCAGTGCTCGCCTCGCCCAGCATGGGCGAGGCAGATGCCATCATCGACATGCTGGCGGTGTCCCTGCTGTTTCCTTTGTGCGTGCTCGCCGCTTCCCATGGGCCGCGCACGAAGCTGGATGGCGCCCTGCTGGCGCTGGGTTCGGGCAGCTATCCGATCTACGTCTTGCATCAGCCGGTAGCCCACGTGACGTCCTTCCTGCTGAGCGGATCGCAGACCGCCCTCACCCCGTACGGAGGCATCGTGCTGGTGGCAATGCTCATTCCGGCGGCGATGTGGATCGAACGGGCGTATGACATTCCGGTGCGCCGCTGGCTGATGGCGAAGTACGCCAGGAGAAACGGCGCGCTGCCCGCAACGACGGCTTGAGCGGCCGTGATGGTGGCGATCTCGTGTCCCGCGATATCCGGCCGCAAGGGCGAGCTGGCTTGTCATCAGTAATTACAAATCATTTCACTCTTGCTTGAACTTTCCCGGATAACACGTGCCTTATTGCAATCTTGTAGGGCGGAATCGAAATCCCCCGCCCTGCGGCCCTCAATTTGCCTTTAGTTTGTTTTTGAATGACTCCGAATACGATGGTGATGAAAAGATCGATGCGACATACCGCTCCTCCCCTGATGCTGACCGCGATGCTGGCCGCCCTCCTCGGCGGCTGCGGCGGGTCCGGCAGCGCCGATGCGAACGCGGCGAGCACGGCCAGCAGCGAATCGCTGGCAGTGAATTCGCCCGGCGCGATCGCCGGCGGCGCGACGGCGTCGCCGGAAACCCCATCGACGTCTCCTGCTCCGACCCCAACTCCCACCACCTCACCAGGCACTCCGGCATCGCCCTCCCCCGCTCCCACGCCGGTGCCCGTCGGCAGCGGCGCCGTCGATGCCATCATTGCCGCCATGCCTTCGAATTCGTGGAAGATGCTGCCCAACACCATGATGAAGGACGCCTGCCCGCTGCCTTACAACTCCTATGCTTGCGAAGCCGTCATGTCGGCATGGAGCGGCGGCGCGTATGACAACGCGCGCGACCGGATGGTGGTTTATGGCGGAGGTCACGCCGACTCCTGGTACAACAACATGTTCGCGTTCGACCTCGCGCAGATGAAGTGGATGCGCCTGTCGGAAATGGGCGGCGGATCCACAGGCGACTCGCCTTCCGCCGCGTGGCACGATTCGCGCCTCGAAAGCTGCGGCTTCTATCCGAAAGGCGCCGTCAACCTCCCGGCCAGCGTGCTCAACGCCGCCGGTACCCAGGTGCTGTACAGCGCCTGCTTCACCGAGCCGGTGTTGTCGCAGCTCGACCTGCAGCAGCCGCGCTCCTCGCATACCTATGGCGGCGTGTTCGTCGACCCGCTCGGCCGCTACTGCTCCATCGGCGAAACCTACTACGTCAGCGCTGCCGGCTCGCCGGTCTCCGTCTGCTTCGATCCCGCCACCTCGACATGGTCGCGTATCGCCGACCGCCCGCAAGGCATCGGCGCGCGCGGACAGACGGCGGTGGCGGCCAACGGCCACATCTGGGCGGTTGCCGGCGCGGAAGGCAACATCGGCGAATACATCCCCGAAAGCAATCAATGGGTCCGCTACGGCGTCAACAACTACGATGCCGGCGGAGGCACCGACATCGACCGCAAGCGCAACCAGCTCTACACCCTCTTCCCGGAAAGCGACGGCAGCTACTCCATGCGCCGCTGGGACCTGAATTCGCCCGCCAGCCTGAACGCGACGCAGACCTATGCCATCGTGCCGTCGAACGGCGCCGCGCCTGCGGGGCTGGGCAGCCGTCCGGGCCTGGTCTACGCGGATGCGCAGGACCTGTTCTATGCCTGGGGCGGCGACCGCAGCGTCTACACCTACAGCCCGTCCACCTCGACCTGGTCGAAGCTCGCGCCTGCCGGCGACGTCCCGCCCGCCCAGCAGCAATGGGGCACCTACGGCCGCTTCCGCTACAGCGCCGCGCGCAAGGTCTTCGTGCTCGCCAACAGCACGACACAGAACGTCTACCTCTACAAGCCCTGACAGGGCGGCACCTCACTCATGCGCGCGGTAGCGAGCGCCGCCGCGCGCAACAGGAATAACCGATGAAAAGATCGCCCATCCACCGCAAGACCGAACTGCTTTCCACGCTGCTCGCCGCCATCGCGCTGTCCGCCTGCGGCGGCGGAGGAGGAGGCGGCCTCACGAACGCAACCAGCCCGGACGGCACCGGCGTTCCCGGCAGCACGACCACCACGGGCAGCGCCGGAAGCACCCAGGCCGGCAATGGCCAGGCAGACGGTTCCGCCGGCGCGGGGACGTCGTCGAACCCGGTCCCGGCGCCGGTCCCTACCGGCGCGACGATCACCACCCTCGCGATATCCAACCTGTCGCCCGCGACGGACAGCAACGTCCCGGTCACCTTCGGCCAAGCCTTCGCCCCCGGCGCCCTGCTGCCCACCGACGGCCTCAGCGGCACCCTGTCCAACGGCACCACCGTGCCCGTCCAGGTCGAGACCAAGGCCACCCATCCCGACGGCAGCGTGCGCCATGCCATCCTCTCCGCCGTCGTGCCCTCCATGAGCGCCGGCCAGTCCCTCACGCTCAACCTCGTCAAGGCCGCCTCCGCCACCGCCACCGGCAGCGCGCCTACCCCGGCCGCCCTGCTCAACGCCGGCTTCACCGCCAGCGCCAGCATCAACCTCGGCGGCGTCCAGTACTCCGCTTCCGCCGACGCCGCCCTCAAGAGCGGCGCCTACACCACCTGGCTCTCCGGCCCCCTGGCCAGCGAGTGGATCGTCAACGTGCCCCTGACCACCTCGTCCGGCACCGCCCATCCGCACCTCATGGCCCGCTTCGCCATCCGCAGCTACGCCGGCTTGAACCGCGCCCGCGTCGACGTCACCATCGAGAACAACTGGGCCTACGAACCCAATCCTTCCAACCTCACCTACGACGTGCAGCTGCTCGTCGGCGGCACCGCCGCCTACACCAAGACCGGCATGACGCATTACCACCATGCCCGCTGGCGCAAGGAACTGTGGTGGGGCGCCGCGCCGCAGACCCACCTGGTGCACAACACCGCCTATCTCAAGGCCAGCCGCGCCATCCCTAACTACGACCCGTCCGTGGTCGTCTCCGGCACGGCCATTTCCGACATCAAGACCAGCTGGACCGGCGCCAAGACCGAACCCATGGGCCCCGGCCTGGCCGCGCCCTACATGCCCGACACCGGCGGCCGCCCCGACATCGGCCTGCAACCGGCCTGGACGGTGATGTACCTGCTCTCGGGCAGCAAGGACGTCAAGGACGCCGCCTTCGGCACGGCCACCCTGGCCGGCAGCTGGCCGATCCACTACCGCGACCGCAACACCGACCGCCCGCTGAGCATCCTCAACTACCCGTATGCCAGCCTGCTGGCCAATGCCGGGGACATGATCAACCCGGCCACCGGCAAGAGCGAAGCCTTCCCGGCCTGCACCAACTGCGCCACCGCCATCACGCCGGACGCGGCGCACCAGCCGGACTTCTCGTATGTGCCCTACCTGCTCACCGGCGACTACTACCACCTGGAAGAGCTGCAGTTCTGGGCGATGTACGACGTGTTCCAGTACACGCCGGCCTACCGCAACTTCTCGGCCGGACTGGTGAAGTCCGACCAGGTGCGCGGCCAGGCGTGGGCCATGCGCATGCTGGCCGAAGCCGCCTACATCACGCCTGACAAGGACGCGCTGAAGTCGCAGTTCACCACCTTCCTGTCGAACAACCTGGACTGGTTCAATGCCAGCTACGTTGGCTCGGCGGCGAGCACGCCCAATGCGCTGGGGGTGCTGACCAACGGCTATGCCCTGGCGTACAACAACGCCACCGGCGTGGCGCCGTGGCAGGACGACTTCTTCACCTCGGCCATCGGCCGCGCCAACGAGCTGGGCTTCACGAAGGCGCAGAGCCTGCTGGCGTGGAAGGGCAAGTTCCCGGTGGCGCGTATGCTGGACGCGGGCTTCTGCTGGATCTACGGCGCGAACTACAGCATGAACATGCGCGACAGCAGCGCGTCGGCTTTCTACACGACGATGAGCCAGGTGTACCAGTCGACGATTCCATCGGCGCAGACGTCGCTGGCCTGCGGCGGCAGTGACATGGCCGCGGCGCTGGGCTTGTCGGTGGGCGAGATGCTGGGGTACTCGTCGTCGAATACGGGGTATCCGTCGAACATGCAGCCGGCGCTGGCGTACAGCGTGGATGGGGGGACGGCGAATGCGGCGAGCGCGTGGCAGAAGTTCATGCAGCGGTCGGTGAAGCCGGATTACCAGAACGGGCCGCAGTTTGCGATTGTGCCGCGGTGATGTGAGATGAGAGGGGGGGTGCGCGTGTCTCTCCGGTGACCAAGTTGCGGCTCCCACTCCGTGGGGGCTTGCCGGGGCTGGTCCCGGCGGCCCAGGTACTTTCTTTATCAGCAGATAAAGAAAGTACCCAAATAAAGCTGCTGGAAAACCAACCCCCATGTGGGAATCACGTCGGGCGACCTTGTTCGATGGGTTGAGGGGATGCCGTTCTCCGCCGGAGTAATCACCCGAGAACGATTTGGTGGATCGACCTCCTGCCGCATCGGCATGACTCGAACCTGTCCCGACCGCGGGGAGCACGATGCCGAAGGCGAGGCAAAGTCCCCTCCCCTTCAAGGGGAGGGCTAGGGTGGGGATGGGTTTCGGTCGCACTCAAAGAACAGCAAGTTAACCGGAACCCCATCTCGACGCACTCCCCTCAAAAGAGATGCCGAACTTACACAAGCGGCCTCACCGCCAACCGCAACACCAAACGCAATCACGACCCCCAACCAAATTCAATCCCCCGCCGGACCAAGCCCCGTCCGCGCGAAGAACCCCTTCTCCCCCCCAAGCGGCGCCTGCAGGAAGCGCTCCGGCACTTCCCAGATGATGAGCTTCGGCTTGTCCGACTGAAACGCCTCGTTGCGCAGGTATTCCTCAATCGATTGCAAGAACCCTGCGCCGTCTCGGGCGGCGTTGAGCACCGATACGCCGAGCGCCTCTTGCAGGAATCCATGGAAATTCGCGCGCAGCGAGTAGGACGTTCCGACCAGCGTGACCGGAACCGCGGTCGCGCCGAACAGCCCGGCCGCACCGACGTCCTTTGCCCCAACCTGCTCGGTCTGCAAGGGCGCTTCGCTATCGATCGGCGGGCGAAGCCAGCCGGGGGCGTTGGCGAGTCCCATCATCTTCACGAGATCGCCGACGCGCGGCGCCGGCCCGCCGGTTTCGCTCGTGCGGAACTGGGCCCGCTCGCTGAACTGCATCATGCCGCCGACCTGCTTCGCAACGGCATCAGCTGCGGCATGCGCGCCGCGCTGGTTCCAGTGGGTGTCGCTGCCGTAATAGGCCTGCCCGGCACGTGGCTGGAGTGCGTCATCCAGCGTTACGACCGCCACGCCCGCCGCGCGCAGGTCGGCCGCCGCGCGCTGGTAGCGTGCCGACAGCACGGCGGGATACCCGCCTCTTACCTGCTGCTGAAGCATGCGTGCCTTGTCCGGCACAAGAACCACGACCAGCGCCACGCCCTGCTTCTGCAATGACGCCGATGTGCCGGCCAGCAGCGATATGCGCGCCGCCTGATTGCGCCAGGCATCCCGGCGCCAGGTCATTTCCTCGGTCAGGAACAGCATGCCGTCATGCCCCGTCCTGACGGCTTCCGGCGCGCCGCCGAGCAGGCGGTAGCGCAGGCCGTTGGCGAGCGCGATGGCGGCGTCGCGGCTGGGCAAGGCTTCCGCCAGCGATTTTTCGAGGGCGGCGGTGGTGCGACCCTCGAGGAAATCGGCGCGCGAAGTCGACGGCGCGGTCTGGCGACGGACCGCGTCCGCCATCTGCCATGCGCCGGCGGCCATCAATGCCAGCATCGTCACGCCGGCGATGCGTGCCGGCCAGCGGGCGCGTTCTGGAAGGAATCCTTCGTCGCTCATGCTTCCTCCTAGAACTGAAAATACAGGAACGGGGTATGGCTCTGCGCGAGCAGCGTCGCCACTGCCCACGCGAACAACGGCAGGACCAGGCCCCAGGCCCAGGCGGGCGCCGCCTGCCGCAGGCGCGGCAGCGACAAGGCGAGCAGCGTGCCGATGCCCAGCATCGCGAGTCGGTCCGGCGTCGCGGCGAGACGCACCGCCGGATCGATGGACGTGCCGCCGAACCCCGCCATGCCGCCGAGCATCAGCATGGCTCCGCCCAGATCGGCGGCGCGGAACAAGACCCAGCCGATCATCACCAGCAGCAGCGTCTTGCCGACCGCCACCGGCGCCGGCAAGGCAATCGTGCCCGCGCGCCGGTCGTATAGCCGTTCGGCGGCGAGGATGGCGCCATGCCAGGCGCCCCAGAGAACGAAGGTCCATGCCGCGCCATGCCACAGTCCGCCGAGCAGCATCGTCAGGAACAGGTTGAGGTAGGTGCGTGCCGTGCCATGGCGGTTGCCGCCGAGCGGCACGTAGAGATATTCGCGCAGCCAGTTCGAGAGCGACATGTGCCAGCGCTTCCAGAATTCCGTGATCGAGCGCGACAGGTAGGGATCGTTGAAATTGGCGGGAAAGACGAAGCCGAGCATCAGGGCCAGGCCGATGGCCATGTCGCTATAGCCCGAAAAATCGAAGAAGAGCTGTACTGTGTAGGCTCCCGCGCCCAGCCAGGCATCGGCGAGGCCGGGAGCGTGGCTCGCGAACGCCGCGTCGGCCAGCGGTGCGACGCTGTCGGCGATCAGGACCTTCTTGCAGAATCCAGCCATGAAGATGAGGCAGCCGCGCGCGAAGCGCTCCGGCGAGTGGACGCGCGAGCGGAATTGTTCGGCGAGCAGGTGGTAGCGCAGCACCGGCCCCGCCACGAGATGGGGAAACAGGGCGATGAAGGCGGAAAAGTCCACGAGGTTGCGCGCGGGCTTCGCCTCGCCGCGGTAGATGTCCACCAGGTAGGAGATCGCGTGGAAGATGTAGAACGACACGCCGATCGGCAGGATGATCTGCGTCATCGACAAGGGCGCGATGCCGATCGTCGACAGCGCCGCGTTGAAGCTTTCGATGCCGAAGTTCGCGTACTTGAAATAGGCCAGCACGGCCAGGTTGCCGCAGACGCCGAGCGTCAGCCAGTAACGTCTTGCTTGCGGGCTGGCCGCCGCCTCGATGGCGAGCGCGATGCCGTAGGTCGCGCAGGAAACGGCTGCGAGCACCAGCAGGAATTCCGGACGCCACCAGGCATAGAACAGGTAGCTGAAGAAAAGGATGGTGGCCGAGCGCCACCCTGCAGGCACGAGGTAGTAGCACGCCAGGAAGAGCGGCAGGAAGGCGAACAGGAACAGGGGGGAGCTAAATACCATGCGCGGCACTCGGTTGCGCGGTGCCGGCAATGTCATCATTGCCGGCACCGGGATGGAACGGCGTCGTTATTTCAGGAGGTCGTCTGGCAGGCGGCAAAGCTTGGATTGCGACAGGCTGAACTTATCGGTCTTGCCCGGATAGAGCTTGACCTTGGTGGCGCCTGCCGCCAGCGGCGCCTTGAGCGCGTGCGGCGCGTCGTCGCCGGCAACCGTCATGGTCATGCGCTTGGCCGGAAGGCTGGGACCGCTGGCCTCGATGGTGACCTGCTTGGAGCCGCTGGCCATGATGCTGCCCCACAGGAAATCGAGGCGGTCCGCCGGCTTGTCGACGGCGAGTTCCACGAAATCGGCATCGGAGGTCGGGCCGCTCACCAGGTCGCCGCCGCGCAGGTTGGCCGGGTTCGCCCCCAATCCCGTCGTTGCCAGCTTGACGCCGGGCGCGCCGGCGGCGCAGTTCTGCTGCGCCCAGCTTGCGGCGCGCAACAGCCAATCGGTGTTGTCCATGACGTAGCGCGCGTCGCGGAACTTGTAGCTGGGCGCGGCGCGCATGTCGCGTTCCGGCATTTCCCAGATCAGCAGCTTGGGACGCTCGCCCTGAAAGGCGTCGTCGCGCAGGTAGCTTTCCATGCCCACCCACGAGCCCTGGTCGGCGCCGACCGAGATGGACAGCAGGTCGCGCTGCAGGGCGCCCCGCAGCGCATCGGGGAAGCCGGTCCAGGAGTGCGAATAGCTGCTTCCCACCAGCGTGACGGGAGGCACTGCGGTCTTGCCGAGCAAGTCCTGCTTCGGTGGCGCGACACGGGTGACTTCGAAGGGAATGATCGACTCCGGGGCGAAGGTCGGCGCCGGCTTGGGCAGCTGCTCGATCAGGTCGCGCGCGCGGGCATTCTGGCGGCGCTTGCCGTTGACGATCTTGTAGGCTTCTTCCGGCGTGGCGTCGAACACTTTCTTGAGCGCCGGATTGGCGTCGATCTGGGCGCGGATGGTTTCGGCGGCAAGCAGCGCACCGTTCGGCGCCCAGTGGGTATCCAGGCGGAAGTAAAGCGGCGCGTCCCCGGTCCGCTTCGGGCTGGTCATGAACGCGGTGTTCAGGTCGAGCACGTTGACGCCGCCGGCCTTCATCTCGCCGGCCACGCGTTCATAGTTGCCCGCCAGGTAGTCGGACAGCTTGAGGTTGTCCGGCAGGTGTTCCGCGTAAATGCGCATCTTGATCGGCACCATCGTCACCGCGAGCGTCGTGCCGTTGGCGGCGAGGACCTTGGCGAAGCGCTGGATCAGGCCGACCGACGTGGAAATGCTGGCATTGTCCGACGGTTCGGCGAGCTCGAAGCGATAGAACAGCCAGTCATCCTTGCCGAGGATGCCGGGCGCCGGATCGGCGGCGAAGGCGGGCGCGGCCAGGCCGGCTGCGCAGAGCATCAGGAGAGTGCGGGAAAGTGTCTTCATGGTTCGCATGGTTGGCGGTCAGGAGGATTTCGGGGAACCGGTATAGCGTTCGATCCGGTTGGTCAGGGCATGCAACTCGAGGGCATTCTTCGGGCCCGGCACGAGGAAAAGGCTGTAGGTACCGCCCGGCGCCATGGCCAGCGAGGCGCTTGCCAGCTTGGCCTTGTCGCCGGCCGCGGCCGCGAACACGTCGACCGAGACCGGATTGACCGACAGCGCGCTGCTGCTGCCGTAGGCCACGTTCTGGAAGACCCGGGTACTGCCGTCGCCGGCCAGGAGGTCGAGCGCGCCGCTCTTGGCATGCAGGTGGTACACCGCCAGCACGGCCTTGAGCTTGTTGGTATTGGCGCGGTCTTCGAACACGATTGGCGCGTCGCCCTCGGCGCCCGCAAAGGCGATCGTCAGCACGCGTCCGGATTGCACGTTGACGGCGGCGCGGCGTCCCGGCTTGCCGTTCACGCTCAGCTCGAACTGGTGCTTGCCGGCGGCCAGCACCATGTACTCGCTCGGCTCGCCCGCAGCGAGGCCCTTGATGCGCTTGACGCCGGCGACGCTCACGTCCACCGGGCCCGCGCCGAGCGCGATGACGCGCACGTAGGCTGAGTCGGCCGGCGGCTGCGGGTCGTACAGCAGGCCGGTGCTCTGCGCCGCGGCAAGGATCGGCATGCCGGCGGCGCCGGACGCCAGGAGCGCGCAGACGAGCGATCGGCGGCGCCGGAAATGATGGGTCATTGCTTACTCTCCATTGGTCACGTCCTTGTTGCGGGGACGGTTGAAAACGAGTTGCCAGCGGTAGATGCCGGGTGGCAGGCCGTCGAGCACCAGCGCGGCCCGCCAGTCGTCGAAGCCGGCGACCGCCGGCAGGATCTGTCCGGGCGCGGCCCGCAGCTGCAGCCTGGCGCCGGCGCGCGGCAGGGTTACCAGCACCGAGGGCGCGTGCGTCGGCGGCATCATGGCGTTGATGGTAGCCACCAGCAGGGGCGGCGATGCCATTGAATCGATCGTTACCGAGACATGCGAGCGGGTGCGCCACCAGTTGGCGACCTCGCGTCCGGTGGCGATCCAGGTGCGGTCGCGCCGCGCAGCGATGGCGGTCCGGATGGTGCGCATCTGCGCCTCTTCCAGCGTGGTCTGTCCGAGGATGCGCAGCATCGACAGCGCGCCGCCGGCATGGGCAAGTTCCAGTTCACGCAGGAAGGTCCGCATGCCGACCTTGGGATCGCCTTCGCCGATGACGTCGTCCGCGGCGACCTGGGTGCGCGGCAGCAGCACCATGCGGTCGCGCTCGCGGTCCGGGGCGCCCTCGCCGCCCGCGAAGAAGGGCAGGCGCGCCTCGGTTTCCTCGGCGCCGACCACCACGTAGCCGGCGCGGATGTCGCGCAGCGTATCGATGGTCGTGTTGTCCAGGGAATCCATGACCGGATGCACGCCGGCATCCCTGACCATGGCCACGCCGGCATTCTGCAATTCGGTGAGCGCGGTCTGCATGCGCTTGCGCTGCACCGCCGGCGGCTGGTTCTTGAAGCCTTCGAATCGGTCGCCCATGTAGCCGACGTCGTGGCCCGCGAGGCGGATCTTCTTGATCAGCTCGAGCGATTCTGGCGCGGTCTCGGAGAGGATGAAGTAACTGGCTCGCGCGCCCTCCCCGGCGATCGCGGCCGGCAGGCCGAGGTCGGTGTCGATCAGCGGATCGGCGGAATCGATGGCGACGACGGTGGCGCTCAAGGCCGGATGCGGCCAGCTGGCCACGTTCGCCGAGGGCAAGCGCAGCAGCCACATGAGGGCATCGTGCGCGAGAGCGTTGATGGCGCGCGGCTCCAGGGTGTCCCAAAGCCGCTCGGAAAAGCCGAATACCACGGCGCGCGACGCGCGCTCGCCATCCACGCGCTCGTCGAAGGCGATCAGCGTCGCCGGCTTGTCGCCGGCCGCGCTGCGTGACCAGTCCATGATCGTGGCCGCAGGCTGGCCGCCGGTCAGGCGTAGCGGATAAAAGTCCTTCACCCGTTCCAGCCATACGCGATGTCCCGCGGGCAGGCTGTGCGACACGGGATTGTCGCCGAACGGGATCATGAAGGTATCGTTTTCTTCCTTTTCGGTCGTACCGGCCACGCCCACGCCGAGGGTGTTTTCCATGAAGCCGTAGCCGAGGGGCTTGCCGTTTTCATCCTTGCTGCCGACCGCGCCGGTGGCGAGCACCGAACCACCCCGCGCCCGGTACGACGCCACCGCGACCATTTCGCGGGCCGTCAGGTGCGAGGCGCCGGGGAGGACGAGAACCGGCGCGGCGAGGCGCTCGATGTCGTCGATGCTGGTGGTGATCCCGCCCGGAATCCGGTGGCGGCGAAGCATCTGCTCCCACTGCTGGGCAAAGGCGCGCGCCGACACGCCGGACTTGGCCAGCGCCGCTTCTGTGGTGGCGCTGGCATAGACCATGACCTGCGGATTCGCGGGCAGGCGCTGCGCGGGGGCAGGCGCGGGAACGGTCACCGGAAGAACGGCGGGGGTGGAAGGGGAACCTGTAGATGCAGCCGAAGCCGCAGCGGCTTGCGGCGGATTGCGCGGCTTCTCAACCGGCGTCACGCTCTTGCACCCGGCGAGCAACACCACGCCGGCGGCAAGAAAACCATGCAGGGCAGAACGGCGCGCTCCCGATGTGCGAGGGGTGACGGACATGGTGTGTAGTCAGGCAGCGGCGGGAGCGCGAGGCCACCAGGATGCAGCTTTGTTGAGAAGTGTCCAATGTATAGTTTGGCTTGATTTTTATCAAGGTTGTCGCGCGAAAACCTTCAAATTGGCGGACGCCATTGTGGAAAACCTGCCCCGCTTTTCGGCGCCTTGCGAATTTGCTCTTGCGTTTTACAGCCCTCGCCCGTGCGGCCATCCGGATGGCCACCCAGGACGCATCCGCCGGGCCGGACATGCATCGCACCACATCGGCGATCCGTCATATTCGCCCGAACATGCAGAATAATGCCGGCAAACTTGATCCAGGTTAAGGATTCCGCCCTGCCCTGCCCGATACAGTATGAGCACAGCATGAAAGGAAATCATCATGGCCAACGGTCAAGCAAACCACTCCTCCCCTTCCAACCCTGCTCCATCCCAACAGCAGGCGCTGGACATCCTCCTCGCCGAGCATCATGCGCTGGAAACGGTGCTCGACACCCTGCTCGGCGTGGTCACGGCAAGCCGGCAGGGCCCCATCAACCAGCGATCGCTGGATTGCCAGCCGATCCGCCTGATGCTGGACTACATCCGCACGGTTCCCGACCGCTTGCACCATCCGAAGGAAGACCAGACCCTGTTCGCGCGCCTGCGCCAGCGGACCGGCGAGTTCGACCAGGTACTCGACAAGCTGAGCGCCCAGCACAGGGAGGGTGAACGATGGTTGCAAAAGATGGAGGCGGCGCTCGACCGGTTCGATTCCGGCTTTCCGCCTGCCTTCCTGGAGTTCGCCGGGCTGCTGGAGACTTATTGCGACCATCAGGTCGCGCATCTCCGGCTGGAGGAAACGATCGTCTTTCCGGCGGCATCCGCCTGCTTGCTGGACGAGGACTGGGCAGACGTCGCGGCGGCGTTCGGCGCGAACGGCGATCCGCGCTACGCCGCGGAAGAAAAGAACGAGGCCGTGCTTTACGGGAAGATCGCGCGGCTGGACCTGCCTGCCTAGCAGCAGGCAGGCAGGCACGCTGGCCGGCCGGCGCCGGGATTCAGTAGGTCTCGACGTGGAAACGGCCCTCGGCCACCATCCGGCCGTGAAATTCGCTCCAGTCCACGCCGCGCGCGGCACAGGCTTCGCGAAGGGCTTCCATCACGCCGGTCTCCATACCCTTCAGGCCGCAGATGTACAGATAGGTGTCGCCCTTGAGCAGGTCCACCACCGCCGTCCCAGCCTCGCGGATCTTGTCCTGCACGTAGGCCTTGGGCTCGCCGGGCACGCGCGAGAACGCGAAATGCTTGTCGATGAACTGGTCGGACAGCTTGAGCAGCGGACCGAAGTAAGGCAACTCCTCTGGCCGCCTTGCGCCGAAGAACAGCATCAGCTTGCCGCTGCCGGGTTCGCCCTTGCGCTGGGCGCGACGTCGGAACTCGGTCATGGCCCGCATCGGCGCGGAACCCGTGCCGGTGCAGATCATGAGGATGTTCGAGCCGTTGTGGTTGGGCATCAGGTAGTTCGCGCCGAACGGCCCGGTCACCTGCACCGTCGCGCCCTTGGGCAGGTCGCACAGGTAGTTCGAGGCCACGCCGCGCGCTGGCTTGCCCTCGTGGTCTTCCACCACGCGCTTGACCGTCAGCGCGAGGTTGTTATACCCGTCGCGCTCGCCGTTGCGCGGGCTGGCAACCGAATACATGCGCAAGTAGTGCGGCTTGCCGGAGGCGTCGATGCCCGGCGGAACGATGCCGATGGACTGGCCTTCCAGCACGGGGAAGACGCTGGTGCCGAAGTCCAGCACGATATGGCGGATGTCGCTCTCCGTATCCTCGGCGGTCAGCCGGTAGTTGCCGGCGACGGTCGCCGTCACCGGATTCTTCAGCGTGTAGAGGTTCAGGTACGGATGGGCGGCCGACCACGGCGGCGTGGGCGAGGTCGCCGACACCGCGGCATTGGTCTGCGCCGTTTCCGCGCTTGCCTCGCCGGCGTTCTCGGCGGCCACCTCGTCCAGCACCGCGGGATCGATCTCGTGCTGCGCCGGCAGTTCATCCCAGCCGTATTGCTCTTCCAGGCTGTAGGCCGAGACCTTCGGCACCGTGTGCCAGTGGTCGATGGCCCCGGTCGGGCATGGCGAGACGCAGGCGCCGCAGGCGTTGCAGACGTCCGCCTTCACCACGTAGTTGCGGCTGTCGTGGGTGATGGCATCGATCGGGCAAGTCTCTTCGCAGGTATTGCAGCGAATGCAGACTTCCGGGTCGATCAGGTGCTGCTTGATGAAGGCGATCGGTTCTGGAGCGTTCATGATGGTAATCGGTTAGTGTGATGCGAGGCTGCCCTGCCATCCCCGCCTTCCCTGTCATCCCCGCGAAGGCGGGAATGACAGCGAGCGAGCGTGCGCATGACAAGCATCAGGCGCGGCGCAGCCAGCCTCGCCTCAGTTGAAGCGCACGTACTCGAAGTTGATCGGTTGCCGGTTAATGCCGATCACCGGCGGCGCGATCCAGTTGGCCATCTTGCCCGGCTCGATCACGCGGCCCATCAGCGAGGCGACATAAGCACGGTCTTCCTCGGTGGGCAGCCACTCGCGCACGTTCGCGGCCCATTCGGCTTCCGAGATCACGCGGCCGTCCGGTGAAACCCGGGTGCCGTCGAAGGTGCCGATGTGGCGGTTGAACGCCTTGTGCGGCGCCTGCAGGCGGAAGCCGAAGCCGGCCTTTTCGATCACGCGGTTCCAGCGGCCGATGCCGGCGATGGAATCGCGGATGTAGTCGTCGCG
>NZ_JAAIVB010000026.1 GCF_010974945.1 Noviherbaspirillum galbum | reverse complement strand
CGCAGCTGGCCTATACCTTCCTGGACGCGCGCTTCGACCAGGCGTACACCAGCGGCAGCGGCGCCACGGCGGCGATCGTTGCGGCGGGCAATGCGCTGCCGGGAGCGCCGCGGCACAGCCTGTTCGGACAGGCGCAGGTGAAGGGGCCGGCGGGAATGACGCTGGCGGCGGAGACGCGCATCGAGAGCCGGGCGTACGTGGATGACGTCAACAGCGACGCGGCGGCGGGGTATGCGGTGCTGAACCTGTCGGCGGGCAAGACGTGGCAGGCGGGGGGGGTGCAGTGGCATGCGTTCGGGCGCATCGACAACGTGCTGGACCGGCAGTATGCGGGCTCGGTGATCGTGAACGACAGCAACCGGCGCTTCTTCGAGCCGGCGCCCGGCAGGCGTGTTTTCGTGGGGTTGCGCGCCAGCCTGTGATGCTTGCATCTCCTTAGTGTTCTAAGCCCCGAAGTTTTCCGATCCATGTCGTCCCAGCGGGAGAAACCCATGAAACACTTCGCATCCCTCAGTGCCCTGCTCGCTCTCCCCTTGCTGCTCGCCGCGCATGCGACCCAGGCCGCGCCTTTTGCCTACGTGCCTAACGAACGATCCGGAAGCGTCACGGTGATCGATTGCGAGACGGACGCCGTGGTGGATACCATCGTCACCGGCGGCAAGCCGCGCGGCGTGGCGATCGACCCGCAGGGCAAGGCGCTGTTCGTCAGCGAGCAGGGCAGCAACGCCTTGCTGGTCATCGACCTGGCCACCCGCAAGATCAGCGAAAGGATCGCCTTGCAGGAATCACCGGAAGGCGTCGGCCTGTCGCCAAATGGCGACTGGATCGTGGCGGCGAGCGAGGTCGCGAACAGCGTCAATTTCATCGACGGCGCCACGCGCACGCCGGCATACAGCGTCGTCACGCGCGGCAAGAATCCGGAACATGCGGTGTTCAGTCCGGATGGCAAGTGGCTGTTCGTGAGCGCCGAAGACGCCGACACGCTGGACATCGTCGACGTCGCCGCCCGCAAGCAGATCGATGCCGTCAAGCTGGGCATGCGGCCTCGCGGGATCGGCTTCCTGCCCGACGGCAGCAAGGCCTACGTCGCCGCCGAACTGGCGGGCAAGGTCTACGCCATCGACGTTGCCACCCATGCCGTGCGCGCGGTCATTCCCGCCGGCGCATTTCCCAATGGCGTCGCGGTGCACCCCGATGGCAAGACGGTCTATGTCTCGAACGGCAAGGATGGCAGCGTCAGCGTGATCGATACGGCGCAAGACAGGATCGTCGCAACCATCCCGGTCGGCAAGCGACCCTGGAACATGGCCTTGACGCCGGATGGCGGCAAGCTCTACGTGGCGAATGGCCGAAGCAACGCGGTCACGGTCATCGATACGGCATCGCGCACTCCTTTGCGCGACATTGCCGTGGGCGAGCTTCCCTGGGGAGTGGCGATCAAATGAAACCGCATCCTGAATTGCATTACAGCCGTCCGGCGATTGCCCTGCACTGGATCATGGCCGTGCTGCTGACCGTGCTCATCGCCATGGGCTTGTTCATGGTCGGCCTGCCCAAGCGCACGCCGGCGGTCGGGTTCTACTACAACATGCACAAGTCGCTGGGACTGGTGGCGCTGGCCCTGGTCGTCATCCGGATGGCGTGGCGTTTGCATCGCGCGGCGCCGGCCCTGGAAACAGCGAGCCCCGGCTCGCGCATTGCGGCAAGAGCAACCCACGTGATGATGTATCTCCTGATGCTGTGGGTGCCGGCATGCGGCTTTCTCGCGACCAGTTTCGGCAAGCATCCGGTCAGCTTCTTTGGCTACGCGCTGCCGCGCCTGTTCGCGGAGAACGCCATGCTGCTGGCCCTGTTCCGGCAATTGCACATGCTGTTCGCGTGGGCGCTGCTGTCGCTGATCGCGGTGCACCTGCTCGGGGTGATCTGGCACGTGCGCCTCGAGGGCAGTCGCTTCATCAGGCGAATGCTGCCGGCCTGACTGAATACCGCAGGCCAATCAAGACGAAACCACAGGCACGACGATGAAAACGATACAACGCGCAAGCCCGACGTGCCACCGACGGCGTTGCCGATGCATGACGCCCGCCGCCATTGCGGCGATCGCTACCGCAGGAGCTACGCCGCTCGCGGCGCTGGCCGAAGAATTGTCGGCGCGCCCGGCCCTGCCGGCGATCGTGGTGGTCAGCAGCACGCCGCTGCCTGGCCTCGGTATGCCGCGGGAACAGGTTCCGGGCAACGTCCAGACGCTTGGCAGGACCATCATGGATGACCCCGGCAGCGCCAACCTGCCCGACCTGCTGAACCGGCGTATCGCCAGCGTGATGATCAACGAGATTCAAGGCAATCCCTACCAGCCGGATGTGAGCTATCGCGGATTCATCGCCTCGCCGTTGCTGGGAACGCCGCAAGGCCTGTCCGTGTACATGGATGGCGTTCGGCTCAACCAGCCTTTCGGCGACGTCGTCAGCTGGGACCTGATACCGCGGTCCGCCATTGCTTCCATCACCCTCATGCCGGGCTCGAATCCGCTGTTCGGCCTCAATACGCTCGGTGGCGCGCTCGCCATCCAGACCAAGGATGGCCGGCTGAATGCAGGCACGGCCGTGCAGGGCCTCGCCGGCAGTTTCGGTCGGCAATCGCTCGAATTCGAGCATGGCGGCCACGATGACCTGGGCTTGCACTGGTTCGTTGCCGGCAACGTCTTCAAGGATGGCGGCTGGCGCGAGGAGTCGCCGAGCCGCGTCGGCCAGCTCTTCGGCAAGCTCGGATGGGCTGGCGACAACACCGACCTGGCGCTGACGCTGGCGGCCGCGAATACCGCGCTGACCGGAAACGGCATGCAGGAAAAACGCCTGCTGGACAGGGACTACCATAGCGTCTATACCAAGCCCGACGAGACCCGGAACCGTTCGCTCTTCGTCAATCTCGCCGCCGAACACGGCTTGTCGGACGGCCTTCAGTTTGCCGGCAATGCCTACTACCGGAGGATCAGGACCTCGACATTGAACGGCGACCTCAACGAGGATTCCCTGGACCAGTCCGTCTACCAGGCCAGCGCCGCGGAACGCGCGGCCCTCGCCGGCGCGGGTTATGCCGGCGTGCCATCCAGCGGCGCGAATGCGTCGAATACGCCGTTTCCCTACTTGCGCTGCATCGCCAACGTCCTGCGCAGCGACGAGCCCGCGGAGAAGTGCAACGGCCTCATCAATCGCACTGCATCGACCCAGGAAAACGCCGGCATCGGCGGCCAGTTCACCCTGACGGGAAGGCTTGGAGGGCACAAGAACCAGTTCATCGCCGGCGCCGGTTTTGACGCTAGCCGCATCGCCTTCGGTCAGACGACGCAGTTCGGCTACCTGACGCCGGACCACGGCATCCAGCCCGTCAACTTTTTCGCCGACGGCACCGAGGTTGGAGATGACGGCCGGCCGGTCGATTCCCGCGTCGACCTCATCGGTCGTACGCGCACATGGAGCCTGTACGCCTCCGACACCCTGCATGTCGGCGATGCGCTGCAGCTGACCTTGTCCGGGCGCTACAACCGCACGGCCATCCGCAACGCCGACCAGATCCATCCCGGCGGCGGCAAGGGTTCGCTTGATGGCGATCATCGCTTCGGCCGCTTCAATCCCGCCGCGGGCGCGACATGGACGCTGTCGCCTGCGGTGAACCTCTACCTCGGCTATAACGAAGGCAGCCGCACGCCGACCGCGATAGAACTGGGATGCGCCGATCCGGACAACCCGTGCAAGCTGCCGAACGCCATGGCCGGCGATCCGCCTCTCAAGCAGGTCGTTACCAAGACATGGGAAGCGGGCATGCGCGGCAGGCTCGGCGGGAAGATGCGCTGGAATGCGGGCCTCTTCCGCGCCGACAACATCGACGACATCTTGTTCGTCGCCGACAATGCCGCCGGCTTCGGCTACTTCCGCAACGTCGGCAGGACACGCCGCCAGGGCCTTGAACTCGGCTGGGAAGGAGACGTCGGGCCGGTCGGCCTGTCGGCGAACTATACCTACCTGGATGCGACCTTCCAGAGCAACGAACTGCTCAATGGCAGCGCGAACAGCAGCAAGGATGCGGACGGCAGGATAGCGATTCGGCCGGGAGACCGGCTGCCGCTCATTCCTTCCCACCTGTTCAAGGCCCGGGCAACCTGGCAGGCGTCGTCCGCATGGCAATGGGAACTCGGCATGCTTGCCGTGTCGGGATCGAATGCCCGCGGGAACGAGAACGGCGCACATCAGCCTGATGGCAAGGTCTTCCTTGGTTCGGGACGGTCGCCCGGCTACGCTATCTTCGATCTCGGCGCCAAATATCGGGCGAACACGGCATGGACCTTCTTTGCCCAGGTGAACAACCTGCTGGACCGGCAGTATTCGACCGCCGCGCAGCTTGGCGTTGCCGGATTCACGGGCAGCGGCAGCTTCATCGCGCGGCCGTTCTCAGGCAGCGGAGACAATGCCACCCTGGTCAGCTCGACCTTCCATGCGCCGGGCGCGCCGAGGACGGCGTGGATCGGCGCGCGCTACACCTTCGGGAATTGACGGCGGAGATGCCGGATGGCTTGCACGCCATCCGGACTTGCAGGTGCCGCGCCGGGGATGATGGGGATCAGCCGGCGCAGGTTGCTTTCACTGCTGGCCCTGCAGCTTGCGGTAGATGGTGTTTCGCGAAATGCCAAGGACGCGCGCGGCGGCCGACACATTGCCTCCGTGCGACTGCAGCGTGCGCTGGATCAGCATCAGTTCGGCGTCTTCGAGCGTGCCCCCCGGCATGGCTGCCGGCGCGGCGGCAGGTGCGAATGCCGGCAAGGCTGTCGTTGCGGCCGGCGGCGTCGGCTCGGCAGGCGCCGATGCCGCCATCTGGCGCATGTCGTCGAGGAAGTCTTCGGGCAGGTGTTCCATCCGGATTTCGTTGTCCTCGTCCGTCATGACCATGGCCGTGCGCAACAGGTTGGTGAGCTGGCGGAAGTTTCCCGGCCAGTTGTAGCGCAGGAAGAGCGCCATCACGTCCGGCGCGATGGTGAATCGCCGCCCGCCGTTCTCGGCGGCGAGCAGCTTGGCGACGACGGTCTCGAAATCGGTTCGCTCCCTCACCGGCGGCAGCTTGACCACGAGGCCGTTGAGGCGGTAGTACAGGTCTTCGCGGAATTCGCCGCGCGAGATCATGTCGCGCAGGTTGCGGTGCGTGGCGCAGATCAGCGACACGTTCACCGGGATCGACTTGGCACTGCCGAGCGGCGTGACCATGCGTTCCTGCAGCACGCGGAGAAGGCGTGCCTGCAGGTTGAGAGGCATGTCGCCGATTTCGTCGAGGAAGAGGGTGCCGCCATTCGCATGCAGGATCTTGCCGACGCTGCCTTTCTTGCGCGCGCCGGTGAACGCGCCATCCTCATAGCCGAACAATTCGGATTCGATGAGCGTTTCCGGAATGGATGCGCAATTGACGGCAACGAACGGACCGCCGGCACGCGGCGAGTCGTTGTGGATGGCCTGCGCCAGCAATTCCTTGCCGGTGCCGGTCTCGCCGTTGATGAGGATGGGAATGTCCCGCCCGATGACCTTGGTGAGCTTTCCGATCACTGCGGCCACCTGCGGATCGCCGGTATTCAGGTAACGCAGGCTGGACAGCCGCTGCGAGTCGGCGTCCTGGCGCGCGGAATGCTGTGCCTGCGCGTTGGCGGGGGGAACGAACGCCAGTTCGGCACCGGCGACCAGCTTGTTGCTCAGGCGTATCGACGCCCGTGCGTAGATTTTGACGCCGCTGGGCAGGCACATCTGCAGCACTTGCGGCGCCGCCGTGCGGTAATGATCGTACAAGGCGGAGACGCCCATGCCGAACAGCGAATTCAGGGTATGCGTGAACAGTGCCTGCGGCGGCAGGCCGATCTGGAACATCGCGCTGCGGTTGGCCGCCATGAAGCGTCCGCCCGGCGTGAAGGTGACGATGCCCTCCATGAGCGTGCCGATGAATTCGGGCCGGGTATGGAAGTGCAGGGTGATGCCGTCTTCGCAGGATGCCGCGAACAGCTGGTTCTCGATCATCTGCGCCGACATGCGCACCAGCGCCATCGTGTGCCGGTGAAAGCTGTTGCAGTCGCCCGTTACGTCGAGCACGCCGATCACCTTGCCCGACGGGTTGAAGATCGGCGCGGCGGAGCAGGTGAGGATATGGTTCGCGCGCAGGTAATGTTCATCCGCATGGACGAGCGTGGGCGTGGCATCCGCGATGGCGGTGCCGATCGCGTTGGTGCCGCGGCGCTGCTCCGACCAGGTGACGCCGCGCGTCAGCGCGACGCGGTTGGCCTTCTCCAGGAAATCGTCGTCGCCCAGGGTGTGCATGATCACCCCCTGCGCGTCGGTCAGGATCACCATGTTGTTGGTGTTGACGATCTGCTCGTAGAGGTTTTCCATGACCGGCAGGGCATAGGCGTGCAGCAGCCGGTTTTGCTCGATGACCACCGTGAGGTCGGCGTGGTTCATCGGACAGAAATCGGGATTGTCTTTGGCATCGAGGCCGTAGGAGGCCGAGCGCTCGTGTGATTTTTCTACCATGGTCCGCTGCATGACAGCAGAATCCATGCCTATTGCCCCCGCAACGTTGCGCTGGGTGCCCGTTGCCACGAGCAGTTTGTCTCCAATGCTTTCCACGATCTCTCCTCGTGTTGGCCGACCTTGGTCCGAGTGCGACAGGACTGCTCCATTTCGTGACAGTGTGTCAGCATGGAACACTTCGCCAGGGCGTTGCAGGATATTTTTCCTGCTTTTCGTGGTGCGTCAGCCGGGTTCTTCGTGCGGCCATCGGTGGCCGCCTCGGATTATCATACCTGTGTTTTATTCCCATCCGACGAATTCATCAGATCCAAATCGCGCCGAATGCGGCGGATGGCAACATCCGTTTCAGAATGAGACGGTTTTTGAAGGTATGCAAGTTCCGTTCCGGATTGTGGGAAGCTGGAATCCGTGAATATGAGTGAACTACTTTTACTGATTCATGATTGCCGGCAGGGGGCCGCGTCCGTGTCGGGCGCGAATCGCATCTGCCAGCAAGCCTGTCATGCCCTGAACATGCCTCGCAATGCGTTCGAGCCGCCCGGCGCGCCGGGAAACACGTTTGCCGCGGCAGTCTCCTGAACCCGCAAGTGAGAGCGCAGCACCTCCCCCAGCACGTTCCGGTAATCCGTCGTCACCGCCAGGTCGCGCCCCTCGTACAGGCGCGACGGGTGCAGGCCCGGCCACTCGCCGAGGACCCTTCCGCCTGCGAGGGAACCTCCGAGCAGCCACATCACGTTGCCATGCCCGTGATCCGTCCCGCCATTGCCGTTCTCGCGCACCGTGCGCCCGAATTCGGACATCACCACGATGGCTGTGTCGTCGAACAGCGGCCCAAGGCGGCTGGCCAGTTCAGCCAATCCTTGCCCGAGGGGCGCGAGGCGGTTGGCAAGCTGGCCTCTGGCCTTGCCCTGGTTGGCGTGGGTATCCCAGCCGCCGAGCGCCACGAAGGCGAGCCGGATGCTGTCATTGCCGCGCATGAGCCTGGCCAGGTGCGCGGCTTCGGCGGGGAAACCGTTCGGCAGGGGCGCGCCGTTGTCTGCCATCCGCATCTCCTGCTCTGACCCGGCGGCAAGGATCTCCTTGCGGGTCTCGCGGCCTTCGGCATAGGCCCGGCCCAGCCGGTCGTCGCGCCGGTATAGCTGGTCGAACGCCGTTGCCACCGCGGGACGGTCCAGAAGCTCGGGCTTGTTCTTGCCGGCGGCAAAGGCGAGGTTGGTGGCAGGCGCGCTGCCCGACAGGATGCGCGGCAGCACCGGGCCCAGCCCGATGGCGCGCATTGGGCTAGGCTCGCCCGGCAGGAGGGCGGCCAGGCGGTTGAGCCAGCCGTCAGGCGTGGATTTGCGGCCGGGCGTGCCGGATTCGAGATAATCCTGGGCATCGAAATGCGAGCGCGTCGGGTCCGGCGATCCGCTGGCATGCACGAAGGCAAGCTTGCCTTGCTGCCACAAGGGGAAGAGCGGGGACAGCGCGGGGTGCAGGCCGAAATGGCCGTCCAGGTCAAGGAGGCCGTCTTCGGCGCCAGGCGGCGCGAGCGCGATGTTGGGCCTCGCACGCGCGTAATCCGGGTCGCCATGGGGAGCGACGATACTGAGTCCATCCACCGCGCCGCGTAGCATGATCACGACTAGGCGCGGCGTCCTGCCATGCGGCTGATCGTTGCCGGAGCCAGAGGTGGAATAGGCCCACGCCTGCCGCCCGAAGGGAATGGCGAGGCCGCTGGTCAGCGCGAGCGTGCGAAGAAAATGTCGGCGGTTCATGCGTATCTCCTTTCGATGGTCAGTGACGCATGAAATCGGGGCTGCCCAGGACCATCGCGGCCTGGAGGCGCATTGGTTGCCCTGCCAGGGCCTGCCGGGTCGCGGGCGATACCGACGGCCCGAGGGTGCGCAGCAGTTCGTTCGGATCGGCGGGACGCCGGGCCGGAGTGTCGTCAGTCGTCGGGAACGGTTCCATGTCGCCGTCGCGCGCGGCGCGCGGGTTGCGTCCGGAGGCAATCGCGTTGGCGAAGCTGATGCGGCGGCCCAGGGAATCGGGATTGAGCCAAGCCGCCTCGGTGTTCTTGTAGCCGTCGGGAGTCTGGCAACCGTAAAGCGGCATGCCGAGCTGCCTGAGCATGCCAAGCTGCGGCCGCAGGTTGTCCGCCGGAAGGCCGCCGGCGCGCATGGCGGAAACGATGAACTGCATGGGCGTCTTGAACTTCGCGCCTACCGCGGACGGCGACAGGAATTCGGGGCTTGCGAAGAGCGTGCGCAGGACCGGGCGGATCTCGCCGTGCACGGCAAGGTAACGCTGCGCCAGCCGTTCGACCAGCGCCGGCGGCGGATTGTCCTGCACGAAGTATTGCGCCAGCTTGAATGCCAGGTGATGGGCAGTGGCCGGATGCATCGCGAGCACGTCCAGCGCGCGTTCGCCCTCGCCGATGCCGTCCGGCGCGATGGCCTGGCCCAGCCACTGCTTCATGCCGTTGTCGTGGCGGCGGGCGTCGAAGCGGAACGTCGCACCGCCGCGCGCCAGTTCCTGCGGCGTGAAGGACCATCCCGTCAGCATGCGCGCGAGCTCGGTCACGTCGCGCTGTTGGTACCCGCCGTCCACGCCCAGCGTGTGCAGCTCCATCAGCTCGCGTGCATAGTTTTCGTTGAGGCCTTTCGCACGGGCCCTGGCGCCCTGGCCGCGCTCGCCTTGTTCGCGCCTGGGCTGGAAGTCAGGTGAGGTCGAAAGCCAGTTGTCGAGATAGAACAGCATGGCGGGATGCTTGGCCGTGGCGCCGAGAAGGTCGCGGAAATTGCCAAACACATGCGGCCGGATCGCGTCGCGCTCGTAGCTTGCCACGAGGGCGTTGTCGAGTCCCTTGCCGATGAAGACATTGAAATGGTTGAACCAGAAATCCACCATGACTTCTTCGAGCTGGCGCGGGCTCTCGATGGCGCGCAGGAGGCGGGCCTCCGATGTCTGCAGGACGATGTTGCGGGCGGTGAGACGCTGCTTTTCCTTGGCGTCTTCGTCGCCCTTGGCGCTGGCGCGGCGATTGCTCAGGTATTGCGCCAGGGTGTCGCCAACGGATTGTTGTTGCACCGGCAGGGATGCCAGCCTGTCCTGCAGGGCGGCGGGAAGGGGGATAGCCGCCGGCTGGAGCTGCGATTCGATGTAGCGCTCGATGCCCATTCGCTTCACCGCTTCCACGTCACCCGGACGGGGGCCGTAGCCGAGGCGGTTCAGGACGTGCAGGGCTGCGGTGTCCGAGGCGTTGTATGCATCCGGGGTTTCGGCCGCGGCGAACATGGCAACGCCCCACAGCAGGGCGGCGGCAATGATCCTGGCAGTGATCTGGTATAAGGCAGGCATGGGCTAGGCCTCCAACGGTATTCCCGACTCAACGCGCCAGCCCGCTCCCAGTGCACAGGAGCAAGCGATAATCTTGTAAGCGATTGTCGCCCGAAGCTGGAGCTTGCGCTACCCGTTGCTGCCTTGCCAAGGCAGGCCCGGCCTGCCATTGAGTCAATCAGTGACCGCCGCATCCTCCGCAGCAAGAGCCTTCGCGCGCCGCATGGTGGGTCGTGCCGAAGCCGGCGCGGGAGATGACTGCACGCAATTCCTGGGCCGAGGTCACGTCGGCATCGAATTCGACCTGAACATTGTTCGCGGCGGTGGAGATCGCGACCTTGCCGATGCCCGGCACGGTGCTCAAGGCATTTGCCAGCGTGCTGGCGGAAGTCTGGTCGAGGGTGTCGGCAAGCTGGATGAGGACTGAACGCATGATGTTTCCTGTTGAAGACTTGGGTACGCGGGTCGAAACCCGAATTGCACTGTAGCACCTAAGCTCCATCTGAAATGCATGTTTTTGGATTTCCTTGATCCATGTTAGGCGGGGCTTTTTCTCGATGGGAAAACGGGAAATGACAACGCCCCGTGCCGGTGGCACGGGGCGTTGTCGACATCCACCCGGAACGGACTGTCAATGCCAGTCCGACAATCGCAACACGTCAGTGCCCGCGGGCCTGGTTGCGCAGGCTCTTCACCTGGTCGTGGTTCTGCATCACGCCTTGGTACTGGCGTTCGACCAAAGATCGGACTTCGTCAGGCAAGTCCTTGGACAGGGCATTTTCGTAGCTGCGCTTGGCAACGTCTTCGCCGCGCTCGCATTCATTGAGGATGGACTCGTCATCCTTGCCGGTTACCGCCGACTTGATGTCGACCCAGCGGCGGTGCAGCGCCGAGCTGATGCTGGATGAGGTTTCAGGCTTTCCGCCATACTCTTCCACCACATCCTGCAACTCGGCGGCGGCCGTCGAGCAGCGCTGGGCGCGGTTGGTGAAATAGCTCTTGAGTTCCGAATCGGAAATGTTTTCCGCGCAATTGCGGAAGCCTTCCTCGCCATCCTTGCAGGTTTCAATCAGGTCATTCAGGGTCGATACCACATCGCTCTTGTCCATAAGGTTTCCTTTGCAGAAGGGAATCAAACATGCACCGCCGAACGTGGCACATGACTCAATGACAAGACGCCTTTACCGCTGAAAAGTTCTGTGACGGGAGCAGGAACGCCGACATGCATCCATGCATTGCCATGGATGGCATCGTTACCGCGCTTTTTTATGCCGACATTGCCGGCATGCCATCGAAGAATTCGACGATGCCGGTTTCGAGCGAATATTCCGCGCCGACGACGAGCAGCCGGCCTTGCTGGATCCGCTGCTCGAGCATGTCCGATCCATGCCTGAGCTGGTTGGCGGATGCCCGGACGTTCGCACGGACCGCGTGATGCACGAGGGCATCGTGGTCGTTCTTCAGGTCCGTTGCCAGCAAGGCTTCCACCGACGGCCGCACCCGTTCGACGATGGAATGCACGTGGCGGGACTGGCTGCTGCCCGGCGCGCGCATTTCCTCGAGCGTGGCGGTAATCGCGCCGCAGGAGGAATGGCCCAGGACCACGACGAGGGGCGTACCGAAACGCTCGGCGGCAAATTCCACGCTGCCGATCTGGGATGGGGCCACGATGTTGCCGGCGATCCGAATCACGAACAGGTCGCCCAGGCCCTGGTCGAAAATGATCTCCGCCGGCACGCGGGAATCCGAGCAGCCGAGGATGATCGCAAACGGCGCCTGGCCATTGACCAGTTCACTGCGGCGTGCATGGCTGATCGGCGCCTGGTTCGCGACGTTGTCATCGACGAAACGGCGATTGCCTTCCTTGAGGCGCCCGAGCGCCTCCACTGCCTCCTGGCACGGGATCATTCCTTCTTCTCCTTGCTCTTGTCCGACGCGATGGCGGCGCTCATCCGGGCGGGATTGATGTATTTGCGGAATGCCGCATTGACCTGCTCCAGCGACAGCGCGCCGATGTGTTGTTCGAACTGCTTGCTCCAGTCGAAGGTGCGGTTGAGATAAACGAAGCCGTTCCATTGGCGCGCCACCGAGCCGTTCTGCGACCGCGCCTGCGTCGCCTGCTGCACGATCGCGGATTTGGCCTGGGCGAGTTCGTTCGCCGTGAACCCGCTGGCTAGGGTGGCGTTGAGTTCCTCGCGCACCGCCGCGTCGAGTCGGGCGATGTTCTGCGGCGCGGCGGAGGCGGAAATGAAGAAGCTGCTGGCGTTGTCGAGCGCGCCAACCGACAGCGACGATCCGGCGCCGTAGGACAATCCTTCCTTCTGGCGCACGCGACGCATCAGGCGCGAGTCCATGCCGCTGCCGCCGCCGAAGATGTAGTTGGCGACGTACAGGGCGGGGTAGTCCGGGTCGTCATCACGCATCGGCAGGGTCATGCCCGTCAGGTAGGACGCGCTTTCCTTGTCCGGCGTGTCGATCGCCAGACGTGCCGGGGGAATGTCGAAATAGCTGCGCAGCACCGGCTTGTGCGGCGCGCCTTTCCACGAACCGAAGGCATCGGCAACGACAGACTTCACGGCGGCGGGATCGAAGTCCCCGACCAGGCTGATCTCCGCCAGCGAGGCGCCGTAGAACTCCTTGTGATAGGCCTTGACCTCATCGAGCGTAACCGCGCGGATCGCGGCCAGCGATTCATCCAGCGTCATGGCGGCGCGCCAGTCTCCCTTGGGATAGCGGTTGAAATGCTGGGAAATGGCCTGGCCCGCCAGCGCGGAGGGCTCGTTGCGCTGGGCTTCGATGCGGGAAATCATCTGGTTGCGCAACTGTTCGAATTCGCTTTCGGGGAAGCTGGGTTCCTTCATCACCGATGCCGCCAGCCTGATGGCATCGATGAGGTTTTCGCGCGTCGTCTCGAACACGAAGGGCGAGCCGCTCATCTTGAGCTTGCTGAATTCGTCGGCAAGCTGGGCGCGGGTAAGCCTGGTCGTGCCGCGCGCGAGCATGGCCTCGGTCATGTCGGCGACGGTGCGCTTGCCGAACAGGCTCTTTTCATCGCCCCAGTGCAGGGAGATGGCGACGTTGACCGTCTGTCCGCGCGTCTTCTTCTGCAGCAGTGACAGGTCCACGCCGCCCACCTTCGTGTGTTCGGTGCGGCGGTTGATGTTGTCGGGCGACGGGTCGAACGCCTCGGCGACGAAGGTTTCCTGTTTCGGCTTGAAGTCCTTCATCACCTCGGCCAGCGTCGGCGCCGCAGGAATGTCGGCGCGCTGGGGCTGGTCTTCGGGAATGAACAGCCCGACGGTGCGGTTGTCGCGCCGGAAGTAGCGGCGGGCGACATCGGCGACCTGTTCCGATGTGATGGCAGGCAGCTTGTCGCGGCCCACGAACAGCAAACGCCAGTCGCCCAGGGCAATGACTTCGGACATGCCGACGCCGATGCGCTCATGGTCGTTGAGCGTGCGTTCGATGGCGTTCGCCGCGTCCCGGCGAACGCGTTCGACTTCCTCCTTCGTCGGCGGCGTCGTGTAAAACGATTCGACGGCCGCCACCAGCGCATCCCTGACCGGATCGAGCGGCTGGTCCTTCTTCACCACGGCGCCGATGATCTGCAGCCCGGGATTGAGCGCCGCGCGGCCGATCTGGAATACCTGCACCGCCTTGCCGGACTCCACAAGCTGCTTGTGCAGTCGCCCGTTGGGCGTGTCGGCCAGGATGGCGGCGGCGAACCCGAGGGCGTCGCTGTCATCATGCAGGGACGATGGCACGTGGTACGCCAGTTCCACCACTTGCACGTCGCCCTTGCGGCGCACGGTGAAATAACGCTCGCCATCCTGCGTCGGCTCCACCGTCCAGATCGCGGGAAGGGTGCGCTTCGGCGCCGGGATGGCGCCGAAGGCTTCGTTGATCCACTTGAGCGCGCGCGCCGGCTCGAACCTGCCGGCCACCAGCAGCACCGCGTTATCGGGCTGGTAGTAGGTGCGGTAGAAGGCCTGCAGGTTTTCGATGCGCACGTTCTCGATGTCGCTGCGGTTGCCGATGGTGGCATTGCCATAGTTGTGCCAGTCGAAGGCGACGCTGTGGAGGCGCTTGAACAGCACGTTGTAGGGTGAATTTTCGCCTAGCTCGTATTCGTTGCGCACGACCGTCATCTCGGAGTCGAGGTCCTTCTTGGCGATGAAGGAGTTGACCATGCGGTCCGCTTCCATCCCGATCGCCCACTTCAGGTTGTCGTCGGATGCCTGGAACAGTTCGAAGTAGTTCGTGCGGTCCAGCGACGTGGTGCCATTGAAGCGCATGCCGCGGCGGTTGAAGTCGCCGGGAATGTTGGCATGCCTGGGCGTGCCTTTGAACAGCAGGTGTTCCAGCAGGTGCGCCATGCCGGTTTCGCCGTAGTTCTCCTGCCGCGATCCGACGAGGTAGGTGATGTTGACTACCGCGGTCGGCTTGGAAATGTCCGGATACAGCAGCACCTTCAAGCCGTTGGCCAACCGGTATTCGGTGATCCCCTCGACCGAGCTGACCTGGGTGATTCCCCTGGGCAGGGACTGCGCCGCGGCAGGCCCGGGCATGAAACCCAGTACGATGCTCAGGGCAAGAAGGGGCGCGAAGCGGTTCCACCAGCGAAACATGGGCTGTTCCTTTTCTCAGAATGGCAGGTTGGGTTCCAATGGTACATGCTGTCGCCCAACCGGTCTTGGCCTGGCGGCAAGGGCGGGAGACACCGGCGGGAAGAGGGCGGGCTTGCTCGGGCGAGCACGGGCGCCATCAAGCGAGACATTTCCCGCCAGAATGACGAAGCTTAACCTCGTTGTGTTGGTGCGAACCATGAGCCGGCGCAATGCGGCTGCATAAAGTCAGGAATTGGTTTGTGCGGACAAGCGCAAACGAAAACACGCCGCGGTGCGCAGGCACGGCGGCGTGTTTCGGGAGGGAATGTTTTGCCTGGTTACTTGGTGGCGGCGGGAGCGCTGGCTGCGGGTGCCGGAGCCGCGGGTGTTGCAGTTGCTGCGGTTGTGGAAGATGCGGATGCCGCCTTGGCCTTCTTGGCGCGGCGCTTGTGATGATGTTTCTTGGCGCTTGCGGTCTTAGCGGTCGCTGCCGGAGCGGCAGGAGTTGCGGCAGCAGCGGGAGCGGCAGGAGCGGCCGGCGTTGCGGGTGCGGCGTTCTGGGCGCTGGCGATACCGGCGAAGGCGAAGAGGGCAGCGATGAGAAGGGTCTTTTTCATGGTCGGGTCCTTGAGGTGAGAGTATTGGTCGTCGACGGTCAGGGTTTGTCTTCGAGGCAGAAGATTTTTCTCTCCTGTTACCGACCTTAACGAGCGGAAATAGCCACGGTTGGCAAGGGTTGCAACTCGTTACAATGTCGGTGCGCCATCAAGGTCATCGTTACCGGTTCGCGGAAGACACGGGCGGCTGTCGGAACATCAAAAGAGAGGGCAGGGCATGGGAAGGCAATGGAAGCGGTTGGCAGCGGCACTCCGCATGGCATGCGCGCTTTGCCTAGCATGCCTGGCCGTTTCGACGTCCTGGGCAGACGGCGATGGAAGCGGCGCTCCCCTTCGCATCGGGTCCAAGCGCTTCACCGAATCCTACATACTTGGCGAAATCCTGCGGCAAGCCGTGGCGGACGCGGCGCCGGCTGAACACCGCCAGGGACTGGGCAACACCGCCATCGTCTTCGAGGCGCTGAAAGCGGGAGAGATCGATGTATATCCCGAGTACACCGGCACCATCGCGAAGGAAATCATGAAGCGCGAACGGGCCTCGCTGGAAGACATGAACCGCTTCCTGGCGCAGTGGGGAATCGGTGCCTCGGTGCCGCTCGGGTTCTCCAATGGCTACGGCCTGGCCATGCGCGGCGATGCGAGCCTGATCCGGCTCGGCGAACTTGCCGGCAAGCCGTCATTGCGCTTCGGCCTCAGCCACGAGTTTCTCGGCCGCGCGGACGGCTGGCCCGGCCTGGCGGCGCGCTACCGCCTGCCGCAGAGGCCGATCGGACTGGACCACGGGCTGGCGTATGAAGCCCTGGCCGCCGGCCAGGTCGACGTCATCGACATCTACACGACCGATGCGAAGATCGCGCGCCATGCCTTGCGCGTCCTCGAGGACGATGCAGGCTATTTCCCGAGCTACGATGCGGTCCTGCTGTACCGGCTCGACCTGCCGGCGCGCTACCCCCGCGCCTGGCAACGCATCCGCGCGCTGGAAGGAAAGATCAGCCAGCCGGCAATGATCGCCATGAATGCCGGCGCCGAAATCGAGGGCAGGTCGTTTTCCGACATCGCGCGCCGCTTCCTGCAGGGCGACGCCGGACCGCAGCCAGGCCATGCCGCGCCGGGACTTCTGCCCAAGCTGATCGGCGACGACTTCTGGCGGCTGTGCCGGCAGCATCTCTTCCTTGTCCTCCTCTCGGTCACGATCGCCGCCATGGCGGGCATACCGCTCGGCATGCTGGCGGCCTTCCGTCCCGGCCTGCGGCAATGGGTGATGGGCCTGGTCGGCGTGTTGCAGACGATTCCATCGCTGGCTCTCCTGGCCATGCTGATTCCCCTGCTTGGCCGCATCGGCGCGGTGCCGGCCCTGGTGGCCTTGTCGCTCTACGCCCTGCTGCCTGTGGTGCGGAATACCTGTACCGGCATGGAGCAGGTCAGCCCCGGCCTGCGCATGGCGGCGCTCGCGCTCGGCATGCGGTCGCGCCAGCGCCTGCTGCATATCGACCTTCCGCTGGCCATGCCGGTGATCCTTGCCGGCATCAAGACGGCGGCGACGATGAGCGTCGGCACCGCGACCATCGCCGCGTTCATCGGCGCAGGCGGCTTTGGCGAACGCATCGCCACCGGCCTGGCCCTGAACGACAATGACATGCTGTTGGCGGGGGCGATCCCGGCCGCGGTGCTGGCGCTGGCCGTGCAGGGCGGCTTCGAGCTGCTGGAAAGGCGGCTGTTCCGCCGCCATTGAGGTAATCGCTGCTGCGATGGCGGCGTGTGCCAGCGCCGGGGGCAGCCTGGTTACAGCCAGGCGTCGCGGTAGTCGAGGACGTATTGCGCGAAGCGGATCGGCTCGCGGCCGATGATTTCCCGCACGGCGTCCGTCCTGCGCTCGGCCGCGCCCTGCTTGAGGAAGCCGAGGATCATGACCAGGAAGCGCGCGTAATCGCCAGGCACGCCGGCATGCAACAGCTTGTCCAGCATTTCGTCCGCGCCGATGTCCTGGAAGCGCACTGGCCGGCCAGTCGCTTCCGTGATCTGCGCCGCCGCTTGCGCGTGGGTCAGCGACTCGCCGCCGGTGAGGTCGAAGTCGCGATTGTCGAACGTGTGGTCATCCAGAAGGACGGCGGCGACCGCGGCGATGTCGCGCGCATCGATGAAGCTGGTCCTGGCGTCGCCTACTGGCAATGCGATCGTGTCCGCCTCGCGGATTCCCTGCAGCCAGAAGGTGTTGAAGTTTTGCATGAACCAGTTGGGGCGGATGATGTTGTAGGCCAGACCCGAGCCTTCCAGCTGGCGCTCGGCCAGGCGCAAGGGAGCGTCTTCCACGGCATTCGCGCCCATCGCGCTCATCAGCACGACCTTCTCGAGGCGCGCCTCGCGGGCCTGGCTGATGAGGCGGCCGAGCAATTCATGCTGGTTGGTGTGCCCCGGCGGGGCCAGGAAGAATGCCTTGTCGATGCCCGCGAAGGCCTCGGCGATGCCCTTGCCGGTCACCAGGTCGACCTGCGCCTGGTCGGCCTGCGGTGCGCTTTGGCTGGTCGCCCGCACGACCGAGTGGCCCTTCGCGCGCAGGTTTGAAGTGAGTTCGCTGCCAACCGTGCCGCTGGCGCCAATGACGAGAATGTTGCTCATGCTGTCCTCCGTTGAAAAGTTGATGGTCGAATCTTAGTCGCGGGGAGGAAGATGGATAATGGCTTTTCGTCGATTTTCCATGTCTGATCGTATAAATCGTTGGACGCCGGACGGCTGGTGCTTATAATGCGGCCATGGATCTACTAGTCGATGTCTTGCGCCATGCCGGCATGCAGCGCCGGGTCTTGCATCAGCGCGTGCTGAGCGCCGCGGCCGCGCTCGAGTTTCCTTGCGAGAAAAGCTTCGGCTTCCACGTGATCACGCAAGGCCGTGTGTTCTTGCATTCGCCGGCCATGCCGGCGCCCGTCGAACTCAGGAAGGGCGATGTCGCGCTCATGGCGCGCGGCTGCCGCCATGTCGTGGCATCCGAGGCGGTCCTTCCCGGGATGGTCCTGACGATGGGGGCCGATGGCCGGCATGCCGGCGCGGGCGACGCGGCCCAGGGAGAATCCCGGTCGGCCATGGTGAGCGGCGCTTACCAGGTCTGGAACACGCCGGTGCATCCGTTCTTTAGCGAACTGCCGCCGTGGTACGTGCTGCGGGCGGACGAGGCGGGGCCGATCGACCAGATCGAGCTCGCGGTGAAATTGCTGGCCCACGAAGTCGCGCGGCCGGAGGTGGGCTCGGAAACCGTCACCCAGGCGCTGCTCGACATCATCTTTACCCAGATCATCCGCAAGATCCTGTCGCGCGGCGATGGCATGCCCCAGTCATGGGGCGGTGCCCTGCAGAATGCCCAGATCCGGGCCGCGCTCGAACTGATGCACGGCGATTGCGCGCACGAGTGGACACTCGAGGAACTGGCGCGCCGGGTCGGCCTGTCGCGTGCCGGCTTCGCGCAGAAATTCAAGCTGGCGCTGGGCACGCCCCCGCTGCAGTACCTGACCACCTTGCGCGTGCAGAAAGCCATGGACCTGCTTTCCAACACCGGCGACAAGCTGGAGGCCGTCTCGCAGGCCGTGGGATACCGCGACGCATTCAGCTTTTCCAAGGCCTTCAAGAAGCTCACCGGCATCCCGCCCAAGGAATTCCGGCTGCGCGACCATCGCGAAAAAGGAGATGCCTGGCGCTTCCAGTGAATCGCCGGATGCCGATGCCGACCGGGAAGCTCAAGGCGTGAGGCTGCAGGTCCCGGGCGAGCCGCCACCGCATGCCAGGACGCATTTTGCCGGCCTGGCTAAACGATTCGGCGTTTCTCTTGTCGAAAATCCGTGATCGGAGCCGAAGTCGCATCCATGCTGCAACCCGCGGTCCGCCGCCTGGACATGACGATGCCTTTTGGTCGATGCGCGATATATGGGTAATGGTTCCATCCCGGCGCCCGCCAGCGGATCCGCGATGGTCGGGCGAACCGCCTCCAACAGACAAGCTGCGCGATTTTTCCCATCCTGATGAATTCCGTGTCCGGCCCAAACAGAAAGGCTGCTTCGCGCCGCGCCGAGGCAAGGCAGTCCTGCGTCATGAAGATGCTGGAGCAAATGGAAGCACCCATCGCCCTGATCAATCCGGAAGGGCGCGGGGAGTACGCCAATCCGGCATTGCTGCACCTGCTCGATTGCAGCGCTGCCGAATTCGCCAGCATCGACTTTCATCACCTCGTGCATTTCGATGCGCCGGAGTGCCCCCTGTGCCAGGGCCAACCTTGCAAGCTGGAAAAGATGCTGCAGCATCCGGGCGCGCATCCGCAGCAGCTCGAAACCGTCATCTGCCGCCATCGCAAGGGGCCGGTCATCGTGCGCTGCCGCGTCAGCAGGCTGAGCGCGGGCGGGCGACGCGGCAGCATGCTCGAGCTCACCGATCTCACCCGGGAGCGCCAGCAGGTCATCGCCCGGCAGCGTGACGAACTCGGCTATCGTTTCGCCGCGCAGTCAGCGCGGATAGGCAGCTGGCTGCGGGATTTTCGGACCGACACGGTCAGCGTCTGCGCGATCGCCGCCGACATCCTCGGCCTGCCGGCGGAGCGCGCGGTCCTGTCGAGCCAGGAGTGGCGGAACCTCATTCCACCCGACGACCTGCCGGAACTCGAGGCGCTCATCCTGAAGGACGCCGCGGACCAGAGCGGCAATGCGTTTGCCTTCGAGCACCGGATCATGCGCGGCGGCGAGATAAGATGGGTCGCGTCCCATGGCGAGGCCGTGCGCGACGGCGAAGGCAGCCTGATCAGCATGGTCGGCATGACACTGGATATCAGCGACCGGAAAAAGGTCGAGGAGGCGCTGCGCGCCAGCGAGTCGCGCTACCGCATGCTGGCGGAAATGAGCCCCGCAGGCCTGCTGGTGCTGGTCGGCGAGCGCTTCGTCTACGCAAACCAGCAGGCGGCCGCCATCCTCGGCATGGCCGCGCCCGCGCAGCTGGTCGGCAAGCGCTGGCAGACCGTGGTCCATGAGCCGCACCATGACCGGGTCAGGCAGCGTTTCGACGAAGTCGCCGCGCATGGCCGCACGCCGGTGGCCGAGCTGGAAATGGTCGGCAGCGGCGGCGGGCTCGTCTGGATCCATTCCAGCACCGCGCGCATCACATGGGAAGGGCAGGATGCCATCCAGATCGTCATGCGCGATGTAACGGAAGAACGCAGGCTGCAAGAGCAGCTGCGGATATTGAACGAGCGCTTCAACTTCGCGCTGGAGAGCATCGGCGAGGCGGTCTGGGACTGGGACATCGACCATCACCGCTACACCCTCGTCGGCGGACTCAAGCGCCTCCTGGGATGGGATGACGAACGCAGCAACCGCCCGGAAGCCGAGTGGTACACCATCATCCATCCCGATGACATCCACCGGGTGTACAAGAGCCTGCAGGCATGCATCGACGGCGAGACGCCGACCTACCAGTGCGAATTCCGGATGCGGGCGCAGGACGATGCATGGCGCTGGGTCCTGTCGCGCGGCGTGATCGTCTCCCGCGACGGCGACGGCCAGCCGACGGCGATGACGGGCACGCTGACCGACATCACCCTGCGCAAGGAAGCCGACGAACTGACCTGGCGCCACGCCAACCTCGACGCCCTCACGGGGCTGCCGAACCGGCGCCTCTACCAAGAAAGGCTCAACCACGAAATCTACAAGGCGCAACGCTCCGCCCGCCCGCTGGCCCTGCTGTTCATCGACCTCGACCGCTTCAAGCAGGTCAACGACTGGCTCGGACACGGCGCCGGCGACCAGCTCCTGATGGAAGCAGCGCACCGTATCTGCAGCGCCGTGCGCAAGAGCGATACCGTTGCCCGGCTCGGCGGCGACGAGTTCAACGTCCTGCTCGTCGACATGGACAACCCGGCCCATGTCGAGGGCGTCTGCCAGAAGATCCTGGATTCACTCGCGGCGCCGTTCGTGCTTGGGGAAGACACCGTGCAGATCTCGGGCAGCATCGGCGTCGCCATCTATCCGGACGATGCGGGCACACCGGAAGAGTTGATGCGGAAGGCGGACCAGGCGATGTATGCGGCCAAGCAGTCCGGCAAGCAGCAATTCACTTACTTCACCCGCGCCCTCGACGAAAGCGCCCACCGCCGGCTGCAGATCACCACCGAACTGCGGCGTGCGCTCGATGCGGATGACCAGCTGAAGGTGTATTTCCAGCCCATCGTGCGCCTCGACGATGGCGGCATACGGAAAGCGGAGGCTTTGCTGCGCTGGCATCATCCCTGGCTGGGGGAGGTCGAGCCGTCGATATTCATTCCGCTGGCGGAGGAAGCGGGCCTGATCGGCGCCATCGGCGACTGGGTGCTGGAACAGGCCGTCGAACATTCCCGCCTTTGGCAAAGCCGCAACGGCACGCAGATCCAGATCAGCATCAACCAGTCGCCGACGCAGTTTGCCGTGCGCAGGGCGCGAACCGACCGGGTCATGGAAATCGTTGCCAAGGGACATGCCGCCGGAAACATTGCCATCGAAATAACGGAAGGCGTGCTGCTGGATGACTCGCCTGAACTGAAGGAAAGGCTGCTGCATTACCGTGATGCGGGCATACAAGTGTCGATAGACGATTTCGGCACCGGCTATTCCTCGATGGCTTACCTGAAGAAATTCGACATCGACTACCTGAAGATCGACCAGTCTTTCGTGCGGGACATTCATACCAACGCGGTCAACCGTACCATCGCCGAAACCATCATCGTGATGGCGCACAAGCTGGGCATGGAAGTCATTGCCGAAGGAATCGAAACCGAGGAGCAGCGCGCCTGCCTGGTAGCGGCCGGCTGCGACTATGGCCAAGGCTTCCTGTTCGCGCCTCCCGTTCCTGCGCATGCATTTGAATTGCTACTGCAAAACGCGGCCTTGCCGACCGCCGTTCCGATTCCCCTGCGCGCAACGAAAATGCATTGATGCATCGAAACGTTGCATCCTGTTTGCAGGTCCGTACGGGAAATTTCACCAATGCAAATTAGTTTGCGTGCAATTGAATGATGGAAAACATTTATTTGCACACGTGGCCGGTTCGCCATGACAAATCTGATCCAGATCAAGTTATGCTGGATACTATGTTACTTACTATTACAAGAAGCTAAAAACCACCGTCCTTGCCAACCCGCGCAAGCCATGTGAAATGCGGTATGGACGAGGTTTTCGCGCTGTCAGCCACGCTGACCATGCCGCCAAGGCGGTGAAACAAGACAAACGAAGGCGTATCAAGTGGTCAATCAGGGTCGGCTTATGCCAGATACGTCAACAGGATCGACGCTGGCTTGCGAGTGTGTCGATGGCGAGCGCACGTTGCCCGCCATGCGAGCCAGCCAGTCGGACACGGCAATGGTGGGCATGATGCGCCTTGTGCTTGCCACCTCGATGCTGATGTCGGTCATCCTCGACAAGACGCCCGACGCCGCGGCCGATTGGCAACGCGCCGTCTGCGCGGGATACGTGGCGCATGCCGCGGCGCTTTGCCTGCTCGCGCAGTTCAACCGTCCGCTGGTGCAGCACCGCGTGGTGCATTGGTTTGATGTCGCGTGGTTTGCCCTCATCGTTGGCATTACCGGCGGCGCGCAGAGCTTCTTTTTCCTGGCCTTCCTGTTCGCGATCCTCACCTCGTCGTTTCGCTGGGGATTCGAAGAGGGCGGCCGCATCACCATCGCGTCCACGGTGCTGTTCGCCCTGCCGACCCTGCTGCTCGGCGCCGAGCCCGATTACCCGAGCATCCTCATGCGCTCGGCCTTCCTGCTGGTGCTCGGCTACATGAGTGCCTATTGGGGCGAGACCAAGCTGGAACTCAGGCGCCAGCTGGCGCTGCTGCGCGACGTCAGCCAGCTTTCCAACCCCCGCTTCGGCGTTGACCAGACGCTCGACACGGTGCTCGCCAGGACGAGGGCATTCTTCCAGGGCAGTTCCTGCATGCTCGTGGTGAATGACCGGAATGATGGCGCCTGCTCGCTGCGCACCGTGAAGGAAGCGCAGGGCGGGCGGCCATGCGCACAGCAGCTCGACGCGCCTGCCGGCGCGCCGCTTCTCGCGCCGGTGGACGGCATGCTGGTGTATTCCACGTCCTGGCTGCGCGCCCGGCTCGGCATGCCCGGATCGGCCTTCATCCAAGACGCGCATACCGGCAAGTGGACGGCATCCGATGACGCCGCCGTGCAGCATCTCGCGGACCTGCTCGACGCGCGAGACTACATGTGCGTGCCCGTCGCCATGCGGCGCGGCGCGGGAAGGCTGTACGTCACGGGCGGCGGGCGTCATTTCGGCAAGGCCGACGTTTCGTTCCTGGCCCATATCGCCGCGCAGGCGTTCCCGGTCATCGAGAACATCGAGCTCGTGGACCACATGGCGACGGAGGCGGCCATGCAGGAACGCAAGAAGATCGCGCTCGACCTGCATGACACCGCGATCCAGCCCTACGTCGGCCTGAGGCTGGGACTCAATGCCCTGCGCCGCAAGGCGACGCCCGACAATCCCCTGATCGAGGATATCGACCGGCTGGCCCGGATGGCCGCCGAACGCGTCGACGACCTGCGCCGGTATGCCGGCGGCGTCAGCGGCCCGGCGGCCTGCGAGCAATCCGCCCTGTCCGCGGCGCTGCATCGCCATGCCGCCCAGATCAAGCGGTTCTATGGCATCGACATCGCCATCCAGGTCGACGGCGACCTGAAGATCAGCGACCGGCTCGCGGCGCAGGCCTTGCAGCTTGTCAGCGAAGGCCTGAGCAACATCTGCAAGCATACCGCCGCGCAGCGCGGACGGATAAGCCTGCGCTGCCTGGATGGCTGGCTGCGCATCGGCATCGAGAACGACGGCGCCGGGCGCGAAGCCAAGCCTTTCGTGCCACGCTCGATCACCGAGCGCGCGGCGGTGCTGGGCGGGAACGCCAGCGTCACGCAAGGTCCGGACGGCGCAGCTGCCGTACAGGTCGACATTCCCATCTGAAAAGAAGGAAGATAACCATGAATCCGCCGAACAAGACCATCCGCGTCATGCTGGTCGACGATCATCCGATGATGGTCTGGGGACTGTCCAAGCTGATCCAGGGAGAATATCCGCGCATGGAAGTCGTGGGCGTCGCCACGCGTTCCGAGGAAGCCCTCGCCCGGGTGGCCAGCCTGGCGCCGGACGTGATCGCCCTTGACCTGGACCTGGGCGGACAAAACACGATCGACATCCTGCCCGAGTTGCTGGAGGCGCGGCCGGCGAGCGTGCTCATCCTCACGGCATCGCGCGACCAGGCCCTGCTCGACCTCGCCGTCGTGCGCGGCGCGCGCGGCGTGATCAGCAAGGACGCGCCGGCGGACCAGATCCTCAAGGCCATCGCCAAGCTCAATGACGGCGAACTCTGGCTGGACCGCGAGACGATGAGCCGCGTGCTGGGCGGCCTCGTCCGCCCCGCCGGCGACAAGGCCGCGGACCCCGAGCGGATGAAGCAGGAGGCGCTGACCGACAAGGAACGCAAGATCATCCACACGCTGGTCGAAAACGGCGGCCTGCCGCACAAGGCGCTGGCGCAGCGCCTGTTCATTTCAGAGCATACGCTGCGGAATCACTTGACGTCGATCTACCAGAAGCTGGAGGTGGGGAACCGGCTTGAGTTGTATGTCTATGCGATGAGGCATCGCCTTGGTTCGAGCGCGAAAGGCGGGCCGGACGAGCCCGCAAGGCAAGCGGCGGCGGAACTGGTTCTCCCGGCGGACTCCAGGGAAGCGACGGCGGCGCGTGGCCGCATTCGCAGGAAGATCGCCGCGGTCGTGCCGGCAGGGCATCAGCTGTTCAGGAACCTGTGATGCGGCGCCGGCGCATGCGGGTGCCGGACTCGCCCGGACGGAGCGCCGTCACAAGCCGTTGGTCAGCATCGGCACGACCGTACGGATGACCTGGATCACCGCCGGTCCCAGCACCACCATCACGATGGACGGGAACACGAACACCACCAGGGGAAACAGCATCTTGGTCGGGACCTTGGCCGCAAGCTCTTCCGCGCGCATCTGCCGTTTGTGGCGCAGGTCGTCGGAAAACACCCTGAGGGATTCGCCAATGCTGGTCCCGAACCGGTCGGCCTGGGTGAGCATCGTGGCAAAAACGGAAACTTCATCGACGCCAGTGCGCAATGACAGATTGCGCAGGGCCTGCTCGCGTGCGCCGCCAGCCCGGATTTCCAGGTTGGTCAATTGCAGTTCCTCGGCGAGCGGCAAGCACTTGATCTTCATTTCCTCCGCCACCCGGGTCAGCGCCGCGTCGAGTCCGAGGCCAGCTTCGACGCAAACCAGCATCAGGTCGGCCGCATCGGGAAAGTTATCGAAGATTTCACGCTTGCGGCTCTTGGACTTCAGGTGCAGGACCATGTTCGGCAGGTAGCAACCGAACAGCGCCGCCGCCATCAGGAACATCGTCAGCGTCAATCCATCCATCTGCGTCGTGGCTCGCAGCGCGAGGAAGGCCAGGCCGGAAAAAAGCAGCGGGAGCAGCGTCTTGACGCCGAAGAAGATGAAGCGCGCATCGAACTGTCGAAAGCCGGCGTTGATGAACTTCACCCGCAGCGGCGACGTATCCCAGTCGCCCGCAGGCGCCGACAGGCGGGCGAACGGCCCCACCAGTCCGACCAGGGCTGGCCTCCATTCAAGACGTTCTTCCTTTCCGCCCAGCGCATCGAGCCGCTGCTGTACGCGATCGGGCGATATCAACAGGTAGACCGCCAGCAAGGCAGTGGTGACGGACAGGAAAATGAGAATGGCAAGGATAATCATGTTGGCGGCTCCCCAAGGGGCATGGTGTTCAAACACGGATCCTGACGATCTTCACCAGCAGAAGTATCCCCAGGAACATCATGACCAGCAGCGTCTGGATGATGCTGATGCCGATCGGGTCCGTCCAAAGCGGAGACATGAATTCCGGATTGAAGAGGTATAGCAGGCCGGCCATCGCGAAGGGCATCACGCCGAGTATCCAGGCTGACAGGCGTCCCTCGGAAGAGAGCACCTTCACCTTCGCCAGCAGTTTCAGGCGATCCCGGATCAGACGGCTCAGGTTGCCGAGCACTTCCGTGAGATTGCCGCCCGACTCGCGCTGTATCAGCACCGAGATCACGAAAAACCGCAGGTCGGTCATGGGAACGCGCTGGCTGAGGTTTACAAGCGCCTGCTGCATCGATACGCCGAAATTCACTTCGTCCGCAACGATGCGGAATTCGCCGGCGATCGGCTCCGCCATTTCCTCGCCCAGCATCTGCAAACCAGAGGAAAACGCATGGCCGGAACGCAGGGCCCGGATCAGCAGGTCCAGGGCATCCGGCAGTTGGTGTTCGATGCGGCGCAGCCTGCGGTGCCGCTTGCGCTCGACGTAGAGGACGGGAAGGGTAGCGACAATCATCGCGATCAGCGCATTCCATAACAGCGATTGATGTACCAGGGAGAGCAGAAGCATGAAGCTGCCCGCGCCGGCGGCAGCGCAAGACAGCACCAGGCGCGACACCGTCCAGCCGAGGCCGGCCTGGTGGATGAACCGTTGCAGGCGATGCGCCCGCGGCAGGTCCAGCAGCAGCTTTTCGATCGCCGGCACCTCGCTGAGCAAGCGCTGCTTGAGTATCCGGGCCTGCTTGCTCGTGTCGCGCGAGGCCGCAAGGGCGCTGATCCTTTCCTCGATTCTTTTCGCGGCAGGCCCCTTGTACGACTTCCAGAGAAGGTAGGCGGCCTCCAGCGCGAGCAGGACGGTAACGAAGACCATGACGGTCATGACCAGGAACGAATTGCCGAGTATCGATTGCATGGTCGCGCCTTCGTCAGTGGTAGCGTTTGTTCGGATCGAATATGGCATCCGGCAAATGGATGCCGAACGATTCCAGCCGCTCGGCGAACTTGGGCCGGATGCCCGTCGCCTGGAAGTGGCCGACGGTGCGCCCTTCGGCATCGATGCCTGTCTGCGCATAGGCAAAGATCTCCTGCATGGTGATGATGTCGCCTTCCATGCCGGTTATCTCCTGGATGCTGGTGATCTTGCGCTTGCCGTCGGTCAGGCGCAGGCCCTGGATCACGACGGTGATGGCAGATGCGATCTGCTGGCGCGAGGCCTTGTGCGGCAGGTTCAGGTTTGCCATGCTGATCATGTTTTCCAGCCTGGACAGCGCATCGCGGGGCGTATTGGCGTGGATGGTCGTCAGCGATCCTTCGTGGCCGGTGTTCATCGCCTGCAGCATGTCGACCGCTTCCGCGCCGCGCACTTCGCCGATCACGATCCGGTCCGGGCGCATGCGCAGCGCATTGCGCACCAGCGCCCGCGCCGTCACTTCGCCCTTGCCCTCGATGTTTGGCGGACGGGTTTCCATCCTGACCACATGGGGCTGCTGCAGCTGGAGTTCGGCGGCATCCTCGATGGTGACGATGCGCTCCGACACCGGAATGTAGCCGGAAAGGATGTTCAGCAAGGTGGTCTTGCCCGCGCCGGTTCCGCCGGAAATGAGCATGTTGACCTTTGCGCGGCTGAGCCCCTCCAGCATCATGGCCATTTCCGGCGTCAGGCTGTGCATTTCATGCACCAGGTTTTCCATCTTCAGCGGAATGTGCGCGAATCTCCGGATCGACATCATCGGGCCGTCCAGCGCGATCGGCGGGATGACGGCGTTTACCCGCGAGCCGTCGGGCAGCCGGGCATCGACCATCGGACTCGACTCATCGATGCGGCGCCCGACCAGCGACACGATCTTGTCGATGATCCGCAACAGGTGTTTCTCGTCGGTGAAGGTGACGTTGGTCAGTTCAAGGCGACCCTTCTTCTCCACGTAGATCTGGTCGTAGGAATTGACCAGGATATCGGACACGTTCGGGTCGGCCATCAACAGTTCGATGGGGCCGAAGCCAAGCATCTCATGCTGGATGTCCCGGATCAGGGTGCGCCGCTCGAAGTCATTCACCGCCGCCTGTTCCTCATTGAGCAGGCGTTCCACCGTGGAGGCGATCTGTTGCCGCAGTTTTTCCGGCGGCAGCGTTTCGAGCGCAGACAGGTCGAACTGGTCAAGCAGCTTCAGGTGCATGCGGCTCTTGAGCTGCTTGTAGGCCTCGGTTTCACCCTGGCTCGCGAGCGGCTCGACCGTATCGGTGCGAAGCGCGTTCAATTTTTCGCGGAACGACATGTCATCATTCTCCATTCAAAAGCCGGATCGGTGCTTGCGCCGCCGATGCGCCGGCCATCATGCGCGCTTGAACAATCTCTCGAAGACGCCGCGCGTCTCATTCTGCCTGGGGCTCATGGCAAGCGCGAACTCGGCCAGGTTCCTGGCGACAGCATTCGATTTCGCAATCTGGATCAGGGCGTTGCCGTGGTTGATCGAGGTGCTGACATCCTTGTAGGAGTTCGGCACGGTATGCATGCTGTGCGTGCCAAGGGAGCGGCGGATCGCATCAAGACCGATTTCGCCATTTTTTTCGAACCGGTTGACGATCAGCTCGACCTTGTCGGCCGGATAATCCAGCGACCGGAAGACGCCGATCAGCCTGGCGGCATTGCGCAGGTGCGGCAGGCTTGCCTGGATGACGGGAAAGATCCGGTAGGCGCGGTCAAGTGCCTTGATGGAGACGGGGTCGAGCGTGCGCGGCAGGTCCAGGAGAACGAAGTCGTATTGCGCGCCGGCGATCTTGAGAATCGCATCGACATGCTCCGGCTTGACCTCCATTGCCTGGGCCGGATCTTCCGGAGCGGCCAGGATGCTGTAGTTGGGCGCGGCGCGGACCGCGCTGGCCCCGAGAAACGAGGCATCGAGCCGGCGTATGTCGCGCGCCACATCGGCGATCGTGACTGGCGGCTTGCCGTCATGGACGAAGGAAAGGGCGTCACCGAACTGCAGATTTAGGTCGATCAGGAGGACGTTCTTCGATTCGGCAAGCTGGTAGCCGAAATTCGTCGCGAGGAAGGTCGCGCCGCTGCCACCCTTGCAAGGCATGAATGCCAGTACCTTGCCGGTGCCGGGTCCCTGCTGGGTCGCGGCAAGCTTGGCGGCGACGCGGCCGACCGCGGCGAGCAGCACGCCTGCCTCGACGGGCGAAGGGAGAACTTCCCGAACGCCGGCGCGCATCGCGCTAAGCAGGAAATCCGGCGACGTGGTCGCGCACAGGAGAATGACGGCGATATTAGGGAAGTGCGTCGTCACATGCTCGATGTGATCAAGCTCGCTGGCGTCGCAGCACATGCCTTCCACGATCATGAGGTTGGGCTGCTCCTGTTCCGCGATGCCGCGCATCCTTCGTTTTCCTCCTTCCACTTCGACGACGGTATGGGCGGCTGCCTGCAGGGTCAACGTCATGTGATGAAGGTTGTCTTTGCTGGGTGAAATCAGGGCGATCTTCATGTTGGGTTTCCTGTCGCTGATCAGCAGATGGTGTTGCTATTCGGGTCCTGTCGCATCACTTCGCGCGGCAGATAGGTGGAAAAGCCAGGCATCGGGATGTTGCGCGCGGCCGCGCCCGGAATGGGCGATATCCATCGGAAATTCAGGCCGGTGACCGCCACGTTGACGCCCTGGCAGGTCGCGGTGGTGCATCCAGCCGGGTCCCATGCGACGCTGATGGCCGAGATCTGCGGCAGCATGTTCTGCATCTTTGCCAGCACGGCCGCCTGGTTCGCCGTGCTGTCGCATACGACGGCGTAGCGGGCGCCGGCGCGGGTTGCTTCGTTTGCCGCGTTCCACGTGAACAGCATGCGCGAGAAGTCCAGTATGCCCAGCAGGAACATGAAGAAGATGAGCAGCACGAAGGCGAACTCGACGACGGCTGCGCCTGACTGGCGTTTTTTCATAGCGGACTCCGCATGGTGGCGCTGATGGGACTGAAGGCGAAGTTTCCGAAATTGATGCCGAAGGCGCTGGGCATCATGGAACGGAAGGTATAGCCGGTGACGCTGATCGTCACGAGATTCATGACCGGATAGGTGCCTGCCTGCGTCCAGGTCGGGTCCGGCACGTTCGCCGCGGTGAGGCCCAGCGCGAGCGGATTGCCGGTTCCCGCCGTATTGCCATAGACCACGAGGTTCCTGGCTTGCGCGGTGCCGGTATTGGGCGGCTGCATGGACAGGTAACGCGCCGCGTCGCGCACCGACTTCGTGATGGTGTTGTACTGGTAGAGCGCCCGGCCGAATTCGGTGACGATAAAGGTCAGGATCAGCAGCAAGGGAAGGATCAATGCGAACTCGACCAGCGCTACGCCGTTTTGCCTCGATGTCATGGCGCACCTCATCTCACCAATACAGGCACGAGCGGCCCGGCCGTGCCGCCCGGGATGCCGTTCGTCGTGCATGGGCTGCCGGGGCTGCCTGCATTTCCCCGGAATTCGAGCTTGGCGTCCGACATCGGCACGGACAAGGGATGCAGCATCAGCATGCATGCATAGTCGATGATGCGGTTCGAACCATTGACGACCGGCACGGCGACCAGCCTCCGGTTCTTGCCATAGCGCTGGTGCTCGCCGTTCGGCCCCGCGGTTGCGACGGTCTGGAAGCCGCCATTCATGCGCAAGCCGGTAACGGACTCGCAATTGCTTACCGAGGTGCCGCAGTTGGCGAAGACTGTCCGCTTGCTCATGAAGTCGTTGAAGGCGTCCCGACCGCTGGCCCAGTCTGTGGTGGTATAACTGTAGCCGGTAAAGTCCGGCGCGTTGGCAGCGGGGCTGCTGTTGTTTTTATAGATGCCGAAGCGCGCATTCCATGCATCGGCGACCGAGGTTTGCACGCCAGGCGTGCCCAGGGTGTCGCCCACTTTCGTGCCGCAGGTGCCGTTGAGTTCCCTTTCGGTTTCAGAGGCGCTGTTGCTGCCGTCCAGGTTCGCCCAGCCGATTTCGCCACCAGTCGCGGCATTTTGTGCCTGGATGAGCGTAACCCATTCGCCGACGTTGAATCCGTAATTGGGCGCGACTCCACCGGCCTTGGGCTTGAGCGCGACAGGAATCGAGCAGGCGGTTTGCGCGCTCGCGCGCGTGGCGACGGCGGAAGCAACCACGTTCTGCGTGGCAGGGTAGGTCGCGGCATTTCCGGAAAACCCTCCCATGGCCTTCAGCAGCCACATCGGCACGTTAGGCTGGGTGTGCTGGCACTGGGCATACTTCGCGGCGGCGCCGCTCGCCGTTGGCGCGTAGGCCGAATCCTTGAAGGTGATGTCGGCGTCGATGATGTTGCCCATGCCGCTCCAGTTGGCTGACTGGAGATTGACGCGGTTCAGGTTGCCCGCTGCTCTTCCGGCGTTACGGGCACGCGCGGGAACGTCGGTATTGCCGTCAAGTTCCTGCGCGGCCGCCAGCGCGCAGCTATCCATTGCGGTCTGCAATTCGGTCTTGACGATGAATAGATGGCCGAAGTCGAGGGCGAATCCCATGAAGCCAAGCAGGAAAAGAAGCAGCAGGGCCACGCTCAGGATGACTGCTCCGCGTTCGCGGCGACGTTTGGCAAGGTAGACCATGTGTTGACCTTTTGATCGCGGACCCACCCGTGTCCGATTTTCGGCATGCCGCGTACAGGGCTTCCCCCCCTTGCGGGGATGGCGGCGCGGTGTGGTCGTTGAAATGGAAAAGGCAGGCGATGCAAAGTGGTTGGCTGGTCATTGCACCGCCGCCCGTCCGGGTTGGTTCAAGTCAGGTACATGCCGCGGTGGTCAGGCAGGTCGTGACGCGCGTGATGAACGTTGCGAACCCGCCTCCGTTGGCGGTAAGGGCCTGGAGCGCGGCAACCAGTGCGATCGAGACGACGGCGATGATCAATGCGTACTCGATGACCTGGGCGCCATCCTCTTCTCTGGAAACGGCCAGGAGCATTTGCTTGAACAGGTTGAAGAAGTGGTCCATTTGAGTTTCCTCTCGGGTAAGGCCTGAACCAGGATGCCTGTGCCGGTCGAACCACACTGGCATCATGGCGAGGTTGTCGTCAGACGCATGCCGCGGTCGTCAGGCAGGTGGTCACCCGCGTGATGAAAGTCGCAAAGCTTCCGCCGTTGTTGGTGAGCGCGCGAAGCGCGACGACCAGTGCGATCGAGACGACGGCGATGATCAATGCATATTCGATGACCTGGGCGCCATCGTCTTCCTTGGAAAAAGCCAGGAGCAGTTGCTTGAACAGGTTGAAGAAGTGGTCCATTTGAGTTTCCTCTCGAGGGTGGGTTGTGAAGTAGAGCGCCTGCGCCGGTGCTGCCTTGCCATCAATCCGGTCATGTCGGCGCGCAACATGGCCGGAGGATTCCGTCCGGGCTACCTGCCGTTGCCGTTGGCGGTGCTGATCGCCCCGCCGATGTTGATCACCGGGACCGCGGGAGGCGGTTCCTTGAACGAATTCGTGTAAACCACGGCTGTTTCCCTGGCCTCCTTGCCATTCAGGCCCAGGGCCTGGTCGCCTTGCTTGCCGGCGCCAGGGTTGAGGGTCATGTCCTGCTTTGCCTGGCGCAGCGCGTTGCCGAAGCGCGCGTCGTAGTGCGGCGTAACCGTCGCGCATCCCGCGGTCATGATGAGCATTAGGGCAGTGGCGATCCTGTTCATGTTGCGTTCCTTGTTCTGTGTCGGGGCTCGGGGGGATCAAGGCGCCATCGGCGTGGACGACGCCGGCGTGGCACTCTCCAGGCTGCCGTTCATGTACACCTCGCCGCGGCTCGGTACGACATGGTTGTCGGTCGGCAGCCGCGGCTCTTCCGGAAGCGGCTTGACCAGCCTGGGCGTCACGACGAACATCAGTTCCGACTGGTTGTTCTGGAATTCGGTGCTTCGGAACAGGGCGCCCAGGACCGGCACCTCGCCCATGCCCGGGAAGCGCTTGACCGTCTCGTTGACGTCGTTGCGGATCAGGCCCGCGATGACCAGGCTCTGCCCGTCGTTAAGCTGTACCGTGGTGTCTGCCCGCCTGACCGTCAGCGATGGCAGGACCGAGGTAATACCGTTGACCGTCGTGAACGGCGAGCCTGTCTGGGACAGGTCGGAGACTTCCGATGTCAGCTTCAGGTTGACGCGGTTGCCTTCGAGTACCGTCGGCATGAACTTCACGCCGATGCCGAACTCTTTCTCCGTCAAGGTAATGATCGGCGTGCCGGTAAGGTTGGTCTGCGCGGTGGGGATGAAGATCTTGCCGCCCGACAGGAAGCTGGCATGCTGGCCGCTGATCGCCATGATGTTGGGCTCGGCCAGGATCCTTACCAGGCCGTCGTCCTTCTGGCCGTCGATGGACAGCGCCGTGCGGCCGACGCGCAGCGCCTCGACTAGCCCGCCGCCGTTGCTGAGGAAATTCGAGAGCAGCGAGTAGGTGTCGGTCCCGCCGTTACCGCTCCTCCTGATGCCGACCGAGGAACCCAGCTTGTCGAGCAGCGTCTTGCTGACCTCGGCGATCTTCACTTCCAGCATGACTTGTTGCGGCGAGGTGACGCGCAGCATGTTGAGCACCTTCTTGCCGTCGCCGTAGGAGGTGGCGAGCGCCACAGCCTGGTCCACCTTCAGCGAATCGCTGACATTTCCCGTCAGGACCAGGGCATTTTCCGCGCCGCGCACCTTGATCCCGGGTTCGCCCGGCATGAGTTCGGCCAGCACCGACTGCAGGGCGCCTGGATCGATGGTGACGATAATGTCCTTGACGTGGCAGCGGCCGTCGGCTCCCTGCAGCACCACGTTCATGGCGCCCGCCTGCCGGCCGAGTACGAAGAGCTCTCTCGGACCCAGCAGCGAGATGCTGACTTCGGACACGCCGTCGTTGCCCGCTCCGGCAGCGGCGGGGGGCGGCGCAGGCGGGGCGGCCGCGCCGGCGGCATTCGCTTCGGCGGCTGGCGCCTGCGGTGCGGCATTTGCCCGCACGGTGGAACGGTTTCCGCCGATGGCAATGCGCACGACCGGATAATCAAGCGGCACCACGGTCGATTTTCCGAGCGTCGCGACCGCCGGCTTGTCGACGACAGTGCCGGCGCATTGCTTGATGCCGGCGGTGTAGGTTGCCTGTCCTCCCGGAGACGCAACGTTGGGCTTGCGGGCAGCAGGGCTGCTCTGCGCACTGGCGTAACCGGCGACGAGGAGCGCGGCCAGCAGCATGATGTGTTTCGGATTCTTGCGCACGTTTGAGCTCCGTTTCAGTGCCAGGGGCCGTTATTGAAAGCAGCTCAGCGACTTGCTGCCATCCTGCATGTGGATCACCTCGACGCAGGGGCCGGACCGCGCCGGCTTCGGACGCGCCGGCCTGGCGGCGGCCGGCTTGGCTTCGGCGACGATCTTTTCGACGGGCGCTTTCACGACGCCGAACAGCTCTCCCTTCGTGATGCCGCCGGTGGCGACGGTCTTCTTGTCGATCTGGTTGCGCAGGACCAGCGACAGGGTGCCGACGCTGCGGGCAAGGTCGAGCTTTTCGGAATCTTCGAGAGACAATTCCAGGGTCACCGCGCTCACCACCTTGGGCTTGGTGTCGTCACGGCTCGCTTCCTGGGCAACGGCCAGCACGAGCACGTTTTCCAGCACCGTCTTGCTGATGTGCTTGCCGTCGGAGGACCGGCCATCGTGGTCCTGCTGGGCATTCACCATGACATCCACATAGGTGCCCGGCAGGGCGAAGCCCGCGACGCCGACGACGTCGTTGACCCGCACCGTCATTGCCCGCTTGCCGTCCGCGATGACGGCGGAAAGTCCGCCGCGTGTTCCCACCGGCGCGAGCTTCCCCTCCAGGATGGCTTCCCCGCGCACCAGGCCTACCTTCACCACCCGGTCCTGCATCTGCTTGATGTCCTGCAAGGCGCCCGGCGGCAGGGCGTTGCTCGGCCAGTCCACCGTGGAGAGCATTTCCGGATTCAGCTTGCTTCCGGGGTCGATATCCATGGCGGCAACGATGATCTTGTTGGCTGCGACATTGGCGCGCTGCGCCATCCACGAGGCCGCGTAGAAGGCGGCCGCGAGACCCGTCGCGATCGCGAGTAGGAGGAATACGAATGCCTTGACGTTTTTCATGGAGTGCCTCTCGAAACTTCAATGAAAGCCTGCCTTCACAGGAAACCAAGCTGTCTTGCAACCAGATAGGCGATCGTGCCGACGGCGATGCTGACCGCATAGGGCAACCTGCCCACCGAAGCGCCCGGAGCTACCTGCATGTTCGGCAGCATGCCGCCCGACGCATAGAACGCCGCGCTTTGGCTGATGTTCTTGATGTTGGTGATCATCCGGCCCAGCGAGCGCCTGAACAGCGCCACGCCCAGCGCCGCCATCCCACCGACGACGAACGAACAGACGATGGCCGGCAGGACGCCGCCCGCGCCCAGGAAAGTCCCGGACATGGCGATCAGCTTGACGTCGCCCGCGCCTGTGACCCTCAGCACATACATCGGCAACATGATCGCCAGGCCGATGGCCAAACCGCCTAGCGAGGAGAGAAAGCCTGCTTGCGGCGAAAACGGAACCGCGATGCTGTACGCCAGTCCGAACAGGGCGCCCGACATCGTCAGCCAGTTGGGGATGCGGTAGGTGCGAAAGTCGATGACCGCGGCAACGATGAGCAAGGCCATGAGCACGTCCGTGCGCAGATCGGCCAGCAGCATGGCAAGCAAGGTCAGAAACGCGTCGAGTTCATTCATCTTTGGATTCGCATGTCAATCGCACGGGTCGATCGCAGAAGATCAATTGCACTTTTCCAATGCCAGCAACAGCATCGTGCCCACCACGATCGCGAGCAGGCCTACCAGCAGGAATTCCATCAGCGACGTACCGGTTTCCTCCGCCAGGAAACTGGCCACCGGAAGCGGCAGTGTGTTGATGAATCGCATGCGCTGCCTCTTGAGGTATCCGCTGCACTGCCGGCACGTCGAAGGTGATTCGTTCGTCGGGTACTTGGGTTGAATGATAGGCAGCGGCCCGCGCTCGCGCATGGGGCGGGTGTCACGAATTGCGTGGGATTTTCAGCCTGTTTCGAAGAGGGCCGGGCGGGACAAAGCGCCGGGTGGCTTGCAGTGGGACTGGTACAAATGTCCTGGGTGGCGGGCAGGAAACCGCTTGTCTTGAGAACGACGGAGACGGAGATGTGATTCCCGCCAGCGCGGGAGTGACGGGGCAGCCGGCGGCAGCGGCGGCCGTCATCGCCGGGCACCCCCGCTACCGCTTCGGGTCCCAGATCCGCCTGACCCGCTCCCAGCCTTCGGTGCTCGTCTTCTTCTCCCACTGCTCGTGATACCAGCGGGTGAATTCCGCCGCCCTGAGCGGCTTGCTGAACCAGTAGCCCTGCGCCTGGTTGCAGCCATGCTCTTCCAGGTAGAGCAGCGCATCTTCCGATTCGATGCCTTCGCCATGGACGTTCAGGCGCAGGCTGCGGCCGAGGCCGATGATGGCTTCCGTCACGGTCCGGCTGGCTTCGTCGCGCTCGATGCGGCGCACGAAGGATTGGTCCACCTTGAGCTTGTCCAGCGGCAGGCTAGTGAGGCTGCTCAGGCTGGAATAGCCGGTGCCGAAATCGTCGAGCGCGACCTTCACGCCAAGCGCCTTGAGGCGGGTCAGGATGCGCACCGCATCCTCGACGTTTTCCATGATCGCGCTTTCCGTCACTTCGATTTCGAGGTGGCGGGGGTCCATGCCCGTGTCCGCGATGATTTCGCTGAGGCGGTCGATGAAGGAGCGCTGGCGGAACTGCAGGGGAGAGACGTTGATGGCGATGGTCATGGTCATTCCCTGCCGCAGCCACTGGACGTGCTGCTGGCATGCCTGGATGGCGACCCATTCGCCCAGGCGTCCGATCAGGCCGGCCGACTCGGCGATCGGAATGAAGCGGTCCGGCCCCATGTCGAGGAAGGCGCCGGTCAGGCGCAGCAGCGCTTCGGCGCCGACGACCTTGCCGTTCTTGAGGTCGATCACCGGCTGGTAATGCAATTCCAGGCCGTCGCTGCCGATCGCGTCCCGCAGCCTCGCCTCCACCGACAAGGCCTGTTCGATGCGCCGGTCGAGCTCGGGCGTATAGAACTGGTAGTTGGAGCGGCCCGTCTGCTTCGCCTGGTACATGGCCAGGTCGGCGGCATGGATCAGGCTGCTGACGGTGTCGGCGTGTTCAGGGAAGAAGCTGATGCCGATGGATGGCGAGACGGTCAGTTCGAGGGCGTTCAGGCGCATGGGCCGGCTGATGTTGGCCAGCACGTGCTGGGCCACGGTTTCCGCGCGGTGGCGCACGCCGTCGGCATGCGGCAGCACGATTACGAATTCATCCCCGCCCAGCCTGCCGACCAGGTCTTCCTGGCGTGTGGATTGCCGCAGCCGCTGGGCCACTTCCTGCAGCACCCGGTCTCCGGTGTCGTGGCCATACAGATCGTTGATCGGCTTGAAGCGGTCGATGTCGATATACAGTAGCGCGCCGCCGCCGTGCCCGCGCCGCGCGGCGGCGACGAGGCGCTCGCAGTATTCCATCACGAGCCCGCGATTGGGCAGGCCGGTAAGAAAATCATGCAGGGCGGCGTCCCGAAGTTTTTCGCGGGAATCGCTCAGGAGCCGCTCGGCATGCTTGCTTTCGGTGATGTCCTGCAGCATGCCCTGCATCGCGACCACATCGCCCTTGTCGTTGCGCACCGGGCTGCCCCGGGCATTGAGCCAGACCGGATGGCCCCGGGCATGGTTGGCTTGCATCTCCAGGTCATAGCTCTTGCCCGTCCGGATCGCATCGTGCCAGGCGGCCTCGAATTGCGGCCAGGATCCGGTCGCGAACGCAGTATCGCGCAGCGTCGCGAAGGAAACGATGTTCTGGCCGAGGATGTCCTTGAGGCTGTCCGAGATCCTGAGTTCCCCGGTCGCGAGATCGCAGTGCCAGGTGCCGAACCGCCCCAGGCGGTGCGCTTCGGCCAGTTCGTCTGCACGCTCCTGCAAAAGCGCCGCCGCGCGGTCGATTGCCGCGGCAACTTCGGCTACTTCAGCCACTTGGGCCACTTCCTTGACCCGCGCCCCGGGATGCGGCTCGGCGCCGCCCTCGCCAAGCGCGAGCGCCGGCCCGGTCAGGGCATTGACCGCATGCGCGATCCGCTCGCTCATGGAACGGGCCAGCATCAGGCTGATAAGCAGCACGATGGACGCGCCCAGCCCGAGCACGGAAAACGTCTGCAGCAGGTCGAGCTGGATGAGGCGGTGGGGAATGCCGATCGCCACGCCCCAGTGCGTGACCGCGGACCGGCTGAAGGATGTCTGCACCGCGATGCCTTCGCGGCTGGTCGCATCGACCGTTCCTTCCGCCGCCGAGAGCAGCGTATGCACCAGTCGCTCGTTTGCCTTCTCGCCCACGAATTTTTCCGGTAAATGGGTGCGCCCGGCGATCGTTCCCGTGCCGTCCAGCACCGCCGCCATCCATTCCTCCGGCAAGCCTTGCGACTTGACCAGCGTGTTGAAATCCTTGGGCAGGATGCCCACGCCAAGGGCGTAGGCCACCTTGCCATCCAGGAAAACCGGCACGTCGACGCTCATGATCGGGCGCTTGTACACCGGGCTGATGAAGACATCGGAAAACGTCGGCCTTGCCGTGGCAAATACCCCGCGGACGTGTTCCGGATCCGGTTGCCCGGGCAGGGCGCCGCCAAAGGCAATGGCGGTATTAAGAACCTGCCTGCCCGCCGCGTCGCGCAGCACGACGTTCGTTCCCAGCCCCGAGAGGGTGATGGCGGCGCGCGCCTCCTCGTGGAAGCCGGCGAGATTGCGCGCGGCGAGGTTGTGCGAGGTCGACAGGGTTTGCGCCAGGGCCTGGGCCTTGAGCAGGTGATTGTCGACCGCGAGGGCCATGGCGCGCGCCGTCTGAATGGTGTTCTTCCTCTGCTGCGCGAGGCCATCCTGGTATTCGTAGATGAACAGGAGGATCGCGCCGACGATCGCGGGCAGCAGACAGGCCAGCACCAGCCGGGTCAACAAGGTCCGGATGGGCCAGGTGGTGGCCTGGCTCATCGTGCGCTCCCGGGTGCGGTGCACGGCCGTCTCATGCCCGTGCCGCGCGCTCGCCGGACCATGCGGGCGATGCTGGCTGAACAGGGGGAGCCTGGCGCTGGGGCGGGCATGGACGGTTAAAAGATTTAACTGTTAGAAACAGATGCCGGGAATTTATTTAAACGCCAAACCCGGACCGGTGGCATGACGCCGGTCAAGGCGCCCGAACGCCCGGGCGTCCCGCGCTCAGAAAAGATTCAACTGCGGATTAAACTGCGGCGTGGCGGGGGCCGGCCTTTCCCGCTCGGGTTTCTCGAACAGGGTGCAATCGAGCGCGGCGAGGTCCCTGGCGCGCGTCGTCAAGCCGAGCCGGTTGGCCGCGATGTCGAAGCGTTGCCGGATGAGCTGGGCCCAGACGCCGCTGCCCGTCATCCGCGAATGAAAGCCGGGATCGTTTTCCCTGCCGGCGCGCATTTCCTGGATGCGGTTCATCACCCGCCTGGCGCGGTCAGGGTAATGCGCTTCCAGCCATTCCTGGAAGATAGGACTCACTTCGTTGGGAAGCCTCAGTACGATGTAGCCCGCGCTGACCGCCCCGGCCTCGTGCGCGGCCTTCAGGATGCGTTCGATGTCGGGTTCGGTGATGAAGGGAATGACCGGGGCGATGTTGACGCCTACGGGGATGCCCGCGTCGGCGAGCGCCTTGACCGTTCTCAGCCTGCGCAATGGCGTGGTCGCCCTCGGCTCCAGTTTGCACGCCATGTCGGCGTCGAGCGTCGTGATGGTGATCACGACGTTGCAAAGCCGGCGTTCCGCCATGGCCTTCAGCAGGTCGATGTCCCTTTCGATCAGCGACGACTTGGTGATCAGCGAAACGGGATGGCGGGTCTCGCACAGCAGTTCGAGGATTTGCCGGGTGATCTTCAGCTCGCGTTCGATGGGCTGGTAAGCGTCGGTATTCACGCCGACGGCGATGGGTTCCGCGACATAGCCGGGACGGGAGAGAAACGTGCGGAGCAGCCCGGCGGCATTCGTCTTGGCGAAGAGCCTGGTCTCGAAGTCGAGGCCGGGTGACAGCTCGAGGTAGGCATGTGTCGGCCGCGCATAGCAATAGGCGCAGCCGTGTTCGCATCCGAGATAGGGATTGATGGAAAGTGAGAAGGGAATGTCTGGCGACTTGTTGCTGCTGACGATGCTCTTGGCCTGGATTTCCGTCACCTGCGTCTGGATGGCCGGCGCAGGCTCGTCATCCGCGGCCCAGCCGTCGTCCACCGCTTCATGGGTGGTCTTCTGGAGACGATGCTCGACATTCGAGGCGATGCCCCTGCCTTTCAAGACCGCGATCGGCCGCAGCGGCTCCGTTTTCATGGCGTCATCTCCCTTCCAGAACATGCGCCATGATACTGTATTTTTATACAGTTAAGCTTGTACGGTGCAAGGTCTCCGGAAGGATGTAGAACGGCTGCCGGCGGAAGCCTTCACTTCCGGGACGACAAGAGAATGCCGCCCACGATCAGCGCGAACGCGATGCCGTGATAGCCATGGGGCAGCTCGCCCAGGAAAGCCGAGGACATCACGGCGGCGAAGAGCGGCGTGAGATTGTTGAAGAAGCTGGCAATGCTCGGTCCGACGCGCTGCACGCCGGCACCCCAGCAGCGGAAGGCGATGATCGCCGGGCCGATGGCCACATAGGCCAGGGCAGCCAGCAAGGCTGGGCTCCAGGCAATGCTTCGTCCGGTCACCGCCCATTCCCCCGCCGCGAAGGCGCCGGACCAGACCGTGCCGTACACCACCTGGGCCAGCAGGAAATGCGCCCAGCTTTGCTTCAATTGCGCGAGGCCGGTGGAACGCGTCAGCAGCCAGCTGTAGAGCGACCAGGAGATCGTGGCGAAGATCATGAAGATGTCGCCGGGCACCAGGCGCAAGGAAAGCAATTGCTGCCAATCCCCCCGGCTGAGCACCAGCAGCACGCCGGCGACGGACAGCAGCGCTCCGCCGACCTGGCGGCGCGATACCGGCGATGAAAAGAACAGCCGGCCGATGAGCAGCATCCAGACCGGCATGCTTGCCGCAACCAGCGTCACGTTGATCGGCGTCGAGCTTTGCAGGGCGAGATACTGCAGGGCGTTATATAGGCCGATGCCAAGCAGGCCGAGCACCGCGAGCGTCTTCCTCGCTTCCCACAAGCCGCTGCCGCGCCGGAAGATCGATTGGCCGAGCGGCAACAGGATCAGCAGCGCGATCACCCAGCGCAGGAAGTTCAGCATGATCGGCGGCACCATGTCGTGCACCAGCCTGCCGACAATGGCGTTGCCCGCCCACAATAGCGGGGGGACGAGCAGCATGAGGGCGGTCGCCGGGGTGAGCTTCTGGTTCATCGGGAATGAAAAACGCGGTATCGACAGGTGCGCCAGATTAGCCGATTTTCAAGATTTCGGCAGATGCCGGCAGGACATGCGCCGGAACTGCGCTGCGTCATTGGTGTCTTGATGTAAAGATGAGCAAAGGTCAACCGGCCGACCGCCGCCGGGCCTAAGCTTGCCTCCTGTGTTACATTGCCGGTCCTGACAGAAGCCAACCCCAAGTCGCCAACACGACTGCCGTTCCACCATGAAGCGTGCCTCCATTCCTGCGCTTGTTGCTGCCTCGTCGGCCATCGTTGCCGCCCTCGGCATCTCCGGCTGCGCCGCGCCCGAGCCGCGGCTGGAGTTGCTCGGCAGCCCGGCGAACGTGTCCGCTGCGGAGCGCGTCGTGGTGATCGAACCGCAGACCCGCCACGTCAACATCGAAGGCGGCCAGATCGTGCGCTTCGACGTCGGCCAGAAGAGCTTCGCCTGGCATTTCATGCTGGGCGCCGGGCAGCGCACCGTTCCCCTCGAGCGGGTCGCGCCGCCAGGCGTGCTCGATCATCCGGTGACCGCCTATGTGTCGCCGGACCTGCGCTACATCGGGGGCGGAGACAAGAACTGACGAAGGCGCTGCCCATGCCGCGATGCCGGCCGGGACGCGCCCACCCGAAATCCGACTGACATGCCAACCAGCCTGCGACAGATGCTGCCCCTGCCCATGCTGCCCGCCGACCGGCAAAACCGGCGGCTGGCCGGCTTCCTGCTGGTCTCGGTCCTGCTGCATGCCTTGCTGCTCCTGGTAGTCCGCCAGCCGGCCCTGCTGGATTTCCCGGCCGGGGAGCCGAACGATGCCCCGATCTCCGTCCGCATCGAACGTGCGCCTCCGCCGCCGCGGTCCGCGCCGGTCGCGCCCGCCGAACCCCGGCCCGCCCCTAAGGAAAAACAGGAAAAGCCGAAGCCGCCCGTCAAGCGTCCGCCGCAGGCGCGCATCAAGCCCTTGCCCAAGCCTTCGCCTGTTCCCGCCGCGCCCGACGTGACGCCGCAACCCGTTCCGCAACCGCTGCCATCCGAGCCGCCCGAACAGGCGCGCACGCCGCCCGCGGCGGACATGTCCGAAATGATCGCCGCCGCGCGCGCGCGCCGCGAAGCGCAGCGCGCCGCCGAAACCGGGAATTCGGAGCAGGCGCCCACCGAGCCCGGCAAGAACGACATCGCGCTCGCCAACATCAACCGCGACCTGCAGCGCGCCTCGCGCAAGCCTGTGCTGACCAGCGGCGTGTTCCAAATCGTGAACAAGGGCGTGCGGACCGCGCAGGTGCAGTTCCGCGGCTGGGATCCCGCCTCGGATGCCACCTGGCGGCAGACGCTCGACGTCGATGCCGGCCTGAACGGCGACATCGACCACGCCATCGTCCGCCGCATCATCGCGCTCATCCGCACCCATCACAATGCCGACTTCAACTGGCAGTCGCACCGCCTCGGCAGGGTGATCGTGCTGTCGGCACGCCCGCAGGACAACGCGGCGCTGGAAAGCTTCCTGATGCAGGAATTCTTCGGCGGCTGATTCCTCACACGATTGCAAGCAGGGCTTGCAACAAGGGCGCCGAAACGGATTGGCTCTAGGCTACAATCTGATGGCCGCAGGCAATCAGCGTCCATCCATGTTCACGTTCTTCCAGATCTTCCAGGCCAGCCCCTACTACCGGCGCATCATGACCGGAATCTTCCTGATTCTGGTGATCCACGTCATCGGCACGCTGGGCTACCTGAAGATCAGCGACTTCACCGCCAGCACGGTCGACGCGGTCTACATGACCTTCATCACCGTGGCTACCATCGGCTACAGCGAAGTCATCGACATGACCGGCAAGCCCGAGGGACGGATCTTCACCATCCTCGTGGCCTTCATGGGCATCGGCACCTGGACCTACCTCTTTTCCACGATCACCGCCTTCGTGCTCGAAACCAATCTCAACCAGGCCTACAGGAGACGGCGCATGGAACGTGCCATCGAGGAATTGCGCGACCACTACATCGTATGCGGCGTAGGCCGCGTCGGCAGCTACGTGGCCGATGAACTGCTCAAGACGAAGCGGCCCTTCGTCGCGATCGACGTCGGCGAAGCCATTCTCCAGGCGCACGTCGAACGGACCGGGCACGAGATGTATCTCATCGGCGACGCATCTGATGACGACGTGCTGCGGCGCGCCGGCGTGGAGCATTGCCGCGGCGTGTTCGCCGTCAGCGGCGACGACAGCAAGAACCTCGTGATCAGCCTGTCGGCGCGCCAGCTCAATCCGCGCGCCCGCATCGTGGCCCGCGTGCATGATCCGCGCAACGCCGACAAGACGCGCCGCGCCGGCGCGGACGAGATCGTATCCCCCGACTTCACCGGCGGCATGCGCCTCGCCTCGGTCATGCTCAGGCCGCATGCGGTCAACTTCATGGACATGATGCTGCATACCGATAACAACCTGCGGGTCGAGGAAGTCGTCGTGCCGGACGGATTCCCGAGCTGTTCGGTCGCGGCGCTGGAACCGGGCGCTGACTGGATCCTGGTCGCCATCCGCGTCGGCGAGCAGTGGCATTTCAACCCGCATCGCGACATGCGCATCGCGCCAGGCAATACCCTGGTCGCCATCACCAGTCCCGAGGGCAGGAAGTCGCTGGAGCGCACCGTCGGGCTTGCGCCATGATCGGTCATGCCATGGTTCCGGCCGCCTTGATGTAGTAGTTGTCCCACTCTTCCTCGCGAACGAGAACGAAGCCGTGCCGCAGGTAGAAGCGGTTCGAGTCGCTCCCCTTCAATGCGCCTACCCGCACGGACTTGCCAAGCGCGTCGGCCTGGCGGAACACGTCGCGCAGCACGAGCGAACCGATCCCCGCGCCCTGCCATGCCGGCAGGATGTACAGGTGGTCCAGCAACAGGTCTTCTCCATCCGGCCTGATCACCACGAAGCCCACGCGCTGTCCATCGGCGAGGACATGCCGTGTATGCGCGGGAGAAAACGTGGAAAGAAAGCGATCCCGCGCGCGCTGCGGATCGAAGCGGCCCAGCCTTTCGAGGCTCTCGCGCATCGCCGCGATCCGCAGCCTGACGAGGTCTTCCGCATCTTCTTGCCGTACTGCCGAAAATTCGACGTTCACCGCGCCTCCGCATGTCATTGGGGGTTGTTCAAACCATCCGCGATGATGCTAGGCGATGGAGTTCGCGCTGTCAAAGCGTCTCGTGCGGCGATGTGCATAGTCGGGTTTCACGGTATCCTGATGCAAGGCATTCAACCCAACATGGAGGCAAGATGCAATTGAAGAGACGGGCCAAGATAGCGTTCGCGGCAATGACAGGATTGCTGGCCGCGGCGCTGTCGCCGACTACCTTTGCGGGCGAAGTCATTCGCGACCAGTTCGTGTCCGCCACGCTCGGCCGCGCCATCCCCTTCACCGTCTATCTTCCCGACGGCTACAAGGAAGCCGCGCAGCCGTTTCCCGTGACTTACCTGCTGCACGGCGCGGGCGGCGATGAAAGCGAGTGGGTGGCCAAGGGCAGCGCCGGACATACGCTCGACGGCCTCATCAAGCGCGGACTGATGCGCCCCACCGTTGCGATCATGCCGACCTTCGGTCCGGCCTCCTGGTGGGCCGACGGCGCGAGCGAGCGGGACGAGACGGCGTTCATGACCGAGCTCATCCCCTATGTGGAATCGCGGTACAAGGTCGCGGCCGAACGCGGCGCGCGCTCCATCGGCGGCCTGTCCATGGGCGGCTACGGCTCGCTCAACCTCGCGCTCAAGCATCCCGACCGCTTCTGCGCCGCGGCCATCATCAGCCCGGCGATCTATGATCCCCTGCCGCCGGAGACCTCCGCGGCGCGGCGCACGCCGCAATTCGTGCGTGACGGCAGGTTCGATCCGGATACCTGGAAGGCCCTGAATTATCCGGCGCATCTCGAGGCCTACCAGAAGGGGCAGGAAAGGGTGCCGATGTGGATCGTGTCCGGCGACCACGACAAGTTCGGCATCGCCCTGATGTCGGCGCAGGTCTTCTGGCGGCTGTTCCAGATCCAGCCGAAGCAGGTGGAATTGCGCGTGATCGACGGCGACCATGAATGGATGACCTTCCGCGACGCCCTGCCCGATGCATTGCAGTACGTGGATGCGCAGTGCGCGCGCGGCAGCATCCGTTAGCCACTTTAGCCCCTGCCAGCGCTATCAGCCCTTATCCGCCGGCACGTCCGGCGAGTAAAGCTTCGCCACGGCGGTCATGTTGGCATCGCCCAGTCCGCGCTTGATCGCTTCGCGAAACACGTCGCGCGCCGCCGCGATGGTCGGCGCCGCTTCGCGCGCGCCGGCGATCCGCATCGTGTAGCCGAAGTCTTTCTCGATGAGCGCCACCGGGAATTGCGGGGCGAAATTTCCGGACAACATGGAGCCCGAGAGGCGCTGCGCCACGGGGCTCCATGCCGGTGTGGCGGCCACCGCCTTGAGCGCCTGCTCCGCGTCGGCCCCGGCGCGCCTGAGCATGCCGATCAGTTCGGCCAGGGCCGTCAGCTGGACGCCGAGCAGGGTGTTGGTCGCCAGTTTTACCAGGGCGCCCGTCCCCAGCGGACCGACATGCTGAATCGCCGACGCCATCGCCTTCAGCACCGGCTCGCATCGCTGCAAGGTCGACGCCTCGCCGCCCGCGAGGTAGATCAGCTGGGCCGCCTCCGCCTGCGGCAGGCTGCCGGAGACCGGCGCTTCCAGCAGCGCCACCTGCTGCCGGGCGGCATGCTTGCCTAGTTCGCGGATCCAGTCCGGGGTCACCGTCGAGCTTTCGATGATGACGGACCCGGCCGCCATGCCCGCAAGCGCGCCCGTTCCGGGAGCCAGCCAGACCTCGCGCGAGGCGTCGTCGTCGCGCACCATGGACATCACGAATTCGGCGCCGGCCGCTGCCTCCTGCGGCGTGCGCGCCTGCCTGGCGCCCGCCGAGACCAGCGAGGCGGCCGCCTCGGGTGTCCGGTTCCAGACCGTCACCGCATGGCCGGCCTTGATGAGATTGGCAGCCATGCGCGAGCCCATCGCGCCGGTGCCGAGTACGCTGATTCTTGTCATGGGGTAAGCCCTTTCATTTGGTTGGTCATCCGTCATCGCCATCATGGTAGAACGGCTCGATGCGAGCCGGTTCCGTGCCGGCCCGGGGAAACGATGGGCTTAAGGGCAGCGGCGGGGCGCAAGTGCGGATTGTCATTTCATCCATCCAACAATACACTGTCCTCCGCATTCAATAACGATTGGCGTTCCCGGCGGACGCCATGTCACGCAAACCGGACGGGCGAGCCCGTTCCTCTCTGGAGAACCTGATGGCGGAATCCTATTTTCCGAAGTGGCGCGTGCGGCAAGGCACGGATGATGGCAACGGCGCGGTGGTGAGCACCGACGAGCGGCTACCCTGGCCGCAGACCATCGCCATGGGCCTGCAGCACGTGGTCGCGATGTTCGGCGCGACCGTGCTGGCGCCGCTGCTGATGGGATTCGATCCCAACCTGGCGATCTTCATGTCGGGCATCGGCACCTTGCTTTTCTTCGTCTTCGTCGGCGGCCGCGTGCCCAGCTATCTCGGGTCGAGCTTTGCCTTCATCGGACTGGTGATCATGGTGACGGGTTATGGCGGCCAGGGGCCGAACGCCAACGTCGGCGTGGCGCTCGGCGGCATCATCGCCTGCGGCGCGCTTTACGCCCTCATCGGCCTGCTGGTGTCAGCCATCGGCACCCGCTGGATCGAGACCCTGATGCCGCCGGTCGTGACCGGCGCGGTGGTGGCGGTGATCGGCCTCAACCTCGCGCCGATCGCGGTGAAGGGCGTCACCGGCAACAACTTCGATGCCTGGATGGCGCTCGTCACCGTGCTGTGCGTCGGCGTGGTCGCGGTGTTCACGCGCGGCATGGTGCAGCGCCTGCTGATCCTCATCGGCCTGCTGCTTGCCTACGTGCTGTATGCCATCGCCACCAACGGCATGGGCCTGGGCAAGCCCATCGACTTCGGCGCGGTGGCCAGCGCGGCCTGGTTCGGCGTGCCGAAGTTCGTTTCGCCGGTGTTCCGGGCCAACGCCATGGCGCTCATCGCGCCCGTGGCCATCATCCTGGTCGCGGAAAACCTGGGGCACGTCAAGGCGGTGAGCGCGATGACCGGCAAGAACCTCGACCGCTACATGGGCCGCGCCTTCCTCGGCGACGGCGTCGCCACCATGCTGTCCGGCGCCATGGGCGGCACCGGCGTCACGACCTATGCGGAAAACATCGGCGTGATGGCGGTGACCCGGATCTATTCCACCATCGTGTTCGTCGTTGCCGCAGTGATCGCGCTCGTGCTCGGCTTCTCGCCGAAGTTCGGCGCCATCATCCAGACCATTCCCGGGCCGGTGCTGGGCGGTGTGTCCATCGTCGTGTTTGGCCTGATCGCCGTGGCGGGTGCGCGGATCTGGGTGGAAAACCGGGTGGACTTTTCGCAGAACAAGAACCTCATCGTCGCCGCGGTGACCCTGGTGCTGGGCGCGGGCGACTTCACGCTGAAGCTGGGACAGTTCTCGCTCGGCGGCATCGGCACCGCGACCTTCGGCGCGATCCTGCTGCACCTCCTGCTGTCGTTGCGGGACGAACGAAGCTGATAAGGTTGAAGGCAGTGAATGATTAGCCCCGGCTAATTTTTATGCGGGGCGGCAAGCGGGTGGGGCATCATTCGCTTGCCACGGAGAGCCGGGCACCCTGTCATGGAAATGCGCTGCATCGACCTGTTCCCAGGTCATCAGGCGCATGGCAGAATGACTATCGTGCCCGGCCCGTAGCAACCAGGCCATTACCCCAATCCCCAATCCCCCAATCACACCTGCCAGGCAGCCTGTCCTTACTTGGTGCCTACTTGGTGCCGAAGAGCCGGTCCCCGGCATCTCCCAGTCCCGGCACGATATAGGCGTGGTCGTTCAGGTGCGAATCGAGCGACGCGACATACACCTTCACGCCGGGATGCGCATCCTGGAACACCTTCACTCCCTCCGGCGCCGCGACCAGCGCCACGAAAACGATCTGCTCGTCGCTGACCTGGCGCTTCTTGAGCACGTCCACCGCGTGCACCGCCGAATTGCCCGTCGCGAGCATCGGATCGCAAAGGATGAAGGTGCGTTCCGAAGTGTCCGGCAGGCGGACCAGGTATTCGACCGGCCGGTGCGTTTCGGGATCGCGGTACACGCCGATGTGGCCGACACGCGCCGAGGGAATCAGCTCCAGCAGGCCGTCGCTCATGCCGATGCCGGCGCGCAGCACCGGCACCACCACTAGCTTCTTTCCGGCGATGACCGGCGCGTCGATGGGCTGAAGCGGCGTTTCGACGCGCATCGTCGTCAGCGGCAGGTTGCGCGTGATTTCATACCCCATCAGCAGCGTGATCTCGCGCAGCAGTTCGCGGAAGGTCCGGGTGGACGTGTCGCGGTCGCGCATGTGGCTCAGCTTGTGCTGGATCAGCGGATGATCGAGGATATGCAGGTTGGGAAAGCGCGGGTCTTGTCTCATGATGTCATGGTCGGGTTGGAGAGGGGCGGCCAATGCGGCCGTCCCGGCGTTCAATGCGCGGGCGCGGCGATCAGGCCGCGCTTGGCGAGCATGGGTTCGACGCGCGGATCGCGGCCGCGGAAGGCGCGGTAGGCAAGCGTCGGATCCTGGGTATTGCCGGCGCTGTACACGTGGCGCAGCAGGCGTTTAGCCGTTTCTTCATGGAACGGGTCGCCGGCCTCCAGGAAGGCATCGTAGCCGTCCGCGTCCAGCACCTCCGCCCACATGTAGACGTAGTAGCCGGCAGCATAGTAAGGCCCGCCGAACAGGTGCTGGAAGTGCGACAGGTAGTGACGTTGGCCGATGTCTTCCGGAATGCCGAGGATGCGCTGCTGCTCGGTCTCGAAGGCGGCGATGTCGACCTGCGTGCCATGGGGCAGACTATGCAGGGCCATGTCGATCAGCGCCGGCCCGGTGTACATCACGGTTTCCCATGCCTGGTTGAAGCGCCGCGCTCGCTTCAGGCGCTCGCGCAGCGCGGCGGGCATGGGCTCGCCGGTGGTCACGTGCGTGGCGAATCGCTGCAGCACGGCTTCTTCCTGGGCCCAGTGCTCGAACAGCTGCGAAGGCAGTTCAACGAAATCCTGCAGTACCTGCGTGCCCGAGAGACGCTCGTAATTGACCAGCGACAGCAGGCCGTGCAGCCCATGGCCGAATTCATGGAACAGGGTGCGCACATCCTCGAAGCTCAGCAGCGTCGGCTGGGCCTTGGCGAAGTTGTTGTTGTTGATGACGATCGGCAGCGTGCCGCCGCCATGGCCGGACTGGTTGCGGAAGACATGCATCCAGGCGCCGCTGCGCTTGCTCGGCCGGGCAAAGTTATCGCCGATGAAGAGGCCGATCAGCTTGCCGGCGGCGTCATGCACTTCCCACAGCCGCGCATCGGGATGATGCAGCGGCACGCTGTGCCGTTCCTCGAAGCGGATGCCGAACAGGCGCGTGGCGCAATCGAACATCGCAGCAATCATGTTCTCGAGGCGGAAATAGGGTTTCAGCTCGGCGTCGTCCAGGCTGAAGCGCTGCTGCCTGACCTTTTCCGCGAGATAGCGCCAGTCCCAGGCGGCGATCGGCACCGGCTCGCCGAGCGATTTCGCCATTTCGGTCAGGGCCTCGCGGTCGACCGCGGCCTTGGCCTTCGCCGGCTCCCAGACCTTTTCCAGGAGCGCGGAAACGGCGTCGGGCGTGCCCGCCATGCGGTCGGCAAGCTGGTAATGGGCGAAGCTCGGATAGCCGTGCAGCCGCGCCTGTTCCTGGCGCAGGCTCACGAGTTCGGACGCGATCGGACGGTTGTCGTGTTCGCCGGGATGCGCCCCGCGCGACACGCGTGCGCGCCACAAGGCTTCACGCAGGTCGCGGCGGGAAGAGAAGCTCAGGAAGGGTTCGGCTAGCGAGGGGGAAAGCGTGATGATATGGCTGCCCTCAGGCAAGCCGCGCTGCGCGGCCGCATTGCGCGCGGCGGCAACCAGGTAATCAGGCAAGCCGGCGAAGTCAGCTTTCTCGCGCAGCGGCAGCGCGAAGGCGGCCTCGTCCGCGAGCACGTTCTGCGCGAACCTGGCTTCCAGTTCCGCCATGCGCTCCATCAATTGTCCGTAGCGCGCCTTCGCCGCCTCGGGCAGCTTGGCGCCGGCACGCACGAAATCGAGGTGGATGCGTTCGAGCAGGCGCAGCTGCTCGGGCTGCAGATCGAGCGCATCGCGGCGCGCATGCAAGACATCGATGCGCGCGAACAGCTTGTCGTGCAGGTAGATCGCATTGCGGTGGCCGGCTAGCGTCGGCGCGAGCTCGAGTTCAACGGCTTGCAGCGCCGGCGAGGTTTCGCTGGAGGTCAGGTTTTCGAACAGCAGGCTCAGGCGCGAGACCAGCCTGCCCGAGCGGTCGAATGCGGCGATCGTGTTGTCGAAGTCCGGCGTTTCGCCGGAAGAAGCGATGGCGTCGAGTTCGGCAAGATGCGCCGGCAGCGCCTGGGCAAAGGCCGGCGCGAACAGCGCGGGCTGCACCTTGTCGAAGGGCGGCAGGCCATAGGGGGTGTCCCAGTCGGCCAGGAGGGGGTTATTCACGAGGGTATCGTTCATGGAATGGAGTCCGGATGCGGAACCAGCATTCTAGAACGGTTTTGCCCATCCGCTAAGCGGGCGCGGACCGGGTCAGCCTTTGCCCGCGCCGCCATCCTTGCTCGGGTTCTGGCCATGATCCGAAAGCTGGGAAAACAGATCCCAGGCGGCAATGAAGAGCGCCGCGACGACCGGCCCGATGACGAAGCCGTTCAGGCCGACGAGGGCGATGCCGCCAAGGGTGGACACCAGCACGACATAGTCTGGCATCCGGGTGTCCTTGCCGACCAGTATGGGCCGCAGGACGTTGTCGATCAGCCCGATGACGAACACGCCCACCAGGATAAGCACCACGCCTTGCCATATCGCGCCGGTGAGAAGGAAGTAGATGGCGACCGGCGCCCATACCAGCGCGGCGCCGACCGCCGGCAACAGGGACAGCAGCGCCATCAGGAAACCCCACAGCAGGGCGCCTTGCACCCCGAGCAGGGCGAAGGCGATGCCGCCGATCAAGCCTTGTACCGCCGCGACCGCGATATTGCCCTTTACCGTCGCGCGGATGACGGTCGTGAAATTGCTCAGCAGGGTCTGCTTGTGTTCCGTGCTTAGCGGAATGGCTTGCCTGATGCGCCTGGCCAGTTGCGGACCGTCCCGCAGGAAGAAGAACAGGATGTACAACATGACGGTGAGGTTGACCAGGAAGTCGAGGGTGTTCTGTCCGATGTTGACCGCGTGCGCCGCAAGGGCCTGACTGCCCTGCGCAGCGGAATTCGAGAGCTTCTGTTGCATGGAGGAGAGATCGCCCAGGTCGAAGCGTTCGAGCAGGCCGCGCATCCAGCCGGGCAGGGCCATCATCGCCTGGTGGAAATATGCGCCGAGATCAAACTGGCGCGAATGGATACGCTCATAGAATTGGCTTCCTTCCTTCAAGAGGGCGGAACCGACCAGGGCCAATGGCAGGATGACCAGCACCAGGATGAAACCCAGCGTGATGAGGGCCGCCAAATTCTTCCTGCCGCGCAGCCTTGCCACCGCATGGCGCTGGAACGGCGCGAACAGGATGGCCAGTATCGTGGCCCAGAACACCGCTCCATACATCGGAAACAGGATCCACCCGAAGGCGATGGTCACGATGACCAACAAGGCGAGGAACGTCTTGCGATGGAAATCCGGAGATTGCATGCCTAACCCAATGTGATTTTATTTTTCATGAAGCCCATGCCCAAGGGTAACGGACACTTGCCTTTGCGCCAAGTGGCAACGGGTTTAAAGAATGACACGTGCCGATGTGTAAAATTCTCCGGGGGCGGCAAATCTTGGCGGCTGGCCTATTTCGTGCGGCAGTAAGTCCAGCGGGCATGCAATTAGGCAACTCTAGAACCCATCCACTAGGTTGGCGCTATGGCATCTTTCCCTTAAATGGTAAGGTGGTTTGCATGCGCTATCCAATTCCCACGCGGGCCATGCCATGAGCTCGCTTCGCCGCATCCTCTCTGCCGAATGGCAATCCTATGCGGACTTGCTCGGGTTGGCCGTTGACGGCATCGCCGACGTCGTGGAGGAAATCCATTGCGCCATTCCTTTGGGGCCTGTTGCCCGGCAGAAGGAGGTCCAGTCCCGGGCGAACGGCATTGCGGGGCTTGCCTATCGCGCCGTCCATGGCATCAACGGGGTGACGGTCGCAGTGGTGCGCAGCGCGTTGGCCACCGCATCCCGGGCGCAAAACGCAGGGCTGTTGCCTTCGAGACCGGATAACCCCGCAAGCCTCGAGCATGCCAGTGAATCGCTGACCGCCGTATTGAACGGTGTGATCGGCGACCGACTGGCAGCGAAAGGCAGTGCGCTAGCCATCACTATGCAGATTCGCGCCCGCGGCGTGCCCGTACCCATCACCGCCGATGCCCTTGCCAACGCTTATGCCGGAGCCTCCGGCAGGCTCGTGCTGATGGTACATGGCCTGTGCATGAACGACCTGCAATGGCGCAGGCACAACCATGACCATGGCGAAGCCCTGGCCCGCGACCTCGGCCTTACACCGCTTTATCTTCACTACAATACCGGCCGCCACATCCATGAAAACGGCCTCGACCTTGCCTGTCTGCTCGAAAGGCTGACGGCGGCATGGCCATGTCCGGTCGACGAAATCAACATCGTCGGACACAGCATGGGCGGGCTGGTCGCTCGCAGCGCCGTGCATCATGCACGGGAGTCGGGAAAGGAATGGCCCGAGCGACTCGAACGCATGGTGTTTCTTGGCACGCCGCACCACGGTGCGCCTCTCGAACGGATTGGCAGCAGGGTCAACGCCTGGATCGAATCCGCGCCATACTTGTCGGCGTTAGCCCGGCTCGGCGATGTGCGGAGCAACGGCATCACGGACCTCTATGACGGTGCTGTGTGCGCGCCGGATGCGGCGCAGGAGATAACTGGCGCCTCGCGCCGCGCCGTGCATGTGCCGCTACCGAAATCGGTACGGTGTCATGCGATCGCCGCGACGCTAGGCCAGAAGCAAGGAGATTGGCGAGACCTCATGCTTGGCGATGGCCTCGTTCCCCTCGATAGCGCGCTTGGCAGGCATCAAGACAAGCGCCTGGCCTTGCAATTCAGCCGCCGTCAATGGACCGCCCATGCAACCGGCCATTTGGATCTGCTCAGCGATACAAAGGTCTACAAGCGCATCCGAACCTGGTTTTCCCGCTGATATTTTTGGCAGAGAAAAGTTTGGGTATCGCGGCCGCGGTCGACATAGATCAAGCGCTCTGGCGTCCTGCGCCTGGAAAACGCAAACGAGAGGGCGGTAGCAGGCGAACACCTAACTCCGAACCGATGTGCTGAAAGCGAAACAAATCCGGATCAGGCCCGCTGCAAGGCGTCCGCCGCCAACAGCAAGCTGAAATCACCATCCCATTGCCATCCTTCTGCGCCATCCGGGCCGAGCCAGGTCCAGCCAGAGGGGTGGAAGTCGGACATCATCACCAGCAACGCGCGTCCAGGGTTGTTCTGCAAGGCAGGCGATGCCTCAGCCTGTTCCATCAGGAATTCCGTCATGCCGAGAATGCCTTCGAGCCTTGCCCGCTGCACGACCGGGTCGTCATAGGCGCCGCCCCAGCGGCACTGGGTGAGGACCGCGACGCGCCGCGACACGAGGTAGTAATGGAATGCCCATGAGCCGGTGCCATGCCCATCGATGCCGAACGCGGCCTGGTCCATCAGGTTGCCATGGCCGTGCCTGGCGATGCAGGCATCGACATGGCGCTTGAGCTGATAGAGCGGCGCGACGGGGAGATGGTCTGCATAGCAGCCTGGCGCGGCTTCCCGCAGCCTGTCTTTCAGCACATCCGGCATGGGCAAGTCGGGCAAGTCTTGCGCCCGGAGATAGCCGACCGCCTCCGCCGGCAGTGCCGCCGTGTTGATGGGCGAGGGGGCGCGGTGCGCGGTCGGTGTCATGGGGTCGGCGGCAAGAGTGGCAAGGAAGGCTGGCTCACCGGTATGCCGAGGAGCTGCCGTTTGTGCTCGGACCCGAGTTGCCGCTGCGCCCGCTCGAGGTATCCCGATCTGGAAGAAAACGCTTCCACCGAATCGACGATCCGGTTCTCCCGCTCCATGTTGGCCAGTTCGACCAGGGTATCGGCAAGCCGGGCACGGAAGCTGAAGAGCTGGTCTGGCGTGAGCAGGCTGGAAACCGCCGGGCCGATGCTGAATTTTTGCAGGTCCTGGCTGATGTCACGGGTCGTCTCGCGAGGCAGGCCAACCGAGAAGAACTGGAACTCGCCTTGCGCCCGCTTCAACTGTTCCAGCGTGCGGATCTTCGGCGGAAAGCTGGCGTCGTTGTCGATGCTGAAGACGCCAGGTCCCTGCTTGCCGTCGCCGGGCGTCACGAGGATGTTGCCTTCATGGGTATCCAGCGCACCCGTGAGCCGGTGCAGGAATGCCAGCTGGTTGAATTTTTTGATGATGGCGCGATGGTTGAAATCGACTTTGGGATTCGGTTCCGAGACGCTGATGCTTATGCCATTTGCCGTGTAGGTGATTGCATGGCATCCGAGCGTTTTGCAGAGATTGTCCAGTTGTCCGGGATGCCTCTGCAGCGTCGGCCGCAGCTGGCTGACCCGTTCGTGCAGCCGGGTGCCCGGCGGGATGCGCGTAAACCATTCCTTCACCTTTGCCGGCGGAGATCCGGCCTTCACGTATTCCATGGCAAGGAAGAGCTCGCCGGCATAGCTGCCGTCGGGCTGCTGCACCCTGTAGACGCAGAAGCTCGTGTGGGGAACGATGTTCCATCCCAAACCTTTCGCAACTTCATAGGTGGCCAGGTTGTTCAAGCCGTGGCGCGCATTGGCTTCGGTGATTCCGGCGTTCGATTCGGCGACTGTCAGTTCATTGCTGTCGCATTCGCTTTTCAGGACATAGCGCAGGGTCATGCCCGTCGCCAGCACCCGGCAGTCGGCCCAGAAGACGCTGTTGCAGCCGCCCTTGGCAAGGTACTGTGGCGACGTCAGCGGCATCACGGTAGGGAAGGTGGCCGGAACGAGCGGAACGCCGGTTCCGCGGTAGGCTTGAAGATAAGAACGAAGGGTTTCCACGCTCGGCTTCATCCGGGTCAGGAACGCATGCTCTCCCGGGCTCAGCCTGCCGAATTCATCGTAGCTGACGCTTGCGGGCACGGCGAACGGGAAGATGCCTGCCGCCGGATTGCCCAGGTCTGGTTGCGCCGGGTGGGCAGGCAAAGTGGGTGTGCTGGCTGCCTCAGGTAGCTTGGAAACGTCGGGAGCCTTGGGCGCGCCGGTCGGCAGCGGCGTCTTTTTCAGTGCTGGCCGGCTGAAAGAACAATAGGGATTCTGGCTGATTGCGGGCGATTGGCGCTGTTCGCCCTGCTTCAAATAAGCGTCGTGCATCGCGGACATCAGCGTCAGGATGCTCTTGCCCAGATGCAGGTGGGCGTTGATCAGGCTGTCGTGCCGCGCCGTGGCGGCGGGGAGTTGCTGCGCGCGATCCTGCTCGAGCTTCTTGGCCATCTCCTGGGTTGCTGCGAGCTGCCGTGCCAGCGCCACGTAATCGGCGCCAGACTCCTGGGAAAACAGGCCGTGCCAGCGGCTGTTCGCGGCCTGCAAAACCGTCCCATCCACCTCGACGGGCGGCAGCATGGTTGCGGCCTTGAGTTGCGCCTGCATTGGAGCGATGCAGGCGGCGCAGATGCGATTCACGGTCTGGGGGTCAGCCGGCTTGCCGAACGTCGCAAGGAAGGAAAAGGCCTCTGCCGTCCGTTCGCCCCAGGTGTCGGTATTGGACGCCTTGGCGCCTTCCATGGCGAGCATCCGCGCGATCTCGACGCCGGTATCCAGGTTGACTTTCATGAAGTCGACGGCGACTTCCATCGCGCAGCGGTCGTCCTGTTGCGCCTTTTCCATGCCCGGATCAGGAGGGCGCGGCGCCTTGGCCAAGTCCCAAAGCAGGCCTTCCTCCGCCAGCTCCTGGATGACGGACAACTTGCCGGTTTCGATGGCCCGATACATGTCTTCGACCAGGATGGCGCGCTCGGCCTCGCTGGGCGAAGGCGTGTTCAGGCATGAATCGGGGGACCACGCCTTTTCCTCGGAACCAGCCTTGAGGCCTCCGCCCGAAAACGTTCCTCCTTGCCTGGAGAGACGCGCAGAGGAGGAAAGCGAAGCAAGGCCGTCCTGTCCGACGTGATGACAGATGACGGGTGCAAGGCTTCCGGAAGCCGTTACGCCCGAGGAGGAACAGGAAGAGGGCGCCGGAAGGAAAGCGCCTCCCGATAGGATGGACTGCGAAGGTAGCATAGGGTCGGGCCGGACTGTGATGACAGGGCGCCGGCCTGACCAGATCAATGCGCAGAGGCGGTCTGCGATGATCTGTCAACGAATGGTGGCAAGGCTAGGATAGGTCCAGGCTTGCGCGTCGAACGGTGGAATGTTGCCGGCATACCCGCACTTGGTGGCAGCCGGCAACAATCGGTTCAATCGTCTTCATGCACGGGCGGCACCGCGCTCGCGAACGCCCAGGCGCAGCAGCCTGCGCGCTCCCCGGTACAGCAGGCGCACGAAAACCAGCGTCAGGAGGGCTTCGGCGAAGGTCAGCAGGAAGGCGACCAGGCCGTTCCAGCGCTCGGCGCGCCGCTTGAACTTGGCCACCATGCGGTCGTGCGCGATTTCGATGCTGTCGTAGAAGGTCGGCACCACCAGCAGCGTCAGCAGCGTGGAGGTGATGGTGCCGCCGATGATCGCCACCGCCAGCGGACGATAGAACTCGCCGCCTTCGCCCGCGCCGATGGCGACCGGCAGCATGCCGGCGATCAGCGCGAAGGTCGTCATCAGGATGGGGCGCAGCCGCATCCGCCCCGCGTACATCAGCGCTTCCTCGCGGTCATGCCCTTCGGCTTCGCGCTTGCGCGCGCAGTCAAGCAGCAGGATCGCGTTCTTCGCCACCAGGCCCATGAGCATGATGACGCCGATGAAGCTCATCAGGTTCAACGTGCCCTTGGTCAGCAGCAGGCTGATCACGACGCCGATCAGGCTTAGCGGCAGCGAGAGCATCACCGCGATCGGCGCGGTGAACGATCCGAACTGCATCACGAGGATGAGGTACATCAGTCCGATGCCCATCACGAGTGCCACGCCCATGTTGGAAAACACTTCCTTCTGGTCGCGCGAGGCGCCGCCGAGCTGGATGCCGTAGCCTTGCGGGAAATCGATTGCCTTGGCCAGGGCCACTGCCTCCGAGGTGATCTCGCCCGGCGAGCGGCCCTGGGCGTTGGCCGAGACGGCGATCATGCGCTTGCCATCCATGTGCTGGATCTTCGCCGGCCCCTTGCCCATGGTGACGGTCGCGATCTGGTCCAGCGGCACCATCATGCCGCTCGTTCCCGCCGGGATCGGCAGGCGCTCGATGTTTTCCGCGTTCACGCGGTCGTCGGGATGCAGGCGCACCGCCACGTCGCGCGATTCCCCGGTCGGATCCACCCAGTCGCCGACCTCCACGCCTGCGAACGCCACGCGCAGGGTCTGCGCGGTGTCGCCCACCGAGATGCCCATGGCATTCGCCAGGCCGCGGTGCAGCTCGATCTTCAGTTCGTCCTTGGGCGCCTGCTCGGACAATCCCACGTCGACCGCTCCCGGCACCTTCGCCAGCTTGTCCATGAAGTCGGTGGTGATGGCCATCAGCTTGCGCGCGTCGGGACCGTAGAACTGGATCTGCACCGGCTTGTTCGCACCATTGTTCAGGTCTTCGAGGACGACGTATTCCGCCCCGAGCAACTGCTTCATCAGCACGCGCAGGTCCACCGCAATGTCCCCCGCCGAACGGCTGCGTTCGGTGCTCTTGCCGATGTCGACGTACACCCGCCCGCCGGTCGCGTTGACCGTGCTGTTGGTGGCCTTGGTCTCGGCGATCGTCCGCGCCAGTTCCGCCGCCTTCTCGACCTTCATCTTCGCGTAGTCGAGGCTGGTAGAGGAGGGCGTGCGAATATCGATGGCGATGGTGCCGAAGTCGGACGCCGGCAGGAAGCTCGAGCCGCCGAACTTCGCATGCAGGAGGATCGCGCCGACCAGGGTGAGGCCGGCGATGACCGCCATCCATTTGCGGTGATGCAGGGCCCAGGCGATGACGTTGCCGTAACGATCGGCTTGATGGTCGAACCAGCCGTTGAACTTCGCCAGCCACAGGCTGATGCCCGTCTTCGGCGCGTGGTGGTGTCCCGGCGGGTCGCCCCAGTAGGCCGACAGCATCGGGTCGAGGGTGAAGGAGATGAACAGGCTGACGAGCACCGAGCTGGCGACGGTCAGGGCGAAGGGCCGGAACCACTCGCCGGAAACGCCCGGCATGAAGGCGACCGGGATGAAGACCGCAATGATCGAGAAGGTCGTCGCCGCCACCGCGAGGCCGATCTCGCGGGTGCCGTTGCTGGCCGCGGTGCGCCGGTCCTCGCCCATTTCCATGTGCCGCACGATGTTCTCCCGCACCACGATGGCATCGTCGATCAGCACGCCGATCGCCAGCGACAGGCCGAGCAGCGTCATGAAGTTGAGGGTGAAGCCGCACAGCCAGACGGCGATGAAGGCCGCCAGCACCGAGGTCGGCAGGCTGAGCGCGGTGATCAGGGTCGAGCGCCAGGAATTCAGGAAGACGTACACCACGAAGATCGTCAGCACCGCGCCGAACACGAGCGATTCGATGACGTTGTTCAGGCTGTTCTGGGCATCCTTGCCGCCGTCCTGGGTCACGTCGATCTTGGTGCCTTTCGGCAGGGTGGTGTTGAGTTCCTTGACCAGGTCGCGGATCTTGTCGGCGGTGGTGACCGTGCTGGCGTCGCGCGAACGCTGGATGGAAATGCCGACGTTCGGATTGCCGTCACGCAGGCTGAACGAGGTCAGTTCGGCGAAGCCGTCGGCGATTTCCGCAACCTGGCCGAGACGCACCACTTCATTGCCGCGCCGTTTCACGATGACGTCGCGGAATTCCGCCGGCGATTCGATGCGCCCGACGAGGCGGATGCTTTGCTCGTCCAGCGCGCCGCGCACCTTGCCGACCGGCGCGGTGGTGTTCTGCTGGCGCAAGGCCTCGACCACTTCCCCGACCGACACGCCGTATTCGCGCAGCCGCTCGGCGCGCAACAGCACGCTCAGCTCGCGCTTGAGAGAACCGTTGATCGTCACCACGGCCACGCCGTCGATGCCGCGGAAGCGATCGGCAAGCTGGTCCTCCGCCAGGCGCGAGATCGCCGCATGGCTTTGCGTGGTGGACGACAAGGCCAGCTGCATGATGGGCTGGGCGGATGGATCCACGCGCTGCAGCACCGGCTCGCGCATTTCCAGCGGCAGCTTGTAGCGGACCGCGCCAATGGCGTTGCGCACCTCGTCCGCCGCCAAGATCATGTTCTTGTTGAAGTTGAAGAAGATCAGGATGCTGGCGTTGCCTTCGCTGGCCGTGCCCTGGATCTTGTCGACGCCGGCGATGCTCTGCAGGGATTTCTCGATGCGGTTGATGACCTCGCGCTCCACGGTTTCCGGGGATGCGCCGGGATAAGGCACGTTGACCACGAGGATGGGCTGCTCGACATCCGGGATCTGGTTGACGCGCAACTTCTTCAAGGCGAGCAGGCCGAGGCACATCAGGGCGATGATGATCACGACCGTCGCCATCGGGCGGCGGATGCTGAAGTCTGATAGGAACATGGCTCAGCTCCCCTTGGTGGCGTTGGCGGCCGCGCCGGCGGAACTGCCATTGACCTTGTCGTTGCTGGCGGCGGCGCCCGGCGATGGCGCGGCGGCAAGTTCGACTGCCTGGCCGTCCTTGAGCGTGGTGACGGGATTGCGCACGACCTTGTCGCCGGCGGCGAGACCCTCGCGCACGATGACGTCGCCGCGGCGCGGATCGCGTTCGCCGAGCGTCAGCGGGGTCTTGTTCAGCTTGCCATCCTTGACCCGCCAGGCGAAGGCGTTGTCGCCATTGCGGACGAGCGCGGCCTCGGGGATCGTCATGCCCTGCACCGCGCCTGTCTCGACGCTGCCTTCGGCGTACAGGCCGGCGACCCGCGGCTGGCTGCCGTCGGCAAACTTCACCAGCACCGCGACCTGGCGGGTGGTCGGGTTGGCGGCGGGATCGACCCGGGCCACCTTGCCCGCAAACTCCTGGCCGGCATAGCCGTTGGCGCGGAAATGCACGACCTGGCCAGCCTTCACCTCGCCGACCTTGTCGGCCGAGACGAAGCCTTCGAAGCGCATGCTGGCGGGATCGATCACCTTCACCAGTTCCTTGCCGACCTGGGCGGTGTCGCCGGCCGACACCTTGCGTTCGCTGACGATGCCGTCGAAGGGCGCGCGGACCTCGGTGCGCTGAAGTTGCTGGCGTGCCTGCACGGAACGCGCCTTGGCGGCCACCAGGTCGCTCTGGGCGTTGTTGCGCCGGATTTCGGCGTCCTCGAGCTGTTGCGCGGATGCCATGCCGGAAGCGCGCAGCGTCTTGAGGCGCTGCAACTGGCGCTCGGACTGCTCGAAGGTCTGCGACGCCGCCCGCGCCGCTTCCTCGCTCGATGTCAGCGAGTCGCGGATGGCGGTGTCGTCCAGGCGGACGAGCAGGTCGCCGCGCTTGACGGCATCGCCGTTCTCCTTCAGCACCTGCAGCACGATCGCGCTGACCTCCGCGCGCAGGTCGGCACGCCGCTCCGGCTGGATCGAGCCATTGATCACCGGCCCCGAGGCCAGCGCGTCGCTCTTGATCGTCAGCACGTCCTCCGGCGCGATCAGAAGAGGGCGTTCGGCTTGCGCCGCCTTTCCTTGCTCATTCTTGCCGCATGCGCCCAGCAGGACGGCGGCGAGGATGACGGAAACGATCAGGGAAGTGGCGGGGGCAGGGGGGCGCAGCATGGGGGTCTCCGGATGGCTGTTTTAGCGTGTGCATCGATGCAGGATCGCCGCATGGACGCAAGCTCGGAAGTATCGGCGAGGCCATGATATGGTGTCAATCTCACGTGCGTCAGTCTGGGCGGCCGGCGTTGCGCGCAACGCCGTGAAACGCAGGGCGCCGTCGTCCGAAAGTGTCAGGAAGCCGAGCGGGTGAATGGCGCGCCGGCGCTGGTCCATGCATTCATCATGATCGAAAGGAAGGGAATGGCAACACCTGGAAAGGAAATCAAGATCCTGGCGTTCGACGTGTTCGGCACGGTCGTCGACTGGCACGGCAGGATCGCGCGGGAAGTGGATGCTCTGGGGCTGGGCGTGGACGGCGCGGAATTCGCGCTGGCGTGGCGCGCCGGCTACAAGCCTGCCATGCAGCGCGTCATGACCGGGGAGCTGGGCTGGACCAAGGTGGACGACCTGCATCGCATGATCCTGGAAGACATCCTGCGCCGCTTCGGCGTGACGGCGCTCGACGACGCGCAGAAGCGCCATCTCAACCTCGTCTGGCACCGCCTCGATCCGTGGCCGGACGCCGTGCAGGGCATCGCCAGGCTGAAGCGCCGCTTTACGGTATGCACCCTGTCCAACGGGAACATCGGCCTGCTGACCGCCATCGCAAAGCATGGCGGCCTGCCCTGGGACTGCATCCTGTCCGCCGAGGTCTTCAAGGCCTACAAGCCTGCGCCGGCAACCTATCTCGGCGTGGCGGAAGTGTTCGATGTCGCGCCGGGCGAAGTCATGCTCGTGGCTGCCCACCAGGACGACCTTGCCGCCGCCCGCGGTTGCGGATTGAAGACGGCGTACATCGAACGGCCCTTGGAATACGGGGCGGCGCGGGTCAATGACGTGTCGCCCGATCCCGCCAACACTTTCCATGCCAGGGACCTGCTCGACCTGGCGGATCAGCTCGGCGCCTGAAGGCGCAAGCGTCCTTCCTCAAGCCATTCATTGACGTCCATGCGTTCTCCGCTGGGCAGGCGGCTGGCGACGATCTCGGCGATCAAGGCCGCCGCTTCGGCCGGGGAACGCAGCGATCCCGTGCGCTTCAGCTCAAGGAATCGTTCGAGCTGCGGGAAATCCTCCGCCGACGCGCCGCGGATGGCGGCCTGCATTTCGGTGTCGACCACGCCGGGCGCGACATTGATCAGCCGGAAAGGATGGGCGGCAACTTCCTGTTCCAGGGCGGCGCAGCGGAAGAATGCCTCCGAGCCAGCCTTCGCCATGCAGTACAGGGACCAGCCGGCATAGGCTTTCCATGAAGCGCCCGAGGAGATGTTGATGATGGTCTTTGCGCAGGCATGGTCCTGGAAGGCCCCGATCACCCGGCTGGTAAACAGCACCGAGCCGGTCAGGTTGATGGTGACGTTGGCCGCGAGTGCGGACGGATCCTGCTTTGCCGCCGGGCCGATCGGCGTCAGCGTCGCGGCGTTGTTGATGGCAACGATTTCCTCGTAGGAATTGCCGGCAAGGGCGCTCATCTCCCGCTCCAGGATCCGCGCCGCTTCCTCCGGCCGGGAAAGATCGGTCCGTATCGAATAGGGTGCGGAACCGCTGCGCGAGAATTCCCTGACCTCATGGCCCAGCCGCAGGTAGTGGTCGCATAGCGCCGCGCCCAGACCGCGCGAGCCGCCGGAGATCAAGACAAGCTTGCTCATGTTCTTTTCCTTTCTGTTGGGAAATGATTTTCCGGATGGTGCCGGTGGTGCCGTCTCAGACGATTGTACCGCCCGCTGTCAGGAGTCATCCTGCATGCAATTGATGCAATCGTTCCCTTTCCTTCTTCGTGCGGGGTTGCCATCGAACAAGCATGTTGACCGGGAAAGACCGGGCCGAACTCGCTCGGATGCTTGCAGTCTTAATCAGCAGGCAACCCTGAACCGCAGAGGAAATTCATGAACATCAACGAAATCGTCGACAAGGCGTACCGGGACAAGAGCTTCAAGGAAATAGCGAATGCGCCGGTAAGCGCCTTGCATGGCGTCAGCGCAAAGGATGCCGAAGCCTTGGAAAAGGCATTCCGCATCCGCACGGTACGCGACCTGGCAAACCTGAAGTACGTGAAATGGGCATATGCCATTGCCACCCTGGCCGAGGAGGAGCCCAGCCCCGAGCATGAAGCCACCAAGGAAGCCCTGCTCGACGATGCGGTACAGATGACCTTTCCGGCAAGCGACCCGCCCGCCGTCACGTCCGGCATCACCCGCATCGAAGTGCCGCCAGAAATGCCGCCGGCAAGCCTCGACCACCAGAACAGCCAGGCGATCGAGGAGGTGAAAGGCAAGAACGGCAAGTCTTGACTTGCCGTGGTACTGCCTGTTACATGCGCTTACGGCTGATACAGGTTTTCCGTCTGCTTCCGGGGGGATGAGGCGTTACTATCCTCAACGCATCAACGCGTTTCATCCACGGAGAAAAAAATGGAAACCAATCAATCGTCGCAACGCATGCATCCTCTTGTCGCCGGCGCCGCCGCATCGGTGATGCTGGTCAGTTTGCTTGGCGCGGCCGCGATTACCGGCATCATTCCAACATCGCACAGCTCGAACCAGCCCAGCAGCCAGACGTTGCCGACAGCCCAGGCGGCAGCCGCGCTTCCCGCGGCGATCCCGGCGCCTGCCGCCAGCCTCACCGCGACGGCCGACGCAAATGCGGTAGCACCCCAGGCCGCGAGCGCCCAGCCGGCGCCCCGCCAAACCACCGTCATCCACAAGCACGTCGTCCAGCATACGACTGCGCGCGCTCCGGCCCCGGCTACGGTGTATGCCCAGGCTGAGCCGGTCCGGGTTGCACAGCCCGTCGCCCAGCCGGTGTACCAGCCGGCACCCGCCCCGGCACCCGTGGCACACAACAGCCCGGTTGGCATCGGCGTCGGCGCGGTCGTCGGCGGCCTGCTCGGCAGCCAGGTTGGCGGCGGCAATGGCCGTACGCTGGCAACGATCGCAGGCGCGGTTGGCGGCGGCTACGTCGGCAACGAAATCGCCAAGCGCAACCCGTAAGCCTGGCCATCGGGTGGGCGGGCGGCAAGATCGCCCATCCTGGCATCGGGACAACCAAAAAGGGCCGGAATCGCTGGATTCCGGCCCTTTTTTCGTTCGCGGGATCGGTGTGGGCCGCAACCGCCTTCAGCGGGGCAGGGCAAGGCTGAACACGGTTTCACCGCCGGCTTCCGAACTTGCCGTGACGTCGCCGCCATGGCTGCGGACGATGGCGCGGGCCACGTTAAGGCGCAGTCCCATGCTGGCATAGCCGCCTTCGTCATGCTTGTCCTCGGGGGCGTCGGGCTGCACGAAGGGATCGAACAGGCGCTCCAGGCTATGCGGCGGAATGGCCCGCCCCGTGTGCCTGATCTGGACGACGGCACGTTCCTCGGTGAGCGTCGCGCCGAGATGAATCGGAAGGCGGCGGTTGCCGTGTTCGATCGCATTCACGATCAGGTTGGACAGCGCGTGGTGCACCCGCGACGGATCGCAGACGAGCACGAGGTCGGGCATCGGGTCGCAGCGCAGGTCGATGTCTGGATAGGCGGCACGCACATCCTCGGCGACATGCTGGCAAAGAAGCGCGAGATCAGCCGACTGGAGCTGCATGATGATCGGCTTGCCAAGGCGCGTGCGGGAATAGTCGAGCACGTCCTTGACCATGGCGTTCATCGCGCCGACGCAGCGTTCAAGGCGGGCGATGGCTTCCACGCGCTTGTGTTCCGGGATGTCAGGCCGGGCGAGGTACTGGTTGGTGATGGCCAGCGCGCCCAGCGGCGTGCGCAGGTCGTGGCCGAGGATGGACAAGTGAAGGTTCTTGACTCGCTCGGCGCCGTTGGCGAACCGGTTGAGCGACTCGCACATCGCGTGGTCGAGGGCGGCATTGAACCGGCAAACCTGGTCCAGCGCATCCTGGGGCAGCGGATGCGCCTGCTGCACCAGTTGCCAAAGCGCGATCGATCGTTGCCGCAGCGCCTGAAAGGCCCGCGTCACCCGGGCGATGTCCGATCCTTCCGAGAGGCTGAGCGCCCCGAATTCGGTAGCCGCGCCGGCGTTCTCCGGGGAGCGTCCCTCCATGGATGCCGACACGTCGCCGATGGTTTCCAGCAAGGCGGCACGCCGCCTGCCGGACAGCGGGCCGGTCATGTTCAGGACTTCCGGATCGGAGAGCACCCGGTCGCCGCATTCAACGAGAAATTGTGAAAGCCGCATGAAAGTCATGATGGTTGTCGGTACCCTGGCTCGCCGCGCTCCCGGCGCTGGTCGTTCCGCGGGTATCTTTCCGCATGGAGATCTTGAGGCATTGTCGCCGCAAAGCGGCGGGTAAATCAAACCTGACGTCGAAATGGCGTCGTTATAGTTGCCGGCGGACGGTCGTCCCGCAACAGGCTTGGGCGCGCCGCCATCGAAGCGCGCCTCGCGGGTCAGACGCCCGATGCCGCCACGGTACGGCCGATCACGGCCAGGAATTCCTGCCTCGTCGACAGGTTTTCACGGAAGCTGCCCAGCATGCGGCTGGTCACCATGCCGACGCCGGGCTTGTGGACGCCGCGCGTCGTCATGCACTGATGGGAAGCCTCGATGACCACGGCGACGCCTTTTGGCTGGAGGACGTCGTTGAGGGTGTCGGCGATCTGGGCGGTGAGCTTTTCCTGGATCTGCAGGCGCTTGGCATACACCTCGATCAGGCGCGCCAGCTTGGAAATGCCTACCACGCGCCGGTTGGGCATGTAGGCGATATGGACCTTGCCGATGATCGGCACCATGTGGTGTTCGCAATGGCTCTCGAAACGGATGTCCGTCAGCACGATCATTTCGTCGTAGCCTTCGACCTCGGAAAAGGTACGCGCCAGGATCTGCGAGGGATCTTCGCGGTATCCGGCGAAAAATTCCTCGTAGGCGCGGACGACTCGCTTGGGAGTGTCGAGCAAGCCTTCGCGGTCGGGATCGTCGCCAGTCCAGCGAATGAGGGTGCGGACCGCCGCTTCAGCTTCTTCGCGCGTGGGGCGATCGCCGTTGGAACTGGATTCAGGGGTCGGTGCTGTCATTTTTCCTCCGAGAGAGCCGCGTGTGACATCTGCTGGCCGGAGTTTAACCCCATCCGCTGTTGCCTGCAGGGCAGGCAGGCAAAAACCGCCAATAACCCTGCATTGACAAGGGGAATCAGCCTGTCCGGCGGTCGGTCCGGGTGGCATCGGAGCGCGCCTGATCGCGGAGCGCCGGGCCAGCCGGAACCTGGTCCTGCGCGTCCCGCGGCAAGTCGGGCGAGCCGGCGGCATCCGCGCCGGAAGCCAGGTCGCGGGAGACGCCGATCCGCTCGATGATCTTGCGCATGTCGTCGTTCATGGCGGCGATGTCCTTGTTGAGCGAGATGCCCTTGGCGAGGCTGCGGACCGCATCCTCGAGTTCGTTCTGCACCAGCAGGCGCAAGCCGGCACCGAAATGCGTGAGGTAATGGGAGGGGCCGTAGTCGGCAAGCGGGGTCAGGACGTCGAGCGCCCTCGGGCACTGGCCGGACGTCAGTAGCAGAAGCCCGAGCTGGAAGCGCGCGACGCCCATGGCCGGGTCGAGGGCAAGGGCTGCCTGCATTTCCGCGATCGCTTCGTCGAAAAGATTGAGCTGGGCGTAGATGGACCCGAGCAGGAAACGCACCGGCCCCGTGGCATCCGGACGGGACACCGCTTCCTTCAGCAAGGAAAGGGCGGCCGCGTGGTCGTCGATGGCGGCGGCGTGCAATGCCAGCCGCATCAGCTCGGGCTGGTCAAGACTGGCGAGGGAAAACGGCAGCATGGGAAGGGTTCCTTTCGGGGACGAAGCAATCGGCTCTTTCGTGATCGTCCGGACGCTATCGTTCCACGCCAAAGACCAGGCAAGCGAGGCATGGACCGGCCCGCCCGCGCGGCGAAAGATATTATCGCCGTGGCGCATTCACTAATATTTCTAACAACGCTCCACCCTGCTTCCTAAGATGGCTCAGGCCTGTCCGGCATTCCCAGCGCAAGGGCGTGGCGGCACGGGCGCCGCTGCCGCATTGCCTGGCGCATGCAACGCGCGGCGCATGCCCCAGGCA
>NZ_JAAIVB010000025.1 GCF_010974945.1 Noviherbaspirillum galbum | reverse complement strand
CTCGTGCACGTGGCCCGCATGCGCGTGAACCCGCGTTGCCGCGCCGTACAGGCAACAGGCTGCGAGGAGGGACCGGTGGACGTTCATGGCATCAGCCCAGGTGCGGGAGAAGATAGTAGGAAAAGAACACCGCCAGCCACACGACGTCCACGAAATGCCAGTAAAGCGCGCCGACCGATACCGCCGCATGGCGCTTCGCGCTGAACTTGCCCAGCACGGTCCAGAGGAGGAGGACGGAAAGCATGACCAGGCCAGCCGCCACGTGCAGCATGTGGAAGCCCGTGGTGGTGTAATAACTCGTCGCGTAGGCGTTGTCGGTGAACGAGAACGGCTTGTCCTGCCATTCCTTGACCTGCACGCCGACGAAGACCGCGCCCATGAGCACGCTCGCCCCGAGCGCCAGCGCGAGACGCCTGGTCTTGCCGCTGCGCATGCCACGCTCTCCCCACCACAGCACGAGGCTGCTCGCGACCAGCAGGATGGTGTTCGGCAGCGCGAGCTTGAGCTTGGGCAGTTCCGGCACCCATGTGCCATGGGCTTGCGAGCCAAGGTAGAAATAGCTGAACAGGAGGTAGGCGAACAGCGCCGCCTCGGTGACGATCAGGCACCACATGCCCCACCATCCCGAGGTTTGGGCGGACTCGCCCGATACCGGCAGCGGACGGCCGGAGGCGGGAGGCAGGCTGGTCCTATCCATGGCCAGCCTCCGCGGTCTGGCCCAGCGCCGCGCGCGGCCAGAGCCACGCCACGCCGGCGGCCAGCGTGCACACCGCCCCGGCTCCCGCAAGCCACCATTGGTGCAGCAGCGCGGCGACGAAGAGCCAGGACAGCGCAAGCGTGCACAGGAAGGGCAGGACGGAATCTCCCGGCATCTTGAGGATCACCTCGGCTTCGCTGTCGAGCGCCGTGGTGCCGATGGTTTCCCGGCCGTGGTCGAGCAGCATGCCCTGGTGCAGGCTGGAGCGCGCCTCGCTTTCCTGGAGTCGGTCTTCCCAGAGCGGGTGCCGGCTCACGAGCTCCGGGATGCAGACGAAGTTGTAGGGCGGCGGGGGCGAGGGCATCGACCATTCGAGGGTGTTCGCGTCCCACGGGTTGTTGCCGGCCGGCGCGCCCCGCTTGAGGCTGAGCGCGAGGTTGACGAGGAACAGCAGCACGCCCAGCGCGAACAGGAAGCTGCCGGCGCTGGTGATCAGGTTGGGCAATTCCCAGCCCATGCCTGACGGGTAGGTGTAGACGCGGCGCGGCATGCCGAGCAGGCCGGACACGTGCATCGGGAAGAAGGCGATGTTGAAGCCGGCAAACAGGATCCAGAAGCTCCACTTGCCGAGCCGCTCGTCCATCAGCTTGCCCGTCATCTTCGGAAACCAGTAGACGATGCCGCCAAGCACCGGAAATACATTGATGCCGAGCAGCACGTAGTGCAGGTGCGCCACCACGAAGTAGGTATCGGTCAGTTGCAGGTCGGCCGGCACCGAGGCGGTCATGAAGCCCGACACGCCGCCCAAAGTGAACAGGAACACGAAGCCGGCGAAGTAATAGAAGGGCGTCTTGAACACCGGGCGGCCGGTGAAGATGGTGGCGAGCCAGGCGAAGACGGCGACGGCGCTGGGAATCACGATGACGATGCTGGACGCGCTGAAGAAAGACAGCGACATCGTCGACAGGCCGGTGGCGAACATGTGGTGCACCCAGACGCCGAAGCCGATGAACATGGTGGCCACCGTGGACAACGCCACCGGCGTGTAGCCGACCAGGGGACGGCGGCAGAAGACCGGCAGCGCGTCGGACACGATGCCCATGGCGGGCAGCACGATGGCGTAGACCCAGGGATGGCCGAACATCCAGAACAGGTGCTGCCAGAGCAGCGGCTGGCCGCCGCCCGCGGGGTCGAAGTAGTGCGCGCCGAACTGGCGCTGCGCCCACAGCAGCAGGAAGGCCAGGCTGACCGCCGGCACCGCGAGCAGGTTGCCCACCGACGCGGTCAGCGTGCCCCAGATGATGATGGGCACGCGGTTGATCGACATCCCCGGCGCCTTGGTCCGCAGCAGGGTCACGACGAAGTTGATGGCGCCCACGGTGGTGGAGATGCCCAGGAACACCATGCCCAGCGCGTAGATGTCGATGCCCAGGCCGGGATTGAAATGGCGGTTGCTGTAGGGCGTGTAGTTGAACCAACCGGCGTCGGGCATCTGGCCGAAGAACATGCCTGCATACATGAACAGGCCGGCGGCGAGGTAGACCCAGTAGGAAAACGCGTTCAGGCGCGGGAACGCCATGTCGCGCGAGCCCAGCAGCAGCGGCCACAGGTAATTGCTGAAGCCGGACAGGATGGGCAGCGCGTACAGGAAAACCATGGTCATGCCGTGCATCGTGAACAGCTCGTTGTAAAGCCTGGGGTTCAGGACTTGCAGGTTGGCGGCGGCCAGCTGGACGCGCAGCGCCAGCGCCTCCAGGCCGCCGACGAGCAGGAAGAACATCGCGGTCACGAGGTAGCGCTTGCCGATTTCCTTGTGGTCCACGCTCCCGATCCAGCCGAGGATGCCCGGTTCCGTCTTCCAGATGGTTTCCAGCCGCTCGGCGATCGGCGAGCCATAGGTGCCGGTGATGATCTGCGGCACGCGGGTATCGGCAGGGCTGGCGGGGTCGGTGATCAAGGTTCGCTCCTGTGCCGGTCAGTCCAGGGTTTGCAGGTAGGCCAGCAGCGCCCGCAAGTCTTCGGGCGCCAGCTTCACGGCGGGCATGCGCGCACCCGGCTTGAGGGCTTGCGGATCGGCGATCCATCCGCCCAGCGCGCCGATGCCGTTCGGCAGCGTCCCGCCGGCGAGGGTGCGGCGGCTCATCAGGTGGGTAAGGTCGGGGCCAGGCTCGCCGTCTTCCCCGGCGTCATCTTTCCTGGGCGGCGGCATGCCCCGCACCGCGTGGCACCGGGCGCAGCGGGCGGCGAACACCTCCTTGCCCTGCAACGCGAACCCGTCGGCGGGCGTGCCGGCCGGCGCCTGCTGTGCGCGGCGCCAGGCCGCGAAGGCATCGCGCTCGTCGGCAACGACGGTCAAGGCCATGTGCGCATGCTGCAGGCCGCAGTATTCCGCGCACTGGCCGCGATAGCGTCCCGGCTTGTCCGCCTGCAGCCAGGTGACGTTGACCTGGCCGGGGATCATGTCGGTCTTGCCGCCGAGCTGCGGAATCCAGAAGGAATGGATCACGTCTCCGCCGACGAGGCGGATGCGCACCGGCTCGCCGACCGGAATATGGATCTCGTTGGCCGTGACCACATCCTGGTCCGGCGTCGCGCCCGGGTATCTCACTTCCCACCACCATTGCTTGCCGGTGACTTCGACGTCCAGCGCGGGCGGGCGCGGCGGCGCGGCGATGGCGGCCAGCACCATGATGGTCCACACCGCGCTGGCGAAGAGCGCAATGCCGGAGATGCCCGTGCCGATGGCGATCCAGCGCATGCCATGGCCGCCCTTCACCAGCGGCTGCCTGCCGTCGGGCAGGGGCGCCAGCGGCGGGCGCCTGCGAAACACGCCGAGCAGCACGAGGCCGCCGATGACGGCGCATACCAGCAGCGACAGCGCGAGCAAGCCCCAGGTCAGCCGCGTCACCGGATCGCCGGCCGGCCCGAAGGTCTGCAGGTAATGCATCGGCAGCGCCGCCATGGCAGGCGGCGCTGCCGATGCTGTTGCCAGGAGCAGGCTTGCGTGTTTCAAGTTTTCCCGCCGGAGAGATGATGGGTTGGAAAGAACGCTGCGATTGCCTGGACATTGCAATCGCCGTGCCTTGTGATTGAACAAGACTTGCGTGAACCGGCCGGGTCCGGCTACGAGAGGGCCAAGCGCCGGACCGGCCAGCGTGCGCGGCGGCGGCCATCATAAAAACTACATTTGACCAAATAAAAATTACAAAGCGGGCGGGTGGCGTCTTTGCCTTCGCGCCCGGCGCGGGGCAAGGCGGCGCGGGATGGCGCACGGTATGCATCTTGCAAGCACGACGCCGAGGATTGGTGCCATGGAGCGCGTCATGCAGGAAAGCCAGGGAGTGATCACCGTCGTTCAGGAACACCGCTTCCAGCTGCGCATGCAGGATGGCCGTCATCGCCGCTTCGAGCTCGCGCACGACGCGCCGCTGGGATGGGAGGAACTGCATGTCCTGCAACGGCGGGCCTGCGCGGTCGCGGTGCGCCACGATGCGGCGCCGGGCGGGACGCGCATCGACGTGGCGCACGCCGTCATGTTGCTGGACTAGCCATGCATTTGCCGGGCGGATACGCATCGTCCGGCGCTGAATCACGGGAGAAAGCATGAAACCGATACGACGTTCGCTGCGCAGGAACCTGGACGGCTTCCTGAACAACTGGGCCTTGCCGAGGCAATTCCGCGGCGAGGACGCGGCCTCCGATGCAGCGAAAAGCCGCATGTCGGAAACGCTGCGTCCGCGCCTGGAGGACGCCGACAAGGTCGGCACCGCGATCTGCGGCTACTGCGCCGTCGGCTGCGCCCAGCTCGTCTACGTGAAGGACGGCAAGGCGATCCATGTCGAGGGCGACCCGCGCAGCCCCATCAACCAGGGAACGCTGTGCCCGAAGGGCGCCGCCAGCTTCGGCTGGATGACCAGCGAAAACCGCCTCAACGAGGTGCTGTACCGCGCCCCGCATTCCCTGTGCTGGGAGACGCGGCCTCTCGACTGGGCCATGGACCGCATCGCCCGGCTGGTGAAGCAGACGCGCGACGAGACCTTCGTCGAGACCTTGCCCGACGGCGAAACCGTCAACCACACCCTGGGCATCGGCTCCCTCGGCGGCGCGACGCTGGACAACGAGGAAAACTACCTCATCAAGAAGCTGTTCGGCGGCGGGCTCGGCATGGTCTGGATCGAAAACCAGGCCCGAATATGACATAGCTCCTCGGTGCCCAGTTTGGGTGCCTCCTTCGGCCGCGGCGCCGCCACCATGCCGCAATGGGAACTCGCGAATGCGGACTGCATCCTGGTGATGGGGTCCAACATCGCCGAGAACCATCCGATCGCCTTCCGCTTCGCCCTGCAGGCGAAGGACAAGGGCGCGACGCTGATCCATGCCGACCCGCGTTTCACGCGCACGTCAGCGCTGGCGGACATCTATGCGCCGGTGCGCGCGGGCAGCGACATTGCTTTCCTTGGCGGCATCATCCGCCACCTGCTGGAAAACGACCTGTGGTTCAAGGAATATGCGCTCGCCTATACCAACCTGTCGACGATCATCGACGGCCGCTTCCAGGATGCGAGCGAGCTCGACGGCCTGTTTTCCGGCTGGAACGACAAGGAGCGGAAGTACGCCTATGACAGCTGGCAGTACGACGGCATGGTCGTGCCGTCCTCGCTCGCCGAACATCACGTCAATACCACCGAGTCGTTCAGCGAGCAGACCAAGCGCATGACGGAAGGGCCGCCGCGTCGCGATCCGACCCTGCAGCATCAGCACTGCGTCTACCAGATCCTCAAGCGCCACTACGCCGCCTATACGCCGGAAAAGGTCGAGGAGGCGACCGGTTGCCCGCGCGACACATTCATCCAGATTGCCGACGCGCTGGCGCGCAACTCGGGGCGCGACCGCACGAGCGCCATCTGCTATGCGGTGGGCTGGACCCATCACACCACCGGCGTGCAGATCATCCGGGCGGCGGCGATCATCCAGGGCCTGCTGGGCAACATTGGCCGGCCGGGCGCGGGCATACTGGCCCTGCGCGGCCATTGCAGCATCCAGGGCAGCACCGACATTCCCACGCTATACAACATGCTGCCAGGCTACTTGCCGCAGCCTAAAGCCTTCAAGAAGCAGCAGACCTTCGAGGAATACCTGGAAGCGGAGACGACGCCCACCGGCTGGTGGCACAACTTCCCCAAGTACGCGGTCAGCCTGCTGCGGGCCTGGTACGGCGACGCGGCCACCAGGGAAAACGGCTGGGGCTACGGCTGGCTGCCGAAGAACGTGGGCGATCATTCGCAGTTGCCGATGACGCTTGCGATGCGCGACGGCCTCATCCGCGGCATGTTCGTGATCGGTCAGAACCCGGCCGTGGGCGGCAGCAATTCCGGCCAGGTGGTGCAGCGCGGACTGGCCAATCTCGACTGGCTGGTCGTGCGCGACTTCACCGAGACCGAGACCGCCTCGTTCTGGTACGCCGGGAATCCGGTGAAGGCGGGCGACCTCGCCCCGGAAGACATCAAGACCGAGATCTTCCTGATGCCGAGCGCGCTGGCCTCCGGCGAGAAGGAAGGCAGCTTCACCAATACCCACCGGCTGCTGCAGTGGCACGACAAGGTGATCGACGCGCCGGGAGACAACCGTTCCGACTTGTGGTTCGTGTATCACCTCGGCCGGCGCCTGCAGGCCCTGTACGCGGACAGCAAGGAGCAACGCGACGCGCCGATCCGCAACCTGACCTGGGATTATCCCGTGACCGGCGAGCGCCAGGATCCGTCCTCCGAGGCGGTGCTCAAGGAAATCAACGGCTATACCTGGCCGCAGCGCAAGCAGGTCTCCGGCTTCAAGGAATTGAAGGACGATGGCAGCACAGCCTGCGGGGCATGGATCTATTCCGGCGTGTTCCCCGAAGAGGGCAAGAACCTCGCCCGTTCCCGCAAACCCGACGCGGCCGATGGTCCCGGCACCCACCTCGGCTGGGGGTTCGCCTGGCCATCTAACCGCCGCACCATGTACAACCGCGCCTCGGCCGATCCCGAAGGCAAGCCCTGGTCCGAGCGCAAGAAGCTGGTCTGGTGGGACGGGAGCAAGGGCAAGTGGCAAAGCCCGGACGCGATCGATTTCGAGGAATCCAAGCCGCCCGGCTACGAGCCCGACTGGAGCAAGTCGCCGCAAGGCATGGATGCGTTGTCGGGCAGCGATCCGTTCATCATGATCGCCGATGGCCGCGCCTCGCTGTTCGTGCCGTCCGGGCTCAAGGACGCGCCCCTGCCGACGCACTACGAGCCGGTCGACTCGCCGGTGAAGAACCCGCTGTACGCCCAGCAGGACAACCCGGTGGCGAAGAAATGGGAACGCGACTTCAACCGCTACCACGCGGTCGGCGATCCGCGCTATCCGCACGTGCTGACCACCTACCGCTTGACCGAGCATCATTCGGGCGGCACGCCGACGCGGTCGGTCTGGTCCACCGCCGAGCTGCAGCCGGAAGGCTTCGCCGAGATTCCGCCCGAGCTGGCGGAAGAGCTCGGCATCGGCAACCTCGACTGGGTGGTGCTGACCACCGCGCGCGGCGAAGTCGAAACCCGGGCGATGGTCACGGCACGCCTGCGTCCGCTGCAGCTCGACGGCAAGCGGGTGTACCAGATCGGTATGCCTTTCCACTTCGGCTGGCAAGGCCATGCCACCGGCGACATCGCCAACCTGCTGACCAGCGTGGTCGGCGATCCGAATACCAGCATCCACGAAGGCAAGGCCTTGACCTGCGGCATGCGCAAGGGCCGCCTGCCCGGCCGCGGCGCGGCGGAAGACGGAGGAACATGATGGAACCGATGAAACCGATGGCGCGCATGCGCGAACACGCTTCATCCGAATTGCCGGGCCCGATTCCCGATGAATCGGAACTGACGGCCGGGGTTCGCATCCGGCCCGGAAGGCGCTACGGCTTCTTCACCGATACCACGCGCTGCATCGGCTGCAAGGCGTGCGAAGTCGCCTGCAAGGAATGGAACGGCCTGCCGGCGGACCAGGTCAGGCTCAGCGGCATGAGCTACGACAACACGCAGGCGCTGTCGGCGCATACCTGGCGGCACGTCGCCTTCATCGAGAAGATGCCGCGCGACGGCGAGCGTCCCACCAGCATGCCGGCCTACCAGAGCAACTGGCTGATGATGAGCGACGTGTGCAAGCATTGCGCCAATGCCGCCTGCCTGCAAGCCTGTCCGACGGGCGCCCTGTTCCGCACCGAGTTCGACACCGTGGTGGTGCAGCAGGACATCTGCAACGGCTGCGGCTACTGCGTGCCCGCCTGCCCGTTCGGCGTGGTGGCGCTGAGCGAGATCGATGGCAAGGCGCACAAATGCACCCTGTGCTACGACAGGCTGAAAGGCGGGCTGGAACCCGCCTGCGCCAAGTCCTGCCCGACCGATTCCATCCAGTTCGGCGAACTCGACGAACTGCACCGACGCGCCGCCAGCCGGCTCGATCAACTGCAGCAGATGGGAAGGTCCGACGCCTACCTCTACGGCACGCCGGGCGATCCCGGCGCGACCGGGGGCATCGGCGAGCTCAACGCCTTCTTCTTGCTGACCGACAGGCCGGAGGTCTACAACCTGCCGGCCGAGCCCGACCTGCCATCGACCCGCGTGAAACCGTCCCTGCTGTCGGGACTGGCGATGATGGCAGGGCTGGCCGCGGCGGCGGCCGGCCTGCTCATGGCTTCCGGCGGGGAGTGAATGGGAAAAATGCGCATGCAGCCAGGGGAGAACATCATGAGACAGATCGAAGCCATCGCCGCAAGCCCGCGGCATCAACGGCCGGGCGTGCCGGCAAGCCGGCCGTTGCCGGATGCCTTGCCAGCGAAGGCTTCCGCCGGTGTCGCGCAAACACGCCCGGACCGGACGGCCGCGCGCCATGACGGCCCGGACTACTATGGTCTGCCGGCGGTCAAGGCAAGCAACTATGGCGCGCTGGTCTGGCTTTACACCTATCTCGCCGGCCTTGCGGGATCGTCGCAGGTTATCGCCACGCTGGCCGACCTGGCGGGCAAGGGCGAAGGCTGGCGGTCGGCCATCCGGACCGGCCGCATGATCGCCGCGCTGGGGCCGGTCGTCGGCGCGGGCCTGCTGATCGCCGACCTGCACACGCCGCAACGCTGGTACAACATGGTGCGCATCTTCCGCGCATCCTCGCCGATGTCGATCGGTTCCTATCTGCTGCTCGCCTTCGGTTCATCCAGCGGCCTGGCCGCGCTCGGCGACCTCGCCGGCTGGCGCTGGCTGACCCTTCTTGCGCAGGCGCCCGCGGCGGCTGCCGGGGCGGGCATGTCGGTGTACACCGCCGGCCTGCTGTCGGCGACCAGCACGCCATACTGGGCGGCCGCGCCGCGCCTGCTCGCCGCGCGCTTCGCCTGCTCGGCGTTCGCGACCGCCGCCGCGGGCTTGTCCCTGGTGCAGACGCTGCGCGGACAAACCCGCCAGGCGCAAGTGCTTGACCGCATGACCGCACTGGCCACGCTCGGCGAGCATGTGGCCACCCGCTTGTCGGAACGGCATTACCGGGAGGCCGGCGTGGACGCGGTCCTCGAAGAGCCGCGGCTGGCGGCGCAGCATCGCCTGGCGCACCAGATCGGCACCGTCCTGCCGCTGGCGTGCATGGCGGTGAATGCCGTGCTGCCGCGCCGCTCGCGCTCGCTCGCGGTGGCCGGCTCTGTTGGCGCGCTGGCGGGCGGGCTGCTCATGCGCGCCACCGTCTTCCATGCCGGAAACCGCTCGGCGCAGCGGCCAGACGTGTACTTCAGCCTCACCCGCAAGGGAAGGAAGGAAATTGCCGGGCGCGCCCCCGGTAAACTTGGCTGAAAGGAGATCCGACATGCAGACGGCGACACCGGTGTCGATGCCCGACGCAGTGCGCGAGATGTTGCGCGACGTGGCGAAGAAGGTCGATGAAGCGATCCGGCTCGCTCCGGGAGAGCAAGTGAAGAGCCGTTTCGGCGACGCCCTGGATGCCGCGATCGCCGCGCGCAACCGCCTGATCGCGCTCGCGCGGGACGTTGATGGAGACGAAAAGGCGGCGGCCTGCCTGCCTGCGGTGAATGCCTTGCTCAGCATGATGAGCAGCATCGAATATCCCCTGGAAGGCCTGCATCTGCAGCGCATGCAGACGGTGCGCCAGGAACTGCAGCGCCTGGCCGCCTGACCGGAAAGGCCGTCGGGTGCGGCGAGATCAGCCGGCCTTGCTCAGCACGAACGAGGCGAGGAAGCCGGCAACCGTGATCAGGCCGGTGTAGTCATGGGCCGACTCGAATGCCTCAGGGATCATGGTGTCGGCCAGCATGGTCAGGATCGCGCCGGCCGCCACGGCGTTGGTGGCGGCGATGACCTCGTCGGAAAACCGGCTGAAGATGGCATAGCCCGACAGCGACGCGAGGCCGCAGACGATGGCGATGATGGTCCACATCACGAACACGTAGTGCGCGGAGCGGCCCGCCTTCTTCATGCCGGCGGCGCTGGACAGGCCTTCGGGCACGTTCGACAGGAAGACCGCCGCCACCGCGACCATGCTGACGGTGCCGCCGGCGATCATGCTGACGCCGATGACGATCGACTCGGGAATGCCGTCGAGCAGCGACCCCACGGCGATCGCCATCCCGCCGCCCCCATCGTCGCCGCCATCGTTCTTCTGCTGCGTGCCCGAACGCTTCCTGTGCTTCGCGCCGTAACGCGCCAGCGCCACGTTGGCCAGCGTGTAGACGGCCGCGCCGCCGATGAAGCCGATCGCGGTCGAATCGAAGCCGCCGCGCCGGAACGCTTCTTCCATCAGTTCGAGCGACAAGGCGGAAATCAGGACGCCGCTGCCGAAGGCCATGATTCCCGCTACCAGCCGACGGGAGAGATTCGTGTAATAGCCGATCGCCGCGCCGACGACCAGCGCCGAGCCGGACACCAGCCCCCAGAACAAGGATTGCAGCGCGGTGCTCATGGACCTTCCTTTCTTGCCGTTGCCTACCCGTTTTTCGTCACTTGCCGCACGCGATCTTGAGCGAGTCGATCGATTGGGTAAACTTCAAGATCTCGCGCAACCTGGGAACCTGCTCGCCCGGCTTGAAGGTCATGGTCTTGTCGCGGTAGTCCTTGTTCTCGTAGACCGTCAGGGTTGCCTTCGGTCCGACCAGGATGCTTTCGGTGCGGGCATGCCAGTCCACGCCCTCGGGCGTATGCAGGGACGGCACCGAGATCGGACCGGCAACCGTCAGGTCGTCGCGGCCCTGGAAGTCCGGCTCGGCGAAGAGGCGGACCCAGCAGCCCCGGGCAAGCGTCGGATCGGTGCGGACCTCCGTTGGCGCGATGATGATCAGCGGCGGAATCACCGGGTCGGTCAGGTGCGGGTTGGCGGATGGGGCAGGGCCATTCACGGTCTGCGCAAGAACCCCTGCGGGCGTGGCCAGGATGCAGGCGGCAGCCGCAGCCGCCTTGGCGAAAGCGAGGGGATGCACGGGGGTACGCATTCTTTTTCTCCTTCATCAACGATCAGGTGCGCCAGTCTGCGGGCGCCTTGGCAGCACGGTGGACACGGCGGCGCTTCCTTGCGAAGTCGCAAATTGCATGCCAAGTATTTTTGGCCAAATATAAATTGCGAAATGCCGCCGTCCTGCTCATTGCGGCGAAACTTTTCCACGGCGCTGAAATTCTTACAGGCTCCCCCGATGACATTCATCTGCCCGATGGACGCGGCCACCAACCTGAAAGCCCAGGATGACATGGATGCACGCTATCCGCCGATCGCCGACTATGCGCTCCTGAGCGACGGCTGTTCCACCGCGCTGGTGTCGCGCGACGGTTCCATCGATTGGTGCTGCATGCCGTCGATGGACGCGGATGGCTGTTTCAGCCGCTTGCTCGATCGCCGCAACGGCGGGCATTGCCAGCTTGCTCCGGCCGTCCCCTGCGTTGCCAGCCGTCGTTACGTCGGCGATTCGATGGTGCTGGAGACAAGCTTTCGCGCCGGGGAAGCGGAAGCGAAGCTGACCGACTTCTTCGCGATGCCGTCCGGCGGGCGCGGCCCTTGCCGGCTGGTACGGATTCTCGACGGCATGCGCGGAGACATCGAATTCCAGCTTGAACTCCAGCCCCGCTTCGACTATGGCAGCGTCGTTCCGCATATGAGCGAGCGCGGGCCCGGGCTGTTCGTGGCGGTGGGCGGAAACAACGGCTTCGTATTCCGCACGGACATGCCCGTGCAGGTGGATGGCCGTAATGGCCTGCGCGCGTCCTTCCGGGTCGGCAAGGGCGCACGCTTCTGCCTGAGCATGGAATTCCATGCGCCCGAATGCATCGACGACGTGGCCGCCAACCGGTCGGTCACGCCGGGCTCCCCGGATTGCGACTTCGCGCGGCGGGAGCAGACCCTGGAAGCATGGCACGCCTGGGCCGCGCGCCTGGCGCCCATCGACGGCGGCGCGATGGATGCCGCCACCCGGCGCTCGGCGCTCGTGCTCAAGGCGCTGACTTTCTCGCGCACCGGCGCGATCGCGGCCGCCCCCACCACTTCCTTGCCGGAATGGCCGGGCGGCACGCGAAACTGGGACTACCGCTATAGCTGGGCGCGGGATTCGGTATTCGCGGTGCGGGCACTGTACCGGCTGGGATGTCCTTCCGAAGCCGAAGCCTTCATGCGCTTCATCCAGCGCAGTTCCGCGGGAAGCGCCGACGAGCTCCAGATCATGTATGGCCTCGACGGCAAGCGGCGCCTCACCGAGGTCGAGCTTCCCTGGCTGGAGGGCTACCGCGGTTCGAAACCGGTCAGGATCGGAAACAAGGCATCCGAGCAGAGCCAGCTCGACCTCTTCGGCGAAATCATGGAACTCGCCTGGACCTGGCATGCAAGCGGGCATCCCATCGACGCGGCGTACTGGGCTTTCCTGCGCGACGTCGTCGATGCCGCCTGCCGGCGCTGGCAGGATCCCGATTCAGGCATCTGGGAGTTCCGCGGCGAAGCGGCGCATCACGTGCATTCGAAAGCGATGTGCTGGGCCGCGGTCGATTTTGGCATCCGGCTGGCCAGGGACGGCGGCTTCGACGCGCCACTGGAAAGATGGGAAGGCGAGCGCGACCGCATCCGCCGCGCGATCGAGGAACACGGCTACGACCGGCGGCGCGGCATCTTCGTGCAGGCATTTGGCCGGCCCGGCATGGATGCATCGCTGCTGCTCCTGCCGCGCATCGGTTTCGTGGCGGCCGGCGATCCGCGCATGGTGCGCACGGTCGATGCGGTGATCGACGCGCTCGATCATGGCGGCCTGCTGCGCCGGTATGACATGCCCGATGGCATACCCGGTCCGGAAGGCGCTTTCCTGCCCTGCACCTTCTGGCTCGCCGCTTGCCTTGCTGAACAGCAAAGGCCCGACTTGGCGCGCGCGTATTATGACCGTGGACTCGCGTGCCGCAACGATCTCGGATTGTTCTCCGAGGAGTACGATCCCGATGCGGGACTCATGCTGGGCAACTTTCCGCAAGGCCTGACCCACGTGTCGCAGATCATGGCATGGCTGGCGATGATGGCGGCAAGGCCGCTGCGGCGAGACCCGGAACCCGTCCCCGGCCCGGGTGCCGGCGGTCCGCATGAATTGCCCGGGGACTCATCGCGTCGCCGGCTGGAACAGGATGACTGACATGAAGGGTAAGAAGCGCAACGAAGCGGATGGAGCCGCCGGGGCCGCCACCAAGGCTGCAGCCCCGACCGAGGTCGGCGATGCCGGCGGCGCGGACGCGCTCGATATCGACGCCCTGAAGATGTTCCGCGTGCTGATCCGCGCCGCCCAGCGCCATTCCAGCTGGGTGGAACGCCAATGCGGCGTCACGGGCGCCCAGTTGTGGATGATGCAGGAACTCCACGAGGCGCCAGGCCTGCGCGTGGGCGAGCTTGCCGAGCGCATGGCGATCCACCAGACCACGGCGAGCAACCTGCTGGATGCCATCGTCAGGAAGGGCCTCGCCGACAAGGTGCGCGACGCCTCCGACCAGCGCATCGTCAAGGTACTGCTTTCCAAGGAAGGAAAGGCGGTGATCAGGCGCGCGCCCAAGCCGGCCCGGGGCCTCCTGCCGGAAGCCTTGCTGCGCATGCAGCCGGACGACCTCAAGGCGCTCACCACCGGCCTGCATGCCTTGCTCAACGCCATCGAGCTGCCCGAAGACAGCTCCGCCGGCCTGCCCCTGCCCTTCATGATGTGAACCCCGCCCGGTCAGGGCGGCGTGCCTTCCTGGCTTGCGAGCTTGCCAGATGTTTCCTGGCGGTTGCGGGTATCGAAGCGCCGGTTGAAGAAAAGGTCGATTCCCGCGATCGCCCCGCCGCGCAGCACCACCGACCAGTTGCGGGACAGCTCGTAGGTCAGCTTGAGCAAGCCCGAGGCGCCTGCCAGGCTTTGCTCGTAGCCGACGTAGAGGCGGTCGGAGATTTCCTTGCCCAAGGCGATCACCTGCTGCGAACCCGAGCCGAAATCGCTCGTGCCGACGCTGAGCTTGTCGAGGCCGAATCCCTTGGCGAGGCGTTTTCCGCCGAAGGAGTTGAGCAAGCCGAGCGCCGCGCCCCTGGCCGCCGCCTGCGCGCCGAGTTCGCTGCCGCTGCCCGAGCCGGTGCCATGGCCGAACACCAGCCACGACAGCACTTCCTCGTCCGCGAGCTGCGGTTCCGAGATGAGCTTCACGATGGGTTGCCTGACGGTGCCGGTGATGTCGACCCCGGCGGCCACTTCCTGTTCGCGCCGCATGGCAACGATATGCAGGCCGGGGTTGGTCGCCGGTCCGTTGAAGTTGAGCACGCCGCGCTCGATCGCCAGCTTCGTGCCGAATGCCTCGAAGGTGCCGTCGAACACGCGTACCGTGCCGCTCGCCTGCGGCGTCTCGCGGGGCGCGCTCGTGACGCGCAGCAGGCCCGCCAGCCGCAGGTCGGCACCCGAGCCCTGGAAGCGGAAATGCTCGCCGAGGTCGATCTCGACGTTCACGTGCGGGGAAAAGGCGCCCGCGCGCGCCGGCTGCGTCTTGTCGGACGCGGGCCCGGCCGTCTGCGCGGGCGTTGCCGCGCGCCGGTCGCCGCGGATGACCACGACGTCATCGCCCAGCGAGGGCGCGGCATGCTGGGGTTGCGTGAACAGCGCGCGGTCCACGGTAAAGCGGCCGGTGATGTCGAGTTGCCCATTGGTGTTCGCGGCCGCCGCGCGCCCCGACACGGTCAGGTTGCCGGAAGGATTGGCGAGCAATTGCAGGCGGTCGGCGATGATGTTCGCCTGCACCGTCGGGTGGGCGGCATCCAGCGGAATGCGGCCGACCGCGCGCAGGGTGCCCTCGCCTCCGCGGAATTCCACCTGGCGCAGTTCCGCGATGTTGTCCGCCACGTGGATGCGCACGACGCCGTCGCTCAGCCGTATGCCCTGGTCGTACAGGGTGAAGGCGAGGCCGTCGCCCGTGACGTCGCCGGCCAGCACCGGCGAGGATAGCGTTCCGCCGACCGAGAACCGTCCCTGCAGGCCGCCGTCGATGCCGATGCGCGGACCGGCAAGCGAGGCGATCTGCTGCAGGCGCGGCAGGTCGATGCCGACGCTGGCGGACACCGCCGAATCCGCGCCCGGCATCACCATGCGCTGGCCGGCGCCGCCAAGCAGACCGATGCGGGCGCTTCCCTCGGCGCGCCCGATGCGGCTTGCCGCGAGCCGGGTATCGACCCGCGCTTCCCGGCCCGCCAGCACGCCCTGCAGCGCCAGTTCCTGCAAGCCCAGCGCCACCGCCTGCGGGCCTTCGCGCAGGCGTACGTCGCCGCCGCGCCTGCGCAGTTCGAAGCGGCCCGATGCGGTGCTGCCGAGCGTGACGTCCCAGGAGCCGTCCAGCACCAGGTCGGTGGCCACCGGCGGCGTTTCGCCGGTGAACTGCCGCTGCAAGGCGAGCAGGTCCGCCACCGCGAGCGAAGAAAGGCGGCCTGCGGTGCTGAGCCCGTCGTCGCCATAGCGCAGGTGGTCGAGAGCGATGCCGGCCCGCTGCACCGTCAGGCTCGTCTTTCCCAGCGAAATCCGGCCCGATGCCGCCTGCAAGGCCACCGGTTCATCCAGCACGACCCGGGGTGTGCCGCGGCTCTCCAGCGATTGCACGATGCCGGACCAGGCATATCCCGGGGAGCGTTCTTCCAGCCGCCCTTGCGCCCGGGCGCGCAGATCCAGCGCCTGTCCGCGCAGCCGGCCCTGCGCCGCCATGCTTGCCTCGTGGCGGGCATAGGTGCCGTTGACGTCGGCGTGCAGGGTATCGAGGCGGCCGGGCGGCCCCACCAGGTTCTTCGCTTCCACGCTGGCGCGGACCCGCGCGGCGGGGTCGCGGCCGGGCACGCCCTGGGTGTTCGCCACGACGTCGAGGTTCGCCACGCGCCATGCCTGCCAGCCGAGGCCCGCCGCGCTTGCCGAGGCGGCCACGGAAGGCCGCTCCAGCGTGCCGGAGACCGTGCCGTTCGCCCGCGCGGCGCCCGACAGGCCGTAGCCCAGCCGTCCCAGCGCGGGCGCATCGAGGTTGAAGGAAAGAACGTCGCCGGGACGCCCGAATGCGCCCTTCAGGGCGATGCTGTTGCCGGCCACCAGCAGGCGGGCATCGCTCGGCCCGATCGTCTTGCCGTCGATCTCGAGCGTGCCCTGTCCCGTCATGGGCAAGCCCGCATAGCTGCTCTCGCCGACGGCGAAGCGCAGCCGTGCCGACAAGTCCGGCTCGAGCTTGCCGGCGGCATCGAAGGTGGCGTTGATGCTGGCCTGGGTCGCCTTGCCGCGCACGGAAAGCAGGGCGGCGGGATTGAAGTCGTGAAGCGCGCCGTGGGCCGCGACCTCGCTCGAGCCGTCGCGCGCCATGTTGCCCGTGAGGACGAGGCGGCCCTTGCCGACCCTGAGCTCTCCCTGGTCGAGCGTGATGGATTGCGGCGTCGCCCGGGCCCGGGCATCGAGTTCGAGCGCCTTCCCCTGCAGCGCCATGGCAAGTTGCTGTTCCTTGCCCTCGGAACTCGCGGTGATCGGCCCGGACAGCGATTCCGGCTTGAGCTTGGTGTGCAGCGCATGCGGATCGACGTTTTCCGCCCGCGCCTCGAGCGTTGCGCGGCCCTGGCTCAAGCGGGCGGTGCCGGCCAGGGCGCCGCCGCCGGGCAGGGCGATGCGCATCGCCTCCAGCGACTGGCCGTCCGCGCGCAAGGTCAGGTCGCCCGACACGCTCGCGAACGGCAAGGCGGGCTCATCCCATGGACCGGGGCTGGCATTGCTGACCGAGACCGGGCCGGCAACCTCGAGTCCCGCAGTGCCTTGCCGGGGGCGCAGGTCCGCCTTCGCCGACAGCGCGGCCGGCGGCAGGGAAGGCAGCGCCACGCGCGGATCGAGGCGCTGCAGGTCGACATGCGCCTCCTTGAAAGGCACCGCGTCGAAGGGCGTGGCCGTGATGCGCGCGCGGCCCTGCAGGCCGTCGCCGTTGGCGTCCAGCTGCACCCCCAGCGCGCTCAGGTCGCCGGAAAGCAGGCCGTCCAGCCGGTAGCGATGCTCGGCCAGGGCGGCGTCGAGGGCAAGCTTGCCGTCCACCGGAAAGGGCCGCTGCCCGCCGAGCGTCAAGGCCGCGCTCGCGACGCCGTATGGCGTGGATGCGTGCGCAAGATCGATGCGGTGGCTGTTGCCGTCGGAAGCGAGCGCGAGGCGGATGTCCTTGATGCTGATGTCGGTCTTGTCCTTGCGGATGTCGAGTTCGCCGATGCGGATGCTCGATGCTTGCAGCTGCGCGGGCAGGCGCAGGCTGTCGGGCAGGGACGGGGGCTTGTCCGGCTGCGGCAGAAGCGTGAGCTGCAGGCGGCCGACGTCCAGCGTCGAGATGCGAAGCGCCGGCGGCGAGGCGGTCAGGTCCGCATGCCAGCGCCCGTCCAGGCGGTCGATGCGTATCTCGCGCGCGGCGTCGCGCCACACCACGTCGCGCAAGGCCAGGCCATCGGCGACGGTGCCGCCCGCGATCGTCGCCTCGAGATGGCCCGGCAGCACCTGCCGCGCCGTGCGCAGCAGGATGCGGCCGCCCGCCTCGCTGTGCAGCGCGGACCAGGCCAGCAAGGCCAGCAGCAGCGGCAACGCGATCAGGACCAGCAGGGTTGCCTTGAGCAGGGGATGGCGGCGCGCGGGTTTGCCCATGCCGTGCCTCAGAACACGATGCCCAGCGACAGGTGCGGCCGGATGCCGCCGCCCTCCTGCAAGCCGTAGGCTAGGTCCGCGTTGATCACGCCGACGGGACTGCGCCAGCGCGCGCCTGCGCCCACGCCATGGAAGAAGCGCTTGCCGCTCCACTGGTCGGTTGCCGTCCCGACGTCGTAGAACGCCGCCGCGCCCCATTGCGCGGTGAACCAGTGCTGGTATTCCGCGCCGCCGCTCGCGACGTAGCGGGTGGGATATACCACGCCGCCCTGCGTGTTGCCGATGCTCTGGAAGCGGTAGCCGCGCACCGACTCGGTGCCGCCCGTGCGGAACAGCAGCGACGCCGGAATGGCGGCATTGCCCTGGCTGGAAATGACGGCGCCAAGCTCGCCGCGCACGATGACGGCATCGGTGCGTCCGACCGGAAAATATTGCCGCGCCTGGCCGTAGACGCGTGCGAAGGTCTGGTCGGTCAGCAGGCCCTTGATCGCCACGCCTGCCTCGACCGATGCGATGTACCCGCGCCGCGGATAGCGCGGATCATCGACCTGCCGGCGCGTCATCGCCAGGCCGGCAACGACGGCCTGGTGGGTGCCCGGCAGCACCACCGTGCCCTCCGGCAGCACAGCGCCGCTTTCCTGCGACAGCTGGTCGCTGTAGTAGTCGAGGGTATAGGCGAAGTCGCGCTTGTCGCTGCTGCGCGCGCGGCGCAGGCCGGCGCGCCGCGTCCGCAGGTCCACGCCCTCCAGCGTGGTGCGCTCCGCGGACACGCGCGCCGAATTGACCCAGGCGCCGGGCGAAGGCGGCATGGACACTTCCGCGGCCATGGTCTGGCGCCGCTGTTCGATGCGGACCTGGCTGTCGAACACCCAGGCGCGCCCGAAAAGATTGTTGTACGAGTAGCGGCCTTCGAGATGGGCTCCGGTGTCGGTGCCATAGCCGAAGCCGGCGCGCACGCGGTGCTCGGGGTATTCGCTGATGCGCACGTTGACCGGCGCCGCTGCCGCCTTCGCCGGATCGCGTTCGAGGCTGACTTCCGCATTGCTGAAATAGGGAAGCCGCTGGATCTGGCGCTGCAGTTCCACCAGCCTGCCGGCGCTGTACTCCTCGCCCGGCTCAAGCGGATTCACGTTGCGGATGATGCCCTCCGGATAGCGTCGCAGGCCGGACACGCTGATGCCGCCCAGGTGAAACGCAGGGCCGCTATCGTAATCCGCCTGCAGGTCGGCTTCTCCGAGGTCCGGGTAGGCGCGCGCTTCGCTGTTCGTGATGGAAGCCGCCGCGTAGCGCCGGCTCTGCAGCCGGGCGAGTCCTTCCTGCTTGGCCGATTCCCAGCCTTCCTGGGTGAAGGGCTTTCCCCTTTCTTCCTGCCAGCGGGTGCGCACTTCCGCGGCCTGCTCCGGATGCGCGGACACGACGTCGCCCTTGATGCCGATGTCCAGGTTCGCCACCCTGGTCTGCTTGCCGGGGTCGACGCCTATGCGTATTCGCGGCGTTGCTCCGGCGCGGTCGACGTCGAGCCGCGTCTTCGGCGCGAAGAAGCCGATCGTCGATGTGAGCTTCCTGACCTGTTCTTCCGTGGTTGCCAGCAGGTAATCAAGCTGGTCCGCGTTGAGGTCGTCGCGGTCCTGGTAACGCATCAGGTCAAGGTTCTCCTGGAGCAGCTTGCGCACCGACCTGGGGGCGTCCAGTTCCACGGCATAGCGCGCATGGGCGCAGGTCGCGAACATGCAGGCGATCATGCCGGCAAGAAGCCGGTTCATGCGGCGGGAACGCCGGCATGCGGAAGGGAAGCGAAAGGCTGGATGGCGCACTTGGTTCCAGAATTGCTTGTATCGATGACAGGATGAAATACCGTTCGCGTTGCACGGACCATGCCTGCCCGACATCCCGGAGGAAAAGGCAGGAAGCTTAAGCTTTGCCTAAGCAAAAAAGAAAATAAGTGTAAAAAGGTAATGCTTGCGGATGCGCTACTTGTGATGCGGCATCCCCGATGCCATTGAGGATGACGTTTCCTTGCGCATGACCCGGGGTTCCAGGCGTCGCGTTTAAGACCTGCTTAAGTGTCGGGGTGTAGATTAAAGATGTCTTGTGCGGCCGGGCGATGTATGAATGACTGGAAGCCGGTGCCAGGATAGCGTTCCTTCTCGGAAGACATTCATGTTCAAGGCATGAGCTTGCCCCGGCCAGATTGGCCGGGGCATTTTTTTATGCATGCAGCCTTTGCCGCGAGCTGGAATGCATGGTCGATCGTTCCGGTTTTTCGAAGTAAGTGTCCATCAAACCTCTGTTTGAATGAAGCGTGAGTCCGTCGATACTGGGTGCTCCCCTATCTCATCCAGGAGAAGCTCATGAACGTGCAAATGGTTGCAAAGGAATTCTCGCTTTCGCCCTCTCTGCAAGAGCATGTCTTGCGGCGCCTGCGCAGCGCCTTTGCCCGTACGCAGCATCGGGTCGGTCGCATTATCGTTCGCCTGCGCGATTTGAATGGTCCGCGCGGCGGGCGCGACAAGGCTTGCCAGATCAGCGTGGAGTTGCCTGGCCAGCCCGAAGTCGTGATCCGGGAAGTGCAGGAAAACATGTACGGGGCGATCGACAATGCGGTCAAGCGCGCCGCCTATCGCGCCATGCGCATGGTGGACCGCAAATCCCGCCTGGCCCGCCGGGGAAGGGATGACCGGCAGCTTCGCATCGACGATGACGAGAAGGATGCCGGGCAGCCTTGATCTGCCTGGCCGGCTTCATCCTCTGATGGGCAGCGCATCAACTCTCTCCCGAACCGGCCCGCGGATGAACGCGGAAGAAAAAGGTGAGTCTCAACAACATTCGGTTTCGCACGCGTCCTGAGCAGCCGCTTTCCATCTTATCGGAAACAATTCTGCGGCAGATCAACCAGCGGGTGCCGAAGCAGGCTTACTTTTCGGAAAACAAAGAGGAGACGTCCATCATGAAGAAGCTTGACGTTCGGCGGGCATGGCCCGCCATGTTCGCCATCGGACTGGTCATGACCGCCGGGGCCGGCGCACAGACGACGGCGGCCGCGCCGCCCATCGCCAAGCTCCAGCGCTACCAGATCGACCCGGCGAAGGTGTTCGTCGCAGGCATTTCCTCCGGCGGCTTCACCGCGGTGCAGATGCACGTGGCCCATTCCGCGACCTTCAAGGGTGCGGCCATCTATGCGGGCGGCGTCTACTGGTGCGCGGGCACCGGCGGCGCCGCGACTGCGCTCGCCAACTGCGGCGGCCAGACCCTGCCCACGAATGAAGCCTCGTACAACAGCATGCTTGCCGAGTCGATCGCTTACCTGGACACCCAGTCTTCCCTGGGAACGATCGACTCTTCGGTAAACCTCAGCGGCAAGCCGGTTTACCTGTGGTCCGGCACCAAGGATGCCACCGTCAATCCGCGCGAGATGGCCGACCTCAATGCGGAGTACCTGCACTACGGCGCAAGCGTGGTGTTCGATAATGGCTTTCCCGCCGCGCACGGCTGGGAATCTCCGGACGGCGAACTCGACTGCGGAACCGCGGGCAGCCCCTACATGGTGAAATGCTCCCTCAATGGCGCGCCCTACGATTCCGTGCAGACCTGGCTCAAGCTTTTCCTGGGACGACTGAACCCGCGCAACAATGGCAAGCTGCAAGGCACGCTGTCGACCTTCGACCAGACCGAATTCGGCGCCGGGACCAACGTATCGCTGAATTCCACGGGCAACGTCTTCGTGCCGAAATCCTGCGCGCAAGGAAAGACTTGCGGCATGGTGCTCGCGCTGCATGGCTGCAAGCAGTACACGGGACTCATCGGCAACCGCTGGATGACCGAGGCCGGCATCAATGAATGGGCCGACACCAACAACCTCGTGGTCGTCTATCCGGATACCATCGCATCGTCCGCGCCGGGACCGACCAACCCGAACGGCTGCTATGACTGGTGGGGCTACTCGAACCAGGTCGATCCCAACTATGCGCTGAAGAGCGGCGCGCAGATGTCGGTGCTCTACGGGATGGTGCAGCGCGTGACGGGACGGCCGTAGAAGCGCTTGCATCCCTGCCCCGGGACGCTATGCTCAATAGGCGAACCGGGTTCACCTTGCCGCGGCCGCCAAGCCTCCGGGCCGGTCGGCGGGTCGCGCGCTCCTGCCGGTTCGGACACCGCAAGCATGGCGAGCAAACGGTCTGGCCATCAGCGGTAACGATGTTCCACCGGGCGATCCGTCCGAAAAGGAGATCAACATGCATGCCGTCATTAGGACCTATTCGGGTGCCGGCGCACCCCAGCTTTTCGATATCCTTGAAAGCCGCAAGTCCGACGTCCAGTCCACCTTGCAGAAAGTGTCTGGCATCGTCAGCTATACCTTGATCAGGACCGGCGAAGGCGGGGTATCGATCACCGTTTGCAACGACAAGGCAGGCGCCGACGAGAGCCTGAGGGTAGCGCGCGACTGGATCAAGAACAATGCATCCTCCGTCAATGCCAGTGCGCCCGACGTTGCCGAGGGTTCGGTCGTCGTTCATTTCGCGGAGCAGGCGCTGGTGCACTGACCAGTCCGGAAGCGCTCTACCAGCGCAACAGCCGCGGTCCCAGCAGCGCGCCAAGCGCTGCCGGGGCCAGGACGCCCAGCACGTACCAGATGCCCAGGAAGGGCGCAGCCATCTCCGGACAGTGCAACGCATATACCGTGGCCGCGGTAGCTCCCCCGAGCAGGCCGGCGGCGGCGCCCGCCGATGAGGGCCGGGTTGGTGCCAGATCCCTGATCGCCCAGAAGACGGCGAAAAAAACCGGCGCCGCAAGCAGCATGATGCTGAGCGTGCAAGTCTTCCAGGTGGCGCCATAAATCATTTCCGGCCTGGCTGCCGGCGGCGCCATGAGCAGCATTGCCGCCGCGCTGCCGCAGGAGAGCAGCAGAAGGGCCGCCAGCAGGAGCGGGGCGCGTCCCGGACGCGATCCCGGGCATGACAGGCGCCTGGTAAGTTGCAAGGCGGTGACGGCGACGATGAACGGGATGATCAGTTTCATCCAGAACATGGGGCGCGCAGCCGCCTGCATCATGTCGGCGCGCGCACCGTATCCCAGCAACATCATCATTGCCGACACGGCCGCTCCGAGGGCCAGCGCCTTTCCGATGCGGCGCCTTGCCTTGCCTGGTTCCACCGGCGACACGCCGGCGGCCAGCATGCCGATGAATTCTTCCGTTTTCATTATTGGTCCCTAATCAATGCTGCGAGCGCCTTCAGGCCGCGGTGAATGCCCACCTTGACGGCGGACTCCGACATTCCGGTCAGGCGTGCCGTCTCGGATACCGACAAGCCCTCGAGCTTCAAATGCTGGATCGGCAGGCGCTGCCGGTCAGGCAATTGATCCAGCAGCTTCATCACATCGCGCCTGGCTTCCCCGGCCTCCTGCTCGGAATGCGCGAACAACTCGGTTTCGTCATCAAGCGGCACGTTCAAGGCATCATGCCCGCCGCGCCGGCGCAGCAGGTCCACCATCTTGTAGCGGGCGATCGCATAGGCCCATGCGGTCAGCGGCTGGCCCGGATCGTAGGTATGGCGCTGGTTGTGCACCGCCAGCAGCGTTTCCTGAAGGACGTCCTCGATGTCATCCGGTAATCCGGTCAAGCGCTTCCTGAGATAGGCGCGGAAGTGCGCGCTGATTTCCTTCAGAAAAAGCTGATAGGGTCCGGCTTCCCCTTCAAGGCCGCGCAGAAACAGTTCACGCAACCGTGATTCGCTTGCGATCACGCCCACTCCTTTGCATTCGTTATTTTCATCAGGATGGTTACAGGCCATGGAAAATTTATTTTTTCCCCTCCCTTGTAACCGAACCACCCGGCAGCGCGAATTATCTGCACAACACGTCACGGAAAACGAGGCACCCGAATGAATCCCCTTGCACCGATCATTTCCGGCATTGCATTTTGCCTTGGAGCGCCGTCGTTTGCCAGCGAGTCATGCGAGGTCAACAGCGGGCCGGCCACCGCGGCCCTGATCGAACTGTACACGAGCGAAGGATGTTCGAGCTGCCCGCCGGCCGATCGGGAGCTCGGCAAGCTGCAACGCAGCTTCGCCGCCGATCCGCTCGTCATTCCGATCGCCCTGCACGTGAGCTATTGGGACTACATTGGCTGGAAAGACAGGTTCGCGCAAACGATATTCGATGAGCGCCAAAGGCAGCTTGCCGCCTTTGAGCACAACAGATTGGTGTACACGCCGGAATTCTTCGTCAACGGAAAGGAGTTGCGGCATTGGGGCCGCGAACTGTCCGATGCCATCCGGCGCATCAATGCGAAACCGGCACAGGCAAGCATCCGGCTCAAATGGGCGGAGGCATCGGGGAATGCGGTAAGGCTCGATGCGATTGCCAACGCGCGCAACCCCGGTGCGGATCAATCCCTTTTCCTGGCCGTCAGCGAAAGCAAGCTGGTGTCGAACGTATTGCGGGGCGAGAACAGCAATACCACCCTCATGCATGACGCCACGGTCCGCATGTGGCTTGGCCCGGTGAAGCTCGCCGGGGGGAATGCACGCATGCATCAGGATCTGCGGCTCCCCGCCGACTGGAACCGGGCGAACCTGCGCGCCGTGGCATTCGTCCAGAACAACGTGGATGGCACGATCGACCAGGCAGTCAGTATCGGTCCTTGCGATCCGGGAAAGAGCTAGGCGTTTCATGAATCCGACGTTGCCTGGCAAGACAGGGCGGCGTCTTTGTTTCACCTCCGGGCGGCATTGTCCGGAGCAACCGGGGTAATCACACCTCAACCACTAAAGGAAAACACCATGCTCAACATTTCCACCGCCATCTTTTCCGGTCTCCTGCTGATTTCCGGAGCCGCCGCCGCGCAGGATTCCATGAATAAGGACGGCGGAATGGCAAAGGACCACATGACGTCGGGAGGCGCCATGAAGGACGGCAAGATGAAGGACCACATGGGCAAGGACGGAATGAAGAAGGACGACATGAAAGGCATGCAGAAATCGAAGGACGCAATGGCAAGGCACGACATGCAGAAGGATGGCGCCATGAACAAGGACGAAATGAAGAAGTAATCCATGGCCTTCTGAAACGCATTCGAGGAATACGCCCATGTCCGCCTCAACCAATTCTGCCGCGCCAGACCGGGCGCGCGGTACGAGATATTACCGGCATCGCCTGCCAGTCCGGATCAGCCACTGGATCAACGTGGTCAGCCTGGCGATCCTGTTGTTCAGCGGCCTGGGCATCTTCAATGCCCATCCTGCGCTTTACTGGGGAGCGTCTTCCTACAGTGCGCGGCCTGCGCTGCTCGAGATCGTTTCGAAGACGGAACCGTCGCCGGGCGTCTCCGGCGCGGCCCGTGCCGAAGTGAGCGATGCCACGCCGTCCGATACGAGGCGAGGGAAGCTGCGTGTGGGCGGACATGAGTTCGACACGACGGGCATACTGGGCGTGTCGACGTCTTTCGCGGGAACGACGGTCGAGAGGGCATTTCCTCCCTGGCTGACGATTCCCGGCTCCTATTCACTGGCGGATTCCAGGCTCTGGCATTTCTTCTTTGCCTGGCTCTTCGTCCTGAACGGCGCCTTCTATATCGGTTACTCGCTTCTTAGCGGTCATCTCAGGCGCGATCTCGCGCCGGACAAGGCTGACATGCGCGGCATCGGCGCATCGATCGTCGATCACCTGCGGTTCAAGCACCCGCAAGGCGAGGCCGCCCGACGCTACAACGTCCTGCAAAAGCTTGCCTACCTCATCGTGATCTTCGTGCTGCTTCCCTTGATCATCCTGATGGGAATGGCCATGTCGCCGATGCTCGACACGGTGTTCACAGGATGGGTCAACTGGTTCGGCGGCCGGCAGTCCGCGCGCACCATTCACTTCATCGTTGCCTGGCTGCTGGTGGCGTTCGTGCTGATTCACGTGTTCGAAGTCATCGTCAGCGGCCTCTGGAACCATCTGCGCTCGATGATCACGGGCTATTACGTCATTCACGCCGAAACAAAGAAAGGACAGACGCCATGAATCCGAACATGACAGATCGCCGCCGCTTCCTTCGCCGGGCGTTCGGCGCGGCAGCGACGCTATTGGTCGGTGGCTGCGACCGGCTGAATGAAACCAGCTGGTTCCCCAAGGTCCTTGGAACCGGCGAAGTGCTGAGCAGGCAGGTCCACAAGGCCCTCCTTCCGCGGAAATCGATGGCGCAGGAATTCACCGAAGCCGATCTGTCGCCGCACTTCCGCAGCAATGGCACGGCGAACCCGGACAACGAGGTCTACCAGGCGCTGGCCGCGAAGAATTTTTCGGAATGGTCGCTCCAGGTCGATGGCCTGGTCGAACGTCCCCGGCGTTTTTCGCTCGCGCAGCTGAGGGCCTTGCCCGGCCGCACGCAAATCACCCGGCACGACTGCGTCGAGGGCTGGAGTGCGATCGGAAAGTGGAGCGGCGTGCCGCTCGCCGAGATCCTGGCTGCGGTGAGGCCGGCGGCGACGGCAAAATACGTCGTCTTTCATTGCGCCGATCCGATGGAAAGCGATGGCAGCAGTCCCTACTACGAAAGCATCGACATGGATGACGCGTACCATCCGCAAACGATACTTGCCTACGATCTCAACGACAGCCCGCTGCCTGTCGCAAATGGCGCGCCGCTTCGACTGCGGGTGGAAAGGCAGCTGGGATACAAGCAGGCAAAGTACCTGATGCGGATGGAACTGGCCGACAGCTTGGAAAACATCTACGGAGGGAAGGGCGGCTATTGGGAAGACAGCAACGGATATCAGTGGTACGCAGGCATTTGAAGCGTCACCCCGGAGCCGTCCGCTCAGGCGCCGATGTCGGTCGGAATCGCCTGCGCGGTGCCAGCATGCCCTTCGTTGCGGCCGTCTTCAGCCTTGCGGGCTTTGGGTCATCTGCCGGCAATATTTTTCGAGGTTCTCCGGCAGGTGGGACGGGCATACCCCGCATTGCCGGTTGCCGGGAACGGCATGGTCGATGAACGTGGGGTAAGGCAGGTTCAGGTTCGCCATGATGTTCCTGAACTCTTCCAGCGTCTTGTCGCCGCCCAGGCGCGGGTTGCGCGCCTTCTCCTGCGCGATGGAAGACACGAAGCGCTCCTTGTAGTCATGTCCCGGATAGACCAGCGTCTCGCCCGGCAAGACAAACAGCTTTTCCCGCACGCTCTTGTAGAGGGCGTCGGCGTCGCCGTTCTGGAAATCGGTTCTGCCGCAGCCTTCGATCAGCAAGGCGTCGCCGGTAAATACCCGATCGTTCAACAGGTAGGAAAAATGGCCATCGGTGTGACCCGGCGTATGCAGCGGTTGCAAGGTGATGCCGCCCAGCCGGAACGGCTTGCCCTCCTCGACGCCGACGTCGGTGCATGGCAGGCGGTCATGGGCCGGCGCGGCAATCTTGCTGCCGGCCGCTTTCTTCATTTCCAGCGCCGCGGTGATGTGGTCGGCATGGATGTGCGTGTCCAGGGTGTAGGCCAGCTTCAGCCCAAGCCGGCGCACTTCTTCCAGGTCCCGATCCATGCTGGCGATGACTGGGTCGATGAGTATGGCCTGGCCGGTAGCTTCATCGCCCAGAAGATAGGTGTAGGTCCTGGAAAGCGGTTCGAATAGTTGCCGAAAGATCATGATGGCTGCTCCTTGCTCGACGGGGGAAGCGGATCGAATCCGCACTTTCAATATATCGTTAAATATATTATGATGCGATATATTGATCATGTAAAGCGTTTCGAGGAAGGTTTCCATGGCTCTACCCAAACACATTGATCCGGCAAGACTCCAGGCCGCCGCCGGGCAGGCTTGCACTCTCATGAAGGTGCTTTCGAACCCCGACCGCCTGCTGCTGCTGTGCCAGATGACCCAGGGCGAGTTCTCCGTGGGCGACCTGGAAGAAATGACCGGCATCCATCAACCCACCTTGTCCCAGCAGCTGACCGTGCTGCGCGAGGAAAGGCTCGTGACCACGCGGCGCGAAGGAAAGCAAATCTTCTACAGCATCGCCAGCGACGAGGCGCTGGCGGTATTGCAGGTGCTGTATCAAATCTACTGCCCCAAGGAATAGGAGAAGGCCATGACGATCGACTGGACCAGTTTCACGCCGTGGATGTCGCTGACAGGCGGCATGCTCATCGGCCTGGCAGCCGTGGTGTTTCTACTTTTTAATGGACGGATCGCGGGCATCAGCGGCATCCTCGGCGGCTTGCTCAATCCCACGCCGGGAGACATTGCCTGGCGGATCGCGTTCGTGGCCGGCCTGGTGATTTCGCCATTCGTATTCGCGCTGGCAAGTCCGCTGCCTGAAGCCAGGGTGGACGCAGGCTACGCCACGTTGCTGGTGGCTGGTCTGCTGGTTGGCATCGGCACCCGCTACGGCTCCGGCTGCACCAGCGGCCATGGCGTCTGCGGGCTGTCCCGCCGTTCCCCGCGCTCTGCCGTTGCAACGCTTTCCTTCATGCTTGCGGGATTCGTCACGGTGTACATCGTTCGTCATCTGGCGAACTAGGAGGAAAGAAATGAAGACATTCATGGCATTGTTCGCCGGCCTGCTGTTCGGCCTGGGCTTGATCCTGTCCGGCATGACCGATCCGGCGAAGGTGCAGGGTTTTCTCGACCTGGCCGGACGCTGGGATCCGTCACTGGCTTTCGTGATGGGCGGCGCCGTGCTGGTCGGGTCGCTGGCATTTCCGTTTATCGTCAAGAGGCCGGCATCGCTGCTCGGTGAAGCGATGCGCTTGCCGACGGCCACGCGCATCGACCGGCGGCTCGTGCTGGGCGGGCTGACCTTCGGAGCCGGGTGGGGGCTCGCCGGATACTGTCCGGGTCCTGCGCTTGCGTCGCTCGGGCGGGGTGGAATCGAACCGGTGCTGTTCGTCCTTGCCATGCTGGCCGGGATGGCGGTGTTCGAACTCCTGGAGGGCGTGAAGAAGAGTTCCGCCAGCGGCGCGCCGTGAAAGGAAGGGCACGATGATCCTGAGCATCGTACTGGGCGCGCTGGTGGGCATCATCATGGGGCTGACCGGCGCAGGCGGCGGCATCCTGGCCGTCCCGCTTCTGGTCTTCGGGCTGGGTCTGTCGGTGGCGCAGGCCGGACCGATCGGCTTGATGGCAGTCGGCATCGCCGCGGCCATGGGTGCGGCGATGGGACTGAGAGCGAAGGTCGTGCGCTACCGTGCCGCCCTCCTCATAGCGGGCGTCGGCATGCTGGTCGCGCCGCTGGGAGCATGGCTTGCGCAACGTGTCGATACACGTTTCCTCAGCCTGGTGTTTGCGCTCGTCCTGCTCTGGGTCGCCTACAAGACCTTCAGGGAATCGGCGGCGCATGGTACCAAACCAGGTTCCCCAGGCAGGGCAACACCCCCCTGTATCCGGGATGCGGAGGATGGGCGCTTCATCTGGACGAGCAAGTGCGCCGGCGCACTCTCCCTGTCGGGAAGCCTTGCCGGCGCGCTGTCGGGCTTGCTCGGCGTGGGCGGGGGCTTCGTGATGGTGCCTGCGCTACAGCGCTACACCGACCTGGCCATGCAGTCAGTCGTTGCGACGTCGCTTGCGGTGATTGCCCTCATTTCGCTGGCCGGCGTCGTCACGAGCATCTCGGCAGGGCATTTCAACCTGGCGGTCGGCTTGCCGTTCTCGGCGGGCGCCCTGGCGGGAATGGCGGCAGGGAGCATGCTGTCGTCGCGTCTTCCGACCAGATATCTGAAGATCGCCTTCGCCGGGATTTGCGTTGTCGTCGCCGCCGGAATGATCGCGAAGTCACTCTAGCGATCATGCGCCGATGGAACACCGGATATTCCCGGCCAGCCAGGCGACGATACTCCGCGCATTGCCATATGGCGGATCGTCATCGCCTGGCCGCCCCGCGGAAAGGCGGGGCTGGCGGCATATCCCGTCCAACGGTTATATTGCGACTTGCTTCATGTCGATGCCGAGGAATTGAAATGATCATCAGGAAGAACCAGATACCCGCCGAGCGGGCCGAACGAGAGTCGTTCGGCATCACGGATACCCTGCGGCTGTCGGACGCGGGAGGGCTTTCCCAGTATGGAGCCTACGTGCAGACACTGCAGCCTGGCGCGCGGTCCTCCAACAATCACTGGCACGAGAATGAAGATGAATTCCTGTATGTGCTTTCCGGCGAAGTGAGCGTCACGGAAGGGTCGGAAACCCAGGTCCTGCACGCCGGTGATGCGGCCTGCTGGCCGGCCGGCGTGCCGAACGCGCACCATGTATCCAACCAGTCAATTGCCCCATGCTCCTATCTGATCGTCGGCACGCGCATGAACCGGGACGTTTGCCACTATCCGGATACCGGAAGAACGCTGCACACCGAAGGCAAGACCTGGCGCCTGCTGGACGCCGATGGGCAGCTGTTCAAGTCCGGCGTGTTCTAGTTAGTGCCGCTCCGCGAGCAGCTTCAATACCGCCTTTGCGGCTTCTTCAGATGACGCCGGATTCTGGCCGGTGATGAGCATGCCGTCGATCTGCACATACGATGCCCAGTCCGGTCCCTTGGAATAGATTCCGCCGGCTTTCTTCAACGCATCCTCGACAAGGAAGGGCACGATCTTGGTCAGCTGCACCGCTTCTTCCTCGGTATTGGCAAAACCGGTCACATGCTTTCCCTCGACCAGCGGACGGCCGTTGTGCAGCTTGGCGTTGCGCAGCACGCCCGGCGCATGGCAGACCGCGGCAACCGGCTTGTTGGCGGCATGCATGCTCTGGATCATCGTGAGCGAATCCTGGTCCTCCGCCAGATCCCACAAGGGGCCATGTCCGCCGGGATAAAACACGGCGTCGAATTCTTCATGCGACACGCTCGACAGCAGCACGGTGCCGGCGAGCAGTTGCTGTGCTTCCTGGTCCTTCTTGAAACGCTCGGTGGACGCGGTCTGCGCGTCGGGCGCATCGCTCTTGGGGTCGAGCGGCGGCTGGCCGCCCTTAGGTGTGGCCACGGTGATCCTGGCGCCCGCGTCCTTGAAGACGTAGTAGGGAGCCGCGAACTCCTCCAGCCAGAAGCCGGTTTTCTTGCCCGTGTCGCCGAGCCGGTCATGCGAGGTCAACACCATGAGTATGTTCATTTCTGTCCTCGGTAAGTGGATCAAAGAGCAAGGTAGAGCATTGGCGGCATTGAAAGTTCTGAGCCGAGCCTCGGGATTGAATTACGGCAACGGGCCGCGTACCGCCCGCCCTGGCTGAGCAGGCATGCCAACTATGCTAAGGTACGGCGCTAACCCTTGAATGTGCCATGCCTGCCAACCATTTATCCGCCACCGCTTCAACCTGCGCGCCGGCGTCACGGAAACGTTCGGACCAACCTTCCCGGCCGCCCGAGCCATCCAGAGCGAGTTGCCATGCTTACCGTCCCTGAAGCCTCACTGTCCGATGCGAACGAGCGAGAACTGCGCTTCGCGATCAAGGCCGGCCGCCTTGGGACCTGGGGCCTCGACCTCGCGACGGGTGAACTGACGACGTCGGAGATCTGCCGGCTCAATTTCGGACGCGATCCGGACGCGCCCTTCAGCTATGCCGAACTGCGCGACGCGATTCATCCCGATGACAAGTTGCGCATGGCTGAAGCCGTCGAGCGCAGCATCAACACCGGAGTGGATTACGACATCGAATACCGGATCGTGACGCCGGCCGGAGACGTGCGCTGGATTGCCATTCGCGGACAGCCACTCTATGCAGGGGGCGATCTTCCGTACAAGATGGCCGGCGTGTCGATCGACATCAGCGACAAGCGCCGGACCGAAGACAGGCTGAGCGAAAGCGAGGCGCGCTATCGCACCCTGTTCGATTCCATCGACGAGGGCTTCTGCGTCATCGAGTTCATTGATGGGTCGCAAGGTCCGCTGTCGGACTACGTGCACCTTGAAGCAAACCAGGCCTACATGCGCCATGCCGGCATTCCCGACATCGTTGGCAAGACAGGCCGGGAAGTAATGACGCAAGGCGAGGCCGACGCCTGGGTGGCGATCTTTCGCCATGTGCTCGACACCGGCGAGCCGATGCGTTTCGAGCGCGAGCTCGAAGCCACCGACCGGCACCTGGAAGTGGCATGCACCCGCGTGGAGCGAGCCGGCAAGCGCCAGGTGGCAATCCTTTTCCAGGATGTGAGCGCGCGCAAGCAGGCCGAGCGCAAGCTTCGGGAACTGAACGAAACGCTGGAGAGCCAGGTCGCCGAACGCACGGCGGAGCGCGACCGCATGTGGGACATCTCGCCCGCGCTCATGCTCGTCATCGACTTCGATGGCTTCCTGCGGCGCGTGAACCCGGCCTGGACGGCCCTGCTCGGTTACGCGCCCGACGAGCTCGTGGGCCGGCACGTCAATGAATTCGTGTTGCCCGGCGATCACACCTTGACGGTCAATGCCTACGAGATCGCCGCGTCGGGCAGGCTGTCGGCGGTCGAGAACCGCTACCGGCACAAGGATGGATCGGTGCGCTGGATTTCCTGGGTCGCGGCGCCCGCGGGCGACATGACCTACGCCACCGGCCGCGACATCACGGCCGAGAAGGAACGCGAAGCGGAACTGGCCAGTCGTACTGCCGAGCGTGAACGGCTCTGGAACCTGTCGCAAGACATGCTCGCCCGGGCCAACTACCAGGGGACGATGTCGGCCGTCAGCCCCGCCTGGACGCAGGTCCTGGGATGGAGCGAGACCGAGCTTCTCACGCGTCCCTACGCCAGCTTCATGCACCCGGAAGACATGCCGCCGACCCTGGATGCTATCGCGCGCATGGCCGAGACGCACCGGCCGACCCGGTTCGAGAATCGCATCGCCACTTGCAAGGGCGGATGGAAGCACATCGAGTGGACCGTCACGCCTGAACTCGATGGCGAGAACTTCATCGCGGTCGGACGCGACGTCAGCCTCGGCAAGGCGCGCGAGGCCGAACTCAAGCATGCGCAGGATGCCTTGCGCCAGGCGCAAAAGATGGAGGCCGTCGGCCAGTTGACGGGCGGTCTCGCGCACGATTTCAACAACCTGCTGGCTTCCATCAGCGGCGCCCTGCAGGTGATCAAGCTCAAGATGGATCGCGGGCTGTACAGCGACCTGGAACGCTACATCGACTTGGGAGAATCGTCCGTGCGCCGCGCCGCTTCCCTGACACAGCGGCTTCTCGCCTTTTCGCGCCGGCAAACGCTCGATCCGAAGCCCACGGACGTCAATCGCCTGATCGCCGGCATGGAAGAACTTGTCCGCCGTTCGGTCGGACCATTGGTCGAACTCGAGATAGTCAGGGCGAAAGACCTCGGACTGACGAAGGTCGATCCCTCCCAGCTCGAGAACGCGGTGCTCAACCTCTGCATCAATGCACGCGACGCGATGATGCCAGGCGGCGGAAAACTCAGGCTCGAGACCATCAACAAGCGGATAGACGGCTCCGATCCGGACGAACGCGAGATCCCGCCGGGCCATTACATCCTGCTGTGCGTTTCCGACACCGGCGCCGGCATGGCCGCGGAGGTGGTCGCGCGCATCTTCGATCCGTTCTTCACCACCAAGCCCCTGGGCGAGGGCACCGGCCTCGGGCTGTCCATGGTGTATGGCTTCGTGCGCCAGTCGGACGGCCAGGTCCGCGTGCGCTCGGCGGTGGGCGCCGGCACGACCATGAGCCTTTACCTGCCCTGCCATGCGGGCGTGGTGCAAAACGACGAACACGTCGAGACGCCGCCCATTGAATCGGGCCAGGGAGAAACGGTCCTGCTCATCGAGGACGAACAGGCGCTGCGCAACATCATTGAAGACGTGCTGCGAGACGCCGGCTATCTGGTGCTCACGGCGCAAGACGGAACGACCGGCCTGCAGATACTGAATTCGGATGTGCGGATCGACCTGCTGGTGTCGGACGTGGGGCTGCCCGGCGGACTGAACGGCCGCCAGGTGGCCGATGCCGCAAGGGTAAGGCGACCCAGCCTCAAGGTCTTGTTCATCACCGGTTATGCGGACACGGCCGCCGTCGGCAATGGCCGGCTCGCTCCCGGCATGGACGTGCTGACGAAACCATTCGAGATCAGCGCGTTCATCAACAAGGCGAGCATGCTGCTCAAGGCACACTTCGCACATTGACATGTGATCGGCAAAACCCGGCGCGGACGGTTGCCGCCCGCGCCAGCTTAGGCACCACCTTCAACTTCAACTTTACAGCGCCGGGATCAGGACCTTGTCGATGACATGAATGATGCCGTTGCTCGCCTCGACGTCGGCTGCCAGGATCGTCGATGCCGTGCCGGTGGTGTCCCTGATCGTGACCGCAGTGCCGTTGCTGAAAACGATGTTCTGCTGCGCGAGCGTCGGGACCGGCGTGCCGAACGGGATGTCCGCCTTGCGCACTGCGGAGGCAAGCACATGGTATTTCAGCACCGTGCCCAGCTTGACGGCGTCGAGCCCGGAAGGCGCCTTCGCGAATGCCGCATTGGTCGGGGCAAATACGGTGAGGGGTCCCGCGCCGCTGAGCGCGCCCTGAAGGTTGGCCGACTTGACGGCGGCGACCAGGGATGACAGGTCAGGATTCACCTGCGCCATCTGCACGATGTTGAGCAGGCCCGGCGGCACGAGCACCTTGTCGACCGCATGGATCACGCCGTTGCTCGCGGCGACGTTCGCGGCAACGACATTGGCGGTGGTCAGTGCCGCGTCGGTGATCCTGACGCCCTGGCTGGTGTCGAGCGCCAGGCTTGTCGCGCGGCCCGCGTTGCGATACAGCGTTTCCTGGCGGCTTCCTTCCGCGACGAGGACCGATGCGGCCTTCGCGGCGGGCAGGACGTGATAGAGCAGGAGGCTCTGCAAGGTATCGGCGGGCAAGGCATTGACCATGGCCTCGGCATTGGCGAATCCGAGCGCGCCGGCCAGTTGATTGAAGGCCGCGTCCGTCGGCGCGAAGACGGTCAGGCTGCTCTTCGCGTCGGTCAATGCGGAGCCCAGGTTGGCCTTGGTGGCTGCGGCGAGCAGGGCATTGAAGCCTTGCTGCTGCGCGACCACGACGATGTTGCCGGCAGTCTGGGTGCCGCTCGTGCCGGTGGTTTGCTGCGGCGTCGTTGCCGCGGCGTCAGGAATAGATGAATCGCCGCCTCCGCAGGAGGCCAGGAGGATGCTCGCGAGAAGCGCGATGAAGCATTGGGCGAAGGTTCTCATTACGGTCTCCAACCGAGCGGTTCAGGCTCGTCGTGTCATGTTCACGGGAATGGTTTTTCTCTATGGGTTCCAGGCCGGATTTCGTGACGACGTCATGCCGGTCGGCGACTGGAAAAATTCGCCGACCATGGCTCGGGCTTATTTGGGCATCACCACCTTGTCGATGACATGGATGACGCCGTTGTCGGCAACGACATCGGTCTTGACGACGTTGGCATTGTCCACTTCGACCTTCCCGCCCTTCATGCTGACCGACAGCGGGCTGCCTTCAACCGTCTTGACCTTGCCTGGCTTGACATCCGCGTCCATGACCTTGCCCGGCACGACGTGGTAGGTCAGTATCTTGGTCAGGGCAGCCTTGTCCTTGAGCAGCGCATCGAGCTTGTCTTTCGGAATGGCGGCAAAGGCGTCGTCGGTCGGTGCGAAGACGGTGAAAGGGCCCGGTCCTTTCAATGTGTCCGTCAATCCCGCGGCCTGCACCGCGGTGATCAGCGTGTTGAACGAACCCGCCGACTTGGCGGTCTCGACGATGTCAGCGGCTTGCGCACCGGCAAATGCGAAGGCGATCGAGGCGCCCAGAAGGTACTGTTTCATTGAAGTCTCCTGCGAAATGGAAGGTGAATTGCCGCACGATGCGGCGGACCCGATAACGACTAAGTCAAACCCGGAGCGTTGAACCGGATATGCACTGAATTTAGGTTTAAATGGTTTGAATGTCCATGTATTGAACTGCTATATTCAAGACATAAACGGTTCATTAACGGGTCATGCCATGAAGACATTTTCCGGACAGGAAAATACCGAAACGACCGGCGGAGACAATGGCGTCGGCTACCGCAGCGGTGTAGCAGCGCGGCTGGCGGGTCTCTCTCCGGAAACCCTTCGCGTCTGGGAGCGCCGCTATGATTTGTCCGACACTAGGCGCTCGCCGAACGGTCGGCGCCTGTACACGGCAGAGCAAGTGCGGCGGCTCGGCCTGATCAAGCTGCTGGTCGACCAGGGGCATGCGATCGGGGTGCTGGCAAGACTCACGATCGAACAGTTGCAGGAGCTGGCAGGGCCGCGCACTGGCGGCGCGCAGGCGGGGGGTCCGCTGAGGGTGGCGGTCATCGGCGACAGCCTGGCACGGCGGATCAGGGCTGCGGGACAAGAGGGAACGGAGCTTGCCGTCCAATGCAGTTGTCCGCGGCTTGACCGCGCCGCATCGTTGCCGAAGGATGCCGACGTGGAAGTGCTGCTGATCGAGTTGTCCGAGCTGGACGAAAGCGCCTTGCCCTTGATCCACTCGGCACGTGAAGCGTGCGCGGCGGCGGCGGTCGTTGTCCTTTACCGATTCTGCGCGAGCGCGACCATCCGCGCCTTGCGTGCGCAAAACTGCGTCGTCGCGCGTATCCCGGCGGAACTGGGCGAACTGGCCGTGCTATGCCGCTCCGCGCTTGCGGGCGAGAGGCTGCCGCCGCCCGAGCGCCCGCACGTACCGGACGTCCGCTTCGATGAAGAGGTCCTTTCCGCAATGACGTCCACGGGAAACCGCATGGTATGCGAGTGCCCGCGCCACCTGGCGGAACTGTTGCTGATGGTTGGCAGCTTCGAGCGCTACAGTGCCCAGTGCGCATCGCGCAACGACGATGACGCGCGGCTTCACCAGGACCTGCAACTCGCCGCAGGCCGTGCGCGCGCCATCCTGGAAACCGCGATGGAACAGCTCGCGCGCGCGGAGGGACTACCGCTTCCCGGCGCATCATGAAGAAGTTTTCCGTTGTCAGAAAAAGGAGGTCCGCATGGCGCTCTCCAGCACGCAAAAGCAGCTGGCCGGCCTGATGGGCTGGCTCCTCGTCAGCTTCATCGCCGCAGCGGTCGGGGCGGCCGCATCGATACAGGCGCGTCCCTTCTATGGCCAACTCGTCCGCCCGGATTGGGCGCCGCCGGCTTCCGTGTTCGGGCCTGTGTGGACGATCCTCTATGTCCTGATGGGCATTGCCGCATGGCTGGCATGGCGCGAGGATGGCTACCGTGCGGCCAGGCAGGCCCTTGCCTTGTTTCTCCTGCAACTCGCCCTCAATGCCTTGTGGAGCTGGCTGTTCTTTGGATGGCACCTCGGTGCCCCGGCCTTCGCCGACATCATGGTGCTTTGGGCAATGATCGTTGCAACCCTCGTGTCATTCTGGCGCATCAAGCCGTTGGCGGGCGTCCTGCTCGTGCCGTATCTGCTGTGGGTGAGTTTTGCCGCCGTGCTCAACTATTCAGTCTGGCAGCTCAATCCTCATTTGCTGTGAAGATTGAGCTGCCAGACTGTCCGTCGCACTGGTTCACGCTGTTGCAATGCTTGTACGGCGCAGGACGCTGACGCAGGCGGCGATCAGCGACAGGCTTGCGCCACACCAGATGACCCATGCGGTCTGGCTGCCGTGTACGAAGCCGAACACGATCGCCACAAACGCTGCGCCGATCGACTGGCCAAGCAGGCGTCCCATCGATTGCAAGCCGCTCGCGCCGCCGCTGCGTTCCCGCGGCGCGCTGCTGATGATGACGCGATTATTGGGCGACTGGAAGAGGCCGAATCCCAAGCCGCACACGGCCAGCCGCCAGCTCAGGTCGAAACCGGATGGTGCGGAACCCAGCATCGCAATGCTGGCCAATCCGAGCGACAGAATGACCAGGCCAATGCTGCAAAGCCGTTCCGGCGCAAAGCGATCCGACAGGCGCCCCGCGAGCGGCGCGATCAGGGCCGTCGTCAATGGCCATGGGGTCATCAGGAATCCCGTTGCCACTTCGGAGCGGCCCAGCGTGTGTTGAAAATAAAAGGGCAAGGAGACATACGCCATCGTCTGCGCAGCGAACGAAGTGACGGACGTCATCATCGAAAAAGCGAATACCGGCATGCGCAGCAAGTCAAAAGGCAGCATCGGTATTGCAAGGCGCCGCTCGCGCCGGACGTAGAAAACGCCGAACAATAGCGCGCCCGCCAGCAGGACGGCTGCGCGGGCATGGCCATCCGCGTCGCTGAATCCATTGAGTCCCGTGATCAGGCAACCAAACGTCAGCGCATTCAGGATGGTGCTCGCCATGTCGAACCGATGGCCGGATGCTGGCGTCGTCGGCAGGGTGCGGGCTGCCACGACAAGGGCCGCAAGGCCGAGCGGCAGGTTGACAAGGAACAGCCATTGCCAATGTGCGAACGACAGGATTGCCGATGCCACCGTCGGCCCCGCGGCGGACGACACCGCCACGATGAGCGAGGCGTAACCCATCCCGATGCCGAGCTTTTGCCTGGGAAAGATGAAGCGCACGAGCGCAATGTTGACGCTCATGATTCCCGCCGCGCCCATGCCCTGCACCATGCGCGCAACGGACAAGGCAAGCAGGGAATTGGAAGTGGCGCACGCAAAAGATGCGGCGGTAAAGACCGCCAGGCCCCACCAGTAGACTTTCTTGTAACCGATGCTCTCGCCGAGCGAGGCGAGCGGCAATAGCGATACGGTGACGGCCAACTGGAACGCGTTGACGATCCAGATCGTTTCCGCCGGCGAAATGGCCAGTTCCTGACCGATCGTCGGTAAAGCGACATTCACGATCGCGCTATCCAGCACGGCCATCGTCATCGCGATGGCTATCGCGATGAAGGCATAGAAACGCTGGGGGTTCGGCAAGCCATCCATCATAAGCTCAGTTTTCCAATATCAAGGGACGCCCCGTGGCGCATGCAGGAAGCGTCGTGCCAATACGGCGTCAATTCAACGCCCCGTTCAATCGCCCGCTTTTCTCGCCTCGAAAAATGCCGCATCGATGAAGAAGGAATGATCGTTTTCGACGGAGAAATATCTCCTGGCCTCTTCAGGCGCGGTGTCGAGCAAGCTACGGATTGCCGTGACACGATCGGGCGGCGTGCGCATCCGCGCCGTCCATTCGCCGAACACCATTTTCAATCGCCAGGCATCGATTTGTTGATGGGACAAACCGGCAGCATCGAACATGCCAGCCCATTCCGACACACGGTAATCGCGTACATGGGATGCATCGCGCAGAAGCTCGACCGCCTGCAGCGTCGTGTCATGCAATGGGTTCTCGGAGGCAATGATGTCGATGACGATTGCCACACCGGCCGGATGCAGTACGCGATGGACTTCCTTCAGCGCAGCCGGCACGTCTCCCCAATGGTGGGCGGAAAATCGTGTCACGACCACATCAAACGACGCATCCGGAAAAGGAAGCTTCTCGGCCGGTCCCTGCATGACGTGGATGTTCCCAAGATTTCTTTGCCTCGCCGATTCGGCAACCACGGCAAGCATCTGCTCGGAAAGGTCATAGGCCGTGACGGAAGCAGAGAATGGCGCCGCGGCAAAGCTGATGTGGCCAGCGCCGCAACCCAGGTCCAGAACGGCCGGTGTCTTGTATCGTTGTACGACGGCTTTCACCGCTTCAAGGTCCGCGCCGCCGGCATGAACCGCGCTAGTCAGGTACGCTGCCGCCGTATTGCCAAATTGCTCCGCCACCAAGGCTTGCTGTTTCATTTTCCACCTCCTCTCGAATCGGTCAGCCTAGGATAGTGAATCGCATATCCCATAACAAGATAACAATTTATACTGGTATGTTTTGTGCCAGACAAAGAACATTCAATATGCGAGGGACGACGCCATGCATAACAAGCTGGGAGAATTCATCCGTTTGCACCGGGAGCGCATCAAGCCGGAAGACGTCGGCATTCCCGCACACGGACGGCGGCGGACTCCGGGCCTCAGGCGCGAAGAGCTGGCGCAGCTTTGTGCCGTCAGTCCGACATGGCTGACCTGGCTCGAGCAAGGCAGGCCGATTTCGGCTTCCGTGAAAGTGCTGGGGAAGATGGCGGAAGTGATGAGCCTGACTCCATCCGAGCGTGCATACCTCTTTCGCCTGGCCGACAAACTGGATCCGATGCTCGAGACGCAGCTGGATCAAGGGACGTCCTGCCAGACGGTCGATCTCGATGCCATCGTCGACGCGATCAAGGTACCGGCATATATCCTCAACGGACAGTGGGACGCCATGGCATGGAACCGGCCCGCGCAGGATCTGCTTGCTGGCTGGCTGGATCAGCCGGCATCTCCAGGAGCGGAAACCCGACCCAACCTGCTGAACTTCATGTTCCTCGAGCCGAGGGCGCGCACATTGATTACCGGCTGGAATGATCGTGCAAACCGGCTGGTGGCGGAGTTTCGCGCCGATTGCGGTAAATACGCGGATCAAGAACCCTTGTCAGGAATGATCGAGACCTTGAAGCGCGAAAGCGAAGACTTCAAGCGCTGGTGGAGTTCTCAGCACGTGGTAGGCCGAGCCGGAGGAACTCGCCAGTTTTCCCATCCGACAAAAGGCAGGCTGACGTTTGAACAAGTGACCCTCTCTCTATCGACAAGGCGCGGCTTCAAGCTGGTGATGCTACTTGAAGGAAATAACAGTCTTGAATGAATCGATGCTGAAGTAGATGGCGGGCCTGCGCGAACGGCTCTTTCGCCAATTTTGACCTGGATCATGCAAGTTTCGCGACCGTCTCTCCATGATGAGGCCATGGCTGCTCCGCGTTGGGAACAGCATGCCTCCCGGCGGCTTGCCCGTTTCACGGCGCCGTCTTCCTCGAGTCGTCCTCATGGAGGTGTCCATGCGAACCATGAAAGCCGCCGTCTTCGTCGAACCAGGAAAAATCATTCTCGATGAAAAGCCGATTCCACGGATCGGCCCCGGCGATGCCCTCGTCAAGATCACGACCACCACGATCTGCGGTACCGACGTCCACATCCTCAAGGGCGAATATCCGGTAGAGCCCGGCCGCATCGTTGGCCATGAACCGGTCGGCGTCATCGCCGAACTGGGCGAAGGCGTCACCGGTTACACGGTCGGCCAGCGCGTCGTCGTTGGCGCGATCACGCCATGCGGCCAGTGCCATTCCTGCCTTGACGGGCACCAGGCCCAATGCGGCGGGCATGCCATCGGCGGCTGGCGGTTCGGCAACACGATCGACGGCTGCCAGGCCGAGTACGTGCGCGTGCCGTTCGCGATGGCGAACCTCACGCCCATACCCGATGGCCTCAGCGATGAGCAGGTGCTGATGTGCCCCGACATCATGAGCACCGGTTTCGGCGGCGCGGAAGCAGGGCAAATCAGGATAGGCGATACCGTGGCGATCTTCGCGCAGGGTCCGATCGGCCTTTGCGCCACCGCTGGCGCGCGCCTGAAAGGCGCCAGCCAGATCATCGTCGTCGATTCGCTTCCCGAACGGCTGGAAACCGCAAAGCGGCTGGGTGCCGACATCGCGCTCGACTACAAGCGGGTTGACCCGGTCGCCGAGATCTTGAAGATCACGGGCGGTCGCGGCGCCGATGTGTCCATTGAAGCGCTCGGCACCCAGCAAACCTTCGAGAGTTGCCTGCGCTCTCTCAAGCCGGGCGGCACGCTGTCGAGCCTGGGCGTGTATTCGGGCAAGCTGTCGTTGCCGGTGGATGCTTTTGCCGCCGGGCTGGGCGACCACAAGCTGGTGACGACGCTCTGCCCCGGCGGCAAGGAGCGGATGCGCCGGCTCATGAACATCGTCGCCTCTCGCCGCGTTAACCTTGAACCGCTGGTCACGCACAGGTTCAAGCTCGACGATATCGAGCAGGCCTACGACTTGTTCGCGAACCAGCGCGATGGTGTCCTGAAGGTCGCGATTACGCCCTGAACGCTTCCGCGCGGCAGGACATGCCATCCACTTTGTTCAAGACTTTCGCGAATGAAAAGAACGGCTGCGCCGCTCGAGCGTCCAACTGACTGAAGGCTGGACTGCGCCTGCCGTCGCGGGCGACTCGCATCTTTAAATTGGACGGTTGCTTCCTGAGGCGCTAAGCGAAAAAGATGGGCAAACAACCTACGGCTGACAGGAGCCTGGCTCCAGAGAAAGCATTTTCCGGGAAATTGACAAAAAGCGAGCTGACCCAAGCGGCGGAAGCGTTGCGCCAGAGTGAAAAGCGTTACCACGCTTTGATCCGGGCGAGTTCTCAGGTCCTTTTTCGCATGAGTGCCGACTGGAGCGAGATGCGTGAGCTTCAACGCGGAACATTTATTGCGGACAAGCAGCAGCCGAATCGCAACTGGCTTGAGGACTACATTTACCCTGACGACCAGAAGCAGGTACTGGCAGCGATCGAGGACGCGACGAGAGCCGGTTCGGTGTTCGAATTCGAACATCGGATCCGCCGCCCGGACGGAAGCCTTGGGTGGACCATGTCGCGTGCGGTCCCGGTGCGCAATGCGACCGGCGACATCGTGGAATGGCTTGGTGCAGCCAGCGACATTTCGGAGCGCAAGCAGGCCGAGGAAAAGATCCGTGCGAGCGAGGAAAAATACAGGTCCCTGTTTACCAACATGGTGGAAGGCTTCGCCCTCGGCGAACCGATCCGCGACGGCCAGGGCAGAGCCGTCGATTTCCGCTATCTCGACGTCAACGACGCTTTTTATACGGAAACAGGCATTCCCCATGGCGTCGTGGGCCGGCCAATACGGGACGTGCTGCCGCAGGTGGAGCAGACCTGGATCGACCGGTTCTGCGCCGTTGCGCTGACGGGGAAACCGGACCGCTTCGAGAACTACAACAATGACACCGAGCGGCACTATGACGTCCGCGTCTATTGCCCCAGCCCGGGCCTCTTTGCCATCCTGTTCCGGGACATTACCGCGCAAAAGCGCGTCCAGGAGGCACTGCAGGACAGCGAAAGGCGCTACAGGTCGTTGTTCGACAACAAGACGATGGGCGTCGCCCACCAGCGCATCATCGCCGACGAGTCGGGACAGCCCGTCGATTATGTCTACGAGGCGATGAACGACGCCTGCCTGCAGATGATCGGGATGAAGCGCGAGGATGTCATCGGCAAGCCGGCAACCGAAGTCTTTCCGGGAATCCGGGATTTCGATTTTGATTTCGTCGGGGAATTCGGACGAATCGGATTGCATGGCGGAGACGGCAATTTCGAGTATTACTTCCCGCCCATCAAGAAATGGATCGCGCTCTACGCCTATAGTCCGAAGTTCGGCGAATGCACGGTCATCTTCACCGACAGCACGCCGCGCAAGAGCGCCGAGGCGGCGCTGCAGCAGAGCGAGACGCGGCTGACGCTGGCCCTGCGGGCGGGCGGCACGGCCGTCTGGGAAATGGATGTCGGCACGCAGGAGATCATTCCCGCCAGCGACCTGATCTTTACGATGCTCGGGTACCGGCCCGGCGACATCAAGATGCTGGCGGATTGGCTGGCTCTCGTGCACGAGGACGACCTGCCGGGCATGCCGGAATTGATCCGCGACGTGATCGAGGGCCAGCGCGGCAACTACTGGCGTGAACTGCGCCTTCGCGCCAAAGACGGCCATTGGCACTGGATACTCCTGCAGACCACGGCCGCGGAGCGCGATGCGCGCGGCAATGCGGTCCGCCTGGTAGGAACGCAAACCGATATCAACGAGCGCAAGCTGACCGAGCAACGCATCCGCGAAGCTGCCCTGCACGACTCGTTGACCGGGCTTCCGAACCGTGCGCTCCTCTTCGAGTACGGCAACCGCCTCATTGCCGCGGCCCGGAGAAACCACAGCCGTGGAGCGCTCCTGTTCATCGATCTCGACCGCTTCAAGCCGATCAATGACATGTACGGGCATGACATTGGCGACCTTGTCTTGCAGGAAGTCGGCAGGCGGCTCGTTGCCTGCACCCGTGGCGAAGACGTGGTCGGACGCCTGGGGGGCGACGAATTCGTCATCGTCCTGCCGCATGTCGACGGCAGCCGCTACCCTGCCGCGGTCGTCGCCCAGCACGTCGTGGAGAGCATCAGCCTGCCCATCCATGTCGACAATCTCGAACTCTCGATTTCTCCCTCGATCGGCATCAGCTACTACCCGGAGCACGCCTCCGACATCAGTTCGCTGATCCACACCGCCGATCTCGCGATGTACAGGGCGAAGCAGTCCGGCCGCGCCAGCTACCAGTTCTACACGCCCGAGATGGTCGCGCAGGCCGATGCCGCGTATGCGCTGGAGGCCATGCTCAAGGAGGCGCTGCAAAGCGGCGGCCTGGAACTTCACTACCAGCCGGTAGTGGATATCAAGAGCGGCAAGCCCATCGGCGCTGAAGCGCTGGCGCGGCTCATCGGCCACGATGGCCGGACCATCAATCCGGCACGATTCATTCCGGTCGCCGAATCCGCCGGCCTCATCGGAGCACTTGGAGAATGGGTGGCAGCGGAAGCGTGCCGCCAGCATGCGGCGTGGCTGAACGAGGGAATGCGGGTCGTGATCGCCATCAACGTATCGCCGCTTCAGTTCCGGCAGCGGGACTTCGCCCAGCGCCTCGGAACGATCGTGGCGGAGCAGGGCGTCGAGCCGCACGGTATCCAGGTCGAGCTGACCGAAAGCGCGGTCATGGACAACGTCGACGAGGCAATCGAGATCCTGAACCAGCTCAAATCCTTCGGGGTCAAGATCGCGCTGGACGATTTCGGCACCGGCTACTCCAGCCTGAGCAGCCTCTCCAGCCTGCCGTTGGACAAGCTCAAGGTCGACCAGTCATTCGTGCGCCGCATCGAGCGCGACCCGGCAAGCCGTGCCATCGCGCGCGCCATGATAGCCCTCGGGCGCGCATTGAACCTTGAAATCGTCGGGGAAGGCATCGAATCCGAGCACACCCTGGAATACCTGCGCAGCGAAGGCTGCGACCAGGCCCAGGGGTTCTGGGTCAGCCATCCCATGCCGCCGTCGGAGTTCGTGCAATGGTATCGGAACCAGCACGCCAGCTAGACGCAACTGCTGCCATGATGTATCTGGGAGCGCAGGGCAAAGATCATCATGGTCAAGCCGTTTAGGGAGGCCGATCGCGGTAAGGCCGCGTTCTGCCTGCTTTTGGACGTTCGAGTTAAGTTGAAGACATGCAAAAACCGGCCGAGAGCGGACGTTTAGGTTGCAGCCAGAACCGAACGCTGTAACCGATATCGAAGGTTCTCTACGTCGGCTAAACCAGCTTTCCATGATCTAGAGAGGATTGTCTATGCTCACCCAGAAGACCAAAGATACGGTCAAAGCGACAGCGCCGGTTCTTGCCGAGCACGGCTATGACATCATCAAGCATTTCTACCGCAGCATGTTGAGTGCACATCCGGAGCTGAAGAATACATTCAACATGCGCCATCAGGAGCGCGGTGAACAGCAGCAGGCCCTGGCGCGCGCGGTGTATGCGTACGCAGCCAATATCGAAGACCCTCAATCGCTAGAAGCCGTGCTGAAGAATATTGCGCACAAGCATGTCAGCCTCGATGTGCGTGCAGACCAATATCCGATTGTTGGCGAACATCTTCTGGCCGCAATCAAGGCGGTGCTCGGAAATGCCGCCACGGACGACATCATTTCCGCCTGGGCACAGGCCTATGGCAACCTGGCAGATATCCTGATGGGGGTGGAAAGCCAGTTGCGGGAAGAAACGGACGATAAACCTGGCGGATGGGTTGGCTGGCGCGATTTTGTCGTGCGCGCCAAACAACCGGAGAGCGACGTCATCACTTCATTCGTGCTTGAACCGGCCGACGGCAAACCTGTAATGGATTTCGAGCCGGGCCAATACATCAGCGTTGCGTTGCAGGTCCCGCGACTTGGCCTGCAGCAGATCCGTCAATACAGTTTGTCAGAAGCACCAAACGGACGCTCCTACCGGATCTCCGTCAAGCGCGAGGGCGGTATGGACCCTGACAGCGCAGGCTATGTATCAACGCTTCTGCACGAGCAAGTTCAAGTAGGCGATACCATCAAGGTTTCGGCACCGCATGGCACATTCTATGTAGACGTCAATGCGTCCACGCCGGTGGTGCTGATTAGCGGCGGAGTCGGCCTTACGCCGATGATCAGCATGCTGAACCGGATACTGCAGTCACCGGGTCGGGACGTGGTTTTTGTGCATGGAGCCCGAAACAGCGCGGTCCATGCCATGAAGGACCATCTGCGCGAGACCGCACGACAGCATCCTCATTTCAAAACCCTCATTTTCTACAATGAGCCCTTGCCGGAAGACCAACAAGGGAGAGATTACGATTACTCTGGCCTGGTGGATCTCAAACTAATTGAGGGAAAGGCGCTGTTGCCTGAAGCGGACTACTATATCTGCGGTCCAATTCCATTCATGCGCATGCAGCATGATGCGCTGCTTGCCAAGGGAATCAAAGAGCCACGGGTCCACTATGAAGTCTTCGGGCCGGACCTGTTTGCCGAGTAATCGGCCGTAACCAGCGGACCTCTACTCCCTGAGATGTAAGCGCTGACGACAACACCCTTTATTACTCCCCGCAAGAAAGGGTGTTGGCAGCTTGGGGTCGGCAAGAGTCTGTCGCTGCTCACTAGGCAAGATCCGGCTGCTGCCATATCGCTGCCCGCCACTCAGAACCGGCGTAACGCTGAGATCGCGTTGACCATGAAGTAGCGAAATCCACTACCGGTGGGCGCGTCTTCAAAACCCGCCGACATCGTTGCTGGCGGCATTGAGGGCATGGTCGCATGATGGGTTCTCCAATCATTTAGCAACGGAGAAGCCATGCTGACAACGATCTTTGCCGTTTTCGCGGTCTGCTTCCTACTGGAGCGGATCGTTCCCGGATGGGGACTGCCGCAAGTACGTACCTGGCCCGTGCGAGTTATTGCAATTAATGCCATCCAGTTAGTTGTCGTCTTGTTGGCAGGATGGACCTGGGAACGCTGGCTGTCGTCGGCCTCCCTGCTGCACCTGTCGCGTCACCTGGGACCGGCGACAGGAGGGCTCGCAGCCTACTTTATTGCGACCTTCGTGTTCTATTGGTGGCACCGGGCCAGGCACGAATCGGATTTCCTGTGGCGGGTATTCCACCAAATCCACCATAGCCCGCAGCGCATCGAAGTGATCACCTCGTTCTACAAGCATCCGATTGAGATGGTCGTGAATTCGATCATCGGCAGCCTCCTGGTTTACACGTTACTCGGCTTGTCGCCGGAAGCGGGAAGCGTATACACGCTGTGTACGGCGCTCGGCGAATTCTTTTACCACACTAGCGTGCGGACGCCGCGCTGGGTCGGCTGGTTCTTCCAGCGACCGGAAATGCACCGCGTGCACCACCAGTATGGACGCCATCGCAACAATTATGGCGACATCGTATGGTGGGATTGGCTGTTCGGCACCTACGAGAATCCGGAGATGTTCCAAGATCGTTGCGGATTCGATCCCGAGCGCGAAGAGCGGCTGACGGATATGCTGCGCTGGCAGGACACGCATGAAACTGTCGGCAGGTAACAACGGTATCAGCAACACTATCCAATCGGGATTGGGATCGTCATTGGGGCAAGGAGACGAGAAAGCCCCATCTGAGTGGCGATGCAAACTTCCGCGCCGGAGAATATCGACCGTCACTTTTGAGTCGTAAAGCGGCTATGACCCGAACAGATCGAGAAGCCGTTACTTACGAATTAGGGGACATTAAAAACCATCCATGCGTGATTGCGCATGGATGGCAGTGCACACCGTCATAGTTAAGCTCACAAAACATCACAATTAAGCTCCCACTATGACGTTTCTGCGGATGACCGCTTTGGCGCCGCTTTCAGACGTTCAGGAAATATGATTGACAGGCGGAAACCGGCCAGAAGCAGACGATTGGAGGCTGACTATACAAGTACGAATTCCATGATCTAGCTAATCAATATCCAAATGACGTAAAGAAATTTTCGCTCCCATTACAGGCTTTGCTGTGTTGCAGATCCAAATTAGCAATGCTCTTCCGAGTACAATTCAAGGACTGAGCGTCAATCGCCTTGTGTTCCACGAGCTAGGGGTTGAATTTTATTCATACCATCAAGCCAG
>NZ_JAAIVB010000024.1 GCF_010974945.1 Noviherbaspirillum galbum | reverse complement strand
TACTTCGCCGGCTCCGCCGAGTTCGCCTTCTTCATCGCCTCGACCATCACCATCACCGCGTCGTACACGTACGGTGCATAGATCTGCACGTCGCTGTTGAACTTCTTCTTGTACGCTGCCTTGAAGTCGTCCATGCCCTTCTTCTGCGCGTCTTCCACGCCGCCTGCTTCGGCGCACACCACCTGGCCGTCGCCGATGGCGTCGCCAGCGAGCTGGGCGAGCTGCTCGGAGCAGATGCCGTCGCCGCCCATGAACTTGGCGTTGATGCCCAGCGCCTTCATCTGGCGCAGCATCGGGCCGGCGACCGCGTCCATGCCGCCGAAGAACACCGTGTCGGGGTTCTTGGCCTTGATGGCGGTCAGAATGGCGTTGAAGTCGGTAGCCTTGTCATTGGTGTACTGCTGGGCCACGATCTCGGCGCCGGCGTTCTTGCTCTTGACGCCCTTGATGAACTCTTCCGCCACGCCCTGGCCGTAGGCGGTGCGGTCATCGATGACGGCGATCTTCTTGGCCTTGTTGATCTGCACCGCATAGCGGCCCAGGGTGCCGCCGAGCTGGCCGTCGTTGGCCACCACGCGGAA
>NZ_JAAIVB010000023.1 GCF_010974945.1 Noviherbaspirillum galbum | reverse complement strand
GATGGTCACGCCCTTGGCGTTGAGCTCGTCGATGGCCATGCGCGCGCCGTTTTCGTTATCTTTCCCCAAGTGAGCGATGGCGCCGGAGATCGGGCCGACGTGGCCGATCTTGACGACCTGTTCCTGTGCCGACGCTGCACCCGCGAACGCCAATGCCAGTGCGCCAGCCAACGGAATCATTTTTGTCGTGAACTGCATAAAATATTCTCCTAAGGATTGAAAAATTACAGGGTTACTGCAACACTCACCTTGTGTCTCCAGTCATGGCCGGTCGCTGTCGCGGTACGACGCCGCTCCCGCCATGCCCCTCTACATGTTATCTATCTATTCAGAAATCTGAACAGGCAGACGGTACAACATAAAAAACGGATCGCAAAGAGATTTTCTGCGGTTTTTTGAAAAAATCTTCAATTTTTATATGCCGAAATTCCATGCCCTCGACAAGGTCGATCGCAAGCTTCTGAACCTTCTGCAGAAGGACAATCAGACGCCGACTCGAGTGCTCGCCGAAAAGGTGCATATCTCTCAGCCGACCTGCCTCAGGAGGGTGCGCGAGCTGCGCGAGAGGGGCATCATCAGTGCGGACGTCGCGATGGTGGATCCGTTCGCGCTCGGTTACGGCATGCTGGCCTTTCTCGAGGTATCGCTCAACAACCAGTCCGACGAGCACATGCAGGAATTCGAGGCGCGCATGTCGAAAGAATCCGAGGTCATGCAGTGCTACTTCGTTTCCGGCGACTATGATTACTTCCTCGTGGTGCATGTGATCGACATGGACGCCTATTATCAGTTCGTGAGAAGGGTGATCTCGGGAAGCGGCAACGTGCGCCATTTCCAGTCGCGTTTTCCAATGAAGCGCGCCAAGTTCGCCACCCGCGTCATCTTCGACGAGAAGGTCCCCGAACTGCAGGTGCGCGTGGCGAAGTAGCTTTCCTCCTTAACGCGACCTGTGAATCGCGGATGACAAAAACCCCGGCATTGCCTGACAATGCCGGGGTTTTTTGTAAGCGCCTGTTTCCGCGTTTTCTCAGGACAATTCAGATAAGCTCAAATCAGCTCAAGTCGACTCATATCGGCTCATATCGGCTCAGGCCCTTGCCGGGTGCGAGTGAAACGCGGACTTGCCCTGGCCGTGCTGCATGCCGGTGAATGCGAAATCGACCTCGGGCCGTCTTCCGGAAACGATCTCCGCGATGGCGCGTCCCGAGCCGCAGCCCATGGTCCAGCCGAGCGTGCCATGGCCGGTATTGAGAAACAGGTTGGCGATGCGGCTCTTGCCGATATAGGGAACGTTCGACGGGGTGAGCGGGCGCAGGCCGGTCCAGTAGACCGGATGATCGTAATCGCATGCCTCGGGGAAAAGTTCACTGGTGCGCCGGGTGATGGCGTCGCAGCGCGTGCCGTTGAGTTCGCGGGTGTAGCCATTGAGCTCGCAGGTGCCGGCCACGCGCAGCCTGTCGCCAAGCCGAGAAAACACCAGCTTGTAGCCGTCGTCCGTCAGCGAGACGGTGGGCGCCAGGTCGGCGTCGCGTACGGCGTAGGTGGCCGAGTAGCCCTTGCCCGGATACACCATCAGGTCGATGCCGAGCGGCTTGAGCAGGGGCGTGGAGAAACTGCCGAGCGCCACCACGAAGGCATCGGCGCGCAGCACCTGGTGGCGGCCTTCGCCATCGATGACTTCGACGCCGGTCACGCGCGCGGAAGCGCCGCTGCCTTCGGTCAGCAGGCGCGTCACGCTGGTCTGGAAGCGGAATTCCACGCCGGCCGCGGCGGATGCCGACGCGAGGCCGGTGGTGAACTGGTAGACGTCGCCGGATTCATCCGTTTCGGTGTAGTCGCCGCCGGCGATACGGCCGCGCATGCCTGCCAGCGCCGGTTCAATGCGGACCACTTCGTCCGGTCCGATGGACTGGCGCGGACAGCCGAGGTCGCGCATCAGCTTCGCGGCGGGCAGGGACGCCTGGAATTCCTTTTCGTCGGTATAGAAGTGGAGGATGCCGCGCGTGAGCGCGTCGTAGCGGATGCCGGTTTCGGCGCGCACGGCCTGAAGCGTCTGGCGGCTGTACTCGCAGATCGCGACGATCTGGCGGATATTGTAGGCGGTGCGGCCCGGCGTGCATTCGCGCAGGAACCGCAGGGCCCAGCGCCATTGCAGCATCTCCGGCCGGAAACGATAAAGCAGCGGGGCGTCTTCCTGGCCCAGCCACTTCAGGACCTTGAGCGGCGCCGACGGATTGGCCCAGGGTTCGGCGTGCGAGACGGAAATCTGGCCGCCGTTGGCGAAGCTGGTTTCCTGGGCGGGACCGGGCTGGCGCTCGATGACGGTGACGTCATGGCCGGCCTTGCGCAGGAACCAGGCCGATGACGTGCCGATGATGCCTGCGCCTAAAACGATGACTTTCATGCGATGCTCCGTGAAGTATTGACCGCATTGTAAAAAGTTATCGATTTCCCGGGTAGGCAATCACGAGTGATTTTTTTGCCGATTCGGACGACTGGCGGGAAATTCTGAGCATTCAGCAAAAAATCCGCGCGATTCTTTTACTTTTTCGTTGCTTGCAGTCTGGTAATTTCCTGCGCCACCGCGCGCGTCACCATGTCTTTCATGGCCACCTGCAATCCGCCCTGGATCTCGGAGGCGAGCTTTTCCACGGCGGTCTGCAGCACGTCGGCCAGGCTGTCGCGCACGCGTTGTTCAAGCACGAAATCGATGCGTTCCAGAAGCTGGTAAAGCACCTTTTCGCGGACCTCCCGTTCGAGCCGTTCCCAGCGCTCGTCTTCCGCCGCGGCCCTCGCGGCATCCGGAACGGGTTCCGCGTCATGCTCTTCCGTCAGCGGCGCGGAAGAGGCGGCCGGCGTGGTGGAAGGCGCGGCCGCCGGCACTGGCGCGGCCGTGGCCGTGGCCGGTATGATTTCTGTGAGGACCGGGATGCCGGCGTCCTGCGGGGGATTGCTCATGCCTTGTCCGCGTCGTAGGGGAAGTGATTGAGGGGATAGCCGCGCTGCTGGTAGAAGCGGTAGCGCTCGCGGCCGGCCAGCGTTTCCTGCGCGCCGGACGCGACGATTTCCACCATCCGGTCGAAGCGGGCGAAATGCGCGGGCGTGCGGCCGGAAAGGTTGACGAGCACGTCGTGGTGCGGCAACTCGGTGTCGTCGCTGTCGGCGAGGATGACCGGCGTCGATGCCGCCAGCGCATCATCCGCCGCGACGTGCGGCAGGAAGGAGCGGTCGGCGAAGGTCCACAGGCGTTCGTCGATGGCGTTCATGTCCGCGCGGTCCCTGGCGAGGATGACGACGCGCCGGTCCGCGGCGCGCGCCTTGCGGACGAGGCGGCAGGCGTAATCCATCATGTCCGGCACGTTGCTGTGGAAGTCGATGCGCGTCATGTCGTTGGCGTTGCTCATGTCAGTGCGCGGCCGTGGTCCTGGTCGGTCCCATGATCCATCCGTATCTCAGAAGCGGAAGCCGGGCGGCGCATTGCCGGTGGCGGGCGGCAGTTCGCGCGCGGGCGCCGCATCGTTGCGGGCATCTTCCTTCTTCTCGGGCACGGCGGGCTTGGGCGCGGCCGCTTCGGCGGACGGCGCGCGCCAGCCTTTCGGCAGGCGGCTGCTGTCGGGATAGCCGGCGCTGCTCAGCAGGGTATTCCAGGTGCCGCGCTGGAAGCCGCTTTCCTTGCGCCGTCCCACCAGCAGCAGGGGCACGTTGTTGTCGCCGGCGATCTTGCGCAGGTAGTCCACGTCGTCGTTGCTGCTGACGGTCTTTTCACGGAAGGGAATGCCGCGTTCCTGCAGCATCTTGCGGCCGTCGTCGCAGGGCGCGCAATTCTTCCCGGTATAGAGCGTGACCGGGTTGGCGCGCACCGCCTCGGCCAGTTCGTAGGGCAGGTCGCCGGTGTTGATGTCGTCGGAGGAAAATGCCTTCGTCTCGACGCGCTTGGCACTGGGCGGCGGCGGCGTGTCGCTGTAGGTCACCTTGCCGTCCGGGCCGACCCACTTGTAGAGCTGGGCCTGCGCGCCGGCGGCGAGGAGCAGTCCGGCGCCCAGCAGCGCGAGGCGGGAGGCGAGGGAAACGTAATGCTTGGCGTGCTTCATGTGAGTCCTGTTGTAGCGGTCCGGGTCAGGCGGCGACCATGCCGTTGTGGCGCAGCAGGGCGTCGATGCTCGGCTCCCGTCCGCGGAATGCCTTGAAGGATTCGAGCGCGGGGCGGGAACCGCCCATGGACAGGATTTCATCCAGGAAGCGGCGGCCGGTCTGCGACGACAGCACGTTGCCTTCCGCCGCGCCGGCTTCCTCGAAAGCGCCATAGGCATCGGCGGACAGCACTTCGGCCCACTTGTAGCTGTAGTAGCCCGCAGAGTAGCCGCCGGCGAAGATGTGGCTGAAGGAATTCTGGAAGCGGTTGAAGGACGGCGGGACCAGCACCGCCACCGCGCCGCGGACTTCGTCCAGCACCTGCTGCACGGTCTTCGCGCCATTGACGTCGTAGTCGTGGTGCAGGCGCATGTCGAACAGCGCGAATTCCACCTGGCGCAGGGTCTGCAGGCCGGCCTGGAAGTTCTTGGCGGCGATCATCTTGTCGAACAGCGGCCGCGGCAGCGACGCGCCGGTATCGACGTGCGACGTCATGTGCTGCAGCACGTCCCATTCCCAGCAGAAGTTTTCCATGAACTGCGACGGCAGTTCCACCGCGTCCCACTCGACGCCGGCGATGCCGGATACGCCGAGGTCTTCGATGCGGGTCAGCATGTGATGCAGGCCGTGGCCGAATTCATGGAACAGCGTGATGACTTCGTCGTGCGTGAACACCGCCGGCTTGCCGCCGACCGGCGCGCTGAAATTGCAGGTCAGGTAGGCCACCGGCGTCTGCAGCGCCGCACCGCGGCGGCGGCGGGTGCGGGCATCGTCCATCCATGCGCCGCCGCGCTTGCCGCTGCGGGCATACAGGTCGAGGTAGAACTGGCCGATCAGCTCGCTATCCTTCTCGATGCGGAAGAACTTCACGTCCTGGTGCCAGACCGGCGCGCTGTCCGGGCGGATCTGGACCGAGAACAGCGACTGGATCACGCGGAACAGGCCTTCGACGACCTTCGGCTCGGGGAAGTATTGCTTGAGTTCCTGCTCCGAGAAGGCATAGCGCTGCTCGCGCAGCTTTTCCGAGGCATAGGCCACGTCCCAGGATTCGAGCGTGTCGAGGCCGAGCTCGGCGCGGGCGAAGGCGCGCAGTTCGCCGAGGTCCTTTTCGGCGAAGGGACGGGCGCGCCTTGCCATGTCTTCGAGGAAACCGATCACATGTTCCGGCGACTCGGCCATCTTCGACACCAGCGACACTTCGGCGAAGTTCTTGAACCCGAGCAGATGCGCTTCTTCATCGCGCAGCTTCAGGATCTCGACGATATTCTGGGTGTTGTCCCATTCCGGCTTGCCCGCTTCGGACGCGCGCGTGACGTTGGCGCGGTAGATGGTTTCGCGCAGGCCGCGGTTGTCGGCGTATTGCAGGATGGGGAAATAGGAAGGGAAGTGCAGCGTGAACAGATAGCCTTGCTTGCCTTCCTTCTCGGCGAGGGAACGCGCGGCTTGCTTCGCGTCTTCGGGAAGGCCGGCGAGGTCGGCCTCGTTAGTGACGTGCAGCTTGTAGTCATTGGTGGCGTCGAGCACGTTCTCGGAAAACCGCGTGGACAGCGCGGCCTGCCTTTCCTGGATCTCGGCGAAGCGGCGCTTCTTGTCGTCGGGCAGGTCGGCCCCGCCGAGGCGGAAGTCGCGCAGCGCGTTCTCGACGATCTTCTTGCGGGCCGGCGTCAGCGTGCCGAACTCCGGGCTGCCGTGCAATGCCTTGTACTTCTGGAAGAGGTTCAGGTTTTGGCCCAGCTCGGTCCAGAACTCGGTGACCTTGGGCTGGTTTTCATTGTAGGCGGCGCGCAGCTCGGGCGTGTCCATCACGGCGTTGAGGTGGCCGACCACGCCCCAGGCGCGCGCCAGGCGCTCGGTGCTGTCCTCCAGCGGCTCGACGAAATTGTCCCAGCCGACGGATGCCATCGGCGCTTCCAGGCGCGAAACCACGGCGCGGTTCTCCGCCAGCAGCGCATCGATCGCGGGCGCGACATGCTCCGGCCTGACGGCGTCGAAGCGGGGGAGATCGGAAAAGTCCAGCAAGGGATTGGCGCTCATCGCGTTCAGGGCATCAGTCATGCGTCAGGCTCTCTCAGGTTCTTTCAGCGGCTTCAATGGTGTTGACGAGGAGCATCGTAATCGTCATCGGACCGACCCCGCCGGGGACCGGGGTGATCCAGCCGGCGACTTCCTTCGTCTTTTCGAAATCAACGTCGCCGCACAGCTTGCCGTTGTCATCGCGGTTCATGCCGACGTCGATGACGACGGCGCCCGGCTTGACCATGTCGGCGGTGACGAGATTGCGCTTGCCGGTGGCAACCACGAGGATATCAGCCCGGCGGGTATGCGCGCCGAGATCCCGGGTCTTGGAATTGCAGATGGTAACGGTCGCGCCGGCTTGCAAGAGCAGCATCGCCTGCGGCTTGCCGACGATGTTGGACGCGCCCACCACCACCGCGTTCGCCCCGCGCACCGGGTAATCGATGGATTCCAGCATCTTCATCACGCCATAAGGCGTGCAGGGGCGGAAGAGCGGCTGGCCTGTCATGAGCAGGCCGGCATTGCTGACGTGGAAGCCGTCGACGTCCTTTTCAGGGGCGATCGCTTCGATCACTTTATGCGCATCGATGTGCGCCGGCAAGGGAAGCTGCACCAGGATGCCGTGGATCTTCGGATCCTTGTTGAGGGCGTCGATGCGCGCCAGCAGCGCGGCTTCGGTCATGTCGCCGTCGTATTTTTCCATGACGGAATGCAAGCCGTTGTCCTCGCAGGCCTTGACCTTGTTGCGCACGTAGACCTGGGACGCCGGATTGTCGCCGACCAGCACCACCGCCAGGCCGGGTTGCCGTCCCCGGGCGGTCAGCGCGGCGGCCCGCTTGGCGACGTCGGCCCGGATGGTCTGGGAAAGGAGATTGCCGTTGATGAGTTGAGCAGTCATGGAGTCTGAGAAAACGCAAAAAGGTCGGTGGGAAACTGGAAGAAAACGTGATTATAAGGCGAGGGCGCGGGGCGGGAGGAAAGTCGGCCTTGCCGGTGAAGCGGCTGGATGCTGCGGTGCGTCAGCCATATTTCACATTATAAAAAGGCGTACCGTAATTTGAAAAGTTGAAAAAGTGCTGTTAGAATCTTTTCACCGCGCACCATCACGGCGATTTCTTGTCAAAAAAATCCCGGTCCTGCCCCTGGCCGGAGTCCATTCACCAAGGAGACACGTTACATGTCCGCCCAGCTCGACCAAGTGTTGGCGCAAGCCGCCAACGACCCCGATGTCATGGAAACGCAGGAGTGGCTCGACGCCCTCGAAGCCGTGATCGAAACCGAAGGCCCTGAGCGTGCCCACTACCTGATGGAGCGCATGGTGGACCTGGCTCGCCGCCGCGGCGCGCACATTCCGTTTTCCAGCAACACCGCGTACGTCAACACCATTCCCGCCCATCTCGGCGAACACTGTCCCGGCAATCTCGAATACGAGGAGCGGCTGCGCTCCTGGATGCGCTGGAACGCCATGGCGATGGTGGTCAAGACCAACCGCGCCGACGGCGACCTCGGCGGCCACATCTCCAGCTTCGCCTCGCTCGCCAACATGCTGGGCATCGGCTTCAATCATTTCTGGCACGCGCCCTCCGAAAGCCACGGCGGCGACCTGCTCTACATCCAGGGCCACTCCTCGCCCGGCATCTATGCCCGCGCCTATCTCGAAGGCCGCCTGACCGAGGAACAGATGCTCAACTTCCGCCGTGAGGTCGACGGCAAGGGGCTCTCTTCCTATCCGCACCCGAAGCTGATGCCGCATTTCTGGCAGTTCCCGACGGTATCGATGGGCCTCGGCCCGCTCATGGCGATCTATCAGGCGCGCTTCCTCAAGTACCTGCACGCCCGCGGCATCGCCGACACTGCCCCGCGCAAGGTCTGGACCTTCTGCGGCGACGGCGAGATGGACGAGCCGGAATCGATGGGCGCGATCGGCATGGCCGGACGCGAGAAGCTCGACAACCTGGTGTTCGTGGTCAACTGCAACCTGCAGCGCCTCGACGGCCCGGTGCGCGGCAACGGCAAGATCATCCAGGAACTGGAAGCCGACTTCCGCGGCGCCGGCTGGAACGTGGTCAAGGTCATCTGGGGCGGCTACTGGGACGAACTGCTGTCGCGCGACAAGGAAGGCATCCTGCAGCGCGTGATGATGGAAACCGTGGACGGCGAGTACCAGAACTACAAGGCCAAAGATGGCGCCTACGTGCGCAAGCACTTCTTCGGCAAGCATCCCAAGCTGCTCGAACTGGTGTCGAAGATGTCCGACGATGACATCTGGCGCCTCAACCGCGGCGGCCACGACCCGCACAAGATCTACGCCGCCTTCAAGAACGCGCAGGAACACAAGGGCCAGCCGACGGTGCTGCTGGTCAAGACCATCAAGGGCTTCGGCATGGGCAAGTCCGGCGAGGCGCGCAACACCGCGCACCAGACCAAGAAGCTGGACGACCAGGCCATCCGCGAGATGCGCGACCGCTTCAATATCCCCATCCCCGACGACAAGCTGGCCGAGATTCCCTTCTTCAAGCCGTCCGACGATGCGCCCGAAATGAAGTACCTGCAGGAACGCCGCCAGGCGCTCGGCGGCTACCTGCCGCAGCGCCGCGCCAAGGCCGACGAGCAGCTCGCGGTGCCCGACATCAGCGCTTTCCAGGCGGTGCTCGACCCGACCGCCGAAGGCCGCGAGATCTCCACCACCCAGTCCTACGTGCGCATCATCACCGCGCTGCTGCGCGACCAGAGCCTCGGCAAGCGCGTGGTGCCCATCCTCGTCGACGAGGCGCGCACCTTCGGCATGGAAGGCCTGTTCCGCCAGATCGGCATCTTCAACCAGCAGGGCCAGCTGTATGAACCGGTCGATAAGGACCAGGTGATGTACTACCGCGAGGACAAGGCCGGCCAGATCCTGCAGGAAGGCATCAACGAAGCGGGCGCGATGAGTTCCTGGATCGCCGCGGCGACCTCGTACTCGACGAACAACCGCGTGATGATACCGTTCTACATCTTCTACTCGATGTTCGGCCTGCAGCGCGTCGGCGACCTGGCCTGGGCGGCCGGCGACATGCGCGCCCGCGGCTTCCTGCTCGGCGGCACCGCTGGACGCACCACGCTCAATGGCGAAGGCCTGCAGCACGAGGACGGCCACAGCCATGTGTTCGCGGCCACCATCCCCAACTGCGTGCCCTACGATCCGACCTTCGCCCACGAAGTCGCGGTCATCATCCATGACGGCCTCAAGCGCATGGTCGAGAAGCAGGAAGACGTGTTCTACTACATCACCCTGATGAACGAGAACTACGCACATCCCGGCCTCAAGCCCGGCACCGAGCAGGACATCCTCAAGGGCATGTACCTGCTGCAGGAAGGCGACAAGAACGCCAAGATGCGCGTGCAGCTCATGGGTTCCGGCACCATCCTGCGCGAAGCCATCTTCGCCGCCGAGCTCCTGCGCGACGACTGGGGCGTTGCGGCCGACGTGTTCTCCGCGCCGTCGTTCACGCTGCTGGCGCGCGACGGCCAGGAAACCGAGCGCTGGAACCTGCTGCATCCGACCGAGGCGCCGCGCCAGTCGCACGTGGCCAGGATGCTGCAAGGCAGCTCCGGCCCGGTGGTGGCGACCAGCGACTACATGCGCCTCTTCGCCGAACAGATCCGCGCCTACATCCCGAAGGGACGCAACTACAAGGTGCTGGGCACCGACGGCTTCGGCCGCTCGGACAGCCGCGCGAAACTGCGCGAGTTCTTCGAAGTCAACAGGTATTACGTGACCGTGGCGGCGCTGAAGGCGCTGGCGGAGGACGGCGTGATCGAGAACTCGGTGGTGGCGCAAGCCATCGCCAAGTACGGCATCGATCCGAACCGGCCGTATCCGCCGACGCTGTAATCGCCGAATCAGAGAACAACAATCTCTCCGACATAAACGGGTTGCATCGCCTGCCGTGCTCCTTCCCCTTTAAGGGGAAGGCTGGGATGGGGATGGGTTTCTTCAGCACCTAAAGGAAGTTCTTTAAGCGCAACCGAAACCCATCCCCACCCTGACCCTCCCCTTGAAGGGGAGGGGACGAAGGAAACAGGACTGATCGCTTTACCCGCTACCTCGGTAGACCAAGAACAACGGAGCAAAAAAAATGAGCATGGTTGAAGTCAAGGTCCCCGATATCGGCGACTTCAAGGAAGTGGAGGTCATCGAGCTGATGGTCAAGCCGGGCGACACGATCGCCGTCGACCAGTCGCTGATCACCGTCGAGTCCGACAAGGCGAGCATGGAGATTCCCTCCAGCCACGCCGGCGTGGTCAAGGAAGTCAAGGTCAAGGTCGGCGACAAGGTGTCGGAAGGCACGCTAGTGCTGATGCTCGAGGAAAGCGCGGGCGCGTCCGCGTCGGCCCCGGCGGCGCCCGCGCCCCAGGCCGCCGCTGCGCCTGCGCCCGCTGCCGCTGCGCCCGCACCGGC
>NZ_JAAIVB010000022.1 GCF_010974945.1 Noviherbaspirillum galbum | reverse complement strand
AGCCTGTTCTAATCCACCCGCGCGGGGCGTCATTCAGGATGCCCCGCGGCCTTCGAAGGAGAAATTCATGTCCAAGCTTGTGATTGGCGATCTGCCTGACAGTCAGGAACTCGATCGGGAAGCCATGGCGGTTGTACGCGGCGGCAATTCCTGGCTGGCGGGCCTGGGACCGATTGCCAACGTCAATGTCGGCGTCAACCAGAACATCACCCAGCTGCAAAACGTGCAGGTCAATGCGCTGAACAACGTCGGTGTCATTGGCCCTAACTTCGGCGGCCTGAAGCTCGACGTCAGTCCATCACAGTGGGCTAACGCAGGTATTGCGCTCTGATGCGCTTTCTGCATATCACCGAAGTATGTAGCCGCCAGCGCCCGCCTAGCGAACGGTCCGCTGGTTGAGAATGAAGAGTCACTTCTAGTTAAGCGACAATTACGGGCCTTGTTGACCACCGCAAGCCGAGAGATGGATTATCGCAGCAACTTAGCCTGCTTTTTGATCTCAATTACCTTTGCAGACTCAAACGAGATCTTCAAGGAACTGCATAGCGCCTGTTTTTGTGGCTCATCGGTGTGGTACATGTACATGTGCGCGAAGCCGAGGGACTGCAGCACACCAAACGCATATGGATGCTTTTCAAGCTCACCGGCCAGCTTTTTGACCGCATCAAGCGGGATCGCACCTGGTCGCAACAGGCGCGCTGCTACACCAATGAGTAGGTACGAATTGGTTGGTTGAGCATCGACCACTTGAGTAACATCTTCCCGAAGTTTCTCGGCTGAAACATATCCCCCGGCTGAAGCAATCGTCCCAGTAGCGACCATGCCAAAAAGATTGAACACGCGCTTCTTCGCCCGTTTTTCAGCCTCTTCATAGCCCAACCGCGGATTTTCCTGCAATTCATGCTGACATAATGCCTGAAGCAGTTCCGGGATGTGCTCTGCGACCTCCTCAAGCCATAACCGTAAAGCGCGCAGTGGAGCATCAAACACTTCCTGAATCATCTCCTTTTTCTGCCCGCGCTCTAGGGAGCCGTAATGGTTCTTCAAGATCAGTCCGACAATTTCAGCTGTCTTGTGCAATAGATTCCATTTTGCTGTCAGGTCTAAATAGTCGTACTCTTCCGACTCGTCTCCCTCATCATGCACTGCCGCGTTATCTTGCTTTTCCCGAATCGCGGACTGATTTTCATCGACGTTCGGCAACGGCAGCGTCATCTGGTTGCATCTCTCGACTAAACCATTGAGAAACTCAGTGTCTCCATTGAGTTCAATTGGCTTTTTGTCTGAAAAGCAGTCACGCAATACATTGCAAATCTGACCAATGACCCATTTGTTTTCCACATGATGGGTCAGGAACATGATTGCATGTGCACGGTCGCGCAGGTAGAGCTTCTTACAAGAGGCTTGGACCCAAGCGCGGATTTCCGGGTCATCCAGATTTCGCGATAAGTATCGGCCGATGAAAAAATAGTACACATATGGATAGGCAAAACCATAACAGTCACCCTGTTTGGTGAGGATCCTTGCCCGGACCAGCAGAGGCAATCGTTCTGCCAAATCAACCGTAACATACCGGTCACTAAACTCCTTGTTTGCCGCGCGAAGTTCGATGATATCCAGTGCCTTGCACCCCTGTGACTGGAAGCGCCATGCGAGGATCGAAAGATAATTGAAGTGTTCATCGAGTTCGCCGGGCTTGACCCCAACTTCACCAAGGCTCTTTGTAATCAAATACTGATAGTAAAAGCTCAGGCCGCTGTTCTGAATCTCCCCGTGGCGATGCTGTTCACAGCTTTGGAGAAGAATCAGCAGATAGATCGGGTGTTCTGGGACTAGTTGCTTGCCAATTACCGTGTTCATGATGGTTTCAACGTCATGGACACGCTGGTCAAGTTCCGGCTTGGTAGCCACCGATGACAAAGAGCACCATTTTTTAATCAGCCTGTGGCGCAGCTTCAAGCCAAATTTCATCAATTCATAGCTGTCAAAAGTGGACAGTGCCGCTGTCGCCGATGCGTCAGTCAGATTTGTCACCTCCAGGCCTGTGCATGCAGTCAGGCAGATGCCGGCGAAATGCCGATTGGCATAGTCAAACAGCGCTGGAAGCGTGTGCAGGCCGGATTTGAGGCGGTCGATATCATCGACGAGCAAAATGCGACGCTCCCGTGGAAGGGACATAACAGTGTCGGCATTCTTGTATTGTTCAGTAATGGCTCGCTGAATACGCTTCTCAGAAGATGATCCGCCTTTCAGGTTCAGGTCCGTGCCAGACAGGAGTACCGGCGCGAAACCGCGGGAGAGCAGGTCGCGGAAATACCACAGTAGCAGTGTCGACTTGCCGGATTTTTCGTCGCCGTAGAACAGCAATGACTCACCGCGTACAATGGCAGCTGTCAGCTCGCTTGCACTTTGCGTGTGCTGTCGAGCGACATCGGCGTCATTTTTCTTTCGGACATCTGGCCACACAAAAATATCGTCAATCGTCAGTTTTTCCTTGGCGCTATGCGTGAAATTGCCACCCGCGTCAGCCAGCGTGCTAGCGAATTCGCTCGTCAGGTCCAAAGCTCCGTGGACAATTGAGTCATCGCTCCAGTGAAAACAGGTTTCGTCGCCCAATGTCTCCACGCCGGATCGGGTTAGTTTGTAACCCTGTGTTGACACCTCTTTGTTATCCAAATCAAAGAGATGTATGCTGAAGCCGGCATCAGCCGTGCCACCGTGTGGCTGCAATGCGGGCGCTTCGAAAAATAGCGAACTGCCGGTCAATTGCTCGTCAATCTGCCCCGAGTTGCCAATATGTTCGTGCCCACTCAAAACAGCGGTGCAACTCAGGCGCAGCCGCTTACGCAGTTGGTGATATGCGCTCTGACAGTACCAGTTGAATGGATGATGCAGCAATGCCAAATGCAGGCACGCAGGAGAAGCGAGCTGGTCTTCGAACTTGTTGATCGGATAAACCAACTGGCCTTGCTCCTCCGGAAGTCGAGACATCCAAGCGGCATTGAGTGACGAAATGCGCACGCATCTTTTGCCAACATAAAATTCCTGTTGCCAGAACAGCCGGGATGGCATAACGGCTGCTGGCAAAAGCGAATGCTGAGCAAACTCAAAAAAGTGACTCTGGACCTGTGTGCACTGGTCGACCATATCAGCCAGTTCTGCCTTTTCAGGCGCCTCTACCACAGCGTCAATCAGCGTTTCACGGACAACATTGCTAGGCTTTAGCACGCAGTCGTGGTTGCCCGGTACCATTGCGACGAACACTTGACGCCCAGTTTCTTCTTTCAACTTCTGTACGAGCGGTGCGATGAGGAGTTCAGTAGCAACGATGTACTCAGCCTTTGCCCCCGAAAATGCTATATCACCGGTAATAGCGATCAGGCATGCATCGGCTTTGCGGGCGCTATGGAAGCATGCTGATGCGATGGCGGACACCTGCGACAGGCATTGATCCTTTTCGCTGTGAATGTGGATATCGCTCAGGTGGATAACGGCTAATCGAGACATAGGACGGAAAATGAATGGCCAATCCATCTTGGACAATGCCCAGAGGGAAAATTCCTCATGGAACTGAAAAAAAGGAAGGCTAGAAAAAAGAAGAAATAATGCTTTGTGTCAATTTTACAAGATTGTTCCTAAGCAAAGTGAAGACTTACCTTCTCATGTTTGCCAGAGCCATAAAAAATTTCAGTTAACCCTGTAGTACCTACAGGGTTTTAAATGGTGATTAGCACAAGAAAGTTAGTAGTTGCGCGAAGAATCAAGCGCACTTGAATCGGCCAAAAAAATGAAAGCGAGGTTCACATGTTGGTGGAAAAGTCGACGTTACTTCCTTGCGGGATTGAGCAGTGCATTCAACAAATCATGTCCACGCAGCTGCTCAAGTACGTTTCGTGGCCACTAGTGCGCTTCGTGCCAATGGATCCGCCTGCTTTGCCAGTCCTTTGGGAAAGCCAGAAATATCTCGTGAAGTTGCGATTATTTGGCTTTCTTCCCTTTGGAAAGCAAACGATCAACATTTCGGTGGCCTCAACCGATCCCAACCGTGTTGTTCTCCGTGACAATGCCTATGGAAGCCTGATCGACCGCTGGGATCACCGGATTACGCTCGTACCCATTGAAGGTGGCACGCTGTACACCGATCGAGTACATATTCGCGCAGGCATATTGACCCCGGTGGTATGGGCCTTCGCATGGTTCTTTTACCGACACCGTCAGCGTCGATGGCGCAAGCTGGTCGACAGCGGCTTCACCTATTCAGACTACAGGATGAGCTGATCATGAATCCAACTGTTCGCCATGCTTTTAACCTCGAAATGGCTGCTGCACATCGGCTATTGACCGAAGGCGACGTCGATAATGCATTTATCCACCTCGAACGTGCACATGTTGTTGGACAGCGTTACGTGATACCCCACGTGCAGACACACTGGCATATGCTGCGCATTGGCTTGTTGCGACGTTCAGTTCCGCAAGTCTGGGGACAAGCCGTTCGGATCGTTCTGGGCGCACTAGGATCAGCTGTTGGCGTGGTCCCAACCGGAAATACCGGGGGCACCAACATCAGCATGTTTGCCAGGATGCCCATTCACCTTGATATTCAGCGCATCCTTGGGAAAGAGTAAGTGCTTTGTACCGGAATGAGCACGCAAGAACGGCGGGAGTCGCTTTTCACGGCTACCGGTGCGTGCCGGAGAAGGCTAGCTGTGGCGCGAAGGACTTTTGAAGACCCATGGTCCAACCACAACCAGCACCGCGCCCAGCACGATGCCGCAGTCTGCCAAATTGAATGCCGGCCAGTGCCAGGCGCCCCAATGCAAATCAATCCAGTCAACCACCGCCCCGCGGAGAAGGCGATCATACAGGTTGCCTGCTGCTCCTCCTGCAATGAGTGCGAACGCTGCACGAGTCAGTTTGTTCAACTCCGAGTTGGAGATGATCGACATGACAAGCTAGGTAATAGCAACAGCGGCAACGATTGAAAAGAAGTAGCGCTGCCAGCCGGCAGCGTCGCTCAAGAAGCTAAACGCAGCGCCCGGATTTAGCCAGAACCCCAGGTTCAGGAATGGAGTCACCACCGATGATTCATGCAGCTTGAAAACCTGAAGGACAGCCTCTTTAGAGGCAACATCCGCCACAAAGACAGCGATCCCCAAGGCAATCGCCAGCCCCCTGCCAGCATTCGCGTTAGCCATTCTCTACTTACCTCAGCTGAAGGATGCGACGGGCGCCGTTCATCACGACCACGCCGATGATGGTGCCGATAATGAGGTCCGGATACGGAGAGCCAGTCAAGGCAACTAGGACGCCAGCGGCAATCACGCCAAGATTCGCGATAACATCGTTGGCCGAAAAAATATAGCTGGCTGTCATATGCGCTCCGCGGTCCCGCTTTTTGGAAATCAGGACCAGGCATGTGACATTGGCAGCAAGTGCAAGCACACCTACCCCCATCATGAGCACCGATTCGGGTTCACTGCCAAACAGAAACCGCCGCATCACCTCGGCAAGTGCACCCAGCGCCAGGAGCAGCTGCAGCCAACCGGCGACGCGCGCGGCACGCACCTTCAGGCTTGCCGCTTTGCCAACGGCATACAACGCAAGGCCGTAGACCGCCGCGTCGGCAAACATGTCCAGGGAATCCGCGATCAATCCGGTGGACTGGGCAACCAATCCCAGCGCAAGCTCTAGGAAAAACATCACGCCGTTGATCATGAGCAGAAGACGCAAGGTACGCGCTTCGTCGGCATCATCCTGGCTGGACGAGGTGGGTATCTGCGCGGTGGCCGAGAGTGGCGCCGAGTCCTTCAGCGTTGCTCCCAGATTGAGCGGGGCCAGTCGATCAAGCAGGACCTGGGCATCGCTTTCATGCACGACTTCCAGCTTTCGGTTGGGCAGGTCAAAGGCCAATGACTTGACCCCTACTACATCGCCGAACGCCATCCGGATCATGTTTTCTTCCGATGGACAATCCATCTTTGGTACGGAACAAGTGCTTCGAAGAGTTCTGCTGCCTTCTGGCGATGCAAGCAGATGCGATTCCCGCATCTCCGCCCCTAGCCGCAGTGGACGAAGTCGTTCAAGAATACGAATTGCTTCACCCTGATGCACTACCTTCAGTTCCCGTTTGGCGAGATTGAACGTCAGCGACGAAATGCCTGGGACCTCAGCCAGGGCCAGACGAACGATATTCTCCTCCGACACACAGTCCATCGCGGACACCGAAAACGTCGTCTCATGCAATCCGGTTGCCTCTTGCGGCAACTCGCTGGAATCACGCAATACTGTCCCCAGCTTGAGCGGTGACAGGAGCGCGAGAACCTGTTCCGGCTCGCTACGGTGGATCGCCTGCAGTTCACGCTTTCCCAAGTCGAACGACACGGATTGGATACCACCTTTGCCAGCCAATGCCATGCGAATCAGGTTTTCTTCGGATGGACAGTCCATCTTGGGAATCGAAAAGGTGGTTTGACGAAGCGGTTGATGCGGACCTGTCACGACATGCTCCTGGGCCAATGTTGAATCTCATTGCAGGATAAACCTTATACTTGGTATAAGGTCAATGGAGGACATATGAAGATTGGAGAGTTAGCAAAGGCCACAGGCTGCCAGCCCGTCACGGTGCGCTTTTACGAACGAAAGGGCCTGTTGGCGACTCCCGAGCGCACGGATGCCAATTACCGCGTCTACAGCACGAAAGACGTAGAACGCCTTTTGTTCATAAGAAACTGTCGGGCACTGGGGCTGACCCTTGAGGAAATTGAACGGCTTGTACAGATGATTGACTTTCCCGAGCAGGATTGCAGCGATGTTAACGCTTGCCTGGATCGGCACATGGAGGAAGTGGATCGCCAGATGCAGGCATTGTTCCTGCTAAAGCAAGCGCTGAGCAAACTGCGCGGCCGATGTGCTGTACCTGGCGCTGTTGACGATCGCCCAAAATTGACCCACCTTTTGCAGTAGTTTTCCCCCAAATTTGACCCACGTGATTGAATCACCTGCTCAAGAAACGAGCAGGAGGACTAGGAGTGATCACCGTGGGCATATTAGCCAAGATCAGGCGGCTGCATTTGCGCGACAAGCTCTCGATACGAGAGATCGCCAGACGCACCAACCTATCCAGAAACACCATCCGGCACTGGCTGCGCCAGCCGGACATGACCGAACTGACGTATCCCGACCGGCAGAACAAGAGCATCGTCGATCCGTACGTTGACCAATTGCGGCAGTGGATTGGCGCCAATAGCCATCGGCCCAAGCGGGACAGGCGCACGTCCAAAGCGATGTTCGAGGCATTAAAAGCGCAGGGCTATGCCGGCAGCTACACCCGCATCGCCATTCGCGCCCGGCAGCTGCGCCAGGAATTGAACGACGCCCCGAACCGCAAGGCGTTCGTACCACTGGCCTTTGCCCATGGTGATGCGTTCCAATTCGACTGGAGCTGCGAGTACGTCTTCATCGGCGGCCTGCGCCGCCGCCTGGAAGTAGCGCACTGCAAGCTCGCGTCCTCACGTGCATTCTGGCTGGTGGCGTATTACACCCAAAGCCTTGAAATGCTGTTCGACGCCCATACCCGCTCGTTTGCCGCTTTCGGTGGCATTCCCCGCCGAGGCGTCTACGACAATATGAAGACCGCCGTTGACCGCGTTCACAAAGGCAAGGAGCACACGGTCAACGCCCGCTTTGACGCCATGTGCGGCCATTACCTGTTCGAACCCGATTTCTGCAATATCGCCTCCGGCTGGGAGAAGGGAATTGTGGAGAAGAATGTGCAGGATCGGCGCCGGCAAATCTGGCATCAGGCGGCAGAACAGCGCTGGAAGACACTGGCCGAATTGAATGTTTGGCTGGCAGAGCAATGCATTCGTGCCTGGGAGACCATGTCCCATCCCCAGTGGCCGGCCATGACGGTGGCCGATGTCCTGCAAGATGAGCGCGTACATTTGATGCCCATGCCCAAGGCATTCGATGGCTACGTCGAACAACCGGTACGGGTCTCGGCCACCAGCCTGATCCACTTCCAGCGCAACCGCTACAGCATCCCCACTCCACACGCCCACCAGGTGGTGAGCCTGCGCATTTATCCCGATACGCTGGTGATTGTGGCAGACGGCGAAGAAGTCGCCCGTCATGTGCGTCAGTTCGAGCGGCTCCAAACATGCTACGACTGGCAACATTACATTCCGATCATTGGCCAGAAACCGGGCGCATTGCGCAACGGCGCGCCGTTTGCCGGCATGCCGGAGCCGTTATTGCATCTGCAGCGGCATTTGCTGAAGCATCCAGGCGGCGACAGGGTGATGGCGCAGGTGCTGTCGGCGGTCCCCGTGCATGGTTTGGATGCGGTGCTAGTAGCAGTGGAATTGGCGCTGGAATCGGGACGACCCAGCGGCGAGCATGTCATCAATGTACTGGGCCGATTAAAGGGCTTGCCACCCGAAGAAACGATCGTCAGTACGCCCTTGAGGCTCAAGGAAGAGCCGGTGGCCAATGTCGACCGGTATGAACAATTGCGCACGATCCTGGAGAACGAACATGTCGACTGACATCATCAGTAAATTGAAAGAACTCAAACTGCATGGCATGGCGCACAGCTGGTTCGAGTTGACGGCACAATCCAGAATGGTGGACTTTGATCCCGAACACTTCATGCTGCAACTCTTGAAATCCGAGACGGCGGACCGGGAAGTGCGATCCATTGCGTACCAGATGACGGCCGCCAGGTTCCCGGGGCACCGGGATTTACATGGCTTTGATTTTACGGAAAGTCGCGTGGATGGGGCACTGGTGCGGCAATTGCACACACTCTCGTTTCTCGATGCCGGGCACAATCTGGTGTTCATCGGCGGGCCCGGCACCGGCAAGACGCATCTGGCGAGCTCCTTGGGAATTGAAGCCATCAGAAAGTATGGCAAACGGGTGCGCTTCTTCTCCACGATCGAACTGGCCAATGCGCTGGAGCTGGAAAAAGCAGCCGGCAAGCAGGGACAGATTGCGCATCGGCTGATGTATGTCGATCTTGTGATTTTGGATGAGCTGGGTTATTTGCCGTTCAGTCAGGCCGGTGGCGCCTTGCTGTTTCATCTGCTGTCGAAATTGTACGAGCGAACCAGCGTGGCGATCACGACCAATTTGAGCTTTGGGGAATGGCCCAAGGTATTTGGCGATGCCAAGATGACGACGGCGCTATTGGACCGCCTGACTCACCACTGCCATATCGTCGAAACCGGAAACGAATCCTGGCGCTTCAAGCACAGCGAATCGACCTGCAAGGCACACGGCAGAAAATCAGTAAAGAAAGGAGAGGCCAAACCCAGACCAGAGGACTTATCCACAGAAATCGTTTAAATTACGAAAAACAGGGTGGGTCAGATTTCGATGAAAATAGTGGGTCAGTTTTAAGTGAAATTCAACAGGTCGCTGTCATCCTGGCCGGCCTTATCCCATTGATGGTTGGCGCCGGTGCCGGCCACGAAATCATGTCTCGACTCGCTGCCCCAATGATTGGGGGCATGGTCACCGCACCGCTCTTAAGCCTTTTTGTCATTCCCGCCGCTTGGCGCCTGCTGCAGGAACGCAAGCTTCGCACAAATCCTATTTCGAGCACCCCACTCAAAAAGCGAATCAAGCAAGGGCCTGACATGTTGATGGAGCCAGAGCAGCATGACGTCAACACGCCTCAAAGTCTCAGCTCAAGCTTTAGGATTGTGTAGCGTTCAAGCCATACATACACTTGCATCGCACAGATAACCGCACGCTTTAATTTCCAGATAGTTCACTTAAAGTGATGAAAGTAAGCGACTTTTTCGTAAAGGTCGCCGTGTGCAAAGTTTTCAGAGCGCCAGAGCGGCATTGGCCCACTGAGCGGGGCTGACATCGAGCTTAAGTCCGCCAAAATTCGGACCGATGACACCGACGTTGTTGAGTGCATTGACCTGCACATTCTGTAGTTGCTGGATGTTCTGGTTGACGCCCACATTGACGTTGGCAACCGGACCCAGGCCCGCCAGCCATGAATTCCCGCCACGTACATCTTCCATGGCTTTCTTGTCGAGGTCACGGCTGGCTTCCAGATCGTGTATTGCGAGTGCAGACATGTTATTTCTCCTTGAATCGGTTGGGCGGAGCAGTCTGTGCACTGCTCCGCTGGAGTGGCTTAGTACAGACGGATGTTGTTGCTGCCGTTCTGGGTGGGCGCCACGTTGGCCGTGATGCCATTGACGAACGCGGCATTGTTGCCGTTGTTGACCTGGGTGTTTTGCGACTGGCCGAGCGACTGCGAGGCAGTGATGTTGGTGTCGCTGAAGGCCAGCGCGAACTGCGGGCCGAAGAACGACGGCATGGCGAACTGGTGGGTGCCGCCGCGCACGCCGCGCATGGCAGCCGCATCGAGGTCGGAGGAAGTGGCAAGGTCTTTGATGGTCAGAGTGGTCATGGCGAATCTCCTGGATAGTGGGGTAGGTTGGATGAGTGAATCAGTGGCACTCGATCTCTCTATCGCAGGGACTGTGCCAGCGGGGAGGCAGCGCACGGAGAAGGGGAGCAGGGCGCAGGCAAGCCGTTGATTGCAAAGGCAAAGAGCAGGATGACAAGGGCGATACGTTGTCGAAACCGTCAGGCCTTGCCGGCCTGGCGTGTTGGGTCGGAGCATACTGCTGCCTCTATGCTGTAGGGCATCAACCAACACCGAACATAAGAAACGACACCAATGGTATGGGGACTACTGTAGATGGACCAGCGTAGGCAACCGTAGACAGGGACGACCCGAGCCGGAATTCGCGGGCTGCGCTAAACCTGCATGAGCGCCTGTTGGCCCAACACTTTACTGACCTAACCTTATGGTAGCCCTCGTCGTGGACTGGGCAGTCTTTCTATTACGAACAACTTTCATGGCGACCTGGATACTGGGCCCAGCACTGATGGCTAGCTGTGCCTAGTCCGCCGTGCCTGTATTGGATGTGTTCCGACCAAGTCGTTGAACTTGCCGCACGTCGCTCACCAGCTGTGGCTTTCTTTAGATGGAACGAACTGTTAGCAACAGTCTGACAGCGGTAGCCGTAGTGTTGGTTGCAGTCCCACATGTTCTTGCGTTCATCGCCTCGCAACTACTATCAGATCGTCATTGCAAGACAGGCATTTCCTTTTCCATTCAATGACTTGGCGTGTTCCGGCAACCGGATGCTTCGCCTGGCACACTCTCTGCAATAGAGAGATCAAGTGCCACTGACGCACTTACCCACCCAACCTCTCGCAACCAAGGAAATTACCATGACCAAGCTCACCATCAACGACCTGTCCGTTTCTGCCGACCTCGACTCCCGCGCCATGAGCGTCGTGCGTGGCGGTACCAAGGCTTTTGCCATGCCGGCCTTCTTTGGCCCCAGCTTCAGCTTTGCCAGCAATGAACTTAATTTCGTAACCGTTCACCCTGCCACGACGGCGAGGAATTCGTGATGAATCGTGCAGAGAATTAAGCTGGAACCAGTGAAGGCGCCGTGCCGTGGCCCCAGTGCGCCTGAATCGCCCGGGTGAGGAAGCAGAGCACGTTGCGGCCTTGCAGCCTGCAACTGCCGGCGACGGTCATGATGCGCTCGACATAACGCGAGCCGCGTGGCGATTGCGTACCGAAGCTGATCTTGCGCCAGATG
>NZ_JAAIVB010000021.1 GCF_010974945.1 Noviherbaspirillum galbum | reverse complement strand
GGTGCCGCCCAGCGCATTGCCGCTGATCGTGACCGTCTTGCCGCTGCCGACGGTCTTGTCGGCGAAGCTGCCGCTGCCCAAGGACAGCGTCACCGTGTCGCCGCTGACCACGCCGCTCAGCGCACCATCCGAGACCGCGGCGTTAGTCGTGCCGTCGTAGGTCTTGTTGGATGCGCTCACGCCGGTGACCGTCAATGGCTTGGGAGTGATGTCGGCGGTAGACGAGTTGACGGAGGCGATGCTGTAGTTGGCTGCAGCCGCACCGCTGAGCGTGCCGCCGGAGATGGCGACGCTGATGCCGGTACCGACGTTCTTGCTGGCGAAGGTGCCGGTGGACGGCGAATAGGAAACCGCATCGCCGCCGATGACGCCGCTGAGCGCGCCACCAGTCAGAGCCGCTGTCGTCGTGCCGTCGTAGACCTTGTTGAGTGCCGTCACACCGCTGACCGTCAGCGGCTTGGGCGTGATGTTGGCCGACGTGTTGCCCGATACCGAGATCAGGTAGTTGCCGCCGTCCGCGCCGCTGAAGCCGGCGTAGTTGTAGACGATGCTGCGCAGCCCCGCGTTCGCGCTGGCGAACGTCGGCGACCCAAAGCTGTAGCTGATGTCGTCGCCGGCCACGATGCCGTTGAGCACCGCCGTGCCCGTCACCGTCGCTGCATCCGTGCCGTCATAGACCTTGTCCACGCCGGTCACGCCGCCGATGCTCAGCAGCTTGAAGTTGATGTTGGCCGTTGCCGTGGCGTTCTGCACCGTGTAGTTGCCGGCATCGGTACCGCCCAGCGCATTGCCGCTGATCGTGACCGTCTTGCCGCTGCCGACGGTCTTGTCGGCGAAGCTGCCGCTGCCCAAGGACAGCGTCACCGTGTCGCCGCTGACCACGCCGCTCAGCGCACCATCCGAGACCGTGGCGTTGGTCGTGCCGTCGTAGGTCTTGTTGGATGCGCTCACACCGGTGACCGTCAATGGCTTGGGAGTGATGTCGGCGGTGGAAGAGTTGACCGAGGCGATGCTGTAGTTGGCTGCGGCTGCACCGCTGAGTGTGCCGCCGGAGATGGCGACGCTGATGCCGGCACCGACGTTCTTGTTGGCGAAGGTGCCGGTGGACGGCGAATAGGAAACCGCATCGCCGCCGACCACGCCACTCAGCACGCCGCCACTCAGAGCCGCTGTCGTTGTACCGTCGTAGACCTTGTTGAGTGCCGTCACGCCGCTCACCGTCAGCGGCTTGGGCGTGATGCTGGCCGACGTGTTGCCCGATACCGAGATCAGGTAGTTGCCGCCGTCCGCACCGCTGAAGCCGGCATAGTTGTAGACGATGCTGCGCAGCCCCGCATTCGCGCTGGCAAACGTCGGCGAGCCGAAGCTGTAGCTGATGTCGTCGCCGGCCACGATGCCGTTGAGCACCGGCGTGCCCGTCACCGTCGCCGCGTCCGTGCCGTCATAGACCTTGTCCACGCCGGTCACGCCGCCGATGCTCAGCAGCTTGAAGTTGATGTTGGCCGTTGCCGTGGCGTTTTGCACCGTGTAGTTGCCGGCATCGGTACCGCCCAGCGCATTGCCGCTGATCGTGACCGTCTTGCCGCTGCCGACGGTCTTGTCGGCGAAGCTGCCGCTGCCCAAGGACAGCGTCACCGTGTCGCCGCTGACCACGCCGCTCAGCGCACCACCCGAGACCGTGGCGTTGGTCGTGCCGTCGTAGGTCTTGTTGGATGCGCTCACGCCGGTGACCGTCAATGGCTTGGGAGTGATGTCGGCGGTAGACGAGTTGACCGAGGCGATGCTGTAGTTGCCAGCGGCCGCACCGCTGAGCGTGCCGCCGGAGATGGCGACGCTGATGCCGGCACCGACGTTCTTGCTGGCGAAGGTGCCGGTGGACGGCGAATAGGAAACCGCATCGCCGCCGATGACGCCGGTGAGCGTGCCACCAGTCAGAGCCGCTGTCGTCGTGCCGTCGTAGACTTTGTTCAGTGCCGACACGCCGCTCACCGCCAGCGGCTTGGGTGAAATGTAAGCCAGGGTGTTGGCGGCCATGCTCATCATGTAGTTGCCGCCATCGGGTCCCCAGAAACCCGCGCCGTTGTAGACGATCGCGCGCGCGCCGGCATTGGCCGAGAAGAAGCGCGGATCGGCGATGGTATAGCTGATGTCGTCGCCGGCTACGATGCCGTTGAGCACCGCCGTGCCGGTCACCGTGGCTGCATCCGTGCCGTCGTAGACCTTGTCCACGCCGGTCACGCCGCTGATGGTGAGCAGCTTGGGCGTGATGTTCGCCGTGCCGGTCGCGGTGGTGCCGGACAGGACGTAGTTGCCGGCGGAAGCGCCGCCGATGCTGGCGCCGGTCGCGCTCACGGTCTTGCCGTTTGCGGCGTTCTTGTCGGCAAAGCTTGCCGAGCCGGCGATCGTTGCCGTGACCGTGTCGCCGCTCAGCACGCCGGACAGCGAGACACCGTTGACGGTGGCGGAGGTGGTGCCGTCATACGTCTTGTTGGCGACGGTCAGCACGGCGATCAGGGACTTGGGAGTCACCGAATAACTGAATGGCGTCGAGCCGTTGATGGTGTAGTTTTCGGCGTTGGCGCCGCCGAAGACGATGCCCGAGGAATAATCGACGGTGTAGGTGCCGACGTTGGCGCGGCCGGTCGGCGCGCCCGAGTAGCTCGCCGTGCCGCCGGCGATCAGGCCCATGCCGGAAAGCGCGCCGGCGGTCAGTTCCGTGCTGCCGTTGACGAGGGTGTAGCCGAAGGTGGCGAGGGTATCGCCGTACACGCTGCTCGTCGCGCTGCCGGTCACCTTCACCGTGAGGGCGGTCGGCGTCACGGTCAGCGGCGTGAAGGACTCCAGCGCGGCGAGATACGGATAGCCGTTGTTGCGGATGGGGTCGATTTTCCAGGTGCCGTTGAAGTTCAGGCCGGTCAGGTTCGATGCGGTGCGCATGCCTGCGGTATCGAACCCTTGCGCGCCGCTGAACATGGCTGGAAGCGAAGTGCGGTCGGTATTGAAGTAGACGTTGCTGACCGTGCCGATCTGGCCATAAGGATACCCCAGTGCCGGGCCTGCGAAGTCGCCGCCGTTCGTGGTCGCCGTATGGGAAATCGCTGCCGACGAATACGAATTGGCCGTGGTGGATCCGGTGTCCGCGAAGCCGACGACGCCGCCGGTGTAATACGCATAGTCGCCCGACGACGTGACATAGCCGCGATTGAAGACATCGGAAATGACGCCCTGGCTATAGCCGACCACGCCGCCGATGCTGATCGTGCCGCCGGAATAGATTCCCGTGACTGTCGACGTGTTGAAGGCATTGCTCACGCCCGAGCTTGCGCCGCGGATATCGCCCACGACACCGCCGACGTTCTGCTGGCCCTGCACGTTGCCGCCCACGGCGGCAACGTTCGACAGCGTGGAACCGGAATCGATGAGGCCTGCGAGTCCGCCGACCGAGGTAATGCCGGCGACGTTGCCATTGACCACCGCCACATTGGTGGCCCTTCCCGTTGCGAAGCTGTTAGGCTGCTGCGACCAGTTGACGTTGTCGGCGAATGCCCCGGCCAGTGCGCCCACCTGATTGTGGCCGGTCACGTTCGGATTGACCAAGGTGAGATTGCTCACCGTGCCGGAAATCATGCCGAACAGGCCGACGTAATCCCGGCCAGGCTGGTTGATGGTCAGGTTGGTGATCGCATGCCCGAGACCGTCGAATTTGCCGGCGTAGGCCCAGTCGAATTCGTCAGAACCCCAGAAATTGTGCGTGCCGATCGACCGGAAGCCCGCGCCGCCATTCCACCCCGCCGTCGCGCTGGCGTCGATATCCCGCCCCAGCGCATAGTTGCCGACGATGTACTTGCCGTCGAAGGATTTCGACGGACCATACTCGGCGCTGGACTGGAAGTTGTCGTTGATCGCCTGAAGCTGGGTCACGTCGTTGACCAGCATGTAGGCGGTCAGCGGGCCGGTCACGTACGGCGAATAGTCGGTCGGCGTGGCATAGCTTGGCGTGGCGGCGTTGCTGCCCGGCGGATTGCTATAGATGTTGGTGGCAGCGGCGGTGACATGGCCGTTGCCGCTGAAATTGACCGTGCCGCAGTTCGTCGCGCCGGTCACGCAGGCACCGTTCGCATCGGCGCGCAGGTTGGCCGTGCCGCTGCCGGCGGTGACCGCCTCGTTGACGTTGACGTGCCGCACCGCGTTCAGCGTCAGCGTCCTGGCGCTGTTCCAGGTGACCGCTTCGTTGACGCTGATGTCGCCGTTTCCGGCGGCGGCGCCGTTGCTGCTGCTGATGGTGACGTTGGTCGTCTCCAGGCTGGCGCCCAGGTCCGCTCCGGTAATGTCGCCATTGTTGGCGGCGGAATCGATCTTGTAATCGTTCGGGTCGAGCAGCCAGGTGCCGTCCTTGCCTGCCGGCGCGCGCGTATCGACCCGCGCCCCGGCAACCTTCAGCCGCGAGGCGGAGGTCTCGACGAAGCCGCCGTCGCCGCCCTTCTCTCCGCCGCGCGCGCTGGCCGCGCCGGAAAATTCGGTCCTGCTCCCGGGATTGGACAGATCCGCGACGATGCTGATGTTGCCGCCCTTGCCGGCGCTGCCGGCCGCGGCATCGGCCTTGAAACTCCCGCCGGCAACGATCTGGTCGGAGGCTTCGAGCACGATGCGGCCGCCGTCGCTGGTCAGGCCGGTGGCTTCGATTGCGCCGGTATTGCGGATCACGCCCCCCAGCAGGCGGTCGGCCGCCTTGGCGGAGAGCACCACGAGTCCGCCGGGCGCGAGCACGGCCTGGCTGTTCTCCACCAGCGCCTTGATGGCGGAAGGCTCGACCACGATGCCGGTCAGGTTCCTGCTTTCGCCCATCTTGAGCGTAATGGCTTCGCCGGACGCGAGGGCGATGGTGCCGGCCTGGGCAATGATCACGCCGCTGTTGCGCACTTCCGGCGCCAGCAGCGCGATGTAGCCGCCAAGCGCGGCCTTGAGCTGTCCCTCGTTGACCACGCTGGCGGTGGCGCCGTTGCGGGTGAACTTGAGGTTGCCAGCCATGAAGTCGCCGTTGGCGATCGAGTGCGTCGTCGCGACCAGGCCGCCAACGTCGACCGATGCGCCCGGGCTGAAATAGATGCCGTTCGGATTGGCGAGGAAGACCTGGCCCGGGGCGGTGATGCGGCCGAAGATCTGGCTGGCCTGGGTATCCAGCACCCGGTTGAGCGTGGCCGCGCCGGTTGACGGCTGGTTGAAATTGACCTGCGCCTGCGCGCCGACGTTAAAGCTGGCCCACTCGATGATGGCGCGTTCGCTTGCCTGATTGATGGTCAGGGTCGCGCCGTTGCGCACGATGCCCGCAACCTGCCCGGCGATCGCCTGCCCGCCGGCTGGCAAGGCGTCAGGCGCCGGCCCGGCCGCGTGTGCGGGCAAGGCCGCGCCCGCGCCGATCAGGACGGCCAGGCGCAGCGAGCGGCCGCCGCTGCTTTTCCCCTTGGCCCTGGCGATCTCCGCCACCGCGACCCATGCGCCGAGCAGCCTGCTCCAGACCAGGCGATAGATACGGTTGACGGTCGCGTGGCCGCTCATGGCTTTCCTTGGAGATCAGAAGGGAACGCTGGCGGACAGCCAGAGTCGGTTCTTGACGAGGGTGCCGTCGGAGTCGTTGCCGTCGGCGGTGGGAACCGGATTGCTGCCGATGCGCCTTGCCAGGGTGCCGCGCACCGACATGCCCTGCGCATTGGTCCAGGCCAGCGACACGCCCGCGCCCTTGAGCGTCAGGCTGTTGACCGCGGCGGCGCCGATGAAATCGTTGTTCCTGTTGACCGTGACATGGCCCCAGTCGTAGAAGCCGATCAGCGTGAAATCGTGCGGCAGGCGCGCGCGGGCTTCGAGGATGAGCATCTGGCCGTCGCTGCCGCCGCCTTCGCTGCCGGGATAGGCGCGCACGCCGCTGGCGCCGCCAAGGTAGAAGCGCTCGGAGGAATCCAGGTTCTTGTTGCCGAACTGCCCCGAGAACTGCCCGGAGAGCGTGATGCGCTCGCTCACCGCCTGGGTGCGCGAGAGGTTGTACTTCAGCTTGGCATAAGAGCCGGCGGTGTTGGGTCCGGCGGCATCGGCGGAGCGGTTCGGCGAACCATCGAGGTCCACCTTGCCTGCCACCAGGGCGACGCTCACGGTGCTGGCGCCGCCGAGTCCGAGGCCGTCGTAGCGGTTGCCGGTCAATGCCACAGAGAGGCTGTCGATCTTGTATTTCGTGACCGTCAGTCCTGCGGCGTTGTTGTCGAACTGCTTGTGGTCGGCATTGAGCGACAAGTAGAGGTTCGACAGGCGCGAACGGATCAAGGGATAGCTGGCATCCAGCCCGGCCGTGAACGAATTGCCGTGCACGTCGAGCGCCGCGAAGGCATCCGACACCAGCTTGTATTGCAGGTAGGACAGGCTCGCGCCGATTCGCCAGCCGCGCGGCCCGACCGGAAGGGATGCCGCGGCGCGCAGGTAGTCGCTGCCGCTGGAATGCATGTATGCCAGGGTTTCGCTGTCGCCGCGCCCCAGCGGATTGGCCCAGGCCAGCGTGGCGTTGAGATGCGCGCGTCCGGTGGAAGGCGAGCCGGTGTTGTCGGCGGCGGCTTCACCGCGGAACGGCCGCGCCGCGCCCGGCGAGAGCACCAGGTCGGTTTCATATTCGTTCCTGCCCTGGGCCAGGCTGGCGTTCGGCGCGAGTCCGGGCAGGTCTTCCATGAGGAGGAGCGCGCGGTCGAGAGCGTTGGCGTTGAGCGGCGCGCCCTTGGGCTGGTTGGCCTCCACGATGGCTTCCAGCTGGGCGGACGAAATCGGGGAACGCGCCTTTTCTTCGAGACGCAGGCCGCCGAACTTCGCTTCGACCACCTGGATCAGCACGATGCCATCCTTCACTTCCTGGGCCGGCAGGTAGGCGCGCACGACCCAGCCTGCCTCGCGGTAGCGCGTTGCCACGGCGATGGCGGCGTTTTGCAATTCGCCGAAGGAGAGCGGCCGGTTCAGGAAGGAAGCGACGCTGGGGCCCAGTTCGGCGTCGGAGAGCAGGGTGTTGCCGGCGAAGCGGAACGCGGCGACCGTTGCCGTCGGACCGGGCAACGCCGTCATCGGCGCAGGCAGGGGCGCGAGCACGCGCTCGGATTTTCCGGGCAGGGGAATCGGCCGGTTCTGCTCGATCTGCTGCAGCAGCGAGCCGGCGTCAGGAACGGTTTGCGCAGTTACGTGCGCCGCGCTGGCCGCCAGCAAACCGGCGGCCAGGCCCATCTGGTACTCTCGGCGCATGATCAGCTTTCGATCGCTTCCGCCCGTCGCTGACCGCGCACTTCCGCGCGCAGCTGGCCCAGTTCCTGCCGCAGGGTCTTGAGTTCCGCGAGCAGCATGCGGGTGTCCTCGCTTTCCGACTCGGGCGCATCCCTGCCGGCAAGCTGAGCTTCAAGCGCACGCGCCTTCGCCTGCTCTTCCTTGTGGGCCGCGACGCGCTCTTCCATCGAACTCACCATCACGCCGACGAAGAGGTTCATGACGGTGAAGGTGGTGACGAAGATGTAGCCGAAGAAGAAAACCCAGGCCGAGGGATTGGTCTTCATCGCGGCGCGCGCCATGTCGGGCCAGCCGTCCAGCGTGGTCACCTGCAGCAGCGAGAAGGTGGAAATGAACAGGTCGCCGAACTGGGTCGGCGCCTTCGCGCCGAACATCTTGGTCACGATGACGCCGCCGATGAACATGAAGATCGCCATCAGCAGGGAGACGGCACCCATGCCGGGCAGCGCGGCGATGAGACCTTCCACCACGACGCGGAGGCTGGGCACGATGGCGATCAGGCGCAGCAACCGGAGCACGCGCAGGACCGACAGGACGTCGCTGTTGGGCATGAAGGACAACGCCACGATGGCGAGGTCGAACCAGTTCCAGCCCGAACGGAAGAACTTGCCGCGATACGCGCCGATGCGCAGCGCCAGTTCGGCGACGAAGAACCAGACGATGATCCGGTCCGCGCCGGACAGGAGGTTGCCGAAGGCGGTCGACACGTCGGGAATCGTATCCAGCCCCAGCAGCAGGGCGTTCAGGAGGATGAGGGTGATGACGGTCCGGCGAAAGAATGCGCTTTCGACGAAGGCAAGCATGGGGGAAGCGGGGGAGGTCTGTGTAAGGGTCGACATGGTCAGGACTGGCAATTGTACGGAAACCGCATTTACCAAAAGTCATAAATGGCGGGTGGTCGGACAAAGGGAAAAAAACTTTACGGCATGGAAAAACAGCATCCAGACCTAAAGTTTCCGTAAAGAAATATCAACTTTTTCGCCCGGATTTCCCTGGGAAATTTCTTGATATCAATCAATCCAGTGAATTTATCCCCTTGATTGCATTAGGGAATCATAACAATGCTGTTCCCGATAAGCAATTTGTGCGCACAAAAACCGACAAAATGTTTTACGGAACATCAAATGGTGTGTCTATCGGTTACACTATTTCCACCTGGAACTCATTTCGGAGAAAGCAATGCTGGTTGAGAAAGAGCTCTTTGCGGTCACCGGCAATGCCGGCTACGCTGCCCGCCAAGACGCGCGCGAATCGAACGCGCGCACCTATGCGAGGCGGTTGCGCATGGCGATCGCGCACGCCAAGGGCGTCAGGGTCACCGACGCCGACGGCAAGACCTATCTCGACTGCCTCGCTGCCGCCGGCACGCTCGCCCTCGGACACAATCACCCGGCCGTCAAGGCGGCGCTGATCCAGGCGCTCGAGCAGGAAGTTCCTTTCCAGACCCTGGACATCGCCACGCCGCTCAAGGATGAGTTCACCAACGAAATCTTCGCCACGCTGCCGCCGGAATTCGCGGCGCGCGCGCGCATCCAGTTTTGCGGCCCTTCAGGTTCGGACGCCATCGAAGCGGCGCTGAAGCTGGTCAAGACCGCCACCCAGAAACAGAACGTCATCGCCTTCTCCGGCGGATACCACGGCATGAGCCAGAGCGCCATGGGCCTGATGGGCAACCTCGGCCCCAAGCACGGAATGGCCGGCACGGCGCAGAACGCGCAGTTCATGCCCTTTCCCTACTCCTACCGCTGCCCCTTCGGCGTCGGCGGCGAAGCAAGTTCCCGCATGTCCGCCCACTATCTGCGCTCGCTGCTGTCGGACGTGGAAGGCGGCGTGCTTCCCGCGGGCGTGGTGACCGAACTGGTCCAGGGCGAAGGCGGGGTAATTCCCGCGCCGAACGACTGGGCGCGCGCCGTCCGCGAGATCACCCGCGAGCGCGGCGTGCCGCTGATCGTCGATGAAATCCAGACCGGCGGCGGCCGCACCGGCGCCTTCTACGCCTTCGAGCATTCCGGCATCGTGCCCGACGTGCTCGCCCTGTCCAAGGCCATCGGCGGCGGCCTGCCCATGGCGGTCATCATCTACGACAAGGACCTGGACGTATGGCAGCCCGGCGCGCATGCCGGCACCTTCCGCGGCAATACCCTGGCGATGGCGGCCGGCGTCGCGACGCTGCGCACCATCCGCGAGCAGAACCTCGTCGCCAATGCCGAGGCCATGGGCAAGCGCCTCGAAAGCCATCTGCTTTCGCTGCAGAAGGATTGCCCGCTCATCGGCAACGTGCGCGGCCGTGGCCTCATGATGGGCGCGGAGATCGTCGACCCGGACGGCAAGCTCGACTCGCTCGGTCATCCGCCGGCGGACGGCGTGATGTCGCGCCGCATCCAGCAGGCTTGCCTTAAGCGCGGCCTGATCATCGAAATGGGCGGACGCCACGGCGCCGTGGCGCGCTTCCTGCCTCCCCTCATCATCAACGCGGATGAAATCGATGCCGTGGCGAGCATCTTTGCCGACGCCTGCATGGAATCCATGAAACAAGCAGCATGAGTCAAGAATTTCTAGGCCGGGACGAACAGAGCCAGGACGCATTTTCCCGGGCGGTCGAGCAAGCGGCGTCCAACGTCATCGCGCATTTCGGAACACTGGAGCAATGCTACAGCGGCATGCCGCCGACGCAGACCGCGCGCCTGTTCGACGGCATCGACCTGTGCCCGGAACAAGGGCGCGCGCTGAAGGACGTGCTGGACTGGGTCGGCGCCAACATCCTGCGAAACTCGATCGCGGTCACCCATCCGCACACCATGGCGCACCTGCATTGCCCGCCGCTGATTCCCGCGGTGGCCGCCGAAGTGATGATCGCCGCCAGCAATCCTTCCATGGATTCCTGGGACCAGGCACCGGCCGCAACCTACCTCGAACAGGAAATGGTCAAGTGGCTGCTGGGCCTGTTCGGCCTCGGCGGCAGCGGCGACGGCGTCTTCACCAGCGGCGGCACCCAGTCGAATTTCATGGGACTGCTGCTCGCGCGCGATGTCTTTGCCCGTGAACAGCTCGGCTGGAACATCCAGACCAAGGGCTTGCCGCCCCAGGCTTCCCGCCTGCGCATCCTGTGTTCCGAGATGGCCCATTTCTCGGTGCAGAAATCCGCCGCCATCCTCGGGCTGGGCTACGACGCCGTGGTTCCCGTCCCCGCCGATGCCGACCGACAGATGGATCCGGAGGCGCTGCGCCAGACCATCGCCCGGCTGCGCGAGCAGGAATTGCTGCCCTTCGCCCTGGTCGGCACGGCCGGCACCACGGATTTCGGCAGCGTCGATCCGCTGCATGCGCTGGCCGACGTCGCCGCGCAGGAAAAGCTCTGGCTGCACGTGGACGCCGCCTATGGCGGCGCGCTGATGCTGAGCCGCAAGCATTCCCGGCTGCTGTCGGGCATCGAGCGCGCCGACTCGGTCACGGTGGATTTCCACAAGCTCTTCTTCCAGCCCATCAGCTGCAGCGCGCTGCTCATCAAGGACGCCGCCGACTGGGAAGTGATCCGCTACCATGCCGATTACCTGAACCCGGAGGAAAACGAAAACGCCGGCGTGCTCGACCTGGTGACGAAATCGATACAGACCACGCGCCGCTTCGACGGCCTGAAGATCTTCGTGACACTGCAGACGCTGGGCCGCGAACGTTTCGCCGCGCTGGTCGATGGCGTGCTGGCGCTCGCCGAGGAAGGCGCGCAGTTGGTACGGAACGATCCCGACCTGCAACTGATGGCGCCGCCGCGCATGGCATCGGTGGTATTCCGCTATGCCGCGCAGGGCCTCGACGAAACGACACTGGAGCACATCAACACGGTGGCGCGCCGGCAGTTGCTGCTGGATGGCGAGGCGCTGATCGGCATGACGCGGGTGGATGACCACGCCTGCGTGAAGTTCACGCTGATGAATCCGCGCACCCGCGCGGAGGACTTGAGCAGGATTCTCGAGGCGTTCAAGCGCTGCGCGCGCAGCCTTCTTTGAAGTGATAAACCAGGCCGGGCCTCCCGCGGGCGGGTCCGGCCTCGCAACACGCCTGCCCCGGCCGGGGCAGGCTTTGCATCCTTAGTGCTTCTCTGCGTGATGCGCGTCCTGCTGCGTCAGATGCATCAAACGGTCGCAATACGCGATCGCCGCGGCGGAGAACAGGAACACGATGTGGATCCCCGTCTGCGCGATCAGGGTCTTGGGCTCATAGGCATCGGCATTGATGAAGGTCTTCAGCAGATGGATCGACGAGATGCCGATGATTGCCATGGCCAGCTTGACCTTGAGCACCGTGGCATTCACGTGCGACAGCCATTCCGGCTGGTCAGGATGGCTTTCGAGATTCATGCGCGAGACGAAGGTTTCGTAGCCGCCGACGATCACCATGATCAGCAGGTTGGAAATCATGACCACGTCGATCAGGCCCAGCACCACCAGCATGATGGTCGTTTCCGTCAGCTTGACGCCATGGGCGCTGGCATCGGTTGCGGTCTTCGATGTGACGGCCACCGCTTCGGTGATGTGTTCGAGCGACCCGGCGTGACCAAGCGCGGCGCCAATCAGATCCGACAGCTCGACCCAGAAATGGAACACGTACACGCATTGCGCGAGGATGAGGCCAAGGTAGAGCGGAAGCTGCAGCCAGCGGCTGAGAAAGATGAATCTGGAAAGAGCGTTAGGCTTGCGGAATTGGGCAGGATGCATGATGGAAAGGTTGGGATGAGGGTGCTTGATTATAACGGCCCTCATTCCACGCGGAAATTGATTGACGCGATAAATTTCCGTTTTTCGCAGCCGCGGCAACGGGCCGTTTCAGTTTCAATCAACGCCGGACGGCTGGAGAATGATCAATTGATCATCGCAGCGCCAGGTAGGCTCCCAGCGCCAGCAGGCCGGCGAAGAACATGGTCCTGAAGACATCGGGCCGGATCAGGTTGCGTACCGCCTGCCCGATCAGCATGCCGGCCAATGCCGGCGCCAGGGCAAGCAGCGACGCCCCGGCCACCGAGAGCTTGAAGACGCCGCCTGCCGTCAGCACCGTTCCGAGCGCAATCGTCGACACCGTGAACGACAGCCCGAGCGCCTGCACCATTTCATCCTTGCTCAGCTTCAGCGCCTGCAGGTAGGGCACGGCGGGAATGACGAACACGCCGGTCGTCACCGCGACGACGCCGGTCGATACCCCGATCCACGGAGCCAGACGTCTTTCCATGAGCGCATCGATTTCCAGGCGCTTGCCGTAGAGCCCGACCAGCGCATACATCACCAGCGCGGCGCCGAGCAGCCGCGACGCGATCGCATGCGCCTCGACGCCGAACAGCCATCCGCCGATGGCCGCGCCGATGCAGAAGCCCAGCAGCATGACCCATAGCCGGCGCAGCAGCATCTTGATTCCCGGGCCGCTGGCAAGCTGCCAGACGTTGGTCACCATCGACGGCACAACCAGCAGCGCCGCCGCCTGCACCGGCGCCATCACGATGCCAAGCAGGCCGATGGCGATGGTCGGCAGGCCGAGTCCGATCACGCCCTTGACGAAGCCGGCGAGCAGGAAGACAGCGCCGATGAAAAGCCAGGAAGAATCCATGAGTGCCCGTTGTTTGGATGACAGGCACATTCTGCCCTGACTTGTCTTTCCGCGCAGCGCATGAACCCTGCCCTAGCCTCAATGCAGCTGCTGCGACGAATTCGCGTCGCTCACGTCATCCACGCTGACGCCATCCGAAATCGCCTTGCCCAGCGTGGCCTCTTCCAGCCAGTTGCGCACCATCTGCAGGTGCGCCCTCTCCTCGTCCAGCGCCACGCTGAAGTCGGGGATCATGCCGCCCTGGCCCTGGTCTTCCGCCAAGGCGATCAGCATCTCCCAGCCGGCGTTGTCGGTCATCTCGGCGACGAGGATGGCGTGCAGCGACTGGGCGATGGTGGTGCGGGGATCGGTCAGCACCTGCATGAGGCCCATCGCTTCCACCCCCGCCACGTCGGCCGAGGGCGTCTGCGAGGTCGGGTCGCCGCCCATCGCGGCGATCGCTTCGGCGACCATGGCGAAATGGCGCGCCTCGTCCTGGCGGATGCGCTGCAAGTCGGCCATCGTCATGCCCGTGGTCTGGTCCTGCAAGGTGTCGAACTTGGTAATCAGTGCGTCATACAGCCTCGTGCCGGTGCGCTCGAAGGCCATGCGCTCGCCCAGCTTATCGAGCAGGAGCTGGGGCTGGTTGCCGGTCATCACCTGCACGCCGGTGGTGATGGCGCCGTGCAGCGTGCCCGGCACCGGCACCGAGCCGAGCGGGTCGGCTTCGGCGATGTAGGCGCCGCGCACCTCGGCCAGCATGCTGTCGTCGCCGGGCGCGGACGGCATCTGATCCGGCTGCCCGGACCTGGCCATCCCGGCGGAATCGAAGGTGGACATCTGCATGCCGGTGCGGTTCATGCCGATGGGGGTGTGCTGTTTCATTGCGCTGCCTCTTTCAGTGAACGATGGATGCAAAGGCAGGACTGGCTCACGCCGCCAGCGCCACCTTGCGGTTGAGCTCGGTGCCCGGGATCCAGGCATAGCCGGCGGCCACCGTCTCGCTCGGCGAGCCGTCGGAATTGATGTGCTCTCGGTAGGCGATCGATGCCTGGCTTTCCTGCGCACGGTCGACGAACCGGGTGCCATTGGCCCGAAGGTCCACCTCCCGCGACAAGGTCTGGCGCACGAAGTCGCGCTGGCTGGCGAAGGGGATGGGCTCGGGCAGGTCGCCGTTGCCGAACAGCTCCGCCGGATCGCGCCGGTCGATTTGCCTGAACAGGTCGGCGGCGTAATGGAAATGCCCCAGCTCGTAATCGAGGAAGCGTTCCCAGATCGCCTTCAGGCGCGGATTGGTTTCCTGCTGCACGCAGCCGTAGTAGTTGTAGACCTCGGCGGCCTCGTGCAGGAGCCATTGCTCCATCCAGGTCTCGCCGGGATCGAGCAGGGACTCATACTGGGTCACGTGCTGTTCCTCGATGGAGGCAATCTCGGCATACAACTGGCGGGCCACCGGATCGGCGAACAGCGGGCCGGCGTTGAGGTAATACTGGTTGACCTGGAACTCGGTGGACACGATGGTCAGCGCGTGCAGCTTGGTCAGCGGCGAGGCGGTGGCACGGTCGTAGTGTTCGCGCACGTCATCCTCGGGCGCGCGATGCTCCGCCACCGTCGGACGGCCGGGCAGGATGTCGGTGTAGTTCTGCACGATGTTGTTCGCATCCTTGCCTTCGAGGCGATCGATCAGGGCCGAGAAGCGGTACAGGTGGTCGAAGTCTTCCAGCATGCCGAAGCGGTAGGCCTGCGCCAGATAAGGATCGGGTTCGCGCTGCGCCACGGCAGCAGTGACCTCGATGGCGGTCTGCTCGTAGCCGAGCGTGATTTCCAGCGGCGAATGGTCCGGACCGAGCAGCCAATTGACCATCGTGGCCTGGTGCTGCTCGATGCGACGTATCCTTGCCAGGTCGACGCGCAGGTCCTTGTTCCTGCGCGCGGCCATGTGCGAAAAGCGCTGGCACTCCTGCTCGATGCCGTTCATCAAGATCACGCGCACGCGGGTGAAAGCGTCATCGTCGAGCTTGCTGATCGGCTTGCCGACCATGTCGCGCCAGGTGAAGCGCTGACGGTCGATCGGCTGGCCCCTGGAAGAGAACAGATTGAATGCCATGGCGATGCTCCTTGGTTTGCCGGTGGGTCGAAGCGTGAAAGCGGGGAAGCGGGCTGGGCGCAAGAAGCATGCCGGTGGCAAGGCTTGCCGCAACAATGGGATGTCCGGCAAGGCGGAGGGAGAAAGACAGGAAAGCGGCACAAGCGCGGCACGGCTGCGCGAATCCGTTACCGCCACGGCGCGCGGAACGCGCCATGGCAGGCGGCGGCAGGGACGCCGCAGTTTTTACAGGCGCATCGCAATGCTTACATCAGGGCCTGCACCGGACGCTACATCACGAGCTTGCGGTTGTCGCCGAGCGCATCGGTGTTGCCGGTAAGGATGCCTTTCGCCAGGCCGTAGAGGCGTACCATCGCGCTGCCCGGCGCGTCCCAGTACTCCGCCTCGGTGATCGTCACCTTCAGCAGCACGAGGTCGGGATCGTCGAGGCCATCGCGGAACCAAGGCTTGATCCACGGCGTCCAGAGTTCCTGCATCTTTTGCTTGTCATGCACCACTTCCACCTTGCCCGAGATGGACAGGTAATCCTGCTTGTCGGTGCGCGCATAACTGAGGTTGACCTGCCGGTGCTGCTCCGCCTCGGCGACCTTGGGAGACGACATTGCGGTAAAGAACCAGAGATGCCCTTCGCTGTCCATCTGCATGGTCGACATGGGCCGGCTGCGCAAGGTGCCGTCCATTTCTTCCGTGGTCAGCATGGCGAACTTCATTTCCTTGACGAGTTCCGCCACCTTGACGAGATCCTCGTTGTCTTGTTGTTGCACGTCCATCGCTTTCTCCTGGCTATGTTGCACGCAGGCGCGAATGCCTGTGCAAGAAAGAGAAACCGGGCCGCCGAAAGTTCCGTCAGGGCGAAGACGCGGGACCGCCCGGCCAGGCCGCCCGCAGCAAGGCAGGCATCGCCGCGCCAGCCTTGCCGCGCAGGACGAAGCTGGCGGAGGCATCGTGCCGGGTGGCCTCGGGATTGACCTGGATGACGGTCTTGCCGCTGTCATGCGCCTGCAGCGGCAGGCTTGCCGCGGGTTCGACCAGGCTGGACGTGCCGATGCAGAAGAAGACGTCAGCCTTGCCGGCAAGTTCGGCGGCGCGCTGCCACGCCTGCTCCGGCAGGGATTCGCCGAACCAGACCACGCCCGGCCTGAGCAGGCCGCCGCAATGCGTGCAGCGCGGCAAGCCGGCGCCGTCCCTCGGCGCGTCGCCGTCGCCGGGCGCGCGGCATTCGAGGCACAGGTCGTCCCAGATGTTGCCGTGCAGTTCGACCACGTCGGTGCTGCCCGCCTTGCGGTGCAGGCCATCCACGTTCTGCGTCAGCACCGTCACTTCCGCGCCGGTCTTTTCCAGCGACGCGATGGCCAGGTGCGCCGGGTTCGGCAAGGCATTGCGCATGAGGTCGCGGCGCCATTCATACCACTTCCATACGGTCTGCGGATCGCGCCGGAAGGCGGCCGGCGTGGCGAGCTCCTCGGCGCGGTACCTTGCCCACAAGCCAGTCTGTGCGTCGCGGAAGGTCGGCACGCCGCTTTCCGCCGAGACGCCGGCGCCCGTGAACACCGCGATCACGCGGGCCTGGCGCAAGGCATCGAGAAGTTCCGGGGCGAAATGCATGGCTGGGCAACGGCGCTGGCTAGCAGCCGCACAAGACTTCGCTGTTGCCCTGGCTGCCCTTCTCGCCCGCGGTGGGATGGCCGTCGCGCTTCCACCAGTCGAGGCCGCCCATCAGTTCCTTCACCCGGAAGCCGAGCCGGGTCATGTTCAGCGCGCCCTTGGTGGAAGCATTGCAGCCGATGCCGTCGCAGTAGGTCACGACCAATGCCTCGCGGTCGATCGTTGCCGTGCTCGCCTCGTCCATGGTCCGGTGCGGAATGTTGGTGGCGCCCGGCACATGCTCGGCGGCGAAGGCCTCGACCGAGCGGGCGTCCACCACGATGATGCGTTCGCCCGCCTTGAGCGCTTCGCTCAGGTCCCAGGAATCGATTTCATAGGCCAGCTTGTCGAGGTAGTGCTGCAGTTGGGCTTGCATGGCGTGTCCTTTGGCATGGATGGCATGTATCGTCTGCGACGATGGTAACGCGGAATGCGGAATGCGCAAAGCCGCGCGGCGCGTGACCCTATTCCTCGTAGCGGTCGGCGGCGATCACGCGCAGCACCGTGCGGTAGAAGATGTAGGCCGCGCCATACATCAGCCGCTTGTACCAGGGCTTGTTGACGTAGTCCTCCAGCCGGACCGGCGTGCCGTCGGCGATGCCGCGCTCGATATGCTCGCGCAGGCGCAGGGCGAAGTCGGCGTCGTGGATCACGACGTTGGCTTCCTGGTTGAGCAGCAGGCTGAGGCCGTCCCAGTTGCTGGAGCCCACCGTCGCCCAGTAGTCATCGATCACGCCGACCTTGCCGTGCAGCTGGGTCTTGGTGTATTCGACGATCCGTACACCCGCCTTCAGCAATTTCGGATAGAAGGAATGCGCCACCGCGTCCTGGATGCGGAACTGGCCTACGCCCAGCAGCAGGGTCACGCTGACGCCGCGCGAGGCGGCTTTCGCGAGGGCCTGCCGCAGCTTGCGCCCGGGCGCGAAGTAAGGCGTGACGAGCATCGCCGATTCACGCGCGCCGCCCAGCGCCTTCATGTAGGCCTTCTGTATGGTGCGGCGGTTGCGCAGGTTGTCGCGCACCACCAGGCCGGCCAGCACCGGCCCGTCGCCCGGCGGCGGACGCACGCCGAACCTGCCGCGGAAGTTTCGCCACCGGTAGCGGAAGTTGAAGCGGTTGAGCAGCATCCATTGCGCTTCCACCTCGAGGTGGATGGATTCGACCAGCGGTCCGACGATGCTGACGGCGAAGTCCCAGCGCGGCGCCGGCAGCAGCAGGCTGGGGTTGTGGTCGGCGCGCAGGTCGTGGTTGATGTTCAGTCCGCCGAGGAAGGCGATGCGGCGGTCGACCACGCAGATCTTGCGGTGGGTGCGCACCACGCCGCGCTGGAACCAGGCATTGAAGACTCGGTAATGAACGCCTGCCTGGCGGAATTCCTCTTGCAGCCGCCTGGACTGGCCATGGCCGGTGCCGAGCCAGTCGGTGATGACGTTCACCACCACGCCGCGCGCCGCGGCCCGCTTGAGCGCGACCTTCACCTCCTCCCCGGTTTCGTCTGCGGCGAAGATGTAGGTTTCCAGCAGGATTTCGGCCTGCGCCTCGTCGAGCGCGCGTATCAGCGCGGGAAAGAACTCCGCGCCGGAGTGCAGGAGCGTGACTTGATTATGGGCGGTGAAGCTTACCGAACGCATGCGCTGTCGATCCAGGATGGGACGATGGACCCGGATACCGGAATCCGGATGGCGGCGCCATTTTACCTGTCATTGCCGGCGTTCATTCCAGCGTCAGCGTGGCGACGATGGGCGCGTGGTCGGAGAGCTTGGCCCAGGTTCCGCCGTGCATGACTTCCGCCGTGGAGATGCCGAGCCCGCGCACGTAGACGCGGTCCAGGCGCAGCCAGGGCAGCGCCGCGGGGAAGGTGCGCGCCGGCTTGAGCTTGGGGCCGCGCCCGCCCAAGGTGCGCAGGTACTGTCCGAAGCCGCGCGAGGGCAGGCTAGCATCGAACACTTCGGTGACGCCGAGCTCGGCGCGCATGGTCGTGCTGAGCTGGTTGGTCCAGTCGTTGAAGTCGCCGGCGATGATGATGGGCGCGTCGGGCGGGGCCGACTGGCTGACCGCCTCGATCAGCGCCTCGGTCTGGCGCCGGCGGCTGCGCGCGAACAGGCCGAGGTGGACCACGTAGCAATGCACGTCGCCCGCCGGCGTGCCGACGATGCAGTGCAGGATGCCGCGCGATTCGAAGGCATGGTCGGAAACGTCCTGGTTGGTGGCGGAGACGACGGGAAAGCGGCTCAGCAAGGCATTGCCGTGATGGCCGTGGTCGTAGACCGCGTTCATTCCGTAGACCGCGTGGTGCGATTCGCCGGCGAGAAACTGGTGCTGGGCCTGTTCCGGCCAGAGCGCCGCATGCTTCATCGCGAATTTGTCGTGCCGCCCCTGCACTTCCTGCAGGAACAGGATGTCGGCTTCGAGCGATGTCAGCGCCTGCTTGAGCGCATGGATGCGCGGCATGCTGCGCAGCGTGCTCACGCCCTTGTGGATGTTGTAGGTTGCGATGCGGAGTTTCATGTATCCCTTCGTTCACATGGTCCGTCATGCGGGGCATGGCCCCGGAGCGTCCTTAGTTCGAATCCGGTCCGGCATGGTGCGGCAATTCCAGGATGGCCTCGGCGTTGGACGGTGAAAAGCACTTGTCCGCCGCCGCCAGCCAGGGCAGCCACAGCATGTCGACATGCTCGCGCGGCGCGAGCACCACCGGGATGTCGCGCGGCACCAGCAGGCCGAACACGTGTTCCGTGTTGCGCGTCACGCCGGGCGCGTAGCGATGCCGCCACACCGGGTAGATGTCGTAGACATTGGAAAGTTGCCAGTTGCGCAGGTGATGCGAGGGCACCTCGTTCGGGGCGCGGCATTCTCCCGGGGTAACCCGGATGCCGGTTTCCTCGAAGACTTCGCGCATGGCGGTGTCGAAGAGCGCTTCACCGGCGCTGTCCTTCGAGCCGGTGACCGACTGCCAGAAGCCGGGCTTGTCTGCGCGTTCGATGAGCAGCACGTCGAGGTCGGCGGTGTATATCACCACCAGGACCGATTCGGGAATCTTGTAGGGCTTGTCCATGCGCGGGGTCGTCGTTGCCATCCCGCCATGGTAAACCAGGCGCGCCGGCCGCGCGGAAAGTTCAGAAGCTGCCCGCGAACTGGTAGCGGTTTCCCGGATGCCACATCGTTGCCACCGACGCCACCTGTCCCTTGGACAAGGTGCGGCGCTTGAGCACGAGGCAAGCCTCGCGCGCGGAAATCTGCAGCATGTCAGCCACGTCCTTCGGCGGACACAGCGCTTCGATGCTGTAGTTCACGCCCTGCAGCGGCGCGGCCGCCATCAGGTATTCGTTCGGCGTGAGGACGGAGAAGTCCTGCTGCATGTATTCCGGCGCCACCTCGGGATTGACCCAGCGGTCCTCGACCTGGATCGGGATCTCGTTCTCGAAGTGCACGATGATCGAGTGGAACAGCGGCTGGCCGGACTTGAGGCCGAACGCCGCCGCCAGCGCCTCGTTTGCCCGGGCCCGCTCCAGGCGGTGCAATTCGCTGCGGTGCGCATGCCCGCGCGCGCGCACCTCCTCGGCGATGCTCCTGATCTCGACCAGCGTCGCCTGGTACTTGTGCTGCGCGACGTAGGTGCCCGAGCCTTGCACGCGCGTCAGGATCTGTTCGTCGGTCAGTTCCTTCACTGCCCGGTTGACCGTCATGCGCGACACGCCGAATTCCTTCGCCAGCGCCTGCTCCGAAGGAATGGCGTCGCCTTCCTTCCAGTGACCCGACTGTATCTGCGCAAGCAGCGTGTTCTTGATGTGCAGAAACGCGGGTATGCGGGCCGGTTCTTCCTGCGCAGCGATGTCCTCGCCTGATTCCTTCATGCAACGTGCTCCTGCTGGCATTCCATTATTTCAATCGTTACCGCCACCATAATTTGTATGGTCAATTGCGTCAAGTCTTGCGCAAGTTGTCTATACAACTTATAGTGTGCGTGTGGCGGCCGGCTGGCGCTTTCCCTGCCTCACCCTGCCCGATGGCCGCTCATTACCTCATTTCAATGGAGACAAGAAGATGACGCTTTCCCGTCCCGCCAGGCTGTACATGGTTGCCGCCGTGGCTTCCGCTTTCATCGCCGCCCCGGCCTTCGCCGACATCAAGATCGGCTTCAATGTTCCGCTGACCGGCTTCGCGGCGGCTGACGGCAAGTCCGCGCTGGAAGGCGCGAAGCTGGCCGTGGCGCAGGCCAATGCCAAGGGCGGCGTCGCCGGCCAGAAGCTCGAACTCGTGATCTACGACGACCAGGCATCCGCCAAGGAAGCGGTGCCGGTCGCCACCAAGCTGGTGGAAAAGGACAAGGTCGTTGGCGCGGTATCGGGTTCCTACTCCGGCTCCACGCGCGCCGCCGCAGGCATCTTCCAGCAGGCCAAGGTGCCCTACGTGGTGGCCTATGCCATCCATCCCGAGATTACCCTGACCGGCGACTACATGTTCCGCGTCTCGGCCATGGGCGAAGTCCAGGGACGCGCCGGCGCGATGCTTGTGCAGAACCTTGGCAAGAAGAAGGTCGGCCTCGTCACGCTGAAGAACGACTTCGGCCAGGCGCTCGCCGCCGGCTTCAAGGAAGGCGCAGCCAAGCTCGGCCTGCAGGTCGCCGGCGAATACGAATACGGCATGCAGGACCGCCAGTTCGGCGCGCTGGTCTCCAAGCTCAAGTCCGACAACCCGGACGTCATCTATGCGTCGGGCTATTACTTCACCGCCGGCCCGCTCGTGAGCCAGCTCCGCGCCGCCGGCGTGACCGCGCCCATCATCGGCCAGGAAGGCTACGACTCCGACAAGTTCATGGAAATCGCCGGCCCGGCTTCCGAAGGCGTGTACGTCACCACCTCGCTCGACCGCGATTCCGATTCCGCGGCAACGAAGACCTTCCTGGCGGACTACCACAAGGCCACCGGCAGCAACGCGGACATGGTGGCGGCCTCGTCCTACACCGCGACCAGCGTGCTGATCGAAGGCTTGAAGAAGACCAACGGCAAGGGCGGCGACGAGCTGAAGAATGCCCTTACCAGCGGCAGCTTCGACACCCCGATCGGCAAGCTGGCCTTCAACGACCTGCATGAAGTGAAGAAGGACGTGCAGGTGCAGGTGGTGAAGGACAAGTCCTTCCACCGGCATTCGGTAATCTCGGGTCCGATGCTGACGCCGCCTTCTAAGCCGGCGAAGTAACTTCAATTTTCCTTCCTTTCGCGTCCCCTCCCCTTGAAGGGGAGGGAGACCCGGAGGAGGGCGATCCACCTATCCAAGGATTCATCATGCTCTTCCTCGAGCTTACCGCGCAGGGCCTGGTCCAGGGCAGCATCTACGCGCTCGTCGCGCTCGGGCTGACGCTGGTCTACGGCCTGCTGCGCATCCTGCACGTCGCGCATGCCGCGCTGTTCACGCTCGGCGGCTACCTCGGCGTCATGGTCACCAATGCCAGCGGCAGCCTCGCACTAGGCTTTGCCGTGGCGATGATCGTTGCCGGAATCGCCGGCATCGCCATGTACCGCCTCTGCTACGAACCGATGCTGAAGCAGCCTCCCTTCGTGGCGCTGATCGCTTCCATCGGTCTCTACATCGCTTTCGAAGAACTGTTCCGCATCCTGTTCGGCGCTTCCGGCCTGTCCTACCAGGCGCCGCCGCTGCAGCAGCAGGTCAGCCTGTTCGGCGGCCTGCAGTTCAAGCAGGCGGAAATCCTTGTCATGGTCAGCACCGCCGCCATCATCGGCCTGCTCGGCTACCTGCAGACCCGCACCCGCGTCGGCGTCGCCTGCCAGGCGACCGTTTCCGATCCGCAGATGGCGGAGTCCTTCGGCATCCGCCTGCGCCAGGTGCGCGACCTCAACTTCTTCGTCGGCTCGGCGCTTGCCGGTTTCGCCGGCGTCTGGGTGGCGCTGCTCAACAACCTGGTCGAACCGACCATGGGCAGCGTGCCTTCCTACAAGGGACTGGCCATCATCGTGCTGGGCGGCATGGGCTCGGTGCGCGGAACGCTGCTGGCGGCGCTGGTGCTTGGCGTGGTCGAATCCTTCGGCACCATCTACCTCGGCAAGCTGCTGGACCGCAACGCCATCGCCTTCGCCTTCCTGATCGCGGTGCTGATGCTGCGCCCGCAAGGCCTGTTCGCAAGGAGCTGACCGTGGAATATGAAATTTCCCTCCTGACCTCGATGGCGATCAGCGTGCTGTTTGCCCTGTCGCTCAACCTGATCACCGGATTCTGCGGCCAGATCAGCCTGGGCCACGCGGCCTTCCTCGGCATCGGCGCCTATCTGTCCGCGCTGCTGTCGAAAGCCGGCCTGCCCTTCATCGCAACGTTGCCGCTGGGGATGCTGCTCGCCGGGCTGATCGGCGTCGTCGTCGGTCTTGCCAGCCTGCGGGTTCGCGCCGACTTCCTCGCCATCACCACCATGGGCGTGGGCTTCCTGTTCGTCGGCATCGTGCGCCAGCAGGACTGGCTGGGCGGCGAACTGGGCGTGTCGGCGATCCCGGATTCCGGCTTGTCCAAGACCGGCTTCATGGTTTTCAGCGTCGTCCTGGCGGCAGCCACCGCCGCGCTTTGCCTCTATATCCGCAAGTCGTGGATGGGCCGGGTGTTCAACGGCGTGGCGGAAGACGAAGACACCATGCGCGTGCTCGGCATCGACGTGCCGCGCTACAAGCTTGCGGCCTTCGCCATCGGCACCGCCCTCGCGGGCCTTGCCGGCGGCCTCTATGCCCAGCACCTGAAGTTCATCGGCCCGGACAGCTTCGGCTTCGTGGAATCGGTGACGGTGCTGTCCATGGTCGTGGTCGGCGGCATCGGCTCGGTCGCCGGCGTGACCATCGGCGCTGCGGTCATGAGCGCCTTGCCGGCATGGTTCCAGTTCATCGGCGACTACAAGCTGCTGGTGTACGGCGGCCTGCTGTTCCTGATGATGCGCTTCTCGCCCGGCGGCATGGCGGCGATGGTCACCCGTGTCGTGCAACGGACCCAACGCAACGGAGGTGGCGCATGAAGGCCGCACCATTGCTCCAGGTCGACCAGGTGACCGTGCGCTTCGGCGGACTCACCGCGATCGACAAGGTTTCCTTCGACGTCCTGCCCGGCGAGCTGCTCGGCCTGATCGGCCCCAACGGCGCCGGCAAGACCACCATGCTGCGCGCGATCACCGGCGTGGTGCGCGCCACCGAAGGCGACGTCCGCCTTGCTGGCGAAAGCCTAAAGGGCCTACCCATCCACCAGCGCATCCGCAAGGGGCTGGCCCTGTCGCAGCAGCTGGTGAAGCCGTTGCGCGACATCTCGGTGCTGGACAACGTGGCGCTGGCGGCCGGCGCCGCGCGCACCGCGTCGCCGCTGCAGGCGCTGATGCACGTGTCGCAGGAAGAGGAAGCGCGCATCGGCCGCGAGATGCTGGCGCTGGTCGGCATCGCCGCGCATGCTGCGCAGAAGCCGGGCATCCAGCCGCTGGGCGTGCTCAAGCGTCTCGAGATGGCGCGCGCCCTGGCGCTCCGCCCCAAGCTGCTGCTGCTCGACGAACCGCTGGCCGGACTGAATTCCAAGGAAGCGCACGCGCTGGCCGAGACCATCGCCGACATCAACCGCCAGGGCACGACCATCGTGCTGATCGAGCACAACCTCGGCGAAGTGATGCGCATCTGCCAGCGCCTCGTCGTGCTGGACAACGGCCGACGTATCGCGAAAGACGTCAGCGACCCGCGCCAGGTGATGAACGATCCCGCCGTGCGCGCCGCCTACCTTGGCGGCGATACGCTAGCGGAAAGCCAGGCCATGCAACACGCCGAACAAGGAGTGCGCCATGCTTGAACTTCAACAATTGTCTTGCGGCTACGGCGCCTTCGAAGCGGTGCACGACCTCTCGCTCTCGCTGCGTCCCGGCACCATCACCGGCCTGATCGGCGCGAACGGTGCCGGCAAGTCTTCCACCCTGATGTGCGTGGCCGGTCACGTTGGCCTCAAGGGCGGCAGCATCCGCTTCGACGGCCAGGACATCGGCATGCTAGCGCCCGAACAGCGCGTGCGGCGAGGCATCGCCATTTCGCCGGAAGGACGCCGCCTGTTCAAGGACCTGAGCGTGGAAGACAACCTGCGCGTGGGCGGCCTGGTCCAGCCCGCTGCCCGCTTCCGGCAGGACCGCGACTACGTGCTCGGCCTCTTTCCCCGCCTCGGGGAACGACTGCATTCGTTGGCGGGCAACCTGTCCGGCGGCGAACAGCAGATGCTGGCCATCGGCCGCGCCCTCATGACCCGTCCGCGCATGATCATGATCGATGAACTTTCCCTTGGCCTGATGCCCAAAGTCATCGACCTCTGCTACAGCGCCCTGAAGCAGCTGCGCGCCGACGGCATGACTATCTTGCTGGTGGAACAAAACACCGACCGCGTGCTGTCCGTGGCCGACGACGTCTGCGTGCTGGAATCCGGCCGCACCGTCTGGCAAGGCCGCGCGGACGACGCACGCAACAACTCCGACTTGACCGCGGCCTATCTCGGCCTGCATTGATGATAAGGAAAACACCATGAACTCCATGACCGAAGCGAGCAAACTAAACAACGATCCGCGCTGGGACGAGAGCCGTGTCATCCGCGCGCCCCGCGGCAGCGAAAAGACCTGCAAGAGCTGGCTGACCGAGGCCGCCTACCGCATGATCCAGAACAACCTCGATCCCGAAGTGGCCGAGAACCCGAAGCACCTCGTGGTCTATGGCGGCATCGGCCGCGCCGCGCGCAACTGGGAATGCTACGACCAGATCCTCGCCACGCTGAAGGAGCTGAACGACGACGAGACCCTGCTCATCCAGTCCGGCAAGCCGGTCGGCGTGTTCAAGACCCACGAAGACGCGCCGCGCGTGCTGCTGGCCAACTCCAACCTCGTGCCGAAATGGGGCAACTGGGAACACTTCAACGAACTCGACCGCAAGGGTTTGTTCATGTACGGCCAGATGACGGCCGGCAGCTGGATCTACATCGGCAGCCAGGGCATCGTGCAGGGCACGTATGAAACCTTCGTCGAAGCCGGCCGCCAGCACTTCAACGATGACTGGGCGGGACGCTGGATCCTGACCGCCGGCCTTGGCGGCATGGGCGGCGCGCAGCCGCTGGCCGCCACGCTGGCCGGCGCGGTTTCCCTCAACATCGAATGTCAGCAGAGCAGCATCGACTTCCGCCTGCGCACCCGTTACCTCGACAAGCAGGCAAGGGACATCGACGATGCCATTGCGCTCATCAAGCACCATACCGCCCGCAAGGAAGCCGTTTCCATCGGCCTGCTGGGCAATGCCTCGGAGGTGTTGCCCGAACTCGTGCGCCGCGCGCAGGCCGGCGGCATCAAGCCCGACCTCGTGACCGACCAGACCTCCGCGCACGACCTGATCAACGGCTATCTGCCGATGGGCTGGACCGTCGAGCAATGGAAGGCGGCACAGCAGGATCCGTCGCAGCATGCGCGCCTCACGGCCGATGCGGCGAAGTCCTGCGCCGCGCACGTGCAAGCCATGCTCGACTTCCACGCCATGGGCATTCCCACGGTGGACTACGGCAACAACATCCGCCAGGTGGCCTTCGACACCGGCGTGAAGAATGCCTTCGACTTCCCCGGCTTCGTTCCGGCCTACATCCGCCCGCTGTTCTGCGAGGGCAAGGGTCCGTTCCGCTGGGTGGCGCTGTCCGGCGATCCGGAAGACATCTACAAGACCGATGCCAAGATCAAGGAACTCTTCCCGGAGAACAAGCATGTGCACCACTGGCTCGACATGGCGCGCGACCGCATCGCCTTCCAGGGCCTGCCGGCGCGCATCTGCTGGCTCGGCCTGGGCGAGCGAAATCTCGCGGGCCTGGCATTCAACGAGATGGTGAAGAATGGCGAGCTGAAGGGTCCGATCGTGATCGGCCGCGATCACCTCGACACCGGCTCGGTCGCCAGTCCGAACCGCGAAACCGAAGGCATGCGCGACGGCACCGACGCGGTGTCCGACTGGCCGCTGCTCAACGCCCTGCTCAACACCGCGGGCGGCGCGACCTGGGTGTCGCTGCACCACGGCGGCGGCGTGGGCATGGGATATTCGCAGCATGCCGGCATGGTGATCGTTGCCGACGGCACGGACGCGGCGGCGAAGCGGCTGGCGCGGGTACTGGTGAATGACTGCGCCTCCGGCGTGATGCGGCATGCGGATGCGGGGTATGAGCAGGCGGTGGCGTGTGCGAAGCGGTTTGGGCTGACGCTGCCCATGGTGAAGTAAGCGCGCAAAGCGCCGCATTATGATCCCCTCCCCTTCAAGGGGAGGGCCAGGGTGGGGATGGGTTTCGGTCGCGAGTAAAGAACAGCTTTAACACCGAAAGCAAGCAAAGAACGGCATCCATATCGCCAGCGAACTCAATTCTGTTCCTTGCAGCTCGAAAGAACCCCATCCCCACCCTAACCCTCCCCTTGAAGGGGAGGGAACCTGGCACTGACAAAAGGATCGACATCCCCATGACCACCACCCTCACCATCACTCCCGGCCAGCTCAAGCTCGCCGACCTGCGCCAGATCTGGCAATCCGCGCCCCGCATCGAGCTGGCCGCCGGCGCATACGACGCCATCAATGCCTCCGCCGCCATGATCAGCAAGATCGTGGAACGCGGCGCACCGGCCTACGGCATCAACACCGGCTTCGGCAAGCTGGCCAAGACACACATTCCCAATGACCAGCTCGAACAGCTGCAGCGCAACCTGATCCTCTCGCATTCGGTGGGCAGCGGCCCGCTGCTCGACGACGCGGTGGTGCGCCTGATCCTGGCGATGAAGATAGGCAGCCTGGCGCGCGGCTTTTCCGGCATCCGCGCCACGGTCATCGACACCATGATCGCCGCCTACAACGCCGGCGTCATGCCATGCATTCCCGCGAAAGGTTCCGTCGGCGCCTCGGGCGATCTCGCGCCGCTGTCGCACATGACGCTGGCGCTGATGGGCGAAGGCGACGTTCGCGTTGACGGCAAGATCTTGCCGGCGCGCGAGGCCTTGCTGCAAGCCGGCATCCCGCCAGTCACGCTGGCGGCCAAGGAAGGCCTGGCGCTGATCAACGGCACGCAAGTGTCGACCGCGCTGGCTCTGAATGGCCTGTTCCATGCCGAGCGCATGCTGGAAGCGGCAACGGTGGCAGGCGCGCTTTCCGTCGATGCCGCCAAGGGCAGCGATGCGCCCTTCGATCCGCGCGTGCACGCGGTGCGCGGCCAGCCCGGCCAGATCGCGGTGGCGAAGATCACCCGGACGCTGCTGTCCGGCAGCGAGATCCGCCGCTCGCACCTCGAAAACGACGAGCGCGTGCAAGATCCGTACAGCCTGCGCTGCCAGCCTCAGGTCATGGGCGCCTGCCTGGACATCATTGCCAATGCGGCGCGCACGCTGCTCACCGAAGCAAATGCCGTCACCGACAATCCGCTGGTGTACACCAAGGAAGGCGACGTCATTTCCGGCGGCAATTTCCACGCCGAACCCGTGGCCTTCGCCGCCGACACCATCGCGCTGGCGATCGCGGAAATCGGTGCCCTCTCCGAGCGCCGCATCGCGCTGCTGATCGACGCCACGCTGTCCGGCCTGCCGCCTTTCCTCGTCGCGTCCTCCGGCCTGAATTCCGGCTTCATGATCGCGCACGTCACCGCCGCCGCCCTGGCGTCGGAGAACAAGTCGCTGGCGCATCCGGCGAGCGTGGACAGCCTGCCGACCTCGGCCAACCAGGAGGACCACGTCAGCATGGCGACCTTCGCCGGCCGCCGCCTGCACGAGATGGCCGACAACACCGCCACCATCATCGGCATCGAACTGCTGGCCGCCGCGCAGGGCGTGGACTTCCACCGTCCGCTGCTGACCTCGCCGATGCTCAAGCAGGTGCACGAGCAATTGCGTTCCCGCGTCCCCTTCTATGACAAGGACCGCCTGTTCGCGCCAGACATCGAGGCTGCCAAGCGGATGGTCCTGTCCGGCGAAACCAGCCTGTCGTGCAAGGACCTGTTCAACGGCCTGTATCCGGACTAAGCGAGGAATCACCATGCATACGCAAGCTGACATGCAGCAGTGGCGAGGACGGGTCGACGCGCTGGAAGGCGAAGCGGGCAAGCGCTGGCACCAGGTCGTCTCGCCGGAACTGGCGGCCCCATCCGGCAAGGGCATTGCCCTCGTCGGCTTCGCCTGCGATGCCGGCGTGGCCCGCAACCATGGCCGCATCGGCGCCAGCAAGGGCCCTGCCGCCACGCGCGCCGCCCTGGGCAACATGCCGGTGCATGCCTGCCGGTCCATCGTCGATGCCGGCGACATCGCTCCCCGCCAGCAAGGCGATCATGACGGCCTGGAAGAGGCGCAGCAGGAACTGGCCGCGCGCATCGACGACATCCTGTCCTGCGGCCGCCTGCCGGTCGCTCTTGGCGGCGGCCATGAGATTGCCTTCGGTTCGTTCAGCGGACTGGCGCGGCACCTCGCGGCCCGGCCCGGTGTGCCGCGCATCGGCGTGATCAACCTCGATGCGCATTTCGACCTGCGCATGGCCGAGCAGGCAAGTTCCGGCACGCCTTTCCGGCAGATCGCCGAGGACTGTGCCAGCCGCGGCTGGGCCTTCAACTACTGCTGCCTCGGCATCAGCCGCTTCGGCAATACCGAAGCCCTGTTCGAGTGCGCGCGCAAGCTCGGTGTCCGCTGGCGCCTCGATGAAGAGATGAGCCTGCTGCACCTGGGCGAAACGCTGCATTCGGTGCAGGACTTCCTTGCCGGCGTCGATCATGTGTACTTCACCACCTGCCTCGACGTGCTGCCCGCGGCCACGGCGCCGGGCGTGAGCGCTCCCGCCGCGCGCGGCGTATCGCTCGAGGTGATCGAGTCCATCGTCGATGCGGTGGCTGGCAGCGGCAAGCTGCGCGTGGCCGACATCGCCGAACTCAATCCCGCACATGACATCGACCAGCGCACTGCGCGCGTGGCCGCTCGCCTGGTCGCGCGCATCGCCGATGCCTACTGCGCGGCCCGGACGGAAGATGCGCAAGCTTAGCGCGTCGGATTTCTCCGTCATGCCGTGGAAGAACGGCGGGGGAACAACGACCCAGCTGGCGGTGCATCCGCACGGCGCCGGCATCGATGGCTTCGGCTGGCGCGTCAGCATGGCCAGCGTGGCGTCGGATGGACCCTTCTCCGCCTTTCCCGGCGTGGACCGTTCGCTGGCCATCGTCGATGGCGCCGGCCTGCGTATCGCCGGGCCAGCCATGCCGGAGCAGGTGTTGCTTCCGTCGAGTCCGGTGTTCCGCTTTCAGGGCGAAGCGGAAATTCATGCATCGCTGGCCGGCGGTCCCGTCACCGACTTCAATGTCATGACACGGCGCGCACAGTGGCGCCATGCGCTCGAACGCATCCGCCTGCAAGGCGACCTGACATTGGGCGGCGCCGACGGGGCGCTGGCATTCTGCCTTCATGGCAGCATCACGTGCGGCACGATGACGGTGCAAGCCGGGGAAGCCTTGCAGGTCGACGTCGTCGACACCCTGCGATTTTCAACGCGGACCACCGCCACATTTTTCCTTGCACGATTTTTCGAAGGACAAGCACATGTCTGAACAACTGCATTGGGATGCCTTGTGGACAAACGTTCACCTGGCCACGATGAGCGACGGCTATGGCGAGATCCGCGACGCCGCCATCGCCGTCAAGGACGGCCGGATCGCCTGGCTTGGAAAGCATTCAGACTTGCCGGCGCACCGCGCCGATGCGGTGCATGACGGCCAGGGTGGCTGGATCACACCTGGCCTGATCGATTGCCATACGCACATCGTCTACGGCGGCAGCCGCGCCGACGAGTTCGAGGCCCGGCTCAATGGCGCCAGCTACGAAGACATTGCCAGGCGCGGCGGCGGCATCGTGTCCACGGTGCACGCCACGCGCGCCGCGTCGGAAGACGAACTCTATGCGGCGAGCCTGCGGCGGGTGGCCGCGCTGCTCGCGGAAGGCGTGACCACGCTGGAGATCAAGTCGGGATACGGCCTCGACCTGGAAAGCGAACGCAAGATGCTGCGCGTGGCGCGGCGCATCGGCCGCGAGCTGCCGGTGCGGGTGATGACGACCTTCCTCGGCGCCCATGCCCTGCCGCCCGAGTATGCCGGCCGCGCCGACGATTACATCGACTTCGTCTGCGAAGTCATGATGCCCTCGCTGGCGGAAGAGGGCCTGGTGGATGCGGTCGATGCGTTCTGCGAAAAGATCGGTTTCACCGCGGCGCAGACCGAGCGGGTATTCGAGCACGCCGCCAGTCTGGAATTGCCGGTGAAGCTGCATGCGGAGCAGCTTTCCGACCAGGGCGGCGCAGCGTTGACAGCGAAGTACCGCGGCCTGTCGGCGGACCATCTCGAACATCTGTCCGAGGCCGGCATCGCGGCGATGCGCGCGGCCGGCACGGTCGCGGTGCTGCTGCCCGGCGCCTTCTACTTCCTGCGGGAGACGAAGCTGCCGCCGGTGCAAGCCTTGCGCGCGGCCGGCGTGCCGATCGCGATCTCCACCGACTGCAACCCCGGCACATCGCCCATGACCTCGTTGCTGCTGGCGATGAACATGTGCTGCACCTTGTTCCGCATGACGCCGCTGGAAGCGCTGGCGGGCGTCACCAGCCACGCGGCAAGGGCCTTGGGCATCGCGGCAGAGACCGGCTTGCTGGCGGTCGGGAGGCGCGCCGACATGGCCTTGTGGGACGTGGCGAGCCCCGGCGAACTGGCGTATGCGATTGGTGGGCGACCATGCCGTTCCGTCGTGACGGCAGGCAAGGCGCGGCGAGTGGATCTTCTCTAACGCTCAAAAAATCGGCGATTCCGGCAACTTCCAGGCGTTGTCTTACTCATAAGGAAGACGCACTTTACGCAGTCTTTCCTTCGAGGAAGCCGATGACCAAACCACGAACCGGCCAGGCGCCATCCAAGCTCGGCCGCGATGAATTCCGCATTCGTTTCCTGTCCACCTTCGAGCAGTCGTCCTACGATGGCGTGCGACAGGCCATCGACCAGATCGAAGCTGTCGCCTGGGACAACTATGCGCATGGACGCAAGCCCTTGCGCACGGAAAAGGCGGGGCAAGGCTACGCCGACCCTGACTACGACCTGTCGGTGGAATGGCGCGAGGCAAGCGAGAAACTGAAGGCGGCGGAAAAGCGGCAGAAGGATCCGAGGACTGCGTCGCGCGTACTGATCATCTGCGGTTCCGATCGCAACGATGGCAGCTGCCCGGGGGAGATGTCCAAGAGCTACCGCCTCACGCAGATCGCGCGCATGGAACTGGAGGCGGAGGGCATCGAGGTGGACGTGCTCGACCTCAGCCTGCTCATCTCGGACTATGACCGCCACATCCATCCCTGCAAGGGCTGCGTCTCCACCGCCATGCCGCTCTGCCACTGGCCGTGCAGCTGCTATCCGAATTATTCCCTGCGCCAGACCGGCGACTGGATGAACGAGATCTACGAGCGATGGGTGTCGGCGCACGGCATCATCATGATTTCGCCGGTGTACTGGTACCAGTCGCCGAGCGCCCTCAAGCTGATGATAGACCGCCTGGTGTGCGCCGACGGCGGGAATCCCGACCCCACGTCGACCTCGGGCAAGAATGCGGAGAAAGCCAAGGCGATCGAGATGGAAGGCTGGGATTATCCCAAACACCTTGCGGGACGTGCCTACGGGCTGATGATCCACGGCGACGTGGCCGGCATCGAAGGCACGCGACGTGCGTTGTCAGACTGGCTGGACTGGATGGGATTGATCGACGCCGGCCCGCAGGCGCGGCTGGACCGCTACATCGGATATTACAAGCCGTATGCGGAAAGTCACGAAACGCTGGATGGCGACGTGGCGGTACAGGGTGAGATGCGGAACGTGGCGCTGGCGGTTTGCAATGCAGTGCGGCAGCTGCGAGCCGGGCAGCTGCGGCAGCCGGATGGGGAGTTGAAGCGGATTCGGCCGAAGTAGCCGAGGCGAGGTGCTACTGCCCTTCGATGACCAGCCGCTTCGACACGTCCAAGGTGCGCAAGAGGGTTTCCACGATCAGGTCGGATGTTGCGTGTTCTCCGCCAATGGCGAAGTAAGCAAATATCATCTTGTTTTCCAGGTCGATGCCAAACCAGAAGGGGAAGGCGCTTAGCCTGGTCGCCTGGCAATTGAGATACGTTGCCAGGAGAACCAAGGCGCCTTCCTGTTCAACCGAGACGTCTTGCCATGCAATAGACCCCATGATCGTCGATGTGTCGCCGTGGCTTGCGATGCGAAGTCGAATCGGACGATCCTCATGAAGAAACTCGACGAAACCATCTCCGCTCTCTACGATTTGCGAACGGAGATGGTTGGGTACCGCGAACAACAATTTCTCATGCATGTGTAGTGACATGTTGGTTCCGCTTCAAGCATCGAGGGAAAGTCAAAGCGACGGCTCCCGGTCGTCCGGTTGATGCACTTATCCCAGGTGCGCGCGCTCGCCTTGCGCGATCTGAACCGATTCATGCTGGTATGCGGTAAAAAGGCAAATCTTGGCAAATTGTTTTTCAAGGGAATTCAGGCTGCCATTGCTCAGCCGATGTTCGAGTTCATCCAGCTGCGTATGGTATTTTTCGTCCAGTGCCTGATGGCTGGGCGTGCCTTTGAAGATGGATTCGAAATCGGACAGCGTCAGGCCTTTTTCCTTCATCTGGGTACGCAACCCCATGGACGCATGCAACTCGTTCATCATGGATTTGAAGGAACCGACTGCAAGGGCACGATCTCCGTCAAGGAATGCCAAGGCATGGCCCAGCAGGGGCTTCGCATTCTTGATCGCGGTATCGATCAGTTCGAACTCTCCCATGCCCAGCGCCCTGCCGCCATTTGCCTGAAGATGCTGATTGATGGCTGCCTGCGTATCGAGTGACAGAAGAGACTGATGAATTGGCGAGCCGAGATTGATTGGCATGCTGATTTCCTAATATTGGCGACAGATGGTTTCGAGGATGAGTTGCTCCGGTCCTCGGAATTTGCCCTTTGCAGGCAAGACGCTCAAACAATATTAGTGGTCAGAAATAGATTAAACCTTGAGCAACACCTTTTCGACTTCCCGCTTCACCATCCCCGCCCCAATCCCCCGCATGCAGTTGTGATGCCCCAGCGGACACTCCCGCTGCCTGCAGGGCGCGCATTCCAACCCAAGATACAACGACGCCGACCTGTCGGAAAACGGCGGCGCGTGGTTCGGATCGGTGGGCCCGTAGATCGCCACGATCGGCCGGTTGAGCGCGGAGGCGATGTGCAGCAGCCCGGAGTCATTGCTGACCATGGCATCGGCCCGGGCAATGATGGCAATGGCTTCGGCGAGCGAGGTCTTGCCGGCCAGGTTGCGCACGCCCGGCGCGAGGGCAAGAATTTCGGCGGTGACCTCGGAATCCTTGGGCGAACCGAGCAGCACGATTTGCGTTTCCAGCCGTTCCGCCATGAGCTTGCGCGCGAGTTCGGCAAAATAAGACGCCGGCCAGCGCTTGGCGGAGCCGAATTCCGCCCCGGGTGCGAAAGCGATGAGCCTGTGTTTCGGGTCGAGCCTGTGCCTGACCAGCGCCTGCGCCAGCGCCTGTTCGTCCACCGCCATCGCGGGACGCGGCAACGACGGGGGCAATGGCACGTCGCGCTTCGGCGGCATGGCCAGCGCCGCGTAGAACGACACCATCGGCCGCGGCGCCTTCGGATCGTCATGATGCATGACGTTGATGAGGCCATAGCGCATCTCACCCTTGTAGCCGACGCGTTTGGGAATGCCGGCCAGCCAGGGGATGAGCGCGAACTTCAGGGTGTTGGGCAGCACGTAGGCATCGGCATAACCGCGCTGCTTCAGCATCCGCGCGTACTTGCGCCGCTCGCCCCATTGCAGCTTGCCATGCCGGAACGGCGCTTCGAGCACCGTGTCCACCTCGCCCATCGCCTGCCACACGGGTGCCACCCAGGTCGGCGCAAGCACGTCGATCGGGCGCTCCGGGTGCGCATCCTTGAGCAGGCGCAGCAGCGGCTGGGCCATGACGGCATCGCCTATCCAGTTGGGCGATATGATCAGCGTGCGCGGCACGCCGGCGACGGGCACGGTCATGCGGGCAGGCTCACTTGGTGCGCGGCACGCGGCCCATCAGGAAGAACTCCTCGTTCGGCCGCATGGAAATCACGTTCGCCATGCGGTTCGAGAGGCCGAAGAAGGCGGTGATGGCGGCGATGTCCCAGATGTCTTCATCGTCGAAGCCATGGCGGCGCAGTCCGGCGTAATCGTCGTCATTCACTTCATGCGAACGCTCGCAGACCTTGATCGCGAAGTCGAGCATGGCTTTCTGGCGCGGCGGGATGTCAGCCTTGAGATGGTTGACAGCCACCTGGTCGGCAACGAGCGGCTGCTTGGCATAGATGCGCAGCAGCGCCCCGTGGGCCACCACGCAATAGAGGCAATGGTTGCGGGCGCTGGTGGCGGTGACGATCATTTCGCGGTCGGCCTTGGACAGGCTGCCGGTTTCCTTGAGCATCAGCGCGTCGTGGTAGGCGAAGAAGGCGCGGAATTCCGCCGGGCGGTGCGCCAGCGTCAGGAACACGTTGGGCACGAAGCCGGCCTTTTCCTGCACGGCGAGGATGAGCTCGCGGATGTCGTCGGGCAAGTCCTGGAGCTCGGGAACGGGGAAGCGGGAAATCGACGGTGCGGACATCACTCTGGCTCCTTCGTGAATTGAAGTTGGTGAAGATTGGCATACACGCCCTGCCGCGCGAGCAGCTCGGCGTGGGTGCCGGATTCGGCGATGCGGCCTTCCGACAGCACCACGATGCGGTCGGCGCGTTCGATGGTGGACAGGCGGTGGGCGATGACCAGCGTGGTGCGGCCATGCATGAGCTCGTCGAGCGCCGCCTGCACCGCACGCTCGGACTCGGTGTCGAGCGCCGAAGTGGCTTCGTCGAGGATGAGAATGGGCGCGTCCTTGTAGATCGCGCGGGCGATCGCCAGGCGCTGGCGTTGTCCGCCGGAGAGCCGGTTGCCGTTGTCGCCAACCTGGGTCTGGAGGCCTTCCTGCAGGCCGGCGATCACGTCCGACAGGTGCGCGGCCTTCGCGGCCGCCTCGATGCGCTTCGGATCGGGATGCGGGTCGCCATACGCGATGTTGGCGGCCACGGTGTCGTCGAACAGCACCACTTGCTGGCTGACCATGGCGATCTGCGCGCGCAGGCTGGCCAGAGACAGGTCGGAAATCGGCCCTCCATCGAGCAGGAGCTTGCCGGCGGTGGGCGCATGGAATTCCGGCACGAGGTTGACCAGCGTGGACTTGCCGCCGCCCGACATGCCGACGAAAGCCACCGTCTCGCCGGGTGCGACGGAAAGGTCGATGTGCGACAGCGCCGGCTTGTGCTGGCCGGGATAGGTGAAGCTGACATCCACGAAATCGAGCCGGCCGCGCGCCCGGGCGGGAAGCGTCTTGCCGCCGCTGCGCTCGGGCGGTGCGTCGACCAGTTCGAACACCGCGTCCGCCGCCGCCAGGCCGCGTTGCAGCGGGCCGTTGACTTCGGCGATGCGCTTGAGCGGCGTGAGCAGCATCAGCATGGAGGTGATGAAGGCGACGAAGGTGCCGACCGTGGTCTGGTCGTTCTGCGCCTGGACCAGGGCGATCACGATCACGACGGACACCGCCATGGCGGCGATGCTTTGCGTGATCGGCACGGTGGCGGCGAAGGTGCTGCTCATGCGCATCGAGTAGCTGCGGAGCTGCTCGGCGCGCTGCTCGAAGCGCTTGCGCTCGTAGTCCTGTCCGCCGAAGATCTTGATGACCTGCTGGGCGCGGGTGGTCTCCTCGAGCACCTGGGTCATGTTGGCGTTCACGCCGAGATAGTTACGCGTGAGCCGCTGCAGCCGCTTGCCGGTCACGCGCACCACGATGGCGGTGGTGGGGATGAGGACCAGCGTGATCAGCGTCAGCTGCCAGTTGTAGTAGAACAGCACGGCCAGCAGGCCGGCGGCGGTGAGCGTGTCGCGGATGAGCGAAGTGATGACGTTCTTGATCATGTCGATGATCTGCTGCGTCTCGAACATCATGGCGTTGATGACGCTGCCGGTGGAATGCTTCACGTAGAAGTCGATCGGCACGTCGAGGATGCGGTGGAAGACCGCGCGCCGCAGGTCGTTGAGCAGGCGCGTGGTGACCCAGGTCATCATGTATGTCGTCATGAAGGTGGAGACGCCGCGCACGATGAACAGGCCCACGAGGAAGGCGGGCACCAGCCAGAGCGAGAAGCTGCGGTCGGGCTTGAAGCCCCGGTCGAACAGCAGTTCCATCAGCTTGGTCAGGGCCGGCTCGGTGCTCGCCGTGAGCACCATGCCGACCAGGGCCAGCAGGATGCGGTTGCGGTAAGGCGGCAGCATCCTGGCGAGGCGCTTGAGGTTGGGGGGCAGTCGCATCAGGTAGTCAGGGGTAAGCTTGCGGTAAGGACCGGGCTGCAAAAGCGGCTACAATCCATGCGGCGCCGATTCCCGCGGCGCGCAGCGAACATGTGCGTTATGAAACTCTCCGTCATCCTCATCACCAAGAATGAAGCATCCAACATCCGCGCATGCCTGGAGAGCGTCGGCTTTGCAAATGAATGGATTATAGTGGATTCGGGTAGCACGGACGGCACGGCGCAGATCGCCCGCGACTTCGGCGCGACGGTCATCGAGACGCCGGACTGGCCGGGCTTCGGTCCCCAGAAGAACCGTGCCCTGGATGCCGCGACCGGCGACTGGGTACTGTCCATCGATGCCGACGAACGCATCACCGAGCCCCTGCGCGACGAGATCCTGGCGGCGATGCGTGATGGCGCGCACGCCGCCTACGCCCTGCCCCGGCTGTCGAGCTTTTGCGGTTACTTCATCCATCACTCCGGCTGGTATCCGGACCATATCGTTCGTCTTTTCCGTCGCGGCGCGGCCCGTTTCTCGGACAGCCTGGTGCATGAGTCGCTGCGCGTGACGCAGGGAACGACCGGCCGGCTGGCGTCGCACATGATCCACTACAGCTATCTCGACGATGAATCGGTGCTGCACAAGCTCAACCACTACTCCACGCTCGGCGCGAAGCAGGCCTTTGCCGCCGGCAAGCGCGGCGGCCTCGGCAAGGCGGTGGGCCATGCCTTGTCCGCCTTCCTGCGTTCGTATGTGTTCAAGCGCGGCTTCCTCGACGGCCGCGCCGGGCTGATGGTGGCGATCTCCGCCGCCGAGAGCACCTATCACAAGTACCTGAAGCTGATGCTGCTGTCCGAACAAGCTGCCAAAGGCATTCCCCGACGATGAAGACCAGGCTGACTCCCTCGCACATTCTCATCTGCCGCACCGACAACATCGGCGACGTGGTGCTGACCCTGCCGCTGGCCGGGTTCCTGCGGCAACGTTTCCCGGCGGCGCGCATCGGCTTCCTGGTGCGCGGGTACGCCGCGCCCATGGTGCGCTGTTGCAAGGCGCTCGATTACGTGGTCGAGCTCGAGCAGCTAGGCGATGCCGCGGAGGAATTCTCGCGATCCGACGTCGACACCATCATCTTTGCCAAGCCGGACAAGCGCCTGGCGCGGGCCGCGAAGAAAGCCGGCATCCGGAACCGCGTCGGCACAAGCCATCGCTGGTTCCACTGGCTGACTTGCAACCGCCTCGCGCATTTCAGCCGGGTCAAGTCGGACCTGCACGAAGCGCAGCTCAACTTCAAGCTGCTCAAGCCGCTGGGCATCGATTACGTGCCCGCGCTGCAAGACATCCCGGCCCTGTACCACCTGCAGGCGCCGGACCATCCCGGCCTGCCGGCGTTGCCGCGCGAACAGCTCAACATCGTCATTCATCCCCGCTCGAACGGCAACGGCCGCGAATGGCCGCTGCGCAGCTTCACCGACTTGGCGCGCCTGCTCCAGACGCAGGGAAAGATCAGGTTGTGGGTGACCGGCAGCGCCGGCGAGGGGGAATGGATCGCGCGCCATGCGCCCGACCTGATCGGCATGCCGAACGTCAACAACATGTGCGGCCGTTTCGGACTCGACGAGCTGACGGCCTTCATTGCCGCATGCGACGGACTGGTCGCGAGCGGCACCGGACCGCTGCATCTGTCCGCCGCCCTGGGCCAGCGCACGCTGGGATTGTTTCCACCGATGCGTCCCATCGACCCGGGGCGCTGGGGCGCGCTCGGCGCGCGGGCGCAGGTACTGGTCAAGCCGACGGGCTGCGATGGCTGCAGCGATCCGGCGGACTGCGCCTGCATGCGCAACATCACGCCCAAGGACGTGGCCGACGTGATCGATGGCTGGGAGAAACAGGTCTTCCACAACGGCACGCCGTAAACGCAAGAACGGGAGACAGGTTTCCCTGCCTCCCGTTGTCGTGAATCCTGATCCGGAATTATTTCTTGGCGGCGTCTGCCTTGGCATCGGCCTTGTCTGCCTTGGCTTCGGCGGCGGCTGCGGTCTTGTCGGCCTTGGCTTCTGCCTTGTCCTTGTTGGCTTCCGCATCAGCCTTGGCTTTCTTCTTGTCAGCCTTGGCTTCTGCCTTCATGGCCTTCTTGTCGGCCTTGGCGGCTTTCTTTTCTGCCTTGGCGTCGGCTTTGTTCATGTCCTTGTTGGCTTCGGCGGCGGCGGCCGGCTTGTCGGTGGTGGTAGCAGGCGCGGTGTGGCTTGCTGCGAAGGAAGCGGAAGCGAACAAGCCGGCGATCATGAGGGCGATGATTTTTTTCATGAGAGTTTCCTTTTCAGAGTTGGTTGTACACGAGGTGCGTGTAACTCTAAAACGATGGTCTCCTGGCATCGCTGACATAGGATAAGATTCGTTACAACTTGCACATGCGCTTGCGGTACATCAATCTTTCCCAGTCTCATTAAGCACGTCAACGCTCCCAAGGCGGAACCGGCGTGAAGTGCGCCATCAAGTGATCGATGAAGGCCCGCACCTTGGGCTGCATGTAGCGGTTAGGCGGATAGATCACGTAGAGACCCATGTTTGGATTGGCCACCGTGTCGTGCAAGATCTCCACGAGCTGCCCGGTCTTCAGGTAGTGCCCGAGGATGTACTTCGGAAACAGCACGATGCCCATGCCATCGACCGCGAGCTGCAGCAACACTTCCGAACTGTTGACCCTGCACCGGCCCTTAGGATGCAGCACCCATTCCTTGTTCCCCGCGAGATAGCGCCAGTCGGTCCGCGCTGCCGGAATGCCCTGGTACATCAAGCACTGGTGGTCCTGCAATTCTTGCGGCGTGCGCGGCGTGCCGTGGCGTTCGAGATAGGACGGCGCCGCGCACGTCACCCACCGCACCGGCGCGATCTGGCGCGCCACCATGTTGGGCAAGGGCTTGTCCGTGATGCGGATGGCGAGGTCATATCCGTCATCCACGATATCCATGGTGCGGTCGCTGGCATGCAGGTCGATCTCCACATGCTCGTGGCGCTCGAGGAAGCTCTGCAGCGCGGGCGCGAGGTGCAGCGACGCGAAGATCACCGGAGAGGTGATGCGCAGCACGCCGCGCGGTTCCGCCTGCAGCTGGGTGACGGTCTCGCCGGCGGCATCGATCTCCTGCGCGATGCGCTGGCAATGTTCATAGTAGGCGGCGCCGATCTCCGTCAGGCTCATCCGGCGCGTCGTCCGCTGCAGCAGGCGCACGCCCAGCGCGCTTTCGAGCTGGTTGATCTGCTTGCTGATCTGCGACTTCGAAGTCTTGAGCGCATCCGCCGCGGCGGAAAAGCTGCGTGTCTCGACGACCTTGGCGAAGGTGATCATCCCTTCCAGGTTATTCATGCCGGCTCCTTGATTGTTCTTCCATGCGAACAATCTTATTCCATCTTGATGGATTGTAAAGCCCGAAGAATAAATCATACTGTGCTCCATGGGCCGACATCACCGGCTCTTTCAGGAGAACGCCATGAGCGCCAACCTTCATTCCCTCGTCGCCCCCCTTCCCTCGCCCTCCAACCTGACCAACGTGACCAACTTGACGAACGCGGCCGGCCCGCGCTGCGGCGGCCAGGTACTCGAACTGACGGCCCGCCAGCACCTGCGCCTGCTCGATGCCAGGGACTGGAGAGTCGTCGTGCTCGAAGGAGAACTATGGATCACCCAGGATGGCGACCTGCGGGACGTGGTGCTGTCGCGCGGCGAAGAACATGTCATCGACCGCGATGGCCTTGCCCTGTTGTCGCCGATGGGCCATGCGCGCTTCGCGATCCATGGCAACCAGCCCGGCCATCAAGGCGGTTTGCGCAACACGCGCCGCACCGCATTCAGCCTGCAACCGGCGCTGGCCTGAGTTTGCCGCAAGGAGCGCATCATGATCGAACTCCTGCCTTTCTCCCTGCACTGGAAGGAATTGCTGACGTGGTACTTCACGCCGCGCTCCGATGGCGTGCGCGACGTCTGGCGCGGACGCAAGGGCGACGTCATCGTCATGCGCCTGTCGCGGCCCGAGGACGGGCCGCGCATCCAGCAGATGGTCCGCGACCTGTCACTGCAAAGCCGATACCAGCGCTTCTTTTATCCGGTGCATGAACTGACGCCGGACATGATCGAACGCTTCACCGCCAACGCGCCGGGCAAGGCCATGAACCTCGTGGCCGCGGTCAGCGAGGATGGTCATGACAGGCTTGTTGGCATGGCGCAGTATGTCGTTGGCGATGTGCCCGGCGAGGCGGAATTCGCGGTGGTGGTGGCGGACGGCTGGCAGCGCGAAGGGCTGGGACGGCGGCTGGTGCGCGGCGTGGTGTCGCTGGCGCGGGAGGCGGGCGTGCAGCGGCTGGGCGGGGATGTGCTCGCGGATAATGAACCGATGCGGGGACTAATGCTGGAACTTGGCTTCCGGCTGACGAGGCATCCGGATGGGGCGTATCTGCGGCGGGCGGTGAAGGAAATTGGAGTGCGGGGGCGGGGTTAGGGATTCGTTGCGGGCCACCTGTCATTCCCACGCAGGCGGGAATCTGTGCTCACATCTTTGCAACGTGTGCTTAATTCACGCCGCCATGTCCCCTCCCCTTCAAGGGGAGGGTTAGGGTGGGGATGGGTTTCCAGTGCAATCAAAGAACAGCACTAACATCGCCAGCGAACTGAATTCTGTCTTTTACTCGCGAACGAAACCCATCCCCACCCCGGCCCTCCCCTTGAAAGGGAGGGAGCTTGTCGGGGCGCTTTTGCAGCTTAGCGCCTGCGCGCGAATGATGGAGATAGCTGGGAATGACAAAGCAAATCCCGTCAATACTCCACCATCGCCCCCTTCACCCCAAGCCGCTCCAGCATCTGCTTCAACCCGTCCGCCGGCGCCACGCGCCAATCATCCGCAAGCCGGATCTCGCAGCTCCCCACCCCATCCTGCATGTACCGCATGGTCAGCGGCAACCCGCTCTCCGACCGGAACTGCGCCAGGATGGTCTTGATCTGCGCCGCGTCCATCCGCGTGGACAGCGAGAACGCGAACTGCTTGCCGAAGGCGATGCGGGCGGTAGCGATGTCCATCACCTTGTCGGCGGTGATGCGCAGACCGCCGGAGAAGCGGTCTTCCGAGACCTTGCCCTGCACCGCGAGAAATTCGTCTTCCTTGAACAAGGCCCGGTTGGGATCGTAGAGCTCGTTGTAGACGGTCACGTCGACCGTGGCGGTGCCGTCGTCGAGCGTGACGATCACCATCTTGCCGCGCTGGGTCATCTGGGTGCGCACGGCGCTGATGATGCCGGCGATCAGGCGCGGTTCGCGCGAGGGCTCGAGGCTGGCGAGCTTGCTGCGGGCGAACTTGCGGGCCTCTTCCTCGTAGGCGTTGAACAGGTGGCCGGATAGGTAGAAGCCGAGCGCGACCTTTTCCTCGGTGAGTCGCTGCTTGTCGCTCCAGGCCGGCGCCTTGACGTATTCCGGCGGGGCGACGAGGTCGCTGTCGTCGCCGCCGAAGAGGCTGACCTGGTTGGCCGAGGCTTCGGCCTGCTCGGCGCATTCCATCGCATAGTTGACCGAGGCGATGAGCACGCCGCGGTCGATGCCGAAGCCATCCATCGCGCCGGCGCGGATCAGCGCCTCGATGGTGCGGCGGTTGATCTGGCGCTTGTCCACGCGCTTGACGAAGTCGAACAGGTCCTTGAACGGCCCGCCCGATTCGCGCGCGGCAATGATGGCTTCGATGGCGTTCTGGCCGCTGCCCTTGACCGCACCGAGGCCGTAGCGGATGAAGCGCGCGCGCTTGCCTTCCTCAGGCTGGTCCTTCGCCGGATCGGGGTTCCACGCCGGCATGAAGCGGTAGTGCGAGAGGTTGATGTCGGGCGGCAGGATCTTCAGGCCGCAGACGTCGATCGCGTCCTCGACGAGAATCTTGATCTTGTCGGTGTCGTCCATGGCCAGCGACATGTTGGCGGCCATGAAGGCAGCGGCATGATGCGCCTTGAGATAGGCGGTGTGGTACGACAGCAGCGCGTAGGCGGCGGCGTGCGACTTGTTGAAGCCGTAGCCGGCAAACTTTTCCATCAAGTCGAAGATTTCGTCCGCCTTCTCCTCCGACAGGCCGTTCTTGGCTGCGCCCTCGCGGAAAATCTGGCGATGCTGCGCCATTTCTTCCGCCTTTTTCTTGCCCATTGCGCGGCGCAGCAGGTCGGCGCCGCCAAGCGAATAGTTGCCGATGACCTGCGCCATCTGCATCACCTGTTCCTGATAGACCATGATGCCGTAGGTCTCGGCCAGGATGCCCTCGGTGCGCGGATCGGGATAGTCGAATTTCTCGCCGTGCTTGCGGCGGCAGAAATCGGGAATCAGGTCCATCGGGCCCGGGCGGTAGAGCGCCACCAGCGCGATGATGTCCTCGAAGCGGTCGGGCCGCGCATCCTTGAGCATGCCTTGCATGCCGCGGCTTTCCAGCTGGAACACCGCGACGGTGCGGGCCTTGGTCAGCAGTTCGTAGGAGGCGCGGTCGTCGAGCGGCAGCTTGGCGAGGTCGAATTCCGCGAAGGCGGGATCCAGCTGCTTGATGTAGCGCACCGCGCGGTCGAGGATGGTCAGGGTGGTGAGGCCGAGGAAGTCGAACTTCACCAGGCCGACGGCTTCGACGTCGTCCTTGTCGTACTGCGACACCACGCCGGCGTCGCCGCCCTGGGTGTAGAGCGGGCAGAAATCGGTGAGCTTGCCGGGCGCGATGAGCACGCCGCCGGCGTGCATGCCGATGCTGCGGGTGATGCCTTCGACCTGCTGCGCGAGGTCGAGCAACTGCTTGACCTCTTCTTCCTTTTCCATGCGCTCCTTGAGCAGCGGCTCTTCCTGCAGCGCGTCGGCGATGGTCACCAGCTTGCCGGGCTTGAAGGGAATGAGCTTGGACAGGCCGTCGCAGAAGGTATAGCTCATGTCGAGCACGCGGCCGACGTCGCGCACCGCGCCCTTGGCGGCCATGGTGCCGAAGGTGGCGATCTGCGACACCGCCTCGCGGCCGTAGCGGTCCTTCACGTACTGGATGACGCGGTCGCGGCCTTCCTGGCAGAAGTCGATATCGAAGTCGGGCATGGATACCCGCTCCGGATTCAGGAAGCGCTCGAACAGCAGGTTGTATTCCAGCGGATCGAGGTCGGTAATGCTGAGGCTGTAGGCAACCAGGGAACCCGCGCCCGAACCCCGGCCCGGGCCGACCGGCACGCCATTGTTCTTGGCCCACTGGATGAAGTCGGCCACGATCAGGAAGTAACCCGGGAAGCCCATCTTGATGATGGTGTCGGTCTCGAACTTCAGGCGTTCCTCGTAGCGCGGACGCTTGGCTTCGCGCTTCGCCTCGTCGGGAAAGAGCTGGAGCAGGCGCGCTTCGAGGCCCTGCTGCGCCTGCTGCACGAGGTAGTCGTCGAGCGACATGCCGTCGGGCGTGGGGAACAGCGGCAGCTTGGGCTTGCCGAGTTCCAGCGTGAGGTTGCAGCGCCTGGCGATCTCGATGGTGTTCTGCACCGCGGCGGGCATGTCGGCGAACAGCTCGGCCATCGCAGCCTGGTGCTTGAAGCATTGCTGGTCAGAGAAGCGCTTGGCGCGGCGCGGGTTGGCGAGGATCTCGCCCTCGGCGATGCAGGTGCGCGCCTCGTGCGCGACGAATTCATCCTGCTTGAGGAATTCGATCGGATGGGTCGCCACCACCGGCAGGCCGAGCCGGGTGGCGAGCGCGGCCGCCTGGCGCACATGGGCGTCCATGTTGGGCTGGCCGTAGCGCTGCACCTCGACGTAGAAATGATTCGGGAAGATGGCGGCCCAGCGGCGCGCGCAGCGTTCGGCCAGTGCGATGTTGCCGTTGTCGATGGCCATGCCGACGTCGCCGGAGTGGGCGCCGGACAGGGCGATCAACCCGCTGGCCGCGCCGTTTTCCAGCCACTCGGCGCGCAGTTCCGCGCGGCCCCGGTAGAGGTTGGTCAGCCATGCGCGGCTCAGCAGTTCGCACAACTGCAGGTAGCCTTCGCGGTTCTTCACCAGCAAAAGCAGGCGCGAAGGCTTGTCGCGGTCGTCGTCGTTGCTGATCCAGACGTCGCAGCCGGCGATGGGCTTCACGCCCTTGCCGCGTGCCGCCTTGTAGAACTTCACCATGCCGAACAGGTTGGCCAGGTCGGTGATGGCGAGGGCGGGCTGGCCGTCCTTTGCGGCGGCCTTAACCGCGTCGTCGATGCGCACGAGGCCGTCGACGATGGAGTATTCGGAGTGCAGGCGGAGATGGATGAATTGCGGCGAGGTCATCCGGCTATTTTACTCCGTGAGCAGTCCATACCCTAGGGCAATGGTGTTGATCGAAGACGGATTTTTGGTGCGTCGCCGTTTATAATGGCGTCAAATCAACGACTTAAGACGACACCGTTCGCGCGGCCGATTGCAGTGAGGAAAACGCAACAGCCAGGCGCGGGGTGTCGCATTTCATTTCGGAACATCCATGTCTGCCAGCAAGCCCATCGTCAACATCGCCGCCTACAAGTTCATCACCTTCGACGACACCGTGGAAAAGCGCTCGGCCTTCCGCGCCATCTGCGAAGAGCTCGGGTTGAAAGGCACCATCCTGCTGTCGCCCGAGGGCATCAATCTGTTCCTCGCGGGAGCGCGTGAAGGCATCGACGGCTTCCTGTCCTGGCTGCGCGCCGACCAGCGCTTCGCCGACATCGAGGCCAAGGAAAGCTACTACGACCGCCAGCCCTTCACCAAGATGCTGGTGAAGCTCAAGCGCGAGATCATCACCATGAAGAACCCGCTGATCCGCCCCGAGGAAGGCCGGGCGCCGGCGGTGAATGCGCAGACCCTCAAGCGCTGGCTCGACCGGGGACATGACGACCATGGCAAGCCGGTGGTGATGATGGATACCCGCAACGCCTTCGAGGTGGACGTGGGCACCTTCGACAACGTGGTCGACTTTCGCATCGACAAGTTCAGCGAATTCCCGGCGGTGGTGGAAGAACACAAGCCGGAGTTCGCCGGCAAGACGGTCGTTACCTTCTGCACCGGCGGCATCCGCTGCGAGAAGGCGGCGATCCACATGCAGAACGTCGGCTACGACAGCGTGTACCAGCTCGAAGGCGGCATCCTGAAGTACTTCGAGGAAGTCGGCGGCGCACACTACAGCGGCGACTGCTTCGTCTTCGACTACCGCACCGCGCTGAATCCGCAGCTCGAAGCGACCGACACCACGCAATGCTTCGCCTGCCGCGCAGTGGTCACGCCGCGGGAGCAGTTGTCGCCGTATTACGTAGAGGGGGAATCGTGCCCGCATTGCAGGAAGGCGATGCGGGAAAATGCGCCGGAGGGCGCGGCTGCGTAGTTGTGACCACTTCTGTCATTCCCGCCTACTTTTGTCATTCCCGCGAAGGCGGGAATCCCATTTCAATGGTCCGGAGTGGCGCGCAATGGGATTCCCGCCTTCGCGGGAATGACATTTCAAGATCGCGCGGAGCTTACTCCTCGCACTCCGATGCCACGATGTTGCAGTTGTTGCGGCCGCACATTTCCAGCGCCTTCTGCGTGGCGACCGCCTTGGTGTCGCCATAGCCGTAGCCATAATACTTCTTCGTTACCGCCACCGCGCCGCATTTCTTGAACCAGACCATGGCCTTGCAGTTCGTGCCGCCGTACTCCTTGCAGGTCTTGACCGCTTCCTTCTTCGCCGCGTCGGCGGAATCCTCGCCGACCACGACGCCGTACGCCGGCTCGGCCTCGCCGATCTGGTCGTCGATCGCGATCGAGCCGACGGCGAATGCGCTGTGCGCCACAAAGTAAGTCGCTACCAGCGCCCATTTTGCAAAGTGTTTCATGAACCACCCTCCCTGGATTTGTATTCAAAACGTGGTGTGAAGATGGCCCGCGGATTCACGCAGGCCAGCAAGGACGCGGCCTGCATTTTTCATGCGTATTGTTGTCGGCCGCCGGAAGATCGTGTCACAGCTGTTGCCTAGGGTCAAGAAATTGCGAATACCTCAACTCTTGTGGCCTTTTTGCATCAGGCGTCGGCCGAGGGCTTGCGTCGGCATTTCGACCAGCAGGTGCACGATGCTGGCGAGCGGCGCGATGATGAGGAAGGCGAGTCCGACCGAGATGTAGTACGGCACTGCATGCGCCGTCAGCAGGCGGATGGCGGTATAGCCGACCAGGGTGTGCAAGGCGTAGACCGGATAACTGATGGCGGCCAGGTCGTCCACCGCGCCGATGGGACGGAAGCTGCGACGGAAGGCGTAGGCCGTCGAGAAGAGGAGCAGCGCCAGCACGTAGTTGAGCGGCACCAGCGGAAAGAAGTCCTTCAGCACCGAATGCGTCCAGGCGAAGAGGAAGACGAGGAGCAGCGCCGCCACTCCTGCTCCCAGCGTGCGCGTGCCGATCATCTTCCGGAAGTGGAACGAGAACAGCGTGCCGATCAGCATGAAGGGCATGAACATCAGGTCATGCATCAGCAAGGGCAAGGACAGCGCGAAGCCGCCGGCGGGAACGACTTGCCATGCGGCGGGCAGCCAGGCGTCCTGCAGGTAGACGAGGCCGGCGATTGCGCACGCCAGTCCGATGACCGGCAGGCTGCGTCCGGTCCGTATCCAGCCTGCGGCAAGGCAGGCAAGCAGGTAGAACTTGATCTCGACCGCGAGGCTCCAGTTGACCATGTCCATGGTGTCGACGGAGGCGAGGTTATGCAGCAGCATCGCGTTCATGAAGAAGGTCGTGGCATCCCATGGCACCGGCTTGCCCCAGAACCGCGCGCTGGTCCAGACCGCGGCCATGCCGAGCAGCAGGCAGGCGACATAAGTGGGATAGATGCGCAGCATGCGCGCGCCGAGAAAGCGCCAGCGTCTGGCGTGCTGCAGGGAGAAGGGAATCACGAAGCCGCTGATGAGGAAAAACAGCGACACGCCCAGCGGGCCGAGATTGACCCAGGTGAGGGAAATGAGGCTTAGGCTGCGCGCCGCCGGGTCGGCTACCACCGGCGCGGCGATGTGCTGGGCCACCGTGTCGCGCGCCGCCCAATAGCTGCCGAGGAGATGGACCACCAGCACGCAGAAGATGGCGAGCGCGCGCAGCTGGTCGGCAAAGATGACCTTGGCGGCATGGCGGCGGGGTGGCGTCTGGAACGGGAACATGGCCGGGTGGCATGACGAGGTCAGCCATCATACCGAATCGGATCAGCCATCGGTTTGAATTTGTAAAGATTGCCTGGCGCAACGCGGGCTGCGGTATAGAATGAAACGACTCGCATGGAGAGTGATCCGCGCATCACCCCTTATCGCCAGCGAAGCGGCTGATTCTTGCATGATCGGCATGCAGCCGCGCCTCGAACAATAGCAGTTCCAGAAAAACATCATGAGCAAGACGCAGCAACTCACCTTTCAACTTCTTTCGGAATCGATGGCAAGAAAAGCCATCGAGAAATTCCGCCGCCACGCCGGCTGGCAAGTCAGCAACGATCGCGATCATCGGCCCGCTCATCCGCTGGGCAAGGTGCAATGGGTCGCGGTGGACGCCGCGCAAAAGCAGGTCGGCATCGCGCGCCTTGAACTGGCGCCGCCGGAGTTCTGCCACGTTTCCGACCTGATCATCTTGCAGGAATACCGTGGTCACGGCATCGGCCGCTGGCTCATCAGGAACATCGAGCAATATGCGATGCGTTCGAAGATCCGGCGCCTCTGTCTCGAGCCGGGGGCGGGAACGCAGGCCTTCTACCAGTCGGTAGGTTTCGCGCCCGAGCCGAGGCTGCCCGGCATCTACACGAAGAACATCTTCGTTGTCGCAAAACCGGCAGTGATGGCTTGATGGGCAGCGGAGGAAAGTCCTTGCCGGCCGCATCCGGGCCGGCAAAATGAAAAAAGGAAAATAAAAGGGGAGCGTGATCGCTCCCCTTTTTATTGGGCTGTCGGGCGATGATGCGCGCCCTTGCCGATTTGCTTACTGCGCCGGCAGGCTCACGCCGCGGACCATGCCTTTCATCTTCGCGCTTTCCGCCAGCATGTCGACGCTTGCAGGCGTCGTCGACGTCAATGAGGCGGTCGTGGCGCTTCCCGTCCCCTTGGCGAAGTAGCTCGCCACGGTGTTGAGGTCGTCGACGTTGAGCACGCCGGCCGTATTGCGCAGGCGCAGGTAGGCCACGAGATAGGAATAGCGCGCCTGGGCCAGGTCACGCTGGGCGGTAATGACCTGCTGCTGGGCATTGAGCACGTCGAGGTTGATGCGCACCCCGCCCTTCACGCTTTGCCGCGTGGCGGTGACGAGTTCGCGGCCGGACTGCACCGTCTTGACCAGCGCGTCGATGCGCGCGGCGCTGCTGGTGGCGATGTTGTAGTAGCGCCGCAGGTCGACCAGCACCTGATTGGTCTTGGCCTCCAGGTCGGACTTGGCCTTGTCGCGGTTGGCCACGGCCTGCTTGGCGGTGGCATCGACGGCGCCGCCGGAATACAGCGGGATGTTCAGCTGCACGCCCACGCTGCGGGTGGTCGATTCCTGGTTCAGCGTCGTCAGCGATTCTGACTTGCCCTTGCTCAGCGCGGCCACCACGTCCAGGCGCGGCGCGTGGCCGGCCAGGCTCTTGCGGATTTCCTGCTCGGCGATTTCCACGCCATAGCGCTGCGCCTCGAGGTCGGCGTTCTTCTGCAGGGCGAGCGCCTTCCAATCCTCGAACGAAGCCGGGTTCATGGGCATGACCTTGAACTGGTCGTTCAAGCCGTCGAGCTCGGTCACATCTTGGCCGATGAGGCCGGCCAGGGTGTTGCGCGCGTTGACCACGTTGTCGCGGGATTCGAGCAGCTGCGCTTCGGACAGGTCGAAGCGGGCCTGGGTTTCCAGCACGTCGGTCTTGGTGCCTTCGCCGCCCTTGAACATGCGTTCGTTGACGGTGCGCTGCTCCGCGAGCACGTCGCGCTGCACCGTCGAGAGGGCAAGCTGGTCCTCGGCAAACTTTGCATCTGCATACGCCGACAGCACGCGGATGATCAGGTCCTGGGCACGCCCGTTGAACTGCGCATCGGTGTAGTTGGTCTGCGCGATGCCTTGCTTGTAGCGCGCATAGCCGTCGAAGTTGATCACCGGCTGGCGCAGCTGGACCACGCCGGAGTTGCTGGTGTATTCGGGGTGCGTCGTGTCCACGATGCCGAAGATGTTCGGCGAGGTGTAATCCGCGCGGTTCTTGCTGGTGGAGTAGCTGGCCGATACCTGCGGCAGCAGGTTGGAGCGGCCGAGGACCTTGTACTGCTGGCCCGCCTTGCTTTCATTCACGGCCGACTGGTAGGTCGGGTCGTTCTGCAATGCCGCCTGGTAGGCGTCGAGCAAACCGATCGCGAACGCGCCGCCGGATTGCGACGCCAGCGCCATCATCACGGCCGACGCCAGCAGGCCTTTCTTCAGATTCACTTGCACGGTCACGCTCACTCCTCGCTCAGGGAAGACTTGGCGCGGTCGAACACCGGCTTGAGCAGGTAGCTCATCATGGTGCGTTCACCCGTCTTGATGAAGGCTTCCACCGGCATGCCGGGGCGCACCTGCAGCGAGCCGAGCAGCTTCTTGCCTTCGTCGGTCACGCGGATGCGCATCTTGTAGTACGGCATGCCCGTGCGCTCGTCCGTGATTCGGTCGGCGGACACCTGGGTCACGACGCCGGGGATGTGCGGAGTCTGATTCTGGTTGAAGGCGCTGAAGATCAGCTCGACCGGCAGGTCGGGATGGACCTTGTCGATCAGGTTGACCGGGATCTGCGATTCGACGATCAGCGGATCATCGGTCGGCAGCAGGTCCATCATGCGGAATGCCGGAGGCACGACGCCGCCGCGGGTGAAGACGTTCAGCGCCACCACCGTGCCATCGACCGGCGCCTTGACGTCGGCGTTGTTCAGCTCGAAGTCCAGAGCCTTGAGGCGGCTCTGCAGCGCCTCGGCTTCCTTCTGGGTATCGGACAGCTGGGTGCGGACTTCCTTCTGGTAGTCCTGCTGGCGCTGCACGCGGCGCAGGTTGAGCTCGGCGATCTGGCGCTCGGCGCGGCCAATGTTGCCGATGTTTTCCGACACCGCACCGTTGATCTGCGAATAGGTGCGCTCGAGGTCGAGCACGCGGTTGCGCGCCACATAGCCGTCCTTGACCAGGTCACGCAGGCTGTCCAGCTGGTCCTTCACCAGCTTGCCCTGCTCGCGCTGGCTTTCCAGCACTTCCTTGAGGCCGCGGACCTGCGACTTCAGGCCTGCAACGCTTTCGTCGAGCGCGCCGAGTTCGCTGCGCAGCGACATCTGGCGCGACGAGAACAGCTGCTGCTGCGTCAGCATGGCGCTGGCGGCGCGGGGATCGTCCTTGGCGTTCTTCAGCTCGTCCGGAAAGGCGATCTCGCCCTTGCCGTCACGTTCGGCAAGCAGGCGGGACTCGACGGCGCGCGCGGTAATGTACTGGGCGCGGGCGGTGTCGGCGTTGGAACGCGCGATCACGTCGTTCATCTTGACCAGGGTCTGTCCGGCCTTCACCTTGTCGCCTTCCTTGACGAGGATGTCCTCGATGGTGCCGCCGCTCTGGTGCTGGATGAGCTTGCGGTTGCCGGACGCCATGACGGTGCCGGGCGCGGGCACGCCCTTGTCGAGCGGCGCGAACATGGCCCAGAGGATGAAGCCGCCGACGCCGGCGAGCACGATCCACCAGCCGAGTCGGGTGTGCTTGGTGGCATCGGTATTGACCATTGCGGCGTCAGCCGGCTTGATGACGACTTCGGTAGCGCCGTCCTTGTTGAATAGCATTCTCATGATGACTCCTCAGCGTTCTTCTCAAGCAGCCTGCGCTGCGATGCGGCCTTGGCCCTGTTCCGCGGCAGCCTGCTGGCTGGCCTGGGAAAGCGCCTGCAATACCTGTTCGGTCGGACCGAAGACCTGCGACACGCCTTCGCGCAGCAGCAGCAGCTTGTTGGTCGCGCCGATGATGCTGGTGCGGTGGGTGATCAGCACCACGGTCTTACCGCGGCGGCGCATGTCCAGCACCGCCTGCACGAGGGCCTGCTCGCCCTGGTCGTCCAGGTTGGAATTGGGTTCGTCGAGCACGACGAGCGCGGGATCGCCGTACATGGCGCGCGCCAGGCCGAGGCGCTGCTTCTGGCCGCCGGACAGGCCGGCGCCGCCGTCACCCAGCAGGGTGTCGTAGCCCTTCGGGAAGTGCAGGATCATGTCGTGCACGCCGGCGCGCTTGGCGGCATCGATGACCTTCTCGGCATCGATGTCGCCGAAGCGGGCGATGTTCTCGCTGACCGTGCCGGCGAAGAGCTCGATGTCCTGCGGCAGGTAGCCGATGTGTGGGCCGAGCTCATCCTTGTTCCACTGGTAGATGTCGGCGCCGTCGAGGCGGACCTTGCCGGAAGCGGCGGGCCAGATGCCGACCAGCAGGCGCGCCAGCGTGGACTTGCCGGAGCCGCTGGGGCCGATGATGCCGACGGCGTCGCCGGGCTGGAAGGCAAAGCTCAGGCCGCGCAGCACGGGAATCTGCGAACCGGGAGGAGCGGCGACAGCGCCTTCGACGCTCACCACGCCTTGCGGCGCGGGCAGGGACATGCCGGCCTCGCGGGCGGGATTGTCGGACAGCAGCTTGACCAGGCGCCCATAGGCGCTGCGGGTGCTCGACCACGATTTCCACACGCCGATCAGCATCTGCACCGGACCCATTGCCTTGCCCAGCAGGATGGAGGCGGCGATCATCATGCCCGGGGAGATCTTGCCTTCGATGACCAGTAGCGCACCGAGGCCCAGCACGAGGGACTGCACCGAAACCTGCACGAACTTGGTGACGGCGGTGACGATGCCCGCCTTCTCGCTCGCCTCGCCCTGCAGCTGCAGGAAGCGGCCATGCATCTTGAACCAGCGGCTCATCAGGTTGGGCAGCATGCCCATCGATTCGATGACTTCGGCATTGCGCAGGTTGCTCGATGCCAGCGCGGTGGACGTCACCGCCATGGTGTTGGCTTCGGACAGCGGCTTCTTCGAGACCTTCTCGTTGACGAAGGCCAGCACCACGAGGATGGCGGTCGAGGCCAGCGCGAAGATGCCGAGCGTCGGCTCGAACATGAAGATGACGATGAGGTAGAAGGGGAACCAGGGCGCGTCGCAGAAGGCGAACAGCGCGTTGCCGGTCAGGAACTGGCGAATGTTGGTCAGGTCCTGCAGCGACTGGCCGGCATTGCCGCCGCCCTTCTTCAGGTTCTGCTCGAAGGCGGCGGTATAGACCCGCTTGTTGAGCTTCATGTCGAGCTGGGCGCCAACGCGGACCAGGATGAAGCTGCGCACCAGTTCGAGGGCGCTCATGAAGACGTAGGCGCCCAGCATGATCATGGTCAGCATCAGCAGGGTGATTTCATTGCGGCTTTGCAGCACGCGGTCGTAGACCTGCAGCATGTACAGAGACGGCACGAGCATCAGCAGGTTGATGATCGCGGAAAAGACGCCAACCGTGCGAAAGGCGCCTTTGAATGCCGTCAGCGCCTCCATGATTTCGTTTTTAGGGACTTGGTATAGGGGTTTCATGTCGAGCAATCGTCTCTGCAGAGGTCTTGTTGAGTTGCCTTGAAAATTAAGAAAGTCTAATTTATCAATGACTTGGAAGTGCTTAACGTGATGTGGATCACATTGCGGAGAAGAATAACATATCGCTTGCTGATTGCAAGCAATTTTGCGGACCTGAAAGTTCCGTTGCGGGAGGTAAAAAGTGGCGGGATTTGGGTGGGGAGAATAGGTTTTGCGGATAGATCTAGAACTCCTGCTAGCGCGGGGATGTGCCAGACTTTTTTGCGGCGTGCGTGGGAATGCCGCTCTGTCTCGGCCCCCTCCCCTTCAAGGGGAGGGTTGGGGTGGGGATGGGTTTCGCTCGTGTACAAAGAACAGCATTAGTTCATTGCAAAATTAATGCTGTCCTTTGGTCGCACTGGAAACCCATCCCCACCCTAGCCCTCCCCTTGAAGGGGAGGGAACATGACGGCGAGAATTGACGCGTAATCAGCAAAAACGCGTGGGGGCGGGAATCCCATTTCAGCGACCGGCGAATTCAGTCCTTGCCGCCAAGCCGCCCGAAAAGCTGCCCCAGCCTGCCCGGTGCCGGCCGTTTGTCCGTCGCGTCGGCATGCGCCGCCCCCGCCTTCCGGATGATCAGCCCGATTGAGGTCACCACATACTGCTCGATCTGCATGCGCAGATGCACATGCTGCTTGTACGGCGGCAGATCCACCGTCTTGTCGGCATAGCCCTCGCCCTGGTCCCAGTCGAACTCGATGGCATGGCCCTCGGCGCGCAGCTCGCCGGCGAGGCGCTCGATGTCCTGCCTGCGGAACAGCACGGTGGCGCCGCTTTCCACGGTATCGGCGTCGGAGGAGAGGTTGAATTCGGTGGTATGCACCGCAAAGCCGCCCGGCTTCAGGCAGCGCATGGCTTCGCGCACGAAGCGCAAGCCCTTCTCGATGTCGCCAAGGTGCTCGAAGGCGCAGGAAGACCAGAGGAAATCAAACTGGCCGTCGAAGCTGCCGTTGAAGCTGCCGCCGATGTCGTTCATGTCGGCAAAACGGAAATCCACCAGCCGGTTGAACTCGGTCTTGTCGCAGAGCTGGCGCTGGTTGAGTGCGTCGAAGCCATCGGCATGCTGGCCGGTGCTGACCCAGCCGCTCTCCTCCGCCTTCTCGACGAACAGGTCGGTCGCCACGATGGACGCGCCCATGCGCGCATACATGGCGGTGAGCGGCTCCTGGCCCACCGCGAATCCCAGCCCGCGCATGCCGGGACGCAGCATCCCGCGCTCGGCCAGCGCCTCGCTGATGTAGCACCATTCCCAGATCTTGCGGTGCAGGTGAATGGGCCGCTCCTTGAAGCGAAGCTGCCATTCCTGCATTTGCGGCGACAGGAGCGATGCTTGGGTGCAGAGGCAGGAAGTCAGCATGGGACGGCAACGATGAGCTTGATGGCAGCAAAGGCTGAAGTATAAAGCGTTCGCCCAAAGAAAAAGCCGCAGGCTTGCGCCGTGCGGCTGAAAACAAGGACCTTCCTAGGGGTCGATTTCATCATAGCTGCTTGCCTGGCTGTCATCGGCAGAATGTGCATCAAGCTTGAGACAAGCCAAACAACGTAATTAGGTCTTATTTTTGTGCGGTAACCGCCTATGCCTCTTTTGCTTTGATGACATTATAAAGAAGAACACGTCCTCTGTACCACTAGGAAAGATTTTCTTTCTATCGAATCCAACAACCGTATTACTTGGGCAGTTCTTCGGTGAGAGCATTTGCGTAGGCGATGCGCGCAGTCTGCACGATGGCCAGCTGGGCATTCAGGCGCTGGATTTCCTGCTCGGTGATTTGCAGCATGTTGATCTGCTGCTTGGCGCCGTCGGACAGGGAGTCCAGATCGTATTCTTTGTCGTTGATGGTGATCATTGCCATGAGAAGCTCCTTAACGTCAATTGAGTGGAGGGTGGTTAAACGCCGCGTATTTTACCCGAGGCGTTTTTCGTTTTTCGATGGCAAAAGGTTCTGAAAGGCCAGTTTTTTATACCTTTATCGTTAAAACCAGGCTTCTACGTAATATTTTCCCTGCAATCATTGTCTTTTGTCATGAATTCACTGCGGTGCACTGAAGAACAAACGAAAAAAGCCGGGCATCGCTTTACGGCTTTTTTGTTAACGCAACGAGATTCTCTCGCTTACAGTAACCCGCTTATCCGAAATTCAGAGTGCCACCCTTGCTCAGGAAGGACAGGTCAATATCCTTACTTGCAGGCTGCTGTTTTTGCATCGCCTCGTAATGGGCGTGGGAATCCGCGAGCATGCCTAGCTTTTGCAAATGCTGCGTCGAGACCATTTGGCAGTAGGCGATGGACAGTGCACCGCATTTCATCAAGGTTTCCAACTTGTCACCCGGGAGCGACTCCAGCGCAGCTTGATCGATGTGGTGAAGGCCTTCCAAGGTTTTATTGCCGTCTTTTGTCTGGAGGGTAATTTTCCAAGGTTGGAGCACACCCGCCTCATCGAGTGCCGCGCAAGCCTTTGAAGTAACTAATCGGTTCGAATCCATCGTGGAGAGCAACTGGTTCACCTGCAGCAGTTCAGGGCCAGGCTCACCATTCTCATTAAAGAAAGCGAAGCCTTGTTCAGCGGGCGGCTCTGAGAACGTGTCATCCAAACAAAGGATTTTTTTCCCTTCTTCGGTCACGCCAAGCGCAAACGGCGAGACGCGAAATAGTGAAGGAACGTAGCCGGCAAGCCAGCTGCCATCCTTCGCAACGAACAGGTTTTTATCGGGTTGGATTCCCATCAGTACAGCCGGCAGGAAGCTTCCATCGCCTTGCTTGAGAAATCCAAACGTAAAGTTGGCAGCAGCCACGGGTAGCTCGGAGAGGTCAAGCTCCACCACTGCACGGGAAGCTGCGAAAAATAATCGGGAATGGGGCTGCCAACGCTTTTGGTGAAATTCTTCCTTCGTGATTGCTTGCAAGGCCATATTGATACTTTCGTTTTTGGAGTAGTTGAATGCCGACCTGAGTGATCACCACAACGGCAAGGTTGGAGTGCCAACCACGGCCCAATTATCCGCTGAATGGAAAAAGTTTTCTGGGATGACGCGCCGATTGCCGAGTTTAAAACCAATACAAAAAAAAACCCCGCAGCGAACTGCGGGGTTTTGGGTTCCTGCCTCCTCCCTACTCCCTTGCGGGAGTGATGGGGGGAGGTAAGGAGGTTGATTACAGAGTAATCGTGTGGCCAGCCAGTGCTGCAGCGCCCAGATCGACCAGACCAGTGATCTTGACGATCATGTCGTTGGCGTCCAGTGCGGGGTTAGCAGCAGCAGCACCCGTTGCATTGACAGCTTCAACAACGTAGGTGTTGCCTTGGAACTGGAACCAGTTGATCACACCGGTGTTGGCAGCGATCTTGGCGTAGGTGGCGCTGTTCGGGTTCGTGTCCTGGGAGATTGCAGCTTGTGCAATTGCCAGGTCCAGAGCCTGAGCCAGCGTCGTTGCCGAGGCTACGTTCACCAGCGAGGCAGCAAAGGTGCCGCCTGCCAGCGCTTCAGCACCAGCGGTTTGCAGGACGATCTTGTCGCCAGTGCCCGTCACGACGTTGTTCAGGGTCGTGAAGGAGTAGCTGCCGGAAGTTGCTGCACCTGCCACATCACCTGCGAGAGTGATGGTCTGGCTGTTTGCACCAGTGGTGGTCGAGAACGTGACCGTGCCATTCGGGCCAAGAGCAACCGTCGATGCGCCGTTAGCCGTGCCATGGAAGGTCACGATTTCGTTCGCACCCAGAGCGCTGATGGTGTTAGCGCCGACGTTACCAACCGTCTGCACGCCACCGTAGGTCGTGGTGTCAACACCAACGTCGATCTTCGTGCCAGCACCGTTTGCAGTGATGGAGTTGCCACCTGCGCCAACGATGGTGATGACGTCGTTGGTACCGGATGCAAAGATCTTGTTCGCGTTGTTGTTCTGGTTAGCCAGGCTGCCGATGGTGATGACGTTTGCATTGCCAGTCAGACCAGCGGTCGGGCTTGCCGGAACTGTCCAGTTACCGATCACGATCGTGCCCTGGTTTGCCGTGGTTGCCGTAACCGTGAACGCGTCCTTTGCGATCACAGCCGTTGCACCGGCCAGAGTCGTCGTTGCCGTGTTGGTGACAGTCACGCCAGCCAGCGAGCTGCTGGTGATGCTGTCCACTGCAACGCTGTTAGCACCGGAGATCGTCACGGAAGACAGCGTGTTCGTGCCATCGACCAGGGAGACGACTTCCGACGTGCCGCCAGACGCACCATTCAGCACCAGAACCGCGTCACCATTGACCGTCAGCTTGTCGATGAAGGACTTGGTAGCTGCTGCGTTCAGGTTCACGGTCAGGCTGTTTTGACCTGCTGCTGCAGCTTGGTTCACCGTGACATCACCGATGTGGTGGTTGTCGGTACCGGTTGCACCGATGTTCAACACTGCGGATGCTGCCAGGTTGTTGAACGTGTAGCTCTGCAGACCAGACAGCGATGCTGCGTTCGTCGTGTTGTATGCAGCAATGTGACCGCCGCCGACACCCAGTTGCTCAACTGCGAAGCCTGCATCGTTGTAGACCTGAGCAGTTGCGTTACCAGTGTTGGCTACTTGGCCGATCGTCGGAGCGATGTTGGCCACGTTAGCGACGATCGTACCAGCAGCACCGGTAGAACCGAAGCCCGTCACCGTGCCGACACCGATCAGGTTGACCAGCGTGTCGCCGTTGGTGTGCGCGCCAGCTGCACCGCCGTTTTGAGACAGCAGGCGGTTCTGGTCGCTCGCCACAACGTAGGAGTTACCGTTGTACGAGAAGGCCGCGATCATATCGCCAGCAGCTGCATCGTTGACGATGATTTCTGCTGCACTTACCAGCTGACCGCTGGTGAAGTCGGCGATCTGGTGACCAGCAGTTGCACCGAAGGTGATGACACCGTTGGAGATCGTGTAGGTCAGGTTGCCCAGTGCCGTGAACAGTGCGCCGGTCTTGTCGATCGACAGAGCGCTGTTCTGAGCGGAAGCCAGGGAGGAAACCACGGTCGGCGTTGCGACGTTTGCAAGAATCGACTTGGTTTGAGCGACGCCAGCGGTGCGCTGGAAGTTCAGCGCGTCAGCCTTGCTCACACCGGTGACGAAACCAGTGATACCGCCCTTGGTGCCGTTGAAGGTCGAGACTGCACCATCGACGAACTTGAGGGTGTCGGTTGCGCCAGCCGAAGCGGACAGGTTGATCGTCGTGCTACCTGCGGCGTAGGCACCGTTGTTGCCGGCGCCTGCGACTGCAACCCACTTACCAGCGGTACCGATCGAGAAGTCGATGCCGCCTGCGCCCGAGGTAACGGTGTCAACGTCAGCGACGTGCGTGCCGCCCTTAGCGACCAGTTGGCCATTACCGCCAGTGATGGTGTGAGCAGTATTGTCCTTGAGAGCAACACCGGTCAGGTCAACTTTGCCCGTAGAAGCGGAAGCGTCGAGCGTCGTGACGTTGCTTGCACCACCAGCCAGCGTGGCGTTTGCATCCGTCTTCAGCGTCAGCGTAACGTCTTGTGCGCCGGAAACGGTCACGGATTTAGCTGCGGTGTCACCGATCGTCACGGTGTTGACGACGCGGTTGCCCAGAGCGTCAACCAGCGTACCCGTGCTGGTGACTTTCAGGTTTTCGATACCGGTGGTCAGGACCGTCGCGTTGATCGTGCCCTTGGTAGCGTGAGCGCGAGCAGCGGTGGCATTGACCGTCAGATCCAGCGTGTCGTTCGTGCCAGCCGAGTTGGTCAGCAGGTAGTTGACGAGGTTCGTGGATGCGGCGTTTTGGCCATCGGTCAGGGTCAGCGTGGAGCCTGCGCCAGCGTTCTTGAACGTCACGTCGCCAGCGGTCTGACCAACGGTCAGAGCGGTGAAGCCGGTAGCGTCATAGAAGTTGTCGCCGGTAACAGAGGTTGCGCCGGTCGTGGTGACAGCCTGAGTCGGTGCAGTTGCTGCCGTACCGCCCACGGTCACGGTGAATGCCGTACCTGCGGCAGGACCGGTCACGGTGAACGTGTTGTTGCCCGCGGTGTAGCCGACGGTGTAGCCAGAGTTACCTTGAGCCAGCAGACCACCAGCCAGGTTTGCAGCGATCTGGGCCGGCGTCTCGCCGCCAGCGGAGGTGAACGTGTAAGTAGCACCTGCGTTCAGCTGGACAGTGTAGGTCTGAGTGGCGACACCGTTACCACCGTTGATGGTGACGGTCGACACTTGAGCCTGAGCAGTCACACCAGCCTGATATGCAGCGTGGCCGGTAGAGGACGACGCAGCAGTACCCAGGGACAGGGTCGAGAAGCCCTTGATACGTGCATTGTTGCCCAGAGCGGTGTCATTGGCAGCTGCAACGTAGTTCGCGACCAGGGTGTTGGAACCCGAACCACCGAAGATGGTGTTGAAGGTCGTGCCGTTGGCCTGAACCGTGCTGTTGTTGTTGATGGTAACGGTCTGGTTGCCCGTGCCGCCGACACCGTTGAAGCTGGTGACGGCAGTGTTGATGGCAACGCTAACTGCGCCGGTGGATGCGGTTGCATCGATCATTGCCAGGCTGCTGAGTGCTGCAACGCTGCCCAGAGCGACCGTACCCTTGTTGGTCAGGACGATCTTGGTCAGTGCGGATGCACCAGCTGCAGCAACGGTAGCTGCGGCCGTCGTGTTGACGTTCAGCGTGGTTGCCTTGGCAGCGGTCAGGGTCGTTGCGCCGGTCGAAGCCGTGCCGTTGTCGGCCAGGTTGATCGTCGTGGCAACGTTGTCCTGAACGGTGATACCGGCGGTGTTGCCACCAGTGGTGATGTTCAGGGTATGGCCAGCCGTGTTGTTGGTGATGTTGAAGCTGTTGCCTGCAACGGTGTTGGTCGTAACGGTCAGGTTGGACAAAGCGTCGGACTGGATGGCGATTGCGCCAGCAGTACGCACACCGTCGAACTTGACGTTAGCCAGCGTGCTGGTGCCGATTGCCTTGTTGGCATTGGCGCCACCAGTTGCCAGGATGGACTGTGCGTCAACAACGTAAGCCGGTGCGTCGCCAGTGATGGAAACGTTGGCTGCGCCATTGGTAACGACCTTGACAGCGCCCGTACCGAAGGTGTTGGTCGTGCCGTTGGTCTGCTTGCTGCTGATGGTCACGTCGCCGGTCGGGATGGCAAATGCTGCCTTCAGGCCGGTGCCGGTGGCGTTCAGCATCGTGTTTGCATCGTAGCTTGCAGTATCGCCAACCAGAACAGCGCCCTTGTTGGCGTTGTTGTAGGAAACGTTGACTGCTGCGCCGCCGAAGACGGTCGTTGCATCGTTGCCTGCGTTGCCAGCACCGAAGGTGTTGGTAACAGTGACTGCGCCCGTTGCGTTGAATGCTGCGCCTGCTGCGGAACCCTTGCCAACGGTAACTGCACCGCCGGTCGTGGTAACGGAAACGGTGGAGCCGCCGTCGACTTCAACGGTGCCGTTCGCGCCGCCCATGCCTGCGCCGGTCATCACGCCGGATTGCGTAACAACTTGTGCGCCGCCCGTACCTTGAGCTGCACCGACGGAAACGTTCTGACCTTGTGCGTTGACGGTGACGCCATTGCCGCCGTTGATGGTGACGGTATGGACGTTGCCGGTTGCGACATCGCGGTTCGTGGAAGCGGCAGTTTCCTTGACAGCGATAACGCCAGTCGGGTTGTAGCCGGTGGTGCCGCCGAGGGTCACGTCGACGTCAGCCGCATTGACGGTCACGTTCTTGCCGCCGAAAGCGGTGATCGCAGCGTTGGCTTTGGCAGCAGCTTGCTGGTCGTTTGCCGTGCTGGTGATCGTGATGTTGCCGGTCGGGAGGGTTGCGGTCAGCGTGTTGGTGCCGATGACAACGCCGCCGGCATTGGTCGTCACGTTGACGTCGGTACCGCCGTAAACGTTCACGCCACGTGCGGTTGCATTGTGGTTGACGTTGTTGGCGATGTTCAGGTTGTCGTATGCCACCGGAGCGGTATCGTTCACAGTGACTGCGCCCGTGGGCATGTTGGAAGCGATGACAGCACCTGCGTCACCGACGTTCACAACACCGCCTGCAGCCGTCACGTTGACGGTGGAGCCGCCGGAGACGTTGGTGGTGCTGGTCGTACCAGCGTTGTTGACAACGATAGCGCCGGTCGAATTGGACAGTGCGCCTGCCAGGCTGTTGCCCGAGGCAGAAACGTTACCGATGTTGATTGCGCCGGTGAAGGAAGCGCCAGTGGTCGTAACGGTAACCTTGCTGCCGCCAACCACGTTGACAGCGCCGCCAGCGGTGCTGTTCTGGGTCACGGTGACCGGGCCGGTCGGAACGTTGTTCGGCTGGGGAACGGTACCAGCAGCTTGCTGGCCGATCGTGATGGCAGCGTTGGCGTTCTGGGTCACGTTGACGTCGAAGCCACCGATAACTTGCACGGTGCCGCCAGTGTAGGACTGGTGGTTGACAACGACGGATTGCTTGGTCGGGTTGGTCGTGCCACCGTTGCTAGCAACGACGACGTCACCGCCCGTACCGTTGGTGTTGACTTGAACGTTCACGACGTCGGAGTAAGGCACAACGCTGAAGCCGGATGCGGCCGTGTTGTTCGACGTGTTCAGGATGACGTTCTGGATGTTCTGCAGCTTGACGCCGGCAGGAATGTTGCCGTTAGCGACGCTGGGGGTCAGGTCGGTAATCGTCAGGGTGTTGTCGGTACGGCCAGACTGACCGGTCAGCACGTCGCCGGTGTTGATGGTCGGGCCCTTGCCGTCAACGTTGAACTGGGTCTCGGAAGCGTAGAACTGGTTCGCGGTTGCGTTGTCGACGCCAGGAGTCAGGTTGAAGGTTGCGGAGTTGGAACCAGAACCGACGTTGACTGCGGTGTTGATTGCTGCGTTCAGAGCGTCAGCAGCGGTAGCACCAGCCAGGCTGGCAGCATCGGTCACGCCAGCCAGCCATGCGCGTGCAGCCAGGTTGGCTTGCAGGCCGGTGTAGCCGGTGATCTTGGCGGTGGAATCGAGGCCGGTGGTGAAAGCGGTGGAAGCGGCGATCTTGTTGGTGATCGTTGCTGCGTCAGTGCCTTGGGCGCTGTTCGTCAGCTTGAGGGCGATGCCGTCAACCGTTTCCAGACCTTGCAGGAGACGCAGACCCCAGAAAGTCACTTCGGTCGGAGCAGCCGTGCGGCCGAACAGGTTGGTGTACAGGATGGCGACGGTCGTAGCGGCGTCCTTGCCAGCGTACAGTGCCTTGTACTCGTCCGAAGCGGCGAACGAAGCTGCCATCGAGCTGACCGACAGGCCACCTTGCAGCTTGCTCACCCAGAATGCCAAACCGAGAGCATCTGCGGGGCGGTTGAAAAACGCCACGTACATCTGCTGGACGGTATCGTTCATTGTTGCCATGTAAAACTCCTAGGAAGGAAAGTAACTACAACAAAACAAAGGGGTTTGTTGCGGATCCGCATGTCCTTGCGTTTGTGCAAGGTTGCGGACGTATAGTGGCAGATCGGTCTTGGGTGGAATGTGATGGTCGTCACACTTATCCAGGCGCAATTCCGTTGATGCTTTTTAGCCACACAGTACGCCCCGGGGATTATATTTGAACTTGTTCCAAAAGCAATAACTTTCCTTGACTTAACACAGGATCCCCGGATGATTAGCGGAACTATTAGGAAAAGCCGTTTCAGTTCTCGGTTTTGGGTCGTGTAGGCCGCTTTCGGCGTGGCCTCGGAAGGTTTCATGGCTGTCGGAAAGTTTTATTGCGGAGCTCCGGATTGTCGCGTCCGGGCGACAACCTCCCCTGAAAAGCAAAACGGCGCGTCATGCGCCGTTTTCTTTTGCCGCCCCTGACCTTCCATCCCCTTCTATATAGAGAGTGCCGGCCGGGCGGTTCGCCGGAAGGTCAGCGCGTCCAGTAGGTGACCCCCGTTGTGACGCGCCGGTCGTCGACCCGGCCCTGGAAGATATAGGCGGCGGAGTTGCCGTTGTCGCCCAGCGCGCCGCTCACCGACACATTGGTCGGCGCGATGAACTGGTTGCCGCCGACCATCTTGCCGTTCTTGTCGATCTCGCCGACGGACTGGAAGCTGAAGCGCTCGTTCTTCTGGCTGACCACGTCGAAGCTGGTGTTGAAGCTGGACTTGGCGAAATCCACCTGCAGCTTGCCGTTCTGGTAGGAGGCCACCGAGAACTTGTTCGTCGGCTCGTCGAGGATGTAGGCCTCGGCGTTCTTCAGGCCGAAGCCGACGTTGCCGGTCGCGGGCATGGTGAAGGTGCCCTGGGTGCGCAGGACGGCGAAGTAGGAGTTCAGCGCATTGAGCGTGTTCTTCTCGTTCATCATCTTCGCCAGGTCGATGGCGGCGCTCTGGTCGACGATGGGCTGCCAGCGGCCCCAGACGATCTTGCTGGTCTCGGGAACGACTTCCTGGGTGGGCGTCGGCGTGACGGCGACCGGCGGCGTGACGACGGCGGGCTGCTGGGCCTGCTGGCTGGAGAACTGCTGGAAGCGCGCGAGCAGGCCAAGGTTCTTCAGCGGATCGAGGCTCACGTCCGCGACGTTGAACGGCAGGGGCATGGAGCCGGAGGTCGACTTGCCAATCGGCTCATCGTTGCGGGGCGGCGCGGCCACGTCGGGCGAGATGCCGCTGCTCGGCAGGATCTGCGGCGCGGACTGGCCCTTGCGGACCTGCAGGAGCTGGCCGACCTGGCTGGCGAACAGTTCGCGGCTGGACTTGCCTTCGCAGGGGCCGGTGCCTTCCGGGCCGCAGGCGCCGGTGAAGCCGCTGACCACGATGCCGCCCGAGATGACGGCGACGCGCGAGGTTTCCTGGTCGGTGAAGACGGTGAAGTCGGTGCCGCGCACGCCGATGGCGGCGACAGGGGTGTTGAAGCGGAAGTTCTGGCGCGCTTCCTTGACCGCTTCGCCGGAAATGCTGCGGGCCACGCCGTTGAGCAACTCGAGCTTGACGCGGGTGTTGGAAGGGTTCGCCTTGTCGATGTGGTAGGCCGTGATGCGCGCCCGGCTGTTGGGACGCAGGATCAGGAAGCCGTTGTCCACGGTCTTGAGGTAGACGTAGCCGTCGCCCTGGGTGGAAATCTCGTCGCCTTCATTGACCACGCGCCCGAGCTCGGCCGGCTTGCCGTCGAGGACGGTCTGCCCCGCGACGAAGACCACGCGCGCCGCTTCCCCAGCCAGTACGGCATTGGCGGAACACAACAACAGAGCGGAAAGAATGATTTTGCGCAACATAGATTTCTCCTTGTTAGCCATTCTCCGTTTCTTGTTAATAATTTCTGTGACACCGATCACATTCTAACCGGCAACGACTTGATTTGTGGCAGTTTTTTATTTCTGCTGGGGAAAGAGCAACAATGCGCAAAAAGTGGGCATCCAAGACGGGCAAACTTGCCCCGCGCTTGAGATTTTGCAGGAACGAGGCGCTATACTTGCTGGATATCAAAATAGAGACAACGATGTGCGCTACGCGACGCGCTCGACTTTCCGGAGAGCGCTTTTTTACATGAGTCCCACCAAAGCGGCTTCGTCCGCGTCGCGCCTGACACTGGCCCGGGCAATGATTGCCTTGCTGGCAGTGGTCGTCACCGCCTGGGTGCAGTGGTCCCCGCCATTGGCCACGTCGTTCCTGCCGAGCGAGTGGCTGCGCGACCAGTTCATTCGCATGCAGGCGACCGAGAAGGCCGAAAACCGCGTGGTGGTCATCGACATCAACGAAGCGTCCCTCAAGGCGGCCGGCCCCTGGCCCTGGCCGCGCGAGCGGCTTGCCGACCTGGTGGAAAAGCTGATCGGCCCCTACGAAGCGCGCGGCGTCGCGCTCGACCTGGTTTTCCCTGAGCCGGGCAGCGATGGCGGCGACCAGCGCCTCGCCATGCTGGCCGAACAGGGACCGGTCGTGATGGCGCAAGCCTTCGACTACGAAACCCGTCCGCTGCCGGTCAAGGTCGGCACCATCGCCGGCGGCATGCCGGCCACGGGCAAGCCCATGCCGGTCGCGACCGGCTTCATCGGCAACCATTCCGGCTTCGGCCGCGCCGCGCATCCCGGCAACATCGGCTTCGTGCCCGACCCGGACGGCACCATCCGCCGCCTGCCCATGCTGACGCGCTTCGACGGCCGCCAGTTTCCCACCCTCTCGTTGGCGCTGGTGCAATGCTGTTCCGGCAAGCCGGCGCCGGCGGTGGAAGGCATGCGCCGGATTCCCTTCGAGCGCGAACTCAGCGCCTACACCGTCATTTCCGCGTCGAGCATCCTCGACCAGAGCGTGCCGCCCGCCATGGTCGCGGGGAAGCTGGCGCTGGTCGGCTCGTCATCGCTCGGCCTGAGCGACCGCGTCTCGACGCCGCTCGACCCGTCCACGCCCGGCATGCTGATCCATGCCATCCAGGCATCGCGCCTGCTCGATGAGCAGGCCGGCCAGGCGCCGGCCCGCCTGCCGGGAACGGCAATCGCCCTTGCCTTCAGCCTGGTCGTTGCCTTGGCGGCGGCCTATGCTTTCCCGCGCCTCTCGGCGGTGCTCAACGTCGGCCTGCTCGCGGCCAGCGCCGTCGCCTGGCTGGCGCTGGCTTATATAGTCACGCCGCACGATCCCGACCTCGCAGCGATGGGCCCGCTGGCATCGATTCTTTTCCTGCTGTCGATCGCCGTGCCCTACGACTGGCAGGTCACCCAGCGCAAGTCGCGCCAGCTGCTCGACACCCTGCGGCAGTACGTGGCGCAGGCGGTGGTGGACGAACTCTTGCGCCGCGACCTGAAAGACCCGTTGTCGCCGCAGCGTCTCGACGTGACGACCCTGATCGCCGACATGGAGGGCTATACCCACCAGGTGGAGTCGCTTTCGATGGAAGAGTCGGGCAAGCTGACGCGGGACTTCCTGGATTGCCTGACGCGCCCGGTCATCGAACTCGGCGGCACGCTGGATAAATACACCGGCGACGGACTCGTGGCCTTCTGGGGCGCGCCGCTGCCGCTGGAAGAACACGCCGACCGGGCGCTGGATGCGGCCGGACGCATCCTGAAGGAAGTGCAGGCTTTCAGCGCAATGCGTGAGCAGATGGGTTTCCCGAAGGTGCGCGTGCGCATCGGCATCGAAAGCGGGCTGGCGCTGGCGGGCGACTTCGGCTCCTCGTTTCGCAGCATCTATACCGCGGTGGGCGACAGCGTGAATACCGCGTCGCGCCTGGAGCAGATGGCGCGCGAATATCCGCACAGCGTGATCATCGGCGAGGGCACGGCGGAACGCGCGAAGCGGCACGAGCTGCGCTTCCTGGCCGAGCGCATGCTGCGCGGGAAGGAAAAGCCGACCAAGCTGTTTACCCTGGCCGCCGGGGAGAACGGATGACGCGCAAGCCGTTCCGCCCTTCCCTTTCCCTCTTGCGTCCGACGCGCTGGCTGGCGATGCTCGGCCTCGCCTTGCCGGCGCTGCTGCCGCTACCGGCCACGGCCCAAGCGCAGACGCAAACCTCGATACAGACGCTCGCCCAGGCGCAGAACGACCTGTACATCGATGCGATGCGCTCGCTGAACGAGGGCCGGCGTAACGATGCCAGCGACGCCCTAGCGCGCATGATAGAACGCGAGCCGCAGCATGCGGGAGCCTGGCTGGACCTGGCGATCATCCAGTGCGAACTCGGCCGCGCGGAAGAAGCGGAGCGCCTGTTCAAGATCATCGAGACCCGCTTCTCGCCCCCGCCTATCATCATGGACGTGATCTCGCGCTGGCGCTCGCTGGGCTGCAGCCAGTGGCAGCCGCGCATCGGCCTGACCTTCATGGCCAGCCGGGGTTTCGACACCAACGTCAACCAGGGCGCGAGCAACCCCAACTTCGGCATCGGCACCGGCTCCTCGCGCGTGGAGCTCCAGCTGCTGCCGGAATACCTGCCCCGCAGCGACCATTACACCAGCGTGTCGCTCGATTACCTGCGCGAGCTCGACAACAACGGCAGCATCGGCTTCGTGCAGGGACGGCTGCAAGTGAACGATGCGCTCGCCGCCTACAACACCTCGTCGATCGCGATGGGTATGGAACGGCCATGGCGCTTCGGCAACTGGAGCCTGCGCGGCACCGGCACGCTCGCGGCCTTCGGTCTCGGCGGACGGCTCTACCAGCGCCAGGCGCAATTGCAGGCCAGGCTCACCCCGCCATTGCCCTTGCCGCCATCGTGGCAGTTCAGCGTGGGCGCTGGCGTTAACCACATCGAGTACGCCACGCTGGAAGACTACAACGCCAACATGTTCGAGCTGCGCACCCAGCTCAACTACCGTTCCGAGTTCACCCAGGCGCAGGCCGGCGTGGGACTGAACACGGACCGGGGCGTATCCACCCGTCCCGGCAAGGACCGCCAGGGCTGGAATGCATCGATCAGCGCCAAGACGTTGCTGCCCTACCGGCTGACCGGCGAACTGTCGTGGCTGCGCCAGACCTGGCTTTCGGAAGCGGTGTACTCGCCCGGCCTGATCGACGAACGCCGCAAGCAAGACACGCAGATCATCCGCGGCGTGCTGACCTACCCCTTGAGCAAGCAGCAGAACCTCAACCTGGAAGTGCGCGCGGTGAAGAACGACGAAAACATTTCGCTCTTCCAGTACAACAGCCGGCAGGTGCAGCTAAGCTGGCAATGGCAGGGCGATTGAAGACCGTCTTCCTTGGCTGAAAGGCATCGCCCGGCCCGCGCCCGCAGCGTTTTCCTTGTCCGCCGCACAAGCTTCTTGCCAGCCTGCTCACCCTGTTTTGCAACCAGGCGCAACTTTATTGCCGGGTGCAAACTTTTACGCGAAAGCTGCGGCTATAATTTGCCGCATCCCCCTGCCGGCTGATTCCATGACCGCATCCAATGACAACCTAGCCCTGAGCGACGCCGCCGATGCCACGGCCGCGCCGGTTGCCGCGTCGGAAGCAGCGCTCCAGGTGGCGCAGCAGGCCGCGCAGCTGCGGCCCACGGTCCAGCTGCGCATCACCAAGCTCGCGCCCGGCCAGCAGATCAACTACCAGGTCCAGCTTCGCAAGATTCCCTTGCTGGCCGGCCTGAGCGACGAGGAAATCGAACGCCTGAAGCCCGAGCTGCGCTTCCGCCAATATGGCCGGCGCGAAGTGGTGCTGCAGAAGGGCGGCGTCGGCGACAGCCTGCTGTTCCTGCTGATGGGCCAGATGCAGGTGGTGGACATCACCGAGGACGGCCGAGCCATCGGCCTGCGCATGCTCAAGCCGGGCGACTTCTTCGGCGAGATCGCGGTCATCAACGGTTCGACCCGTTCGGCTTCGGTGGTCGCCCTGTCCCCGGTGCTGGTCGCCTTCCTGCCGCGGCAGACGGCGGTGCATTTGTTCTCCCACTCCCCTTCCGTCGCCAACCAGATGCTGCGCCACCTTGCCGAGAAGGTGCAGCGCGACTCCGAATTCCGCGCCCTGCTTAGCATCAACAATACCTCGCGCCGGATTTGCAGCTACCTCGAGCTGATCAAGCAGAAGGGGGCGGATAACGTCGAGGCGGTCGAGAATTTGCCGACGCACCAGGATATCGCCAACATGATCAATACCAGCCGCGAGACGGTGTCGCGCGTGCTGGCCAACCTTGCGAGCCAGGGGATCGTGCTGAAGGACTCGCATCGGCTGATCATTTGCAAGCCGGCTGCGTTGCAGCGGCTTGCGCAGGGATTGGACTGACGGGGCTGGGGTCGTCTTTGCGGGGTTATCTTGCCGTTGCGCTGTCGTCCTGCCGTTCCACTGTCATCCCCGCGCAGGCGGGGATGACAGCGCAACTGACAGCAAGTGCTTCGACCGACAGCGCGCGTCGCAGACGCCAAGGCTTGTCATCAACGACAAACCCCTAGCCCGAAGTGACATACCTGATACGATACCGGCGACAACAAGCATCCCCTTCGCCATGCTTTCGCTGAATCTCCCCCACAATCCGCGCATCGATGAAATCCGCTGGCTCGCCGCGAGCCTGGTGTTCTTCTTCCACTTCTATCACCACGTCTACGCGCCGCCGATCGAGGTGCTGGCGCATCCGGGGTGGACGCCGTTCAGCCTGGTGACCGAGGGGCATACCGGGGTCGGGCTGTTCTTCACGCTGTCGGGCTTCCTGTTCATGCAGATCGCGCTGTACCAGGCGGAGCAGCGGAAGGGACTGGTCTACCGGGAATTCATCCGCAACCGCTTCCTGCGCATCTTCCCGCTGTTCATCACGGTGTTCGTGATCGCGATTTCCATCGGGCGCGATGCCTTCCGCCCGCAAGATGCGCTGTATGTCCTGTTCAGCAACCTGGGCGAATCGCCGACCTCGAAATACTTCATCACCGGCGCGGCATGGACGATCTCGGTGGAGTTTGCCTTCTACCTGGTCTTTCCCTTCATCGCCCGCTTCACGCTGGCGCAGGGGCCGCGCTACCTGCTGCAATGCCTCGGGCTGATGCTGGCTTTCAAGCTGGCGGCCTACGGCGTCTCGGAACGCAGTACCCACATGCTGTTCTCCACGCTGGTGGGCAGGTTCGACCAGTTCCTGGTGGGGATGCTGGCGGCCGTCGTCCATGCCCGCTTCGGCCAGGAGCTGCGCAGGCATGGCAAGGTGTGGCTGCTGCTGGCCGCGCTGCTCGTGACCGGCAATATCATGCTGCAGGCGCGTTATGCCAGCTTCTTCCTGCCCGAACCGAAGCAGGCGTTCTGGATCACCTGGTCGCTGCAGGAAAGCCTGGCATGGTCGGTGTTCATCCTCGGCTGGCTGGCGGCGGACCTGCGCCTGCCCCGGCCGCTGGCGCGCGCCATGCAGCATGGCGGCGACATCAGCTTCTCGCTCTACCTGCTGCATGCCCTGGTGATCGATCTCGTGGCGCAGGCGCTCGGCAAGCCATCGTGGACCGGGCAGCGCATCGTCGACGGACTGCTGCTTGCGGCGATTGCGTATGCCGCTACCTGGGCCGTCTCTTCGCTCAGCTATGCGACGATCGAGAAGCCGTTCCTGCAACTGCGGCGCCGGTACGCCCAGTAAGGACGGGCCATACTCGATGAGAAATCATTGGGTTTGAGCAACATCATCCTTGTTGCGTTTAGTTGCGATTGCTTGCCTTTTGCAACCCGGGAATTGCCTATGGATTAATTCTCGTTAAGATATAATACGGCCTTTTTTCTGCAACCTTCCGCCGTACAGGGCACAAACACCCAGCCATCCCGACCCGACCGGATTTCGCGGCCGCGCCCCGCGGACATGTCGATAGAGCATGTGCTTGCGGCATAATTGATCACTTTACCTCGCTAGGTTCCGCTGGCTGCAATTCCGTTGGCATCCGCTCCAACATCAGCGCAGCAGCGTACTCCTCATAGGGCCATCCAACATGGGCAGCATTCTCGTCCAGAACATAGGCAAGGCATACAAGCAATATCCCACCCGCTGGTCGCGCGCGCTCGAGTGGATGCTGCCGTTCGCCGGCAAGCGCCATCATCTCAAATGGATCCTGCGCGACATCAACTTCCATATCGCGCCGGGTGAAGCCGTCGCCCTCATCGGCATCAACGGCGCGGGAAAGAGCACGCTGCTCAAGCTCATCACCGGCACGGTGCAGCCTACCACCGGCGAGGTGCAGACCACCGGCCGCGTTGCCGCCATGCTGGAACTCGGCATGGGCTTCCATCCGGACTTCACCGGCCGTCAGAATGTTTACATGGCCGGACAGCTGCAGGGCTACAGCACCGACGAAATCACGCAAATGATGCCGCAGATCGAGGCCTTCGCCGAGATCGGCGACTACATCGACCAGCAGGTGCGCGTCTATTCCAGCGGCATGCAGATGCGCCTCGCCTTCAGCGTCGCCACCGCGAAGCGGCCCGACGTGCTGATAGTCGATGAAGCCCTTTCGGTGGGCGACACCTACTTCCAGCACAAGAGCTTCGACCGCATCCGCCAGCTGCGCGAGCAGGGCACCACGCTGCTGATCGTTTCCCACGACAAGACCGCCATCCAGACCATCTGCGACCGGGCGATCCTGCTCGACGCCGGGCACCTCGCGAAGGAAGGCGCGCCCGAGGAAATCATGGATTACTACAACGCCATGATCGCCGAGCGCGAGAACCAGACGGTGCGCCAGAACAAGCTCGACAACGGCAAGGTGCAGACCATCTCCGGCACCGGCGAAGCCACCGTCTCCAATATCGTCCTGCTCAACGCGGCCGGCGAACAGGTAGAGATGATCGACGTGGGCAGCGACGTCACGCTGCAGATCGACGTGAAGGTCCACCGGCCGATTCCCCGCCTGGTGCTGGGCTACATGATCAAGGACAAGCTCGGCCAGCCGATGTTCGGCACCAATACCCACCTGAAGGACCTGCCCCTCGAGAACGTCGAGGCAGGCGAGAGCATCCGCTACCGCTTCCGCTTCCCCGCCAACCTCGGTCCGGGCAGCTATTCCGTGGCCACCGCCCTGACCAGCGGCGAGACCCATCTCGTCGACAACTACGAATGGCGCGACCTCGCGCTGACCTTCAGCGTGGTCAACATCAGCCGCACCCACTTCGTGGGCTGCACCTGGATCGATCCGGAAATCGCCATACAACGACCATGAGCCTCGTTTCCTACGCCCAAAACTTTGAAGACGTGATGCTGTGGCGCGCGCTGAAGCATGTCGCCCAGGGCTTCTACATCGACGTCGGCGCCAACGATCCGGTGATCGACTCCGTCACCAAGGCTTTCCATGAACGCGGCTGGCGCGGCATCAACATCGAGCCGATGCGCCAGTACGCCGAACTGCTCGCGGCCCAGCGGACCGGCGACATCAACCTCGCGGTCGCCGTGAGCGACGCGCCGGGCGAGCTGCGCTTCTACGACATCCCCGATACCGGCCTGTCGACCATGGACGCCGCCATCGCCGACAACCATCGCCGCGAAGGCAAGCAGGTGGTCGAGGAAACGGTGCCCGTCAGAACGCTGTCGGACATTTGCGCCGAGCACGTGCGCGGACCGGTGCACTTCCTCAAGATCGACGTCGAAGGCTTGGAAGCCGCCGTCCTGCGGGGCATGGACCTGCAGCGCTGGCGGCCCTGGATCATGGTCATCGAGGCGACGCGCCCGCAAAGCCAGGTCACGAACCATGCCGAGTGGGAGCCGATGGTGCTGTCCAGCGGCTACCGGCTGGCGTACTTCGACGGCTTGAACCACTACTACGTGTCGCCCGAGCACCCGGAGCTGGCCGATGCCTTCGCGCTGCCGCCGAACGTGTTCGATGACTTCATCCTGCGCCAGGGACACGCCTTCAGCTATCCGCTGACCGAATTCCAGGTGCGGCTGCATGACTTCGAACTCAATGCCTACCAGGCCGACCTGCGGACCCAGCGCGCGCACGCCGAGCGCGACGAGCTGCGCATCGAATTGCGCGACAAGCTTGCCGAAGCGGAAAACAGAATCGCCATGGCCACCAAGCGCGCCGAGCAGATGGAGCTGCATGCTTTGCATACGGTCTCGGTCGCGAAGGTGCAGGAAGCCAACCTCAGGGCGGAAATCGCCAGCCTCTATGCCAGCACCTCGTGGAAGATTTCCGCGCCGGTGCGCCTGCTTGGCAGGGTCGTCATCAAGGCAAAATTCTGGTGCCGGCTGGCGCTCACCTCGCCCCGCAGCTTCATCAAGCGCGCCCTGATGGGATTCCTGCGCCGCGTGGCGCCCGTCGCCAAGAACAACCAGCACGTGGTGAGGATGGCCTTCGTGTTCCGCAACCGCTATCCCGGGCAGTGGCAGCGCATCATGGACAGGGTGCGTCCCGCCCTCGCTCCCGCCCAGCCGGCCGGCGTGCCCCCGGCGGCGGCTGACGCCGTGGCCTGGACGGCGGGCGCGGCGCAGGGCGCCTTCCATTCGATGCTCATGCAGGAAATGAAGCAGCGCCGCCCCGCGCAACAACAGACTGACGGACAACAATGATGCGGCTGGTATACGACCTCTTCCCCTGCCAGACCGGTTCCCGCTTCCGCGGAATCGGGCGCTTCACCATGTCGCTGCTGGAGGCGATGGCTCGCTCGCCCCGCGGCCACGCGGTGCACGCCCTGGCCAACGACTACCATCCTGAAAGCGTCGAGGATTTGCGCCGCGCGCTCGCGCCCGTCCTGCCGCCGGGCCGCTTCGCCACCTATGGCTGCCCGAACCGGGGACAGCTTGGCGGCGACCAGCAGGCGCACGCGCGGGCATCCAGCGCGCTCATCCAGCACGCCTACCAGTCGCTGACGCCCGACGCCGTCCTGTACGCCACGCCTTTCGAAGGCTGGGGGGAAGACGGCGTCGTCGCCATCCCCGAGGCCAATGCGCCGGGCGCCTTGCGCACCGCCGTCCTGTACGACTTCATTCCCTGGCTGTTTCCGGACCAGTACCTGCACACCGCTAACGGCTACCGGCCCTGGTACGAACGCCGCCTGATGGCCCTGCATCGCTTCGACCTGCTGCTGGCGATCTCCGAGGCCACGCGGCGCGATGCCATCGACATCCTCGGCATTCCGCCCGAGCGCGTGGTGAACATCTCGGGCGCGGCCACCGCCCGGTTCCGGCCGATGACCAAGGCGGAACAGGGCCGCCAGAACATCGGCCGCTTCGGCATCGTCCGCCCCTTCGTGCTCTACACGGGCAACGCGGATTACCGCAAGAACCTGCACGGCATGCTCAAGGCCTATTCCCTGCTGCCGCTCGAAGTGCGCAAGACCCACCAGCTGGTGCTGAACCAGGTGGGCGCCGACATCATCGGCTTCCGCCGCGGCGTGCGCGAACTCGGTTTGTCCGACGACGAAGTCGTGGTCACCGGCCACATCACCGACGAGGAACTGACCTGCCTGTACACGCAGTGCGCCCTGTTCGTCTTCCCGTCGCTGTACGAAGGCTTCGGGCTGCCCATCCTGGAAGCGATGGCTTGCGGCGCGCCCGTGATCGCCGCCGACAATTCCTCGATCCCGGAAGTCATGGGCCGCAGCGACGTGCTGTTCGATGCCGCGCGCCCAGACTCCATCGCCGATGCGATGGCCAGGGTGCTGACCGATGCCGCCCTGCGCGCCGAATTGCGCGCGTACAGCCTCGACCGCGCCACCCTGTTCAGCTGGGACAGGAGCGCGAACCTGGCCTGGGACGCCATCGAGGAAGCAACCCGTGCGCTCCGGGCAAGCCAGGGCGCCGGCGCGGATGCCCGCAAGCAGGCGCGCATCGCGCCGCGCCGCCGGCCCCGGATCGCGGTGGTATGCAACCTGCAATCAGATGCCGACCCGTCGGCCCGCCATTGCATCGATGCCCTGCCCGCCCTCGGGCACGACTTCGACATCGATCTCTACACCGAAAGCGGCAAGCCCGTCGCCGCCTCGCTGCTGCAGGCCAGCTTCGACGCTTATCCGCATACCGCCCTGCCCGGTAACGCCGACCGCTACGCCACGGTGATCTACCAGCTCGCCGACAGCGCGCAGCATGCCTTCATGCTGCCGCTCCTGGCACAGGTCCCGGGCGCGCTCGTCTTGCACGACAAGTCCTTCGGCAAGGCATTCGGGGCGCTCGGCCAGGCGACCGGCATGCCGGACACCGCAATGGGCGAGCTTTTCTACAGCCAGGGCCTGCGAGGCTTCCTGGAAGCGATGCAGACCGGCGCCGGCGGCGATCCTAAACCGACCGTGAAAGCGAATGCGAACCGCCGCTTGCTCGAATTCGCGCAGCACGTGATCCTTCCAGACGAGGGCTTGCGCCCGGCCCTGGATGCGGCATGCGGCAGCACCTGGCTGCCGCCGCTGACGATTCTTCCCGCCGAGCGCGAACACCGGACCGCAAGCTATGCCAGCGCGATCGAACAGTCGATCGCCTGCAGCCCGCGCCATACCGCCCGGGCGCTCGTCGATGCGCTGGCGACGATCCAGCCGAGCGACCAGCTGCTCGGCACCCTGAGCCATTACGCCGACCACAACTGGCGCCTGCGCCGCCAGCCGCGCCTGCTGATCGACACCACCCAGCTGACCAAGGTGGATGCCTTCAGCGGCATCCAGCGCGTGGTCAAGAAAATCGCCTATGAAGTCGGCCACATGCAGGACGGCGAGGTGGGGCTTCCGGTCGAACTGGTACACCTGAAAGACGGCAGGCTGCACCGCGCCTGCGCGGTGACGGCGTCGGTATTCGGGCTGGAGCGCGGCAGCGTTCCCGAGGAAGCGCTGGCGATCCATCCGGGCGATACCCTGCTGATGCTCGATTCCTCCTGGGAACAGTACAGCGGCTTCCTGCCGGTATTCGATGCCGTGCGCCGCGCCGGCGGCAAGGTCGTGACGGCGTTCTACGACCTGATTCCGCTGCGCTATCCCGAGATGTGCGCCGCGCCGCTGGTCCAGGTATTCCGGCAGTGGGTGGGACTCGCCGCGCAGCACAGCGACGCCCTGGTCTGCATTTCGCGCGCCGTCGCCGACGACGTGGCGGCCTACCTCGCCGAGCACCAGCTGTCGCGGCCGGGACTCGACATCACTTGGTGGCATCTCGGCGCCGACCTCGCGGCGAGGCATGCGGACAAGACCATCCGCCCGCTGGTGGAAAACCTGGTTGCGGACACCGCCACGCCGCTCTTCCTCATGGTCGGCACCATCGAACCCCGCAAGGGCCACGCCTTCGCCCTCGACGCGTTCGAGCTGCTGTGGCGGGAAGGACTGGGGCTTCGGCTGTGCATCATCGGCAAGGAGGGCTGGAAGGTCGAGGAGACCATGCAGAGGCTGCGCAACCATCCCGAACTCGGCAAGCGCCTCGTCCTGATCGAGAATGCGTCCGACGAAGAGATCGAGCGTTGCTATGCCGCCTCGACGGCCCTGATCGCCGCGTCGACCACCGAGGGCTTCGGCCTGCCCATCGTGGAAGCGGCCCTGCACAAGATTCCGGTCCTGGCGAGCGACATCCCGGTGTTCCGCGAGGTCGGCGGAGAAGGCGCCCGATATTTCTCGCTGAAGAGCCCTGCTTCCCTCGCCGACGCGGTGAAGGAAATGCATCGGCTGCCGGCTGCCGAGAGGTTCGAACTTGCACTCAGGATCAAAACCCTCACCTGGCGGCAAAGTGCCTTGCAGCTCCTCGAGCGCATCGGCATCAACGCCCGGAACGCCGATCCAGAGAACGCCCAATGAGACCGATGAACCTTGACGTACCGCTTCACAAGCAAACCCGCCTGGGCGGCGCGGGCGAATTGGCGCGCTTCGCGCTTGCCGCGCTTTTCCTGGCGGCGGTCATCCTGTCCCTGATCACGTGGCGGCTGGACCTGCTGCATTACAACCTGCGTGCGCCCCTGAACTACGCCGGCGACACCCTGTCGCAGCTGTTGTACGTCAAGGGATTGCTGCAGGATGGCTGGACGGGCACCATCACCCACCTGTCGGCGCCATTCACCTATCCGGGCGCCGCCTTCCCGCTGCAGACCAGCACAGACTGGATGCTGATGAAGGTCATGTCGGTTTTCAGCAAGGATCCGGGCCTGCTGCTGAATGCTTTCTGGCTGCTCACCCTGGTGATGAACGGCTGGAGCGCGGCCTACGCCAGCTGGCAGCTCAGGCTGCCGGCCGCGCTGTCCCTGGCGAACGGCGTGCTGTACGCCTTCCTGCCCTACGGCTTGATGCGCAACCTCGCCCACGTCAACCTCGTGTTCTACGTCGTCCCCCTGCTGTGCCTGCTGGCGGTCGTGATCGCGTCGCGCGGCGAAGGCGTCCGCCGTCCGGGGCAGGCCGTCGTCGCCGGCCTGGCCGCCTGCGTGCTCCAGGGTTTCGATTACGTGTACTACAGCTTCTTCGCGGCCGCGCTGTTCTGCCTGGCCGCGCTGATCGGCTTCCGCGGCCGCGACCTGCGCCAGCTCAAGCTCCCCGTGCTGGCGGTGGCGGTGCTGTCCATCTGCACGGCGATCAATCTTTTCCCGGGCCTGCAAAGCTGGAAGAAGGATGGCCTGCCGCCGGAGATGAGCTACAAGCTGCCGGCGGAGGCGGAAGTCTATGGCGTCAAGCTGCGGCGCATGATCCTGCCCCAGGTAGCCAATCCGGTTCCCTTCCTTGCCGCTTGGGCGGAAAAGGACCTGAACGCGAATTTCCCCGACGAAAACGAAAACACCTCCGCCCGCCTCGGCATCTACGGTGCGCTCGGGCTTCTCCTGATCTTGGTTTCGCTGCTGCGCGCCAGCCGCAAGTCCGCCGTGGAGCAGCCCATGCGGGCCATCACCGGCCTGAGCCTGGCGACCTTCCTGTTCATTACCGTCGGCGGCCTCGGCGCGGTCTTCAACCTGCTGGTATCCCCGGACATCCGCGCCTACAACCGCTTCGTGGTCTTCCTCGACTTCTTCTGCATCGTCGCCCTCAGCATGGGCTTCGCGCGCGGCCTGGCGGGACTCGGGCAAGGCAGGCTCAACGTCAGGACCATGGCTTGCGGCATCGCGGCCGCCGCGCTCGTCGTCTTCAGCCTGCATGACCAATTGCTCGACACGGTCGTGCTCACGGCCACCCAGCGGCAGGGCGAACGCGAAGCCGCGGCGGAACGCCAGGCGGTCGCCACCTTGGAGCACGCGCTGCCGCCGGGCACCGCATTGCTGCAATTGCCGTTCTTCGGCTACCCGATCAACTACCACCAGCACGAGATGGATTCCTATGACCACGTGCGCCCCTACCTGTGGTCCACGTCGCTGAAGTGGAGCTGGCCGTCGTTCTCGCTTCCGCACCGCGCCTGGCAGGACACGATGGGCGAGCTGAAGGGCAAGGAATTCGTCGACGCCGCGATTCTTTCCGGCTTCGGCGCCATCTGGATCGACCGCAAGGGTTATGCCGACGGCGGCGAGCAGCTGCTGAAATCCCTGACGGTGGATGGCGTGCGCCGGATTGACGTCGGACATCCGCGCTACGCCGTGCTCGACCTGGCCGAAGCGGCCGCCTCCCTCCGCAGCCAGCTCGGCCAGGCCGAATTCGCTCGGCGCGCGGACCTGCTGATCGGGCCGAAGGTCAACGCGAACTGGCTGGACGGTTTCTACGCCGAAGAGCGCCGGCCCGACGGCATCCGTTTCCACTGGTCGAAGAAGCATGCATTCATGGAGTTGCGCAACCCCGGCGACGAACCCATGACCGCCTGCATCGCGTTCGACGTCGTCGCGCCCACCGGCCCGATGCGGATCAGTGGCAAGGAAATGCAGCGGGAAGTCGCGGGCGGCATGGCGCCGCAACGGGTGTCCGCGCTCCTGCACATGGACCCGCGCGAGGTGCGCCGCATCGATTTCGCCAGCCAGTCGCCGCCGATCGTCGCACCGGGCGATCCGCGCTCGATGGTCTTCACCGTCATGTCGTTCGACCTGGCGACGATGCGCAAGGGCAGCAATCCAGCCGTGGCCTGCAATGGACAAAACAACTAACCAACAGAATCATGCGAATGCAATGTCATCCGTGCCGCCAATAATCAGTCTCGTCATCCCCGTCTTCAACGAAGGGGCGATGGTGCATGACAACATCGGGCAGATCCTGCGCGCCGCGGAGGGCGCGGGCTACGAACTCGAACTCATCGCCGTGGACGATGGCTCGAGGGACAACAGCGCGGCCGAGATCGAGCGCGCCGCCGCGCGCGACCCGCGGGTCAGGCCGGTCTTCTTCACGCGCAATTTCGGCAAGGAAGCCGCCATCCACGCCGGCCTGGCGCATGCCAAGGGCGACGCGGTCGTCGTCCTCGACTGCGACCTCCAGCATCCGCCGGAGCTCATTCCCCAGATGGTCGAATTCTGGCGCAAAGGCTTGTGCGTGGTCGACGCGGTGAAGAGCGACCGCGGGGAAGAGGCGCTGCAGGATGGCTTCTTCGCAAACGCCTTCTATGCGCTTTTCTCGCGCTTCGCCGGACTGGACATCCGCAATCATTCGGACTTCAAGCTGCTGGACCGGGAAGTCGTCGACACCTATCTTGCCTTCCCCGAGAAGCACCGCTTCTTCCGCGGACTGATCGGCTGGGCGAATTATCCCAGCGTCCAGATTCCGTTCACGGTCGCGGCCCGGGCCGGCGGCACGAGCCAGTGGAGCAAGGCCAAGCTGCTGCGGTATGCGATCGACAACCTGACGAGCTTCTCCAGCGTACCGCTCAAGCTGATCACCTACGTCGGCGCGGCGATCCTGGCCCTGGGCGCCGTCATCGGCTTCCTCAGCCTGCTCAACTGGTTCGAAGGCAGGGCGATCGGCGGCTTCACCACCGTCAACCTGCTGATCATCGTCATCGGCGGCGCCATCATGATCAGCCTCGGCATCATCGGCCATTACCTCGCCCGCCTGTACGACGAAATCAAGGCCCGGCCGCCTTACCTCACCAAGCCGAACAGAAAGCCGCCACAATGAAAGAACCCCTCCTCGCCCTGATCGCCATCTGCCTCAACGTAGGCGCCCAGCTCGCTTCCAAGCAGGCGGGCACGGTGCAGGCCGGCCAGGGCTGGGCCGCCTGGCTCTCGCCCTGGCTGATCAGCGCGCTCGCCATGTATGGCCTGGCCTTCATCCTGATGGTGCGCGTCTATGCGGCCAATCCGCTTTCGGTCGCCTCGCCGGTGATGGCGGGCGGCGTGTTCATCCTCGTTTCGATCGCCAGTTCCTGGCTGCTCGGCGAAGCCTTCGGGCCTGGAAAGATCGCGGGCATCGCGCTCATCTTTTTTGGCATCGTGATGTTATCCAGAAGCTGACAACAACCCTCGGGAGTCAACGCTCATGAAGAAAGCCGGCATGCATCCATTCGAGCACTTTCCCAAAACGCGCCCGCCGCTGCCGCGCGAGATAGAGGAAATCTACTCGACGCACTACAAGTCAAATCGCGATGGCGATACCACCGCGGCATCGATGGCGCAGCGCCTCGAAGCCTGGATGCACCGCAAGGTGGCGGCGGACATCGCCCGGCCGCCTGGCCGGCCGCTGTCCACGCTGGAAGTCGGCGCGGGCACCCTGAACCAGCTGCAGCACGAGCCGGAAGTCGGGCCCTACGACATCGTCGAACCCTTCACCAGCCTCTACGCGGGCTCCCCGCGGCTGGCGAGGGTGCGCCACGTCTACGGCGATATCGCCCAGGTGCCGGAATCCGAGCGATACGACCGCATCACCTCGGTCGCCACCTTCGAACATATCCTCAACCTGCCCGAACTGGTCGCCCGCTGCGGATTGCTGCTTGCGAAGGGCGGCAGCTTGCGCGCGGCGATTCCCAGCGAAGGCACGGTGCTCTGGGCGCTGGGCTGGAAATGCACCACCGGGCTGGAATTCCGGATGAAATACGGCCTGGACTATGGCTTGCTGATGAAGCATGAACATGTGAATTCCGCGCGCGAAATCCGCGAAGTCCTGGAATTCTTCTTTGCCGACGTCAGGAGCAGCGCCTTCGGGCTCGCCAAGCCGCTCTCGCTTTACCAGTTCTACGAGTGCCGCGAACCCAAGCTGGACCGATGCGCGCAGCACGCAAACCTGGACGGCGCGGCCTGAATTCGGACGCCGCGGCGGGCCGGGCAAGCCCGGCTGCCGAGGGGCGGCTGATCGACAGGCGGCTTGCCGCCGGACGCGTTGTTTATTCGTATTCATTGCGCCTGAGGATTTTTAATCAGGGCATAATTCAGGGATGACTACGAATTACACTGGCCGTTTCGCGCCCTCCCCCACCGGCCCCTTGCACAAGGGCTCGCTCGTCGCGGCCATGGCGAGCTACCTCGACGCCAAGGCCCATCACGGCCAGTGGCTGGTTCGCATGGAAGACATCGACGAAGCGCGCACCGTGCCGGACGCCGCGCAATCCATCCTGCAATGCCTGCAAGCCTTCAGCATGCAATGGGATGGCGAGGTGGTGTGGCAAAGCGCCCGCAAGCCGCTTTACCAGGCGGCCTTCGAGCGGCTTGGCGCCCACGTCTATCCTTGCGGCTGCACCCGGAGCGAGATCGCCGATTCCACGGTCGGTCCGGGCAGCGACGGCGCGCTGGTGTATCCCGGCACCTGCCGCGGCGGCCTGGCCCCCGGCAAGACGGCACGCGCATGGCGCGTCCGCGTGCCCGAGGCGGGCAAGGACATGCAATATTTCGAAGATCGCTGGATGGGCAGGGTCGTCCAGCAGCTTGCCACGGATGTGGGCGACTTCGTCCTGAAGCGGGCCGACGGCTTCTGGGCCTACCAGCTTGCCGTGGTGGTCGACGATGCAGACCAGGGCGTGACCGACGTGGTGCGCGGCGCCGACCTCATCGATTCCACGCCGCGCCAGATCTACCTGCAGCAGCTTCTGGATTACTCGACCCCGCGCTACATGCACGTTCCGGTGGTAACCAACACCCGGGGCGAGAAATTGTCGAAGCAGACCGGCGCATTGCCCCTGGACGTGTCCCGGCCGCTGGAAGAACTGATGGACGCGGCCAGTTTCCTGCAGCTCGACATGCCCATGCCGGACACCGTGGAAGGTTTCTGGAAAGAGGCCACCGCGCAGTGGGCGCAGCGCTTCGCCGCGCCCTGAACCCTGAGTCCTTTCATGCGCCGGCATGTCCGGCAACGAAAAAGGCCCCTTCGCGGGGCCTTTGTTGTTTTTTGAGGCTGGCTTGGCTCAGCGCTTCGGCCCGCCGCCCAGCAGGGCGGCCACCTTTTGCTTGGCCGGCTTGGCCGGATGACCGTCGAGCGGCTCTTCCGATTGCGGGCTCGGCGGCGCGGGCTCATACGGCTTGAGGAACCAGGGATCGACCTTTTCCTTGCGCGGCGGATGCGATGTATGGCTGCCCCGGCCATAGGCGCTGCGGCTCGGCGCCGGGCGGTCTTCGTGGTCGTCATGGCGGGGACGGCGTTCGCCGCGCGCCGGCACGAATCCGGTGAGTTCCAGGCGGGTGATCTTTTGCTTGATCAGCTTTTCGATGTCGGCCAGCAGGCGCGCATCCTTGTCGGAATACAGGGAGATCGCATCGCCCGACGCGCCGGCACGGCCGGTGCGGCCGATCCGGTGCACATAGTCCTCGGCGTTGTACGGCAGGTCGTAGTTGATCACGCAGGGCAGTTCGGCGATGTCCAGGCCGCGCGCCGCGACATCGGTCGCCACCAGCACTTCCACCGGGCCTTGCTTGAAGGCTTCCAGCGCCGCCATGCGTTCGCCCTGGGTCTTGTCGCCGTGGATGGCCGACGCCTTGATGCCGTCCTTTTCGAGGTGGCGCGACAGGCGCGATGCGCCGATCTTGGTGTTCGAGAAGACGATGACCTGCTTCAGGTTACGCTCGCGGATGATGTGGGCAACCGCGTCGCGCTTGGCTTCCTCCTCGACCTTGTACAGCACCTGCGTCACGTTGTCGGCCGTGGCATTGCTGCGCGCCACCTCGATCGTGACCGGATTCCTGAGGAAGCTGTTGGCCAGCTTCTTGATTTCCGGCGAGAAGGTTGCCGAAAACATCAGGTTCTGCCGCTCTTTCGGCAGCAGGTTGATGATGCGCTGCAGGTCGGGCAGGAAGCCCATGTCGAGCATGCGGTCCGCCTCGTCCATCACCAGGATCTGGGTCTGCGACAAGTTCACGGTCTTCTGCTGCACGTGGTCGAGCAGGCGGCCAGGCGTGGCGATGACGATTTCCACGCCGCCGCGCAGGGCGGCGGTTTGCGGCGCCATGTCCACGCCGCCGAAGACGACCGTGGCGCGCACTGGGGTATGGCGAGAGTAGGCCTTCACATTGTCCGCCACCTGGTCGGCCAGCTCGCGGGTCGGCGTGAGGATCAGGGCACGCACCGGATGGCGGGCGGGCGAGGCGCTGGTGTTGGCGTGAGCCAGCAGCAGTTGGATGATCGGAAGGGAAAAGCCGGCGGTCTTGCCGGTGCCGGTCTGGGCCGCGCCCATGACGTCGCGGCCCTGCAGGACGATGGGGATCGCCTGCGCCTGGATCGGCGTCGGGTTGACGTAGCCCTGGTCGGACAGCGCGCGCAGGATGTCGGGCGACAGGCCGAAGTCCTCGAAACGGACGGCCGATGATGAAGATTGAGACTGGGGTGCTATCAGAGAATCAGACATATGCTTTCGTTGTGCCCGCGCAGGGGCTCTAGACGCTGCCGGGAAGCTTGCCCGGGGGACATGCATGCTGGCGGCGCCGCGCTTCGTTCATTGACGGCGGACTACGGGAGCGTGTACCGGAATCCGCATGGATTGCGCGAAAGATATCGTTGGCTGATGGCAGTGCGATCATCGCGCAGCACAACCTTTCATTATACGCTTCATGGAAAAGCATATTGAAAAAGTGATGTTCCGCAGACTTTACCGCGCCGTCCTTGCAGCGCGATGACAGATATGACAAGGTAAGGCGGCACTTGTTTGCGGAGCGAAGCAAGGTTTGCCAACCGCGCGCTCGCTGCAAGCCCTTGCCTGCCGGACAAGCACTTGGCGCCATTCGGAAGCGATCGCATATGCAAGCGCGAAAGCCTTCGTTCTCCCTGCGATAGCGGCCTCCTAGACTCTATCCATGCGACAAGCCGCAGCAATACGCGTCCCGCCGGACAGCAAGGAGAAGCTAGCATGCCACTCGATTTCACTCCTCAATTTCATCGCAAGCTATCGACGCAGGAAAAGAACAAAGTGTGGGCGCCCCTGCCTCATCCATGGACCGTCATCGTCATCAAGCGGCAATATTACCGCGCGTGGCAGGAGGAAGAATCGCGGCGCCTCCGCGAGATGGGCGAAGACGTGCTCGCGTTTCCGATGAGCCATTGATGCCATCGTTACCAGCTTGCCCTGGCGCGCATTCGCGGCGGCAGGCTTTGCGCGCCAGCAAAGCCCGTCCGCACGCCTCTCCGCAGGCCCGGCGGAACGTACTACGATGTCAGGCACCATGGACAAGCAAGCGCAGACAAGCCGCCGCGACAAGCTGCCGTTCGACATCGGCACGGCGTTCGACCGCATCGATGCCGCCATCCGGCCCTGGCCCAAGGCGGCGCTGTTCCAGCTGGCGGAGGAAGGCTACGGCTCCACGTTCGAACAGCTGGTCGCCTGCATCATTTCAATCCGCACCTATGACGAAGTGACCTTGCCCGTGTCGCGCAAGCTGTTCGAGCGGGCGCGTACGCCGGCGGACATGATTGCCTTGAGCGAGCGGGATCTGGACGCACTGATCAGCCCAAGCACGTTCCACGAGCGCAAGGCGGGGCAGATCCTGGCCATCGCCCATCGCGTCCTCGACGAATTCGGCGGGGAGCTGCCTGGGGAGCGCGACGTCCTGATGTCGTTCGCGGGCGTCGGCCCGAAGTGCGCGAACCTCGTCCTCGGCATTGCCTGCGGCGCGCCTTTCATCAGCGTCGACATCCATGTGCATCGCGTGACATCGCGCTGGGGCTACGTCCAGGCGGCTACGCCGGAGAAGACCCTGGCCGTGCTCGAAGCGAAGCTGCCGCCGCAATACTGGATAGAGATCAACCGCCTGCTCGTCCCGTTCGGAAAACACATCTGCACCGGCAAGCTGCCGCATTGCTCGACGTGTCCGGTACTCGACATGTGCCAGCAGGTCGGGGTGACCTCACACCGCTAGCGGCGCCACCCATTTCATCACTGCCGGACACGGCGACCGCGCAGTCCGTTCCCATGCGCTTATCCCGCGTGCGCAACCCGCGCGATGAACCAGCCCATTCCTGCAAGCGCCGCGAACACGGAACAGGCGCGCGCCGCCATCTCTTGCATCGACGCGCTGCCATGGCGCCGCACGACGGCGAGGAGGGTCAGCGCGCATGCAGCCACGCCAAGCTGGCCGATCTCGACACCGACATTGAAGCCGGCGAGCGTCAGCGACTTGCCTGTTCCTTCGAGTCCGACCAGGTCCAGCGCGGAGGCGATGCCAAGGCCGTGCAGCAGGCCGCAGGCAAATATCAGCCAGGTGCGTTGACGCCGTTCCACGCCGACCCGGAACAGGTTGCCGATCGCGACGACCACGATGCTCAGGGCGATCAGGGGCTCGACGACGACGCCAGGCAAAGTCAGCATGCCGGTCGCCGCGAGCGCGAGCGTGACGCTGTGGGCGACGGTGAACGCGGTGATCGTGGCGAGCCAATACCGCCATCCGGTCCCGGCAACGAGGAGCGTGAGCAGGAACAGCAGGTGGTCGTAACCAAGCAGGATATGTTCGGCGCCGTTGCGCACCGCATCCCCGAATACCGCCATCGCATCGCGGAAGAAGCGATGACCCGGACGATCCGCGCGAAGGATCGTCATCTCCGTCGTGCCGGCCCGCGCGGCGCTCAGCATCAGCTCGCGTTCCGGACCTGCCTTGGCGAAGAGATCGGCTTGCACGCGCAGCTGGTGGATCTTTTCATTCCACTGGCTGCGGCGCATGAGGATGAGGTGGTCGGTGCCCGTCAGCGCCTCATTGCGCACGTCGGAAAACAGGAGATCCTGGAAAATGATGCGCTCGGGCGCGTCGCCATCGAACAGGCGAAACCGTTGCGCGAGCTGCCTGTCGAGCGCGCTGCGGTGGGTATTCAGCTCGGCGAGGGAAAGCAAGCCGTTGCCGTCATCGTCCCAGCCGCTCAGCACGGCGACGGGGATCGAGACGACGGACATCACTTCCGCCTCGTCGACGCGCAGCCCGCCGTGACCGGCCGGCATCAGGTGCGCCTGCGCATTGCCGGCGGCGAGCGACAGCAGCGCGGCAAGCAGGCGAACCCACTTCATGGCGCTGCCGTGCCCTTGATGCAGCGCTGGATGTAGGGGTAGGTATCGGTCACGAAGTAATGATAGATCCCGGCGGGGAACTCGGGCGTCACGCCGACACGGCCATTGCATTCGTCGAGGTCGCCGAGTCCGGCGACGTACTCGTAGTCCTGGGTGAAGGTGCCGAGCGGGACGATGGACGTCGACGGCCGGCCGGAATCCGGCGTGGCCTTGAGGCGGTAGCTCGACTTGATCACCTTCAGTCCGCTGCTCATGCTGTTCGCCGTCACGTAGCCGTAGCGCGCGTAGATCGGGAAACCGTCGTTGGCGAAGCCCAGCATCGTCATCTGCGTGGAGGGGCTGGCATTGAGCTTGTTGACGTAGCCCTCGGGAATGCCGTGGTAGTGGTAGGAACCGTCCGGCTGCACGTGCGCGTTGCTCGAATCGGTTCCGAGGTTCATGTAGGTCTGGCCGAGCGCCTCGATGTTCCACTTGCCGGCGTTCTGATATGACTCCGCAGTGGCCGGATCGAACTTGATGCCATTGTTGGCGAACCCGACGATGTGTGCGAGAGCCGTGCCTGTCGTGCTGACGACGGCAGGATTGAGCGGGCTGCCGAACTTCACCGAGACAGCCCCGATCTTGTTCGGATTGTTGGCGTTCGGGAAGGTGCCGGTGACATGGTCCGGTACGCCGTTCGCGGTCATGTCGCGCATCATGCCTGTACAGCTCATCGTGACCGTACTCGTCAGGTTCAGTGCCGGCATGGACACGCTTGCGCTGTAGGGGCAGTAGAGGTGTCCGGTCAGCGTGCCGGTCGTGACCGGCATGGCGGTCAGCACGCCGGATGCGGTTCCCGTTCCAGCCGAATTGGCGGCCTTGACGCTGCAGCTGTAGGTCGTGCCATTGCTGAGCCCCGTGACGGACAAGGGACTGACGCTGCCTGCCGCGGTCGTGGTGCCGGTGGTTGCGCTGCAGGTGGCGGTGTAGCCGGTAATGGCGGAATCCCCTGTCGATGACGGCGGATTGAAGCCCAGTGTGACCGTGCCTGGTCCTGCGATCGCGGTGACCAGCGTCGGCGCGCCAGGCGCGGTGCCGCCGGCGACGCTGGAAGAGGGCGTGACGGTCGAGGTGGCAGAGGCAATGCCCTGGCCTACCGCGTTGCCGGCCTTGATGCTGCAGGCATACGCCAGCCCGTTGGTGAGGCCCGGCACTGTCAATGGACTTGCCGTTCCGGCAACGGTGACTGGCGTGGCGGTTCCGGCGGCGCACGAGGCACTGTAGCCCGTGATGCCGCTGCCGCCATCGGAAGCCGGAGCGGTGAAGCTTAATGTGACCGAGCCGTTGCCGGGCATTGCAGAGGTGATGGAAGGCGCACCGGGCGCGGTTGCGGCCGGGGTTGCGGATGGCGTGACCGCCACTGCCGCAGACGCGCTGCCCACGCCAATGGCATTCGTCGCCTTGACGCTGCATGAGTACGCCGTTCCGTTGCTTAGGTTTTTTACGACGATCGGGCTCGCCGTGCCATTGGCGCTCTGTACCAGGGTTCCGGAAGTGCAGCTGGCAGCATAGTTCGTGATTGCCGAGCCGCCGTCGAAGCTGGGCGCCGTGAAGCTCAAGGTTGCGAGGCCGCTGCCAGGCGCGACGCTGCCAAGTACCGGCGCGCCCGGGACGGTTGCGGGGGCGCTGACGTTCCAGGAGGTGTAGGCGATGCCGCTTGCGATTTCGGAGGCCACCTGCTGCTTGTTTTCCGGCGACTCCGAAAATCCGTAGAGAAGCGACGCGCGCGTGACGATGCCGGTCTCCAGATTCTTGATGTGAAATGCCAGGCCGGCATCATCGGGGCTGCGATGGAGGGTGTTGATGTAAAGCTGGGTGACGAACTGCGAATTGGTATTGTTGGCGCCATACAGCTGCTGGTATTCCGGGCTTGCTGCGAAGTTTTGCGCAAGCTGGAGCAAGCTCAGGCCGGAGACTTCCGCGGCGGAGATCTGGAAACCGAGGCCGACGGCGTCCGGCTGCCGGTTGAATGCCGCCCGATACAAGCGATAGACCTGGCCGGCGATTCCATCGGTGTCGAAGGCAATGGCTGAGTCGCTGAAATACAAGCGGGTAACGCCATTCAAGGTCACGGTTCCCTCGGTGCCGACAATGTCGGTGACGGTCACGACGTTGCCGGAGCGGAAAACGCTGTAGTTCGCCCTCTTGGAATAGAAGAAGGTACTTTGCTGGCCAGCATACACAGCCGATTGGGCAAGCTGCTTGTCTGTCGATGTCCCGGCCAGCCTGGCGCCGTCACCGCCGCTGCAGCCTGTCAGTACACCGATCGCAATTGCTGCCGAAGCTGCATGCCTGAGTGCGTGGCCCATGACCTTCCCCTTGATCTTTCTTGATGTAAATCAATTTAATCATGAAAGCAGGAAAGTTTTGACGAATCTTTATTGTGCAATGCGCTGGAGGGTTTGGCGGAATGCGGTGCGCAAGGGATAAGTAAAGAGAGGGCGTAAACGCATTCAGGGGAACGACGCATGTCGTCCCCCTGAATGATGACTGGTAGGCCTCCGCGGAGTCGAACCGCGCACCAACGGATTATGAGTCCGCTGCTCTAACCAAGCATGAGCTAGAGGCCCGTTGTTATCGGTGACGGGCGTGCCCGCCTTGTTCCATCATAGCAAGTATCGCCGCGATGGTGGTCCTCAAGTTCGCCTGAAAAGCGATCAACTGCCTTCCAGGAAGCTCTTCAGCTTGTCGGAGCGGGAAGGATGGCGCAGCTTGCGCAGTGCCTTGGCTTCGATCTGGCGGATACGCTCGCGCGTTACGTCGAACTGCTTGCCCACTTCCTCCAGCGTGTGATCGGTCGACATCTCGATGCCGAAGCGCATGCGCAGCACCTTGGCTTCGCGTGGCGTCAGGGAATCGAGCACGTCCTTGACAACGCCGCGCATCGAGGCATGCAGGGCCGCGTCCGCGGGTGCCAGCGTGTTGTTGTCTTCGATAAAATCGCCAAGATGGGAATCGTCGTCGTCGCCGATCGGCGTTTCCATGGAGATCGGTTCCTTCGCGATCTTCATGATTTTGCGGATCTTGTCCTCGGGCATTTCCATCTTGATCGCGAGGGTAGCCGGATCGGGTTCCGCGCCGGTCTCCTGCAGGATCTGGCGGGAGATGCGGTTCATCTTGTTGATCGTCTCGATCATGTGCACCGGGATACGGATGGTGCGCGCCTGGTCGGCGATCGAACGCGTGATGGCTTGGCGGATCCACCAGGTGGCATACGTGGAAAACTTGTAGCCGCGTCGATATTCGAACTTGTCCACCGCCTTCATCAGGCCGATGTTGCCTTCCTGGATCAAGTCGAGGAACTGCAGGCCGCGGTTGGTGTATTTCTTCGCGATCGAAATCACCAGGCGCAGGTTGGCCTCGGTCATTTCGCGCTTGGCCTTGCGGGCCTTCATTTCGCCGGCAGCCATCTTCTTGTTGATGTTGCGCAGGTCGGGCAGCGGCAGCACGACGCGTGCCTGCAGGTCGATCAGCTTCTGCTGCAGTTCCTTGATGGCGGGCGCGTTGCGTCCCAGTACCGCGCTGTACGAGTGGTTCGCGGAGACTTCGCCGTCGATCCAGTCGAGGTTGGTTTCATTGCCCGGGAAGACCTTGATGAAATGAGCGCGCGGCATGCCGCAGCGGTTCACTGCCACGTCGAGGATCTGCTTTTCGATATGGCGCACTTCATCGACCTGGCCACGCAGGGTGTCGCACAGCTTTTCGACGAACTTCGCGGTGAAGCGGATGGACAGCAGTTCGTTGGAGATGGTCTCCTGCGCCTTGACGTAAGGCTTGGAGTTGTAGCCTTCCTTCTCGAACGCCTTGCGCATCTTGTCGAACTGGTTGCGGATCTCACCGAACTTGCCGAGGGAATCGCGCTTGAGCTGCTCGAGCTGCTCGGCGGAGAAGCCGGCCGCGGCGCCGCCGCTGGACTCTTCCTCTTCGTCTTCCTCGGCGTCTTCTTCCTCTTCCTCGTCATCGTCGGACGCGGCAGCGGCGACCGGCGGCGCAACGTTTTCCTCGACGGCGTTCGGATCGACCAGGCCGTCGACGATCTCGTCGACCTTGATTTCATCCTTCTCGATGCGGTCGGAAGCGGCGAGGATTTCGGCGATCGTGGTCGGGCAGGCGGAGATCGCCTGGATCATGTCCTTGAGGCCTTCTTCGATGCGCTTGGCGATCTCGATTTCGCCTTCGCGGGTCAGCAGCTCGACCGAACCCATCTCGCGCATGTACATGCGGACCGGATCGGTGGTGCGGCCGAAATCGGAATCGACGGTGGACAAGGCAGCTTCGGCGGCGGCTTCGGCGTCTTCATCGCTGGCGACGGTCGCGACGCTGTCGGACAGCAGCAGTGTCTCGGCATCGGGCGCCTGCTCGTAGACGGCGATGCCCATGTCGTTGAAGGTACCGATGATGCCATCGATGGCTTCGGGATCGACGATGTTGTCCGGCAGGTGGTCGTTGATCTCGGAATAGGTCAGGAAGCCGCGGTCCTTGCCGAGCTTGATCAGGGTCTTGAGCTTCTGGCGGCGGTGCTCGAGTTCTTCCTCGCTTGCCTCGGTATCGGAAGCGAAGGCGTCTTTCAGCAATGCCTTTTCCTTGGCCTTGCGGTCCTTGACGCGCGCCTTGTCGGCGGCCTTGAGCTCGGCGCGCTCGACGGCATTCAGCGCGGCGACTTCGTCGTTCTCGGGCTGAAAATCCTTGGGCTTGCGGCCGCGGCGGCCTGGCACCTTGACCGTGGGCAGGACATAGCCCGAGGTGTCGATGGCCGCCAGCGCCTCGGCGTCGGTGGTCTGGCTCACCGCCATGACCTTGGATTCGGTTTTGGTTTCGGCCTTGGCAGACTTGGCAGCTTTGGCGGCGCTCTTCGATTCAGGATTCTTGTTCGTCACGGGTGCTTTCAGTTTCTCGGGAGCCGCCTTGCCGTCGGCTCGGGATGAAGATTGTTCCTTGGACGCAGGCGCTGCGGGCGCCTTTTTCGGTGCTGCCGGGGCAGCGGTCTTGGTTACTGCCTTGCTTGGCGTTTTCGCCTTGCTTTCGGCCTGAGCGGCGTTGGTCTTCACGGCAGGCTTTGCCATCGACTTGCCCGAGGCGGGTTTAGTTGCAGCTTCGGGGGCTTTTTTTGCGGTAACAGTCGTTTTCGCGGGTTTTTTCATTGCGTTTGCCATGGTTCGAATACCAAATGGATGCTCTCGTGCGCCGAGTGAAGTACGCGTTGTGGAGCCTTGTGCTTTTCCGGCCCGGCATTCGCCCGCGCGACAATGTTTTCAGCCCTGCCCTCACCTCTGTTCCGACGCCGTTCTGCAACCAGTTTTTACATGCCTCCGCATGGTTCCCGGTCGGTTCGGCCGCGCCGACAGTGAAGCTAAGACCTTGAATCAAAAGCTTTAAATTCTACCACAGAGAGCAACATTTCTCCAGCCAAACCGTTGCAAACCCCTCACTCCTCAGGTCATTTCGGTAGGGTTTCGACCTCCGCCTGACGCCGTAGTTGCTCCTGCCTTTGCATTAACTCCCGGTAACGCTGCCGCATCTCGTCCGTCGCAAGCCCGCCGGCGGCGAGGCGGTCCATTTCCGCTTTGACAACTTGCATTTTAGTCTGCCTGACCGCGCCGGCAAGTTCGAGGCGCGCAGCTTCGGGGTCGGCGTCGCTTTCCGCAGCAATTTCCGCGATCAGCGGGTCAAAATCGGCGTTTTGGGTGCGAAGCTGTTCGGCCAGGGCAGCGAAATTGGCATTCTCGCCAAGGGCGACGCAGGCCTGGACCAGCTGCTTCAGCATTTCCGCATTGTCCGGGGCCAGCTGCTCCGCGGCGGACAGGGCTTCGTGGTCCAGCATGGCCGCCAGCTGGGGATAGGTCACGAGCAGGCGGATCATCTGGCGCTCCAGGCCCATCGGCGCGGTTCGCTTGGCCTTGGGCGGCGCAACGCGAACGCGCGCGACCGGCTGCGACAGCTCGAAAAGGGCCTCGATCTCGGACGCGGTGGTCTGTGTCACCTGCGCCAGGCTTCGCACGATCTGCAGGCGTAGCGCCGAGGGCGGCATGGCTTGCAACAGCGGCTTGGCGTCAAATTGGGTTCTCGCCCGCCCTTCCGAGGTCGCCAGGTCGTTGTCCTGGGTCACTTCCCGCAACAGGAACTGCGACAACGGCATGGCGTCGCGCACCTGCTGCTCGAATGCTTGCGCGCCGAACTCGCGGACGTAGCTGTCCGGATCATGCTCTGGCGGCAGAAACAGAAACTTCAAGGTCTTGTCGTCGCCGGCGTGCGGCAGGCAGGCCTCGAGCGCCCGGCGCGCGGCGCGGCGGCCGGCGGCATCGCCGTCGAAGCTGAAGATCACGTGGTCGGTCTGGCGCAGCAGCTTTTGCACGTGGGTCGGGGTGCACGCCGTCCCGAGCGTCGCAACTGCCTGCGGGAAACCAAGCTGGGCCAGGGCAACCACATCCATGTAGCCTTCGGTCACGAGCACGTAGCCGGCCTCCCGGATGACCTGACGCGCCTCAAACAAGCCGTACAATTCCTGACCTTTTTGAAACAGGGGAGTTTCCGGCGAGTTGAGATATTTCGGTTCGCCGGTCTCCAGCACGCGGCCGCCGAAACCAATGGTCTGCCCCTTGATGTTCCGGATGGGAAACATGATGCGGTCGCGGAAGCGGTCATAGCGCTTGCCACTGCCGCCCTCCTCATCGCTGCGGTCGATCAGGAGACCGGCCTCGACCAGTTCGGATGCATCGTAGCGATCGAACACCTTGCGCAAGCCATCCCAGCCGGATGGCGCATAGCCGATGCCGAAGCGCGCGGCGATCTCGCCCGTGAGCCCGCGCTTCTTGAGATAGGCGATCGCTTGCGGCGCGGTGCGCAGTTCCTGCTTGTAGAATTCGCCCGCCCTGCTCATCACTTCGGACAGCGCGAGGCTCTTTGCCTGGACCTCGGCCCGCTGGGCGGGCGGCAGCCTGTCGTCGTCCGGCACGACCATGCCCACGCCCTGGGCGAGGTCCTTGACCGCCTCGACGAAATTCAGGCCGGAATACTCGATGAGGAAGCCGATGGCGGTGCCATGCGCGCCGCAACCGAAGCAGTGGTAGAACTGCTTGGTTGGACTGACGGTGAAGCTGGGAGATTTTTCGTTGTGGAAAGGGCACAGGCCCATGTAGTTCGCGCCGCCCTTTTTCAGCTGGACGTAGCGGCCGACCACGTCGACGATGTCGACACGGTTGAGCAGATCCTGGATGAAAGTCTGTGGAATCACGGCGTTGAACGGTTGTCCCTGTCGCTGGCTGAATCAACGGCGCAGACAACTGCCCCGTGTACAGAAGGTGGGGACGGCAGCGTGTTTTTAAACGCCGGCCGTCCATCCAGTGGATGCTGGCGCGGGCCAGCCTGCCTTCAGCCTTTCGCCAGCGCCGCCTTGACGAGTCCGGACACCGCGGTCATGTCGGCACGGCCGGCAAGCTTGGGCTTGAGGATCGCCATGACCTTGCCCATGTCTTGCGGGCCCGCTGCGCCGGCGGCAGCAATGGCGGCCTGGACTTCGGCCTGGATTTCCGCGTCGGACAGGCCGGCTGGCATGTAGCCGGACAGGACGGCGAGCTCGGCCTTTTCCTGGTCGGCAAGATCCTGGCGGCCGCCAGCCTCGAATTGCGTGATGGAATCCTTGCGCTGCTTGATCATCTTGTCGATGATGGCAAGGACATGGGCATCGGTGAGTTCGATCCGCTCGTCGACTTCCTTCTGCTTCATTGCCGCCGTCAGCAGGCGGATGGTGCCCAGTTTCGCGCTGTCTTTGGCGCGCATCGCGGCCTTCATGTCTTCGGTGATCTGCTCTTTGAGGCTCATTTTTTCTCCAATCCGAGGGAATGCAGGGGAGTATGGCTTGCCAGGCTAAAAACGCCAAAACCCGCTGCGGCTACTTCCGGAGCGGGTTTCAATTTCCGCACGCGGAGTGCGGTCGCCAAGAATCAGTACAGCTTTTTCGGCAGTTGCTGGCTGCGGATGCGCTTGTAGTGGCGCTTCACGGCAGCAGCGAGCTTGCGCTTGCGCTCTGCAGTCGGCTTCTCGTAGAACTCACGCGCACGCAGTTCGGTCAACAGACCGGTCTTTTCAATGGTGCGCTTGAAGCGACGCATGGCAACTTCGAAAGGCTCGTTTTCTTTAAGGCGAATCGTGGTCATGTAAGCTAAACCAAGTAGGGTTTCAAAAGGAAAGACCGCGATTGTAGCAGCAACCCCAAGCGAAGCAAACCCCTTTTTCGCAATGTCGCCGAATTGCCTTACTACACCGCCAAGCCGGCGGCCACGCCCGAGGCCCACGCCCATTGGAAATTGTAGCCGCCCAGCCAGCCGGTGACATCGACGGCCTCGCCGATGAAATGCAGGCCCGGGACCTTGCTTGCCATCAAGCTTTGCTGCGACAGCTCCCGCGTATCGATCCCGCCGCAAGTGACTTCGGCCTTCCGGTAGCCTTCCGACCCGTTCGGCACAAGGCTCCAGCGATTGATGGCATCGCCGAGCCGGCGCAGCTGCTTGTCGGGCATGTCGGCGATCCTTGCCCCCGCCTGCAGATCGTTCGCCTGCAGCAGGCCTTCGGCCAGTCGCGACGGCAGCCATTGCGCCAGCAGGTTGCCCAGGTTTTTCTTCAAGCTGCCCTTACCTTGTATGAGGGTTTCGCCCACATCCTCGCCGGGCGCGAGGTTCACGCTGAGCGGCGTCCCGGGCTGCCAGAAGCTCGAGATCTGCAGGACGGCCGGCCCGGACAAGCCGCGGTGCGTGAACAGCAGATCTTCGCGGAACTGCATGCGCGACTTCTTCTGCCCGGTCTCGATGTCGACTTCCAGCGCGATGCCGGACAGCGGCGCGAACGGCTCCCAGGCCGCGCCATCGAAGGTCAGGGGAACGAGGCCGGGGCGTGGCTCGACGAGTTTCAGCCCGAACTGCTTCGCGATGCGAAAGGCGAAGTCGGTCGCGCCGATCTTGGGAATCGACAGGCCGCCGCTGGCAATGACGACATTGCTGGCGGTAATGATGCCCTCGCTGGTGTCGAGACGGAACCGCTCGCCGTCCTTGCCGACGGCTTCCACCTTGCACGGCGTGCGCCATGCCACGTTGCCAAGACCGCACTCCGCCTTGAGCATGTCGATGATGTCTTCGGCCGAGCGGTCGCAGAACAGCTGGCCCTTGTGCTTCTCGTGATAGGAGATGCGATGCCGCTTCACGAGGCCGAGGAAGTCCTGCGGCGTGTACCTGGCAAGCGCGCTGCGGCAGAAGTGCGGGTTTTCAGATACGAAGTGTTGCGGGCCGGCATGCAGGTTGGTGAAATTGCATCGGCCACCGCCGGAAATGCGGATCTTTTCCGCGAGCCGAGTCGCATGGTCGATCATGACCACGGAGCGGCCACGCTGGCCGGCGACCGCGCCGCACATCATGCCGGCCGCGCCGGCGCCGATCACGGCGACGTCAAAGTGATTCATCTGGAAAGGAAAGATTGAGGGAAGCCGTGATTGTATGCCAGGCGCGGCTGGCCTTCCCGGCGCGGCGAAGCCCAACGCTGGCCCGCGGACGAAAAAAAGGGCCGTCGGCGACGGCCCCAAAGCTTCCCTGGGTTCACATCAAAAAATTGCTGCGGCGTTCATCCGGCGGCGCAGGCCTCCGGAATCGGTTCGTCATCGGCCAGGATGGCGGCGTCGGCGCAGCGCACCACGTCGCCGATCACGATGATGCTTGGGCTGCCGAGACCGGCCTCGGCAATGTGCCGCGCCATGTGCTGCAGGGTCGTCAGCAGTTGTGCCTGAGAGCCCGTCGTTGCCGAGCGCACGACCGCGACCGGCATGTCGGCCCGCATGCCGCCGGCCAGCAGCGCGGACTGGATGTCGTCGCAGCGCGCGATACCCATGTAGATCACCAGCGTCATGCCCAGCGTGGCGAGGGTGGCCCAATCGGGATTGGCATCAGGCGTCTTGCCGTGTCCGGTGACGAAGACCGCGCCCTGGCTCCAGGCGCGATGCGTCAGGGGCACGCCGATGGCGGTCGGAGCGGCAAGGCCGCTGCTGATGCCGTTGACCACATCGACGTCGATCCCTTCCGCGCGCAGGTGCTGGCGTTCTTCGCCGCCGCGTCCGAAGATGAACGGATCGCCGCCCTTCAGCCTGACTACACGATGGCCCGCGCGCGCCTCGGCGATCATCAGCCGTTCGATAAACTCCTGGGGCGTCGACTGGCAGCCGCCGCGCTTGCCCACGTGGATGGTGCGCGCCTGGGGAGAGGCATGCTGGAGGATGTCCGGATTGACAAGGTCGTCCACGAGCAGCACGTCAGCCTGCGCGATGGCCTTGACCGCCTTGACGGTGAGAAGATCGGGGTCTCCTGGCCCGGCGCCAACCAGCGTGACCTTACCGTGCCTGCCCTGTGTGTCGTGAATCGTCATGGAACACCTGCGTTTGCCTGAGTTGCTTCGATATATGCAAGCAGTGTTCCACCTGCGCGGCGATGGGCGCAGGCACCGGTTCGCGGCCCTCGAGGGCGGATTGGATCCAGAGCGCGGTCGTGGATGCATCGGATTGGGGCGGCAATGGCGGCAAGTCGTCGACCGGATCCTGCTTCTGCACCAGCACGGTGCGCGTTCCGGCATGAAACCATTCGATCTGCTGCGCGCGCTTGGCATTGGCCACGGTCTCGCCCTCGGTGCCTCGCATCAGGAAGGCATCGCCGCGTTCCGCCGGCGCGGCGGTCGTGAAATAGGCAGTCAGCATCTCGAGGTATTCCGGATGCGTGTACGAGGTCAGCCGGAGCGCCGGTCCGTCGAAGGGCTGCAGCATCTTCACCAGCGTGTGCGTCGAGTTGCGCACGCCCAGCACGCGGCGCAGCGCGAGCAGTCCGGCCAGGCGCGGCGCAAGGACCTCGATCGGCATGAAGACCGGCGCACGACGCGCAAAGCCGCCATGCGCCTGGTCGTGACCGGTCGCCGGGCCGATTCCCATGCATTGCAGGATTTCCGCGGTGGTCACCCGCCCCGGATCGGCTGACACGCCGTGGATGAGCACCGGCACGCCTTCGCGGGCCAGCAAGGATGCCAGCAATGGCGTCAGGTTGGGAACGTTGCGCGAACCGTTGTAGCTCGGGATGATGACCGGCGCATAGGGACCGGGCGGCGAAGTCAGCTTGTCGATGGCGGCTTCGGCGGCATCGAGGAAGCCGGCGATCTCTTCCACCGACTCGCCCTTGATGCGCATGGCGAGCACGATCGCGCCCATCTCGAGGTCGGAGACGCGCCCTTCGAGCATCGCCGCATACAGTTGGCGCGCATCGTCGCGCGACATGCTGCGCGCCCCTTTCCTGCCCCGGCCGATTTCCTTGATGAAGCGTGCCGCGGGAAACGCTTCGAGTCGTTCTGCATTCATGGCGAGAGGGTACACCGATTAGGGCGCGAAGAGGAAATCCTCTCGCCTTGAACCTCTCGCCTGATCCCCTCGCCTCATCTTGCCGGCTTTCAGGCGGCCTTCGCAGCCTTCTCGGCAGGACTGCGCTCGACGATGATCTTCTTGATTTCCGGCACGCAGGAACCGCAATTCGACCCGCACTTGAGCTGCTGCTGCAAGGAGGCCAGGACCTGGCCCGGTTCGCTGCACTTGGCCCAGTCGTTGCCGTCGAGGGCATCGAACAGCTGCGTTTCGGCAACGTTGAAGCAGTTGCACACGATGCGTCCGCGCGGCTTGAATCCTTGCGGCGCCTTGGACGACGGCACGAGCAGCAGGCGGCCCAGGGCGGCGACCGGCTGTTCGGCCTGCAGGTAATCCTTGAGCCAGTGCTCGGCCGAGGTATCGCCGGCCAGGGACACGGCCGCGAGCCTGCCGTCCTCGACGCGGATGTGGCGGGCATTGCCGCGCCGCGCATCGTCGTAGCGCAACACGCCGGCGCTGTCCGCGCCTTCGAGCCGGAACAGGGTTTCGATCTCGCGCAGGAGTTCGGGAGACGCCGGATAATCATCGGCGGCGCGGAACAGCACGCCGACCTTTTCCCTGCCGAACAGGGTGCAGGATCCATAGGCGAAATGGCGCATGTAGGGCCGCAGGGCGGCCTGCACCTTGAGCGCCTCGTCGCGCGCGGCCCAGCCGAACGCCAGGAAGCGCCAAGGCAGTTCCGCCTTCAAGATCTTCACTGCCGCGTGCTTCAGTTCGGGCTGCTTGGAGCTCGGGCAGAATGCGGAGGTGGTGAGTGCATTGACGCCATGGCCGCCGCGCCCCGACACGTATTCCTCACCCCAATGCATGGCAACGAAGGCCTGCCCGGCGCGCATGTCGTCGCCCGCGATGGCAGGCAGGATCTGCGAACCGCGGCGGCTGGTCACGTGGACCAGGTCGCCGTCCCGGATGAGGCGCCGGTCCATGTCGAGCCTGGCCATCACCACCGCCGGCTCGGCGGCATGCGAGAACAGCTGGGCGACGGTGCCTGTCCGGCTCATGCCGTGCCACTGGTCGCGCAGGCGGCCGGTGGTGAGGCGGAACGGATAGCGCGCATCGGCCGGCTCGGCCACCGGCTGGTAAACCGTGTTCACGAACTTCGCCCTGCCGCTGGCCGTGGGGAAGACGCCGTCCTCGTAGAGGCGCGCCCGGCCGGCGGTCGCGCCCTCGGGGAAGGGCCACTGCTGCGGCCCCTGCTCTTCCAGGATGCGGTAGCTCAGGCCGGTGATGTCGAGGTCGCGGCCGCGCGTGCTCTCGCGGTGTTCGTTCCAGATCTGCTCGACGTCCGCGTAGGGAAACAGCGTGCCGGTCCGGCCAAGCAAAGCTTCGATGCGGCGCGCAACGTCGACTGCGATTTCCCAATCGTGCCGCGTTTCGCCGGGCCGTGGCAGCACCGGCTTGAAGCGCGTGATGCGCCGCTCGGAATTGGTCACCGTGCCTTCCTTCTCGGCCCAGGTCGTGGCCGGCAGCAGCACGTCGGCGAATTGCGCCGTCGCGGTGGTGCGGTAGGCTTCCTGCAGGATGACGAGCTCGGCCTTCTGCAAGGCTTCCTGCACCAGCTTCTGGTCTGGCAGGGATTGGGCAGGATTGGTACAGGCGATCCAGAGGATCTTGATCTCGCCCTTGCGCACCGCCTCGAACATTTCGACCGCGGTCTTGCCCGGGGTGGCCGGCACGTCATCCACGCCCCACAGCTTCGCCACCTCGGCGCGATGGCCGGGATTGGCCATGTCGCGATGGCCGGACAGAAGATTGGCCAATCCGCCGACTTCGCGGCCGCCCATGGCGTTCGGCTGCCCGGTCAGCGAGAATGGCCCGGCGCCCGGCTTGCCGATCTGGCCGGTGGCAAGGTGCAGGTTGATCAGCGCGGCATTCTTCGCCGTGCCCGAACTGGACTGATTCAGGCCCTGGCAATACAACGACAGCGCCGCAGGCGCCTCGCCGAACCAGCGCGCGGCCTTGACCAGGTCGTCTTCGCTGATGCCGCAGGTATCGGCGACGAATTTCGGCGTGTAGTCGCGCACCGTGCGCTTCAGGTCGGCGAAGCCCTCGGTATGCGCATCGATGTAGGCCTGGTCGATCAGGTCTTCCCACAGGCAGAGGTGCAGCATGCCGTTGAAGAGCGCCACGTCGGTGCCCGGCAGGATGGCCAGGTGCAGGTCGGCATCGCGCGCGGTGTCGGTGCGCCGCGGATCGGCAACGATCATCTTCAGGGCGGGATTGCGCTTGCGCGCCGCCTCGATCCGGCGATACAGGATGGGATGGGCGTAGGCGGTGTTCGACCCGGCAATGAAGATCAGCGAGGCATGGTCGATGTCTTCATAGCAGGCTGGCGGCGCATCGGCGCCCAGGGTCTGCTTGTAGCCGGCGACCGCGCTCGACATGCACAGCCGGGAATTGGTGTCGATGTTGTTGGTGCCCAGCAGGCCCTTGGCCAGCTTGTTGAAGACGTAATAGTCTTCGGTCAGGAGCTGCCCGGAGATGTAGAAGCCGATGCTGTCCGGTCCGTGCCTGCGCACGGTGTCGGTGATCCGCGCCGCCAGATGGCCGCTCGTTTCTTCCCAGCTCGCGCGTCCGCGGGGTTCGCCGCGATGGAGGCGCATCTCGGGATGCAGGGCGCGCGCCTGCTGCTGCAGGAGCGGATCGGCGCTCAGGTGGAGGGTGCTGCCCTTGGTGCAAAGCCGGCCGAAGTTGGCGGGGTGGTCCGGATCGCCGCGCACGCCGGTGACGCGCTGGCCGTCGGTTTCGACGATGACGCCGCAACCTACTCCGCAATAACAACAGGTGGCCTTGGATTCACGCAAACCATTCATGCCGCCTCTGTTTCCGTCGTTGCCGGGTTCACGCCGGGCAGCGCATCGAGTTCGTTGACATCGAGGAAAACCTGGCCGTCGTCCACCCTGACGCTGAAGGTCTGGGTGCAGCCTTCGTCGGGCGCGGTGGCGCAGCCGGAATCGAGCTGGATGTTCCAGTTATGCAGCGGACAGGCGACCTTTTCGCCGAATACGATGCCTTGGGACAGTGGTCCGCCCTTGTGCGGGCAGCGGTCGAGGAGCGCGAATATCTTGTCTTCGCCGTTACGGAAAATCGCCACGTCAGGCTTCTGCGCCCGCTTGACGACCCGCGCGCCGAGCACGGGGATGTCTGCGACGTTGCAGACGGCTTTCCACTGTTGCGACATGTGTGGCTTCCTTTACATGAGTTGCATGACTTTCACCGGCGCGGCCCGGGTGGTCGATGAGTTTCCGATGCAGGTGCTGAGGATGACGGCGGTGGCGGCAACGGTCAGCACGATGGCGGTCAGATAGATTCTCATGGTCGTTCCTTTCAAGTTCGATTGAAGTTGACGGAACCGCGCGGCATCGTTCTGGTTGCCTCCCCTCGCGGGGAGGCGCGTTCTGCTCAGATGTTCAACGGCTCGAACTGGCGCTCATCGACCAGGGCCTTGGCCTTTTCGTGCCAGGGATCGGGTTCGCCATCGAGCGAGAACAGCAGGCGTTCGTACAAGGCCTTGCGGTTTTCCGCGTTTTCCAGGATCTGTTTCTTTACATAGTCTAGCCCGACTCGCGCGAGGTAATGCACGGTGCGCTCAAGGTACCAGCCTTCTTCCCGGTAGAGTTGCAGGAAAGCCCCGGAATATTCCAGGACTTCCTCGTGGGACTTCACCTTGACAAAAAAGTGCGCCACTTCGGTCTTGATGCCGCCGTTGCCGCCGACATAGATTTCCCAGCCGGAATCCACCCCGATCACGCCGACGTCCTTGATGCCGGACTCGGCGCAATTGCGCGGGCACCCGGAAACGGCAATCTTCACCTTGTGGGGCGCGTACATCTTCCAGAGCGCACGCTCGAGCTCCTGCCCCATCCGGGTCGAATCCTGGGTGCCGAAGCGGCACCATTCCGAGCCGACGCAGGTCTTCACCGTGCGCAGCGCCTTGGCATAGGCGTGGCCGCAGGGCATGTCGAGATCCTTCCAGACGGCGGGCAGGTCTTCCTTCTTCACGCCCAGCAGGTCGATGCGCTGGCCGCCGGTCACCTTGACGGTGGGGATCTTGTACTTGTCGACCACGTCGGCGATCTTGCGCAGGTCGCCGGCCGTGGTTTCGCCGCCCCACATACGCGGAATCACGGAATACGTGCCGTCCTTCTGGATGTTCGCGTGCGCGCGCTCGTTGATGAAGCGGGACTGCGGATCATCCTTGGCCTCGTGCGGCCAGGTGGAAATCAGGTAGTAGTTGATCGCCGGCCGGCAGGTATGGCAGCCGTTCGGCGTGCGCCATTCCATGAAGCGCATCGTGTCCGCGATCGTCAGGAGCTTGTTGACCTTGATGGCGTCGCGCACCTGCTGGTGGGTATGGTCGGTGCAGGCGCACAAGGGCTTGGCCTTGGCGGACGAAGAATAGTCGCCGCCGGCGGTGGCCATGATGATCTGTTCCACCAGGCCGGTGCAGGACCCGCAGGAAGCGGATGCCTTGGTGTGCTTGCGCACGTCCTCCAGGGTGAATAGCCCCTTTTCCTTGATCGCCTTGACGATGTTGCCCTTGCAGACGCCGTTGCAGCCGCACACTTCCGCTTCGTCGGGCATGGCGGCGGCCTTGGTGAAGCCTTCGTGGCCGGTGTCGCCGGGACGGCCGGTATTGGACTCGCCGAACATCAGCGAATCGCGGATCTCGCTGATGTTCCGGCCTTCGCGCAGCAGCTTGAAGTACCAGCTGCCGTCCACGGTGTCGCCATAGAGGCAGGCGCCCACCAGCTTGTCTTCCTTGATGACGAGCTTCTTGTACACGCCGCCGATGGGATCGGACAGCACGATTTCCTCGGTGCCTTCGCCGCCCATGAATTCGCCGGCGGAGAACAGGTCGATGCCGGTCACCTTCAGCTTGGTGGACGTCACCGATCCCTGGTAGCGCCCGATGCCGAAGTTCGCGAGATGGTTCGCGCAAACCCGCGCCATCTCGAACAGGGGCGCGACCAGCCCGTAGGCGGTGCCGCGGTGATTGACGCACTCGCCCACCGCGTAGATGCGCGGGTCGTAGGTCTGCATGGTGTCGTTGACCACGATGCCGCGGTTGCAGTACAGGCCGGCCGATTCGGCCAGCGTGGTGTTGGGACGGATGCCGACCGCCATGACCACCAGCTCGGCGGGCACTTCCAGTCCGTCGGTGAAGCGGATCGCCTTCACGCGGCCCTGCTCGTCGCCGACCAGTTCCCTGGTGTTCTTGTCGAGCAGGAATTTCAGGCCGCGGTCTTCGAGCGACTGCTGCAGCATTCTGCCGGCCGTCGGGTCGAGCTGGCGCTCCATCAGCCAGGCAGGCAGGTGCACGACGGTGACGTCCATCCCGCGCAGCTTGAGGCCGTTGGCCGCTTCCAGGCCGAGCAGGCCGCCGCCGATCACGACCGCATGCTTGTGGCGCCCGGCCGCGTCGATCATGGCATTGGTGTCCTGGATGTCGCGGTAGGAGATCACGCCATCGAGCTCCTTGCCGGGCACGGGAAGGATGAAGGGATTCGAGCCGGTGGCCAGCAGCAGCCGGTCGTATTCGGCAACGACGCCATCGTCGGCAACGACCTGGCGCTTCACGCGGTCGATGCGCACGATCTTCTTGCCGAGATAAAGCGTGATGTTGTTCTGCTCATACCAATCGACATCGTTGAGCATGATGTCCTTGATGGTCTGCTCGCCTGCCAGCACGGGCGACAGCAGGATGCGGTTGTAGTTCGCATACGGTTCGGCGCCGAAGACGGTGATGTCATACACGTCGGGAGCGAGCTTGATCAGCTCCTCGAGCGTGCGCACGCCTGCCATTCCATTGCCAACCATGACCAACTTGAGCTTCTTCATTAAAGCGCCTCCAGCGTTCAGAGCACAACAGCTTCGCCATTGAAGCCTGGTGAAAAGAGTGTTCCCTGCTGTCTTAGCAAAAGCGGTGCCACGCGATTTGCGGGGAAAAGATCCGGGCGGAGGACGATTTGTGCACTGCAGCGGTGCAAAACCTTGCCGCGGTTCGATGGAAGCGGCGGGATTGGTGCGCGCCATGGTGCAATTCATGGCCGGTCGCCATTGAAGACACCGCGAAATACGGCGATTTCACCGTGGCATAGCGATTGCATCAGGCAAGCGCAAATCCATCCCCGGTGCAAAGGAGCATCAATGCAAACGACGTCGTTCTGGAAGGCGGGCCATACCCCGACCCTCCTCGCTTCCTTCTTCTACTTCGATCTCAGCTTCATGGTGTGGGTGCTGCTCGGCCCGCTGGCCGTGCAGATCTCCAAGGACATCGGCCTAAGCCCCGCGCAGAAGGGCTTGATGGTAGCGACTCCCTTGCTGGCGGGGGCGCTGCTGCGCATCGTGATGGGCGTGCTGGTGGATCACCTGAAGCCCAAGAAGGCAGGCGCCATCGGGCAGGTCATCGTCATGGCCGGCCTCGCCTGGGCCTGGCTGGGCACGCTCAAGTCCTACGACACCATGCTCGCGCTCGGCGTGCTGCTGGGCGTTGCGGGCTCCGCCTTCGCGGTCGCGCTGCCCCTTGCGTCGCGCTGGTACCCGCCCGAACACCAGGGCACGGCGCTCGGCATCGCCGGCGCCGGCAACTCCGGCACCGCCTTCGCGGCGCTGTTCGCGCCTTCCCTCGCAATCGCCTTCGGCTGGCAGAACGTCTTCGGCCTGTGCCTCATCCCGCTGGGCGTCGCGTTCGCCATCTACCTGGTCTTTGCCAAGGACGCCCCGTCCGCGCCGCCGCCCAAGTCCCTGGTGGAATACCTGCATGTGCTCAAGGACCGCGACGCCTGGTGGTTCATGTTCTTCTACAGCGTCACCTTCGGCGGCTTTTCCGGGCTCGCTTCTTCGCTGACCATCTACTTCAATTCGCAGTACGGCCTGTCGCCAGTCACCGCAGGCTACTTCACCGCCGCCTGCGTGTTCGCCGGCTCGCTGGTGCGGCCGATGGGCGGACGCATCGCCGACCGGATCGGCGGCATCAAGACGCTGTCGGTGATGTACGTGCTGGCTGCCCTGTTCCTGTTCATTGCCAGCACCGGCCTGCAGTCCGCGGCCGCGGCCGTGGTCGTGTTCGTCTGCGCGATGCTGGCGCTGGGCACCGGCAACGGCGCGGTGTTCCAGCTGGTGCCGCAGCGTTTCCGCAAGGAGATCGGCGTGATGACGGGCCTGGTCGGCATGGCCGGCGGCGTCGGCGGCTTCTACCTCGCCTCCAGCCTCGGCTATTCCAAGCAGGTGACGGGCAGCTACCAGCTCGGCCTGACCCTGTTCGCCATGCTGGCCGTCCTTGCCCTGCTCGGTCTGAGCATGGTGAAGACCCGCTGGCGTACCACCTGGGGCAGCGCCGCCCTGACCTCGGCCAAGATCTGACCGACACCTGTTGTCCCTTCCGGTAACGCCGTTCATGCATCGCGTGAACGGCGTTCGTCTTGCGCGACGCTACAATCCCTGCATTCACCCGTGAACTTCATGTCCCTTACCGTCTCAGTCGGCCATGCCAGCGCTGCCGGGCTGCGCGAACGCAACGAAGACTTCGTTGGCATGGTCACGCCTAACGAGCCCGAGCTTTCCAGCAAGGGGCTGATCGCCGCCATTGCGGATGGCGTTTCCGGCAACGCCGGGGGAAGGGATGCGTCCGAGTACACCGTGCGCGGCTTGCTGGCAGACTACTACGCCACGCCGGAAACCTGGCCGGTGACGCAGTCCATGGACAAGGTGCTCAAGGCGATCAACAGCTGGGTGCAGCGCCAGGGGTCGGTGCGGCCGGAGCTGTCCGGCATGGCGACCACGCTTACCAGCGTCGTGCTGCGCGGACGGTTCTATTACTTCGCCCACGTCGGCGACACCCGGCTTTACCTCTACCGCGGCGGCGCCCTCAGCAAGCTCACCACCGACCATGTGTGGGACCGCCCGGAGATGCAGCATGTGCTCACGCGCGCCATCGGACTCGATTCCCTGCTGGCCATCGACCATGGCATGGGCGAACTGCAGGAGCGGGATATCTTCCTGCTGCTGACTGACGGCGTGTGGGCGACGCTCGGCGAAATCGACGTGGTGCGCTGCCTGGCCGACGTGGCGCTCGGCAACTGCAATTGCGATGACGGGTCGCGCCGGCTGGTCGATGCCGCGCTCGGGGCCGGCTCGTCGGACAACGTCAGCGCCTTGATGCTGCGCATCGACGCGCTGCCGGAAGAAAACCTGCGCGACGCGCTGTCCGTCTCGCAGCAGTTGCCCTTGCCGCCGAGGCTCAAGCCGGGCCAGTCACTGGACGGCTACCAGGTGGAGGAGCTGATCCATTCCTCGCAGGCGACGCTGCTGTATCGCGTCTTCGATCCGCGCAGCCAGCGCCAGCTGGTGCTCAAGACCCTGCAGCCCGACCGCTCCGGCGATCCGCAGGAACGATCGGCCTTCGCGCACGAGGAATGGCTGGCCAAGCGCGCGGTGGCCCGCTTCTTTCCCCAGGTGATCACCCCGGACCGGCGCAATTACCTGTATTACCTGACGACCTGGCATGAGGGCCAGAACCTGCAGCAAAGACTGGATGCGGGCCGGCATTTCACCATCCCGGAGATCATTACCGACGGCGTGCGTCTGGTGCGGGCGGTCGGGGCCCTGCACCGGCGCAGCATCCTGCACCGCGACGTCAAGCCGGCAAACGTGCACATGGGAACCGACGGCGAACTGCGGCTGCTGGACCTGGGCGTGGCGCAATCCGGCCTCGAGGAAAAGTCGGAACTGCAGGCGCCGCAGGCCGGCACGCCGTCCTTCCTCGCGCCGGAGCTGTTCGAGAATGGCTCGCCGTCGCGCCAGACCGACCTGTATGCCACCGGCGTCACGCTGTACAACATGCTGACGCGGCGCTTCCCCTATGGCGAGATCGAGCCCTTCCAGCGGCCCCGCTTCGGCGAGCCGGTTCCGCCCAGCCGTTTTCGTCCCGACCTGCCGCTGTGGCTGGAAAACGTCTTGCTGAAAGCGGTGGCGCGCGATCCGGCTGACCGTTTCGAAACCGCGGAAGAATTCCAGCTCGCGCTGGAGCGCGGCGCAAGCAACCCGATGCCCGCGCGCGGCGCGATGCCGCTCGCGAAGCGCGACCCGGTGGCCTTGTGGCGCGCGGTCGCGGTCATTTCCGTGGTGCTCAACCTCCTGCTGCTCTACATCGTCGTGGTGCGCTGAGCCCGCTTCCCGGAGGGCGGCGCCCTCTGGGACATCCTTGCCGCTCAGGCCGCTTCCTTCGCCGGGTGCGCCTGCCGGTGGTACAGGAATTCCAGCACCGAACGGCGGTACTCGGTATAGAGCGGATCTTCCGCCAATGCCACGCGGTCGCGCGGACGCGGCAGCCGCACAGCAAGGATGTCGCCGATGGTGGCGGCCGGCCCGTTGGTCATCATCACGATGCGGTCGGAGAGAAGGACCGCCTCGTCGACGTCGTGGGTCACCATGACCACGGTGGAATGCGTCTTGGCGACGATCTTGAGCAATTCATCCTGCAGGTGGGCGCGGGTGAGCGCATCGAGCGCGCCGAAGGGTTCGTCCATCAGCAGCACCTTGGGCTCCATCGACAGGGCGCGCGCGATGCCGACCCGCTGCTTCATGCCGCCGGAAATCTCGTGCGGCCGCTTGTGCTCTGCATGGGCCAGGCCTACCAGCGCCAGCGCCGCCCGGGTGCGCGCCTTGAGCTGGTCTTTGGATTCGTTCGAGCCGAAGACGCGCTCCACCGCGAGGTAGACGTTTTCATGGCAGGTCAGCCACGGCAGGAGCGAGTGGTTCTGGAACACCACCGCGCGTTCGGGCGATGGTCCGGCGATTTCACGGTTGGCGCAGAGCAGCGTGCCATCGGTCGCGGTCAGCAGGCCGGCGATCAGGTTGAGCAGCGTCGACTTGCCGCAGCCGGAATGGCCGATCAGCGTGATGAATTCGCCTTTCTTCACCGTCAGGTTGATGTCGCGCAGCGCGTGGAAAACGCCCTTCCTGGTGTTGAACGTCATTTCGGCATTCTGTACTTCGATGAACTTGCTATCGGTGTCCATGACTCTGTCCTTTGCTTGCATGCGATTGGTTCGTGTACGCGGCGATGAGAGCCTAGTTGCGCACGTCTTCGTAGGTGAAGGCCCGGGCGAGGGCGACCAGCGCCTGTTCCAGCAGCAAGCCGACCACGCCGATGACGACGATCGCGATGATGATGTGGGGAACGTTGAGGTTGTTCCACTCGTCCCAGACCCAGAAGCCGATCCCGACGCCGCCGGTCAGCATTTCGGCGGCAACGATCACCAGCCAGGCGGTGCCGATGGCGAGGCGCACGCCGGTGAGCATGTAGGGCAGCACCGAAGGGAAGAGGATGCGGGTGACGATCTTCCATTCCGACAGGTTGAGCACGCGCGCGACGTTCATGTAGTCCTGCGGCACGCGCTGCACGCCCACCGCGGTGTTGATGATCATCGGCCAGATAGAGCAGATGAAGATCGCCCAGATGGCGGCGGGATTGGCGGCCTTGAAGACGAGCAGGCCGATCGGCAGCCAGGCCAGCGGCGACACCGGCTTGAGCAGGCTGACGATGGGATTGAACATGCCGGCGAGGAACTTGAAGCGGCCGATCATGAAGCCCAGCGGAATGCCGACCAGCGCCGCCAGGCCGAAGCCCATGCCGACGCGCTTGAGCGAGGAAAGGATGTTCCAGCCGATGCCCTGGTCGTTCGGTCCCTTCTGGTAGAACGGATCCGAGAACACGCGGATGGCTTCTTCCAGCGTCATCAGCGGCGAGGGAAAGCTCGTGGTCTTGAGTGAAACGATCTGCCACACCAGGGCGAGGAAGGCGATGCCCAGCACCGGCGGCAGCACGCCCAGCAGCAACGGCCGCAATGGCGATTTCCGCATGGCGGGCCGGGCGTCGGCGCCCACCCGGATGCGGCGCTTGCCTTCCGCCGCGATGGCAGGCTCCGCAGACGCGGCGCCATGATCGGCGATGTTTTTCATGACTGCGCTCATGGTGGTTTTCCTTTATGCCTTGATCTTGAAGCTGTCGGCGTACTTTGCCGGTTCCTTGCCGTCCCAGACGACGCCGTCGATGAACTTCGAGGAGCGCATCGTTTCCCTGGGAACGCTGATCTTCATGGCGGAAGCGACGTCCTTGTAGAGGTCGATCTGGTTGACCTGCTTCGCGACCGCGAGGTAGTCGGGGTGTTCCTTCAGCAGGCCCCAGCGCTTGTGCTGCGTGAGGAACCACATGCCATCGCTGAGGTAGGGAAAGTTGACGCTGCCGTCGTTGAAGAACTTCATGTGGTTGGGATCGTCCCAGGTCTTGCCCATGCCGTTCTGGTAACGCCCGAGGATGCGCTGGTTGATCGCGTCCACGCCGGTGTTCACATAGGACTTGTCGGCCACCGTCTCGGCCATCTTCAGCTTGTTCTGCAGGCCGGCGTCGATCCAGCGGCTGGCCTCGAGCACCGCCATCATGACCGCGCGGCAGGTGTTCGGGTTCTTCCTGACAAAGTCGGCGGTCGTGCCGAGCGTCTTTTCCGGATGATCCTTCCAGATGTCCTGCGTGGTGACGGCGGTGACGCCGATGCCATCCATGATGGCGCGATGGCCCCATGGCTCGCCGACGCAGAATCCATCCATGTTGCCGACACGCATGTTGGCCACCATCTGCGGTGGCGGCACGGTGATCGCCTTGGCGTCCTTGAAGGGATTGATGCCGGCGCTCGCCATCCAGTAGTAGATCCACATCGCATGGGTGCCGGTCGGGAAGGTCTGGGCGAAGGTGTACTCGCGCTTCTCGGTCTGCATGAGCTTGGCGAGGCTGGGGCCATCGACGGCGCCCTTGTCGGCAAGCTTCTTTGACAGGGTGATCGCCTGTCCGTTGTGGTTCAGGTTCATGAGGACGGCCATGTCTTTCTTGGGGCCGCTGACGCCGAGATGCACGCCGTAGATCAGGCCGTACAGCACGTGGGCCATGTCGAGTTCGCCATTGACCAGCTTGTCGCGCACGCCGGCCCACGAGGCTTCCTTGGTCGGAATGATCTTGACGCCGTACTTCTTGTCGAAGCCCAGCACCGATGCCATGACGACCGACGCGCAATCGGTCAGCGGGATGAAGCCGATCCTGACTTCTTCCTTTTCCGGCTTGTCGGAGCCGGCGGCCCATGCGCCTCCCGTGGCAAGGCTGCCGAACGCACCGGCGGCAGCCGCTGCGGCGCCTGCGCCCGCCTTGATGATGCTGCGGCGGGTCATGTTCGTTTTCATTGAAGACATGTTTTCCTCGTCGTTGATGTCGAAAAGAGCAAAAACAAAGGCGTCCGGCCTCATGAGACGAGCTCATGCGACACGGACGCCTTTGTCCAACGCGTCCCGGCCTGCGTCGGCCGGAACGACTGATTCTTTCGGTGCGCCATCGTTGGCGCTTGCTGTCCTGACTGCAATTGATGTGCCAACCCCGCGTTCGCGGATTTGCACATCATTGATCCGGATTCATCCTCTTGCTGCTAGTTTGCCGCACCCGTTTTGTGCGGCGCATTGAAACGGGGCGCTCAAATGAGCAGGTCGGCGACGTCGATCATGCGTTGCGCGACCTCGGCAAGCTTGAGGTTCTTGTCCATGGCGAGGCGGCGCAGCTTGCGGTAGGCCTCGTCTTCGGTGCAATGATGGCGCTCCATCAGCAAGCCCTTGGCGCGTTCGATGAGCTTGCGTTCGGCGAGCTTGAGCTTGGTTTCGGAAAGTTCGTGGCGCAGCTTCTGGTCGACCTCGAAGCGGGCGATCGCCACGTCCAGCACCGCCTTCACGCGCTCGGCCGAGAGGCCGGCGACCACGTAGGCGGACACGCCGGCCTCGATGGCGGCATGCATCTTTTCCTTGTCGCCGTCCTCGGTGAAGCAGACGATGGGACGGCGCGCGTCCGCGGTGGCGGCAACGACTTTCTTGAGGGCGGCGTCGGACTGCTCGTCGACGATGATGACGTCGGGCTGCAGTTCCGCGATCCGGTTTTCGAGGTCGGCATCCGGCGGCAGCGCCGCCAGGATGTTGTAGCCGCCTTCGAGCAGGCCGATGCGCAGCGCCCTCGCCCGCTCCGCCTGCATATGCGCCGCCTCATCCGCTCCCTCGGGCACGACAAGGGAATTGATGACGACGATCTTCAGCTGCCTGGAATCTGTCATGGTGTGTCTCTCTCGTTGTTGAAGCCGGTCGTTACCCTCGCCTTCGAGAGCCGCATGCAGCTTGGCGACCCCGGCGCGGGCTTTGGCTTACAATGGCGCTTTGCAAGAAGCTTGCCATCTTCCGGCAGCACTCCTCTCCCACCATGCTCGTCCTCGGCGTCGAATCCTCCTGCGATGAAACCGGCCTCGCGTTATACGATACGCAACGCGGCCTCCTTTCCCATGCTCTCCACTCCCAGGTGGCGATGCATGAAGAATATGGCGGCGTGGTGCCGGAACTGGCCTCGCGCGACCATATCCGGCGCGCCATTCCCCTTCTGGAACAGGTGCTGGGCAAGGGCGGCGTCGAGGGTTCGGCCATCGACGCGATCGCCTATACCCAGGGCCCCGGACTGGCGGGCGCGCTGCTGGTCGGCGCGTCGGTGGCATGCGGACTCGGATTGGCGCTGGACAAGCCGGTGCTCGGCGTGCATCACCTCGAGGGGCACCTGCTGTCGCCGCTGCTGGCCACCGACCCGCCGGCGTTCCCCTTCGTGGCACTGCTGATCTCGGGCGGCCATACGCAACTGATGCGGGTGGACGGCGTCGGCCGTTACGCGCTGCTCGGCGAAACGCTCGACGACGCGGCGGGCGAGGCCTTCGACAAGTCCGCCAAGCTGCTCGGTCTGGGCTACCCCGGCGGCCCGGCGATCTCCCGGCTGGCGGAATTCGGCGATCCCGGCGTCTACCAGCTGCCGCGCCCCATGCTGCATTCCAAGGATCTCAATTTCAGTTTCTCAGGCCTGAAGACGGCCGTGCTGACGCTGGTACACAACCAGATCGCGAACATCTGCGAGCAGGACAAGGCCAACGTGGCGCGGGCCTTCGTCGATGCGATCGTCGAGGTGCTGGTGGCGAAATGCCTCGCCGCGCTGAAGCAGACCGGGCTGAAGCGGCTGGTGATCGCCGGCGGCGTCGGCGCCAACCGGCAACTGCGTGCGGCGCTGAACGAGGCGGCGTCGCGGCGCGGCTTCAAGGTGTACTACCCGGAGCTGGAATTCTGCACCGACAATGGCGCGATGATCGCCTTCGCCGGCGCCATGCGCCTGCAGATCGATCCGCAGGCAGCGCAGCGCGACTACGGCTTCAACGTGCGGCCGCGCTGGCCGCTGGATGAGCTGACGGCCGGAGCGGGCTGAACGGACTTGGCGGACTTTGGGGGACTTGGTGGATTGAAAGGCTCGGTCCGCCAGGACCTCATTTCTTCTTGCTGCCGATGCGGCTTTCCTTGCCCGCGATGAGGTTGGCGATGTTTTTCCTGTGGCGGTAGACGAGCAGGCCGCTCATGACGAGCACGGCAAGCAGCTTGATGTCCGTGCCGAACAGCAGGCCGTAATAGAAAGGCGCGAACACGGCGGCAACCAGGGCCGCCAGCGAGGAGTAGCGGAATGCATAGGCGATCACCAGCCAGGTGACGAGGGTGGCCAGGCCGAGCCAGCCATTGAGGCCGATGAGCACGCCGAGCGCCGTCGCCACGCCCTTGCCGCCGACGAAGCGGAAAAACACCGGCCACAGGTGGCCGATGAAGACGGCCAGCGCCACCAGCGCCACGCCATTGTCGCCGATGCCGTAGTCCATGCCGTATTGCTGGACCCACCACACCGGAACGAGTCCCTTGAGGGCATCGCCGAGCAGCGTCAGGGCGGCGGCGGCTTTGTTGCCGCTGCGCAGGACATTCGTGGCGCCGGGATTCTTCGAGCCATAGGTGCGCGGGTCGGCCATGCCGAGCAGCCTGGTCACCACGACGGCGAAGGAGATGGATCCGATCAGATACGCCGCGAGGGTGATCAACAAAGTATTCATGTTTTCCTGGGGGGTTGTAGGCGGGGTCAGTCGTCGAGCGCGCAGCGGACCGGCGCGGCGGACAGCAGCGTGGTCAGGACGCCCGGGACGATGCCGACGAGATAGCCGCGGCGGCCGCCGTTGATATAGATCTTGTCGAGCGCAAGCACTGTCTCCTCGACGTAAACCGGCATCGCCTTGCGGGTGCCGAAGGGCGAGGTGCCGCCGACGAGGTAGCCGGAATGGCGGCTTGCCACCTCCGGCTTGCAGGGCTCGACCGACTTCCGGCCGGTCTGGCGCGCCAGGTTCTTGGTGGATACCTTGCGGTCGCCGTGCATCAGCACGATCAGCGGTTTCGCAGCCTCGTCCTGCATGACGAGGGTCTTGACGACATGGTGCTCGTCGACGCCAAGCTCGCGGGCCGATACGGCCGTCCCGCCATGCTCTTCGTACTCATAGAGATGTTCGGTAAATGCCACGCCATGCTTGCGCAGGAACTGCGTGGCGGGTGTTTCGGAAACGTGTTCTTTCTTGGCCATGCGCGTTCTTCTCTCGAGTGGCCACATTATGCAGAAGTTGGTGATGGCTGCAAATCCATCGTTGTTCCAAAGTAAGGAAAGCCGTTGCCAATGGTGCAATGCGATTTGAGATGGATCAATGAACTTTCCCTTTGCAGGAATGGACAAAGTGGGACCTCGATCGCGTGTGGTACAACGCTGTTTGCTGCGCTCGCACAAAATATCCGTCGAGCAATTTTTCGAGGCGGCATTCAGAAAAATATTTTGTGCGTCGCACAAAAAGCCTCTTGATTTCGGATCGACCGCCCTTAGAATAAGAATTGTTGCAGCGCACAATGCGTACGCGAGAAACCATTTACCGAACCTCCAAGGAGAAAGCCATGTTCACCACGCCCGAACAATTCGCCACCGTCGCCAAAGCCAACCTCGAAGCCCAGCTCGCCGCGTTCACCACGCTGAGCACCAAGTCCGTCGAAGCCTTCGAGCAGATCGTCGGCCTTAACATCAACGCCAGCAAGGCCTCCCTGGAGGAGTACGCCGCCGCCACCCGCCAGTTGCTGGCCGCCAAGGACCCGCAGGAATTCGTCACCCTGACCGCCGCCCAGGCCCAGCCCGTCGCCGCCCGCGCCATCGCTTATGGCCGCCAGCTTGCGAGCATCGCCAACAGCGCGCAGACCGAACTGACCCGCGTGGCCGAAGAGCAGTTCGCCGAGAACAGCCGCAAGGTTACCGCCATGGTCGATGACGCTGCGAAGAACGCGCCCGCCGGTTCCGAAAACGTGATCGCCATCGTCAAGTCCGCGATCGGCAACGCCAACGCCGGCTACGAGCAGTTCAGCAAGGCGACCAAGCAGGCTGCCGAGGTCGTCGAAGCCAACATCAACAACGCGGTGAGCCAGTTCTCCCAGGCCGCCGAAAAGACAGCCAGCGCCGCCGGCACCGCCCGCACCCGCAAGTAAGCTTTCCGCCCGCATTGAAAAAGGCCGCTATCAAGCGGCCTTTTTTGTATCTGCGTCCCGGACGCAGCGGGCGGGGCCTCGCGTTCGCGAGGCACATCCCTGGCGTGTCCCCGCCGTTCCGGCGGGGAGAGGGTTCTGGCGTCCTTGGTTTGCCGACCGGCGCTCCAGGGCGCGATCGCCGCGAATCAGAGGCTGCTGACGATATACGTGGCAGCGAACGTGGCGACGACGATGGCGATATAAGAAAGTGTACGAATCAATTCCATGACAATCTCCCTGACAACGATTTCACTCTAACGCAGCAACCCCGCTTCAAATTGACGAACAGCAAGGTAATGATGCCTTGATTTTGATCAAGACGAATTTCCCGTTCAAAATCATTGCGATATGCAAACTTTCCAGTGCTTATCCACAGGCTTGGCCACAATGAATGTGTACAAGCCGCGCAAACCTTCCTTGAAACCTTCATTCATCCGCGGGGATGGTGCTCCGCGTGCAGCTTCTTGAGTCGTTCGCGCGCAACATGGGTATAGATTTGGGTGGTCGAGATGTCTGCATGTCCAAGCAATAGTTGCACCACTCGCAAGTCCGCACCATGGTTGAGCAGGTGGGTGGCGAAGGCATGGCGCAGCGTGTGAGGCGAGAGCGGCGCACGCACGCCTGCCTGCAGCGCGTACTTCTTGATGAGCGTCCAGAACATCTGCCGCGTCATGGGGCCGCCGCGCGCGGTGACGAACAAGGCATCGTCGAGCTGCCCCTGCAGGATCAGGTGCCGCGCTTCCTTGAGGTAACGCTCTATCCAGCCGCGGGCTTCCTCGCCGAAGGGCACGAGGCGCGTCTTCGCGCCCTTGCCGGTGATGCGCAGCACTCCCTCGTTCATGCCCAGTTCCAGGGACTTCAAGCCCACCAGTTCGGACACGCGCAGCCCGCTGGCGTACATCAGCTCCAGCATGGTGCGATCGCGCAGGCCGAGCGGCGTGCCGGTGTCGGGCGCGGTGAGCAAGGCCTCGACCTGGGTTTCGCTCAGGGTCTTGGGCAGGCGCGGCGGCTGCTTCGCCGACTTGAGCTTCAGGCAAGGATCGGCGCTGACACGGTTCTGCCGCAACGCGAGCTGGTAGAAGCGCTTGAGTACCGCCAGGCGGCGGTTGGCCGAGGTCGCCTTGGTGACGGCGTGGCGCGCGGCGAAATAACCGTTCAGGTCGGATGGCTGCACGTCGTAGAGCGTCTTGCCGCCCTGCTCGCCCAGCCAGGCGGCGAACAGCGTCATGTCGCGGCGGTAGGCCTCGAGCGTGTTCTTCGACAGCCCATCTTCCAGCCAGAGCGTGTCGCAAAACTCGTCGATGGCCGGCTGGCTGGCCCCGGCTTCGGCGGCCGGCTTGCGTGCGGTGCGTGGCATGGTCTTCAGCGGTAGCCGGGCACGCCTTCGTGCGCGAGCAGCCAGCGCTTGACCCCGAGGTGGAAGCCGCTGGCATCGTCATGATTGGAAAAGCCGCCGAGGCCGCCGCTCGCGGTCACCCGATGGCAAGGAATCACCAGCGGAAACCAGTTCGCGCCGCAGGCTTGCCCGACCGCGCGCGGCGCGGAGCGGATCAGTTTCGCGACCTGGCCGTAGGTCAGCACCTCGCCGCGCGGGATGGCCGAAATCGCGCTCCATACGCGGCGCTGGAAATCGGTGCCGGCCGGCGACAGCGGCAGGCTGAAGCGGAAATCGGGTTCGTCGAGGTAACGGGCGATCTGGGACGCGGCCTGTTCGGAAACGGCATCGGCCGGGGCCTTTTCGTCGAACTCGGGCGGCAGGTACACCAGTTCGCGCAGCAGGCCCTCGCCGACGCGGATGCCCATGGCGCCGAAGGGCGCGGGCACGATGGCGCTGAAGATGTCGGAGGCTTTCTTGGGATTCATGTTCTCAGGATAAACAATCCGGCCGCGCAATCCAAGCCGCGTTATTCCTCGAAGGCCTCTTCGCGCTTTTTACGCAACGATGGCAGCAGCACTACCAGCAGCGCACCCGCGGCCAGGGCAAGCATGCTCGCGCTGATCGGGCGTTGCAGGAACACCATCGGATCGCTGCGCGACAGCAGCAGCGCGCGGCGCAGGTACTCTTCCATCATGGGACCGATGATGAAGGCGAGCAGCATCGGCGCCGGCTCGCAGTCGAGCTTGGCGCAGATGTAGCCGAACAGGCCGAACAGCGCCATGAGGTAGACGTCGAAGGTGGCGTTGCTCAGGCTGAAGACGCCGATGGCGCAGAACACCAGGATGCCCGGGAACAGGAAGTGGTAAGGCACCATGATCATGCGCACCCAGATGCCGATCAGCGGCAGGTTCAGGATGACGAGGAACAGGTTGCCGATCCACATCGAGGCGATCACCCCCCAAAACAAGGCCGGCTGCTCGGTCATGACGGACGGCCCCGGCTGTATGCCCTGGATCACGAGCGCGCCGATCATGAGCGCCATGACCGGGTTGGAGGGAACGCCCAGCGTCAGCATGGGAATGAAGGAGGTCTGGGCGCCGGCGTTGTTGGCGGATTCCGGCGCGGCCACGCCTTCGATCGCGCCCTTGCCGAATTGCGCCGCGTTGGGAGACACCTTCTTCTCGAGCGAGTAGGCGGCGAAGGAAGCCAGCATGGCGCCGCCGCCGGGCAGGATGCCGAGCACCGATCCAAGGCCGGTGCCGCGCAGGATGGGCCAGATGATGCGTTTCCAGTCCTCCCGGTCGGGCATGAGGCCGGACACCTTCTTGATCATGATCGAGCGGGTTTCCTCCTGCTCGAGGTTGTTGATGATCTCCCCCAGGCCGAACATGCCCATGGCGACCACCACGAAGTTGATGCCGTCCGCGAGTTCCGGCACGCCGAAGGAATAGCGCTGCGCCCCGGAATTGACGTCGGTGCCGACGAGGCCGAGGAGCAGGCCAAGCAGGATCATGCCGAGCGCGCGCAGCAGCGACCCGTGGGCCAGCACGACCGAGGCCACCAGTCCCAGCACCATCAGGGAAAAATATTCCGCCGGTCCGAACTTGAGGGCAACCTCGGCCAGCGGCGGCGCGAACAGCGCGAGCAGGAAGGTGGACACCGTGCCGGCGAAAAAAGAACCGATGGCGGCCGTGGCCAGTGCCTTGCCGGCATGTCCCTGTCGCGCAAGCTGATAGCCGTCCAGCGCGGTGACGACGGAAGACGATTCGCCGGGAAGGTTGACCAGGATGGCGGTGGTGGAACCGCCGTATTGCGCGCCGTAGTAAATGCCGGACAACATGATCAGCGACGAGATCGGCGGCAACGAGAAGGTGGCGGGCAGCAGCATGGCGATGGTCGCCACCGGGCCGAGGCCGGGCAGCACGCCGATGGCGGTGCCGAGGAAGACGCCGATCAGGCAGTACAACAGGTTGCTGAGCGACAGCGCGGTGGAAAAGCCGAGCGCCAGATTTCCGAAGATGTCCATGTCCATGTGATCCCCTCAGCTCGCCAGGCTGCCGAACCAGCTGCCGAGGATAGGGATCGGCAGCTTGAGGCCGAGCACGAATACCAGCACGCTGAAGAAGGCCAGCAGGAGCGCCACGCTGAGAAACGGCTTCCAGCGGAAATGGCTGCTGGCCATGCCGCTGATCATCACCAGCACGGCGATGGCGATGAACAGGCCCGCCGGCCGCAGCAGCAGTCCGAACAACACCGTGGAGAGGAGGATGAGAAAGCCGCCGCGCAGCTTGAAGGCTTCCACCGGCTCGCCGTCGCTGAAGAAGGAGCGCAGCACCGCGATGCCGCCAATCAAGGCCAGCAGCGCGCCGAGCACCGTCGGAAAATAGGCGGGACCCATGCGGCCCGCGGACCCCATGGGATGTTCCTGGATGAGCAGGATGGCGGCGAGGCCGCTGACGATGAAAATCAGGCCGGACCAGAAGTCCTTGGGATTGCGGATCAGGGCGCGCACGTTGCCTCCTTCTCTCCATGGCCCGGCCGGGAGGCCGCTTCCTGACCGGCGGCCTTCCCGGCATGAGCGCCGGAATTATTATTGAAGGAACATCTTAGCGGATTCCCGGACCGGCAAGTGGCGCGGCCGCAAAGTTATGCCTGTCCGCCCCTGCCATCCGCGACGACGCCGGCCCCGCCGTTCAACCCTTGCCGTCGCGCCGCGGCACGCGGCTGAACAGCGGCTGCGGAACGAAGCCCGGCTCCACGTGGCAGCCACCGGCGAAACGCTGCGACTCCTGCTGGCAGCGCGCCGCGACGTCGGCTACCGCGGGCCGCTTGCCGTTGCGCACCCAGTCCATCAGCGTGTCGAACACCGCCGCGTATTCCGCGTCGGCCAGCTTGCTGTGTTCCTTCTCGGTCGTGAATACCTGCAGCAGCTTGTCCTGCGCGCCCTTGCGCGCCACGACGTCGCGGTATTCGGCTTCGTACTCCACCATCGCCGTCGGATCGTTGATCGCATGCATGCTGATCGCCGGCACGCGCAGGTCGCCGCTCATGTCGGAGTCGTATGCGAGGCGCTCGACCGCAACCGGATCGGCCTCGAAACGCATCACGCCGCGGTTGAGCGCCGCATCGTCGCCCGATCCGCGGTAGACCACGTCCTTGTTGGTGAACGGGCTGCGGTTCTCGAGCACGCGCTGGGTCAGGTCGCGGAACATGAAGGTGGCCCAGCTGAGATGCGATACCAGGGTGCGCTCGGGCACGTGGACCACGCCGAGGATGTCGGCGAGATTGCGCTTCTGCTGGGCGCTGCGCTGATCGGGCTTGAGGCGCACGCCGGTGCATTCGTTGACCCGCTCCTCGAGTTCCTTGCCGGTCATCTTCGTGCCGGCGGGCAGGCCCATCCACAGCGGATAGGCAGGCTCGTCCGGGCGCGGATGGTTCTTGCAGACCTGCTCGTACACGGCGCGCAGGTCGGCCCGGTGCAGGTAGTTCTTCGTGCCGCCGGCCAGCATGCCGTTGGTCAGGACCAGGCCGTCGTAATTGGCGGCATACAGCTCGATGCCCTTCGCGGCGACGTTGCCGCCCCAGGACTGGCCGTGCAGGATGGTGTACTTCGGCTTGCCGAAGGCCTGGATGAAGATCTTGCGCAGGTTTTCGGTGTCCTCGGCCGCCATGCGCACGCCATAGCCCGGCCGGCGGTAGCTGGAGCCGGCCCAGGCATAGCCCTGCCGGACGTTCACCGAGAAGCGCTCGAGGTCTTCGAGGTTGCTGTCGCGCGAAATCGGCGACAGGCGCGGACCGCCATGCGCATGCATGATCAGGGTCTTGTTCCATTGGTGCGGAATGGCGATCCAGTACTGGGCGCCGTTGTCGTCGCGGCCGGTATAGCACTTGGCGAGACCGCTCAGGTCGACGGGGCAAGGCGTGAGTTCAGGCGCGGGCCGGGCTGCGTCGGACATGCCGGGCATGCTTGGCAATTGCGCGCAGCCCGCCAGCACGGCTACGATGGCCGTGCCGGCGATGGCAAGCGGTAAGGAGCGCGCCAGTGAAGGCGCGCGGGAAAGTGCGGCAGGTACGCCTGCGCGGAGGAATGGATTCATGGCTTCGTTCTTCGATGTGGCTTGCAGGCTTGGCATGCGAAGGCGGAACGCCCCCCGGCGAACCCGCCGTTGCCAGCTTGCGCAAAAGGCATTGAAAAAGAAAGGGACGCATCGGATGGCGTCCCTTCGGGTTGGCGACTCGCGCTACATCATTCCCATCGCTCTTGGCAGCCACAGCGACAGACCGGGCCAGTAGGTCACGATCACCAGGAAGACGATCATGGTCAGCAGCCAGGGCATGACAGCAACCGTCAGCTCGGTGATGCTCATCTTCGAGATACCGCTGGCGACGTACAGGTTGAGGCCAACCGGCGGATGGCACAGGCCGACTTCCATGTTGGCGTCGATGAGAATGCCGAAGTGGACCGAGTCGATGCCCAAGCGGATCGCGGCGGGATGGAGAATAGGCGCCAGCACCAAGATGATCGACGACGGCTCCATCACATTGCCTGCGAGCAGGAGCAGGATGTTGGTGAAGAACAGGAAGCCGGCCTGGCCGAGATCCTTGTTGAGGATCCAGTCCGCCATCAGCTTGGGGATGTCTTCGTGGGTCATCAGGAAAGAGAACAGCACGGCATTGGTGATGATGTATAGCAGCATCGCGCTCATGCTCGCCGAATTCAGCAGCACCTTCGGCGTTTCCTTGATCGACATGTCCTTGTAGACGAAGTTCGAGATGAAGAAGGCATACACCGCGCTCATGGCCGCCGCCTCGGTGGCGGTGAACACGCCCGAATAGATGCCGCCGATGATGATCACCACCAGCATCAGGCCCCAGATGCTTTCACGGAAGGCTTTCCAGCGCTGCCCCCAGCTTGCTTTCGGCATGCGCGGGTAGTTATTCTTCTTCGCCAGGAACCAGGTAGTGCCGCACAGCATGGCGGTCAGCAGCATGCCCGGGAACAGGCCTGCCACGAACAGCGCGCCGATGGAGGTGTTGGTGGAAATCGCGTAGATCACCTTCGGAATCGATGGCAGCATCAGGATGCCGAGCGAACCGGCGGTGATGATGACGCCGGCGCCGAACTGCTTCGGATACCCTTGCTTGACCATCGCCGGCAGGATGATGGAACCGATGGCCACCACCGTCGCGACGCTCGAGCCGCAGACCAGCGCGAACATCGCGCAGGACAAGATGCCCGCCAAGGCGAGGCCGCCATGCCAGTGGCCGATCATGCTGGTGGCGAAGGCGATCATGCGCTTGGCCACGCCGCCATGCGTGAGGAAGTTGCCGGCCAGGATGAAGAACGGGATCGCCATGATCTCGAACTTCTCGATGCCGGTAAACAGCTTCAGCGCCACGGCCTCGATGGGCACGTTGGTCAGCAGGAACAGGAACATCAGCACCGTCAGGCCGAGCGCGATTGACACCGGGATGCCGGTGAGCATGAGCGCGATCAGCAGCGCGAACACGATGCCGACGTTGCCGCCGGCCACGCACACGCCGACCAGGATGGCGGCGATGATCGCCAGCCAGATGCCGGATTTCTTCTTGCTCCAGGCGTCAAGCCCGGAAATCGTCGCGGTGCTCATCGTGCGCCTCCCTGTGCGATGGCTTTGCCGGGCACTTGCAGCTCCGGCATGATGTCGTCTTCGATGCCTTCGACATGGGCATGGTCATGGTGCGGCACTTCGCCGGTCTTCAGGAAGCGCCAGGTCACCTGGAGGAAGCGGAAGCACATCAGGTAGGATCCCATGGGCACGGCGGAATAGACGAACCAGGTCGGCCATTCGAGGTCGGGCGTCGTCGGTCCTTCGGGCAGGTCGCCGGTGGGCACGCCAAGCAGATGGAACAGGGCATAGTGCATGCCGTTTTCCCAGATGAAGGTCAGGCCGAGCGTGCCGATGACGCCGGTGAACAGGATGCCGCACAGCAGCGCAACCATCACCGTGATCTTGCGCCATTCCTCGGGCAGGCGGTTGACCAGCACGTCCACGCCGACGTGCACGCCGGCGCGCACGCCGTAGGCCGCGCCGAACTTGGCCATCCAGACGAACATGATGATGCACAGCTCTTGCGCCCAGCTGAAGTTCAGCGAAAGCAGCCAGTCCTGCACGCCGGGAATGGCGAAACCGGTGCCGTAGCGATGCAGCACCGAAAAGAAGATGAGCAGGGTGGCCCCGCCCATGAGGAAGGAAATGATCCACTCCTCGAGATGATCCAGGATTTTCATGGAAGTCGACCTTGCAAAGGTTGGAAGCCGGGCGTCCGGAAGCATGCACCGGACGCCGCAATCGCTGTCAGCGCCACATCGATTACTGCTTGTATCCGAGGGCCTGCGATTCCTTGTTGATCGCATTGACGAGGTCGGGGCCGATGCGGCCCGCCATGGAAGTCTGCACCGGCAGCAGGGACTTGCGCCATTCGCCGAGCTCCTTGTCGTTCAGCGAATAGATCTCGGTCTTGCCTGACTTGCGCACGGCATCGAGCGCGCGGTCGTTTTCCTGTTGGGAGATGGCGTTGGCATACTTGGTCGCATCCTTCATCGCGCCATCGAGCGCCTTGCGGATGTCGGCCGGCAGGCCGTCCCAGAACTTCTTGTTCACGATCACCGCATAGCCGAGGTAGCCATGGTTGGAGAGCGTGACGTGCTTCTGCACCTCGTGCATCTTCTGGGTATAGAGGTTGGACGGCGGATTCTCGGTGCCGTCGACCACGCCGGTCTGCAGCGCCTGGTACACCTCGGAGAACGCCATCACCTGCGGGTTGGCGCCGAGCTGGCGCATCTGGGCGTCGAGCACCTTGGAAGACTGGATGCGCATCTTCAGGCCCTTGAAGTCGGCAGGGTGATGCAGCGGCTTGTTGGCGGACATGACCTTGAAGCCGTTGTCCCAATACGCCAGGCCGATGATGCCCTTGGGCTCCAGCTTCTTCATCAGGCCTTGACCGATCGGGCCTTCGGTGACGCGATAGAGCACGTCCTTGCTGGGGAAGATATAGGGCAAGTCGAAGACTTCGAATTCCTTCACGCCCAGCGGGCCGAACTTGGCCAGCGAGGGGGCGAGCATCTGCACCGCGCCGAGCTGCAGGGCCTCGAGTTCTTCCTTGTCCTTGTACAGCGTGCTATTGGCGTAGATTTCCACCTTGACGCGGCCATTGGTGGCTTTCTCGGCCAGCTCCTTGAAGCGATCCGCTGCCTTGCCTTTCGGCGTGTCGGCCGCCACCACGTGGCTGAACTTGATGACGATGGGGGCCTGCGCGAATGCGCTGGCGCTGTAGCCGCCGACGATGGCGGCCGCGGAAAAGACGAAGGCAAGGGTCTTCAATTTCATGCTGTCTCCTGGGTTATTGTTGAATTTGCAATGGTTTACTGCAACGTTACCATTCTGGACAAGCCCTCCTCAGGCAGCAACTGTGGTTAACCACAATATCCCCCGCCTTTCCGGCGACCCAGCCGGCAGGCCGAATGTTCTACACTCAAGGGAATGACTCCCCTGCCCCCATCCACGCCCTTCGGTTTACTGCCGTCCGGCCGCCGCCCCGCCTGGCGCTGGCTGCTGCCCATCCTTCTGGTCCTGCTTTTCCTGTTCATCATGCTCTGGCTGCCCTGGCAGTCGCAGCGCATGGAATCGAACGAGCGGCAGGAGCAGCTCATCGCCGACACCTTGTGGGTGGAGCAGACCATCCGCTACCAGCTGGGGCGCAACGAGGAAAGCCTGCGCCAGATGGCGGGCGAGGTCGGCGCCGGCTATCTCGCCGGCCCGCGCCTGCGCGACCGCATGCAGGCGCTGTTGCGCAACAACCACGAATTCGTCCGCATCATCCAGCTGCATGCCGACGGCAGCATGGCGATGTCGACCGACGATGCCCTCACCAGCCTGCAGGAATTGTCCGAGCCGTCGCGCGAGGCGGCCATCGTCGTCAAGCTGTCGCGCGCGCCGGTCTATGCGATGCCCGCGCCGCCGCCCGGCCAGTCGGCGCCGATGCTGCTCGACTACCACGTGCCGCTGTTCACCGGGAACCAGTACGTGGGCAGCCTCGTGGCGAGCTATTCCGTCGCCAACATCCTGTCGGAACTGATTCCCTGGTGGTTCGCGCAGGACAATGAAATCGTCCTGACCGACCTGTACGACCGCGTCATCGACAAGCGGGCCGCGGGCGGCCCCGGCCGCGGCGTATACACCCACCGGCATCCGCTCGACCTGCCGGGCGTGACCCTGAACCTGGCGACCAACAGCGTGAAGAGCGCCCCGAAGCTGATGCCCAGCCTGCTGGTCGGCTCGGTGATCGCCCTGTCGCTCGGCCTGCTGTGGAGCCTGTGGGCGCTGTGGCGCGACATCACGCGCCGGCTTGCGGCCGAGGGCGCGCTGCGCCGCCAGGTCGCGTTCCGCTCGGCCATGGAAAACTCGCTGATCACCGGCCTGCGCGCCCGCGACCTCGAAGGCCGCATCACCTACGTCAACCCGGCGTTCTGCCAGATGGTCGGCCTGCCTGCCGAGTCGCTGGTCGGCAAGCTGCCGCCGATGCCCTACTGGGCGCCCGAGGCGATGGATGAATACCAGCAGCGCTTCGCCAGCGTGCTGGCGGGCACCGTGTCGCCGCAATTCGAGACCATCTTCCAGCGCGCCAGCGGCGAGCGCTTCCCGGTGCTGATCTTCGAATCGCCGCTGGTGGACGAGACCGGCAAGCAGACCGGCTGGATGGGTTCCATCCTCGACATTTCCGACCGCAAGAGGGTGGAAGACCTGAACCGCCGGCAGCAGGAAAAGCTCCAGTCCAGCGCCCGCCTGGCAACGATGGGCGAACTGGCATCGACGCTGGCGCACGAACTCAACCAGCCGCTGGCGGCGATTTCCAGCTATGCCACCGGCGCGCTCAACCTCATCCGGCAGTCGCAGGAACGCGGCACCGCCATCGACGCGGAACTGCTCACGCCGGCGCTGGAACGGGCCGCCACCCAGGCCCAGCGGGCCGGCCACATCATCCGCAGCGTGCATACCTTCGTCAAGCGGCGCGAGCCGCGGCGCGAAGCGGTCGAGGTACAGGACCTCATCGGCAGCGTCCTGCCCCTGGTGGAACTGCAGGCACGCCAATATTTCGTGAGCATCCAGGTCCAGATCGCGCCCGGGTTGCCGCCCGTCCTCGCCGACCGCGTGATGCTGGAGCAGGTCTTGCTGAACCTCACGCGCAACGGCATCGAGTCGATGCAGAACACCGACCCCGCGCGCCGCGTCCTGCGCATCGCCGCCGAACCCGATCCGCAGCCCGGCTCGACCGGCGTGCTGGTCTCGGTTGCCGACCAGGGCCACGGCATTCCCGAGGAAGTGGCCGAGCGGCTGTTCTCTCCCTTCTTTTCCACCAAGGCGGAAGGCATGGGCATGGGCCTGAACATCTGCCGGTCCGCCATCGAATTCCATGGCAGCAAGCTGGTGCACGCGCCGAACCCGGGGGGCGGCACGATCTTCCGATTCGCCCTGCGTGCCGGCACGGAAGAGGCCAGCGCCGGAACCAGCGAGGCAGGCACTGCCGCCGCGCCGGCGGCCAGGTAACGATTGCCTTGGCGGCATCGCCTATAATCGCTGCAGGAAACATGACAACGGGACGGCCGCCGGCGCGACGCCGTCCCACGGAGACGCGATGCTGCACATAGTCGATGACGAAGAAGTGATCCGGGATGCCCTGGCATGGCTGGCGCGGACGAGGGGCATGACGGCGGCAGGATACGACAGCGCCGGCGCCTTCCTGGCCATGCTCGACGGCCTGGAAAAATTCGATCCGCAAGGCGACTGCCTGCTGCTCGACGTGCGCATGCCTGACATGAACGGTGTCGCGCTGTTCGATGCGCTTGCCGGCCGCGGCCTGACGCGGCGCGTGCCGGTGATCTTCCTGACCGGCCACGGCGACGTGCCGATGGCGGTCGATGCGCTCAAGCGCGGCGCCTTCGACTTCTGCGAAAAACCCTTCAACGACAACAAGCTCATGGACCGCGTCGAGGAAGCCCTCGCGGCGTCGCGCGATGCCGGCGCGATGGCGGAAGTCGAATCCCGCCTCGCCACGCTGTCCACCCGCGAGCGGGAAGTGCTCGACCTGATCCTGGCAGGCAAGATGAACAAGGTGATCGCCGACGAGCTCGGCATCAGCATGCGCACCGTCGAGGTCCACCGCGCTCACATCTTCGACAAGATGAACGTGAAGACCGCGGTCGAACTCGCTCGCCTGCTGAAGTAAGCGCCATGACCGTCGCCACCATCCTGCTTCCCGACTTCGCCCTGATTCTGCTGGGTTTCCTGCTGGTGCGGTTCACCGACTGGGGAACGCCGTTCTGGGCGGGCCTGGAAAAGCTGATCTACTACTTCCTGTTCCCGGCGCTGCTGTTCTACTCCACCGCCCGCACGCCGCTTGATTTCGGCAGCACCAGCCGGATGCTGGAGGTCGCCCTCGGCGCCACGGTCGCCGGCATCGCGCTGGGATGGCTGGGCAAGCCCTTGCTTCGCGCGGGGCCGATGGTGTTCGAGTCCGGCGTCCAGACCGCGTTCCGGTTCAATTCGTACATCGGCCTGGCGGTCGCCTCGCGGCTGGCCGGCGACGCGGGCACCAGCCTGATGGCGCTGATCATCGGCTTCGCCGTGCCCCTCTGTAACACGGCCGCCGTGCATGCGCTCGTTCACCGCAGCGGCGGCCTGCTCAAGGAACTCATGAAGAATCCCCTGCTGGTGGCAACGGCGAGCGGCATGGCGTTCAACATCGCGGGATTGCATGTGCCGGAAGTAGTCGGCGCGACGCTGTCGCGCATGGGCAGCGCATCGATCGCCCTCGGCCTGATCGCGGTCGGCGCAGGCCTGCGCCTGTCGGGCCTGCAGGAATCCAAGCCTCTTGCCGCCTGGTTCCTGGTGGTGAAACTGTTGCTGGTGCCCGCCATCGGCCTCGCGCTGGCGCGCTGGGCCGGCCTGCCGATGCTGCAACTGCGCATCGTCGCCGCGTTCTGCGCCCTGCCGACCGCGTCCAGCGCCTACGTGCTGGCGGCCCGGATGGGAGGAAACGGCCCGTATGTCGCGTTCCTGATTTCCGCCGGCACGGTGATTTCGATCGTCACCGTGCCGATATGGATGGCGCTCGCGGGCTGACCGCCTTGCCCTAGCCTTGGCTTAGACTTGCCCTAGCCTCGTCCGACCAGGCGCAACATGGCGGCCGGCCGGGCAGCCTCCGGTTCCGGCATGCCGCGCAAGATGCGCGCGGGCGCTTCCCCCGGTGCCAAGCCTTCCCTGCTCCCGCCGCCTTCCGCCCCGGCATCCCCGGACAAGGTAAAGGCCCGCACCGCGGCGCTCAACGTTGCCGCCTGCTCGCGCATGCTCATCGCCGCGGCCGCGGCTTCTTCCACCAGCGCCGCGTTCTGCTGCGTCATGCCATCCATCATGCCGATGGCCTGCCTCACGTTGTCGATGCCGGACCGCTGTTCCTCGCTGGCGGAAGCGATGTCGCCCATGATGCCGGCGACATGCATGACCGAGGAAACGACTTCGCCCATGACCTTGCCCGCCTCGTCGACCAGGGCGCTGCCGGCATCGACGTTGCTGACCGAATCGGTGATCAGCGCCTTGATTTCCTTGGCCGCCGTGACCGAGCGTTGCGACAGGTTGCGCACTTCGGCGGCCACCACGGCAAAGCCGCGTCCCTGCTCGCCGGCGCGGGCCGCCTCGACGGCGGCGTTGAGCGCCAGGATGTTCGTCTGGAAGGCGATGCCGTCGATCACGGCGATGATGTCGGTGATCTTGCGCGAACTGTCGCGGATCGAGGCCATGTTGTCGACCACCTTGCGCACCACGTCGCCGGCGTTTCGCGCCTGGCCGCAGGCGGAGCTCGCCAGGGTATTGGCCTGCTGCGCATTGTCGGCGTTCTTGTGCACCGCCTCGGTCAGGACGCCGATGGCCGCCGAGGTTTTTTCGAGCGAGGTGGACTGGGTCTCGGTGCGGGCCGACAGATTGCTGTTGCCATCGGCGATTTCCGTGGCGGCGATGGAGATCGCGTCGGTGCCGGTGCGCACGCGCTCGACGATGTCTTCCAGGCCGTCGTGCATGTTCTTCAGGGCGGACAGGAGCTGGCCGGTCTCGCCGCCGGTGCCGACCTCGATGTGGCTGGACAGGTCGCCCGCGGCGACGGTTTCGGCAACGCGAACCGCCTGCGCCAGCGGCTTCACGATGCTGCGGATCAGGACCATGGCGATGATGGATGCCATCGCCGCCACCAGCACGCCGCCGCCGATGAGGATCACCTCGGTGGCGCCCTGCAGGACATCGGCTTCCCGCGAACGGGTCTCGCGCGATGCGGCTTCCACGGCATTGATTTCGTCGAGCATCTTGCGCATGTCGGTCATCAGTTCCTCGCCGCGCCCGCCCTGTTCGAACTGCACCAGGGAATCCATCTGGATCGCGCCGGCGGTGACGCCCTTGCGCATCTTCAGCACCGGTTCGATGGCCAACTTCAGCCATTGCTTTTCCGCCTGTTCGAGCTGCTGCAGGCGACCCTGCTGTTCCGCGTTGGCCGCGGTCAGCTGCATGGCGCGCGCCATGCGCCGGTCGAATGACGACTTGCCGCGTTCGGCGGGAGCGAGGTAGCCTTCCATGCCGGTCAGCGCGAAACCGCGCTCGCCGGTCTGTATGCCGTTGAGGCTTTCAAGCAGGCCATGGGTTTCTTCCATGGTGCGGTAGGAAAGCGTGTTCAATTCGTTGGCGCGCTGGAACCGCGAGAAATTGAATATCGCGGCGGCCAGCATGGCGAGAATGAGCACCACGATCGCGCCGAAGCCGATGGCCAGTTTCGCGCGGATGCTGAGTCGGGGAAATCGCATGGCAACCTCGTTCTGTGGGGCGCTCGTTCTATTGGGCGGAATGGGCATCGACGTGGATGGACCGCAGATAGGCGACCACGTCCGCTGTCTGCTCGTCGGTCAGTTCCGCGCCCCAGGGCGGCATGAATTCCGAGCGCCCTATCGCCTTGCCGCCCAGGCGGATGATCAGTTGCTTGTAGTCGTCGTTCTTGTCGCTTTCCATGAGGTTGGCCGGACGCGGATCGTAGAGCCTCGCCATACGGCCCTTGCCGTCGCCCTTCACGCCATGGCACTGCGCGCAGTAATGCTGGAACACGATGCCTCCCCGGTGAACCGAGGTTTCCAGGCTGTCCTTCGGCATGACGGCGGAGGACTCCTCGCTGGCCAGCGCCGGCGCCGGCCAGCCGCAGAAGCCGTACGTGACGACCATGCCAGCCAGGGCCAGGCCGGCGATCCGCCTCACTTCTTGACCTCGACCGTCATCTTCATGTCGGGGTGGATGGCGCATTCGATTTCCACCGTCCCGGGCTTGTCGAAGCTGACCTTCTTTGCCTGGCCCTGGGTATAGGAACCCAGGTCGAACATCTTCGTGTCGGACAGGGAGAAGATGTTGTGAACGTAAGGGTCTTCGTTCTTGAAGCTGATGACGTCGCCGACCTTGACCGAGGCCGATTTCTGGGAAAACTTCTTGTCCTTCTGGATGATTTCCAGGTCCGCGGCGCGGGCGCCCAGCGAGACCAGGAGCGCGGCGGACAGCATGGCGAAGAGCATGGATTTCATGGTGATCCTCGATTCGGAGCGGGTGAACGGTCAATAGGCTGGCAGCCGCGGCAGCGTCACCGCCTTCGGCTTGCTGGTGAGCGCTTCCATGAAGGCGACGATTGCCGCGGATTCATCGTCGCTCAGCGCCAGCGGGCGGACGTTGGGCGACAGGTCGAGCTTGTTGTGGCCGCCGCGCCGGTAATGCTCCATGACGTCGGCAAGCGTCTTTGCCGAACCATCGTGGAAATACGGACCGGTCAGCGCCACGTCGCGCAGCGTCGGGGTCTTGAAGGCGCCGCGCATGGAAGGCAGCGGCTTGATGGCGAAGCGTCCGGCGTCGCCGTGGCCGTCGCCGTAGGAAGCCAGGCCGATGTTGTGGAAGCCGTTGTCAGTGAAGTTGGGCGCCTGGTGGCAGGAAGCGCAGTTGCCCTTGGCCGGATCGCTGAACAGGCGGAAGCCGAGCACCTGCTGCTTTGTCATGGCCCGCGCGTCGCCGGCGACCCAGCGGTCGAAGGGCGAGGTAGTCGACACCACCGTGCGCTCGAAGGACGCGATCGCCTTGGACAGGGTCTTGGCGTCGATGGCTTCCCGGGGGTAGGCCTTGGCAAACATCGCCTTGTAGGCAGGCTCGCCGTTGAGCCACTTGAACATGGCTTCGATGTCGGCCGCCATTTCGTCGGCCGATTCCATCGGTCCCATGGCCTGGTCTTCCAGCGATGCCTTGCGGCCGTCCCACATCTGGATGCTGTTGTAGGCGGCGTTGACGATGGTCGGCGAGGCCCGGCCCAGCACCTTGCTCTTGTTGCCGCGCGCGGTGCCCAGCCCGTCGGACCAGCCGTACATGGGGTTGTGGCAGCTCGCGCACGCCATGTTGCCGTCGGCGGAAAGGCGCGTATCGAAGAACAGGGCCTTGCCGAGCGCGACGCGGGCGGCGTTGGGCTGGTTGTCGGCCGGCGCGGGCGGCGTCCTGGGCATCAGCCATTTCCGGTCTTCCCTGGTCGGCTTGAGGGAGTCATCGGCCGCGCCGGCAACGATGGCCGTGCAGGCAAGCCCGATGGCGGTGATCGCGGTTTTGACGAGGGAAAGGTATCTGATCGACTTCATGGCAGATCGCTCAACGGGTTACGAATTGCAGCGATGTTGCCAATTGACCCGGCGCGGCGGGACAAGAATTAATCGAGGCTAATGGATTCAGGCGCCGGCTGGCGCGCCTTGTCCTTCCTGCTCCAGCGCCCATTGCACGTGCTCGCGCACCAGCGCTGATGGATGCCCGGCGCGCGCCTGCAGCGCCGTCCGGATGGCGTCGGCCAGCGCCGGTTCGCCGGCCTGGCGCAAGGCATTGCCGAGCCCGACCGCGAGATTGCGCAGCCAGCGCTCATGGCCGATGCGCCGGATCGGGCTTCCTTCCAGCCGGCGGTTGAATTCGTCTTCGTCCCACTGGAACAAGGTTGTCATCGACGCCTGGTCGAGGCCGTTGCGCACCGCGAAGTCGTCCACGCCGGCGGCCTGGGCGAACTTGTTCCAGGGGCAGGCGAGCTGGCAGTCGTCGCAGCCGTAGACCCGGTTGCCGATCATCGGCCGGAACTCCGGCGGGATGCTGCCCTTGAGTTCGATCGTGAGGTAGGAAATGCAGCGCCGGGCGTCGAGCCGGTACGGGCCGAGGATGGCCTGGGTCGGGCAGACATCGATGCAGGCGGTGCACTGGCCGCAATGGCGCGTCGCGGGCGGGTCCACCGGAAGCGGCAGGTCGGTCAGGATCTCGCCGAGGAAGAACAGGGAGCCGGCCTCGCGGTGGAGCAGCAAGGTATGCTTGCCGCGCCAGCCGATGCCGGAACGCTCCGCCAGTTCGGCTTCCATCACCGGCGCGGAATCGGTGAAGGCGCGGTAGCCGAACTCGCCGATCTCGGCGCGGATGCGGTCGGCCAGGCGCTGCAGCCGGGTGCGGAGCACCTTGTGGTAATCGCGCCCGCGGGCATAGATCGAGATCACCGCTTCGCCGGGGGCGGCGGCGCGGTCCCGTTCCCGTTCGCGCCAGTCGGGGCCGGCGTCCCGGGGCAGGTAATTCATCCTGGCAGTGATCACCCGCATGGTGCCGGGCACCAGCTCTGCCGGGCGGGCGCGCTTGAGGCCGTGAGCTGCCATATAATCCATCTCGCCATGATGGCCGGCATCCAGCCAGGCTTGCAGCCCGGGCTCGGCATCCGACAGGTCGATGCCGGCGATGCCGATGCCGGCGAAGCCAAGCTCCCGGCCCCAGGCCTTGATGGCGAGGGCCAGCGTGGCCAGTTTTTCATCATCGAGCATCATTCCAAGCAGCGCGTCGTCAAAACCGCCATTTTAAGAGATGCAGCCCAACCAGACTCATTTGCAGGCCCCTCATCTGCAGTTCCACTTGCCGGCGGAAGCCGACACCGTCGCGTTCGGCGCCGCGTTCGCGCGCGCCCTCGCGCCGGGCCTGCACATCCAGCTGCGCGGCAACCTCGGCGCGGGCAAGACCGCGCTCACCCGCGCCATGCTGCAGGCTGCCGGCCACCGCGGCCCGGTCAGGAGCCCCACCTATACTCTTGCCGAACCGTATTCCGTTGTCATCGGGAATCAACGGGTCGACGTTGTTCACTTCGACCTGTATCGCCTCGCCAGTCCGGAGGAATTCCTCGATGCCGGCTTCCGTGAATACTTCGGCAACGACACCATCTGCATCGTCGAGTGGCCGGAAAAAGCGGGGCCGGTGTTGCCATCCCCCGACATCATGATTCTTCTAAGCATTGCCGGACAAGGGCGTGAGATAGAATTGCAGGCGCTTTCCGACCAAGGCATGCAATGCTTGAACCGACTGACTGCGGCGCTCACTCCGCCCACCCCGTAAAATCCCGTTCCCGCCGCACCGTCCTCAAGGCCGGCGGCACCCTGCTGCTGTCCGTCATGTCGGCCCTGCCGGCGCGGGCGGCGCAGATCCTCGCCGTCCGCGTCTGGCCGGCGGACGACTACACCCGGGTCACGCTGGAAAACGATTCCAACCTCAAGACCAGCCATTTCATCGTCAAGGATCCGGAACGCCTGGTGGTGGACATCGAAGGCATCGAGCTCAATCCTACTCTCAAGCAGCTCGTTGCCAAGATCCAGTCCAACGACCCCTACATCCGCCAGGTGCGCGTCGGCCAGAACCGGCCGAACGTGGTGCGCCTGGTGTTCGACCTCAAGGAAGAGGTCAATCCCCAGTTGTTCACCCTGCCCCCGGTCGGCGACTACCGCCACCGCCTGATCTTCGATCTTTACCCGGTGAATCCGCCCGATCCGATCGCGGCCCTGATCCAGAAGGGTGAATGGTCGCGCGACAAGGCCGGCGACGTCCCGCCGCTGGCGGAGGCCAAGCCGGAACTGCGTCTCGAGACCCGGCCGCCGCAACCCTCGCCGCTGGAAACGCCGTCGGCGCCATCAACCTCGTCGTTGCCACCGTCCCACCAGCCCGGGCAGCCGGTGCAGCCGGCGAAGACCGACACGCCCGGCCTCGAGGAGAAGCAGGTCGTCAACCGCATGATCACCATCGCGCTCGACCCGGGCCATGGCGGCGAGGACCCGGGCGCCGTGGGACGCGGCGGCAGCCGCGAGAAGGACGTGGTGCTGGCGATCGCCAAGCGCCTGAAGGCCAGGATCGAACAGCAGCCCAACATGCGGGTGCTGCTGACGCGCGACGCCGATTACTTCGTGCCGCTGCACGTGCGCGTGCAGAAGGCGCGCAAGGTGCAGGCCGACCTGTTCGTCTCCATCCATGCGGATGCCTTCGTGGAAACCACCGCCCGCGGCTCGTCGGTGTTCGTGCTGTCCGAAAAAGGCGCGTCCTCGACAGCCGCGCGCTGGCTTGCCAACAAGGAGAACGCTGCCGACCTGATCGGCGGCGTCAACATCAAGACGCACGACCGGCAGCTCGCCAGCGTGCTGCTCGACCTCTCGACCACCGCCCAGATCAATGACAGCCTGAAGCTGGCCAAGGCGGTGCTGGGCGAGATCGGCGGCATCAACCGCCTGCACAAGGGCGCGGTGGAACAGGCCGGGTTCGCCGTGCTCAAGGCGCCCGACATTCCCAGCATCCTGATCGAGACCGCCTTCATCTCCAACCCGGAGGAAGAGGCCAAGCTCAGCGACGACGCCTACCAGGACCAGATGGCCGACGCCGTCCTCAAGGGCATCCGCAAGTATTTTTCCAGGAATCCGCCGCTGTCGAAGAACCGCATGACCTGATTCCCGATATCAGGGCAGCCGTGTCCCCCGCGGCTGCCGGGCCGGTCGGGGACGCGCCAATTCGGCTCGTGTTTTCTGTCGCATTCGGCCTGACAGTCTGCTAATCTGTAGTTGCGACGTGGAAATAAATACCCTCCATGCCGGACCGCGCGGTTCATCCTGCCTGCCTGCCGCGCCCTGCGAAGTGCCGCCATCCCGAAAGGACGAGAGATGATGCAAGCTTCCGCCTCCAGCGCCGACCTTAGCCTGGGCACCAAGGATTCCACCACCCATGAATATCTCGCCTTCACCCTGGGCCGCGAGGAATACGGCATCCAGATCCTGAAGGTGCAGGAACTGCGCGGCTACGAAACCGTCACCCGCATCGCCAACGCGCCGGACTTCATCAAGGGCGTGGTCAACCTGCGCGGCATCATCGTGCCGATCGTGGACATGCGCATCCGCTTCCGCCTCGGCGAACCGACCTACGACCAGTTCACCGTGGTCATCATCCTGAACATCAACGGCCGCGTGGTCGGCATGGTGGTCGACAGCGTGTCGGACGTGATCACGCTTTCCTCCGACCAGATCAAGCCGGCGCCGGAAATGGGCACCGCGCTCAATACCGATTACCTGATCGGCCTGGGCACGCTCGACGAGCGCATGCTGATCCTGGTGGACATCGACATGCTGATGTCGAGCTCCGAGATGGGACTGGTCGACGCCGCCTCGCAGGCCGCCGCCTGACCGCCGCCTGACCGCGGCCTGCACGCTTCCTTGCCCGCAACCCGTCCATGCGCCGGGACAGGGCTTCGCTCACCCTCGCCCCGGAGTCTCCATGTTCCTGCGCCAGTTGAAAATCGGCACCCGTCTCGCCCTGGGCAACGCCATTGCCATCCTGATGATGATCGTGCTGTCCGTGGCGGCGATCATGACCATGCAGCGCCTGAGCAGCCACACGCATGCGCTTGCGACGGACAAGGTGCCGAAGGTGCTGCTGGCTTACGAGACGCTCGACCGCGTCAACGAGGTGGCGCGCACGCTGCGCAACTCCATCCTGTCCAGCGACGCCGAATTCATCAAGAAGGAACTGGCGCGCCTCGAAGCCCTGCGCTCGGAGATCGGCGCCAAGCTGGACCAGCTGGGCAAGGCGGTGCAAGGCGAGCAGGAGACGTCCCAGCTCAAGCTGGTACTCGACGCCCGGGAACGTTTCCGCGCCTCGCAGATGCAGTTCCTGAAGATGGCCGCCGACGGCAAACGCGACGAGGCGGTGATCTTCCTGCTGTCCACCGTGCGCGACGACCAGCTCAAGCTGATGACCGCGATGAAGGAAATGATCAAGTTACAGGCGGACGGCGTCAGGCAGGCGGATGAGCAGGCGGCCGAAGACAGCGCCAGCATGCGCAACATGACGATCTTCCTGACCGTCGTCGCCTGCCTGCTCACCGGCGTGGGCGTCGCCCTGATCACGCGCAGCATCGTGGCGCCCCTGAACGACGCCGTCGGCCTGGCCCGGCGCGTCGCCGATGGCGACCTGAGTTCGCGCATCACGGCTTCCGCGCGCGATGAAACCGGGCAATTGCTGCAAGCCCTGCACGACATGAACGACAGCCTCGCCCGCACGGTGGCGCACGTGCGCGTCGGCACAGACACCATCGGCACTGCCTCGCGCGAAATCGCCAACGGCAACGCCGACCTCTCGTCGCGCACGGAATCGCAAGCGAGTTCGCTCGAAGAAACCGCGTCCTCGATGGAAGAGCTCACCTCGACGGTGAAGCAAAACGCCGAGAATGCCCGGCAGGCCAACCAGCTCGTCGTTTCCGCCTCCGAGCATGCCGTCAAGGGCGGCGCGGTGGTCAGCGAAGTGGTGGGCACGATGGGCGCGATCAAGGACAGCTCGCGCAAGATCGTCGACATCATCACCGTCATCGACGGCATCGCCTTCCAGACCAACATCCTCGCGCTGAACGCGGCGGTGGAAGCCGCCCGCGCCGGCGAACAGGGCCGCGGCTTCGCGGTGGTGGCCGCCGAAGTGCGCAATCTCGCGCAGCGCAGCGCCAGCGCGGCCAAGGAAATCAAGGCGCTGATCTCGGACTCGGTGGAGAAGGTGGATGCCGGCGGCAAGCTGGTCAACGAAGCCGGCAAGACGATGGACGACATCGTGGCCTCGGTCAAGCACGTGGCCGACATCATGGGCGAGATCACCGCCGCCAGCACCGAGCAGAGCGCGGGCATCGAGCAGGTGAACATGGCAATCACGCAGATGGACGAGATGACGCAGCAGAACGCCGCGCTGGTGGAACAGGCCGCCGCGGCCGCGCAGAGCATGCAGGACCAGGCGCAGACCCTGTCGCAGGCGGTGGCGGCGTTCAGGTTGTCGCCGGAAATGATGCAGTCCCGGGCGACGGCCACGTCGGCTGCTCCCAGGTTGGCCGTGGCAGGACCGAAGCCGAAGGCGAGCGGGAATGACAGGAGTAGAGCCTAGTGCTCCCCTTGGTCGGGACAGACTCGGGCCATGCCGGTGCGGCAGGAGGCCGAGCCACCAAATCGTTCTCAGGTGATAACTACCGTGGCGAACGGCATCCCCTCAAACAATCGAACAAGGTCACCCGAAGTAACTCCCACATGGGGGTGGAAGCAGCTTTCTTTGGGTACTTTCGTAGGGCCCGCCTAGGGTCTGCTGATAAAGAAAGTACCTGGGCCGCCGGGACCAGCCCCGGCAAGTCCCAACGGAGTGGGAGACGCACCCGGGTCACCGGAGAGACACACGCCATTGACGTAGAAATGGGATCCCCGCCTGCGCGGGGATGACAGGGGGTGACCCGGATGACTGAGCGTTGCAGGGACGACGGAGAAGGTCAGGCGTAACAGAGGCCACTCAAGACCCCGACCCCACCCCCAGCACCTTCCTCCCCACCTTCCACAACCCGCCCAGCGCAAGCGGAATCACCGCCGCCCCCACGCCCAGCAGCACGATGGTGTTGAGATGATCCCGGATCATCGGGATATTGCCGAAGAAGTAGCCCGCCGCCACCAGGCCGGCAACCCACAGCACCGCGCCGACCACGTTGAAAAGCTGGAACTTCGCCCAGGTCATGTCCGACACGCCGGCAACGAAAGGCGCAAAGGTACGCACGATGGGAACGAAGCGCGCAAGGATGATGGTCTTGCCGCCGTGGTTTTCATAGAAGGCATGCGTCTTTTGCAGCGCGGCCTTGTCGAGCCAGCGGTAATCGTGGGTGAAAACGCGGTGACCCAGCGCCCGGCCGATCAGGTAGTTGACGGTATTGCCGGACACGGCGGCGAAGATGAGCAGGGCGACCAGCAGCCATTCGTTCATCGCGCCGGTCGCGCAGAAGGCGCCACCGATGAACAGCAGGGTATCGCCGGGCAGGAAAGGCAGCACCACCAGGCCGGTTTCGCAGAAGACGATCGCGAACAGCACGATGTACACCATGGTGCCGTATTGCGAGATCACCTGTCCCAAGTATTTATCGACATGCAAGATCATGTCGAAGAACTGCATGAATTCCATTCTGACTCCCGTCACAGTGCGGCCGCATCATACACCAGAGCCTGCCGCGGGGAAGCGAAATGGCGCAAATTCCAGGAAGAAACCCGGCCTTCCCGGCGAGGCCGGCGCATGCCATGAAGGCTATAATTTCGGGATGAACGCGCCCTCTCCCTCCCTGTCGTCCCCGCGCCCCATCCAGGCCCTGCCCGACCAGCTGATATCCCAGATCGCCGCCGGCGAGGTGGTCGACCGGCCATCCGCCGTGGTCAAGGAATTACTGGAGAACGCGCTCGACGCCGGCGCCACCCAGGTCACCGTCCGACTGGAGGAAGGCGGGGTCAAGCGCATCGCCATCACCGACAATGGCCGGGGCATTCCGCCCGACCAGATGCCGCTCGCCCTTGAGCGCCACGCCACGTCCAAGATCGCCTCGCTGGCCGACCTGGAAAACGTCCTGACCTTGGGTTTCCGCGGCGAAGCGCTGGCGTCGATCGCATCGGTCGCCTACGTCACCCTGGCCTCTCGCACCGCGCAGGAACCGCATGCCTGGGAGATCAGCGGCGACAAGCGCGGCCAGGTTACGCCGTCCTCGGGCGCGCCCGGCACCACGGTCGACGTGCGCGACCTGTATTTCAACACGCCGGCACGCCGCAAGTTCCTGAAATCCGAGCAGACCGAATTCGGCCATTGCGCCGAGGTGGTTCGCCGCATCGCCCTGTCGCGTCCGGACGTGACCTTTTCCCTGACGCACAACGGCAAGACGGTCGATCACTGGAACACCGGCGAGATCGACAAGCGCTGCGCCCAGGTTCTCGGCGGCGAGTTCGCCAATGCCCGCCTGCCGCTGGACGAGGCGTCCGGCGTGCTGCGCCTGCACGGCTTCGTCGGCCTGCCGACCGCCGCCAAAGCGCGGGCCGACGGCCAGTACTTTTACGTCAACGGTCGCTTCGTGCGCGACAAGCTGCTGACCCACGCGGTGCGCAGCGCCTACCAGGACGTGCTGCACGGCGACCGCTATCCGTCCTACGTGCTGTCGCTCGACCTCGATCCGGCGCTGGTGGACGTGAACGTGCATCCTTCCAAGATCGAGGTGCGCTTCCGCGACAGCCGTGCGGTGCATCAATTCGTGTTCCACGCGGTCAGCCGGGCGCTGGCCCAGACCTCGGCAACCGCGCACGGCGATGCGCCCGCGCCGGTGATGGCCGGGGCGGGCGCTGGCGTGTTGCCTTGGGTACGGGAACAAAAGCAGGCCAGCTTCGGCGCGCAGTTCGGCCCGGCGTCAAGCGGCTTCGGCAACGCCGGCGGCGGCGTCACGCAACGCATCGGCGACTACGGCGCGCTGTTCGCCGGCGCGTCCGGCAGCTCGGCCTCGGTGTTCGAGGCACGCGACAGCGGCGCTGCGACGGGACCGGGCGCAACATTCTCCGGCGCCATGCCGGGCAGCGGGCCCGCGACTGCCGCACCGGCGACGCCGGCGGCGTCCGACGACGAATTTCCCCTTGGCTTCGCCCTCGCCCAGTTGCATGGCATCTACATCCTGTCGCAGAACCGCAAGGGCCTCGTGCTGGTGGACATGCATGCCGCGCACGAGCGCATCCTCTACGAACAGCTCAAGAACGCGCTCGACGAAAACGCGATCCAGGTGCAGCCGCTGCTGATCCCGGTCACCTTCCATGCCGACGCGGTCGAGGTGGGCACCGTGGAGGAAAGCCGCGACATCCTGCAGTCGCTGGGTTTCGACATCACCGCCCTGTCGCCGACCACGCTGGCGGTGCGCTCGGTGCCGGCGCTGCTGCGCAATGCCGATGCGCAGTCGCTGGCGCGCGACGTGCTGCGCGACATCCGCGAATTCGGCGGCTCGCGGGTGCTGGTGGAAAGCCGCAACGCATTGCTCGGCACGCTGGCCTGCCACACGGCGGTGCGCGCCAACCGCAGCCTCACCATGCCGGAAATGAATGCCTTGCTGCGCCAGATGGAAGCGACCGAGCGCGCCGACCAGTGCAACCATGGCCGGCCGACCTGGATCCAGCTCGCCCTGGGCGATCTCGACAAACTCTTCCTGCGCGGGCAGTGACATGAGCCATTCCATGGCGGCCGACGTGCGGCCGCACGCCCATTTCGCGCACGCGCCGCTGCTGGCGCTGGTCATCGGCTACCTGATGCTGCAGCCGCTGTCGACCGACCTCTACCTTGCCTCCCTGCCCGGCCTGGCCAGCGGCTTCGGCGTTCCCGCCTCGACGGTGCAGCTTACGCTGTCGCTGTTCGTCGCCGGATTCGGCGGGGCGCAACTGGTCATCGGCCCGCTGTCCGACCGGTTCGGCCGGCGGCCGGTGGTGATCGCCGGCCTGGTGCTTTACGTCTTTGCCAGCGCCCTCTGCGCGCTCTCGCCTTCCATCAGGATGCTCATTGCCGCGCGCTTCCTGCAGGCGCTCGGCTGCTGCGCGGCGGTGATCATGGCGCGGGCCATCGTGCGCGATGCCTGGGCGCCGGCGCATGGCGCGCGGGTGGTGGCGCGCGCAAGTTCCTGGCTATCTCTGGCGCCGCTCATCGGGCCGATCGTCGGTTCCTACCTCCAGGTGAACGCCGGCTGGCGCGCCGCCTTCGTCGCGCTCGGCATGGTGTCCGCCCTGGCCCTGGCCGTCACCGTGATGTGGCTGCCCGAAACCAACCTGCATCGCGACCGGCGGGCGACGGAAATCTCCGGCTTGATGGCAAACTACCGCCTCGTGCTGGGGTCGCGCGACTTCTGGGCCCATGCCTTGCCGGGCGCGCTGTCGTACGGCGCCATCTTTTCATTCATTTCCGGATCGTCGGTGGTGCTGATCAAGGTGCTGCAGGTGCCGACGGAAATCTTCGGCTACTGCTTTTCGTTCGGCGTATCCGGCTACATGGGCGGGACGCTGCTCTGCCGCCGCCTGCTGCCGCGCATCGGCATGCGCCGCGCCTTCAAGCTGGGCAGCGGCCTCGCCCTCGCGACCGGCGCCCTGTTCCTGGCGCTGGCGGCGGCTGGGGTCGCGCACTGGGCGCTGGTGCTGGCGGCGATGTTCCTGACCATGGGCGCGCACGGCATCAATTTCCCGGTGGCGCAGTCCGGCGCGGTGACGCCCTTCCCGCAGCAGGCCGGCACCGCCGCCGGCGTGATGGGCGCGCTCTACATGGCGATCGCCTTCCTGGTGGGCACGGTGGTCGGCGCCACCCACAATGGCACGCTCTATCCGCTGGCGCTGATTTCCTGCACCCTGGGCATGCTGATCTTCCTGGCGGTGCGCCTGATCCCCGGCACGGAGCCGGCGGCATGATCATGTCTTCCAGCGGCAAGCCCTTCGCGGTTGCCATCATGGGTCCCACCGCATCTGGCAAGACGGCGGCGGCGCTGTCCGTGGCCAGCCGGATTCCTTCGGAAATCGTGTCAGTCGATTCCGCCCTGGTCTACCGCGGCATGGACGTCGGTACCGCCAAGCCCAGCAGCGAAGAACTTGCCGCCGTGCCGCACCACCTGATAGACATCCTCGATCCGGCCGAAGCCTACTCCGCGATGCAGTTTCGCCAGGACGCCATCCGCCTCGTCGGCGAGATCGCCGCCCGGGGCCGCCTGCCGCTGCTGGTCGGCGGCACCATGCTGTATTTCAAGGTCCTGCGCGACGGCCTCGATGCCTTGCCGGAGGCCGACCCCGAGGTGCGGGCGCGGCTCGACGACGAAGCCGCCCGCATCGGCGTTCCCGGCCTGCATGCGCGCCTGGCCGGCATCGACCCGGACACCGCCGCCCGCCTCAAGCCCAACGACAGCCAGCGCATCCAGCGCGCCCTCGAAATCCATGAGCTGACCGGCACGCCGATGTCGCAACTCATCGCGAAGGCGCACAAGCCGGAACTGCCCTTCGATGTGCTCTTCCTCTCCCTCGAGCCGTCCAATCGCGCGGTGCTGCACGCGCGCATCGCCGACCGCTTCGACGCGATGCTGGCCGGCGGCGCTTTGCTCGACGAAGTACGCCGCCTCCGCGCGCGCGGCGACCTCGACCTTGGCATGCCGTCCATGCGCTGCGTGGGTTACCGCCAGGCATGGGAATACCTCGACGGCGCGTTCGATCTCGCGGCCTTGCGCGAGAAAGGCATCGCCGCCACCCGCCAGCTGGCAAAGCGCCAACTGACCTGGCTGCGCAGCATGCCGGACCGGCACGTCATCGATTGCCTGTCGCCCGACGCGCCCGGACATGTCTTTCGCCTCGCAAGGGAAGGCCTGCCGGCCCAGGCTTTCGCGCCGAAAACATCTTGACAGCCATAACTGGCCCGGCCATAATCGAGGGCTCTTTTGGTGATATAGCTCAGTTGGTTAGAGCACAGCACTCATAATGCTGGGGTCGGTGGTTCAAGTCCACCTATCACCACCAAGATTCAACGCCGTCATTCTTTTCAAGAACGACGGCGTTTTCATTTGTCCTTCCGCTTTTCCCCACATCACCCGGCCAAAAATACGGGCGCGCATTTTTCTCATTCCTCCCGATGGCAAAGCGCTATTTTTCGGCCCGCCGGAAAATTTTTCGGCGATAATTTACTTCAAGAGATTTTTTCGCGGACCTCCGCATTCCTGCCACCGCTTTGCCCAGTCCGACCATGACCACAAGCCCGACTTCCTGCCCCATCTGCCGCGCCGCCTGCTCCATGCTCCCGCCCGTGGACCTGAACAAATCCTGCGAGGAATCGCGCGGCATGTTCCTGCCGCCGTCGGGCACGCTGGTGCACTATGCGCTCTGCGGCGAATGCGGCTATTGCTTCGCACCCGAGATGTGCGCCTGGCCGCTGGAAAAGTTCGAGGCCCTGATCTACAACGCCGACTACGTGAAGGTCGATCCCGACTACGTTTCGCTGCGGCCGAAGGGAAGCGCGCACATGCTGCGCGGCATGTTCCCCAATCTTCCGTCGACCGTCAGGCATCTCGACTACGGCGGCGGCAGCGGCATCATGTCCGACCTGCTCAGGGAAGCCGGTTGGACCTCCCGCTCCTATGACCCCTTCGTCCACAAGGACACGCAGCCAGCCCAACTGGGGAAATTCGACTTCATCACCGCGTTCGAGGTGTTCGAGCATGTTCCCGACGCCAGGCAGCTGATCGGCACGCTCGGCTCGCTGTTGGAGGACGGCGGGATGCTGCTGTTTTCCACCTTGCTGTCGGACGGCCAAGTGCATCCGGGCCAGCGCCCGGGCTGGTGGTATGCCTCGCCGCGCAACGGGCATATCAGCCTGTTCTCCCGCAAGGCCTTGGCGGTCCTGGCGGTGGAGTACGGCTACAACTTCGGCAGCTTCAACGAGAATCTCCACATCATGTGCAAGGCAGCGCCTGCCTGGGCGGGCCATCTTCTGTAGCAGGCATGCCGTGGCCGGGTGATGCAAATCCGGGCAATCCGCTACTAACGGCTTTTCCAAAGAAAGGCCGTCATGAAACCTCATTCCGCCAGCATTGTCCTGCTGCTCGCCACTCCTTTCTGTCTCGCGAACACCAGCGAGGTCGTCGAACGCGAGATCTCGGTGCCGACCTGCAAGTCGCCCGCCGCCAAGGTCATGTTCACCGAATTCAAGTGCAAGTCCGCCGACTGCTCGTCGAACGCAGGCCAGCAGGACCCGCGGCAGTACCGCTGGTGGGATTACCTCAGCGGCGCCGGCGGCACGGTGGCGCAGCCGAAGTACACCGGCGTCGGCACCGGCATGACCGACATGCTGGCCACCGCCCTCACCCAGACCGGCTGCTTCGACGTGCAGGAGCGGGCCGCGCTGGAAGAACTCAACAAGGAAATGGCGCTGATCGGCAAGAAGGTCGAGGCCGAGGCCGCCGACTACATGGTGACCGGCTCCATCACCTCGCTCGGATTCGAGCAGAGCTCCACCGGCCTGGGCGCGATCGCCTTCCTGCCGGCGCCCATCCGCATGCTGGCTGGCTCGGTCAATTACAAGAAGAGCAAGGTGCACATGAACATCGACATCCGGGTGGTCGACATCCGCAAGGCGAAGGTCATCGCCTCCAAGACCTTCCAGGCCAACAACGAGAAGACGGGATTCGGCTTGTCGGGGGCGGCCTGGGCAGGCATCGGACTGGGCGGCAGCCATGCCAGCATCAGCGGCTCGCCCCTGGAAGAGGTGGCAAGGGACCTGCTGGTGCGGGCGACATCCTTCCTCACGGAAACCATCGCCCAGAAGAACATCACCCAACGGGTGGTGCTCAAGGCCGAGGAGGCCCCGTCCCCCGGTGCTATAATCCCGCAAAATCCACAATAACATCACGCTTGCGTTGCAACGGCCCGCGCCAGTCGCCGGCCTTGCGCGGCAATCCCTGAAACGCGCAGCCGTTCCGACCGACGGCCACTTCCCTGCGGATATCACGATGCGGCTACGCCCCATTCTCGCCATCCTTGCTTTCCTGGTTGCGGCAACGAGCGTTGCGGCGGACCGGCCTTTTCCGCAACAGACCAAGCGCGGCACCATGACGCCGGCCAATTTCCCCCAGATCGTCATCGACGGCCAGACCCGCCATCTCGCGCCGGCGGCCCGCATCTGGAATGCCGACAACTTCATCGAAATGCCCGCCGCCCTGCGCGGCAGCGACTTCACGGTCAACTACACCGAAGACATGAACGGCGACATCGACCGGGTATGGATCCTGAGCGCCGACGAGGCGCGCGAGTCGCTGCAGAAACAAACCAATTCCCAGCTACGCCAATGACTACGTCCAACAACGACGCGCCGAAGAAAGTCTTCATCAAGACCTTCGGCTGCCAGATGAACGAGTACGACTCGGACAAGATGGCCGACGTCCTCAACGTCTCCGAGGGCCTGGTCAAGACCGAGACGCCGGAAGATGCCGACGTCATCCTGCTCAACACCTGCTCGGTGCGCGAGAAGGCGCAGGAAAAGGTGTTCTCCGACCTCGGCCGCTTCCGCGAACTCAAGCAGAGCAAGCCCGGCCTCGTGATCGGCGTGGGCGGCTGCGTCGCGTCGCAGGAAGGCGACGCCATCATCAAGCGCGCGCCCTATGTCGACGTGGTGTTCGGCCCGCAGACCCTGCATCGCCTGCCCGACCTGATCAGCAAGCGCCGCGAAAGCGGCCGCGCCCAGGTAGACATCAGCTTCCCGGAGATCGAGAAGTTCGACCACCTGCCGCCGGCCAAGGTGGAAGGCCCGACCGCCTTCGTCTCCATCATGGAAGGCTGTTCCAAGTACTGCAGCTATTGCGTGGTGCCCTATACCCGCGGCGAAGAAGTGTCGCGCCGCTTCGAGGACGTGCTGACCGAGGTCGCGGCCCTCGCGGAACAGGGCGTGAAGGAAATCACCCTGCTCGGCCAGAACGTGAACGCCTACCGCGGCGCGATGGCCGATGGCGAGATCGCCGACTTCGCCCTGCTGGTCGAGTACATCGCCGAATTCCCGCAGATCGAGCGCATCCGCTTCGTCACCAGCCACCCCAAGGAATTCACCCAGCGCCTGATCGACACCTACGCCAAGGTGCCCAAGCTGGTTAACCACCTCTACCTTCCGGCGCAGCACGGCTCGGACCGCATCCTCTCGGCGATGAAGCGCGGCTATACCGCGCTCGAATACAAGTCGGTGATCCGCCGCCTGCGCGAAGTCCGGCCGAACATCCCGGTGGCGAGCGATTTCATCGTGGGCTTCCCCGGAGAAACCGACGCCGACTTCGAGGCCCTGATGAAGCTGATCGACGACATCGGCTTCGACCACAGCTTCAGCTTCGTATTCAGCCCGCGTCCCGGCACGCCGGCGGCGAACCTGCACGACGATACGCCCTATGAGGTCAAGCTCAAGCGGCTGCAGCACCTGCAGGCAGTGGTCGAGGCCAATGCCCGCCGCCTTGCCGAAGCCATGGTCGGCACGACGCAGCGCATCCTGGTGGAAGGCCCGTCGAAGAAGGATCCAGGCGAGCTGCAAGGCCGCACCGAGAGCAACCGCGTGGTCAACTTCAATGGCGGCCCCAACCCGGCGCGCCTCATCGGACAGATGATCGACGTCAACATCGTCAAGTCCTTCCCCAATTCGCTGCGTGGCGAACTTGTCATCAAAGATTGAATCTGATCGAGGTCATTCACTCACCTTGAAACCCAAAATTCCTGCCCAGCCACAACACTTCGTCCCCGAGCCGCTGGATAACCGGCGGCTTGCGCACCTCTGCGGGCCCATGGACGAAAACCTCCGCCAGATTGCCGCCGCGCTCGACGTGACCATCTTCCGTCGGGGCGAGAAGTTCATCGTGAGCGGCTCCAACGCAGAACAGGCCGTCGAGCTCCTCGACAATTTCTACCAGGTCGCCGACAACAGCATTTCCGTCGAGGACGTGCAGCTCGCGCTCGTCGAGCAGCGGGCGGAGCAAGCCCAGGAAGAAGACCAGCGCAAGGCCAGGGGTAACGGCAATGGCAATGGCAACGGCGCCAGGGAAGCGAAGGGCGACGACCTCGTCGACGACGACACGCTCGACGATGCCGGCCCGGTGCTCAAGACGCGGCGCAGCGACCTGCGCGGCCGCACGCCGCACCAGACCCAGTACATCAAGTCCATCCTCGAGCACGACGTGACCTTCGGCATCGGCCCGGCCGGCACCGGCAAGACCTATCTCGCCGTGGCCTGCGCGGTGGACGCGCTGGAGCGCGATGCCGTCAAGCGCATCGTTCTCACCCGCCCGGCGGTGGAAGCGGGCGAACGCCTCGGCTTCCTGCCCGGCGACCTGACGCAGAAAGTCGATCCCTACCTGCGCCCGCTGTACGACGCGCTCTACGACCTGCTCGGCTTCGACCGCGTGCAGAAATTGTTCGAGAAGCAGGTGATCGAGATCGCGCCGCTGGCCTACATGCGCGGCCGCACGCTGAACCACTCCTTCATCATCCTCGACGAGGCGCAGAACACCACGCCGGAACAGATGAAGATGTTCCTGACCCGCATCGGCTTCGGCAGCAAGGCGGTGGTGACCGGCGACATCACCCAGATCGACCTGCAGCGTTCGCAGAAGAGCGGCCTGATCGACGCGACCAACATCCTCAAGAACGTGCGGGGCATCGCCTTCACCCGCTTCACCAGCGCCGACGTGGTCCGCCATCCACTCGTGGCGCGCATCGTCGATGCCTATGAAGCCGCCACCAGCAAGACCGTCTTGCCGAAAAATGCCGCAAAAAAACAAGCTTAGCCTGTCCGTCCAGTATCCTGACCCGCGCCTGAAAGACGTCATTCCCCGCAGCAAGCTGCGGGGCTGGGTGCAGGCGGCCCTGTTCGCGCCCGCCGAGCTGGCCATCCGCTTCGTCGATGCGGAGGAAGGGCGCACGCTCAACCGCGACTACCGCGGCAAGGATTACGCCACCAACGTCCTGACCTTCGCCTATACCGAGAATGAGGACAGCGAGGTGACGCAGGCCGACATCATCCTCTGCACCGACGTGCTGCAGCGCGAGGCGGCGGAGCAGAAGAAGACCGTCGAGTCCCACACGGCCCACCTGGTGGTGCACGGCGTGCTGCACGCGCAAGGCTACGACCACGAGGACGACGAGGAAGCGGCGGAAATGGAAGCGCTGGAAATCGAGATCCTCGCCGGCCTTGGCGAATCGAATCCCTACGCGGAGCGCGGCTGAAGGCGCATGGCAATGAAGCACTGCCGGGCGGTCCGCGGCGGCCGTTTCCGCCAGGATTGCATCTGCGACAACCCTGCCGCCCCTTTTCTGGGAAACCCTGAATTCTTGTTGTATGCTTATATCCAACCCAACTACGGCTTTCCGCCATATGCAAGATCACCCTGGTGGTGTCCAAAAGTTCATTGACACCAAGCCGCAGCGTTCGCTGTTCGAACGCCTGAGCGCGCTCATTTCCCCCGAACCCGAGAACCGTACCGAGCTTCTCGAAATCCTGCAGGACGCCCACGAACGCAACCTCATCGATGCCGACGCGCTGTCGATGATCGAAGGCGTATTCCAGGTATCCGACCTCTCGGCGCGCGACATCATGGTGCCGCGCTCGCAGATGGACGTGGTCGACCTTACCAAGCCGATCGAGGAATGGCTGCCGCTGGTGCTGGAAACCGCGCACTCCCGCTTTCCGGCCATCGAAGGCAACCGCGACAAGGTGGTCGGCATCCTGCTTGCCAAGGACCTGCTGCGGTATTACGCGGAAGACAGCTTCGACGTGCGCGACATGCTGCGCCCCGCCGTCTTCATTCCCGAATCCAAGCAGCTCAACGTGCTGCTGCGCGACTTCCGCGCCAACCGCAACCACATGGCGGTGGTGGTCGATGAATACGGCGGCGTGGCCGGGCTGATCACCATCGAAGACGTGCTCGAACAGATCGTCGGCGACATCGAGGACGAATACGACTTCGACGAGGAAGAAGACAACATCCTGCCGGTGAAGGACGGCATCCGCCGCCACCGCTGGCGCGTGAAGGCCCTGACCGAGATCGAGCAGTTCAACGAGAAGCTCGAGACCCGCTTTTCCGACGAGGACGTCGACACCATCGGCGGCCTGGTGGCCAACCACCTCGGCCGCGTGCCGCGCCGCGGCGACGTGTTCGACATCGACAACGTGCGCTTCGAGGTCCTGCGCGCCGACGCGCGCCAGGTCCACGTGCTGCTGGTGGAAAAACTTCCCGAACCGGCCGCCGAGACCGCCTCCCGGACCGCGAGCTGACATCGGGCCGGCCGCACGCCAGCGCCGGTCGGCCGGTTTCCTCCCATCCCGCCGGGGCGGCGCGAGCCGCCTCTTCCCATACCAGACCTGAGCCTGCGCATGCGTCGGACCGACGATCCCCACCTGAGTGCCCTGCCCGTACCGACCCGTCCGCATCCGCTGTCGCGCTGGGCGCCGGCGCTCGCCTTCCTCGCCGGCCTGGCCAACGTGTTTTCCTTCGCGCCCTTCGGCTGGTGGCCGCTGCAGATCCTGACGCTGGCCCTCACTTTCCACCTGGCGTCGCGTGCCGCGCCCTGGCGCGCCGGCTGGACCGGATTCGCCTACGCCTTCGGCTGGCTGGCCGCCGGCACCCACTGGCTGTACGTCAGCATGCACGACTATGGCGGCATGCCGGCCTGGATGGCCGGGCTCGCGGTAGTCTTGCTGGCGATGTACCTCTCGCTGTTCTACGGTTTGGCGCTCGGCGGCGCGACGTGGCTGCGGCGCAGGACCGGCGCCAGTGAAGCGGCGATGCTGATGCTGGCCTTCCCCGCTGCCTGGCTGCTGGCGGAATGGCTGCGCGGCTGGGTGCTGACCGGCTTTCCCTGGATCAGTTCGGGCTATGCCCACGCCAATGGCCCGCTGGGCGGATTCGCGCCGCTGGCCGGCGTGTATGGCATCGGCATGATCGCGGCCTGGGCGGCTGCCTCGCTCGTGCTCGTGCGCGCCTGGAAGCCCGCTCCCCTGCTTGCCATGGTGCTTATCGTTGCCGGCGGGCTGCTCGGGCGCATCGACTGGACCAGGCCGCACGGCGCGCCGATCACGGTGCGCCTGCTGCAAGGCAACGTGCCCCAGGAAATGAAGTTCGCGCCGGAGCAGATCGGCAACACGCTGCGCCTGTACCACGACATGATCACCGAGCGCCCCGCCGACCTGATCGCCACGCCGGAAACCGCCATCCCCTTGCTGTCCGGCCAGCTGCCGCCGGACTACCTGCCGCTGTTCGGCGAGTTCGCCAACCGGTCCGGCAGCCACGTCATCCTTGGCATTCCGGTGTCGGACGGGCCGTCACGCTATGCCAACAGCGTGATCGGGCTTGCGCCGGGTGATGCCGGTACGCCTTCCTACCGCTTCGACAAGCACCACCTCGTGCCTTTCGGCGAATTCATCCCCTTCGGTTTCCGCTGGTTCGTCAACATGATGAATATTCCGCTGGGCGACTTCACGCCCGGCGCGGCCGTGCAGCCGGCATTTGCCGTGAAGGACCAGCGCGTGCTGCCCAACATCTGCTACGAAGATTTGTTCGGCGAGGAAATTGCTGCCCAGCTGTCGGCCTCGCCTGTACCGGCCACGATGCTGCTCAACGTATCAAACATCGCCTGGTTCGGCGACACCATTGCCTTGCCTCAACATTTGCAGATTTCGCAAATGCGATCGCTGGAAACCGGCCGCCCGATGCTGCGCGCCACCAATACCGGCGTGACCGCCGTGATCGGCCCGAAGGGCGAGGTGCAGGCGATGCTGCGTCCCTATGTGCGCGGCGCGGTCGAGGCGCGCGTGCAAGGCCAGGAAGGCCTGACGCCCTACAGCCGTTTTGGCAACCTTCCCGCCGTGGTGCTTGCCTTGGTGCTCCTGATTGCTTCCGGTCTGGTCTCCAGACGTGCCGCCAAGGAGTAAAAGCCGCTAAAATCAGGGGTTTCGCGCAATCGCCGGCAAGGCCTTGCGAATTGCGCCACCCTTGATCAAGCACCGGCCCGGCCGGTCCCGAAAGCAAGAACACCACGATGCTCACATTTCAACAAGTCATCCTCACCCTGCAAGAGTACTGGGACAAGCAGGGCTGCGCTCTGCTGCAGCCCTACGACATGGAAGTCGGCGCCGGCACCTCGCACACCGCGACCTTCCTGCGCGCGATCGGACCGGAGCCCTGGCGCGCCGCCTACGTGCAGCCTTCGCGCCGCCCCAAGGATGGCCGCTACGGCGAAAACCCCAACCGCATGCAGCACTACTACCAATACCAGGTGGTGCTCAAGCCGGCGCCGGAAAACATCCTCGACCTCTACCTCGGCTCGCTCGAAGCCCTCGGCCTCGACCTGAAGCAGAACGACGTCCGCTTCGTCGAGGACGACTGGGAAAACCCGACGCTCGGCGCCTGGGGCCTGGGCTGGGAAGTCTGGCTCAACGGCATGGAAGTCACCCAGTTCACCTATTTCCAGCAGGTCGGCGGCCTCGACTGCAAGCCGGTGCTCGGCGAGATCACCTACGGCATCGAGCGCCTCGCGATGTACCTGCAGGGCGTGGAAAACGTCTTCGACCTGGTATGGACCGAATGGCAGGAAAACGGCGTCACCAAGCGCCTGACCTACGGCGACGTGTTCCACCAGAACGAAGTCGAGCAATCGACCTTCAACTTCGAGCATTCGAACACCGAATTCCTGTTCTCGCTCTTCGGCAACTACGAAGCCGAGGCCAAGCGCCTGATGGAAGTGCCGCTGGCCCTGCCGGCCTACGAGATGATCCTCAAGGCGGCGCATACCTTCAACCTGCTCGATGCCCGCGGCGCGATCTCCGTCACCGAGCGCGCCGCCTACATCGGCCGCATCCGCAACCTGTCGCGCGCGGTCGCGCAGGCCTACTACGAGTCGCGCGAGAAGCTGGGCTTCCCGATGTGCGGCGGCTCGGTGGATGCCGCGCGCAGCGCCGCCTGACCTGCCCGATCCGCTTCATCCGAACCGACCCGCACGCCGCCCCTCCCCCGGGCGGCCGACCGGACCAACGCAATCGACACGGCCGACCTGACAAGGCCGTCACCACAACATGACCCAAACTCTTCTCGTTGAACTGCTTACCGAAGAATTGCCGCCGAAGGCGCTCGCCAGGCTGGGCGACGCCTTTGCCGCCGGCATTCTCAATGGCCTGAAGTCGCGCGACTTCCTGGAAGCCGACGCCGCCGCGACAGCCTATGCCTCGCCGCGCCGCCTCGCCGTCACCATCGGCGGCGTGCGCGCCACCTCGCCCGACAAGTCCATCCGCGAGAAGGTGCTGCCGGTGTCTGTGGCGCTGGACAAAGAAGGCAACCCCGCGCCGCCGCTGGCGAAGAAGCTTGCCGCGCTCGGCTTCCCCGACCTGAAGGTCAGCGACCTCGAACGCGCTTCCGACGGCAAGGCGGAAAGCTTCTTCTACACCTACACCGCGCCGGGCTCGGCGCTGCGCGACGGCCTGCAGGCCGCGCTGGAAGAGATGCTGACCAAGCTGCCGATTCCCAAGGTCATGAGCTATCAGCGTCCCGACGGCGAGACGGTGCAGTTCGTGCGTCCGGCGCACAAGCTCATCGCCCTGCTCGGCAGCGAGATCGTTCCGATTTCCACGCTCGGCCTGCAAGCCGGCCGCGTCACCCTCGGCCACCGCTTCCTCTCGCAAGGCGAGATCAGCATCGCCGATGCCGCCAGCTACGCCGGCACGCTGGCCACGCAGGGCAAGGTCATCGCCTCGGCCGCCGAGCGCAAGGAAACCATCCGCAAGTCGCTGCTCGAGAAAGCCGGCGCCGACCGCGTGCTGATGCCCGAGTCGCTGCTCGACGAAGTCACCGCGCTGGTGGAATGGCCGGTGGTCTACGAATGCCGCTTCGAGGAATCCTTCCTGTCGGTGCCGCAGGAATGCCTGATCCTCACCATGCAGACCAACCAGAAATATTTCGCGCTCACCGACGACGCCAACCGCCTGCGTTCGCGCTTCCTGATCGTCTCCAACATCGAGACCGCCGACCCGCGCCACATCATCGGCGGCAACGAGCGCGTAGTGCGCCCGCGCCTGTCCGACGCGAAGTTCTTCTTCGAGCAGGACAAGAAGAAAACTCTTGCCGACCGCATTCCCGGCCTGGCCAACGTGGTGTATCACAACAAGCTGGGCACGCAGGGCCAGCGTACCGAACGCGTGACGGCGCTGGCTGGCAAGATCGCCGCCGCGCTCGGCGCCGACGTGGCGCTCGCCGAACGCGGCGCGCTGCTGGCCAAGGCCGACCTGCTGACCGACATGGTGGGCGAATTCCCCGAGCTGCAAGGCATCATGGGCACCTACTACGCGCGCCACGACGGCGAGCCGGAAGAGGTGGCGCTGGCCGCGTCCGAGCACTACCAGCCGCGCTTCGCCGGCGACGCCCTGCCGGCTACGCAGACCGGCACCGTGGTTGCGCTCGCCGACAAGCTCGAAACCCTGGTAGGCATCTGGGGCATCGGCCTGCAGCCGACCGGCGACAAGGACCCGTTCGCGCTGCGCCGCCATGCCCTCGGCGTGCTGCGCATGCTCGTCGAGAAGCGCCTGCCGCTGTCTCTGCACGCCCTGCTGCAGGATGCGGCGCAACTCTTCGCCGGCAACGCCAACTTCAAGGACGCCACCGGCGAGGTCTACGCCTTCATGCTCGACCGCCTGCGCGGCCTGTTGCGCGAGCGCGGCTACAGCCAGAACGAGATCGAAGCGGTGGTGGCGCAGCAGCCCGACCGCCTCGACAACATCGTCGAGCGTCTGGACGCAGTACATGCCTTCGCCGCCCTGCCGGAAGCCGAATCGCTGGCCGCTGCCAACAAGCGCATCACCAACATCCTCAAGAAGACCGCGGTGAGCGAGAACCTCATCCACGTCGGCCTGCTGAAGGAAGTGGCAGAGGAAGGCCTGTACTCGGCGATGCAATTGCTCAAGCCGCAGGTCGACGCTGCCTTCGCCAAGGGCGATTTCGCCGGCACGCTCAAGTCGCTGGCGCAGTTGCGCAACAACGTCGATGCCTTCTTCAACGACGTGATGGTGATGGCCGAGGATGAAAAGCTGCGCAACAACCGCCTCGCGCTGCTGTCCGAGCTGCACGGCATGATGAACCGGGTGGCCGACATCTCCAAGCTCGCCGCATGATGAAGCTGGTGATTCTCGATCGCGACGGCGTGATCAACCATGACTCCGACGAATTCATCAAGTCGCCGGAGGAATGGATTCCGATTCCCGGCTCGCTGGAAGCGATCGCTCGGTTGAACCAGTCCGGCTATCGGGTGGTGGTGGCGTCGAACCAGTCCGGCATCGCCCGCGGCCTGTTCGACATCTTCACGCTCAACGCCATCCACCAGAAGCTGCACCGCGCCGCCAAGCAGGCCGGCGCCGACATCGACGCGGTGTTCTTCTGCCCGCATGCCGCCGACGACAACTGCGATTGCCGCAAGCCCAAACCCGGCATGTTCCAGGCCATCGCCAAGCGCTTCGAGGTCAGCCTCAAGGGCGTGCCCTGCATCGGCGACTCGCTGCGCGACCTGCAGGCCGGGTTCATCGTGGGTTGCACGCCGCTGCTGGTACGCACCGGCAAGGGCGAGCGTACCCTCGCGAAGGGCGGCCTGCCGCCGGGGACGAGCGTGCATGTCGACCTCGCGGCGGCGGTGGAGTTTTTGCTGAAATCGCGGAAGGTGGCGGTGGAGGCGGCATGAATTGATTGCCCTCCCCTTGAGGGCGAATCTAACTCCCTCCCCTTCAAGGGGAGGGCCGGGGTGGGGATGGGTTTCCGGCGTGAGCAAGGAACAGCATTGATATCGAAAGCAAACCAAATCCTGTTCTTTGCTTGCAACCGAACCCCATCCCCACCCTAACCCTCCCCTTGAAAGGGAGGGGACTGAAACAGCTGGTTTGAATCGACGTACCCGGAGCCCCGATGTCCCACCCCATTCTTTTCCTGCGCTCGCTCGCCTTCACGCTGACGATGATCGTCGCCACCGTCATCTGGGCGCCGATCTGCTTCCTCTTCGCGCCCCTGCCCTACGAGAAGCGCTACTTCATGACCGGCCTGTGGAACCGCTTCATCATCGGTTCGTTGCGCGTCTTCTGCGGCGTGCGCCACCAGATCAAGGGCGCCGAGAACCTGCCCGACTGCCCGGCCATCGTGCTGTCCAAGCACCAGTCGGCCTGGGAAACCATCTTCCTCTACTACGCCCTGCCGCGTCCGCTGGTGTATGTCTTCAAGAAGGAACTGCTCTACATCCCCTTCTTCGGCTGGGGCATCGCGCTGCTGCGCATGATTCCCATCGACCGCAGCAAGACCAAGGATGCCTTCGCCCAGGTTGTCGAACAGGGCAAGCAGCGCCTCGCCACCGGCAAGTGGATCATCATGTTCCCCGAAGGTACGCGCTCGAAGGTCGGCAAGCAGGGCAAGTACAAGTCCGGCGGCACCCGCCTCGCGGTGGAAACCAAGGTGCCCGTCATTCCCATCGCGCTCAATGCCGGCGAATGCTGGCCGAAGAATTCCTTCATCAAGAAGCCGGGCCTCATCACCGTCTCCATCGGCAAGCCGATTTCCTCCGCAGGCCGCACCCCGAACGACCTGATGCAGGAAGTGGAAAACTGGATAGAATCGGAAATGCGGGTGATTTCCTCGCCCGGCGTCTATACCCAGACTTACGTACCGAACAAGACCCTTGAAGCTGCTTCGCCAGACTCCGCCTGATTCTTCCAGCGACGCCCCGCAACCCGGCCAGCAGCTCGACCTGTTCGCGCCGGTTGCGGAGGCGGCGCCGTCACCGACTCCTGCTCCGGCGCCCGCCGCCGTTCCCGTTCCGCCACCCGCGCCTGCCGCGCCAGGCTGGGGGCAGCCCTTCCAGCCGGCGCGCGATCCGCTGGCGCTCTCGCCCTCGCCCGGCACGCCATCCTCGCAATTGTCTGCCCCGGGGAACCGCCGCATCCAGCTCGAAAGCCACGTCATCGAATACCGCCTCGTCCGCTCGAAGCGCCGCTCCATCGGCTTCGTGATCGACGAAGACGGCCTGCGAATCACCGCGCCGCGCTGGGTCACCATCGCCGAACTGGAAAACGCGATCCGGGAAAAGCAGCGCTGGATCCTGTCCAAGCTGACCGAGCGCCGCGAGCGGTCCGCCCGCCGCCTGCAGGCGCAGATGCGCTGGGAAGACGGCGGCACCCTGCCCTTCCTCGGCCGCGACCTCACGCTGCGCATCCGCGCGGCGCAAGGCGTAGGCGTGGCATTCGACGGGGAAGCCATGGAACTCACCGTCAGCCTGCCGCCGGATGCCACCGAGCAGCAGCTCAAGGACAGGGTGCAGGGCTGGCTTCAGCGCGAGGCCAAGCGCCTGTTCGGCGAGCGCCTGCCGCTGTATGCAGAAAAACTCGGGGTGGCCTATCATTCCTTTGCGCTTTCGTCAGCCACGACGCAATGGGGTTCCTGCACCGCGCAAGGCAAGATCCGCCTCAACTGGCGGCTCATCCATTTCGCGCTGCCGCAGATCGACTACGTGATTGCGCACGAACTGGCCCACCTGCGGGAAATGAACCACAGCCCGCGCTTCTGGGCCACCGTGCAGTCGATCTTCCCCGAGTTCGAGGCGGCGAAACGCGTGCTGCGTGACAGCGGCCCCGAAACCTTGCCGATATTCTGAGAGACCATGCGAATCCTACATACCATGCTGCGCGTCGGCGACATGCAGCGCTCCATCGATTTCTACACCAACGTGCTCGGCATGAAGCTGCTGCGCACCAATGACCGGCCCGAGCAGAAGTACACGCTCGCCTTCGTCGGATATGGGACCAACCCGGATCATGCAGAGCTGGAACTGACCTACAACTACGGGGTGGATAGCTATGACCTCGGCAGCGCGTATGGACACATCGCGATCGCGGTGGATGATGCCTATGCGGCGTGCGAGCGGGTGAAGGCGCAGGGCGGGAATGTGACGCGCGAGGCCGGGCCGGTGAAGGGGGGATCGACGGTGATCGCCTTCGTGCAGGATCCGGATGGGTACAAGATCGAGTTGATTGAGCGGAAGGTGGGGTAATCCCCAGTCGCCTGTCCTTCTCGGCAGGCGAGAGAATCCCATTCCTCCTGCTGTCATTCCCGCGCAGGCGGGAATCTTTTTTCGGTTTCCGTGGCGCTCCGAGTCGTTTCCGGCATCTCTGCTGACCCAATTGCGGCTCACACTCCGGGGGAATGTACCGGGTTACCGCACAAGAAACTTTGTTCCTTCTTTAAAAAATTAGTCATGCATGCAAATAACTAATTCTTAATGTTCTGAGAAACCTGTCAACTTAAACTGCTTAAGGAGTTATTTCACTTCATATAAAGCCATAGTCAAGCTGAAGCACCTGTCATTCATAGGGAAGCTTCCGGACCAGGAGAAAATTATGCTTGCCAGTCAAATTGCTCCAGGTACCGCAGCCATCCAACTGGCCGGCCAGCATAATGAACCGGCATCACCGGAACTGCGCAGCACGGTGGAACATGGTCGCAACGCGAGCATTGACCTGACAAATGGCATTCCGTCCAACTCAAAACTGGGATTGAACCCCGAAGCCAGAGCCGGCGCCGGCGCCGCGAGCACCTTTACCCATAATACTGGCAGCAGCTTTAATCTGCCGGACCCGGCAGGCACGGATTCCGCCTTGGACACTGGAAAGCACGTTGACTCGCTTGGGGAAAGCCAGGTTGGAGCCTCCAAACCCGAGGCGAGGATAAGCAGTCAATCGGTTCACTCCAAAACAGCACCAACGATTTCAAAGGTAATTGGTCAGGCCCCGATCCTTAAACCAATCTATGACAAGCTCACACCGACCGGCCAAGACTTCTACAACAACCTTAATGCAAGCGTGGTATCAGGTGGCCCGAGACTGAAGCAAATGTCTAATGCTCATATGGCTGCCTATAACGGATTACCTTTCGGTGATATATCCCTGCTTGAGCAGAATGTAGCCTTCCAAGGCTCGTACAGAACAGTAGAGTCGATCGTGGGCGACGCCCCGATGCTTCCCCGATTTCACGACCGGCTTTCGGAGGAAGGCAAGACATTTTACGCCGAACTAAGGGACCCGGAGGGCGGAAGAGCTAATCGTCCCTTAACGACCAATCAAAAGGAACGATTTTATTTGCTTTCAGAAAGCGACAAACAGGTATTCAGGGAGAGTTTATCAGTACTCTCAAAACTTGAAGTTGTGTCGACCTTGTCAAATGGAGAGCCAATGCTCCTCTCCACTTTCAACAGCATTTCGACGAAAGCACGGGATTTTCACTCTCAATTGACTGGCACAAGCAACCTGAGGCTTAGCGAAGATCAGCAACTCAAGTACGACAGTCTATCCAAAGAAGACCAGTTTGCCCTGAAGCAAAATGTCCGGGATACCAAATTGGCAGTAACACTGCAAACAGCATCCAAGATGCAAAGTACTCGTCCGGAAGAGACGGACCCCGATATCCTTGGTAAGAAGGCCGATGCTGTCGCTGATAAAAACAAAACGACCAACGGACAAAGGACTGCCGCTTTTTTACGAGCAGAGGCCGCTGTCGCCAAAGATAAGGCTGGAGAAATCAGTAGCGAGAAATTACTGAAAAAAATTGCCAGGAATGAGTCCAAATTTGACAGTGTGGAAAAAAGAATAAAAGATGCAACGGACTTGCAAGTCGACCTGATTAAACAACAAAAGAGTTCAAACGATGAAAAGAAAGTTGACCAGATAAGTAACAAGCTTTCAAAAATAGGGGCAGAAATATCAAGTTTGAATATGAAAAAAGTCTACTACAGCGCCAAAATTACCGGCCTCAAGAATTTGATGGATGAACGCTACGTGATTGCAACGGGATTCAAAAAGTTCAGCCTTTAGCACTCGGCTTGATAACCAGGCCTTTCATTGACACACGCTTTACATGACGTTCGCAAGGAAGGTTCGAGCCAGAAATCCCCATGGCCAACACCCCCGGCAAAGACATCAAATGTTCAAACTCTTCCAGCGCCCGGCAATATCGGATTCCAGCAAGCCATCCCCCTCCCACCCTGGAGGAGTTATCCAGACCCAGCCTGTCAAACCAAGGACGCGTTTCGCGATCACGTTCAGCAAATTGCGCAACCTGAGCGGATTGAAAAAAAGCCCCGTCAAGTCAACAACACTTGGCAATCAATCCGCTCGCGATTCATTCCATTTCAGTGCCAGAGACAACCACGACATGCTTGCTCCCGAAGCGCTTGCGCCGATCGATTTTCACGCATTTAGTCTGCAGGCAGACCCGCCCGTGCGCCCTCCTGCGTATCCCTCTTTGCACAAGGCCATAGAGGCCGGTGACGTGCATGCCGTCCGACACCATCTCCATCACGGCGCGGAGGTGAATGCGCGCGACGAGGAAGGCAACACGCCCTTGATATGCGCTGCAATACGAGGCAATACCGACATCGCCGACGTACTGATCAGGAAAGGGGCTGATGTTAACGCGGGCAATGGTGCCGGTCATCCAGCGTTGATGTGGGCGCTGGAACATGACCAACCGGCGATGGCGAAACTCTTGATCCAGCGCGGCGCGCATATCAATACCTGCAGCGCCAACAGCGACACCGCCTTGATCCTCGCCCTGGCCAGAGGCCACGACGACATCGCTAAGGTTCTCGTCGAAAGAGGCGCGGATGTTGACCGGCGAAGCGTGGATGGCAACTGCGCCCTGCATTTTGCGGTCAATCGCGGCAGGCCCGACATGGTCAGGATGTTGCTCGACCACGGGGCTACGCCCTTCCTGCACGAGCGGCGCGGTTTCACGCCACTGCGTATGGCGTCCTTGTCCGATAATGAGGAGAATCGGGAGATCCGCGAATTACTCATGGATGCGATCGGACGCTTCATGCGTTCACCGTTCGCAAGCGCTTCCAGTTTTATTCCGCCATCCTCCGGATTGACATCCTTGCCTGCCGCGCGCGTTGAAACTGATGCATCAACCCCGGTGCATGAGTTGCGGGATGCCTTCACCGACGATATTTTGGAAATCATCGCTGGGTATGTCGATCAAGCGTCCGCAGAAGACCCGCTGCTTAGAAAGGTGCTTGGCGACAAACCTGTCGATCAGCGCAACCTCCATCAATTGCAGGCGGCACTTCCTGCAGGCCAGCCGCGCACGGCTGCAAACCTGCTTGCCCAGGCCGCACGGAACGGCAACGTTCATGAAGTCGAATTCGTGCTCGCAAAATACGCTCTCGTGCGCGAGGCAGCTGAGACATCCGAGGACATTTCGCCATCGACGTTGTATTTGCGGAGTGTCGTCGAAGCGATCAGGCAAGCTCTGTCGCATGGGCAGGCCGGAGCCTCGACAGTCAGGCTTCTGTCGCTATACGAAGAGCTGGATTTTCGTCCGCGTGACGACAGCGAACGTCAGGACGAACAGGCTTGGCTGGCGCAAAGCCTGCGGGAGGCAATCAACCATCACCAGCCAAACGCCGATCTGGCGTGCGTGCGAAGCCTTCTTCGCCTCAACTCGCTTCATGAGGGGCTCAATGCAAGCGGCGACGATGCCGCTCCGAGCGTCCTGCATCTGGCGGCCCCAAGGAATGACCCTGCGCTGCTGAACTTATTGATTCAATCGGGCGCCGACATCAATGCCCGCGATCACGAGAATCGCACGGCACTTCACATCGCTGCGGAGACGCTGTTTTCAAGCCAGGACGCGATTTGCGCCCTGGTGGCTGCAGGCGCGGACAGGTCGCTTCTCAGTCAGTCCAATGAAAGCGCCGTTCAGACGGCGTTGCGCGTGGGACATAGCAACCAGCGGCCCGATCGCTGGATCACGGACCTGTTCGGTTTGAGCTGACAAGCAGGGAAGGCAGGCGGGCCGATTTAGGAGGCGCGACACCAACTCTCTTTATCCCACCCGCACCAACGCATTCAACACATGATCCTGCCAAACCCCATTAATCATCAGATAGGCCTTGGCATACCCCTCCCGCTCAAATCCCAGCTTGCGCAGTAACATCTCACTCCGCCGGTTATGCGGCAGATGATTCGCCATGATGCGGTGCAGCCCGACCTCGTTGAACATGTAGGCAATCCCGCCCGAGATCGCCTCGGACATCAACCCCTTCCCTTCCCACGCGCCGTCAATGGAATACCCGAGATGGCAAGCCTGGAACACCCCACGCACGATGTTCGAAAACGCGCACATGCCGATGAGGTCGCCGGAGTCCTTCAGCACCAAGCCGAAGCTGTAGCCGCTGCCGGACTGGCTGTTGAGCCAGGCCTTGTGCAGGCGCTCCTCGGTACCTTCCAGTGAATAGAAATACGGATCGCGCGCCGGCTCCCAGGGCTTGAGGTGCTCCTGGTTGCGGCGGTAGTAATCGGCCACCGCCGGCGCATCGTTTGCCGTGACCTGGATCAGCTTGAGACGCTCGGTTTCGATCAACGGCTCCTGCATCGCATGCTCTCCAGGGTGGATATCAAAGATTGGCCAGGGCGACGAACTGTTCCATCGGCACGGCTTCGGGGCGGGCCTGCGGGTCGATGCCGGCGCGGACGAGGTCGTCTTCGGTGAACATGCCGGCGACGCAGTTGCGAATCACCTTGCGACGCTGGGAGAAGGCCTTGGTGACCACTGCTTCGAGACGCGCCGCGTCGCAGGCCAGCGGCTGCGGAAGGGGAATCATGCGCACGATGGCGGAATCAACCCGCGGCGGCGGGTCGAAGGCCGAGGGCGGCACGACGAACAGCAGTTCCATGTGATAGCGCCATTGCAGCATCACCGACAGCCGGCCATAGGCCTTGCTGCCCGGTTCGGCGACCATGCGCTCCACCACTTCCTTCTGCAGCATGAAATGCTGGTCATGCACCTGCGGCGCGATCTCGGCCAGGTGGAAGAGCAAGGGGCTGGAGATGTTGTATGGCAGGTTGCCGACCACGCGCAGCTTGCGTCCTTCCGGCACCGGGATGCTGGCGAAGTCGAATTGCAGCGCGTCGCCGGCGTGGACGATGAGGCGCTGCGGGTCGAAGTTTTTCTTGAGTCGCTCGACCAGGTCGCGGTCGAGCTCGACCACGTGCAACTGATCCAGCGAGTCGAGCAGGAGCCTGGTCATCGCTGCCAGGCCGGGGCCGATCTCGACCATGACGTCCTCGGGACGCGGATCGATGGCGCGGATGATGTCGTGCAGCACGCCCTGGTCGGTCAGGAAGTTCTGGCCGAAGCGCTTGCGGGGAATGTGTTTCATGGATCAGGAAGAGGTCGATGCGGCGGAGGCCTGGGCCATGCGGGCCGCGATGCGGATGGCTTCGATCATGCTGCCGTGGTCGGCATGGCCGAGGCCGGCGGCGGCGAGGTCGAGCGCGGTGCCGTGGTCGACCGAGGTGCGGATGATCGGCAGGCCGAGCGTGATGTTGACGCCGCGGCCGAAGCTGGCGTGCTTGAGCACCGGCAGGCCCTGGTCGTGGTACATCGCCAGCACGCAGTCGGCGTTCTCGAGGTATTTCGGCTGGAACAGGGTATCGGCGGGATACGGTCCGCGGGCGTCGATGCCCCGCGTCCGCGCGTCCTGAAGCACGGGCTCGATGACCTCGATTTCCTCGCGGCCGAGGTAACCGTTCTCGCCGGCATGCGGATTCAGCCCGGTCACGAGGATGCGCGGCGCGGCGATGCCGAACTTGCGCTGCAGGTCGGCGTGGATGATGTCGATGGTGCGCACCAGGCTGTCGGCGGTGATGGCGGCGGATACGTCCTTCAGCGGCAGGTGGGTGGTGGCCAGCGCCACGCGCAGCATGGGCGAGCCGCCGGCGAGCATCATCACCACCTGGGGGGTTCCAGTCTTCTCCGCAAAATACTCGGTATGCCCGGTGAAAGGCACGCCGGCGTCGTTGATGGTGCTTTTCTGCAGCGGCGCGGTGACCACCGCCTGGAACACCGCGCCCAGCGCGGACCGGATGGCCACGTCGAGCGTCTGCAGCACGGCGCGCCCATTGCGGGAATCGAGCTTGCCGGGAACGGCCGGTTCGGCCAGCGGGCAATCGATGACCACCAATTGCTCCGGCCCGGGCCGCGGCAGGCCGCTGTTGCGCAGGGCCTGGGTGGAAATGGCAAGCAGGCGGATGGCCGGGTCGATCTCGCGCGCGAGCAGCGACAGCAGGGCCGCGTCGCCGATCAGGATGCCATTGACCTCGCCGCGCAATTCCCAGGCCGCGCGGATGGCGATCTCCGGGCCGATGCCGGCCGGTTCGCCGCAGGTGATGGCAATGTCGGGACGCTGGCTCACGTGGGATCTTCCTTAGCGCGGATCGCCGGCGTCGACGCGGTACTCGACGTAGGCGCGGTCGCGCAGCTGGCGCAGCCAGTCGTTGGTGGCTTCTTCCATCTTGCGTTCGCGGATGGCGGCGCGGGCGATCTGGCGCTGGCGCTCCTGCGAGACGTCGTCGGACTTGCGTTCCATCACCTGGATGAGGTGGAAGCCGAAGGGCGACTCCACCGGCTCGCTGACCTGGCCGGGCTGCAGCGCATCCATGGCGCGCTCGAATTCCGGCACGGTGTCGCCGGGATAGATCCAGCCGAGGTCGCCGCCCTTGGAGGCGGACAGGTCGTTGGAGTACAGCTTGGCCAGCTCGTCGAAGGTGGCTGCCTTGTTGTCGAGGCGCTGCTTCAGTTCGGCCAGCTTGCGGCGGGCATCTGCGGCCGAGGTGATCTGGTTGACCTTGATGAGGATGTGGCGCACATGGGTCTGCTGCACCGCGTTCGGCGCGGCGCCGCCGTTCTTGACCACGCTCGGTGCGCGCTTGCCCGCGAGCTTGATGATGTGGAAGCCGTTGGCGCTCTTGAAGATTGGCGACACCTGACCTTCTTTCAGGTTGGTCGCGGTATCGACGAAGATCTGCGGCAGGCGCTCTTCGGTGCGCCAGCCGAGGTCGCCGCCGGACAGGGCATCGCTGGCATCGGAGTAGGTGGCGGCCAGCTTGGCGAAATCGCCGCCCGCCTGCAGCTGCTGGAACACGCCTTCGGCGCGGCGGCGGCGGTCGTTGATCTGCTCGGGCGTGGCGTTCTCCGGGATGCGAACCAGGATGTGCTGCACGTTGAATTCCTGCGGGCCGCGGGTGGAGCTGGCCTGGGTGGCGAGGTAGTTGTCGATTTCCGATTCCGATACCTGGATCTTGTTGTCGACCTCGCGCTCGCGCAGGCGCTGCATGATGATTTCCTCGCGGATTTCCTCGCGGAAGCGCGGGAACGGCGTGCCTTCGCGTTCGAGCTGGTCGCGGAACTGCGTCACTGACATCTTGTTCTGCTCGGCAATGCGCGCGATGGTGCGGTCGAGGGCGAGGTCATCGATGCGGATGCCCATGTCCTTGGCGAGCTGGATCTGCGCCAGATCGACGATCATGCGCTCCAGCATCTGGCGCTGGAATTCCTGGGGCGGCGGCAGCTGGATGCCCTGGCTCTTCATGCGGCGCTCGACGATGCGCAGCTTGTCGATGAGTTCCTGCCGGGTGATGACCTCGTTGTTCACCACGGCCAGGATGGCATCGGCCAGCTGGATGCGGGACGCCGCGGGCGCGGCGGGCGCGACAGCCGGCGCCGGCTGCGGCGCCTGGGCCAGGACGGACGGCGCCGCCGCTGCGCCGAGCAGGCCTGCCGCGAGGGCAAGGGTGGCGC
>NZ_JAAIVB010000020.1 GCF_010974945.1 Noviherbaspirillum galbum | reverse complement strand
CGAAGGTGCCGATGTGGCGGTTGAACGCCTTGTGCGGCGCCTGCAGGCGGAAGCCGAAGCCGGCCTTTTCGATCACGCGGTTCCAGCGGCCGATGCCGGCGATGGAATCGCGGATGTAGTCGTCGCGCAGCACTTCGTTGAGCGAGTTGAGCATCGGCACTTCCTTTTCGACGATCTTGTCGCCCTGGATTTCCAGGATCTTGTACTGGTTGCCCTTGAGGACATGGTCGTCGTCGCGCTTGGTTTCTTCATAGCGTCCCTTCAAGCCCGAACTGTAGAAGGTCGCTGCATTGGACGACTGGTCGGCGCCGAACAGGTCGACGGTCACGCTGAAGTGGAAATTCAAATAACGCTGGATGGTCTGCAGGTCGATCACGCCGTGCTTGCGCACTTCCGCCGGATCCTCGATGCCATGCTGCTTCATGATGTCCACGGTGCGCTGGATGGTGCGCGAGACACCGGACTCGCCGACGAACATGTGGTGCGCTTCCTCGGTCAGCATGAAGCGGCAGGTGCGCGACAGCGGATCGAAGCCCGATTCAGCGAGCGCATTCAACTG
>NZ_JAAIVB010000001.1 GCF_010974945.1 Noviherbaspirillum galbum | reverse complement strand
TTGTCGCCCGGCATCACCATCTCCTTGTCCTTCGGCAGTTCGATCGCGCCCGTCACGTCCGTCGTCCGGAAGTAGAACTGCGGACGGTAGTTGTTGAAGAACGGCGTGTGACGACCACCTTCGTCCTTCGACAGCACGTAGATCTCGCCGGTGAAGTGCTTGTGCGGCTTGATCGAACCCGGCTTGGCCAGCACCTGGCCACGCTCGACGTCTTCGCGCTTGGTGCCACGCAGCAGCACGCCCACGTTGTCGCCTGCCTGGCCCTGGTCCAGCAGCTTGCGGAACATTTCGACGCCCGTGCAAATCGTCTTTTGCGTATCACGGATACCGACGATTTCGATTTCATCGCCAACCTTGACGATGCCGCGCTCGACACGACCGGTCACCACGGTGCCGCGGCCGGAGATCGAGAACACGTCTTCCACCGGCATCAGGAACGTGCCGTCGATGGCGCGCTCGGGAGTCGGGATGTAGCTGTCGAGGGCTTCGGCCAGCTTCATGATGGCGCCTTCGCCCAGGTCGCTCTTGTCGCCTTCGAGGGCCAGCTTGGCCGAACCGCGCACGATGGGCAGGTCGTCGCCGGGGAACTCGTACTTCGACAGCAGTTCGCGCACTTCCATCTCGACGAGCTCGAGCAGTTCGGCGTCGTCGACCATGTCGCACTTGTTGAGGAACACGATGATGTAGGGCACGCCGACCTGACGGGCCAGCAGGATGTGCTCACGGGTCTGGGGCATCGGGCCGTCGGCGGCCGAGCACACCAGGATCGCGCCGTCCATCTGGGCGGCGCCGGTGATCATGTTCTTGACGTAGTCGGCGTGGCCGGGGCAGTCGACGTGGGCGTAGTGGCGGTTAGCAGTCTCGTACTCGACGTGCGCGGTATTGATGGTGATGCCGCGTGCCTTTTCTTCGGGCGCCGCGTCGATCTCGTCATACTTCTTCGCTTCGCCGCCAAACTTGGCCGACAGCACGGTTGCAATCGCTGCAGTCAGCGTGGTCTTGCCGTGGTCAACGTGACCAATCGTGCCTACGTTCACGTGCGGTTTCGTCCGCTCAAACTTGCCTTTTGCCATTTTGCA
>NZ_JAAIVB010000019.1 GCF_010974945.1 Noviherbaspirillum galbum | reverse complement strand
TTGATCGCCGTGCGCAGGTAGACGTCATAACTCGTCGTTCCCTCGGGCCCCATGTCCTGCCACCACCGCAGGTAATTCGGCTGCCAGTGCTCGAGGGCGCGCTGCAGTGTGCGGTCTTCGGAAAGATTGACGTTGTTGGGAATCTTTTCGCTGTAGTCGATCGTGCTCACGGTGGAATCCTTATGACGTAACTGGTAGAAATCGGTTGAAATCGCTCGGAATCGATTGAAGCCTGTCAGACGCGGTTCATGTCGAACTGGGCCTTGTTGCCGGTGCCGTAGACCTTGAGGGCGCCCGCCTCGCCGACGGCATTCGGACGAATGAAGATCCAGTTCTGCCAGGCGGTGAGGCGGCCGAAGATGCGGGTCTCCATGGTTTCGCGGCCATTGAAGCGCAGGTTGGCTTCCATGCCGGTCAATGCATCGGGCGACATGCTGGCACGCTCTTCGAGGGCAAGGCGGGTTTCGTCGGCCCAGTCGAGATCGTCCGGGTCGGCGGTGACCAGGCCGAGTTCCATGGCGCGCGGCGCGTCGAGCATCTTGCCCTTGCATTCGCGCACGGCGGCAATTGCTGCTTCGTCGCCATAGAAGCGGCGGGCAAGGCGGGATTCGCCGGTCACCATCGGGAAGGTGCCGAAGTTGAGTTCGGACACGGCGATCTTCGGCGTCTTGACGGCGTCGTCCGGCAGCGCCAGCATGTAGATGCGGTCGGCGGCCAGCGCTACCTCGAGGAAGGTGCCCGCGAACGCCGAGCCTTCTTCGACGAAGGCGAACAGCGAGCGAGAGGTCACGTCGAGGCGGGCCAGCGTGCGGCGCAGCATGCCCACGGTCTCGCGCACCAGCCAGTGGTCCATGTTGGCGGCTAGCGTAGCATCGGCATCGAGCACCGCCTGGGGATTGCCGGACGACTTGAGGATCCAGGTGCCGATGTCGAGTTCGTTGGTCCGCAGGTGCAGGATGGCGTCGTCGAGTTCGCGGGCGAATTGAAGCGGCCACCAGTTCGCGCCGGCAGCCTCGATGCCGGCCACGTCCCTCGGCAGGACGGCGGTAGGAGCTTTCACGGTCAGCGTCGCGTTGCGCGCGCCGCGGTCGATGACGGCGCTGACGAAGTCGTATTCCAGAGTGTCGCCGTCGAGTTTGCGGTTGAGCGGCGTGAGGGTGACGCCATTGGCGTCGTTAGGGCGACCGGATTGCTCGGCAAGCGCGAGCGCGTGCCGGCGCACGGTCTCGGCGAACTGCGCCGGCTTGGCCACCTCGTCGACCAGTTTCCAGTCCTTGGCCCGCTGGCCGCGCACGCCCTCGGACGTAGTGCAGAAGATATCGGCATGGTCATGGCGCACGTGGCGCTTGTCAGTCAGGCGCGTCAGGCCGCCGGTGCCCGGCAGCACGCCCAGCAGCGGGACTTCCGGCAGGCTGACCGAGGAGGAGCGGTCATCGACCAGGATGATCTCATCGCAGGCCGCGGCTAGCTCATAGCCGCCGCCGGCGCAGGCGCCATTGACCGCCGCCACGAACTTCAGTCCGCCGTGGCGGCTGGAATCTTCTAGGCCATTGCGGGTTTCATTGGTGAACTTGCAGAAGTTGACCTTCCAGGAATGCGAGGACTTGCCGAGCATGAAGATGTTCGCGCCGGAGCAGAAGATGCGGTCGCGCCCGCCGGTGATAACCACGGTCTTGACGGTCGGATGCTCGAAACGGATACGCTGGACTGCATCATGCAGTTCGATATCCACGCCGAGGTCATAGGAGTTCAGCTTGAGCTTGTAGCCTTCCCTCAGGCCGCCGTCCTCGTTCACGGTCATCGTCAGCGTGGCGATGGGCCCGTCGACCGACAGGCTCCAGTGCTTGTACCGCTCGGGCGACGTTTCGTAGTTCACAATCGGTGCGGTCGTCATGATGCTCCTCGTGGGTATTCTGCGGAATTATGCTGCATAGCGATTCCTTTGAAAGCACGATATTGCAGGCAACCGGACGTGTCAAGCATGAAGATGCACTGAGCTTCGGTCATGCGATTACCGGCCTTTATCCCGGGGCAGCGATACGTTGCCAAAAGGAAAAGGGCTGCCGTATGGCAGCCCTTTCTCAGGTTGATGGCAGGAAAAACGCGGTCAGTGCGGCAGGATGACGTCCTGCAGCTTGTCCCGCAAGCCGAAGAAGGCCGCTTCCTGGGCCATGTCGCTGGTGTCGAAGGTCATGTCGGCCTTGGAATAGAAGGCGGCGCGGCTTTCGAGGATGTTCTTCAGGTCTTCCATCGCTTCCCGGTTGCCAGCCATGGGCCGGGTGTCGCCCTGCGCCATCACCCGGGACATGTGTTCCTGCGGCGAGGCCTTGAGCCAGACGGTATAGCAATGCGACAGCAGCAGGTTGAAGGCGGCGGGGTCGGACACCAGCCCGCCCGGGGTGGCGATCACTGCGCGCGGATAGCGCCGGATGATGTCCTCGAGCGCCCGGTACTCGTAGCGGCGATAGGCGTTCGGCCCATACAGCGCATGGATTTCGGCGACGTTGCAGCCGGCCATCGTCTCGACGTGCCGGCTCAACTCGATGAACGGCACCATCCAGTTGTCGGCGAGCATCCTCCCGATGCTGGATTTTCCTGCCCCGCGCAGGCCGATCAGCGCCACGCGCTGCCGGCGCGACATTTCGCTGGCAGGCGCATCGAACACGCTGGCGATGGCCGACCGCGCCTTTGCCAGTTCCTCGTCGCTGCGTCCGCGCAGGATCTCGCGGATCATCAGCCATTCCGGCGACGTCGCGGTTTCGTCGCCGATCATTTCCGCCAGGGAACAATTCAGTACCGCGGTCAGCTGCCGCAGGAACTGGATGGAGGCATTGCCCACCCCGGATTCCACGTTGGCGAGGTGGCGCTCCGACACGTCCGCCAGCCTCGCAAGCGCCTTGCGGGTCAGGCCGCGCCGCGCCCGCAGCGCCCGGACCCGCTCGCCGAGGGCGAGCAGAAACGGGTCTTTCTCCCCTTCATTTTGTTCCGCCAGAAACGGTTGCGCGGTCATGTTCGGCATTCCTTATGTTCTTGCACGTTGCGCCCGTGATTATCGCAAATCCGAGTGCATGCGCCAGCCAAAATAGATGAAATATCTTTTGCGACGACTCACTTGCCTTATGCAAGATTATTCACCTACACTGCGCTTGACAAGCACTATAGTCCGCCAGATTGCATTGTTGGCCACATTCCGTACAACTTGCCTGCTAAGGAAGTCCCTCCATGGATGCCCGAAAGGTTTTAGTCATTGATCAGCCGGCCCACCGGCGAAATCGGCCAGCTGCTGCTCGTTCCGTACCTGCCGCCGCGAGGCGCGATGCGTTTCTCCCCCGCTAACGCCTGAACCTTCCGGGACGCTGTTTCCAGTCCTCGCCGGGATGCGTCAGCAGCCACCACATGGAGATGAAGATGAACAACCCGATGGCCGCCCCACTGCCGCAGCGATTCAATTTCGCGCGCTACCTCCTTGAAACCAACGCCGGCCGCGCGGCAAAGACGGCCTATGTGGACGACAGCGGCTCGATGACCTACGGCGAGCTGGACCAGCGCATACGCCGCTTCGCCGCCGCCCTGCTGCAGGCCGGCTTCCAACCCGAGCAGCGGGTGCTGCTCATGATGCACGATACCGTGGACCTGCCCGTCGCCTTCCTCGGCGCGCTGTTCGCAGGCGTGGTGCCGGTACCGGTGAACACTCTGCTGCCAGCCGCGGACTACGCCTACATGATCGAACACAGCCGCGCGAGGGCGGTCGTCGTTTCCCAAGCGATGCTGCCCTGCCTGCGGGAAGCCCTTGCCCAGACCGCGGCGCGACCGGCCGTCATCGTCAGCGGCGGACCGGCGCCTGATGGCGACGGCGGCATTTCCATGGCTTCCATGCTCGAAACCGAACCGCTGCGCCCGGATGCCCATGCCGACACCCATGCCGACGATTTCGCCTTTTGGCTCTACTCGTCCGGCTCGACCGGCCGCCCGAAAGGCACGGTCCATTCCCACGGCAACCTCTACTGGACCGCCGAGCTGTACGCGAAGCCCGTGCTGGGCATCAATGAAAACGACACCGTTTTTTCCGCCGCCAAGCTGTTCTTTGCCTATGGCCTGGGCAACGCCTTGACCTTCCCGCTTTCCGTCGGCGCAACGACGATCCTGATGGCGGAGCGTCCCACGCCAGCCGCCGTCTTCAAGCGCCTGACCGAACACAAGCCGACCATCTTCTACGGTGTGCCGACCCTGTATGTCGCGATGCTGTCCTCCGAGGCGCTGCCCGCGCGGTCGGACGTCGCCCTGCGCATCTGCGCGTCCGCCGGAGAGGCTCTGCCGCGCGAGGTCGGCGAACGCTTCACCCGTCACTTCGGTTGCGAGATCCTCGACGGACTGGGATCGACCGAAATGCTGCACATCTTTATCTCGAACCGCGCCGGCAGCGTGCGCTACGGCACCTCCGGACGCCCGGTCGAAGGATATGAAGTGGAGTTGCGCGACGAATCCGGACGCCCGGTGCCTGTCGGCGAAATCGGCGACCTCTACATCCGCGGGCCGAGCGCGGCGCTGCTGTACTGGAGCAACCGCGAGAAGACGCGCTCCACCTTCCAGGGCGACTGGCTCAAGAGCGGCGACAAGTACGTGGCCGACGCCGACGGTTACTACGCCTACGCTGGGCGCAGCGACGACATGCTGAAGGTCAGCGGCCAGTACGTGTCGCCGATCGAGGTGGAGAACGTACTTATCGAGCATCCGGCGGTGCTGGAAAGCGCGGTCATCGGCCGGCCCGACAGCGAAGGCTTGACCAAGACCGTGGCCTACGTGGTGGTCGGCAAGAACGCCAGCGCGTCGCCGGCATTGATCGAGGATCTCAAGGGCTTCGTCAAGGGCAAACTCGCGCCGCACAAGTACCCGCGCGAGATCCATTTCGTCAGCGAATTGCCCAAGACCGCCACCGGCAAGATCCAGCGCTTCAAGCTGCGGGCCCTGGAAGGATGAGCCGCATGGCGGCCATGCCGGCCGCCTCGCCATCCGGACGCGGCTCCGTCACGACTGGCTGGCAGGACCGTGAAATCGACTTGCCGGATGTATGACGAAAAATTGACGTAACAGGATTCCAGGTAACGATGACGAATATGGCAAACTGGCACCGGTCGAGGGCATCGGGCGAAAGACGCCCCGGACGCAGTTGCTGATTCTTTCCGGTTGCGGCCGATCACTGCACCGGGACCAACCCGAACGGCTCATCCAAGAAGCCGGGCAATTGATTCGCCAACCCCATACCAAGAACGCGAAACTGCAGTGAATTCAAGGAGACAACCATGACACGCCGCACCAACCCCATCCTCGCCTCCAGCCTGGCGCTTTCCCTCGCGCTGGCTGGCCTCGGCGCATCCGACGCCTTCGCCCAGGGCCAGGCGCCGATCAAGGTCGGTTTCATGCTACCGGCCACCGGCACCTATGCCAGCCTCGGCAACATGATCGAGAACGGCTTCAAGCTCTACATCGCCGAGCAGGGAGGCAAGATCGGCGGCCGCGACGTCCAGTATTTCAAGGTCGACGACGAGTCCGATCCGGCCAAGGCCGCGGACAACGTCAACAAACTGATCAAGCGCGACCAGGTCGACGTACTGGTCGGCACGGTGCACTCCGGCGTGGCCACGACCATGGCCAAGGTGGCGCGCGACACGAACACGCTGTTGATCGTGCCCAACGCCGGCGCCGACGTGATCACCGGCGCCATGTGCGCGAAAAACATCTTCCGCACTTCCTTCACCAACTGGCAGCCGGCATTCGCAATGGGCAAGGTCGCCGCCGAGCGCGGCCACAAGAACGCGGTCACGATCACCTGGAACTACGCCGCCGGCAACGAGTCGGTCAAGGGCTTCCAGGAAGGCTTCGAGAAAGGCGGCGGCAAGGTCACCCAGAATCTCAACCTGCCCTTCCCCAACGTCGAGTTCCAGGCGCTGCTGACGCAGATCGCGTCGCAGAAGCCGGATGCCGTCTATGCCTTCTTTGCCGGCGGCGGCGCGGTCAAGTTCGTCAAGGACTACGTGGCGGCCGGCCTGAACAAGACGATTCCGCTGTATGGTCCGGGCTTCCTGACCGACGGCACGCTGGAAGCCCAGGGTGACGCGGCACAGGGCATGCTGACCACCCTGCACTACGCGGACAACCTGAACAACCCGCGCGACAACGCCTTCCGCCTCGCCTTCGCGAAGGCCTACAAGACCAATGCCGACGTCTACGCGGTGCAAGGCTACGACGCCGCGCAACTGCTCGCCACCGGCGTTAAGGCGGTCAACGGCGACATCGGCAAGCGTGACCAGATGCTGGCCGCGATGCGCGGCGCCAGCATCGACAGCCCGCGCGGCAAGTTCACGCTGTCGCCCGCCGGCAATCCGGTGCAGGACATCTACCTGCGCGAAGTGAAGGGCAACCTGAACCAGAACAAGGGCGTGGCCATCAAGAACCTGGCCGACCCGGCGCGCGGCTGCAAGCAGGGCTGATTCCGCCGTTCATTACCCGCCATGCCAGCCTCGGCTGGCATGGCCCCAGCCCTCATCGAATCGAACCCGGGAACGACTGCATGTCGCGCATGACCGGGGACAGGATTGCCATGGATATTTCGACCTTCCTGGTCCAGTGCCTCAACGCGGTGCAGTACGGTCTGCTGCTGTTCCTGGTGGCCAGCGGCCTGACGCTGATCTTCGGCATCATGGGCGTGATCAACCTCGCCCACGGCAGCTTCTACATGATCGGCGCCTACCTTGCCTTTTCCATCGCGCCCTTCTTCGGCGACAACTTCATCCTGATGCTGCTGGCCGGCGTGG
>NZ_JAAIVB010000018.1 GCF_010974945.1 Noviherbaspirillum galbum | reverse complement strand
AACTTGCCGTCGCGGTCGGTGAAGTAGGTGAACATGTAGAAGGCCAGCCAGTCGGGCGTTTCCTCGTTGAAGGCTTCGAGGATGCGCGGGTTGTCCTGGTCGCCGGAATTGCGCTGCAACAGGGCTTCGGCTTCCTCGCGGCCATCGCGGCCGAAGTACTTGTGCAGCAGGTAGACCATCGCCCACAGGTGGCGGCCTTCCTCGACGTTGATCTGGAAGAGGTTGCGCATGTCGTACTGCGACGGGGCGGTCAGGCCGAGGTGGCGCTGCTGTTCCACCGAAGCCGGTTCGGTGTCGCCCTGGGTGACGATGATGCGGCGCAGGTTGGCGCGGTGCTCGCCCGGCACTTCCTGCCAGGCCGACGAGCCCTTGTCTTCGCCGAAGTTGACCTTGCGGTTTTCTTCCTGCTGGGCGAGGAAGATGCCCCAGCGGTAATCGGGCATCTTGACGTGGCCGAAGTGGGCCCAGCCTTCCGGCGTGACGTTGATCGCCGTGCGCAGGTAGACGTCGAAGTTGGTCGAGCCGTCCGGCCCCATGTCTTGCCACCATTGCAGGTAATTCGGCTGCCAGTGCTCGAGGGCGCGCTGCAGGGTCTTGTCTTCCGACAGGTTGACGTTGTTGGGAATCTTTTCGCTGTAATCAATTGTGCTCACGGTGTAATCCTTTATAAATTCGCAGAATGTCAGTGATTAACGTCAGGCTTAAACGCGGTTCATGTCGAACTGGGCCTTGTTGCCGCTGCCGTAGACCTTGAGGGCGCCCGCTTCGCCAACGGCGTTCGGACGAATGAAGATCCAGTTCTGCCAGGCGGTGAGGCGGCCGAAGATGCGGGTCTCCATGGTTTCGCGGCCGTTGAAGCGCAGGTTGGCCTCCATGCCGGTCAATGCATCGGGCGACATGCTGGCGCGCTCTTCGAGGGCGAGGCGGGTTTCGTCGGCCCAGTCGAGATCGTCCGGGTCGGCGGTGACCAGGCCGAGTTCCATCGCCTTGGCTGCGTCGAGCGGCTTGCCCTTGCATTCGCGCACGGCGGCAATCGCTGCTTCGTCGCCATAGAATCGGCGGGCAAGGCGGGATTCGCCGGTCACCATCGGGAAGGTGCCGAAGTTGAGTTCGGACACGGCGATCTTCGGCGCCTTGACGGCGTCGTCCGGCAGCGCCAGCATGTAGATGCGGTCGGCGGCCAGCGCAACCTCGAGGAAGGTGCCCGCGAACGCCGAGCTTTCTTCGACGAAGGCGAACAGCGAGCGAGAGGTCACGTCGAGGCGGGCCAGCGTGCGGCGCAGCATGCCCATGGTCTCGCGCACCAGCCAGTGCTCCTTGTTGGCCACGAGCGTGGCATCGGCATCAAGCACCGCCTGCGGGTTGCCGGACGACTTCAGCACCCAGGTGCCGATGTCGAGTTCGTTGGTGCGCAGGTGCAGGATGGCATCATCCAGTTCACGGGTGAACTGCAGCGGCCACCAGTTGACCCCGGCGGCTTCGATGCCGGCCGCATCCTTGGGCAGCGCGGCGGTCGGCGCCTTGACGGTCAGCGTCGCGGTACGCGCTGCACGGTCGATGACAACGGTGACGAATTCATATTCCAGCGTGTCGCCGGCAAGCTTGCGGTTCAGCGGGGTCAGCTTGACACCGGCCGCCTGGTTCGGACGTTGCGATTTGTCCGCGAGTGCCAATGCATGCTGGCGCACGGTGTCGGCGAACTGCGCCGGCTTGGCCACTTCATCGACCAGTTTCCAGTCCTTCGCCTTCTGGCCGCGCACGCCCTCGGAGGTGGTGCAGAAGATATCGGCATGGTCATGGCGCACGTGGCGCTTGTCAGTCAGGCGCGTCAGGCCGCCGGTGCCCGGCAGCACGCCCAGCAGCGGCACTTCCGGCAGGCTGACCGAGGAGGAGCGGTCGTCGACCAGGATGATCTCATCGCAGGCCGCGGCCAGTTCATAACCGCCCCCGGCGCAGGCGCCATTGACCGCCGCCACGAACTTCAGTCCGCCGGTACGGCTGGAGTCCTCCAGGCCATTGCGCGTTTCGTTGGTGAATTTGCAGAAATTGACCTTCCACGCATGCGAGGACTTGCCGAGCATGAAGATGTTCGCGCCGGAGCAGAAGATGCGGTCGCGACCGCTTGTGATGACGACGGTCTTGACGGTCGGATGCTCGAAGCGGATGCGCTGGACTGCATCATGCAGTTCGATATCCACGCCGAGGTCATAGGAGTTCAGCTTGAGCTTGTAACCCTCCTTCAGGCCGCCCTCCTCGTTCACGGTCATCGTCAGCGTGGCGATGGGCCCATCGACGGCCAGGCTCCAGTGCTTGTAGCGCTCGGGCGACGTTTCGTAGTTCACAATCGGTGCGGTCGTCATGATGCTCCTTTCAAAGCTGTCGGTAGTATGCTGCAGTTCTTACGGTGTGAAAGCACTATATTGCAGCATAAAGACCATGTCAAGCAAAAAAGTGCATTAATCTTCGAACTGGATGCACTCAAGGTTTGTTGACGGAAACCAAGGGCTTTCGGCCGGGAGGACAGGAGCGCACGGGCGGCACGCAAAGAACAAGGGCCGCACACGGCGGCCCTTCGTAACAGCGGTCCGGGTTCCAAATCAATGCGATTGCACGACGTCCTGCAGCTTGTCGCGCAAGCCGAAGAAAGCAGCTTCTTGCGCCATGTCGCTGGTATCGAAAGCCAGATCGGCCTTGGAGTAGAACGCCGCACGGCTTTCCAGGATGTTCTTGAGGTCTTCCATCGCTTCACGGTTGCCGGCCATGGGCCGTGTGTCGCCCTGGGCCATGACACGCGACATATGTTCTTGCGGCGAGGCCTTCAGCCAGACCGTGTAGCAATGGGAAAGCAGGAGGTTGAATCCCGCCGGGTCCGACACCAGGCCGCCCGGCGTGGCGATGACCGCCTTGGGATAGCGGTGGATGATATCTTCGAGCGCCCGGTACTCGTAGCGACGGTAGGCGTTCGGACCATAGAGCGCATGGATTTCGGCAACGTTGCAGCCCGCAATGGCTTCCACATGCCGGCTCAATTCGATGAACGGCACCATCCAGTCGTCCGCCAGCATTCTTCCGATGCCGGACTTGCCCGCACCACGCAGTCCGATCAATGCAATCCGCTGCCGGCGCGAGGTTTCGCTGGTCGGCGCGTCGAAGATGTTGGCAATGGCGGACCTGGCCCTGGCAAGCTCTTTGTCGCCGCGGCCCCGCAGGATCTCCCGAATCATCAGCCATTCCGGAGACGCCGCGGTCTCGTCGCCGATCATCTCGGCCAGCGAACAATTCAATACCGAAATGAGCTGGCGGAGAAACTGGATCGACGGGTTGCCGACACCCGACTCCACATTTGCCAGGTGACGTTCCGATACGTCGGACAGCCTGGCCAGCGCTTTGCGCGTCAGGCCGCGGCGAGCCCGCAGGGCGCGGACGCGTTCACCCAAAGTAATTAGGTAGGGGTCTTTGTCTTCCGCGCTCGGCTCCGGCAGGTAAGGTTGCGCGGTCATGTTTCGGTTTTCCTTTGTTCAACCAAGGGCTGGAGTTGATTATCGCAAGTTTCAGTGCATCTACATGACGCTCGGATGAAATATATTTTGCGATACGATGCTTGACATATGCAAGATAGTACACCTACACTGCAATAAACAAGCACTATAGTCCGTTAAACGGTGCAGCATTTTGCAACTGCTCCCTCCCGAACAATTAAAGGAAGCCTTCCCATGGACGTCGCAAAGTTCCAGTCCCTGATCAGCCGGATTACCGAAGAAGTCAGCGGCAGCCCGCTGAACGGCTCGCTCGAATCCCATCTCAACGCGGAGCATGGCCCAGGGAGTTATCTGTACGAAGAGATATTTGAAGCCTGCAAGACGGGAGTCCGCGACGGCTGGCTCTGCAATCGAGAAGCCGACGGCATTCGCTTTGGCCGCGTGCTGAAAGCCACCGACGCAACGCATGGCTTTTCCGTGGATGTGGTCGACATGGACAACGTCGCCGGCCCCCATCATGTGCATCCCAACGGCGAGATCGACCTGATCATGCCGCTGAGCAATGGCGCCACCTTCGATACCCGCCCCGCCGGCTGGTGCGTGTACGAACCGGGCAGCGCCCATCGCCCGACCGTGGCCAGCGGACGCGCCCTCGTTCTCTACCTCCTTCCCCAAGGCGCGATCCAGTTCACGCCCGCTTCCCATTAACCCGACGGATTCCAAGATGACCGTGTTCCTCCGCAATTACCTGTCAGCGGCCTGGCAACCCGAAGGCGAAATCGGCAGCATCCTGCGCGATCCCGTTACCGGTGCTGAACTTGCGACCGTCGGCGGTCGCGCGCAAGGGCTGGAAGCCGGCTTCGCCTTCGCGCGTACCCATGGCCGCCAGGCGCTGCAGCAGAAAACCTATGGCGAACGCGCGGCCATGCTGGGCGAGATCGTCAAGGTCTTGCAAGCCAACCGCGATGCCTATTACGAGATTGCCCTGGCCAATTCGGGCACCACCAAGGCCGATTCCGGCGTCGATATCGAAGGCGCGATCTTCACGCTGAATTATTTCGCGAAGCTGGGCGGCAGCCTGGGCGACGCGCGCGTGCTGCTCGATGGCGCGCCCGCTTCTCTTTCGAAAGACCAGCTGTTCCAGAGCCAGCATATGCTGACGCCGGTGCGCGGCCTGGCGCTGTTCATCAACGCCTTCAACTTCCCGGCGTGGGGCTTGTGGGAAAAGGCCGCGCCTGCCTTGCTGTCCGGCGTGCCGGTCGTGGTCAAGCCGGCAACGGTGACCGCGTGGCTGACGCACCGCATGGTGGCCGACGTGGTCGAAGCCGGCATTCTTCCACCGGGCGCACTGTCCATCGTCTGCGGCAGCTCGGCGGGCCTGGTCGATTCGCTCGGCACCTTCGACGTGCTTTCCTTCACCGGTTCCGCGCAGACCGGCGCCACGATCCGCTCGCACGATGCGGTGGTCCGGCATTCGGTGAAAACCAACATCGAGGCGGACAGCCTCAATGCCTCCATCCTGGGCGAGGACGCTGGCCCGGGCACTCCCTCTTTCGATGCCTATGTCAGCGAACTGGTCCGGGAAATCACGACCAAGAGCGGCCAGCGTTGCACCGCCGTGCGCCGCGCGCTCGTGCCGCAGCGATACTACGAGGCGGTGGCGGGCGCGGTGGCCGACAAGCTGTCCGGGATCAGCGTCGGCAATCCCCGCAACCCGGATGTCCGCATGGGCGCCCTGGTCGGCCGCGAGCAGTACGACGCCGTAAAGGAAGGCACCGCTTTCCTGCAACGGGAAGCGCGGGTACTGTTCGACGGCAACCGCAATCCGCTGGTCGATGCCGACCCCGCGGTGGCGGCCTGCCTCGGCCCGACCCTGCTCGGCGTACACGATGGCGACCAGGCGTCCCTGGTCCATGACCATGAGGTTTTCGGGCCGCTATCCACGCTGCTTGGCTACCGCGACCAGGCACATGCGGTCGCCCTCGCCCACCGCGGACTTGGCTCGCTCGTCACCTCGGTGTTCAGCGCGGACGAACCATGGCTCGCGGCGACCGCCCTGGCCCTGGCCGGCTCGAATGGCCGCGTCCACACCGTCACCCCGGAAGTCGCCAGGACGCAGACCGGCCATGGCAACGTGATGCCCGCTTCCATTCACGGCGGGCCCGGCCGGGCCGGCGGAGGCGAGGAACTCGGCGGCCTGCGCGGCCTGTCCTTTTACCATCGCCGTACCGCCCTGCAAGGCTCCGCAGCGACCCTGCAAAAGCTGGGCCCGACCGCCACGCTGCAATACTGATGACGCTGTAACGACAGGCCGGCGGCCCCGGCTCTTATGATCGGGATCCCGGGGAATGACTGACGACTGCCGGTCCGAATGGACCACGGACGCTTGCCTTGCAACCTGACCGCGTCGATTGAGAGAATCATGGAGACGAAGATGAACCACACGCCGGCCGCCCCCCTGCCACAACGCTTCAATTTTGCCCGGTACATCCTGCAGACGAATTCCGGCCGGGCAAGCAAGACCGCCTATATCGACGATGACGGTCCGCTCAGCTACGGCGAACTGGACCAGCGCGTTCGCCGCTTTGCCGCCGCTCTCCGGAAGGCCGGCATTCATCCGGAGCAACGCGTCCTGCTGATGATGCACGACACCGTCGACCTGCCGACCGCCTTCCTCGGCGCCTTGTTTGCCGGTGCCGTGCCGGTGCCGGTCAACACCCTGCTGCCGGCGGAAGACTATGCCTACATGATCGAGCATAGCCGGGCCCGGGCCGTCGTCGTTTCCCATGCACTGCTGCCCTGCCTCCAGGACGCGCTGGCAAAGACCGGCGCGCGTCCGCTGGTGATCGTATCCGGCGGCGACGCCCCCGGGGGCGCAAGCACGATGGCCGGCATGCTCGACATCGAACCGCTGCAGCCGGAAGACTGCGCCGACACCCACGCCGACGACTTCGCCTTCTGGCTCTATTCCTCCGGTTCGACCGGCCGCCCCAAGGGCACGGTGCATTCGCATGGCAACCTGTACTGGACCGCCGAACTGTATGCCAAGCCGGTACTGGGCATCAACGAAAACGACATCGGCTTTTCCGCGGCGAAGCTGTTCTTTGCCTACGGCCTCGGCAACGGCCTGACCTTTCCGCTATCGGTAGGCGCCACCACGGTGCTGATGGCCGAACGCCCCACGCCGGCGGCAGTCTTCAAGCGCCTGACCGAACACAAGCCGACCATCTTCTTCGGCGTGCCGACGCTGTATGTCGCAATGCTTTCCTCCGACGCGCTGCCGCGCAAGGAAGACGTGGCCATGCGCGTGTGCACGTCCGCCGGCGAGGCGCTGCCGCGCGAAGTCGGGGAAAAATTCACCAGGCGCTTCGGCTGCGAAATTCTCGATGGCCTGGGATCAACCGAGATGCTGCACATCTTCATTTCGAATCGCGCCGGCAGCGTGCGCTATGGCACCTCCGGACGTCCCGTCGAAGGTTACGAGATCGAACTGCGCGATGAAACCGGGCATCCGGTTCCCGCCGGCGAAATCGGCGACCTCTACATCCGTGGCCCGAGCGCGGCCTTGCTCTACTGGAGCAACCGCGAGAAGAGCCGCGCGACTTTCCAGGGCGACTGGCTCAAGAGCGGCGACAAGTACGTGGCCGACGCCGACGGCTATTATGCGTATGCTGGGCGCAGCGACGACATGCTCAAGGTCAGCGGCCAGTATGTGTCGCCGATCGAGGTCGAGAATGTGCTGATCGAGCACCCGGCCGTGCTGGAAAGCGGCGTCATCGGCAAGACCGACGGCGAAGGCTTGACCAAGACGGTTGCCTACGTCGTGCTGAACAGGAGCGAAACGCCATCTGATTCGCTCGCCAACGATCTCAAGTCCTTCGTCAAGACCAAGCTGGCGCCGCACAAGTATCCGCGGGAAATTCATTTCGTTGCCGAACTGCCGAAGACGGCAACCGGCAAGATCCAGCGCTTCAGGCTGCGCGCCATCGACGCCGGGCTGCGATGAGACCCGCACAATTCCCCTCCCCGCGTGCCAGCGTCGACCTGGCCTGGCAAGACCGGAAGATCGCCCTCGAATACCAGTGGGTAGGAGTGGCAAGTGAGGGGCCGGTCGTCGTGTTCCTGCACGAAGGATTGGGATCGATCGACCTATGGAAGAATTTTCCGCATCGCTTTTGCGAGAAAAACGGCCTGACCGGCCTGGTTTTTTCGCGCTATGGCTATGGCCGCTCGACCCCGCGTCTGCCGGAAGAGCGCTGGCCCGTGAGCTTCATGCATGCGCAGGCGCACGATGTGCTGCCCCGGCTTTTCGACAAGCTGGACATCCGCAAGCCCTGGCTGTTCGGCCATAGCGACGGCGCATCCATCGCGCTGCTCTACGCAGCCTGGTTTTCCGACAACGTCAGCGGAATCGTCGTCGTCGCTCCCCACATTTTCGTGGAGGACAAGACGGTAGAGAGCATTGCCGCGGCACGCCAGGCCTACCTGTCGACGGAATTGCGGAACAGGCTGGCGCGTTATCACCAGGATGTCGATTCCGCGTTCTGGGGCTGGAACGACATCTGGCTCGACCCCGCATTTCGCACCTGGAACATCGAAGAATGCCTGTCGAGCCTTGCCTGCCCCGTGATGGCGGTGCAAGGCGAGGACGACGAGTATGGCTCGCTTGAACAGATCCGCGGCATCAAGAAAAAGGCGCCGCACACCCAACTGTCGATCTTTCCCCGCTGCGGCCATTCGCCGCACCGGGACCAGCCCGAAAAACTCATTCAAGAAGCCGGGCAATTCGTGCAAGACGCAATGCAAAACGCCACACGGAATATTCAAGCACTGAACCCAAGGAGACAACCATGACACGCCGTTTCAACCCTCTTCTCGCCGCAAGCCTTGCCATCGCCTTTGCCGCCGCATCCGCGCCCGCAATCGCCCAGGGCCAGGCGCCGATCAAGGTTGGCTTCATGCTGCCGGCCACCGGCACCTATGCCAGCCTCGGCAACATGATCGAGAACGGCTTCAAGCTCTACGTCGCCGAGCAGGGAGGCAAGATCGGCGGCCGCGACGTCCAGTATTTCAAGGTCGACGACGAGTCCGATCCGGCCAAGGCGGCGGACAACGTCAACAAACTGATCAAGCGCGACCAGGTCGACGTGCTGGTCGGCACGGTGCACTCCGGCGTGGCCACTACCATGGCCAAGGTGGCGCGCGACACGAACACGCTGCTGATCGTGCCCAATGCCGGCGCCGACGTGATCACCGGCGCCATGTGCGCGAAAAACATCTTCCGCACTTCCTTCACCAACTGGCAGCCGGCATTCGCAATGGGCAAGGTCGCCGCCGAGCGCGGCCACAAGAACGCGGTCACGATCACCTGGAACTACGCCGCCGGCAACGAGTCGGTCAAGGGCTTCCAGGAAGGCTTCGAGAAAGGCGGCGGCAAGGTCACCCAGAATCTCAACCTGCCCTTCCCCAACGTCGAGTTCCAGGCGCTGCTGACGCAGATCGCGTCGCAGAAGCCGGATGCCGTCTATGCCTTCTTTGCCGGCGGCGGCGCGGTCAAGTTCGTCAAGGACTACGTGGCGGCCGGCCTGAACAAGACGATTCCGCTGTATGGTCCGGGCTTCCTGACCGACGGCACGCTGGAAGCCCAGGGTGACGCGGCCCAAGGCATGCTGACCACCCTGCACTACGCGGACAACCTGAACAACCCGCGCGACAACGCCTTCCGCCTCGCCTTCGCGAAGGCCTACAAGACCAATGCCGACGTCTACGCGGTGCAAGGCTACGACGCCGCGCAACTGCTCGCCACCGGCGTCAAGGCGGTCAATGGCGACATCGGCAAGCGTGATCAATTCTTCTCGGCGATGCGCAGCGCCAGCATCGACAGCCCGCGCGGCAAGTTCACGCTGTCGCCCGCCGGCAATCCGGTGCAGGACATCTACCTGCGCGAGGTAAAGGGCAACCTGAACCAGGTCAAGGGCGTCGCCATCAAGGGCTTGTCCGATCCGGCGCGCGGCTGCAAGCTGGGTTGATCGCATCGATGCGATGACGCGGATGCGCCGTGCCGGCCAGATACAAGCTCAGGCCGCGCACGGCATTTCATTCTCTCAGACTCCCGGACCGGCGCTGCCTGCCGATTTCCGGGAACAGGATTGCCATGGATATTTCGACCTTCCTGGTCCAGTGCCTCAACGCGGTGCAGTACGGTCTGCTGCTGTTCCTGGTGGCCAGCGGCCTGACGCTCATCTTCGGCATCATGGGCGTGATCAACCTCGCCCACGGCAGCTTCTACATGATCGGCGCCTACCTTGCCTTTTCCATCGCGCCCTTCTTCGGCGACAACTTCATCCTGATGCTGCTGGCCGGCGTGGCGCTCAGCGCCATCTTCGGCTATGTCCTCGAATGGCTGTTCTTCAGCTACCTGTACCAGCGTGACCACTTGCAGCAGGTGCTGATGACCTATGCGCTGATCCTGGTGTTCGAGGAACTGCGCAGCATCCTCGTGGGCAACGACGTGCATGGCGTAAAGGTGCCAGCCTGGCTGTCGGGCGGGATGGCGCTGGGCGACATCATGACCTACCCGGTGTACAACCTGTTTGCCTCCGCCGCCTGCATCGTCGTGGCGGCCGGCCTCTACCTCGTGATGGACAAGACCCGCCTGGGCATGATGATCCGCGCCGGCGCGAGCAACCGCGACATGGTGCGCGGCCTGGGCATCAACATCCGCCTGCTGTACCGCATCGTGTTCGCAGCGGGCGTGGCGCTGGCGGCGCTGGCCGGCATGATCGCCGCGCCGGTCGCATCGGTCTATCCCGGCATGGGAGGGAATGTCCTCATCGTCTGTTTCGTGGTGGTGGTGATCGGCGGCATCGGCTCGATTTCCGGCGCCCTGATCGCTTCCCTGCTGGTCGGCTTCGTCGA
>NZ_JAAIVB010000017.1 GCF_010974945.1 Noviherbaspirillum galbum | reverse complement strand
CTTTTCCATCGCGCCCTTCTTCGGCGACAACTTCATCCTGATGCTGCTGGCCGGCGTGGCGCTCAGCGCCATCTTCGGCTATGTCCTCGAATGGCTGTTCTTCAGCTACCTGTACCAGCGTGACCACCTGCAGCAGGTGCTGATGACCTATGCGTTGATCCTGGTGTTCGAGGAACTGCGCAGCATCCTCGTGGGCAACGACGTGCATGGCGTCAAGGTGCCAGCCTGGCTGTCGGGCGGCGTGCCGCTGGGCGACATCATGACCTACCCGGTGTACAACCTGTTCGCCTCGGCGGCCTGCATCGTGGTGGCCATCGGCCTTTACCTCGTCGTTAACCGCACCCGCCTGGGCATGATGATCCGCGCCGGTGCCAGCAACCGCGACATGGTGCGCGGCCTGGGCATCAACATCCGCCTGCTGTATCGCATCGTATTCGCAGCGGGCGTGGCGCTGGCGGCGCTGGCCGGCATGATCGCCGCGCCGGTCGCATCGGTCTATCCCGGCATGGGAGGGAATGTCCTCATCGTCTGTTTCGTGGTGGTGGT
>NZ_JAAIVB010000016.1 GCF_010974945.1 Noviherbaspirillum galbum | reverse complement strand
GCAAATCCATCGAATAGGGAACGGGCATGATGGCACCTCTTCCGCAGGCAGGTGGCGATAAGACCTTTTATACCCGCAGATGTTCTCTTTGCTCACCTACCCTAAAGCTACCGGCAATCCGCTGTAGAGGCAGTGGCGTCAAATATCTGCAACAGAAAATGTCAGAACGAGATCAAGCTCATTGGCACGGCAGCAGTTTTGTAGATGGCGGTATGGTAAAACCGCAGGTTACCGAACGAAGTACAGCGTTGGTAAAGTGTAGTGCCCGAAACCAGCGGCGCCTCCCTTTTGTTCGACGTCTTGATTCGCCTCAGTGGTAACCTGCGATCACCAACGATCTTGCGTCCGATATATTTATATTTGCGTGCGAATGGTGTATCGGCATTCCGCGGTTGCTGGATGACGGGAACCCTGTTCAACGCATTCCGGCATTCACGAAAAGCAGCACGAAGCTGCACCTGGACCTCGCCTAATCGGAGAAAACATGTTTGACCACGTGAAGTTTGGAGTCAGCGATTATCCTGCGGCAAAAGCATTCTTCTTGAGGGCGCTCGCACCGCTTGGCGTCGTGGCAGGCGCCGAAGGCGATCCGTCCTACGGCATCGAGCTTCTGGGCAGGAACAATGCTTCCTTGTGTCTCTGCCAGACCAGGGAAGTGGTCGCGCCTCTCCACCTTGCATTCGCCGCCAACACGCGCCAGGAAGTAGAGGATTTCTATCTGGCAGCCTTGGCGGCCGGGGGCAAGGACAACGGCGCCCCCGGATTGCGTCCACACTATCACGCGAACTACTATGCAGCCTTCGTCATCGGTCCGGATGGACACAACATCGAAGCGGTTTGCCATGCGCCCGGGAAGTAGGGTAGCCGGGCAGGGATGTTTTACAGCGGTACGACGTCAATTCCAACAATGAGGTTTTTCCATGACAGGCTGGTCATCCCCCGAGGAAGTGGTACAGCGCCAATTAGAAGCGTACAACGCAAAAGACCTGGAAGCCTGGCTTGCCACCTATGCACCCGATGCGAAGCAATTCGAGCATCCTGGCAAGTTGCTGGCTTCCGGCCATGATGAAATTCGTGCACGTACGGCCCCTCGATTCACCGAGCCCAACCTGCACGCCAGGCTGCTCAAGCGAACCGTAATGAGCAATGTCGTGATAGATCATGAGGACGTCACACGCACATTCCCCGAGGGGCCGGGCCATGTGGAGCTTGTCTGCATCTATGTTGTCGAGCGCGGACGCATTCAAAGCGCATCATTCGTGATTGGTCCGGCCGTCATGGAAGGCACGCAGAAGGAATAGCGCTGTTATGACGTTGCCGTGCAAGCAGGTCCGCCGACAGGGAAGGCGGTGTCGTCCGGCACAGGCATCCTGCAATCAGCAAGTGAATGCGGCTACAGCGACGCGACGCCAGGCGTTCACGCCCGTTTGAAGCTGGCGGAACTGGCTACGGCGAAGGTTGTCCGGATCTTGCGCATCGTTCCAAGCACCGATTCCGTATTGAAAGGCTTCACGACATATCCATCCGCCCCGCCTTGCATCGCCTTCTTGATTGCCACGTCACTGTCCGACGAAGTCACCATCAGGATCTTCGACGCTGGCAGGCGTCTCTTCAGCTCCGGCAGCAAGCTCAGGCCTACGCCATCCGGCATGACGATGTCGAGCAGGATGATGTCCGGTTGCAGCAGGGGGGCAAGCTTGAGGCATTCCGCACAGCTTCTCGCTTCTCCGACAATGTCAAAGCGGTCGCTGCGAAGAATCACCTTCAGCAAATCCCTTGTCATGTCATAGTCGTCAACGATGAGAACCTTGAGTGTCGTATCCATAGGGTATTCGGTAGAGAAAGGTTGAAAAGTACGGCAGCTTTGGCAAGGTGTTGCACGCCCGCCTAGTTGATGCTCGAGACGAACCGCCTGATCTCGCCCGGGATCGACGACAGGGAAGCAATCGTCTCCGCAGCGCCGAGATCGATGGCTTCCCTGGGCATGCCGAACACGATGCAGCTTTGTTCATCCTGCGCGACGGTACGCGCGCCGTTGTGGCGCATTTCCAGCAAGCCGCGCGCCCCATCGGTGCCCATGCCCGTCATGATGATGCCCATCGCCTTGGCTCCGGCAACCTGCGCTACCGACCTGAACAGCACGTCCACCGAAGGTTTGTGGCGATTTACCGCAGGCCCGTCGACAACTTCGACCTTGTAGCCCGCATTCGCACGCGACAATCGCATATGCTGTCCGCCTGGCGAGATGAGAGCCTGTCCCGGCAAGACGATGTCGTTGTTGCGTGCCTCGCGAACGTCAATCTCGCAAATGTCGTTCAACCTCTGGGCGAACAGCGAGGTGAACTTTTCAGGCATGTGCTGCACGACCACGATTCCCGGCGTCTCCTTCGAAAGACATCGCAGCACTGCCTCCAGCGCCTGGGTGCCGCCAGTGGAAGCGCCGATCGCGATGACCCTTCCGGAATGGCGTGCCGGGTTCGAAGTGATCTCATTCGACCTTTGCGCCACGTCTGCCGCATCGGCCATGGCGGTCATCGAGGGTCCCTTCAGGACCGGATGTGGTCTGGGCGCAGTCTGGGGCCTGGCTTTCGCGGCATGCTGAATCGTACGCATCATGTCCGCGGCGGAATCGACCAGGAATGCTTTCAGGCCGTGCTGCGGCTTGGTCACGAACGCGACCGCTCCGGCGCCAAGCGCCTGCAAGGTCAGGTCGGCGCTCCGGGCAGCGTGGCTCGAACAGATCACCACCGGCGTGGGCCGCTCGGACATCAGCTTTTTCAAGAACGTCAGCCCGTCCATGCGGGGCATTTCGATGTCGAGCACGATCACGTCCGGCCAGCCCGATTTCATTTTTTCCATCGCCGCGACCGGATCGGAAACTGCATGCATGACCTGCATGCCCGGCGTGCGCTGGATGATATCGCCGAGCACTTGCCGCATGACGGCCGAGTCGTCGACGATCATCACCTGGATGGCACTCATATCTTCCTCATTTCAATGATTGCTCTGCGTGGCGAGACCAGACGTGGCCGGTACGGATGTCGAAGACGATCTTCCTGTGGCCCCTGCCAAAGAGGCTTTCCGATGCAATCGGTATGCGATGCAATTGCAGCAGGCGGCGCGCAGCCTCGCCGTTTCGTTTGCCGATGTCGATGGGTGTTCCGGTCGCCTGGTATGTGAACATGTTTCCACCGCCAAAAATCTTTGCCTTGCAGTCGGTTGCCTTGATGTCGAGAGCCGCAAGTTCGCCGATCATCAGTTCAAGGACTTCGTCGCCATAGCGTCCGTCCGGCGTTTCCAATGTCCTGCCTCGGGTAGCAAGGACGAAATGCGACATGGCGCCTATCAGCCGCTCCGGGTGCCAGAGCGTGATCGATACACACGAACCCAACAGGGTAGAGATCCGATACCCTTCGTCGCCTACGAAGTATTCGCCCGGGTTGAGAAAAACGGTGATCTGGCGCGCGCTCATCGCTTACCTGTGTTCGTAGACGGATGGCCTGACCATGCGCAGGGTGGAAGGAATGTTATTCAAGCCTTCCGAATGGCCGACATACAGGCAGGCGCCGGGTTTCATGACAGCGGTGATTCGCTCGATGACCTGCTGTTTGGTCGCCGCGTTGAAATAGATCATGACATTGCGAAGAAAGACGACATCGAACAACCCGATGTCAGGCAGTGCCTGGTTCAGGTTGAGGTGAATGAAGCGGATGTTCGCTTTCAAGCTTCTCTGGACCAGCAAGGTCCCTTCCTGCGGCCCGACTCCCTTCAGGCAGAACCGCTTCAGATAATGCGCCGGGATGTCGCGGCAGCGTTCGAGCGGATAATGTCCCTTGCGGGCGCGGTCGAGTACACGCCCGCTGATATCCGAAGCCACCAGTTCCCATTTCTTTCCGGGAAGGCAGTCTGCCAGCGTCATCGCGATGCTGTAGGGCTCCTCGCCGCTCGAGCAGGCCGCGCTCCACACCCGGAATGGCATCTGCGCCGGGCGATCCCCGATGGCTTTCTGGCGCAGGAGCTCGAAGTGCTGGTTTTCCCGGAAAAAATACGTTTCATTGGTGGTGAGCAGGTCGACCGCGATCTGCGTTTCCGCTTCCGCCTGGCCGCTGCTGATGAGCTGCAGGTATTCCCTGTAGCTCCTCAATCCATGTCGCTGCACCTGACTGGCCAGGCGGCCCTTGACGAGTGCCTTCTTGTCATTCGACAGGCTGATGCCCGCAGCCGAATGGATGAAGCGCTGGATTGCGCCGAACTCTTCATCCGATAGAGCTAGATTCACCATGACAGACCGCTCAATCTGCAAATTTCGTTCATGCTAGAAACGTACGAAATCGTCCTCGTCGATTTCCGTCGCCGCGACGGCGGGAGCCGGCTTCCTTGCCGTCGTGGCAAAGGAGGGAATCGCATGCCCGGCCGGCTTCGATGTGGATCGCGCGCTCGGTCGCGGCGACTGTTCCTGCATTTGTTGCCCGCGCAACCGGAAGAATGAGACGGCACGCTTCAACTGTTCGCCCTGGTTGCTCATTTCCTCGGCGGTCGCCGCGAGCTCTTCGGAGCTGGCGGCGTTCTGCTGGGTCGTCATGCTCTGCTCGTTGACCGCCGCGCTGATCTGGCCCACGCCGGTCGCCTGCTCCTGGGACGCCGACGCAATCTCCTGCACCAGGTCCGAGGTCTTGCGGATGTTGGGCACCATCTTCTCCAGCAGCGTCCCGGCCCGTTCCGCCAGTTCCACGCTGCCCTCGGCCACCTCGCCGATCTCCTGCGCCGCAACCT
>NZ_JAAIVB010000015.1 GCF_010974945.1 Noviherbaspirillum galbum | reverse complement strand
GGCGCCGGCCTGCGCGCCGACCTGAGCCACTACACCACCGACGGCTATCGCGACCACAGCGCCGCCGAGCGCAACCAGTTCAATGCCAAGGGTGTCTGGAACGCCGGCCCCGACACCACCCTCACCGGCGTGCTCAACCTGTTCCGCCAGCCGCTGGCCCAGGATCCGCTGGGCCTGACGCGCGCGCAGTTCGAGCAGGACCCGCGTCAGGCCGCATCCGTGGCCACCACCTTCGACACCCGCAAGCGCATCGACCAGGACCAGGCCGGCCTTCTCGCCGAACACCGCCTCGGCCAGTCCGACCGCCTCAATGCCCGCTTCTACACCGGCACCCGCTCGGTGTTCCAGACCCTGTCCATGAGCGGCGCGGCGGCCAACTCGTCCGGCGGCGTGGTCGACCTCGACAACCGCTACCACGGCGCCAGCCTGAGCTGGTCGCATGGCGTAAGCGCCACTGCGCCGCTGGGCTGGACGGTAGGCGTGGAAGCGGACCGGCTCGACCAGCAGCGGCGCGGCTACGTCAACAACAATGGCACGCCCGGGGCGCTGCGGCGCGACGAGACCGACCGCGCCAGCAACGTCGACCTGTTCGGCCAGCTCGAGTGGGCGTTCGCGCCGCAATGGAAGGCCACCGCCGGCGCGCGCGCGAGCCGGGTGCGGCTGTCGGTGGACGACCGCTACGTCACCGCGGCCAGTCCCAACGACAGCGGCGGCGTGGACTACAGCCACACCAGCCCGGTGGCCGGGGTGGTCTGGCATGCGGCCGACGAGCTCAACGTCTATGCCAACGTCGGTCGCGGCTTCGAGACGCCCACGCTCACCGAGATCGCGTATCGCCTCGGCGGCACGGGGCCGAACTTCAACCTTCGGGCCTCGACCAGCCTGCAGATGGAAGCCGGGGTGAAGTGGCGCGGCCAGCGCCAGAGCATCGACGTGGCGCTGTTCCGCTCGCGCAGCGCGGACGAGATCGTGCCGCTGGTCAACGACAACGGGCGGACGATCTTCCAGAACGTCGACGGCGTCAAGCGCCAGGGCGTGGAAGCGACCTGGAAGCGGGACTGGCAGGGCGTGACGACGCAGCTGGCCTATACCTTCCTGGACGCGCGCTTCGACCAGGCGTACACCAGCGGCAGCGGCGCCACGGCGGCGATCGTTGCGGCGGGCAATGCGCTGCCGGGAGCGCCGCGGCACAGCCTGTTCGG
>NZ_JAAIVB010000014.1 GCF_010974945.1 Noviherbaspirillum galbum | reverse complement strand
TGCCCTGCCCTTACGTCCATTCCGCTGTCGCGGCTGCTTGCTGGAAACCCCGATGCATAACCGGGACATTTGAAAACGGCTGCAGGTGGGACATCTGAAAATGGTTGCAACATTGCTTGTAGCGCCCGAATTAGAATCTATGGTCACCCTCCGATTTGCAACCTCGGAATTCTGGCGGTGTTGGCTTGCCCAAATCTTACATGGACGCCGCCGTTTGCCAAGGAAGAAATCCGTGACGTCGATAGGAAGAAGATTGCGAACTTACATCCGGCCTTCGGGCGTAATGCTTGCCTCTGACCTCTATGGATTTCGCTGGTGACAGCCCCATTTATCCGACGAGCTTTATGCTCACTGATTTGGTCGGGTTTCGGTCACCCCGGTCTTACCTATTTGCCATCACAGCTCTCTTACTCGCGCAACCTGTTGGCGTATTTGCCGCTTGAATTTGCTTTAGGCCGGTCTGATATTGCCGACCGGGACGGCGGCAATATCAGACCGGAACCCTTCATTACGAGTCAACATCGCCCAAACCACCCTTGCCATCTTGTTGGCTTGGGCAATTGCAGCGACGTTGGTGTTGCGCCGTAACGCTAGGCGTGACAGCCAGCTTCCGGCGCGCTCTGGTTTTCTTAGAGTGTGGCCCAGTACCGCCCGAGCGCCATGTACCAGTAGCTGACGCAGATACACGTCTCCTCGTTTGCTGATCCCTTGTAATCGCTCTTTACCGCCACTGGAACACTGTTTCGGAACGAGCCCGAGGAAGGCCGCCAACTGACGGCCGTTCTTGAACTGGTGGATTTGATCCCCTACGCTTGCCACCAGAGCCGTCGAGGTGATCGGGCCAATACCAGGCACTTCTTCCAGGCGACGACAAGCTTCAGAGTCCTTTGCAAGTGTGCGCAGCTGAAGGTCAATTTCCTGCACATGGCGATCCAGCACAAGCAGATGCGATAGCAGCCGCTGAGTCAGCCCCCGCATAAGAGACGGCAAGCCATTGCTCTCGTCTGCTATGGCACCCTTCACTTCATCTATCAGCGCATTCACGCCGAGCGGTGCAGTGATCCCGAACTCAGCAAGCAACCCACGCAATTGATTGGCCTGTGCCGTTCTTGCCTTGACGAAGCCGGATCTAACCCGATGCTGTGCCAATACGGCTTGAGATGTTTCAGACTTGATCGCGACAAACCGCATACTCGGACGGCTGGCTGCCTCGCAAACTGCCGCCGCGTCTGCCGCGTCGTGTTTGTTCCCCTTGACATAGGGTTTGACGAACTGCGGCGCGATAAGCTTGACCTGGTGATGCAGCGATTGCAGCTTGCGCGCCCAGAAATGCGCACTGCCGCAAGCTTCCATTGCTACTGTGCATGAGGAAAGCTTGGTAAAGAAGGGAATCACTTGGTCCCGGCGCAGAGTCTTCTTGAGCACCGTGTTTCCTTGCCGATCAACACCATGTACAGCAAATACGCGCTTTGCCAAATCTACGCCGATAGTCGTAATATCCATGATGGGCTCCTCGCTCTTGAAGTGGTTGTCGAACTACCACTTTGGCACATTGATGCCGTCAGCGCAGGGGCCCTGTTCGTTTCTACCCCTGCCGTAAAAGAGGCGGCGTCCATACCATTTATCCGGCGTCTGCTTGGAGAATAATCTCCGCGCCACGATGAGAGTCGCGCCTGGCAATCCTAAAAAATGTCTGCGGCTTCGAAAGCCGTTCTAATTTACAGGTTCTTTGCCAGGCCGGTATGCCGTTTCCGTCATCAAGTTCCTGCGGTCGCAAAACCAGGTCGTTACTTCTTCTACTGCTTGTTCGAGAGTCGTTCAGGTGCTCATTGCTGTCGGCGCCTCTCGGAATTCTGTATGTTTGGCGGCCAATGCCCATACCGTGCGTGCCAACTTGTTCGCCAAGGCGCAGGCCACGACGTTTGGATGCCGTCTTGTCAGCATCGATTTGACCCATTCCGCCGTCCGACCAGTCTTGCGATGCACCCAGACCAGATAGGACCGGGCACATTGCACCATCAGCCGCCGGAGTGCCTTATCGCCGCGCTTGCTGATGCCCAGCAGCGTCGGTTTGCCGCCGGTGCTGTACTGTCGCGGCACGAGGCCCAGGCTGGCCGCAAAGTCGCGCCCGCACGAATACTGCTTGCCATCGCCCAGTTCCGCCGACAACAGGCTGGCCGTAATCGGTCCAACTCCAGGGATCGTCATCAGCCGCGTACCCAGGTCATCGTCCTTGAGCTGCCGGGCCAGTTCGTCCTCGACTTCCTTGATCTGCTCCTCCAGGTGCTTGTACTGCGCGTGCAGTCGCTCGAGCAGAACCATCAGCCGTGCTGGCAGGCGGTGTTCTGCCAGTACGGAAGGCAGTCGTTTGATCACGCCCGGACCGGTGGGCAAGCTGATACCGAACTCCAGCAGGAAGCCGTGGATCTGGTTGCTGGTCTTCACGCGATCGCGCACGAGCGACTCCCGGACGCGGTGCCAGGCGCCTAGCACTTGCTGTTCCTCGGTCTTGGGCGTCACAAAGCGCATCGAAGGACGGGAAGCTGCTTCACAAATGGCTTCGGCATCGATGAAGTCGTTCTTGTTGGCCTTGACGAATGGCTTGACGAACTGCGGCGAGATCAGCTTGACCTGGTGTCCAAACGCGGTCAGCTGCCGCGCCAGATAATGGGCGCCGGCGCAGGCTTCCATGACCACAGTGCAACATTGGAGCTTGGCAAGGAGCTCGATCATTTGGGTTCGGTTGCACTTCTTGCGCAGCAGTGACCTGCCCTGACGATCCTGGCCATGTAGGTGGAAGGAATGCTTGCCGAGGTCAATGCCGACGAGGGTCACAGTGTTCATGCTCGATCTCCGTCCAAAGAGAGCACCTTACTACGGTGTCCGGTGCTCGGTGGAAGGTGACCATCCCATTATGTCTCAATCTAGCCAGATTCAAATGTCCATTTTCTGGCTAGGTCAAGCTGGAACTTCCTTTCCTTTCAAGGAGTTCCGCCATGGCGAACCATGGACTGATCACGATGAGCATGCGCGAGCTCGACCGACTCAAGATCATCCAGTCTGTTGCGGATGGGAACATGCATATCTTGACGGCGGCTCGCAAGCTTGGCCTGAGCCGGCGTCAAGTGGATCGGCTTCTTCGGCGATTTCTTGCCGACGGCCCGGCGGGACTGGTATCGCGCAAGCGCGGTCAGGTACATCACCAATTGTCGTCGGAGCTGACCACCATGGCGCTAAACATCATCCGCGACCGGTATGCCGATTTCGGTCCGACCTTGGCTTGCGAGAAGCTGCGCGAAGTCCATGGCATCCATATTGGCAAGGGCAGCCAGGCCAAGGGACGCGTGGAACGGGCGAACCTGACGCTGCAGGACCGGCTGGTGAAGGAATTGCGCTTGCAAGGCATCTCGTCCATGGACGATGCCAATGCGTATGCGCCCTCCTATATCGCCGACCACAACAAGCGCTTCGCCAAACCGCCGCGCAACGATTGGAATGCGCATCGCCCGCTGCTGCCAAGCGAGGATCTGGACACAGTCTTTACCTGGCGCGAACAACGCAAGGTATCGCACGTGCTGACGCTGCAATACGATAAGACGATCTATCTGATCGAAGACACGCGGGCCAATCGCAAGCTGATCGGCAAGTACATTGATATCTACGAATATCCTGCTGGACGGATCGAGTTTCGCGCCGCGGGTGTCACCGTTCCTTACGTTACCTATGATCGCTTACCTCAGGTGGATCAGGGCGCAATCGTTGACAACAAGCGGCTCGGGCACGTGCTGGAGGTGGTCCAGGCGGTGCAGCAACAACGTGATGACCGCCGCAGTCAAGGCGATGTGCCGGCACGGACCAATCGTGGACAGAGGCCTGCTCATGGGAAGGCAGTGCCGGGGAAGAAACGGCAACGCCAACTGGATGCGCAGGATGTGGAACGGGCGCTACGCAGCAAGGTGCTGCATTGAAGCGCGTCGTGCGCGGTGATCTTGCTGGCGGGCGAAGTAATGAAGCCCTGCCCTGCCCTTACGCCCATTCCGCTGTCGCGGCTGCTTGCTGGAAACCCCAATGCATAACCGGGACATTTGAAAACGGCTGCAGGTGGGACATCTGAAAATGGTTGCAACATTGCTTGTGGGAGCCATTTTAAAATGGCTCAATCTAGCCAGATTCAAATGTCCATTTTCTGGCTACGACAAGCTGCAATCTCCTTTTGCGCATACCAGCGCTTATCCGTTCAGGAGCGTTCTGAGCGCCTCGTTCAGAAAACGTGCATCGACCGGATTGTTGAAAGGCATACCTGCACGGTGCCCCCATACTGACGGAATCACTTCAACGCGCGCATCGCGCATGCATTCAACTTCTCGAAGGTTGTCCTCGACCTGGAAATAAAGGTCGGTTTCGCCCGGCAAAATCAAGGCGCGCGCGGTAATGGCGCCGAGTGCCCTGCGGAAATCTCCTCCGTACTCATCGTTCGCGCTGATATCCGCGTGCTGCCAGGTCCACATGTGCGCCAGCAGGTTGACCGGATCGCGCCGGAAAAATCCCGCTTCCCATTGACTGACGAGGTAATCCTCGAGCGAGGAGCAGCCGAGTTCTCGCCACACCTCCTCGCGGTAGAACGTTTGCGACATTCCCCATCCTGCGTACACGCGGCTCATGGCACGCAGGCCGCGTTCCGGAAACGCGACGAAGCGGCCATCCTGATAATTCACGTCGGCCGTCAACGCGTGACGGATGCCTTCGATAAACACCTTGTTATGCGGTGACGTGCGCGCCGCGCCGCACACTACGGCGAGGCGGGCCACCGAATCCGGATAGCTTGATGCCCACTGGTAAGCCTGCATCCCGCCCATGGACCAGCCGCACACCAGAGCGAAGCGCTTGATGCCGATCTCCTCAAGTGCCAGGCGACGTTGAGCCCGGACGTTGTCGAGGATCGTGCAGTTCGGCCAGCGGGAGTGATTGAACGGCGGCTGTGCATTGCTGGGCGACGACGAGAAGCCGTTGCCGATCATGTTCGCGATCACGATGAAGTAATGTTGCGGATCGAGCGCCTGCCCCGGTCCGATCATCCATTCCAGGTCACGATGGTTGGCGGCAAACGGAGTGAGCATCAGGATCGCATTGGACCGGTCCGCGTTCAGTTGTCCATAGGTCTGGTATGCAAGCTTGAGGTCCCGAAAGGTGATGCCCGATTGCAGCACCTGGTTCCCCACGTCGAACACGCGGTACTCTTGCGTCATTTTGTCTCTCCCGGCGTGACGGTCTGCATCACGCTCACATGCGCGGCGACGATTTTCCACCCCTCTTCCGTGCGCAGCCAGGTCTGGCTTTGGCGTCCCGGGCCGTTCATGCTGGCACGATAAAACTCGGTATTGGCCGTCGCGTAATCCCGCCCATAGGTCGTGATTACCGTGTTTCGCAATTTACGCGCCAGATCGACTGCCGGCCGCGCCGCGCGGAACGCGGCGATTTGGTCGATTCCATACTGGTTCTTGTCGACGCCGTAACGCAGCGTCAGCGGACTGTCCCAGAAAAAACCGTTGAGCGTAGCGATATCGTTGGTCACGAGCGCTTTCTCATAACGGTCGAACATCGCGGTCATTTCCTCGACGACATCGGGAAGATTGATTTCATGCATGAACGATTCCTCGATCACCTCGATTATTTCTCCGGCCGCTTCATCTGGCAGGACGTCGGCAGCATCGACTGGTCCGCCGACAGCAGCACCTTCGTCTCGAAGCCCAGGCCGCTGCCCTCTACGTCATTCTTTGCTTTGGGCGAGCCGGCGTTCGTCATGCGGGCGATCACCATCGGCATCTGCAGCTGGTGGTCATCCCGGCGCAAGGTCACGCGTCCCATGTCCGAGTCCCACGACAAGTCTTCCATGGCGGACGCGACTTTCAGCGGATCGATCGACTTCGCCTTCTCGATGCCGGCGACCAGGGCGTCCATGGCATAGCGGATGCGGTAATAGTACAACTCGTCCTTGGGGGCCGGCAGCGCCTTGCGATAATCGGCATAGAATTTTTCGGTCTTCGGATTGGCGAGGTTGTTATGCCACTCCGCCACGACATTTACCTTATCCGCACCCGCGGTGCCGATTGCCGTCGCGGTTCCCGGCCCATAGGCATTGTAGGTGTAGTACTTCACATCCAGGTTGGATTCCTTCCCCGCCTTGACGAGCAGCGACAGGTCGTTCCCCCAGTTGCCCGTGATGACCGTGTCGGCGCCCGAGGCGCGGATTTTCGTGACATAAGGCTGGAAGTCCTTGACCTTCCCGATCGGGTGCAGGTCGTCGCCGACAATCTGGATGTCCGGGCGCTTGGCCTTCAACATTTCCTTCGCGGCGCGCGACACCTGGTGGCCGAAGGAATAATCCTGGCCGATGATGTATACCTTCTTGATGCGGGAATCTTCCTTGAGGTAATTCGTCAGCGCCTGCATCTTCATGTCTGAATGCGCGTCGAACCGGAAATGCCAGAAGCTGCACTTGCTATTGGTAAAGTCCGGATCGATCGATGCGAAATTCAGGTAGAGGGCGCGATTGTCCGGGTTGCGGACGTTGTTCTTGTCGAGTTCCTCGATGATCGCGCCACCCACGCTAGAGCCATTGCCACCGATGACAAAAGGAATCTTGCGGTCATGCACGTTCTTCATCGCGGCCAGGGTTTCCTGCGGCGACAACTTGTTGTCGAAGGAAACGATCTCGAATTTTCGCCCGCCTAGCACGCCCCCGCGGTCGTTGATCTGGTTGACCAGGTAAGTCAAGGTTGCGAGTTCGTTCTCGCCGATGTTCGCCATCGAGCCGGACAGCGGATCGACAAAGGCAATCTTGACGGTGTCGGCGGCGTGAGCGGCCACGGCAAAACCGACGGCTACCGCGAATCCGGCTAACTTCATGGACGTCATAGGCATGGACTTTCCTTGGTAACGGGGATCAATGATTTTTCAACGCGATGCGGCGCTGGCGGCTGGGGCAATCGGCGAACGGGCGATGCCGGCCTGTTCAAGTACGTGGGCTACCCTGAAACAGAGATCTTCACGCCATGGACGGGCAATCACCTGCACGCCCAAGGGCATGGCGCCCTCGCGCACATAGGGAACCGTGATGGTGGGCAGCCCGATGAACGAGATTGGCTGGGTCAGCATGCCCATGTAAGCGCGCGGAGCCATTTCATGCCCGCGAACCTTGATAGAAGCGGCTCCGATCGGCGTGGCGCTTCGAGGCGCCGCCGGTGCCAGGATCACATCCACATCAGAGAACAAGGCATTGACGTGGTCGCGGAACCACTGCCGAAAGCGTTGTGCCTGCACGTACCAGGCTGCCGGGGCAATCGCGCCTGCGATAAGCCTGTTGACGGTGCGCGGTTCAAAGTCGGCCTGGCGCACCTGCAGGTTAGGCAGATGAATGTTTCCGGCTTCGACGGCGGTGATTACATAGGCAGCGGCCCGCGCCTTGTCGGCGTGTTCGAGCGTGACGCGTCTGGTGGCGCCGAGTAACCTGGCGAACTCGGCGACCGCTTCCAGAACATCGTCCTCGGCATAGTGTTCGAAGTAATCCCCGGCCACTGCAATGCGCAAGCCGTCGATGCCCCCACGCATCGTGCCTGTCACGGGTTCGGCCGCGCGGCTGGCGGTCAGGCGGTCGCGATGGTCCGGTCCAAGCATCGCGTCGTAGCATGCGGCCAGATCGTCGACACTGCGCGCGAAGGCGCCGACGGTATCCAGGCTTGGCGCCAGCGGAAAAGTGCCGGCCCGGCTGACGCGACCAAAGGTCGGCTTGATACCGAAGGTTCCGCACAGCGCGGACGGCAGCCGAACGGAGCCGTTCGTGTCGGACCCCAGCGTCAGCGGCACCAGTCCGGAGGCGACGGCGGCAGCCGACCCGCCGGAAGAGCCGCCGGCGATGGCATTGAGATCGTGCGGGTTGCGCACCGGACCGTAATGCGTGTTTTCGGTGGTGAAACCGTAGGCATACTCATCCATGTTGAGCATGCCTACCAGCACCGCGCCGGCGTCCCGCAACCGGCGCACCGCTGTCGCATCGGCGGCTGCGGGCGGCAGGTCGGCGTTGATCTTTGAGCCGGCCAGCGTCGTGACGCCTTCCACGTCGAACAGGTTCTTCACGGCGTACGGCACGCCCGCGAGCGGACCCGGATCCTGGCCGGCGGCAAGCTTGGCATCGATGGCACGCGCTTCCTGCAGCGCGCGCTCGGCGGTCGTTCCGGTAAAGCAGTTATAGGCGGCGTCTCGGTCGCGAACGGCAGCCAGCGTCTCGCGGACCACATCGACGGCAGAGGTTCGTCCGGAGCGCACCGCGTGCACAATGTCGATCGCATTGGCGGTCAGCAGGCTCATGGGACGAATACCTGCGCCGGTTCGATGTGAGGCTCCAGCGCGAAAGACATCACTTCTTGCGCCATCGATTCCAGCAATTGGGCGGCGGCGACAACGGCAGGCACCGCATCGGGGGCGATCGGCAGTGCCTGTGCGAGCGCAGCCTGGACAATATAGTCTTCGAGGTTCAGGGGCATGATCTGCTTCCTTGGCGCAATATGGTGCCGACGCCGTGGCGGGCGGCATACGGCTTTTTACAAATGATATTTGGCGGTGCTGATGCGCATCGCCCCTTCTCATCCTGTCGGACACTGGAGGTTCAAGCAGAGTTTAGTCACGGAGTTACCCTGTTACAATGCACAAAATTACCGGTTAGCCCTGCATAAATGCAGGGCCGCCATCCCGAAGGCAGGCGACAATGTTTGATTGGTCGGATCTTCAATACTTCCTGGAGGTGCACCGCACAGGAAAGCTGGCCGCGGCTGCCCGCCGGGCCGGCGTGGACCAGACGACCGTATCGCGCCGCCTGCAAAACCTGGAGCGCGCCATCGGCTCAAAGCTGTTCGACGCCACGCCCAAGGGATATCAGTTGAGCGCGGCGGGCAGGAAATTGCTTCCCCATGCGGAGGCGATGGAAAGCCTGGGCGCCGCAATAGAAGAAGAAATCGCCGGCCGTGACTTCGCATTGTCCGGCAAGGTACGCATCGGCGTGACCGAGGGCTTGGGAAGCATATTTCTCGCCCAGCACATGGCCGCCATGCGCGCCGCATTGCCGAACGTGGATATCGAACTCATGTCGGTGCCGCGCTTCGTCGATATCTTCAATCGGGAAGCGGATATTGCCATCGGGCAGGAGCGACCGGTTGCCGGACGTTTAGTCACTTCCAAACTAAGCGACTACAAGCTGCGCCTTTATGCGTCCCCGGCTTACCTGGATCGGCATTCGCCCATCCGCTGTCCGGAGGACCTTGTCGAGCACTCCCTGATCGGCTACATCGACGACCTGCTCTATTCCGGCGAGCTGAATTATCTCCCGGACATCTGCTCGCACGCGCGCGTGGCGGTACGCAGCACGAGCATCATCGCGCAATATCATGCGGCGCTGGGCGGCGCGGGTATCGCTGTGCTCCCCTGCTTCATGGTGCGGCCAAATGACGGCCTCGTATGCGTGCTGGGCGACGTGGTGGAGCTGACGCTTTCCTACTGGCTCACCTCGCGCAGCGAACTGATGAAGCTGGCACGCGTGCGCGCAGTCTGGGATCAGGTTCGACTATTGATGCAGCAGCACCAGGCGGTGTTTACTGGCGGCTGATCGCTGCAAGGCCTCCTGGTGCATGCCTGCGTCACACCGGATAAGGGGCCTTTATCCGAATTGATAACTCGAGTTTGTCATCCCGAGAAGTCTCGCAAAACCGAATCCATCACGTAGTCGTAACTCAGATGATGCATCCATCCTTCAGGCGCTGAAGCGCGGATGCATCCAGACCCAGCCAGTCGGCCAGCACCTCGTCGGTATGCTGACCCAAGAGCGGTGGCGCACGCCGATATTCAATGGGGGACCCTGACAGTCGGATCGGGTTGGCCACCAGCGGCACTTCTCCAGCCAAAGGATGGGGCAGCTTCACGCACAACTCCCGTGCCTTGACCTGTGGATCGTCGAATACTTGATCGATGCGGTTGATCGGCCCGCATGGCACGCTTGCCCGCTCCAGCGCTTCCATCCAATCGCGCGTGGTGCGGAATACCGTTGCCTGTCGCAGCAGCGGTAATAGCACCGCCCTGTTCTCGACGCGGCCACGGTTGCTGGCAAAGCGTTCATCGCTGGCCCACTCGGGGTGTCCAGCGATCTCGCAAAAACGGGCGAATTGGGTGTCGTTGCCGATGGCGAGGATCATGTCACCGTCGGCGGTCGGGAAGTCCTGGTAAGGCACGATGTTCGGGTGGGCATTGCCCATGCGCTCGGGTACCATGTCGCCGATCAGGTAATTGGCCGCCTGGTTCAGGAAGTCGTAGCCGGCGCGGGCGGCATACGGACCGTCTTGCCCAAAACCGGTGATCGAGGCATATACCAGGCGCGGATTCAGTTGCAGCAGCGCTTCAGCATCGAGCCCATACTGCCGTAGGCCGCCGACCTTGAAGTTTTCGAGCAGAACATCCGCCTTGCACGCCAGATCGCGGATAAGCGCCTGGGCTTCCAAGGAACTGATGTCAATCGTCAGCGAGCGCTTGTTGGACCGACAGCAGCAGTATTCATGCTAGAACGCGGCGATGCCGGTCTGCTCGCGGCCGAGGATGAGGGCGTGAATGTCATGCGTGCCCTCGTAGGTGTTGACCACCTCCAGGTTCACCATGTGCCGGATCACGCCATACTCGTCCGAGATGCCGTTCCCGCCCAGCATGTCCCGCGCCAGCCGCGCTACCTCCAGCGCCTTGCCGCAGGAATTGCGCTTGAGCATCGACGTGATCGCCACCGCTGCCGTGCCCTCGTCCTTCATCCGCCCCAGCCGCAGGCAGCCCTGCAAGCCCAGACTGATCTCCGTCTGCATGTCCGCCAGCTTCTTCTGGATCAGCTGGTTCGCCGCCAACGGCTTGCCGAACTGCTTGCGGTCCAGCACGTACTGCCGCGCCGTATGCCAGCACGCCTCGGCCGCGCCCAGCGCGCCCCAGGCAATGCCGTAGCGCGCCGAGTTCAGGCAGGTGAACGGCCCCTTCAGGCCGCGCACCTCGGGAAACGCGTTCTCTTCCGGGCAGAACACCTCGTCCATCACGATCTCGCCGGTGATCGAGGCGCGCAGGCCGAACTTGCCATGGATGGCCGGCGCGCTCAAGCCTTTCATTCCCTTTTCCAGCACGAAGCCGCGGATCGCGCCTTCATCGTCCTTGGCCCAGACCACGAACACGTCGGCGATCGGCGAGTTGGAGATCCACATCTTGGCGCCGGACAGCGAATAGCCGCCGGGCACCTTGCGGGCGCGGGTGACCATGGAGCCGGGGTCGGAGCCGTGGTTGGGTTCGGTCAGGCCGAAGCAGCCGATCCATTCGCCGGTGGCGAGCTTGGGCAGGTATTTCTGTTTCTGGGCCTCGGTGCCGAATTCGTAGATGGGCACCATGACGAGGGAGGATTGCACGCTCATCATGGAGCGGTAACCGGAGTCGACGCGCTCGACCTCGCGGGCGATGAGGCCGTAGCTGACGTAGTTCAGGCCGGGGCCGCCGTACTGTTCGGGGATGGTGGGGCCGAGCAGGCCGAGTTCGCCCATCTCGCGGAAGATGGAGGGGTCGGTGGTTTCGTTGCGGAAGGCTTCGAGCACGCGCGGCTGCAGCTTGTCCTGGCAGTAGGCCTGGGCGGCGTCGCGCACCATGCGTTCTTCGTCGGTGAGCTGCTGGTCCAGCAGCAGCGGGTCGTCCCAGTGGAATTGCGCTTTCATTGTCGGTTCTCCTCGGTTCAAATTCAGATGCGTTCAAGAACGACGGCCAGCCCCTGGCCGACGCCGATGCACAGGCTCACGACCGCGTAGCGCCCATTGCGCCGCGCGAGTTCCCGGCTTGCCGTCAGGGCCAGGCGGGCGCCCGAGGCGCCGAGCGGGTGGCCGACCGCGATCGCGCCGCCGTTCGGATTCACGCGCGCATCGTCGAAGGCGATGCCGAGCAGCTTGAGGCAGCCCAGCACCTGGCTCGCGAAGGCTTCGTTGATCTCGATGATGTCCATGTCGTTCAGCGTCAGGTCCGCGCGCTCGAGCGCCTTGCGGATCGCCTGCACCGGGCCGACGCCCATGATGCGCGGCTCGACGCCGGCCACCGCCGCGGCGCGGATGCGCACCATCGGGGCCTTGCCGGCTTTTTCGCCGGCGGCGCGGCTGCCGATCAGCAGGGCCGCGGCGCCGTCATTGATGCCGGAGGCGTTGCCCGCGGTGACCACGCCGCCTTCGAACAGCGGCTTGAGCTTGGCGAGCGACGCCATGGTGGCGTCGGGACGCGGATGTTCATCCTGGTCGACCACGACCGGCGGCGTCTTGCGGCCGGTGGGCACGCTGATCGGGTGGATCTCGCCCTGGAAGAAACCGTCCTGCAGGGCCGCGTGATACTTCATCTGCGAAGCCAGGGCGAAGGCATCGGCATCCTCGCGGCTGATGCCGAAGTCGCGGGCGACGTTGTCGCCAGTCTCGGGCATGGTGTGCGCGCCATGCTCGGCGAGCACCTTCGGGTTGGGGAAGCGCGCGCCGATGGTGGTGTCGAAGACCTTGAAGTCGCGGCTGAACGCGGACTCGGACTTGGCCACGACGAAGGGCGCGCGGCTCATGCTTTCCACGCCGCCGGCGATGAACAGCTCGCCTTCGCGGCAGGTCACGGCGCGGGCCGCGTCCATCACCGCCGCCAGGCCGGAGGCGCACAGGCGGTTGACGGTCTGGCCGCCCACCGTCACCGGCAGGCCGGCTGCGAGCAGAGCGTTGCGCGCGACGTTGCGGGAATCCTCGCCAGCCTGGTTGGTGTCGCCGAGAATGACATCCTCGATGGCATCCGCCGGCCAGGGATTGCGTGCGACGAGCGCGCGCATGACCTCGGCGACGAGGTCGTCGGGGCGCACCGCCGCGAGCGCGCCGCCGTGGCGGCCGATCGGCGAACGCAGGCCGTCGTAGATGTAGGCGTCAAGCATGGATCAGATCTCCTTGTGTTGAAGCGATAGGCCGAGCAGGGCGCGGCGCTGCAGCCACGGGCTGGCGCGGTAGCGCGCGTCACCGGTAAGCTGTTCGAGGTTTTTCAGAATGGTGAGAACCGTCATCGGGCCGAGGCGGTCGCCCCAGGTCAGCGGGCCGACCGGATAGCCGAGGCCGAGGGTGACGGCGCGGTCGATGTCTTCCGGTGCGGCGATGTCCTGCTGCGCGATCTCGCAGGCAACGTTCACGATGTGGGCAACCACGCGCTGGGTCACGAGGCCCGCGCTGTCGCGGATCACGCTGACCGGCACGCCGGTGGCGTTCAGCACGCCGACCGCCTGCGCCAGCGCCTCCGCGGTGGTGGCGGGATTTGTCATGACCACGCGCCGCTTGCTGGCGTCGAACAGGGCTTCCACGCCCACGGTGCGGCGCGGATCGAGGCCCTCGCGCGCGCAGCAGGTGGTGACGTCTTCGCCGAGCGGCGTGACGATGCACAGCGCGTCATCGCTGGGCTTGCTGCCGGACTCGATGGACACGCCGGCCGCCGACACGAGGTTGGCGACCCGCTCGGCCATCTCGGGCCGCTCGTTGCTCAACCAGACCGCGCGCGGCCTGGCGCTCGCTTGCTGCGGTTCGGCGATCTCCTGCTTCTTGCCGTCCGGGTAATGATAGAAGCCATGGCCGGTCTTGCGGCCGAGCGCGCCGGCAGTCAGCATCTGGCGCGTCAGCACCTGCGGGCGGAAGCGCGGCTCTTCGTAGTACTGCTGATAGATCGATTCCATGACCGGGTGCGACACGTCCAGGCCGGTCAGGTCGAGCAGTTCGCAGGGGCCGAGCCGGAAGCCGGCGGTATCGCGCAGGATCGCGTCCAGCGCCGGCACGCTGGCGATGTTCTCGTTCAGGATGCGCAGGCCTTCGGTGCCGTAGCCCCGGCCGGCATGATTGACGATGAATCCCGGCGTGTCCTTGGCGCGCACCGCGGCATGGCCCCACTGGGCGCCGAGCGCCAGCATGTAGTCGACCACCGCGGCGTCGGTCAGGAAGCCGCCGATGACCTCGACGATCTTCATCAGCGGTACGGGATTGAAGAAATGGAAGCCGGCAACGCGCTCGGGGCGCTGCAGCCCGGCGGCGATCGCCGTCACCGGCAGGGATGAGGTGTTGGTGGCGAGGATGGCGTCGGGGCCGGCGACCTGTTCCAGCGAGGCAAACAGCGACCGCTTGGCAGCCAGGTCTTCGACGATCGCCTCGACGATCACGTGGCAGCCGGCGAGCTGTTCCAGTGCAGGACAGGCTTGCAGGCGCTGGCCCGCGGCTTCCGCCTTCGCGGCATCCAGCTTGCCTTTTTCCACCAGCTTGCCGAAGGTCGCCGTCAATTCCTTGTGCGCGGCTTCGGCGCCGCCCTCGCGGGTGTCGAACATGCGGACGGTCGCGCCGGAGAGCACCGCGATCTGCGCGATGCCCCGCCCCATGACGCCGCAACCGACGAGTCCCACGACGAGATCTGCAGAACCTGGCTGGGGAAGCATCTGGGTGTTCATATTTTCTCCTTTTTGTTCTGCATTGTGGAATATAATACGTAGAAATGGAACTGTATTGGTTTCATGCATCCATGTCAAGGGATCGGCGGTCCTGCTTGAAGTGCGACAAACGTCATTTCTCTATAACATGTGAGCAAGTCGGACAAAAAAGTAATATGCGCTTGCATGTTATGCTGCAGAGTGGAATTTAATTCCGAAAACCCGTTGACTTTCGCGCATTGCCTGTGCCACCATCGCAGCCGTCTCGCTTCCGTCCCCTTGAGGACGGGCAATACCGCCTCGACAGGAGATTCCATGAGCAGCATCGCGCCCCAGAATTGCCAGCGCATCGATGACGCATTCCAGCGTTGGACCACGATTCAGGCCCAAGCTCCTGCCTTGTTCGAGGGCGGGCGCATCGTGTCCTACGGGGAACTCGACGCCTTGGTCGATGCCGGCGTGCGGCGCCTGGCGGAGGCCGGTGTGCGGCCCGGCGACCGGGTGTTGCTGGTGGGCGAGAACTCCATTGCGCTGGCTGCCTGCATCCTTGCGGCGAGCCGCGCCGGCGCCTGGTCGGCGACCGTCAACGCCCGCCTCTCCGAGCGCGAGATCCTGAATTTCATCGAACACTCCGGCGCGCGGCGCGCGCTGTACTTCAACGACGGTTCGCCATCCGCGGCCGCGCACGGCAATGCGCGCGGCGCGCAGCGCGTGCGCTGGGACGGCATCGGCGAGCTGATGCTGGGACCTCTCAACGACGCCGCCATTCCCGAGCCGGCCGCCGCCGATCCGGCCCGCCAGGTCGCGGCCATGGTCTATACCTCGGGCACCACCGGCGCGCCGAAGGCGGTCATGCTTTCCCATGCCAACCTGCTTTACGTTGCCGCCAACAGCGTGCGCATGCGGCAGATCACGCCGGACGACGTGGTGTACGGCGTGCTGCCGTTCTCGCACGTCTACGGCTTGTCGACGGTGCTGATCGGATCGCTGCTCGGCGGCGCGAGCGTCTACCTCGAGGCGCGCTACCAGCCGGCGGGCCTGGCCCATGCGCTGGCGGAGCGCGGCATCAGCGTCATGCACGGAGCCCCCGCGATGTACGCCAAGCTGTTCGAATGGAGCGAAACCGGCGGCACGCCGCTGCGCTTTCCGCGCCTGCGGGTCGCCCAGTCCGGCGGCGCGCCGCTGACCCAGCCGCTGAAGCAGGCCTTCGAGAACACCTTCGGCATCCGCCTGCAAAACGGCTACGGCATGACCGAAGCCTCGCCCTCGATCTGCCAGACGCGCATGGATGCGCCGCGCGACGATTGCTCGGTGGGCATGCCGATCCCGGGCATCGAGGTGACACTGCACGGCGCCGACACCAGCGAGGACGGCACCGGCGAACTCTGGCTGCGCGGCCCGAACGTGATGCAGGGCTACTACCGCGCGCCCGAACTGACCGCCGACACCATCACACCCGACGGCTGGCTGCGCACCGGCGACCTCGCGCGCATGGATCCCGACGGCGCGTTCTTCATCGTCGGCCGCAGCAAGGAACTCATCATCCGCTCGGGCTTCAACGTCTATCCCATCGAGGTCGAGCAGGTGCTCAATGCCTATCCCGGCGTGGTCCAGTCGGCGGTGGTCGGCCGCGCCGTCGAAGGCAACGAGGAAGTGGTCGCCTTCATCGAACCGGTCTCGGGAACGGCCATCGATCTGGCGCGCCTGCGCGACTACCTGAGAGCCAATCTTTCTCCCTACAAGGTGCCGTCGCACCTCATCGTGCTCGACCAGCTGCCGGCCGCGGCGACCGGCAAGGTCCTGAAGAAAGAATTGCAGCAACGCGCTGCAGCGCTTTCAGGCTAATTTTCCGCATCAACCCGCTCATTCAAACCAGACAAGGAAGAGACATGAAATTCCGACTGCTCGCGCTGACCTGCGCGCTCCTCGTGTCCGGCGCCGCCAGCGCCGACGAATTCAAGGTGGGCGCGCACATGCCGCTGACCGGCAGCATCGCCCGTTCCGGCAATGCCTTCAACGAAGGCATCCTGGCGGCGGCCGAGATCTTCAACAAGAACAGCAAGCACAAGATCAAGATCGTCACCGTCGACGACGAATCCGCGCCGGCCAAGGCAGTGGCCGCGGTCGAGAAGCTGGGCTCGGAAGGCGTGACGGCCGTGATCGGCGGCTATGGCTCTAACATCATCGGCCCGGCGTCGGACGCCGCCAACCGCCTCAACCTGACCTACATCACCGCCGGCGGCGTCAGCGAGGAACTGACCAAGCGCGGCTACAAGACCTTCTTCCGCATCAACAATACCCGGGGCTACGAGCTCGCGGTGCAGCAGCTGCTGCAGGAAATGAAGGCGCAGTCGGTCTCGATGGTGTTCTCCACCAAGGAAGCGACCAGCGACCTGGCGAAGGCCCTGGAGAAGTCCCTCGGTTCCAAGGGCATGAAGGTGCACATGCATCCCTTCGATCCCGCCATCACCGACTTCAAGCCCATCATTAACAAGATCAAGCTGCAGGACAAGCCGGACGTCCTGTTCATGAGCGGCTACGAAAACGACTACGTCGGCATCATCCGCGCCGCCAAGGTGCTCAAGCCCGAGATCAAGTCCATCGTCGGCGTGTGGTCGCTGGCGACGTCCAAGATGCAGTCGGATTTCCCCGACCTCATGCAGAACGTGATCGGCACCGCGCTGCTGCCTTTCCCCGTCGAGTACAAGTCGCCCGAAGGCAAGACGTTCTCCGACACCTACCGCAAGATGTATAACAAGGACGTCGATTACCTTGCGCAATTCGGCTACGTGAAGGCGACGCTGCTGTTCGAGGCGATCGGCCGCGCCGCGGACAACGGCAGCCTGAAGAAGCCGGGCGGCCTGTCCGAGGAATTGCGCAAGACCAACCGCGACACGCTGATCGGGAAGGTGACCTTCGACGCCAATGGCGACAACCCGAATTTCCGCCACCGCATGGGCCAGCACCAGGGCGGCAAGATCGCCATCGTCTCGCCCGCCTATGAGTCGACCGCGCCGCTGAAGTACCCGGCGCTGCCCTGGTAAGCAGCCAGGCCGTCCTCGGCTGCTGCCATTCGGCCTGTCATTCCCGCGAGGGAATGACAGGCACCTTCAGGCCCCATCCCCAGGTATCACCTCCACCCCATGTCAGATCTCATCCTTCAATCGCTCTACTCCGGCACGCTGGTGGGCGGCGTCTATGCGCTGATCGCGCTCGGGCTGACCCTGGCGTTCGGCACCATGCGCATCATCAACCTCGCCCACGGCGAGCTGGTGCTGCTGGCCGCCTACATCGCCTACACCATCGAAAGCCGCATGCAGGTCAATCCGATGCTCGCCCTGCCGCTGGCCCTCGTCGTGGTCTGCCTGTGCTCCGCCATCGTGTATTTCCTCGTCAGCCGCATCACGCGCAACCGCGAGCTCAATTCGCTGATGCTGACGTTCGCCCTCGGCACCATCCTGACCAACGCGGTGCTGCTGTTCTGGCAGAGCGACATCCATTCCACCGCCAACGCGGCGATGCAGGACGCGGTCCAGATCGGCAATCTCTACAGCATGATGAGCGAGCTGCTGTTCTTCGCGGTCAGCCTTGCGACGGCGGTCGTGCTGGGCTGGTGGCTTTCCCGCAGCTGGTACGGTCGCGCGGTGCGGGCGGTGTCGTCCAACCGCGACGCGGCCAAGCTGATGGGCATCAACCCGGCGCGCGTGGAACTGATTTCCTTCCTCGTCGCCGGCGTGCTGGCAACGATCGCCGGCGTGGCGATCTTTTCCAGCGGCGTGATCTCGCCGCCGCTCGGCCATTCGCTGACGGTGAAGGCCTTCATCATCACGGTGCTCGCGGGCGTCGGCTCGGTGCCGGGCGTGGTGCTCGCCGCGCTGCTGCTGGGGATCACGGAATCGATGACCGTCACGCTGGCCAGCTCCGCGCTTCAGGAACTGGCGGGCATGCTGCTCTTCCTCGTGGTCCTGTTCATCCTGCCGAACGGCTTGTTCGGCGCCAAGAAGCGCAGGGGATAAAATGAAAACGCTACCCATGAAACACCTGCTCTGGGTGCTGGTTCCCGTCGTTTATATCGTCGTTCCCGCGTACCTGAAGGGCAACAGCTACGTGCTCAGCCTGACCGTGTCCTCGCTCATCGTCGCCGGCATCGCGGTTGCCTGGGCGCTGCTCGGCAACCTGGGCGGCATGGTCAGCTTCGGCCACGCGGCATTCTTCGGCCTGGGCGGCTATGCCTCGGCGCTGCTGACCATGAAGGCCGGGGTGCCGGTGCTGCTGGCGATTCCGCTCGGCGGCGCGTTCGCCGCCGTCGCCTCGGTCGCCATGCTGCCGGCGCTGCGCCTGTCCGGACCTTACTTCGCGCTCGCCATCCTGGCGTATTCGCACATCTTCCGCATCATCGCCACGGAATTCGCCTCGCTCACCGGCGGCCCGCGCGGCATTTCCTCCATCCCCGGCCTGCCGCAGGTGCTGCCCGCCAGCCTCGCCGGCCTGGCGCCATACTTCCTGGCCTTGACCATCGTGCTGCTGTTCTGCCTGGCCTATGCCTGGGTGCGCAAGAGCCACTACGGCATCGCCCTGCGGGCCATGCACGACAGCGAGGATGCGACCCGCGTGGTAGGCGTGAACAGCGTGCTGCTCAAGTCCTGGATGCTGTTCCTGTCGGCCTTCATGACCGGCGTGATCGGCGCCTTCAATGCGCACATCATCAACTTCCTCGAGCCGGACTATGCCTTCAACGGTTCCTGGAGCGTGCTGCCGATCGTGGCTGCCATCTTCGGCGGATACCGCACGGTGATGGGACCCATGATCGGGGCGGTGGTGATCTATCTGGTCGACCAGCTGGTGTTCAAGGCCATGCTCGCATCCGGCCACCAGATCGTGCTCGGCGTGGTGCTGGCGGCGATGATCCTGTTCGCGCCGGATGGCTTGCTCGACGTTTTCCGCAAGCGCAATGCGGGTGCCGCATCCACCGGAGGCCAGCATGCTTAAGCTCGACGGCATCACCATCCAGTTCGGCGGCCTGACCGCCCTCAAGGATGTCAGCTTCTCCATGGGCACCGACCAGGTGGTCGGCCTGGTCGGCCCCAACGGCGCCGGCAAGACCACGCTCTTCAATGCCATTTCCGGGCTGGTCAAGCCGACCCACGGCAAGGTCGAGTTCAATGGCGTCGAGCTCGGCCGCAAGCCTCTGTACACGCGGGCACGGGTCGGCATCGGCCGCACCTTCCAGATTCCGCAGCCCATGCATGAGCTGACGGTGCGGGAGAACCTCGTCGTCGCCCAGCGCTTCGGCCACGGCAAGGTGGATCAACGGCGCATCGATGAAATCCTCGCCTTCATGGACCTGTCCGCGCAGGCCGGGCGCGATGCCGCCAGCGGATTGGCGCTGCAGGAACTCAAGCGCCTCGAAGTCGCGAAGGCCCTGGCCACCGAGCCCAGGCTCCTCCTGCTCGACGAAGTGCTCGCCGGCCTGGAGACGAACGGCAAGCGCTACTTCACCGCCAAGCTCGCCGAGCTGCACAAGGCGTTCAAGATCGGCATCCTGATCATCGAACACGACATCGAAACCGTGTCCACCCTCTGCGACCGGGTGGTGGTGCTGAACTTCGGCCGTCTCATCGCCGACGGCACGCCGGATGCCGTGTTCCGCGATCCGGAAGTCATCCGCAGTTATACGGGAGAGCCAGGAGCCGTCCATGCTTGAGGTTAAGAATCTGCGCGCCGGCTATGGCGCGATCAATGTGTTGTGGGATGTCAGCCTGCGCGCCGAAGAGGGCGCCCTGACCACGATCGTGGGCCCGAACGGCGCCGGCAAGTCTACCCTGCTCAAGGCCGTCATGGGCCTGGTTCCCGCGACGCAGGGCGAGCTGCGCCTGCGCGGCGAGCCGCTGGCCGGCTCCCGCACCTGGGACATGGCCGACAAGGGCGTGGTGCTGGTGCCCGAGGGACGTCTGGTCTTCCGCGACATGAGCGTCGAGGAAAACCTGATCATGGGCGCCTTCCCGAAAGCCCGGCGGGCGTCGATGCCGAACAACCTCGAGCGCGCCTATGCGATGTTTCCCCGCCTCAAGGAGCGCCGCAAGCAGCTTGCCGGCTCGCTCTCGGGCGGCGAAGCGCAGATGGTGGCAATGGCCCGCGGCATGATGGCAGAGCCGCGCATCCTGCTGATCGACGAGCCCTCGCTCGGCCTCGCGCCGGTGATCGTGCAGGAGATCTTCCAGATCCTGTCGCGCCTGAAGCGGGAAGGCGTGACCATCGTGCTGGTGGAACAGAACACCCATATGGCGCTCAGCGTCGCCGACCGGGTGTACATGATGCGCAGCGGCAAGGTGGTGCTCGACAAGCCGGCGTCCGAGGTCGACGTGAAGGCGCTCCATGACTTGTACTTTGCGCTTGACGGGCAGAGTGTCGGATAATGCATGCATACAGGGAACTCTCATGCGCAGGCGGACCATGGACACAACGGACATCGATGCACTCGATCAGGATGACAACGACGGAGAAGGGAACGATGCGCTTGCCAGGACGGCGGGACGCGGCAACGCCAAGGAAGACCGGCATTTCGTGACCGCGCTGGCACGCGGCCTGGAAATCCTGTCCTGCTTCCGGTCTGGCGAAAAGCTGCTCGGCAACCAGGAGTTGTCCGAGCGGGCCAGGCTGCCGAAATCCACGGTATCGCGCCTGACTTACACCCTGACCAAGCTGGGTTACCTGCAATACGTCGAGGACATGGGCAAGTACCGGCTCGGCACCGCCAGCCTCGCGCTTGGCAGCGCGATGTTGTCGCGGCTCGACATCCGGCAATATGCGCGGCCCTACATGCAGGAACTCGCAGACTTCTCCCGCACCTCGGTGTCGCTGGGCATGCGCGACCGGCTCTCGATGATCTACATCGAAAACTGCCGCAGCCAGGCGGCGCTCACCCTGCGCCTCGACGTCGGCGCCCGGATCCCGATCGCCATCACCGCCATGGGACGCGCCTACCTCGCCGTCACCTCGGCGGCGGAACGCAGCGACATCCTCGAACGCGTGCGTGAACTCGACGACATGAAATGGCCGGCCATCGTCGACGGCGTCAACCGCGCGGTCGAGGAATACCACACGCTGGGCTGCTGCACCTCCTTCGGCGACTGGCAACCGGACGTGAATGCGATCGCGGTCGCGTTCAAGCCGGACAACGGATCGTCGATCCTCAGCATCAACTGCGGCGGGCCGGCGTTCAACCTATCGCCGGAGTATTTGCTGGGTGAGGTGAAGCCGAAGTTGCTGGAGCTGGTGGAGAGGTTGAAGGCGTTGTAGGAGGGGCGGGGTAGGTTTTCGGTGCGCGCGAAGGACGGTGTTGACCTCACCAGCGAAATAAATACTGTTCTCTACATGCGACCGAAACCCATCCCCACCCTAGCCCGTCCACGATCTGCCTTGCAAGGCAGATCGGTTACGCAGGCGCAAGGCAGTGCCTTGCGAAATCCCTGCTTCACCCCCTTGAAGGGGAGGGGACAAGCAGGAGGGTGCTTGAAAGGCAGTAGGCATTGGCACGATAGCGGATTTCTGCTCCCCGTCGTCGGGACAGACTCGAGTCATGCCGATGCGGCAGGAGGTCGAGTCATCGAATGCCTTTCAGGTGATTACTACCGTCGATGACGGCATCCCCTCAACCCATCGAACGAGGTCGTTCGAAGTGACTCCCACATGGGTGTTGAAGCAGCTTTCTTTGGGTACTTTCTTTATCTGCTGATAAAGAAAGTACTTGGGCCGCCGGGACCAGCCCCGGCAAGCCCCCACGGAGTGGGGACCGCAACCGGTTCACCGGAGAGAAAGCAACAATGGGATCCCCGCCCACGCGGGAATGACGGGGAGTGGCACGCACATCCTCACCCAATCTCCCCCACAATCGGCCCCTTCCCGCTGAACCGATCCAGATACAAGTAAATCACCGGCGTGATATACAACGTAATCACCTGCGAAAACAGCAAGCCCCCCACCACCGCCACGCCCAGCGGCTGACGCAGTTCCGCCCCCGCGCCAAGCCCGAGCGCGATCGGCAGCGCGCCCATCAGCGCCGCGAAGGTCGTCATCATGATCGGCCGGAACCGCAGCACGCAGGCTTCGCGGATCGCTTGCGCCGGCGTCATGCCCTGGTTGCGCTGCGCGTCGAGCGCGAAGTCGATCATCATGATCGCGTTCTTCTTCACGATGCCGATCAGCAGCAGGATGCCGATGGTCGCGATGAGCGTGAGGTCGAGGTTGAACAGCTTGAGCGCCAGCAGCGCGCCGACAGCGGCCGAGGGCAGGCCGGAGAGAATCGTCAGCGGGTGGATGAAGCTTTCGTACAGCACGCCGAGCAGGACGTAGATCACCAGCAGCGCCACGACCAGCAGCACCGTCTGGCTGCCCTGCGATTCCTTGAACACCGCCGCGTCGCCGCCATAGGAAGCGATGACGCTGGGCGGCATCTGCAGCTCGTCGCGGTAGCGTTCGATCCGGTTTGCGGCGTCGCCGAGCGGCGTGTCGGGGGCCAGGTTGAAGGAGAGGGTGACCGCCTGCAGCTGGCCCTGGTGGTTGATCGCGGTCGGGCCGACGGTGCGCTCCACCGTGGAGAAACTGGTCAGCGGGACCAGGTTGCCGTTCTTGCCGCGCACGTAGATCTTGTCGAACGCGCTTTCATCCTTCTTGTAGTCTTCGCCCGCTTCGAGGATCACCTGGTAGCTGTTGCTGCTGGTGTAGATCGTGGAGACCTGGCGTTCACCGTAGGCGCTGTACAGCGCGCTGCGCACGTCCTGCATGTTCACGCCAAGCAGGTTCGCCTTGTCGCGGTCGATGCGCAGCTGGGCCTGCAAGCCTTTCAGCTGGGAGTCGCTGGTCACGTCGCGGAAGGCGGTGTCGCTGCGCAGGCGTTCCATCAGGCGGCTGCTCCAGTCGTTGAGTTCTTCGGCACGCACGCTCTGCAGGATGTACTGGTAACGACTCTTGCTCTGGCGGCCGCCGAGCTGCAGGTTCTGCACCGGGCGGAAATAGACGGCCATGCCGGGCACCGCGCGCACCTGGCGGCGCAGTCCTTCCAGCACCTTGGGCATGGGTTCGCGCTGGCTGCGCGGCTTGAGGTTGACGAACATCCGGCCGGCGTTGGACACGTTCTGTCCGCCGCCGATGGCCGAGGCCACGCTTTCCACGTTGGGATTGGCGGCAACGATGTCCGCCATCTGCGCCTGCCTGGCGGAGAGGGCGGTGAAGGAAATGTCTTCAGATGCTTCCGTCGTGACCTGGATCTGGCCGATGTCTTCCTCGGGGAAGAAGCCCTTGGGAATGGTGACGAACAGATATGCCGTCAGCAGGAAGGTTGCCAGCGCCACGAGCAGGATGAAGGGGCGATGGCGCAGGCCCCAGTCGAGCGTGCGGCTATAGCCGTTGAGCGTCGCATTGAAGCCGCGTTCGAAGACGCGGGTGACGATATTGCCATCGTGGCCATCGTGGCCGCCATGGCCATGCTCCGCCTTCAGGTAGCGGCTGCACAGCATCGGCACGAGCGTCAGGGAGACTACCGCCGACACCAGGATGGACAGCGCCACCACCACCGCGAATTCGTGGAAAAGCAGGCCGATCACGCCGGGCATGAAGAAGATGGGGATGAACACTGCCACCAGCGATACCGAGATCGAGATAATGGTGAAGCCCATTTCCTTCGAACCCATCAGGGCCGCCTTGAAGGGAGGAATGCCGTCTTCCACGTGGCGCACGATGTTTTCGAGAACCACGATGGCATCGTCCACCACGAGGCCGACTGCGAGGGTGATGCCAAGCAGGGAGATGTTGTCCAGGCTGTAGCCCAGGCCGTAGAGCAGGGCGACCGCGCCGATCAGCGAGACCGGCAGCGACAGCGTGGGAATGATGGTGGCCACCAGGCGGCGCAGGAACAGGAAAATCACGAGCACCACCAGCGCGACCGTGATGCCCAGCGTGATGTTGACGTCATGCATGGCCTCGCGGATCGACATCGAGCGATCGTTGAGCAGGCTGACCTGGATGGATTGCGGCAGCTGCGACTTGAAGCGCGGCATCATCTGCTTCACCGCGTCCACCACCGCCACGGTGTTGGCATTTGGCTGGCGCTGGATGGCGAGCACGATGGAGCGCTCGCCATTGAAGCGGCTGGAAGTCTTGATGGTTTCGTAGCTGTCTTCGACCGATGCCACGTCGCGCAGGCGTACCGGCGCATTATTGCGGCTGGCGATGATCTGGTCGGCGAAGGCGGCCGCGTTCGTCAGTTGTGCGTTGGCCTGGATGGTCAGCGTCTGGCGTGCGCCGTCCAGGGTGCCGACCGGGGTGTTGGCGTTGGCATTGCGGATGCCCGCCATCAGTTCGTCGAGCGTCATGTTGCGCGACGCCAGCAGGGCAGGATCGGCGCGCACCCGCACCGCGAAGCGCTTCTGGCCGTAGATGTTCACCTGCGCCACGCCATTCAGGGTCGACAGGCTGGGCGAAATCAGGTTCTCGGCATAGTCATTGAGTTCGGAAATGTTGATCGAGGGCGAGGTCAGGGCCAGCAGCAGCACCGGTGCGTCCGCCGGGTTCACCTTGCGGTAGGACGGCGGGGTGGTCATTTCCGCCGGCAGCGAGCGCTGCGCGCGCAGCAGGGCGGCCTGCACGTCCACCGCCGCGGCGTCGATGTCGCGCGAGGGATCGAATTCGAGGGTGATGGACGAACTGCCCAGCGTATTGGTAGAACTGATGACGTTCAGGCCGGCGATGGTGGAAAACTGCTTTTCCAGCGGCAGCGCCACCGACGACGCCATGGTGTCGGGACTGGCGCCCGGCAGCACCGCGCTGACGTTGATGACCGGCGTGTTATAGCTGGGGAGGGCGGCGACCGGGATCTTGAGGTAGGCCAGGACGCCGGCAATGACGACCGAGGCGCTCAGCAGCACCGTCAGGATCGGCCGCCGGATGCACAGTTCGGAAAGATTCATGATGCGCTCTTCTGCTCGGCGGCCTTGCCGTTCTGCGCGGCCGCGTCCTTGTTCGCGGGATCGCGGCCCTTGCCGCCGCTTCCACCGTTGCCGCCGTTGCCGCCGGCCTTGCCGCGGTTCGGCGCGGCCTCCGCCTCGCGCACCTTGGCGCCGGGACGCAGGTTCTGCTTGCCGTCGACCACGACCAGGTCGCCCGCCTGCACGCCCTTGACGGCGGCCTGGTCGCCGAAGGAATACACCAGTTCGATCTTGCGCGGCTGCGCGGTCTTGTCGGGCGTGACTGTGTAGACCGTGCGGTTGTCGATGCCGGTGATGATGGCCGCCTGGGGAATCACGATGGCGTCCTTGATCTCGCGGACCGTCAGCGCGACCGCCACGTATTGGCCCGGCCACAGCTTCTGGTCGGCGTTCGGGAAGTTGGCCTTGACGCGGATGGTGCCGTTCTGCGCGTCCACCGTGTTGTCCACGAAACCGACCTTGCCCTGCAGCGGCTCGCCGTTCTTCGGCGTGGCCACCACCTTGATGTCGCCGGCCTTCTGCGCGGCGAGCAGGCCGGAAAGCTCGCTTTCCGGCAGGCTGAAGGTGACGGCGATCGGATCGAGCTGGGAAATCGTGACCAGCGCCGGCGCGGTTGCAGCAGGCTGGACCAGGCTGCCGGGGAAGACGCTGATGGCGCCGAGCCGGCCGGAAGACTGGGCGCGGATGGTGTCGTAGCTCAGGGCCACCTTTGCCGCCTCGACCGCCGCGCGGTCGGCGGCGATGGTGGCGCGCTGGGCTTCCACCTGGGCCTGCACCGTGTCGACCGCGCCCTGGGCGATGAACCCCTTGCCCAGCAGGTCGCGGCTGCGGGCGAGCTGGCGTTCCTGGTCGGCCAGCGTCGCCTGGTCCTTCACCAGCTGCGCCTCGGCCTTCTGCAGGTTGACGCGGTCGGCGCGGTCGTCGAGCGTGAACAGCACGTCGCCGGCCTTCACGAACTGGCCTTCCTTGACATGCACCTTGGACACCACGTTGGTCACCTGCGGCCGCACGTCCACGCTGTTGAGCGAGCTGACGTAGCCGTTGGCATCGACCCGGACCGGCATGTCCATGCGCCTGGCGGCGACGGTGCTGACGGTCGACGCCGGCGCCTGGCCTTGTCCCTGCGCTTGCGCCGAGGGCGCGTTCGCCGCGTTGGCCGCGTTCTGCGCACCGGGCTTGAAGGCGAGCCAGCTGGTCAAACCGCCGGCCAGGACAACGATCAGGATGAGGGCAAGCCGCTTGTTCATGAGCGCCAAAAAATTAGTTAGCAGAGGCAAGCATTCTAACACTGGCATACTATGTGCCCGTTAGCCCTGACTCCCTCAAACGTATCGGAACGTAGCAATAATATGTCACAACGTAACGGTTCTCCCTCCATGCCGCCGGTCCAGGAACGTTTCGGCCTCGCCATCGGCAACGTCAGCCGCGCCTGGCGCGCGAAACTGGACGTGCGGCTGCGGCCGCTGGGACTGTCGCAATCGAAGTGGCTGGCCTTGCTTTACGTGTCGCGCGCGCCGTCCGGGCTCAGCCAGACCGAGCTTGCCGCCATGCTCGGCGTCGAGGCGCCGACGCTGACCCGCCTGCTGAACCAGCTCGAGGAATCCGGCTGGGTGCGGCGCAACACGCTGGCGTCGGATGGACGCTGCAAGATGGTGAGCCTGACGGCGAAGGCGCGCGGCGTCATCAAGCGGATCGACGCCGAGATCCAGCAGCTGCGCGCCGAAACTTTGTTCCAGCTCTCCGACGCGGAAGCGAAGGCCGGCCTCGCCGCCTTGCAGAAGCTGCACGGCCTGCTGGACGCGCTCTGACCTTCCTCGGCATGGAGCCCGTGCCCCGTCGCGGTTAGCACAGCCCGCGGCGAAAGCCAAATAAAATTTCGCGCCCTTCCTGAAATGAAATAGTTGTTTCAGTTTCATCGCGGCTACATTGCAATACAGTCGTGCCGGCCAGGACCCATCCGGGTTGCCGACCTCCGCAGCGATGCGCGAAGGGCGGGCATGCCGCCACCGCCTGCATTCCTCTGGAGAACCGCACCATGATCCTGCGCCGCCTTCGCATCGGTACCCGCCTCTCGGTCGGCTTCGGCCTCATCCTCGTCATGCTCATCGTGGTGCTCGCCGCCAGCAACCTCGTCAGCCGGCAGAAGCGCGAGGCCATCGTGAAAGCGGTGGAAACCAGCAACATGAAGACCGCGCTGGCGGCAGACATCAAGGGCGCGCTGCTGGAAACCGCGGTCGCCATGCGCAACATCGGCCTGCAGAGCGACCTCGACGTCATGAAGAAGGAAGAGGCCAAGGTCAAGTCGCTGCGCGCCCAAGCCGTGCAGGCGCATGAACGCCTGAACGCGCTCGGCCTCGACGGCGAGGAGAAGAGCATCCTGGAGCGGATCGCCAAGCTTGAGCAGGACATCGACGTACCGTTCAAGGAAGCGATCCGCCTGGTCGGTGCCTTCAACAGCGAAGAGGCGATGAAGCTCATCTCGTCGCGTATCGACCCGCTCAACCAGCAGGAACTCGCCGAGATCAACAAGCTGGTCGCGCTGCAGAAGCAGGCCGAGAAGTCCGTGCTCGAATCCTCGCGCAGCGCCGACGCCCGCATCCTGATGCTTTCCTTCGCCATCGGCGCAGTCGCGCTCGTACTCGGCGGCGGCCTCGCCTTCGTCCTGACCCGCGGCATCACCCATCCCCTGCAGGATGCGGTGCTGGTCGCGCGCAAGGTGGCGGCGGGCGAACTCACGTCGCAGGTGGAAGTGACGGGCAACGATGAAGTCAGCGAATTGCTCGCCGCGCTGCAGGACATGAACGGCAGCCTGCTCAAGATCGTCGGCGAAGTGCGCCAGGGAACCGATTCCATCACCATCGCCTCGCGCGAGATCGCCTCCGGCAACGCCGACCTCTCGGTCCGCACCGAGCAGCAGGCCAATGCCCTGCAGACCACCGCTTCCTCCATGGGCACGCTGACCGACACCGTGAAGCAGAATGCCGAGAACGCGCGCCAAGCCAACTCGCTCGTGATCTCCGCGTCGGACGTCGCGGTCCGCGGCGGCGCGGTGGTGAGCGAAGTGGTGGGCACGATGGGCGCGATCAAGGACAGCTCGCGCAAGATCGTCGACATCATCACCGTCATCGACGGCATCGCCTTCCAGACCAACATCCTCGCGCTCAATGCGGCGGTGGAAGCCGCCCGCGCCGGCGAGCAGGGACGCGGCTTCGCGGTGGTGGCGGCCGAGGTGCGCAACCTCGCGCAGCGCAGCGCCAGCGCGGCCAAGGAAATCAAGGCGCTGATCTCGGACTCGGTGGAGAAGGTGGATGCCGGCGGCAAGCTGGTCGACGAAGCCGGCAGGACGATGGACGACATCGTGGCCTCGGTCAAGCATGTGGCCGACATCATGGGCGAGATCACCGCCGCCAGCGCCGAGCAGAGCGCGGGCATCGAGGAAGTCAACCGCGCCATCGCCCGCATGGACGACATGACGCAGCAGAACGCCGCGCTGGTGGAACAGGCCGCCGCGGCCGCGCAGAGCATGCAGGACCAGGCCGGCACGCTGGGCCGCGCCGTCGCCGTGTTCAAGGTGGAAGGCCGCACCCTGGACGCGCCGCCGTCGACCGGCCATGAGCCGGCGGACCAAACCCCGCGCGCCGGTCACGCGGCATCGGGTGCTCTGGTCGCGCGTTCGCCGGCTGCCGGCCGGCATGGAGGCGCGATGACCGTGCGCACGGCGTCCCGTGCGCGGGTTGCCGCTCCGGCCCAGGGCAGCGAGTGGGAGGAATTCTGAACCTTCCCGGCCGGTCTTCGTACCGGTACTTGACCTTTCCCTGAATCGGGATGGCGCGCCTGCGCCATCCCGCGTTTTCATGGCGTCGCCGCTTCCCGCGCGGGCAGGTCGCATGGAACGATCGCGTACCACTTCCCACATTGCTTATCCCGTCGCGACCTTGTTATAGTGCCCATGAGCATTGTCTTTTTTCCATGCTTGGGAAACTCCAGCAAAAGCCGATTAAGGTATTGAGTGACATCAAATAGCACGCTTTTTGCTTGGACTAAACTCAAAGAATCGTACTTTGTAGAGCATCCGTGTTTGCTGAACGTCGTGTGCGACGGAGCTCTGTCCATGCTTCCATGCGGTAACGCATGACAGCCGCTCCCTCTGCCTCGCGCGCGGCGCACGATGCGTCGTCAACCGCACCTTGCCCGCATTTCATCCGGGCAAGCATGTCGCGGTTTTTATCTGTCATCTGAGAGGGAGAATGGAATGAATGAGGTCGTCATCGTCGCAGCAGGTCGTACCGCCGTTGGCAAGTTCGGCGGCACGCTGGCCAAGACCGCTGCGTCGGATCTGGGCGCGCACGTGATCAAGCACCTGCTGGCCAAGACCGGCATCGCGCCGGAACTGGTCAATGAAGTCATCCTGGGCCAGGTGCTGACTGCCGGCTGCGGACAGAACCCCGCCCGCCAGGCCGTCATCCGCGCCGGCCTGCCCGACATGGTCCCCGCCTTCACCGTCGGCAAAGTCTGCGGCAGCGGCCTCAAGGCTACTCACCTCGCCGCGCAGGCCATCAAGTGCGGCGACGCCGACATCATCATCGCCGGCGGCCAGGAAAACATGAGCGCCTCGCCGCACGTGCTGAACAATTCCCGCGACGGCTTCCGCATGGGCGACGCCAAGCTGGTCGACACCATGATCGTCGACGGCCTGTGGGACGTCTACAACCAGTATCACATGGGCATCACCGCCGAGAACGTCGCCAAGAAGTACGGCGTCTCGCGCCAGGAGCAGGATGAGTTTGCCGCCGCGTCCCAGAACAAGGCGGAAGCCGCGCAGAAGGCCGGCAAGTTCAAGGACGAGATCATTCCCCTGGAAATCCCCGGCAAGAAGGGCCCGACCGTCTTCGACGCCGACGAATTCATCAAGCCCGGCGTGACCGTCGATGCCCTCGCCAGCCTGCGTCCCGCCTTCGACAAGGCCGGCACCGTGACCGCCGGCAATGCCTCCGGCATCAATGACGGCGCGGCCGCGGTGATCATGATGTCGGCGAAGAAGGCCGACGAGCTCGGCCTCAAGCCGCTGGCCCGCATCAAGGCCTATTCCTCGGCCGGTGTCGACCCGACCGTCATGGGCATGGGCCCCGTTCCCGCATCGCAGCTCTGCCTGCGCAAGGCCGGCTGGACCCACAACGACCTCGACCTGATGGAGATCAACGAAGCTTTCGCCGCACAGGCCATCGGCGTCAACAAGGAAATGGGCTGGGATACCAGCAAGATCAACGTGAACGGCGGCGCGATCGCGATCGGCCACCCGATCGGCGCTTCCGGCTGCCGCATCCTCGTCACGCTGATCCATGAAATGATCCGCCGCGACGCCAAGCGCGGACTCGCCAGCCTGTGCATCGGTGGCGGAATGGGCGTCGCACTTGCAATCGAGCGCTGATTCAGGGTTGGCGCAGTTTCACATTACTACCACGTCACCATAAAAGAGAGAGAACACAACATGGCAAGAATCGCATTGGTAACCGGCGGCATGGGCGGACTCGGCGAGGCTATCTGCATCAAGATGGCCGCGCTTGGCTACCAGGTCGTGACCACCCATTCGCCCGGCAACACCAAGGCCGCCGACTGGCTGGCCGAGATGGAAGGGCAGGGCTACAAGTTCAAGGCCTATCCCTGCGACGTGGCCGACTACGACTCCGCGCAGAAATGCATCCAGCAGATCACCGCGGAGCTCGGGCCGATCGACGTGCTGGTGAACAATGCGGGCATCACCCGCGACATGACCTTCAAGAAGATGGACAAGGTCAACTGGGATGCCGTCATCAAGACCAATCTCGATTCCGTGTTCAACATGACGAAGCCGGTGGCCGACGGCATGGTGGAGCGCGGCTGGGGCCGCATCATCAACATTTCCTCGGTGAACGGCCAGAAGGGCGCCTTCGGCCAGACCAACTACTCCGCCGCCAAGGCCGGCATGCACGGCTTCACCAAGGCCCTGGCGCTGGAAGTGGCGCGCAAGGGCGTGACGGTCAACACCATCTCGCCCGGCTACATCGGCACCAAGATGGTGATGGCAATCCCGAGCGAGGTGCTGGAGAGCAAGATCATTCCGCAGATCCCGATGGGCCGGCTCGGCAAGCCCGAGGAAGTCGCAGGCCTGGTGGCTTACCTCGCCTCCGACGAAGCCGCTTTCCTGACCGGCGCCAACATCGCCATCAACGGCGGCCAGCACATGTCCTGAGCCGTCTTCCGCTCTTGCTGCCCGTCACGGGCAGCCCGCGTTCAGCCCGGCGCCGACATCGGCGGTCCGGGCTTTTTTGCGCCGTTCCCCACGCTGCCTACCGGGCGGGCTGCGCCATCATGGGGCAGGCCGTTTCAGCCTTGCACCAGCAATTGACAGGGATCAGTGCTAGGCCATCCAGCTTCCGCACCCGCGTCAACATCCGCTAACGTCATTCTGATTTTGCGATGACGAACTAATCGCGCAAAGACGTCTCTATTCGGCATGCCGCCGAGAACGATGACGTTGATGGCAGGCCACCATGCGAATCGAGTTTGGAGACCGTTATGCGTAACGAATATACCCAGCGTTTCAGTTCTGACCTGGATGAAACACATGAAAAACTGCGGAAGGATGTGATGCGCACCATCGAGGCGCATGGCATGCGGTCGATCACCGACCTGCCGGAAATGACGGCAGCCGAATGCGCGAAATGGTTCTTCTGGAACATGCATGAGAACCTGGAGCAATTCAGGCAGTACGAGCCGACCCTGATCGGCCAGGTCATGTGCACGACGCTGACGCTGACCGATGGCCTGTCGATGGCGACCGAGAAGGTCGGTGCGGAAAAGCGCGTGGCGCTGACCTGCCGCTGGCACTTGCGGCTGGCCTATGCCTCCTACCAGAACGAGGAAGCCTTTCCGATCGGCGACGGTTCCGTCACGCTGTCCATCGCCGACGAGGTGCCGACCCAGCCGCCGCTGCAGAAGAACCAGAAGGGCTACATCGACTCCGACAACTCCCTCTATCCGAACCAGCTCTTCATGTACGGGTGGGTGAAGGAATCGATCTGGAACGAAGTCAAGCCGCATCTCTATACGCCGACGCCCAACTGCCAGACCGACCTCATGCTGCGGGATAACTGCCTGTTCCCGGTCAAGTCGGGTTTCGGTTTCGTTGCCGGGCCCCCGGGATCGATCGGCATCACCAACCTCGAATTCACCGTCGCGTCGCATTCCGTCGACCGGCGCATGAACCGCAGGATCGAAACCCTGCGCAAGCCCTGATCCGTCCTACGGCAACAGTTTGCGCTGCGCCAGCAGAAGCAAGGTGCGCAGCGCCAGCAAGCCGATCGCTACCGTCGCGGTGAGCAGCACCACATGGCCGATCCAGATCGGCCAGCCGCCGCGATGCACCGCTTCCAGCACCACGCTCGCGCATGCCGCCAGCGGGAAAGAGAACGACCAGAAGCCCACCGAAAACGGCACCTGGCTCCACCACGCGATGCGTGCCATCACCACCGCCAGCGGCAGCAGCGCCATGCCCAGGCCCATCGCCAGCACGAGCGCAGGCAGCTCGGGCCAGAGCGTGGCCGCGCTCAGCGAAGCTACCAGCGGCGGCGCCAGTTCGATGCCGATGGTCGGCCGCAGCCCCTCCGGCAAGGGACCGGAGAACAGCTTGTCCAATACCTTGGCCTCGAGCATGGCCCAGCCAGCCAGTCCGGCGCCGAAGCTGATCGCGCCCCAGCCGGCGTAGTCCAGGGAGGCCAGCGCCATGCCGCCCACCAGCGGCCCGCCCACGAGCGGAAGATAGAGCGCCGGCGTCACCGCGTTGGCGGGCAGCTGGCCGCTGGCCAGCGTGGCGCACACCCGGTAGGCAATGATCGCGTTGAGGGCAAGGGCGGCAATGCAGATGGCGGTGCGGATGTCATGCGCGGGATCGCCGACATGGATCACCGCCAGCAGGGTCGACATCGGCAGCAGGGCCTGCAGCGGCCCCTGCACCGGATGGCGGAATTCGGCCAGCACCGCCGGCCAGTGGCGGTGGCACTTCGCGGCATAGAGCAGCAGGATGATCGCCCAGATGGCGGCGCTCGACCAGACGATGGGCGGGAAGACGTCGGCGGCGAGGCTCCAGCCGAAGGCGCCGGCGCGCCGCCACGCTCCCGCCAGGCCGAACAGGCCAACCGGGATGGCGCACAGCCCGGCCGGCAAGCGTGCCAGCCATGGCGATCCCTTGGGGTGGTTCCCTGCACCGAAGAGGTAGTAAAGCCGGGCGCGTGGGTGTTCGTTGTCCATCGAAAAACCTTGTGCTGCGCTGGTGAGAGGCTGAGGTTCATATTACCCAAAGTCGCCCGCCGGTGTCAGCAAGCCTCAGGCACAAGCTGAAGCAGCGCAAGGCGGCCGCCCTAAGTTCCTGATGGTCCGGCGCACTGGCAGGGGTATGTCGCGTTGCACAAAATCATCATTGAACTTCACCACGCATGTCTCTAAAATACGCCGTGTTGCTTCGCAACATACCAGCAGTCGTTCCAGATTGATACATACAGTACGCCAAGTCGTGCCGGCCGCCAGGAGCGGCCGTCGTCCAGTTACCGGAGAAGCCATGTTTTTGACCCAAGACCAGATTTCCACCGCCAAAGCCAATCTCGAAGCAAACGTATCCCTTTACTTCACCCTGACAAGCAAAACCCTGGAAAGCCTGGAAAAGCTCGCCACCCTCAACGTGACGGCAATCAAGGCCTCGATGGAAGAATCCGTCGCCACCACGCGCCAGCTGATGGCCGCCAAGGATGCCCAGGAATGGCTCGCGCTGGTCAATGCACAGGCCAAGCCGAACGTCGCCAAGGTGGTCGCCTATGCGGGCCACGTTGCCAGCATCGCCACCGATGCCCAGGCCGAATACAGCAAGGCCACCGAAACCCAGATCACCGAAGCCGCGCGCAAGGTCAATGAACTGGTGTCCGAAGCAGCGAAGAAGGCACCCGCCGGTTCCGACGCTTTCACCAACCTGTTCAAGACCACCATGGACAACGCATCGGCCGGCTACGAGCAGCTGACCAAGTCCACCCGCCAGGCAGTCGACGCCTTCAACGCCAACGTGAACGGCGTGGTCAACCAGATGGCCAAGACCACTACCGACGCCACCACCACCGTCAAGGCATGATCGGCTGATACCAGCCGCGCGGAAAAGCGCAGGAAAGAGAAGGGCCGCCAGAGCGGCCCTTTTTTCATGTCTGCGGCTTGCAGTCTGTGTCTCGCATCGCATCCGGTTGACGCAGGCCGATTCGCCCGGGAAGGCGATCGGCGAGAATGTCCGGCATGAGAGCCATGTCCCCGCCATTCCCATGACGGCGCCGCCATCCACTCCCGACGGCCGCTACCTGATCGTGCGCGGCCGCCTCTGGCGCAAGTCCAATCCCGCCCTTTCCGAGGAAGAACGCGCACGGCACACCAAAGCCTTGATGGCGGCCCGCCGCGCCGTGCGCGCCGCCTTGCAGGGCGGCGACGACGCGGCCCTGCGCAAGGCGAGGGCCGGGGTACAAGCCGCCAAGGTCGCGCTCGGCGAGCGCGGACCCGTCTGGTGGCAGGACGGCAGCCCGGACTACAACCGCCATCTCGTCAAGAATACGCCCTATGCCGCCTGGCATGACAGTCTCGGCCCGCAGGAAGATGCCTGACGCCGTCACCTCCCGATGAGGCCGGCGGATCAATCCACGGAAGCGCCGCGCGGATCGAAATTCAGGTCGCGGGCCATGGCCTCGTATAGCTCCCGGGCGCGCGGACTGTCGGCCGGGGGCAACCTGACCTCGACCACCAGGTAAGCATCGCCCGGATCGCCTTGCGCGCCGGCCGGAATGCCGCGTCCCTTCAGCCTCAGCTTGCGTCCCGGCTGCGTGCCGGGCGGAATGCGCACTTCCACCTTGCCATCCGGCAGCGTGGCATCGACGGTGGCGCCGAGCGCCGCTTCCCATGGAGCCACCGGCAGGCTCGCGAACAGGTTGCGGCCTTCCGCGCGGTAGCGCGGATGCGGCTTGAAGTGGACCTTCAGGTACAGGTCGCCGGGCTTGCCGCCGATGCCCGGCGCACCCTGGCCGGCGAGACGTATCGATTGTCCGGGGCGCACCCCGCGCGGGATGCGCACCTGCAGCGAACGGTCGCCCGACGGCATCCGCAGGGTGATGGTGCGGGTTGCGCCGGTGTATGCGTCCTCGAGGTCCAGTCCGATCTCGGCGTGCTGGTCCTCGCCCGGCATGTCGAACGATGCGCCGGTTCGTCCCGATTGCCGGAATGGCCCGCCGCCTCCGAACAGTTCCGAAAACAGATCGCCGAAGGCGTCTTCGTCGCTGCCGGCAGCGGCCCGGCGGCGGCCGGCATGCTCTTGCCAGCCCTGTTCCTCCCAGCCGGGCGGGAAGCCGAAGCCCGCGCCCATGTCCGGGCGGCGGCCGGCCTCGTCGTAGGCCGCGCGCTTTTCCGGGTCGGAAAGCACGCCAAACGCTTCGTTGATTTCCTTCATCTTCAATTCGGCGTCCGGTTCCTTCGATACGTCCGGATGGTACTTCCGCGCGAGGCGGCGGAACGCCTTCTTGATGTCGTCCGCGGAGGCATCGCGGGCGACTCCGAGCATCTCGTAGTAGTCCCTGGTTTCCAAAGCGGATCTCCTGCAAACAGTGGTTGCAGTGAAGATGGCATCGCCGGGACGCGATTTCAAGGCCGCCGATTTGCAATGACCAGGCAGTGGATGCGGCTGAAAAATTTCGCCGGAACGGCTCTTGAAAACCGTTTTTGCGATTCCTATGTTGGCCATGAACGCGGATCGGCATGCATCCGGGAAGTCCCGGTGGCCGCCGCGGCCCGTGAAGAAAAAGGAGGACAACATCATGTATCGCACCCTATTTCCGCGTGACCTGTTTGCCGAACTCGACCGGCTCCAGCGTGAAGTGCAGGAAGCCTTTGACGGCCCGAGCATCCGCGGCGCCGGACGCGGCGGCTATCCGGCGCTGAACGTCGGCAGCACGCCCCAGTCGCTGGAGCTCTACGCATTCGCTCCCGGCCTCGACCCGAACAGCATCGAAGTGAATCTCGAACGCGGCGTGCTGACCATCGCCGGGGAGCGCGCCAATGCCACGCCCGCCCAGGACGAGAAGACCACGCTGCACATCAATGAACGTTTCGCCGGCCGCTTCCGCCGCGTGGTCAGCCTGCCGGACGACGACATCAATCCAAGCGGCGTCAGCGCCGAATACCGCGACGGCGTGCTGCATGTCACCGTCAAGCGCCGCCAGGCACCGCAGGCGCGCCGCATCGAAGTGCAATGACAAGGAGGCCATCATGACGACCAACACCATCAACCAGACCAGCGCGGGCAAGGACCAGGTCGCCCAGAAAGACAACCGGAAAGACCAGCAGCCGAACGCGCGCCAGGAAGCGGCGCTGCTGCCGCCCGTCGATGTCATCGAAGACGCAGCGGGCATCACCCTGTACGCCGACCTGCCCGGCGTGCCGAAGGAAAAGCTGAGCCTGCACCTCGAAGCCGACAGCCTCACCATCGAAGGCGAAGTCGCGCTTGCGACACCGGAAGGCATGGAGTCCAGCCATGCGGAAGTGCGCCTGCCGCGCTATCGCCGAACCTTCACCCTGTCGCGCGAACTCGACAGCGACAAGGCCACGGCGGAATTCAAGCTTGGCGTGCTGACCCTGCGCATCCCGAAGGCGGAGCACGCCCAGCCGCGAAAGATCGAGATCAAGGTGGCATAAGGCCCCGCCGCATCGACGGCGGGAACGATGGCGGCAACGGCGCGGGTCAGGCCCGCGCCGGGGCAGGCAAGGGGACGACCCGCAGCTTGCCTGCCGCCAGCGCGCCCGTGATCAGCTTGTAGGCATCGGAATCGAAAACGATGTCGTCTTCCGCATCCCCCAGCAGTTCCTGCCATTCGCTCGCCTGGCCGAGGGCCCCGAGGTAACGCCAGCGGTCGATCACGAGCACATCCTCGCGCGTTCCCTGAGCGCCCGTCTCCACCATGCCCACCGGCCCGTCGTGGGGCCAGGCCTGGATGCGCAGCGATTCCATCGCCGCCCGCGACTGGTTGCGCAGCGACGCCATGGCCATCTCGGCCTTTCCCACCGTATTGAACGGCCCGTACAGCGGCCCCTGCGCCGCGCTGAAGTCGACCTCGCGCGACGACACCAGCGCGAGTTCCGGCCGGCCGCGCGCATCGGCGCCATCGATGCGCCAGGCGTAGGCAACGCGCCGGTTCGGCGGCGCAGCATTGTGCACCGGCCGCAGCCTGCGCAGCAGGCGCGCTTCCAGCAGCCTGGCGCCGATGTCGCCGGCGGTTTCGCACCAGTCGAGGCGGTGTGCCTGGCGCGCGAGCTGCATGTCGCGCTGGGTGAACTTGTCTCCGTGGAAGTGCGCGAACACCCGTGCGCGCAGCTGCGAGGCGCGTCCCACGTACAAGGGCGCGCCCTGCTGGTCGCGGAAAAGATAGATGCCCGGCCTGTCCGGCAGGTCCTCGATCACGTCCGGGTCCAGCGCGGTCTCCAGCCCGCGCCGTTCGAGCTGGCGGGCGATCGCCGCATCGAGCGCTTCCGGCGCCACCGCGTCTTCCAGCTTGCGCCAGAACTGCCACAGCAGGTCGGCGTCCGCCAGCGCCCGATGCCTGGCTTCCACCAGCAGGCCATGGCGTTCGACAAGGGCGTCGAGCCCGTGCCGGATCTCAGAGGGAAAAAGCTTGCGCGAGAGCTTGACCGTGCACAGCACGTCGACCCGCAGCGTCATGCCGAGGCGCTTGTACGCCTGGCGCAGGAAGCCATAGTCGAAGCGCGCATTGTGGGCGATGAACAGGCCGCCCTCGATGCGTTGCCGCAGTTCGGCAGCGACTTCGTCGAACGCCGGCGCGCCGGCCACCATGGCATCGTCGATGCCCGTCAGTTCCTGGATGAAGGGAGGAATCGGCACGCCCGGATTCACCAGGCTCGACCAGCGCTCCACCCCGGACGCGCCGACCTCCACGATGCCGATCTCGGTGATCAGGTCGATGGCGGGATCGGGGCCGGTGGTTTCGAGGTCGATGAACAGCAGCTTGCCGGAACGATGATGCATGGGCTTGGCGGCGGGACGCGGTAGGCGGGACGGCGGGGCCGGCGCTTCAGGCGGACGTCACGCGGATGCGCACGTCGCCGAGCGTCACCACCTGGCCCGCGCGCACCTTGCAGGTCTTGCGCGACTCGACCTGGCCGTCGACCGATACTTCGCCGCTGGCAACGAGCGCCTTGCCGGCACCGCCGCTGTCGCACAGGCCGGCCAGCTTGAGCAGCTGGTTGAGTTCGACGAAGTCGCCGCGCAGGTTGAATTCGATGTCCTGCATCATGCCTTCTCCAGTGTCCGGGACGCCTTGTCCAGCCACACGGCAAGGTTCGCCTGCAGGTCTTCCTGGCTGAAGGAGCAGCTTTCCTCGGTGAACAGGCTGCCGGCTTCCATGCGGCCGAGCAGGTCTTCCTGGCTGAAGGAGCAGCTTTCCTCGGTGAACAGGCTGCCGGCTTCCATGCGGCCGAGCAGGTCTTCCATCACCTGCCCGTAGCTGGCGGGCAGGGCGGCAAGCAGGGCGGTCTCGCCGCGCCAGGCGCGGCAAAAGGCATCCATGGAAAGTTGTTTTCGGCGCAGGCCGTCGAGGGAGGCGCGCAAGGCGTGCAGTGCGGTATCGTGAGACATGAAATGGATGATCAGGTGATTAAAGCTGGCGCGCCTCGAAGGTGTTGCAGGCAGAGATCTGCCCGGTCTCGATGCCGCGCGTGAACCAGCGCACGCGCTGCGCCGAGGTGCCATGGGTGAAGGAATCCGGCACCACCTCGCCGCGCGCCTGGCGCTGCAGCGCATCGTCGCCGATGGCGCTGGCCGCCTTGAGCGCGGTTTCCACGTCGCCCTGCTCGAGGATGTTGCGCGCCTGGTTGGCATGGTTGGCCCAGACGCCGGCGAAGCAGTCCGCCTGCAGTTCGAGGCGAACCGAGAGCGCGTTGGATTCCACTTCGGAAGAGCGCCGCCGGACCTGGTCCACCTTGTCGGAGATGCCCAGCAGGTGCTGCACGTGGTGGCCCACCTCATGCGCGAGCACGTAGGCCTGCGCGAATTCGCCGGAGACATGGAAGCGCTGCTGCATCAGCCGGTAGAAGCTCAGGTCGATGTACACCTTCGAATCTCCGGGGCAATAGAACGGGCCGGTCGCGCTCTGGCCGGTGCCGCAGGCCGTCGGCGTGGAACCGGAGAACAGCACCAGCTTGGGCTTCACGTAGTTCCGGCCCTGGGCGCGGAACAGTTCCGTCCAGGTGTCTTCGGTGTCGGCGAGCACGGTGCGCACGAAGTTGGTCATCTGGTCGTTGGCGGGCGGATGGGAAGGCGCCTGCTGCACCTGCGCAGGCTGGCCGCCGCCGAGCATGCTGAGCACCGACAGGGGATTCACGCCGAACAGCAGCGATGCGACGACCGCGATGGCCACCGTCCCCAGGCTCAGCGAACCGCCGCCGAGGCTGAATCCGCCGCCGCCGCCTTCGCCGCGGCGGTCTTCCACATTGTCGCTTTCGCGATTACCTTCCCATTTCATTCCCGTCTCCTTGCGGCATCTGCTGCCTTCAAGATGTTGACAACGAGGCAGCAGTGAAGTGCCGCGCCTTCGGTTGTTCCTCAGCAAGCGCCAACGTCATTGGCGTCGTTGGCGTCATTTCCGTCAGGTCCGGCCGCCGGCTCACGCCAGGGCGACGCGGTTGCGTCCGTTTTCCTTGGCCCGGTACAGCGCGGCATCGGCGCGCGTCACCAGGCCGTCCGCGTCTTCCCCGTCCAGGATCGTCGCCACGCCCATCGATGCGGTGACGTGCGGCAAGGGCCGGGCCGCATCCTCGAACACCCGCGTCTCGCGCAATTGTTCGCACAGCCGCTGGGCAACCGCCTTCGCGGCCTGGGCGCCGGTGCCCGGCAGCAGCACGGTCAGTTCCTCGCCGCCATACCGGGCGGAAAAATCGCTCGGCCGGAGCACGGAAGAGATCGCCTTCGCGGCAGCAACCAGGGCGGCATCGCCCGTCTGGTGGCCGTGTTCGTCATTGAAGCGCTTGAAATGATCGAGGTCGATCATGATCAGCGACAGCGGCTCGCGGCTGGCGTGCGCATGGTCGATGAGGGCGGGCAGGCGGTCGTTGAGCCAGGCGCGGTTGTGCAGGCCGGTCAGGCCATCGATCATCGATAGCTGGCGGTAGAACTCGCCGACCTTCTCGCGGCGCCGCAATTGCGCGTTCGCGGCGCGCAGGCGGAACGAGAGCAGGCGCAGCATGTTGCGCGCCACGCCGTGGCATTCGTCGACCATGCGCCACAGCACGTCGGCGGGAATGACCAGCACGTCGGTGTCTTCCTGCGCGGCCACGTGGTCCGGCGGCGCGCCATGGTCGAGGACCGACAGTTCGCCTGTGCATTCGCCCGGCAGGACGGTGCCGAAGCCGCGTTCCCCGCCAGGCCGGACTTCGGCCGGCGTGACGCCGAGCGCGCCGTGCAGCACCACGTAAAGACGGCCCTGGCGATCCTTGGCTTCTGGCGGCGATTCCCCCGCGCGAAGGCGCAGTACCGGGCAATCGGCGAGCAGGGGCAGGATGGCTTCCAGCGGCGCGCCGTGGAAGAGTTGCACCCGGTCGGGGGCGTAACCTGAGGCGGCGAAGCTGGCGATGTGTTCCAAGGCTGTCCTGCGTGGTGATGGGGTGGTTTCCAACAGAACAGTAGGCTACAGCACTTGGCGCGTCAGTGCCACCTTGACGATGTAACCGAAGACCAGCAGCGCCGCGACGAAGGCGGCGGCGCGCACGCCCTTGGTCTTGCCGCGCTTGAGCGCAATGGTGCCGAGGCCGATGTAGGCGATGAGCGCCACGACCTTCGCGGTCAGCCAGTTCTGCGCGAGCGGGTACTGGCTGCTCCACACCGCCAGGGTGATGGCGCTGGCCAGCAGGGCGGTATCGATCACGTGCGGAGCGATCCTGACCCAGCGCTGGCGCAGCGCCGGCGAGTCGCGCAGCATCCAGAGGCCGCGCAGCAGGAAGAAGGCGCCGCTCAGCGCGGCGCAGGTCATGTGTAAATGTTTGATGGCGAGATAATTCATGGTGCCCGCATTGTATCAAGGGACGCCATGATGCCAGGTTTCATTTCGGCCAGAGCACCATCTGCGTGCAGCGGAACATCGCCATGACCTTGCCGGTGTCGCGATGCCTGACCACCGCGTCCCAGACCTGGGTATTGCGACCGAGGTGCACGGCGCTGGCTTCGCATTCGACCACGCCGTCGCGGGCCGTGCCCATGAAGTTGCTCTTGAGTTCGATGGTGGTGAAGCTCTGCGCTCCCTCCGGCAGGCTGGCGACGCAGCCATAGCCGCAGGCGGTGTCGGCGAGGGTGACCACGCTGCCCGCGTGCAGGAAGCCGTTGGGCGCGAAGTGGGTCTTCTCGACCCTGAATTCTGCCCTGACCTTGCCCTCAGTGACTTCGGTGATCTGGATGCCGAGGTGGCCGGGCAGGAAGCCGGGGCTGCGGTCGTTGAAATAAGCGGCGTTCTTTTCCATGCGTTCTTCCTCAATCAGGCCAGGTGACGCGCTCGGGCAGCGGCACGCCGTCTTCGATGTCGGTCGCCGCCATGCTGCCTGCCATGGCTTGGACCACGATGTAGTACAAGTCTTCCTGCGAGTCGTTGCGCCAGGTGCGCGAGCCGTCGGGCGCCACGCGGATGACCGTTCCTTCGCGCACCGGGACGACGCGGCCGTCCACCTGGAACTGGCCGCTGCCCTTCAGGAAGATGTACAGCTCTTCATGGGTCTTGTGCTTGTGGTAGAAGGGCATGCCCTGGCCGGCGGGCAGCTTGTTAAGGGACACCTCCATGCCGGTCATTCCCAGCGGCTCCTTGAGGAAGAGCTTGCCGGGAAAGCCCCGGCCCTTGCCGAGGGGATGAAAGAACTGGTAGCTCGAGAGTTCATCGAGCGGTCCGGCGTGCGCGCTGGCGAAATGTTCGCCCTGGGTCACTTCCAGCGATGCCATGGTCATGATCGTTCCTCCATTTGAATGTATATGCATCTATTTGAACAAAAAAAATCAGCCAGCCTGCTGGCTGGTCATGGCCAGCACGGTATCGGCGAGCACGCCGAGGTCCAGTCCCCGCATGCGTTCGGCAAACTGCTTCTGCGCCTGCTTCCAGAGCGGCGTCGCCTCGCGCAGGCGCTCCTTGCCCTCGGCGGTGAGCGACCAGCGGCGCTCGCGCCTGTCCTCGCCTGGCTCGCAGCCGATCCAGCCATTCTCCTGGATGATCTTCAGGGTGCGGGTCAGGGTGGTGCTGTCCGCGACCAGCGCCGATGCGATTTCCCCGGTGGGAAGCCCGGGATAGGCCGCAAGCAGGCGCAAGATGCCGTACTGGGTGATCTTCACTCCAGAGGGCTTCAGCGCCTGGTCGTAGAACTGGGTGACCACGCGCGAGGCTTGGCGGATGGAACCGCAATAGCAGGGCATTCGGACAGGTTGCATGATGGCTTGAATATAGCTGCATATACATCTAAACGCAAGGCGCCCGGGAACGCAAGGGCGTGATTGCTTCAAAACAAGCCGGTTGAACTTAGCATTGCACCAACAGTCCCACCGGCGTAATGGGGCAATAACGTGCAACAAGGGATGGGAGCAAACGTCATGAACGCATTTCGCAGCAGGCATGAGGAAAGGTATCGCGATGCCGCGGTCGGCGATGGTCTCGGCAGGGAACGATCACCTTCCAGGCTGCTCGGCCGCAATGCCGCGCTGCTGGGCGCCGGCGCCGCTCTCGCGGCCGCCGCGGTCTACGTGCAGATGCGGACTCGCGAAGCGGAAAACACCAATCCACCCGCCGGCAGGTTCATCGAGGTCGAGGGCGTGCGCTTGCACTATCTTGAGCGCGGGCAAGGCCAGCCGCTGGTTCTCCTCCACGGAAACGGCAGCATGATCCAGGACTTCGAAACGTCCGGCCTGATCGAGGAAGCGGCCAAGCATTACCGCGTGATCGCCTTCGACCGTCCGGGGTATGGCTACAGCACTCGTCCGCGCAGCACGATCTGGGGACCGCAGGCGCAGGCCGAGCTGCTCCATCACGCCTTGCATCTCATGGGGATCTCGCGGCCGATCGTCGTCGGTCATTCCTGGGGGGCGATGGTGGCGGCCACCATGGCGCTCGATTACCCCGGCGCGGTGAAGGGCCTGGTGCTGATGTCCGGCTACTACTATCCGACGGCGCGGCTGGACGTGCCCTTCGCGTCCCAGCCTGCCATACCGCTCATCGGCGACCTGCTGCGCTACACCGTCTCGCCGCTGCTGTCGCGCATGATGTGGCCGGCGGTCCTGCGCAAGCTGTTCGGGCCGAAGGAAGTGCCGGAGCGCTTCGCGCGCGAGTACTCGGTATGGATGACCCTGCGGCCTTCCCAGTTGCGGGCCGCCGCCGCCGAGGCGGCGCTGATGATCCCCGCCGCCTTTTCCCTGCGCAATCGTTACCGTGAACTGGACGTGCCGGTGGCCATCGTGACCGGTTCGAGCGACCGGCAGGTGAGTTCACGCTTCCAGTCGGAGCGCCTGCACGACGAGGTCAGGCGCAGCACGCTCCACGTCGCGACCGGCGTGGGGCACATGGTGCATCACTTCGCCCAGGGAGAAATCCTTTCCGCCATCGAGGAAGTCGGCAAGGAACTGCCGCAGCGGCAGGCCGTGCCGCGCATCCACGCGCAACGCATTCCCCTGCACTGAAACGCGGCCGGCGCCCGGCCGCGTCCTGCGTCAGTACCCGGTGCGGAAGCGGGTGCCGCGGAAGTTCAGGATCATCCCGTTCGCCGTCATCGTTTCCAGCTTCAGTCCAGGGGCGATCTCGTCGCCCTCGTGCATCAGGCGGCCGTTGATCAGGACCGAGCGATCAGCCTTGTTCCCCGAGTAGATGTAGCCGTTCATGCTGTACGCCGGGATCTGCCGCTGCAGGTCTTCGGGCAGCTCGCGCAGGGCCGGCGCGGGCGCGGGTTTGGCTTCCTGCTTCTCTTGCTTTTCCTGTCTGTCCTGCGCCTTCGGCGTCTCCTTGCGGCGTGCCGGCCTCGGCTTGCGCTCGTCGGCCTGTGCGGCTGAAGCATGCTCGGCAGGCGAGGGCGCTTTGGCCGCGGGTGCCGGCGCATGGGTCGCCGGCGCGACCGGGGCTGCCGATGGTACTGCGGCCTGCGGCGCATTTGCGGAAGCATCGGCGACGGCGGGTGCGGCGGGTGCAACAGGTGATTGCGGCGATGCCGCTGGAGGCGCGGCTTGCGGCGCGGGCGACGGTCCCAGGCGCAGCCATGCGAGGCCCATGCCGAGCGCGGCGATCACGGTAATCGCCAGCCAGGGCCAGGGCGTGCGCCACACGGACGGCGGCGCGCCTGCGGGACCGCCGGAAGGGGCGCCGCTGAACGTGCCGCCGGCATTCCCCTGCCGGCGCTCCGCCTCGGCCTTCTTCAATGCGTCGAGGATGTAGGACATCTAAGCTCCTGCCTTGCTGTTCATGGTTGCCGCCGGCTGGCGCGCGGCATGCAATGCCGGTTCGGCGACGCCGGCCATGCGGTTCAGGTGCATGAGCGTGACCGCGCCGGCAATGCCGTCCACATGCAGGCCCTGGGACGACTGGAAATCCTTGATCTGCGCCATCATCCGTTCGGACATCGCCTGGCCCTCGGCCGGCGCGGCCCCGCCGTAGATCTGCGCGAGCTGGCTGGCGATCCAGTCGACCTGCGGCCCGCTGTCGCCGATGCGGGGCGGCTTGTCGAATTCCGGCGGCACGCGCCAGATCGTCAGGAATCCGCCGTGGTACTGGCGCGTCAGCGCTGCCATGGAGATGGTCTTTGCCGTCGCGCCGATGCCCGTAACCAGTTCCTGTCCCTCCAGGCCGGTCAGCAGCAGCCAGCTGGTCTTGCCCGCGGCATCCTTCAGCGGCAGCAAGGCCGGCCGGTCGAGCAGGCGAAGCTCGGCGAGTCCGCCTTCGCTGCGGTAGCAGCGCAGCTTGGCCGGCTTGATGGCTTCGCAGGGATCCTGCGCGCCGTCGGGCACGGCATCGCCCCACATGGCGGCGAGCCGGCGGATTCCGGCTTCCTGGGAGGCGAAGCTGTCCGGCGCATCGACGGCCGCCTGCGACGGCCCGGCAGGAGCGGGCTGGCTGGTTGCCGATGCCGCCGGCGTTGGCGTGGCTGGCTCGCCGGTGCCTTTCTTGTCCGCGTTGCCGGCAGGCGCGCCGCTTGCCGCCGGGCCGGAGGAAACGGTCCGCAGCACCGCGGGAAGCATGCCGGCGAGTCCGTCCATCCAGCCCTGCTCGTAGCCGATGGCGAGCGCCCCGGCGGCAACGATCGCCGCCACGGCAGCGAACGTTGCCGGCGTCTTTTTCTTGACGGCCGGCGCCGCCGCGTCGCCCCCGGCAAACAGCTCCTGCGCCGCATGCCGGATGATGTCCCGGTCCACGGTATGCCGGCCCATGGAATAGGCGCCAAGCAGCGCGCGGTCGCACAGCAGGTTGATGCGGCGGGGGACACCGCGCGTGAGCTGGTGGATTTGCCTCATCAGGGGCTGCTGGAATGGCGAGGTCGCGGTGAGGCCTGAGGTGGACAGGCGATGCTGGATGTAGCTGGCCGTCTCCTGCTCCGTGAGCGCGCCGAGATGGTAGCGCGCGATGACGCGCTGGGCGAGCTGCTCGAGGTCGGGCCGGGCGAGGATGTCGCGCAGTTCGGGCTGGCCGATCAGGATAATCTGCAGCAGCTTGCGTTCGTTGGTCTCGAGGTTGGTCAGCAGGCGCAGCTGCTCCAGCACCTCGACCGCGAGGTTCTGCGCCTCGTCGATGATGAGCACGGTATTGCGGCCGCGCGCATGCTCGTCGAGCAGGAAGGCATTGAGGGCGTCGATGTGGTCCTTGACCCCGTTCACCCCCTTGGCGGCCTGCGGAACGGCGATGTGGAATTCCTCGCAGATGGCGCGCAGCAGCTCATGCACCGTCAGGCGCGGGTTGAAGATGTAGCCGACGTTGCAGTTCTCCGGCACCTGCTCCAGGAAGCAGCGGCAGACCGTGGTCTTGCCCGCGCCGATTTCACCGGTCAGCACCACGACGCCGCCGCCGCTGTTCGCGCCATACATCAGGTGGGCCAGCGCCTCGTGGTGGCTCTGGCTCATGAAGAGGAAGCGGGGATCAGGCGAAATCGAGAAGGGATCCCGGTTCAGCCTGAAAAACTGGGTGTACATGTGGCGATGAAGTGGGCGATGTGGTGAACGAAGTGTACGCGGCGGTGCGGCCTGGAAAGGGAACGACCTGGTTGCAGGCCGCGGCCAGGCAAGGCGACAGTTTAACAGTCCGCGCCACGAAAGGCGGCCCGGCGCATTGCCGGTTTGATAAAATCCCGCGGTGACACGGCCGCTGCCGCCGCGCCGCCTTCCATTCAATCGTTTCCTGGAGAACACTACATGGGCAAGACTTTTCTCATGCTCGCCTTCCTCGCGCCGCTGGCCTGCGCCCCCGCCTTCGCGGCCGGCCAGATGAAACCCGGATTGTGGGAAATGACCATGAAATCCGACGCCATGAAGAACATGCCCAAGATTCCGCCCGAACAGATGGAGCAGATGAAGAAGATGGGCATCGCCGTGCCGGAATTCCAGGATGGCGGCATGAAGACCCGCATCTGCATCACCAAGGAAATGGCGGACCGCGAGGAGCCGCCCGTGATGGACCCCTCCACCGGCTGCCAGCCCAGGAACTACCAGCGCAGCGGCAACAGCTACAGCATGGACATCGTCTGCAACGGCGCCGACATGAAGGGCGAAGGCAAGGCGAAGGGCAGCTTCTCCGGCAGCGACAACTTCACGTCGACCTACGACTTCAAGGGCACGATGCACGGCCAGCCGGTGAACCAGCATCACGAAAGCAGCGGCAAATGGCTCGCGGCGGACTGCGGCAACGTCAAGTCCTATGGCGACATGAAGCCGAAAAAGTGAGCAGAGCGGGGGCGACTAATATTTCATGACGGGAAAATAATTTTGTCGGAAAGTTGATTTGTGGCATATTTTGGGAAATAGCCATCGCGCAACGGTCGGGGCAATGACCGTGCCGATCAACGAAGAAGAGGTTGACATGTTATTTTTGAAGAGCACCGCAGCGCCCGTCGCCCCTGGCGTGTTCACCGTGGATGTGGCGGCCAAGCCGCCCGGCAAGACATTCATGATCTACACCGCGCTGGATGCGGCGAACCCGCCGACCACCTTCATCCAGGAAATCGAAGGCCTCGGCTTCAAGCAGGTGTTCACCAAGGAATACACGCACCACGACGGCAAGAAGATCATGGACATGCATTTCCAGAAGGCCGGCACCGACATCTTCGAAGGCTGGAAGGATGCCGAACGCGAGGCGAACCTGCAGGCGATCCAGGATGCGATGTCCAAATACAACATCACCATCAGCCCCAGGGTGATGTCGCTGGCCGAAGCCTTCCGATAGCCTTCCAATCGCCTTCCCATAGTCGCCTCCACCAGACTGTGGTAGTCTGAACAACGCGCGCCGCCTCACAGGCCTGGCGCGCCGCAGTGCTTCCTTTCCTCATCCTCCGGGAAGCACGGGGCGGGTGCCGGCAACGGCGCGCCGTCCCCTCCAAGGCATTCGCCCGCACACCCGCCGGACGCATGCCCCTGCTGGCCGAAATCCACCCGTTTCCGTGCGCCGTCCTGTCCGTGTTCCATGCGGCCCGGCGGCCTTTGCCATTGCTTTTTCGCCGCAGTGAACCTGCATGCGTGCGCTGTCACGCACAGGGCCGGACCATGACCGGCCACGACAACAAGACCAACGACGATAACGCTCCCACTAGACATGACTACGCTCGAACACAATGCATTGCAATACCACGCCGCCCGCGATGCGCGGCCGGCCGGCAAGATCGCCATCCAGGTGACCAAGCCCGTCGACAGCCAGGACGATCTTTCGCTTGCCTATTCCCCCGGGGTCGCCGTGCCCTGCATGGAAATCAACCGCGACCCCGCCAAGGCCTACGACTACACCGCCAAGGGCAACCTGGTGGGCGTCATCACCAACGGCACCGCCGTGCTCGGACTCGGCGACATCGGCGCCCTCGCCGGCAAGCCGGTGATGGAAGGGAAGGCGGTCCTGTTCAAGAAGTTCGCCGGCATCGATGCCTTCGACATCGAGATCGACGAAACCGACCCGAAGAAACTGGTGGAAGTGATCGCCGCGCTGCATCCCACCTTCGGCGGCATCAACCTCGAAGACATCAAGGCGCCCGAATGCTTCCAGGTCGAACGCTCCCTGCGCGAGCGCCTGTCGATCCCGGTCTTCCACGACGACCAGCATGGCACCGCGATCGTGGTCGGCGCCGGATTCCTGAATGCATTGCGCCTGACCGGGCGCGACATCTCCCTCGCCAAGATCGTGTGTTCCGGCGCCGGCGCAGCGGCGCTGGCCTGCCTGGACATGCTGGTGGACCTGGGCGTGCCCCGCAAGAACATCACCGTCTGCGACAGCCGCGGCGTGCTCACCACTTCGCGCGACCTGAGCGAGGAAAAGCGCGCCTGGGCCCAGGACACGCAGGCGAGCACGCTCGGCGAGGTCATCGGCATGGCCGACGTGTTCCTTGGCTTGTCCGGCCCCGGCCTGCTCAGCCAGGACGACGTGCGCAAAATGGCCGCTAGGCCCATCGTCTTCGCGCTCGCGAATCCGGAACCGGAACTTCGCCCGGAACGCATCCGCGAGGCCGCCCCCGACGCAATCGTTGCCACCGGGCGGTCCGACTACCCCAACCAGATCAACAATGCGTTGTGCTTTCCCTACCTGTTCCGCGCCGCGCTGGACGTGGCGGCAACGACGATCAACCAGGCGATGAAACGCGCCTGCGTGGTGGCGCTGGCGGAGATGGCGGCGACCGATGCGCAGTTCGGCACGGAATACATCGTGCCGTCGCTGCTAGACAAGCGCTTGCTGACGGGCGTGACGCCCTTGATCGCAGCCGCGGCGGTGGAGAGCGGCGTGGCGCGGCAGGTGTGGGACCAGCAGGTTTATCGCGGGCGTCTCGAGGCGCTGGCGAAGACCTTGATTTGAAGTGGGCTTGGGTGGGGGTTGTTCCCTCCCCTTCAAGGGGAGGGCTAGGGTGGGGATGGGGTTCGGTGGCATGTAGAGAACACTATTTGGTTCGCTCGTGATGTCAACGCTGTTCTTTGCTCGCGTCGGAAACCCATCCCCACCCCAACCCTCCCCTTGAAGGGGAGGGAGCTTGGTAGTCAGGGCGCGGATGTAGTGGCCGTGGCGGTCGCCGCAGTCATCATTCGCCGTAACGCGATGCCGAAGGCGAGCCCGCGATGTCCCTTCTGACGTCGCCGAAAGGGGCGGCGGCAGGGGGCGCTTTTCTTTGGTTCCGTTTCGTGGGGCCCGCCTAGGGGGCGAGTCCAAAGAAATGAACTGGCCCGCCGGGGCCAGTCCCGGCACCGCCCCACGGAGTGGGAACAGCAACCGGTTCACCGGAGAGACGTACGCAACCGTCGTAGAAATGGGATCCCCGCCTTCGCGGGGATGACAAAGGTAGTCTGCAATGACAGCCCTAGCAAACCCTGACAAAGCCAATCAAGAACTCCACTCCCTTCCCCCTACCCCTTCTTCCGAAACACCAAATCCCAAACCCCATGCCCCAACCGCAATCCGCGGTTCTCGAACTTCGTCACCGGCCGATACTCCGGTCTCGACGCATACCCGGCCGCGGTATTTTCCAGCACGGCTGAGTCGCTCAACACCTGCAGCATCTGCTCCGCATAATCCTGCCAGTCCGTGGCGCAATGCAAGTAGCCGCCAGGCGCGATGCGCGAGGCGAGCAGCTCCACGAAGGGCGGCTGGATCAGCCGGCGCTTGTTGTGCCGCGCCTTGTGCCAGGGATCGGGAAAGAAAACGTGCACGCCGGCCAGCGACTGCGGGCGGATCATGTGGGTGACGACCTCGACGGCGTCGTGCTGGATGATGCGGAGGTTCGTCAGCCCGCGTTCGCCGATCAGCTTGAGCAGGCTGCCGACCCCGGGGGTGTGGACTTCCACGCCGATGAAGTCCTTGCCGGGCATGGCGGCGGCGATGTGCGCCGTGGTGTCGCCCATGCCGAAGCCGATCTCGAGCACCTGGGGCGCGACGCGGCCGAATGCCTGCGCGAAGTCCGTTTCCGCCTTGGCGTAGGGCAGGCAGTATGCCGGGCCCAGCGTTTCCAGCGCCTTGGCCTGCGCGTTCGACAGGCGGCCGGCACGCGTGACGAAGCTGCGTATCCGGCGTTCGGTCGGGTCGTACAGCATCGGCCGGTTGTCGTCGGAGGAGTGGTCAGACATGCGAATTCGAATCCAAGAAAGCCCAATGAAAAAGGCACCGGTCCGGTGCCTGGCGTGGAGCGGGTGAAGGGAATCGAACCCTCGTCTTAAGCTTGGGAAGCTTCAGCTCTGCCATTGAGCTACACCCGCGATGCCGTGCATTTTACGCGGGTTGGCGAGCGCCGCGCAAATCACGGCGGGCGCACTGACGAGGGCGGAGGTGCCGGCAAGGGCAGGGGCAGTATGGCGCGGATATGCAAGTAAAACATCCGGGCGGCGATTCGTACTCCGGGGAAAGGGAATCGCCTATACTGGCTGCATCGCGCCCGCGCCCCCGCCGATCCGACAATGGCCACACGCTCCGCATCTTCCCTGCCGTTCCTGCCCGCATCGTTGCGCGCGGCACTGGTGGGAACGCTGCTGTTCCTGGCCCAGGCGGCGATGGCCGCGGACCGTCCCGCAAAGCTGGTGCTCTGCCACGAAAACCAGGATTCCTACCCCTGGATCATGACCGACCGTCCCGGCCTGAACATCCTGTTGCTGAAGCTGCTTGAACGCGACCTGAAGCTTCCCGTGGAATTCGTGCCCTTGCCCTGGAAGCGTTGCCTCGCGGAGCTTGCCGCCGGCAGGGTGGACGGCGCCTTCGCGGCCAGCTTCAAGGCGGACCGCCTTGCAATGGGGCGCTATCCCGGCGCGGCCAGGGACACGCCCGATCCGGCGAAGCGCCTGCATGGCAGCAGCTATTCGCTCTACCGGCTCAAGGGCGGCAACCTCGACTGGGATGGCAGCGCATTCCACAACCTGTCCGGACCGGTCGGCATCCTGAGCGGATTTTCCATCCAGGATTTCCTGCTCGAGCGCGGCGTGCAGGTCGACGAAGGAACGGGCAGCCCGGAACGGACCTTGCGCAAGCTGGAAGCCGGACGGATACAGGGCGCCGCCCTGCAGACGCGGCGCGCCGACCACCTGCTGCAGCATCCCGAACTCGCCGCCAGGATCGAGCGCCTGCCCGTGCCGCTCGAGGACAGGCCGTATTACCTCATGCTCTCCTTCGATTTGGTGCGCGGCCATCCGGCGCTGGCGGAGGATATCTGGAACCGCGTTGCGAGGCTGCGCGACTCGGGCGAGTTCCGCCAGATCGAGCGTGACTTCTACAATAATTAAGCGCAACTAATTCTCCCTCCCGCCCTCCCGAATGTCCTTTGTGCAACCCGGCTCGCATGATAAGTTGAAACGCATGACGAACTTCCCGGGAGACGGGCATGAAGGCGATGTGGGGGTTGGCTGGAATCTTGGCGGGCACGATGTCGTTTGGCGCGATGGCGCAGGATGGTTGTCCGAATCGCGGCGATCTTGATGCGGCTTACTGCGATGCCGACAAGGATCTCGTTGCCGACACACCCTCCGATCCGAAGAAGCTGAAGTCGCCTTCGAACCTCGCCTTCACCTTCACGCCGCTCGAGGACTCGGCCGCCTACGAAAAGCTCTTCAAGCCCTTCACCGACTATCTCGCCCAGTGCACCGGCAAGAAGGTCGGCTATCTTTCCCTGTCGTCCAACACCGCGGAGATCGAAGCCATGCGCGCCGGCTCGCTGCATGTCGGCGGCTTCTCGGCGGGACCGACGAACTTCGCGGTCAACATCGCCGGCGCAGTACCCTTCGCCGTGATCGGCAACCAGAAGGAATACCAGAGCTATACCCTCATCATGATCGTGCGCAAGGACAGCGCGATCCAGAAGATGCCCGACATCAAGGGCAAGAAGGTCGCGCACACCTCGTCCACCTCGAACTCCGGCCACCTCGCGCCGATGGCCTTGTTCCCCAAGATCGGCGTCGTGCCCGACAAGGATTACAAGATCCTCTTCTCGGGCAAGCACGACCATTCCATCCTCGGCGTGCAGTCGGGCGAATACGATGCCGCCGCCGTGGCCTCCGACGTCTTCGACCGCATGGTCGAGCGTGGCCAGATCAAGGCCGACGCCTTCCGCATCATCTACCGCAGCGACAAGTTCCCGACCCAAGCCTTCGCCTACGCCCACGACCTGGAACCGGGTTTCCGCGACCAGATGCTGAAGTGCTTCTATGACTACCGGTTCAGCGACGAGCTCAAGAAAGCGTTCGCCGGCTCCGACCGCTTCTTCCCCATCAACTACAAGAAGGACTTCTTCATGGTGCGCTACGTGTCGCAGAGCGCGGGCGAATCCTTCAACCGCGTCGCCTACGACAAGCAGGTCGCGAAGGAAAAGGAAAAAAAGTAGCCGGCGGCCGCATCATGCGGCATCGCAAGGAACGCACTGCAGCATTCGAATTGAAACACCGTAAAAATACGGTATCGCTTGACCTTCCCGTGTCATCGCCTATGGTGCATGCAAGCCGGCGCTTCCACCGACGCGCCGGCTGCATCGATAAAAACATTGGAGACGAGACATGGCAATTCCGCTTCACCTCGCCGTGAGGACCGCGCTCGCGGCCTGCGGCGCTTTCGCGTGTTCCGCCGCACTGGCAACGGTAGTCACCCTTCCGCGATATAACGTGAGTTTCAACGACGTGTCGGTCTCCGGGATTTCCTCCGGCGGCTACATGGCGGCCCAGATGCATTTCGCTTATTCCAAGACCGTGCGCAAGGGCGCGGGGGTGATCGCCGGCGGGCCGGTGTACTGCTCCCAGGGCAACGTCTACATCGCCACCGGGCCTTGCATGGCCGACACCGGTTCGCGCGACCTGTCCTACCTGATCTCCGTGGTCAACACCTGGTCCGGCAACGGCTACATCGACCCGACGTCGAACCTCTCCGCCTCGAAGGTGTACCTGTTCTCGGGAACGATCGACTCTACGGTCCGGCAGCCGGTGATGAACGACCTCAAGACGATGTACGCCAACTACGTCCCCGCCGCCAACATCACCTACAAGAACAACATCGCCGCCGAGCATTCCCTGCCCACCGACTACTACGGCAATGCCTGCAGCTTCAACGGCAATCCCTACATCAACAACTGCAACTTCGACGCCTCCGGCGAGATCCTGAAATGGATCTACGGCCCGCTCAACGCCAAGAACGCCGGCACGCTCGGCGGCAGCTTCGTCAACTTCGACCAGACCGCCTTCTGGGGCAACTTCGACCCGACCAACCACGGCATGTCCAACGATGGGTGGGCCTACGTGCCGGCAAACTGCGCGGCGGGACAGGCATGCAAGCTGCACGTGGTGTTCCACGGCTGCAAGCAGAACGTCGCGACGGTCGGTTCCGCGTTCTACCGCAACACCGGCTACAACAAGTGGGCCGACACCAACAACATCATCGTTCTCTACCCGCAGGCGAACGTCACCTCCGCCAATCCGAACGGCTGCTGGGACTGGTGGGGCTATGACGACGTGAATTTCCCGGCCAAGAGCGGCGGCCAGATGGTGGCCGTCAAGACCATGATCGACCGCGTCGTGAGCGGCAATGCGTCATCGCCCTACACCTGCGCGCACTGGTTCGCCAGCAACTACGAGCATGTGTACTACGGCCGGGCCTATGCGTCCGGAGGGAACGCTTACGCGACCAATTCCAACCAGTACCTTGGTTATTACTCGACGGCGGCGTACACGGATGTCAGGCGGACATCGAGCGGGTACTACGCGTATGGCAGTTGTCCGTGAGAGGATGGTGATTGCAATAGGATCCCCGCCTGCGCGGGGATGACAGCAAACGGGGCAATGCAGAAAAACGGGGCAACGGGACAAACGCGCTTCGCTGTCATTCCCGCGCAGGCGGGAATCCCATTTGCTGTAGCTGCTGGAATATCGTCAGATCGCCAACAATTCCCCATTGACGTTCCATGCCGTGCCGAACCGGTCGACCACCATGCCCCAGGTCTTGGCCCAGAACGTAGGCTGCAGCGCCATGGTCACCGTGCCGCCCTCGGCGAGCGCGGCGAAGATCTGCTGCGCCTTTTCCACCGTATCGTAGTTCAACGTCAGCGAGACGCCCTTGATGCCATCGTAGGGCATCTGCGGCGGACAATCACCGGCATACAGGTAGCCATCGCCATCGAGCGCCAGCCGGATGTGCATGGCCCGCTGGTGCAGTTCCTTGGGAATCTGGTCAGCCATGGGCGAATCGCCGTTGCGAACGATGGTTTCGATCCTGCCTTCGAGGGCACGTTCATAGAAGCGCATGGCTTCTTCGCAATTGCCGTTGAAGACGAGGTAGGCGATGGGATGCGGCATGATGGTTTCCTTTGCTTCGACGATGGGGGAACGCGGAAAAATGAACCGGGCGCAACGATTGCGCGCCGGGCGGGCCCGGCGCTTCAAGCCTAGACGCCACCCATGCAAAGGTACTTGATCTCGAGGTATTCGTCGATGCCGTACTTCGAGCCTTCGCGCCCCAGGCCGGACTGCTTGACGCCGCCGAAGGGGCCGACTTCGTTGGAAATGATGCCGGTGTTGATGCCGACCATGCCATAGTCCAGCTTTTCCGCCACGCGCCAGACGCGGCCGATGTCGCGCGAGTAAAAGTAGCTAGCCAGGCCGAACTCGGTATCGTTGGCCGCGGCGATCACTTCCTCCTCGGTCGTGAAGCGCGTCACCGCCGCCACCGGGCCGAAGGTTTCCTCCTGCATGATCTTCATGTCCCCGGTCACGTCGGCCAGCACCGTGGGTTCGTAGAACTGTCCGCCGAGCGCATGGAGCTTGCCGCCTGCGAGAAGCTTCGCGCCCTTGGCCACCGCGTCCGCCACGTGGTCCTTCACCTTGCCGATGGCCTGGTCGTCGATCAGCGGGCCTTGCGACACGCCTTGCTCGAAACCGTTGCCCACCTTGATCTTCTTCGCGCCCTCGGCAAGCTTGGCGACGAAGCTGTCGTAGACCGCGTCATGCACATAGAAGCGATTGGTGCAGACGCAGGTCTGGCCGGCGTTGCGGTACTTCGACACCAGCGCGCCTTCCACGGCGGCATCGATATCGGCATCCTCGAACACGATGAAGGGCGCATGGCCGCCCAGTTCCAGCCCGAGCTTCTTGATGGTGGGCGCGCATTGCTGCATCAGGATGCGGCCGACCGGCGTCGATCCGGTGAAGGACAGGTGGCGCACGATGGGACTGTCGCACAGCACGCGGCCGACCTCGATGGAGCGCTGCGAATCGGCGGTGAGGATGTTGATCACGCCAGCAGGGAAGCCGGCGCGCTGTGCGAGTTCGGCAAGGGCCAGGGCCGACAGCGGCGTCTGCTCGGCCGGCTTGAGGACGATGGTGCAGCCGGCGGCGATGGCCGGGGCGACCTTCCGGGTGATCATGGCGATCGGGAAGTTCCAGGGCGTGATGGCGGCGCAGACGCCGACCGGCTGCTTCAGCACCACCATGCGCTTGTCCGCCCAGGTCGAGGCCGGCACGTCGCCGGACACCCGCTTGGCTTCTTCCGCGAACCACTCGACGAAGCTCGCGCCATACATGACCTCGCCCTTGGCCTCGGCCACGGGCTTGCCCTGTTCCGCCGTCATCAGCGCGGCGAGGTCGTCGGCATGCGCGATCATGAGGTCGAACCATGCCCGCAGGATGCCGGCGCGCTCCTTCGCGGTCTTCGCGGCCCAGGCCGGGAAGGCGGCGTTGGCCGCGTCGATCGCCCGGCGGGCATCGTCGGCGCCGAGGTTGGGCACGGAAGCCAGGGTCGCGCCGTCGGCTGGATTGGTCACATCGAAGGTCGATTCGGCGCCGATCCAGGCACCATTGACGTAGGCCTGGTTGCGCAGCAAGGCGGCATCGTTCAGCTTGGGAATGCCTTTCACAGAATTCAGCATGGATAGTCCTCGGGCATGGCGTGGTAAAAGATCAAGGATAGCGTAAAGGCAGGGCGCTTGCCCCACGGAACCTCAGCTCGCGTCCTTCGGCTTGGCGGCTTCGCGCCGGTTGAAGCCGGCCACCATGTCGAAGCGGAACAGCCGGCATTCCAGCGCGCCGTTGAAAAACGGCGTCTTGCGCGATTCCTTCAGGCGCAGCATCTTCGGCACGCCGAGATCGGCGGTGAAGAGATAGACCTGCCAGCCTGCGAAGCGCTGCTTGAGCGTGGCGCTGAACGCGGTATAGAACGAGGCGGCGAGCTCGTCGGGCGCCTGCGAACTATCGCCGCGCACGCCGATGCGCTCGCCGTAGGGCGGGTTGGTCAGCAGGATGCCGGGCGTTTCGCTGGGCGGCCTGACTTCCTGCGCTTCGATCTGCTTGAGCGGCACCTCGAACTGGATGCCGGCGTTGCGCAGGTTGTTGCGCGTCATGACGACCATGTCGCCCGAGATGTCGCTGCCGAAGAGGGTGGGCGTGACGGGTAGCGGAGCGGGCTTGAAGCTGCCCTTGATCGCCAGCCATTCCGCGGCATCGAAGTCATGGAATTTCTCGAAGGCGAAGCTGCGCCGCGCGCCTGGCGGAATGCCGGCAAGGATCTGCGCCGCCTCGACCAGGATGGTGCCCGAGCCGCACATCGGGTCGAACAGCGTCATGCCCGGCTTCCAGCCCGCCACCCGCAGCAGACCCGCCGCCAGGTTCTCCCGCAGCGGCGCGTCGCCGGTCTCCTGCCGCCAGCCGCGCTTGAACAGGGCCTCGCCGGAGGTGTCGAGATAGACGGTGTAGGTGCGGGCATCGAGGAAGCCGGTGATGCGCATGTCCGGCGTGCGGGTATCGACGGAAGGGCGCTTGCCGTAGAGGTCGCGGAAGCGGTCGCAGACCGCATCCTTCACCTTCAGGGTGATGAATTCCAGGCTTTTCAGCGGCGACTTGATGGCGGTGATGTCGACGCGGATGGTGTGGTCGACGCCGAACCATTCCTCCCACGGCGCGGCCAGGGTAGCGTCGTAGATGTCGTTCTCGTTGACGTAGCTGGCGTGGGCGATGCGCAGCAGCACGCGGGAAGCGATGCGGGAATGCAGGTTGATGCGGTAGGCGTCGTCGAGCGCGCCGGAGCAGTGGACGCCGCCGGGTACCTGATTGTGGACCTTGAGGGTCGTGCCCTGGCTGGCGATCTCGTTGAGTTCCTCGGCGAGGGCGGCTTCGAGGCCGCGGGGGCAGGGGCAGAAATAGCTGTATGTCATGAGGGGTACCTTTTGTCCGTTGGTTGATGTTGTCGAGGTGTTGGGCGCCTCGGGCTGGGGTTTATCCTTGGCATTCCCGCGAAGGCGGGGATCCCATTGTTGCTTTCTCTCCGGTGAAGCGGTTGCGGTTTCCACTCCGCGGGGAGTAGCCGGGTCTGGCCCCGGCGGACCAAGCTCCCTCCCTTTCAAGGGGAGGGTTGGGGTGGGGATGGGTTTCTTCCGCGAGCAAAGGACGTCGTTGACATCGCGAGTGAACTAAATGCTGTTCTTTACATGCGGCCGAAACCCATCCCCACCCTAGCCCTCCCCTTGAAGGGGAAGGGACAGGGCGGAGGGTGCTGATTCTTCTGCGGCACCGTGCTCCCCGTCGTCGGAACAGCCTAGAGCCATGCCGATGCGGCAGGAGGTCGAGTCATCGAATCCCTTTCAGGTGATTACCACCGCAGAGAACGGCATCCCCTCAACCCATCGAACGAGGCCGCCCGAAGTAACTCCCACATGGGGGTGGAAGCAGCTTTCTTTGGGTACTTTCGTAGGGCCCGCCTAGGGTCTGCTGATAAAGAAAGTACCTGGGCCGCCGGGACCAGCCCCGGCAAGTCCCCACGGAGTGGGAGCCTAAACCGGTCTACCGGAGAGAAACCCTCAATAGGATTATCGCCTACGCCGGAATGCGCGCCACCCCCATCCAGCACTCTTACCCCCCAACCGCCCTCTCCACGAACTCCAACCTATCCTGCCCCCAAAACCCTTCCCCCTCCACCCGATACCACGGCGACCCGAAGACATCCGCCCGGATCGCCTCCTCCGTATTCCGGTCATACTCCGCCTGCACGCCGGCAGTCCCGGCGGACTTGATCAGCATCCCGCCATCCATCCCGCATTCCGTCGCCATCGCCGCCAGCGTGCCTTCATCGGCAATGTTCCGCTCGCCGGCCCAGACGCCGCGCATGATCACCCCCGCGAGCGTCAAGGCCGCGTCCGTGCCGTGCGCGAGCCGCGCGGCGATGATCAGCTTCGCGGCAGCATCGCCCGGCACCGGGAAGAACGCCGGATGCAAATTCAGCGGCAGCTGCAGGTGCTCGCTCCAGCGCTTGAGCTCGACCAGCCGGTAAGCCTGGCGCTGCGCCGGGCGTTTCGCCAGCGGCAAGCCGCCGGAGACGCCGAATACCTTGCCCAGGTCCATGGGCTTGATGTCGATCTGCGCGCCATGCTTCTTGGCAATCGCGACCAGGCGGTCATGCCCAAGGTAGGTCCAGGGAGATTGCGGCGCGAGGAAATACTCGATGATCTTGGCCATGCTTCCTCATTGTCTAGAAGGGTTTGACGACGACCATGATGACGGCGACCAGCATGCCGAGCACCGGGAATTCATTGAACCAGCGATACCACGTATGACTGCGGACGTTGCGTCCTTGTTCGAATTTCTTGAGCAGCGAGCCGCAGGCATGGTGATAGCCGACGAGCAGGAGCACCACCAGCAGCTTGACGTGCAGCCAGGCATTGCCCGGGCCGCGGCCGATGCCGTAACCCAGCCACAGCCAGAGCCCGAGCAGCAGGGCGGGCACGGCGAGCATGGTCATGAAGCGGTAGAGCTTGCGCGCCATCAGCAGCAGGCGTGACGTAGCCGCGGCATCGGTTTCCATCGCCAGGTTGACGAAGATGCGCGGCAGGTAGAACAACCCGGCGAACCAGGAGGCGATGAAGAGGATGTGGAAGGCCTTGACCCAGAGCATGCGCGGTTCCGCCTTATTCGCGGACTTCGCCGTGGCCGAAGACCACGTATTTCAGCGAGGTCAGGCCGTCGAGGCCGACCGGGCCGCGCGCGTGCAGCTTGTCGTTGGAAATGCCGATCTCCGCGCCGAGGCCGTATTCGAAGCCGTCGGCGAATCGGGTGGAGGCATTGACCATGACCGAGGCGGAATCGACTTCGCGCAGGAAACGCATGGCGCGGGAATAGTCTTCGGTGACGATGGCGTCGGTGTGCTGCGAGGAATAGGTGTTGATGTGGTCGATGGCCTCGGAGACGCCATCCACGATCTTGACCGCGAGGATGGCGGCGAGATACTCGGTGCGCCAATCCTCCTCGGTGGCGGCCGCGAGGTGCGGATAGCCTTCCAGGATGGCGCGCGCCTCGCCGTCGCCGCGCAGCTCGACGTCCTTTGTGCCGTAGAGTTCGGCGAGCGTCGGCAGGACCTGCGGCGCGATGGCGCGGGCCACCAGCAGGGTTTCCATGGTGTTGCAGGTGCCGTAGCGGTGGCACTTGGCGTTGAAAGCCACCTTCAGCGCCTTGTCGATGTCGGCCTTGTCGTCGATGTAGACATGGCAGATGCCGTCGAGGTGCTTGATCATCGGCACCTTGGATTCCTTCATCAGGCGTTCGATCAGGCCCTTGCCGCCGCGCGGCACGATGACGTCCACGTATTGCGGCATGGTGATCAGCTCGCCCACGGCGGCGCGGTCGGTGGTTTCGACGATCTGCACCGCGTCCTCGGGCAGGCCGGCGCCGGCCAGGCCTTCCTTGACCAGCTTGGCGAGCGCCTGGTTACAGTGGATGGCTTCCGAGCCGCCGCGCAGGATGGTGGCGTTGCCGCTCTTGATGCACAGGCCGGCGGCGTCGACGGTGACGTTGGGCCGCGCTTCGTAGATGATGCCGATCACGCCAAGCGGCACGCGCATCTGGCCGACCTGGATGCCGGTCGGGCGGTATTTCATGTTGGAGATTTCGCCGATGGGATCGGGCAGGGCGACGATCTGTTCCAGGCCTTCGGCCATGGTGGCGATGGCCTTGTCGGACAGCGTCAGGCGGTCAAGCATGGCCGGCGCGAGGCCGTTGGCGAGGGCGGCGTCGAGGTCTTTCCGGTTGGCGGCGCGCAGGGCGTCGGCCTCGCGGCGGATGGCGGCGGCGATCAGCGCCAGCGCGCGGTTCTTCGCGCCGGTATCGGCCTTGGCCATGGCCCGCGATGCCTTGCGGGCACGCTGGCCGACGTCGTTCATGTAATGCTTGATGTCCATGATGCTTGCTTTCGTGTATTCACTTTTCCGATTGACTGCCAGAATCTCACCGTCCCCGCGCGATCTTCAACCCAAGCTGCAGAATCGCATCCCACGCATCGCCCGCGAAGTTCTTCGCCCGCAAGCCCTTGACCATCTTATCGACTTGCGCCGCATCCTGCAGGGCGGATTCGAGCAGCGGCACGCTGAGCCGGCGCAGCGCCGGCTCCATCAGGCGCTCGCGCGGCCCCCAGATGCGGTTTTCCTTGAGCAGCATGCCGAGCGGCTTGCCTTGCGCCATCCCTGTCCGTAGCCGAAGCAGGGTGCGGATTTCCTCGGCGATGGCCCACAGCACGAGGACCAGGGCTTCGCCTTCTCCCTTCAGTCCTTCCACCATCCGCACCAGCCGCGCGGCGTCGCCGGTGAGCATGGCCTCGTTGAGCTTGAAGACGTCGTAGCGGGCGACATTGAGCACCGCGTCGTGCACCTGGTCGAATCCCAGCTTGCCGGCGGGATAGAGCAGGGCGAGTTTCTGGATTTCCTGGTGCGCCGCGAGCAGGTTGCCTTCGACGCGGTCAGCGATGAACTCGACCGCCTGCCTGTCGGCACTCTGCTGCTGCGCCGCGAGGCGCGCGCCGATCCAGGCCGGCAGCTGGGCGCGCTCGACCAGCGGAATGTCGATGTACATCGCAGCCTGCTGCAGGGCGGATACCCAGGCAGCCTTCTGCGTCTGCCAGTCCAGCTTCGGCAGGGTGATCAGGGTAACGTTGTCCGGATTCAGCGACGCGACGTAGTCCTGCAGCGCCTGGCCACCTTCCTTGCCGGGCTTGCCGTTCGGAATGCGCAGCTCGATGAGCTTGCGGTCGCCGAAGAGCGATTGCGACTGGTTCGCGGCGAGCAGTTCGCCCCATTTGAAATAGCGTTCCGCGATCAGCACCTCGCGCTCGGACAAGCCCTGGCCACGGGCCGCGCGGCGTATCTTGTCGGCCGCCTCCAGCGCCAGCAGATGCTCGTCGCTGGTGATCACGTACAGCGGCGCGATCGCCTTGGACAGGTGGGCATCGAGGGCGTCATGTCGCAGCTGCATGGCGTTTCCGTGAAGGCGTCAGGGTCAGGCGGGATTCAGCGCCGACAGGCGGCGCAGGACCTGCTGCACCAGGTCGGACTGCATGTCGCGGTAGAGGAGTTCTTCTTCCTTTTCCTTGGCCACGGCCTGCGATTCGTTGTAGGTGACGATCCGCTTGAGCGTGATGTCGGTCGGCACGAGCAGTTCCTTGCCGGTGCGGTCGAGGATGCGGAAGCGCAGCCGGTAAAGGAGGGCGAGCTCGCGGATGCGTCCCTGGGTGTTGAGCGACTGCACGACGCGGTCGCGCGTCTCGGCCAGCGCCTCGATGACGGCTTCCGCGCCCTGGCGGTCGGCGACGATGTTGACGCCCCGGCCGCGCAGGTTGCGCCGAAGCTCGACGCCGAGCGGCGACGTGTCCGGCAGGGTGAGGTAGATCGTCTTGAAGGGAATCGCCGCCGAGCCGTCGGACCCGCGCAGCTGGAAGCCGCAGCCCGCCAGCGCCGCGGCGCCGGCGAGCGCGGGAACGATTGCGAGCAGGGCGCGTCGCTGGGTGTTCATCCTCGGTCCGCCTTCACGCGACGATGTTGACCAGCTTGCCGGGCACGACGATGACCTTCTTCGGCGCGCCTTCCACGAATTTCCTGACGTTCTCGTTGGCGAGCGCGGCGGCTTCGATGGCGGCCTTGTCGGCTTCCTTCGGCACCTTCACGCTGCCGCGCAGCTTGCCGTTGACCTGCACCATCAGCTCGATCTCGGCTTGCTCCAGCGCGGCCGGGTCGACCTGCGGCCAGGGCGCGTCGAGGATGTCGCCATGTGCCACGTCGAAGCCGAGTTCCTTCCAGAGCACGTGGGTGATGTGCGGCGCGACCGGATACAGCACGCGCAGGAAGATCGACAGTCCTTCGGCAATGACCGCATTGCTGGCGCGCGAGTCGTCGAGCTTGGCGGCTTCCATGGTGTTGAGCATCTTCATGCATGCCGAGACCACGGTGTTGTACTGGATGCGCTTGAAGTCGTGGTCGGCCTGCTGCAGGATCTTGTGGATCTCGCGGCGCAGGGTCTTGTGGGCTTCGGGCATCTCGGCAAAGTCGAGGTACTCGGATGCAGCCACCCGGCCGGACTGTGCATGCGCATAGGCCCAGACGCGGCGCAGGAAGCGGTGCGCGCCTTCCACGCCGGCGTCGTTCCACTCCAGCGTCTGTTCCGGCGGCGAGGCGAACATCACGAACAGGCGGGCGGTGTCGGCGCCGTACTGGTTGATGAGTTCCTGCGGGTCGACGCCGTTGTTCTTGGACTTCGACATCGTGCCCACGCCTTCGTAGTTCACCGCCGAGCCGTCGCTCTTGAGCTTCGCGCCGGTGATGCGGCCGCTGTCGTCGAAGACGTTTTCCACCTCGTTCGGCCAGAAGTATTCGATGCCGCCCTGCGCCGTGCGGCGCGAGTAGATGTGGTTCAGCACCATGCCCTGGGTCAGCAGGTTGGTGAAGGGCTCATCGACCTTGACCAGGCCGAGGTCGCGCATGACCTTGGTCCAGAAGCGGGCGTAGAGCAGGTGCAGGATCGCGTGCTCGATGCCGCCGATGTACTGGTCCATGGGCATCCAGTACTGCGCGCCTTCGCCGACCATGCTTTGCTCGTTCTTCGGATCGCAGTAGCGCATGAAGTACCACGACGAATCGACGAAGGTATCCATGGTGTCGGTTTCGCGGCGCGCCGGCTTGCCGCACTGCGGGCAGTCGCAGCGCAGGAAATCCTCGCGCTTGTTGAGCGGGTTGCCGCTGCCGTCGGGCACGCAGTCCTGCGGCAGCACGACCGGCAGGTCCTTCTCGGGGACCGGCACCGAGCCGCAGGCGTCGCAATGGATCATGGGGATCGGCGTGCCCCAGTAGCGCTGGCGGGAAATGCCCCAGTCGCGCAGGCGCCAGGTGGTCTTCTTCTCGCCGTCGCCCTTGGTGGCGAGGTCGGCCGCGATCTTGTCGACCGCCGCCTTGTAGGCCAGGCCGTCGTAGGCGCCGGAGTTGACCGTCACGCCGCGCTGCTTGTCGCCGTACCATTCCTGCCAGGCGTCGGTGGAATAGGTTTCGCCTTCGACGGCAATGACCTGCTTGATGGGCAGGTCGTATTTCTTCGCGAAGGCGAAGTCGCGCTCGTCGTGCGCCGGCACGCCCATGACCGCGCCGTCGCCGTAGGTGATCAGCACGTAGTTGCCGACCCAGACCTCGACCTTCTCGCCGGTCAGCGGATGGCTGACGAAGAGGCCGGTGGGCAGGCCTTCCTTTTCCTTGAGCGCGAGCTCGGCCTCGGTGGTGCCGCCGCGCTTGCATTCCTCGATGAAGGCGGCGAGCTCGGGGTTCGACGCGGCCGCGTGCGTTGCCAGCGGGTGCTCCGGCGCCACCGCGCAGAAGGTCACGCCCATGATGGTGTCGGCGCGGGTGGTGAAGACGAAGAGCTTGCCGTCCTGGATGAGCTGGCCGTCCTCGCCGCGGATGTCATGCGGGAAGGCGAAGCGCACGCCCTCGCTCTTGCCGATCCAGTTTTCCTGCATCACGCGCACACGCTCGGGCCAGCCGGGCAGCTTGTTGGCGACGTGGTCGAGCAGTTCTTCCGCGTAGTCGGTGATCTTGAGGTAGTAGCCGGGGATCTCGCGCTTTTCGACCAGCGCGCCGGTACGCCAGCCGCGGCCGTCGATGACCTGCTCGTTGGCCAGCACGGTCTGGTCGACCGGGTCCCAGTTCACCACCTGGGTCTTGCGGTAGGCGATGCCCTTTTCCAGCATCTTGAGGAAGAGCCACTGGTTCCACTTGTAGTAGCTGGGGTCGCAGGTGGCGATTTCGCGCGTCCAGTCGATCGCCAGTCCCATCGCCTGCATCTGCTTCTTCATGTAGGCGATGTTGTCGTAGGTCCACTTCGCCGGCGGCACGCCGTTCTTCAGCGCCGCGTTCTCCGCCGGCAGGCCGAAGGCGTCCCAGCCCATGGGCATGAGCACGTTGTAGCCGTTCATGCGCAGCTGGCGCGCCATCATGTCGTTGATGGTGTAGTTGCGCACGTGGCCCATGTGCAGCTTCCCGGACGGGTAGGGCAGCATCGAGCAGGCGTAGAACTTTTTCCTGTCCTGGCCCTGGCTGTCCTTCGCGTGTTCGACGGTCTTGTAGGCGTCGATCGCGGCCCAGTGCTCGTGGGCGGCTTTCTCGACATCGGCGGGAAGATATTTATCTTGCATGACGGATGATGCGGAAATGGGTGGAGGATGAATGTAAGCCCGTCATTATACTTGCTGGCGGACGGGTATTACCGAAAGGGAGGGACGCGCGGCCCTTCGGCGTTCAGCGGAAAACCAGGTTCAGCGCCGGTTTCTCGCCGGATTCGGTGAAGCGTTCGTTGACGTCGTCCACGGCGTCGCGCAGCGCTTCGGCGATGTGGGGGGCGTTGCGTTCGAGCACGTCGGCGTGCAGCACCTCGATGGCCAGGCATTCGTCCGGGCCGAGCAGGAAGCGGGACATGCCTTCCTCTTCGCCGTCGCCGCGCAGCGAGCTCAGGCAGTCGATCCAGGCGGACAGGTTGTTGCCATAGAAATCGGGAAAGCCGAAGGCCTGCCGGCTTTCGCGGTGGAAGCCGGGCCAGTCGGCGATGCGCCGTCCGTCCAGTTGAACCCGTTGAACCCGTTGCGCATCTGGCATGGTCTTCCCCGGATTATTTCAGTCCCAGCACGTCCTGCATGTCGAACAGGCCGGTCGCCTTGTCGGCCAGGAAGCGCGCGGCGCGCACGCTGCCATGCGCGTACGACACCCGGCTTGACGACTTGTGGCTGATCTCGATGCGCTCGCCCATGCCCGCGAACAGCACGGTGTGGTCGCCGATGATGTCGCCGCCGCGGATGGTGGCGAAGCCGATGGAGGAGGGATCGCGCGCGCCGGTCACGCCTTCGCGGGCCCACACCGCGACGTCGTCGAGCTTGCGCCCCAGGGCGCCGGCGATGACTTCGCCCATCTTGATCGCGGTGCCGGACGGCGCGTCGACCTTGTGGCGGTGGTGCGCCTCGATGATCTCGATGTCGTAGCCCTCGGAAAAGCTCTTCGCCGCCATTTCCAGCAGCTTCAGCGTGACATTCACGCCGACGCTCATGTTCGGCGCGAACATGATGGCCGTGCGCTTCGCCGCGTCGGCGATCGCGGCCTTGCCGGCCTCGTCGAAGCCGGTGGTGCCGATCACCATCTTGATGCCGTGGGCGGCGCAGTATTCCGCGTGCCTGAGCGTGCCTTCCGGCCGGGTGAAGTCGATGAGCAGGTCGACGCCGGCCAGGCCGCGGGCGAGGTCGGATTCGATCGCCACGCCGGAAGACTTGCCAAGGAAGGCGGCGGGATCGGTGCCCAGCGCAGGCGAGCCCGGGACGTCCAGCGCGCCGGCCAGCGTCACGTCGCCGGCGTTGAGGATGGTTTCAATGAGCATGCGGCCCATGCGGCCGGAGGCGCCGGCAACGGCGAGTTTCATCGGGGTCATGGTGCGGTCACCTTGCGGTCGGGGTCTTGCCCTCGATCAGGGAGAGGTATTCCTGCTCGGTCGGCAGCTGGTCGCCCTCGATGTTGACCAGGCGGTTCTGCTTGAAGAAGACGGAGACGCGGCTGGAAATGACTTCGCCGGTGTTCTTCTTGAGGCGGAAGACGTAGTCCCAGCGGTCGGCGTGGAACACGTCGGTCAGCAGCGGCGTGCCCAGGGCGAACAGCACCTGGTCGCGGGTCACGCCTTCCTGCTTCTGCATCGCTTCCTTGAGTGGGGTGATCATTTCGCGGGACACGAAATTACCCTGCTGCACGTTGATGCGGTAGGGCCGGAAGATGCCGAGGAAGCGGTCCGCGCCGCGCGGTCCCTCGGTATGGACGGCGCTCTGCTGCGCTGCAGCGGGCGCGTCGTCGAGAAGGGGGTTTTTCGAGGCGCATCCGGACAGTACACAGGCGAGCGCCGCCGCGGCCAGGAGAACAACCGGACGCAGGCCGTCGCGCGGAAATGACATTCTCATAAGTTCCTTCAATTCGTTGGGCCTCGGCCCGAAAACGCTATATGATAAAGCAGATAACCTGAATCCGACCAACAACATGCCAAGCAATCCTTCCGAGCTGAAAGCCAGCGGCCTCAAGGCGACATTGCCGCGTCTGAAAATCCTCGAAATCTTCCAGAACAGCGAAGTGCGCCACCTGAGCGCCGAAGACGTCTACAAGATCCTCCTCGCCGATAACATGGACGTCGGCCTGGCGACCGTCTACCGCGTGCTCACCCAGTTCGAGCAGGCGGGCCTGCTGCACCGCAATCACTTCGAGAGCGGCAAGGCGGTCTTCGAGCTCAACCAGGGATCCCACCACGACCACCTCGTCTGCCTCGACTGCGGCCGGGTCGAGGAATTCTTCGACGAGGAAATCGAGAAGCGGCAGCAGAGCATCGCGCAGGCGCGGGGATTCAACATCGCCGAGCATGCGCTGGCCCTCTACGGCCACTGCAGCAAGACCGACTGCCCCCACCGCAACCGCTAGGCGGTCGCGGGCCCTTCCCATTTTCCAGCCAACGCGTGCCGCCCAGGCAGGCGCCGCCGACAGGGAATCGATGAGTTCAGAAACCAGAGTCTATCCGCGCAAGGCCTTGCGCTGCCCCGCCCTGATCGTCCTGCCCGGGATCGCCCCCATCCGCGCCAAAACGGTGGACGTCTCGCTCGGCGGCCTTTCCCTGGTGCTGCCGGGCCAGCTGCCGGCCGGGCAGCCCTGCACCCTTGTGTTCGAACCCATCATCAATGGAAAACCGCGCCGGATTACCGCCGCGATACGCGTGATCTATAGTATTCTCAGCAGTACCGATGGCTTTCGGACAGGCGTGCAGTTCGTCGAACTCGACGCCGAAAACAACAAGTCGCTGGCCGAGCTCATGATCTGATCATGCCGCGGGCTCAAGCCGCTGCAGAATAAAGCCGATAGAAGGGGAGTGGTCTGCGGGCAGCGCGCCCGCCCGCGGTGCATCTTGCATAGGGAGGGGAATGTGGATCTGAAAGAAGCGGAATCGGCGGTGGCCTGGGTCAGGACGGTGGCGAACAAGAACAACGGAGAGCTGCCCGACTACAGTACCTATACCGACCAGGTCAAGAAGTACCTGAACGATCCTTACAACATGCCGTTCAAGCTGCCCAAGGAATACCAGTATGCCTATCTCCGGGTCAAGGGCATGAGCCATGCCGATGCCTTCGAGCGCATGGGGCTCAAGCCCATCGCCGCGGCGGGCAAGTCGGAGCAGAAGTCGGCGTGGTGGAAATTCTGGGAATAGCGGCTGACTCTCTTCCCGCCGCAGGACAAACCCGCGTCAGGGCATGCGCGACGGCGAAAGCGCATTCGACAGCAGCTTCGCCGTGATGTCGACGATGGGAATCACCCTTTCGTAGGCCATGCGCGTCGGCCCGATGACGCCCAGCGTGCCGACCACCTTGCCATTCACCTCGTAGGGCGCGGTCACCACGCTCATCTCGTCGACCGGCATCAGCTGGCTGTCGCCGCCAATGAAGATCTGCACGCCGCTGGCCTTGCTCGACATGTCGAGGATCTGCATCAGGCCGGTCTTCTGCTCGAACAGGTCGAACAGCTTGCGCAGCGAAGTCATGTTGGATGCCAGGTCGCTCACGCCGAGCAGGTTGCGCTCGCCGGAAATCACCACGTCTTCCTCGTTCTCGGACATCGCGGCGCTGCCCGCTTCAACGGCCGCCTGCATCAGGCGCGTCATGTCGTCGCGCAGCTGCACGATCTCGTTCTGCAGGCGCGTGCGCACCTGGTCGAAGCTGAAGCCGGCGTAATGCTGGTTGATGTAGTTGGCCGCCTGGGTCAGCTGCGACGGCGTGTAATCCACGTCGGTCAGCAGCAGGCGGTTCTGCACGTCGCCGTTGGGGGCGACGATGACCAGCAGGATGCGGCGTTCCGACAGGCGCAGGAACTCGATCTGCTGGAACACGGATTCGTGGCGCGGCGTCATGACGACGCCCGCGAACTGCGACAGCGAGGACAGGACCTGCGCGGCGCTGGAAATGGCCTTCTGCGACGACCCCGCGCCGGCGAAGCGCAATTGCAGCTTCGACTCCAGGGTGGATTCGTCGATCGGCTGCACCGTCATGAGGGTATCGACGAAGAAGCGGTAGCCGCGCGGCGTCGGCACCCGGCCGGCCGAGGTATGCGGGCTTGCCACGAAGCCCATCTCTTCCAGGTCCGCCATGATGTTGCGGATGGTGGCCGGCGAGAGGTCGAGACCCGAGATCTTCGACAAGGCGCGCGAGCCGACGGGCTGGCCGTCGGCGACGTAGCGTTCGACCAGCGCCTTCAGCAAGGTTTGAGCACGGATATCCAGTTGCATGGCAGTATTCTAGCGATGCCGCGAAGCAGGCGCCAATCATTCTTGGCCCTTGCGAGTACATTAGCGGACATTATTTTGCTAGTGATCATGGTTTGGCTAGCTCGTCTTGCAACCATTGTTGCAGCTCCGTCAAAGTCCCGCATACCGCATCCGGCGCAATATGCGCAGGAATGTCCCGCGGCCGCAGGTGTTGCCGGTCCATCAGCACGCCGCGCAGGCCGGCCCGCTGCGCGCCCTCCACGTCGAGGCGCGGGTCGTCGCCCACGTACACCGTTTCCCGCGGCGCCACGCCCAGCGCATCGCATGCCGCGAGGAAAATCTCCGGATCGGGCTTGGCTCGGCCTAGCTGGTAGGCCGCGATCGAGGCATCGAACCAGTGCGCCAGGCCGATCGCTTCCAGGTCGGCCACGCCGTTCGACACCGAACCGAGGATGACCCGGCCGCGCAGGGCCGAAAGCGCGGGCAACACGTCGTCGAACAATTCCACTTCGTTGCGCGCCTTGGTGAACACCGCCATGGCCGATTCCACCAGCGCCGGATCTTCGCCGGTGGCCAGGAAGGCTTCGGTGAGGCCGGCATGCCGCAGGCGCCGCAGGTCGAGCTGGTAGACCGGGTCGGTCGCCATCAGCGCCTTGCGCCGTTCGCGCAGTTCCGTGATGGAAAAACGGGCGGGCACGGCGGGCGCATGGCGGCGCAGCCAGTCGAACATCAGGTTCTCGGCGCGTTCGATCACGGGAACGACCGGCCATAGGGTGTCATCGAGGTCGAACAGGACGGCTTTGATGGAAGGCATAAGGCAAGATTGGGGACGGAAATCCGGGATTTCAATGGCACTCCGGGCAAGCCCACAGCATGCCATGCCGGGCAATGCACGGGGTGCGCCGTTGTACAGCAGGCTGTCAAATTATGGTCTAATCTGCATCATGCTGCCCTCCACCTCCCGGCCCCTGAGGTTCGAAACCATCGCGCTCGTCGGCAAGTACATGGCCGCCGGCTTTTCCGAATCGCTCTCGGAGGTCGCCGCCTTCCTGAAAAAGCGGGGCCATCGCGTGGTCATCGAGGCCGAGACCGGCCGCAACGTCGAGCTTGCCGGCACGACCAGCATGACCGCCGAGGAAATCGGCAAGCATGCCGACGTGGCGATCGTGATCGGCGGCGACGGCACCATGCTCGGCATCGCCCGCCACCTCGCGCCCTTCGACGTGCCGCTGATCGGCATCAACCAGGGCAGGCTCGGTTTCATGACCGACATTTCCCAGGACACCATGATGAGCGTGCTCAACGACATGCTCGATGGCAAGCTGGAGTCCGAGCAACGCAGCCTGCTCGAGGGATCCGTGCTGCGGGACGGCAAGAACATCTTCCACGCCCTGGCCTTCAACGACGTCGTGGTGTCGCGGGCCGCGACCTCGGGCATGGCGGAACTGCAGGTTGAGGTGGATGGCCGCTTCATGTACAACCAGCGTTCGGATGGCCTGATCGTGGCCACGCCCACCGGGTCCACCGCCTATTCGCTGTCGGCCGGCGGGCCGCTGCTGCATCCCAGCCTTTCCGGCCTGGTACTGGTGCCGATCGCGCCGCATGCCTTGTCCAACCGCCCGATCGTGGTGCCGGATACCTGCAACATCGTCATCGAAATCATGGGCGGACGCGACGTCAGCGTGAACTTCGACATGCAGTCGCTCACCAGCCTGCAGCACCACGACCGCATCATCGTCCGCCGTTCCGCCTACACGATTACCTTTTTGCATCCGCAGGGATGGAGCTATTACGACACCTTGCGCGAGAAGCTGCACTGGAATGAATATCCCTCGGTTGCAGGCCAGTTAAAATAGCGGCTGAATCAAGCAGCACTCCCTTTGCGTCACAACAAGCGTCCGGCGGCCTGGCCGACCAGCCAGCCGGCGGACCGACTAAACGATTTCCACATGCTTCGCACATTATCCATTCGCGATTTCGTGATCGTCGATTCGATCGAACTTGAGTTCGCGCCCGGCTTCACCGTGTTCACGGGCGAAACCGGCGCCGGCAAGTCCATCCTCATCGATGCCCTGGCCCTGGCGCTGGGCGGGCGGGGAGACGCCAGCGTGGTGCGCGAAGGCGCGGCCAAGACGGACATTACCGCCGAATTCACCACCAGCCAGGGCGAGGTCGATGCCTGGCTCGACGCCCATGATTGCCGCGGCGAGGATGGCGGCGTGCTGCTGCGCCGAGTGATCGACAACGCCGGCCGCTCCAAGGCTTACATCAATGGCATCGCCGCCACCGCCGCACAGCTGCGCGAACTCGGCGAAATGCTGGTCGACATCCACGGCCAGCATGCGCATCAATCGCTCATGAAGACCGATGCCCAGCGCGTGCTGCTCGACAGCCAGGCTGGCCTGCTCGAGGACGCCAAGGCCGTCGCCGCCGCCTACAAGACCTGGAAGGCCCTGGCCAAGCAGCGCGAGGAGTTCGAGATCAATGCCCGCAACGTGCTGCTCGAGCGCGAACGCCTCGAATGGCAGGTCAACGAACTCGAAAAGCTCAATGCCAAGCCAGGCGAGTGGGCCGACATCAGCAACGAGCACAGCCGCCTGTCGCACGCCGCCAGCCTGATCGAAGGCGCGCAGGAAGCGCTGCATGCCATCTCCGAATCCGACAACCCGATGCTGTCGCAGCTGTCCGGCCTGACGCAGAAGCTCGGCAAGCTGGCCGACGTCGACGCCGGCCTCAAGCCGGTGCTCGAAGCGCTCGAGCCGGCCCGCATCCAGCTGCAGGAAGCGGTCTATTCCCTCAACGATTACCTCGGCCGGGTCGAGCTCGACCCGGAACGCCTGCAGGAAGTCGAGTCGCGCCTCGATGCCCTGCATTCGACCGCCCGCAAGTTCCGCGTGCAGCCGGAAGACCTGCCGCAGGAATTCACCACCCTGTCGGCGCAGCTGCGGCAGCTGGCCGATGCGAGCGATCTCGACGCCATGCGCGCCCAGGAAGAAAAGCTGCAGGCGGCCTACATGGCGCTGGCGCGCAAGCTGTCGTCGGCGCGCGCCAAGGCGGCCAAGTCGCTGGGCGATGCCGTCACCGTGGCCATGCAGGAACTGAGCATGGCCGGCGGGCGCTTCGAGATTGCGCTCAACGCCGCCGAGCCCGCCAGCTATGGACTGGAGCAGGTGGAGTTCCTGGTGGCCGCCCATGCCGGCACCTCGGCGCGGCCGCTGGCCAAGGTGGCGTCGGGCGGCGAACTGGCGCGCATCTCGCTGGCCATTTCCGTCATCACGTCCACCGCGACCGCCACGCCGACGCTGATCTTCGACGAAGTCGACAGCGGCATCGGCGGCGGCGTTGCGGAAGTCGTCGGACGCCTGCTCAAGCGCCTCGGCCAGGATCGCCAGGTGCTGTGCGTCACCCACCTGCCGCAGGTCGCCAGCCAGGCGAACCAGCATTTCCAGGTCAGCAAGCGCGGCGTCGAAGGACGCACCGTGTCGAGCATCCAGCCGCTGGACGCCAAGTCGCGCGTCGAGGAAATCGCCCGCATGCTGGGCGGCATCGAGATCACCGCCACCACGCGCAAGCATGCGCGCGAGCTGCTGGCATCCTGAACCTGATCGGACCGACACCATGCGACCGCAACCCGAACCCGACTACACCCACGGCAGCATCGCCAGGACCGCGATCCTGCTGGTCAACCTTGGCACGCCGGACGCGCCCGACACGCCGTCGGTGCGCCGCTACCTTAAGCAGTTCCTGTCCGATCCGCGGGTGGTCGAGATTCCCCGGGCGGTCTGGAGCCTCATCCTGCACGGGGTCATCCTGCCTTTCCGCTCCAGCAAGTCGGCGGCGAAATACGCCTCCATCTGGACCGCCGAAGGCTCTCCCCTCAAGCTGCACACCGAGCGCCAGGCGCGCCTGCTGCGCGGCTACCTCGGCGAGCGCGGCCATGCGGTGGAAGTGGCCTACGCCATGCGCTATGGCAATCCTTCCATCGACAGCGTGCTGGACAAGCTCAAGGCCGACGGCTGCGACCGCATCCTGGTCGTGCCCGCCTACCCGCAGTATTCCGGCACCACCACCGCCTCGATCTGGGACGCGGTGTTCCAGCACTACGCCAGCGTGCGCAACATTCCCGAACTGCGCCTGGTCAAGCATTACCACGACCATGCCGCCTACATCGACGCCCTGCGCGACAGCATCCTCGACCACTGGAAGACCAATGGCCGGCCCGACAAGCTGCTCATGAGCTTCCATGGCGTGCCCAAGCGCACGCTGATGCTGGGCGATCCTTACCATTGCGAATGCCACAAGACCGGGCGCCTGCTGGCGGCCGCCCTCGGCCTGACTGCGGACCAGTACCTGGTCACCTTCCAGTCGCGCTTCGGCAAGGCCGAGTGGCTGCAGCCCTACACCGCGCCCACCGTCGCCCGCCTGGCGAAGGAAGGCGTGCGGCGCATCGACGTGGTCTGCCCCGGCTTCACCAGCGACTGCCTCGAGACGCTCGAGGAAATCGCGATGGAAGTGAAACAGGATTTCCTGGTGGCGGGCGGCAAGGAATTCCATTACATCCCTTGCCTCAACGAGTCATCGCGCTGGATTGCCGGCATGGCCGACATTGCGCTGCAACACCTGCACGGCTGGCCCACCGGCCCCGAACCCGGCCTGCGCGACCGCATGGCCCGCGACGCGCAGGCAAGCCGGGAGCACGCCCTTGCCCTGGGGGCGGAACGCTAGCCTTCGCTTGACAGGCGCCTGGCGGCCCTTCACTGGCGTATCGCCAGGGGCGTCAGGCTGATCAGCAAGTTGGACGTGCAGAGCACGGCGGCGACGAGCGCGGCATACGCGACGACCGCTACGGAAATCAGTTGCAGTTTCATGATGCATCCGGCAAGGCGGGTGGCCCGGCAAGGTAACGACAGGCTTGCCGGCATCCGCTTTCATCTTAGTCCATGGCGCCCCGGATGCCATGTCATGGCGGCATCACAAGGATGCCCGCAATAAATTCATGAATTCCCCTTGAAAAAGTGAGGGCAAGCCCCACTTGGGGCAATGTCGAACACTAAGTCATTGATTGTCGAGGGGATTTTTAGTGATGCAAGACCAAGAGAAAATTCAGGAGCAAGCAGAAAACGTTGCTCAGCAGGCCGCCGGCCAGGCGCAGCCTGACGCCGGGTCCGAACATCAGGCGCCTGACGCGGACCGTTCCATGGAAGAGCGGCTCGCCGCCGCGGAAGCCAAGGCGACCGAGATGCAGGAAGCCTTCCTGCGGGCCAAGGCCGACGGGGAAAACATTCGCCGCCGTGCCCAGGAAGATATCGCGAAGGCGCACAAGTTCGCCATCGAAAACTTCGCCGAAGCCCTCGTGCCGGTGAAGGACAGCCTCGAAATGGCGCTCAAGCTGGACACGCCGTCGGTCGAGTCCCTGAAGGAAGGCGTGGAGATGACGCTCAAGCAACTCAACGCCGCCTTCGAGCGCAACCGCCTGCTCGAGATCAATCCGGTGCCGGGCGAGAAGCTGGACCCGATGAAGCACCAGGCCATCTCCATGGTGCCTGCCGAGCAGGACGCCAACACCATCGTCACCGTGCTGCAGAAGGGCTACATGATCGCCGATCGCCTGCTGCGTCCCGCGCTGGTCACGGTGGCGCAGTAATAAAAAACAGAGGGAGCGCTTGAAACTAGCGCGCTGTTCCACACATACAACACATCATAAAACTGCTTTTTAGAGGAACGCAAAATGGGCAAAATCATTGGCATCGACCTCGGCACGACCAACTCCTGCGTCGCCGTCATGGAGAACGGCCAGCCTAAGGTTATCGAAAACTCCGAAGGTTCGCGCACGACGCCGTCCGTCGTGGCTTACCAGGACGACGGCGAGATCCTCGTCGGCGCGCCGGCGAAACGCCAGGCCGTCACCAACCCCAAGAACACCCTGTACGCGGTAAAGCGCCTCATCGGCCGCAAGTTTGCCGAGAAGGAAGTGCAGAAGGACATCAACCTGATGCCCTACCAGATCGCCAAGGCCGACAACGGCGACGCCTGGGTCGGCGTGCGCGACAAGAAGCTCGCGCCCCCTCAGGTATCCGCCGAAGTCCTGCGCAAGATGAAGAAGACCGCCGAAGACTATCTCGGCGAGGAAGTCACCGAAGCCGTGATCACCGTGCCGGCCTACTTCAACGACGCGCAGCGCCAGGCCACCAAGGACGCCGGCCGCATCGCCGGCCTCGACGTCAAGCGCATCATCAACGAGCCGACCGCGGCCGCGCTGGCCTTCGGCCTGGACAAGTCCGGCAAGGGCGACCGCAAGATCGCCGTGTATGACCTAGGCGGCGGCACCTTCGACGTCTCCATCATCGAGATCGCGGACGTCGACGGCGAAATGCAGTTCGAAGTACTCTCCACCAACGGCGACACCTTCCTCGGCGGCGAAGACTTCGACCAGCGCATCATCGACTACATCATCGACGAGTTCAAGAAGATCAACGGCCTCGACCTGTCGAAGGACGCGATCGCGCTGCAGCGCATCAAGGCTTCCGCCGAGCGCGCCAAGATCGAGCTGTCCTCCTCGCAGCAGACCGAGATCAACGAGCCCTACATCGCGATGGTGAACGGCGCCCCGGTCCACCTGAACCTGAAGATCACCCGCGCCAAACTGGAATCGCTGGTGGAAGAGCTGATCGAGCGCACCATCGAGCCCTGCCGCACCGCCATCAAGGATGCCGGCGTGAAGGTCTCCGACATCCAGGACGTGATCCTGGTCGGCGGCATGACCCGCATGCCCAAGGTGCAGGACAAGGTCAAGGAATTCTTCGGCAAGGATCCGCGCAAGGACGTCAACCCCGATGAAGCCGTGGCCGTCGGCGCCGCGATCCAGGGTTCCGTGCTGTCGGGCGACCGCAAGGACCTGCTGCTGCTGGACGTGACCCCGCTGTCGCTGGGCATCGAAACCCTCGGCGGCGTGATGACCAAGATGATCCAGAAGAACACCACCATCCCGACCAAGTTCAGCCAGGTGTTCTCGACCGCCGACGACAACCAGCCGGCGGTGACCATCAAGGTGTTCCAGGGCGAGCGTGAAATGGCGACCGGCAACAAGCTGCTGGGCGAGTTCAACCTCGAGGGTATTCCGCCCGCGCCGCGCGGCCTGCCGCAGATCGAAGTGACCTTCGACATCGACGCCAACGGCATCCTGCACGTGGGCGCGAAGGACAAGGCCACCGGCAAGGAAAACAAGATCACCATCAAGGCCAACTCCGGTTTGTCGGAAGAGGAAATCCAGAAGATGGTGAAGGACGCCGAGCTCTACGCCGACGAGGACAAGAAGCTCAAGGAACTGGCCGATGCCCGCAACCAGGGCGACGCGCTGATTCACTCGACGCGCAAGGCGCTGACCGAGTACGGCGACAAGCTGGACGGCGGCGAGAAGGAAAAGATCGAAGGCGCGATCAAGGAATTGGAAGAGGTCCTCAAGGGCAACGACAAGGACGCGATCGATGCCAAGGTGGCCGCATTGACCACCGCCGCGCAGAAACTGGGCGAAAAGATGTACGCTGACGCCCAGGCGGCGCAGGCTGGTGCCGCTGGAGCGGGTGCCGGAGCAGCGGGCGCCGGCGGTCAGGAGTCCAAGAAGGAAGAAGACGTCGTCGACGCCGACTTCAAGGAAGTCAAGGACAAGTAATCAGAAGAACATCGCGGCGCGGCAGCAGCGCGTCGCGATGCACGCCGAACGACGGTCTCCCGATCTCGTTCGGCGTTTGTGCTTGTGCAGTCACAGTATGATGCGGTACGACGCAGAACCAAGACAGGATGCCTAGAACATGGCGAAGCGAGATTATTACGAGACTCTCGGGGTCGAAAAGAACGCCTCCGATGAAGACATCAAGAAGGCCTATCGCAAACTTGCGATGAAATACCATCCGGACCGCAATCCGGACAGCAAGGGCGCGGAGGAGAAGTTCAAGGAGGCCAAGGAGGCCTACGAGATGCTCTCCGACAAGGGCAAGCGCGAAGCCTATGACCGCTATGGCCATGCCGGCGTCGATCCCAACATGGGCGGCGGCGGTGCCGGCGCGGGCGGCTTCGGCGGATTCTCCGATGCCTTCGGCGACATCTTCGGCGACATCTTCGGCGCCGGCGGCGGACGGGGCGGCCGCGGCGGCCCGCAGGTGTATCGCGGCGCCGACCTGCGCTACAACCTCGAGATCACGCTGGAGCAGGCGGCCCACGGTTTCGATACCACCATCCGGGTACCGTCCTGGAGCGAATGCGAAACCTGCCACGGCAGCGGCGCCAAGCCCGGCACCCAGCCAACGACCTGCGGCACCTGCGGCGGCCAGGGCCAGGTGCGGATGCAGCAAGGCTTCTTCAGCATCCAGCAGACCTGCCCCAAGTGCCATGGCACCGGCAAGGTCATTCCCAATCCCTGCACGACCTGCGCCGGCGCCGGCCGTGTCAAGAAAAACAAGACGCTCGAAGTCAAGATTCCCGCGGGGATCGACGACGGCATGCGCATCCGCTCGTCCGGCAACGGCGAGCCTGGCATGAACGGCGGCCCGCCGGGCGACCTGTATGTCGAAATCCATATCAAGCAGCACCCGGTTTTCCAGCGCGACGGCGACGACCTGCATTGCGAGATCCCGATCTCGTTCACCAAGGCGGCACTGGGCGGCGAAGTCGAGGTGCCGACCCTGAACGGCAAGGCCTCGTTCACCCTGCCCGAAGGAACGCAGTCCGGCAAGACCTTCCGGTTGCGCGGCAAGGGCATCAAGGGCGTGCGCTCGGGCTATGCGGGCGACCTGTTCGCCCATGTGGTCGTCGAAACCCCGGTCAAGCTGACCGACCGGCAAAAGGCCCTGCTGCAGGAATTCGAGCAGCTGACCACCGATGGCGGCGCGAAGCACAATCCGCATACCAAGTCCTGGAAGGACAAGGTCAAGGAATTCTTCGAGTAAGCTCGCGCCGGCCTGCGAGCCTGGCCCCGTGTACAGCCGTCCGCGCCGCATCCCTGCGGCCCGGACGGTTTTCTTTTGAGAAATCACAAAGCCGCGAACGCTTTAGAGTTTTCATTCTAGGGTTTCCTCTGATAATCAAACGGTCGTGCAATTTCCTGACGGAATGATCGCGGCGGACAATAAAAGGGGAGACAAGATGAGCATGAACATCAGGAAGGCCATCGCCATCGCGGCGATGATCGGTGGTTCGATGTGGATGGCGCCGGGCCAGGCGGCGATCGACGTGGCCGGCATCAAGCTGGAGGACGCGGCGAAGATCAATGGCCAAGATCTGAAGCTGAACGGCGCCGGCATCCGGTACAAGGCTATCTTCAAGGTCTATGTCGCCGGGCTTTATCTCCCCGAGAGACGCAGCAGCACGGCGGACGTGCTTGCCGTGCCCGGCGCGCGGCGGGTCACCATCGTCATGCTGCGCGACATCAGCAACGAAGAACTCGGCCGGGGATTCATGAGCGGCATCTACCAGAACAGCGACAAGGCCGAGAAAGCCAAATTCATCGGGCAATTGCAGAAGTTCGGCGAAGTCTTCGCTTCCGTGCCCGAGCTGAAGAAGGGCGATGCCCTGACCGTGGACTGGGTACCGGGCACGGGCACCCTGATCCACCTGAACGGCAAGCGCATCACCGATCCCTTGCCGGACATCGGCTTCTACAATGCCTTGCTCAAGATCTGGATCGGCGAAAAGCCAGTCGATACCAAGCTCAAGCGCCTGATGCTCGGCGAGCGCCCGGAAGACATCGACCGTCCCTCGGGATCCTCGAACATCAACTGAAGACGGATCGCCGCATGACAAAGCGGGCGCTCGGTGAAAACCCGGCGCCTGCCGAAAGCTTGCGGAATTCCGGCTTCGGCCGCCAATTCCACGAATCGGCGGCCTTCATTGGCGCATCTCGCCGAATCGGGGCAGCTGGCCGCGGGCATGCGGGCGGTTGCGCGATGTTGTCGATGTCGAATCTTCTATAGAATTGCGGTCGGCCCCTTTTCCAGCCATGGGAAAGCCGATGATCGACTCCGCATTCACATCATGAACGACCCCCGCAAAGATTCCCTTTCCCTCGAGCAGCTATTCCGCAACAACCGCGACTGGGCGGCGTCGATGGTCGCCGAAGACCCCGACTTCTTCAAGAAGCTGGTCAGCCAGCAATCTCCCGAATACCTGTGGATCGGATGCGCGGACAGCCGCGTGCCCGCCAATGAAATCGTCAACCTGCTGCCCGGCGAGTTGTTCGTGCACCGGAACATCGCCAACGTGGTTGCGCATACCGACCTCAACTGCCTGTCGGTGCTTCAATTCGCCATCGACGTGCTGGGCGTGAAGCACATCATCGTCTGCGGCCACTACGGCTGCTCGGGCGTGCATGCCGCGCTGGCGCGCCGCCGCATCGGCCTGGCCGACAATTGGCTGCGCCACGTGCAGGACGTGCATCTCAAGCATGAGCGCTATCTCGGTGAAACCCTGCCCACCAAGATGCGCCAGGACCGCATGTGCGAACTCAACGTGCTCGAGCAGGTAGCCAACGTCTGCCAGACCACGATCGTCCAGGATGCCTGGTATCGCGGGCAGGAATTGACGATCCACTCCTGGATCTATGGCTTGCAGGACGGGTTGCTGCGCGACCTTGGACTGACCGTGAGCAGCACGGAGGAATTGGCGGAGAAGATGGCGGCCAGTTTGGCGCGATATCAGGACGGCGCCGGCTAGAAGTTAGAACCTGCAATGCACTCTCTGTCATTCCCGCGAAGGCGCGGGAATCCCATTTGCGTTTTCAGAAGCAGTGTTCCGCCGCCGGGAAGGACTTGTCCTTGACCGCCGCGATATAGGCGCGGACCGCGCCTTCGATGCTGGCCTGGCCATCCATGAAGTTGCGCACGAAGCGCGCCTTGCGGCCGGGGAATACCCCGAGCATGTCGTGCATTACGAGCACCTGTCCCGAGCAGTCGGGACCGGCGCCGATGCCGATGGTCGGGATTGCCAGCAAGTCCGTCGTTTCCTTGCCCAGCGCCGAAGGAATCGCTTCCAGCACGATCAGGGAAGCGCCGGCGGCCTGCAGCGCCAGCGCATCCGCCTTCAGGCGGTCGGCCGCTTCGACCGATTTGCCTTGCACCTTGAAGCCGCCGAACTGGTGCACCGATTGCGGCGTCAGGCCGACGTGGGCACAGACCGGCACCGCGCGCTCGGTCAGGAATCGGACCGTGTCGGCCAGCCATTCGCCGCCTTCCAGCTTCACCATCTGCGCGCCCGCCTGCATCAGCCGCACGGCGTTGCGGTAGGCTTCCTCGCGCGTGGCATAGGTGCCGAACGGCATGTCCGCCACGAGGAAGGCGGTCTGGTTGCCGCGCGCCACGCAGGCCACGTGGTAGGCGATGTCGTCCAGCGTCACCGGCAGGGTCGAGGTGTGGCCCTGGCATACCATGCCGAGCGAATCGCCAACCAGCATCACGTCCACGCCGCAGCGGTCCATCAGCGCGGCGAAACTGGCGTCATAGCAGGTCAGCATGGAGATCTTGTCACCGGCCGCGCGCATGGACAGCAGCGACGTGACCGTCACCGCCTTGCTGCGTACCGCGGATGTGCCTTCCTGCAGATATCCCGCCATCGATCATTCTCCCAGATTGAAAAACTCGCGCTTGCCGCGCATGTTCGCTATGCGGCCGAGCAGCAGGTTGAAATCCGCGTCGCGGTCGATCGGGTTGAGATGCTCGGTATTCACGATCAGCACCGGCGCGGCGTCGTAATGATAAAAGAATCGGCTGTAACTTTCACAGAGCTGGTGCAGGTAGACCTCCGACAGCCCGGCTTCCATCGGCACGCCGCGCTTGCGCACGCGGTCGACCAGCGTTTCCGGCGCGGCCTGCAGGTAGATCACCAGGTCGGGCACCGGCGCCTGCGGCCGCAGGTGTTCGTAGAGCTGCTGGTAGAGATGCAGTTCGTCGTCGCCCAGCGTCAGGCGCGCGAACAGGGGATCCTTGTCGAGCAGGAAGTCGGAGATGACGCGCGTGCTGAACAAGTCAGTCTGCGCCAGGTCGCGCAGCTGGTTCATGCGCTGGAACAAGAAGAACATCTGCGTCGGCAGCGCGTAGCGCGGCGGATCCCGGTAGAAGCGTTCCAGGAAGGGATTGTCCTGGGGCATTTCCAGCAGCATTTGCGAAGACAGGCTGTCGCCCAGCTTGCGTGCCAGCGTCGTCTTGCCGACGCCGATGGGTCCTTCGACCACGATGTATTTGTATTTGTCGATGCTCATGCGCGAAAGATGAAGTAGACCGCGCCGACGAGGCAGAGCGCGGCCCAGATGTAATCAAGCTTGAACGGCTGGTTCATGTAGATCATGGCGAAAGGAACGAAGACCGTCAACGTGATCGCTTCCTGCATGATCTTCAGCTGCGCCAGGCTGAACTGGGTGTAGCCGATGCGGTTGGCGGGCACCTGCAGCAGGTACTCGAACAGCGCGATGCTCCAGCTGATGATGGCGGCGATCCACCACGGCTTGGACTCGAGGTTTTTCAGGTGGCCATACCAGGCGATGGTCATGAACACATTCGACATCGCCAGCATGCCGACCGTTTGCACGATGACAGGGATTTGCATGGTCAGATTTTTCGGATGGATTGCCCGGCGACCGCGGGCACGAAGCCGTGCGCCGGACCCTTGCCGGGAATGGACAGGAAAGGATCGATCTGCAGCAGGGGAATCAGCACGAAGGCGCGTTCGGTCATGCGCGGATGCGGCACCTGCAGTTCGGCCGTGTCGATGCGCTGCTGGCCATGGAGCAGCAGGTCGAGGTCGAGGGTGCGCGGCGCATTGGGATAGGGACGCTCCCGGCCGAATTCCTGCTCGATTTCTTGCAGCGCCCGCAGCAGAGCCGGCGCGTCAAGCGTGGATTCGATTCGCACGACGGCATTGACGTAATCGTCGCCGCCGGCGTCGACGGGCGCGGTCCGGAACAGGTCGGACCTGCCGCTCAGCGTGGAGCCGGGCAGTGTCTCCAGGCGGCCGATGGCGCGCAACACCTGGTCGCGGGCATCGCCGAGGTTGGCGCCGATGCCGATGTAGCACGTGACGGGAGACGGGTTCATGCGTCGCCGGCGGAAGTGCTCCGGTTGTCCGAGGGACCGGCATCGCCCTCGACGACGGCGCCTTCCTCGCGGCCTCCCTTGGCGCGATTGCGTCCGCCGCGGCGACGGCGCTTCCTGGGCGCGCCCGCATCGCCTTCGGTCTTCGCCTTGTGGTTGAGGAGTTCCTCGCGGGCGGCGCCGTCTGCATTCATGAAGTCGGTCCACCAGTCGCCGACCTCGGCATCGAGCTCGCCCGAGGCGCAGCGCAGGATGAGGAAGTCATAGCCGGCGCGCAGGCGCAGGTGCTCGAGCAGCTTGTACGGGGCCTTGCCGGTGCGGCGCTCGAAGCGCGGCTGCATGGCCCAGATGTCGCGCATGTCTGAGGCGATCTTGCGCTGCAGGGCGAGTTTCTCGGTCTGGGCGTTGAGCACGTCGTCCGCGGCCAGGTGCAGCGCGGGAATCGGGTACTCGCCCGCTGCCTGGTAGGCGGTCCACTTTTCCAGCACCTGGTGCCAGAGCAGGGCGGCGAACAGGAAGCCGGGCGATACCGGCTTGCCTTCCCTGACCCGCTTGTCGGTGCCGGCCAGCGCCAGAGTCACGAATTTTTCGCCGAGCGGCTGTTCGAGCACCACGTCGAGCAGCGGCAGCAGGCCATGGTGCAGGCCCTCCTTGCGCAGCTGCTGCAGGCAGGCCAGCGCGTGGCCGCTCAGCAGCAGCTTGAGCATTTCATCGAACACCCGGGCCGCCGGCACGTTGTTGATCAGCGGCGCCATGACCTTGATCGGCTCGCGCGTGGCGGGATCGATGTCGAACTGCAGCTTGGCGGCGAAGCGCACCACGCGCAGCAGGCGCACCGGGTCTTCGCGGTAGCGTTCCTCGGGCACGCCGATGATGCGCAGCGTGCGGTTGCGGATGTCGACGATGCCCTGGTGGTAGTCCAGCACCTGCTGCGTCGCCGGGTCGTAGTACATCGCGTTGATGCTGAAGTCGCGCCGCACCGCGTCCTCGTGCTGCTCGCCGAAGGTGTTGTCGCGCAGCACGCGGCCGTGTTCGTCCTTGGGGGCATTGCCCGCCGACGCGCCGCGGAAGGTGGTGACTTCGATCAGCTCCTGGCCGAACATCACGTGCACGATCTGGAAGCGCTTGCCGATGATGAAGGCGCGGCGGAACAGCTTGCGCACCTGCTCTGGCGTGGCGTTGGTGGCGACGTCGAAGTCCTTGGGCTTGACGCCCAGCAGGAGGTCGCGTACCGCGCCGCCGACGATGAAGGCCTTGAAGCCGTTTTCCTGCAGCGTCTGGGTCACGCGGACCGCGTTGGACGACAGCAGCTTCGGATCGATGCGGTGTTCCGCCGGTCCGATCACGACTGGCTGCTGGCTGGAAAGGTCGGCATCCTTTCTGCCGAGGATGCGGCGGATGAATTTTTTAATCATCGAAGAGGGAAATGATGGGCCAGCCCTGCCGCTCGGCATGCGCCTTGAGGCGGGCGTTGGGATTGGTTGCGACGGGATGCGTCACCGCCGACAGCAGCGGGATGTCGTTCTGCGAATCGCTGTAGAAGTAGCTGCGCGGGAAGCCGTCGAGTGTCTTGTCGAGAGTGGCGAGCCACTCCCGGGTATGGATGACCTTGCCTTCGCCGGAAGTCGGGATGCCGAGCAGGCGGCCGGTGATCTCGCCGTCCCGGGTTTCCTCCGGCAGGGCGGCGATCAGGTTGCGCACGCCGAAGGCCCGCGCGATGGGCGCGGTCACGAACCTGTTGGTGGCGGTAATGATGGCGACCAGGTCGCCGGCGTCATGGTGGCGTTGCACCAGGTCGAGCGCCTGCGGCCGGATGTTCGGCGTGACGACCTCCGCCATGAACTGCGCATGCCAGGCATCGAGCCGGTCGCGCGGAAACTGCGCCAGCGTGCCGAGGGCGAATTCGAGGTATTCCACCGGATCGAGCGTGCCGGCCTCGTATTGCGCGTAGAACTCGGCATTGCGCTTGCTGAACGCGTCCGGGTCGACAGCGCCGACGCGCACGAGGAACTGGCCCCATTCGTAGTCGGAGTCGAGCGGGATCAGCGTATGGTCGAGATCGAAGAGAGCGAGATTCATTGTCGGGTGTCGGAGTCGAGTTGCAGCACTTCGCGCAGCAGGGGCAGCGTGATCGGGCGTTGCGTCTCGAGCGAGTACTTGTCCAGCGCGTCGAGCATGGCCGACAGGGACTGCATGTCACGCCGGAAATGCGTGATGAGATAGGGTAACACGCCCGGCGACAGGGTCAAGCCGCGTGCCGCCGCGGTGCGACCGAGGGCGGCGATCTTGTCCTCGTCGGTCAGGCCGTGCACCTGGTAGATCAGGCCCCAGCCGAGGCGGGTGCGCAGGTCTTCGCGCAAGGCCATGCGGGAAGGAGGCAGCGGTCCGGCGGCCACCAGCCAGCCGCCCTGGTCGCGCACCTGGTTGTACAGGTTGAACACCGTGACCTGCCGTTCCGCGGAGAGCCGTTCGCAATCGTCCACAAGGTAGAGGCTGGTCGCCGGCGAGTAGCGGAAGTCATTGTCCGGACCGTCGGGGGCGATGTAGCGGCTGCGTTCGCCGGCGGCGAGGGCGCGCAACAAGTGGGTCTTGCCGGCGCCGCTTTCCCCCCAGACATACGCGATGCGGTCGCCGGGGGCGCCGCCATCCCGCTGCGCGAAACGCGCGAGCAGGTCCAGCAGTTCGCCGTTCTGGCCGGCGACGAAGGAATCGAGGGTAGGCGGCTTGGCCGCGCCCAGGTCGAGCAGTAATTGCCTCATGACTGACGATAGAAACTGCTGTTGATGTAATGCATCCGCATGTGCTTGACCGCCACCGCCAGCACCGCCGATGCGGGCAGCGCCAGCAGCACGCCGACGAAGCCGAACAGCTGGCCGAAGGCGAACAGGGCGAAGATCACGGTGAGCGGGTGCAGGCCGATGCGCTCGCCAACCAGCCGGGGCGTCAGGATGAAGCCCTCGATGACCTGGCCCACGCCATAGATGCCCGCCACCGCCGCCAGGCCATGCAGGTCGTTGAACTGCAGCATGGCCGAGACCAGGGCCAGCACGAAGCCGATGCCGAAGCCGATGTAGGGAATGAAGATCAGCAGGCCGGTCAGCACGCCCACCGGCACCGCGACGTCCACTCCGGCCAGCGCCAGCGTCGACGCATAATACACGCACAGCACCACGATCACCGAAAGCTGGCCGCGCAGGTATTGCGCGAGCAGGGAATCGACCTCCCGCGCCAAGTTGACGAGGTTCGCCACCCAGCGGCGCGGGACGAGGTTGGTGATGCGCGCCAGCACGCCATGCCAGTCCAGCAGCAGGTAGAACAGGGCGATCGGCACCAGCGCCAGCATCACCAGCCAGCCGATCAGCGCCACGCCGCCGACCCGCGCCGATGCCAGCACCATGGACCACAATTCGTCGCCGCTAGTGGCGACGTACTTGGAAACGATGCGCCTGACGCCGGTTTCGTCGAGGCGGATGTGCACGCCGATGTCGCGCAGCCTGGGGCCGAGCCAGGCATTCATGCGTCCGAGCAATTCGGGGATCTGTTCCTGCAGCAGGGGCGCCTGCTTCTGCAGCACGGGCGTGACGATCAGGAACAGCGCGACGATGCTCGCGAAGAAGGCCAGCATCACGAGCGTGACGGCGAGGGCGCGGGGCAGGGCAATGCGGCCCAGGCGGCGCGCGCAGAGCCAGTCGACTGCCGGATTGAGCGCGTAGGCGAGGATGGCCGCGGCCAGGAAGGGCGCCAGCACCGGGCCGAGCTTCACGAGCAACAGTGCCAGCGCAAGGCCGACGGCTAGCCACAAGACGGTTTGTTTTTGCTCGGGATTGAAAGAAAACGGCATTGAAACCCGGGGTCGGACGGAGCTGTTTGTTAAAATAGCGGTTTTTCCGGGCGCCCCGGGCCGCCATCAGCGGCTGAAAAGCACCCAAATTCACTATTTTACCGCCTCTGCCCTTATTTCCCTATCATGAGTTCGACTTCCAACGTCTCCCTTTCCTACCGCGACGCCGGTGTTGACATCGACGCCGGCGATGCCCTCGTCGAAGCGATCAAGCCCTTTGCCAAGCGCACCATGCGCGAAGGCGTGCTCGGCGGCATCGGCGGTTTCGGCGCGCTGTTCGAGGTGAGCAAGAAGTACAAGGAACCGGTGCTGGTGTCCGGCACCGACGGCGTGGGCACCAAGCTCAAGCTGGCGTTTCACCTGAACAAGCATGACACGGTGGGCATCGACCTGGTGGCGATGAGCGTCAACGACATCCTGGTGCAGGGCGCGGAACCGCTGTTCTTCCTCGACTACTTTGCCTGCGGCAAGCTCGACGTGGCCGCCGCCACCGACGTCATCAAGGGCATCGCCCAGGGTTGCGAGCAGGCCGGCTGCGCGCTGATCGGCGGCGAGACCGCCGAGATGCCCAGCATGTATCCCGACGGCGAATACGACCTCGCCGGCTTCGCGGTCGGCGCGGTCGAAAAATCGAAGATCATCGACGGCAGCAAGATCGTCCCCGGCGACGTGGTGCTCGGCCTCGCTTCCTCCGGCGCGCATTCCAACGGCTATTCCCTGGTGCGCAAGATCATCTCGGTCGCCAACCCCGACCTCAACGCCGATTTCCACGGCCGTCCCCTGGCAGAGGTCCTGCTCGCCCCGACGCGCATCTACGTCAAGCCGCTGCTGGCCCTGATGGCATCGATGGAAGTCAAGGGCATGGCCCACATCACCGGCGGCGGCCTCGTCGAGAACGTGCCCCGCGTGCTGGGCGACAAGTTCACCGCGGTCCTGCATCGAGACGCCTGGACCATGCCGCCCCTGTTCACCTGGCTGCAGCAGCATGGCAACGTGGCGGACGCGGAGATGCATCGCGTGTTCAACTGCGGCATCGGGATGGTGGTGATCGTGGCGGCCGATCAGGCCGATGCGGCGATCGCGCAATTGCAGGCGGCGGGGGAGACGGTGTCGCGGATCGGGGAGATTCGCGAGCGGCAGGGGGATGAGGCGCAGACGGTTGTGATCTGAGGGGGCGGAGTGGTCCCGCTTGAGTTTGTCACTGCGGCCTAGCTCTGTCCCCGCGTAGGCGGAAGTCTCATTTCGGTCGTCCAAAGAAACTGACAATGGGATTCCCGCCTACGCGGGAATGACAAGTGTAGCCAGGCATGACAGCACTACATCTCCTTCCGCCATTCCCTCAACTCGCCGAAGCCTGCTTCCCCTTCGCCTGCTCATCCGCCCGGACCAGGTCCCCGTCATCCGTCTGGGCATCCTTCCTGAACACCCCTACCCACTTGTCGCCATTCGGCCAGGTATAGGTCCCATTCCCTTCCTTCAACCCCGCAGCCCACTGCCCCGCATACTGGTGCCCGTTCTTCCCAAGGAAGCTCCCCTTCCCATGCGGCACCCCATTCACGAAATCCCCGGAGTAGAAATCCCCGCGGGCGAAGCGCATGCTGCCGCTGCCGTTGGGCATGCCGCGCATGACCGCGCCTTCGTATTGGTCGCCATTCGGAAAGCGCATGCTGCCCTGGCCGTTGGGCTCGTCGTTCTTCCAGTCGCCGGCATAGCTCTGCCCGGAGGCCCAGGTAAAGCTCCCCTTGCCTTCGCGCTTGCCCATCGCCAGCGTGCCGTTGTAACGATCGCCGTTCGGCCAGGTGATGCTGCCGTTGCCGGAGTAGGTCGTGCCATTCGCATCGCGCTGGAACACGCCTGCGAACTTGGCGCCGTTCACATCGAACTCGGCGGGTTGGGGCGGCGCGGCCGGCTTCGCGGCGGCCTGGGCCGGGGCGGGTTCTGGTGCGGCGGGAGTCGTTGCCGAGGTGACGCGCTTGGCGACGGAGCCGATCGTGTCGGTGATGCCGGCCAGCGGATTGGCGGGGGGTACGCTGGCAGACGTAGTGGCAGTTGCCAGCGCGCCGGCGGATCCGGCCACGGCAACCGCCTTGGTTGCGGTGACGGGCGCGGCCGGCGGCACCAGCTGCACCAGCGGTTCGGCCTGGACGGCCGTCGCCTTGATCGCCGCCAGCACCGTGTCGGGCAGGGGCGTGCCGCGCTCCTTGGACAGGCGCTGTGCGTTGTTCAGCGCCAGCTCGGCGGCGCTGCCGCGGCATTGCACCGCCGCCTCGCGCCAGGCGATCTCGGTATTGCGGGACATTTCCTGGCGGGTGGCGAGGGGCTCTCCCGGTCCGGCGGCCTTGAGCTGCTGCGCCTTCTCGCGGGCGCGGTCGAACACCGGCGCGCAATACTCGGCATTGTGCGCGTCGACCATCACCTGGTTGAAGCGGGTCTGCGCCACGTCGGCCTGGCGGCCATGGCATTTTTCCCCCGCCATTTCATACATGCTCGCGCTCTTGCGGAACAGCAGGGCGGCGTCCGCCCAGCGCCGTTCCTGGAAAGCCTGCTTGCCGAGGTCCTGCATGGACGCGGCGCCGCGGTGGCCGGCCTCGCATTCCGGGCCGGAGTCCGACAGTTCGGCAATGGCGGCGCGCGCCTTGTCGGTATCGGCCAGGTTGCGGCGCGCGCGCTCGCGGGCCGGGCCGTCGCAGGCGTCGACCGCGCCGGTCCAGAGCTTCACCGCCTCATCGTAGTGGCGCAGCAGTTCGGCGCTTTCCTTTTTCGCGGCCTGGGCCATGGCGGCCTTCACATCCACGCTGGATGCCTGCCGCGTAAGGCTGGTGCATTCCTTGATGCGCCGGGTCTTGTCTTCGGCAAGCTGGATCATGCCGCGCAGGTTGACGAGCCGGGCCTGGGCTTCGTCGGCCTGCGGGCCGCTGCAGGCGCCGGCCGCCTGCGTCGCCGAGGTTTCCGCCAGCTTCAGGCTGGCGGTGGCCCGGATCCAGTCCTGCCGGTCGAGTTCGGCCTGTCCGGTCTTGATCGCGGCATCGAGCGCCTGGATCACCGGCTGGCAATCCGAGGCGCCCCCGGCCTCGATGGCGGCCGCCGGACGGCTGGCGGCAGGCGCATCGCTGGCGAGCGGCAAGGTGGAGCCGGCATCCTGGGCGATCGACAGGACGGGCAGGGCAGGCAGGAAGGCGGCCACGCAGGCGGCGGTTCGGACGAAATGCTTCATGGCTTGTTCTTGGTTTCGAGCGGCAGGTCTAGGGAAGTGTTCGAATCCGACATCAGCAGGTCGGCGCCGGCGGACCTTGCCGGATCGGCGGACTGCAACACCATGTCGGAAGCGGGCATGTCCGAGCTGAGCGGCATGCTTGCCGGCGCCAGTCCCGCGGTGTCGGGCGAAGTGCCATTCAGGACGGCCACCACCTCGTCGCGGATGCCGATCTCGTCGGCGCGGGTCATGAGGGTGTCGAGGCGTTCGGCGTCGAACAGGAAGGCGTTGGCGGAATAGCCCGCGCCGATCAGCTTCTGGTGCAGGGTGAACGCGGCGAGCGGGTCGGCATTGAGCTTGCGGATGCGTTCCAGCGCCCATTGGTCCGCCTTGTCGAAGGCGCTGGCCGCGACCCAGGAAACGCCGCTCAGCGAACCGCGGTTGGCGGCGGCGAGCGCCATCTGGTCGGCGGCCTGCTTCTGGATCAGCATCTTCTTGGTGTTGTTGATGATGCTCTCGCGCACGCTGGCCATCACCTGGTCCGAGGCTTCGTTGGCGAGTTGCTTTTTGACCTGCTCTACCGCCAGCGTCGTGGCGGCCGACTGGGCCGTCTTGACGGCCGCCTGCGCGGCCATCACCGCGCCCTTGACGCCGGCGACGGTGGTGGCGATGTTGAAGATGCCCTTGGCGATCGAGGTGCCGTAGTGGAAGGTCTTCATCCGCGCGCCGGCTTCTTCGGACAAACCCTGGGTCCAGAGCGTGATCCACAGGGCTTCGTCGTCGGTCAGGCCTTCCTGGAACAGCTCGAGCGGATGCACGCTCTTGAGCCAGTGGTAGTCCTGCACCAGCGGCGAAGCAGGCGGGGCGATTTCGGGATGGCCGCGGCAGACCTCGACCGGCTTGACCTCGACCTTCTTGCCGTTGTGGGTCACCACCGAAAACGCGGTGCCGTTTTCCTGCCAGCGGGCGATGGCTTCGAGCGCCGGCTTGGGATCGACCGAGGAAGAGTCGTTGATGCGCAGGATCTTGTCGCCGGGTTCGAGCTGCGGAGCGATGGCGGACGCCAGCACCGTCAGGCGCTCGTCCACGCCGGCCACGCGCACCCAGGCGACGCGTTCGTTCTCTTCCATGCCCTTGCTGGAAGCGAACACCACGGGGAACTCCCATTGCTTGTCGCATTCCGCGTCGCGCAAGGCGGAGGAGCGGATCGCGGCATTGCGCAGCGCCGCATGGCCGGTCTTGTAGGCGTTGAGGTTGCGCAGGAGGACGGGATCGATCTGCCGGCCGTCGTCGACGGTGTACTTCGGCGCGCTGCAGGCAGCCAGGAGCAGGGCGGCCGAGGCGAGCAGCAGGCGCCGCCAGGGCGGGGAAGGAAGGTTCATGCCATCAGGGTTGCCGTGGTGGGCCCGGCGACGCGGAAGACGCCATGCCCGGCAAGCCAGGGAAGCGCCGCGCGCGCCATGTCTCCCGCGGCCGGGATCACGGCGTGCCTGCTCCCTGATTTGCACCGCATCCCCCGTTGTCGGCAAGACCGCTGGTTAAGTGGTGATGCCGCGCATTCGGCGTCGCGGCAAGTTGTAACTAATTTTTACTATAGCATAGCCTTCCGGCAATTCAGCGGGCGGCCCGGCATGGCCGGCGGAATTTTCAAGGCCTTGCAGGGACGGGAAGGCAGCGTTTGTCGGGGAGTGTGCCGAAACGGAAAAAGCCGGGCGAAGCGGTTGTGGCGCACTTGATGCATCCACGACGAAAATCATCGCCTTCTCTGCGACTTCGTGACATGGATCATCCGGGCCGAAGGCTTCGGGCCGCATCATTCCTGCAACACTTGGCCCACCAACCCACAGGATGAAAGGAGTCGACATGAAACGTTCACTGCTCATCGGCGCGGCGCTCGCGCTCGCCACGCTCTCCGGATGCGGCACGACCACCACCGCGACCACCACCAAGCCGTCCGCGCAGGCCGGCAGCAGCCGTCACGCCAACGTCGATGCCGGCGTGGAGTCCACCCTGGCGCGCCTGTATGCGAATGTCCCCGGCAGCAAGGAACTGGTCGCCAAGTCGCGCGGCACGCTGGTCTTCCCCTCGGTGATCGCGGCTGGCCTGGGCGTGGGCGGACAGTTCGGCGACGGCGTGCTGAAGGCTGGCGGCCGGCCCGACGCGTACTACAACATCGCTTCGCTCTCGGTCGGCCTGCAGGCCGGCGCGCAGTCGAAGGCGATGATCTTCCTGTTCATGACGCAGGACGCGCTCGACAAGTTCGAGAGCAGCGGCGGATGGTCGGGCGGCGTCGATGCGTCCGTGGCGGTGGCCCGGGTGGGAGCGAACGGCGCGATCGACATCAATTCGGTGAAGGCGCCGGTGGTGGCGTTCGTGCTGACCAACGTGGGCCTGATGGCCGACCTGACGCTGACCGGCACCAAGATCACGCGCCTGCGTGACTGAGGACGGTCAGGCCATCCAGAAATTCAGGGCTGGAGGTTATTGCCGCTTTGCTGCGCCAGGGTCTGCATCGGGCCCGGCGGCGCATCATGCCGCGCCAGGGCCGGCGGCGGCGTCACTCTGACCGGCTGGCTGACGAGGTTGAGCGTGGACAGCACGTTGTCGCTGACCTCGGGCGCCGCGTTCCAGACCGGGTCGGCGATGTTGCCGAACACCCGCTTGAGCTGCTGGCCCCAGGAACTGCGGATCATCTTGAAATACTGGTTGTTTTCGTCGATCTGCACGAACTGGCTCACCGCGAGGTCGTTGTTTTCATAGACCAGCAGGTCGAGCGGCAGGCCGACGGAAATGTTGGAGCGCAGCGTGGAATCCATGGAGATGAGCGCGCATTTCGCGGCTTCGTCCAGGGGCGTCTGGGGCGTGATGATGCGGTCGATGATGGGCTTGCCGTACTTGGCCTCGCCGATCTGGAAGTAGGTGTTTTCGTTGTGGGCTTCGATGAAGTTGCCGGCGGAGTACATCTGGAACAGCCGGCAGCGCTCGCCGGCGATCTGCCCGCCGAAGATGAGGCTGACGTTGAAATCGATGCCGAATTCGCGCAGCGAGGCGGCGTCGCGCTCACGCACCGTGCGGATGGCGCGGCCGATGATCAATGCCGCGTCGTAGATGGTCTTCGCGGTCCAGATGCCGCCGCCGGTGGCTTCCGCTTCCTCCGCGATCACCTGCCGGATGGATTGGGAAATCGAGAGATTGCCCGCGCTCATCAGCACCATGACGCGGTCGCCCGGGTTTTCGTAGACCGTCATCTTGCGCGCGGTCCCTACCTGGTCCACGCCGGCATTGGTCCGGGAATCCGACAGGAAAACCAGCCCCGCGTCGAGGCGCATGGCGCAGCAGTAAGTCATGATGGCGCAGTGGGTGCAAAATCTGCATTCTACACAATGCGGTAAGGCAATCCTCCCAAATTTGCCAGGCCGGCAATCAGCGATGCAAGGATGAGACATCGACCTGCACATGCAGCGACTCGAGGCCGCTGCCGGTGCGTACGCCGCGTACCGGCGCGGCGGAGTCGTAGTCCCGGCCGATGGCGACCCGGCAATGCGCTTCGCCGCTGAAGCGGGCATGGGTGATGTCGATGCTCACCCAGCCGGCGAAGCCGTCTTCTTCCACCCAGGCATCGGCCCAGGCATGGCTTTCCACGTGGGACAGGTCGCCGGCGTCGATGTAGCCGGAGACATAGCGCGCGGGAATGCCGTGCGCGCGGCAGCAGGCGAGGAACAGGTGGGCGTGGTCCTGGCAGACGCCCGCGCCGAGCCGCAGGGCATTCGCCGCGCTGGTGGTGACGCCGGTGACGCCGCCCTGGTAGACCACCCGGCCGCGGATGGCTTCGGCGAGCGCCAGCAGGGCATCGCTGCCGAATCTTCCGGCATGGGGTTTGAGCTGGCTCGCCGCCAGTTCCAGCACGGCCTCGTCGGCTTCCGTCAGGCGGGTCGGCACGGTATAGACCAGCGGCGACAGCTTGTCCGCGGAAAGCAGGCGCCCCCGGTCCAGCGGCATGACTTCCACGACGCCGCCGGCGACGATGCGCACTTCGTCATGCGGGCCGGTGATGGTGAGCATCTGGGCGATGTTGCCATAGGCGTCGGTGATGTCGTTGAGCTTGCCCGCGGCGTCGATGTGCCAGGAGTGCACCCGCTGGTGCGGCTCGGCGGCGGGCGTGAGGCGCAGCTGCTGGATGGTGTAGACCTGCGGCGCGGTGTAGCGGTACACCGTCTCGTGGCGGATGGAGAGCAGCATGGCGTTCCGTCAGGCGGCGAAGGGCACGAGGAAATCGCGGCTCACCCGTTTGGCGAGTTCGTTGATGCGTTCCAGGAAGCGCGTGAGGTAATCATGCAGGCCGGCGTCGAGTATTTCGTCGATCGTGCTGAACTGCAGCTCCGCATGCAGCTTGCCGGCAAAGCGCTCGGTATCCGCGGACACGTCGTTGCGCACGTGCCGGAGGTTGGTGACGACCTCGTCGACGCAGGCCAGCAGGGAGCGCGGCATGTCGCCGCGCAGCATCAGCAGCTCGGCGGCCCGTTCCGGCGTGATCACGTCGCGGTAGACCTTGCGGTAGATCTCGAAGCCGGACACCGAACGCAGCAGCGCGCCCCAGTAGTAGAAGTCGGGCGAATCCTGCCGGGCCGCGTCGGACGAGGTGCCGTCGTCGGCCAGGGGGCTGCCCTGCGCGCCGTGGAACTTCACGTCCAGCAGGCGGGCGGTGTTGTCGGCGCGTTCCAGGAAGGTGCCGAGGCGGATGAAGTAGAAGGCTTCGTCCTTGAGCATGGTGCCGATGGTCACGCCGCGCGACAGATGCGAACGGTATTTCACCCATTCGAAAAATTCGCTGGGATCGCGTTCCAGCAGGCCGATGCGCAGCTTGTTCTGCATTTCCAGCCAGGTGGCATTGTGGGTTTCCCAGACTTCGGTGGTCAGTGTGCCGCGCACCGCGCGGGCATTCTCCCGGGCCTGCGTCAGGCAGGACACGATGGAGGAGGGGTTGTCCGGATCGCGCACCATGAAGTCCAGCACGTCGCGCCTGTTGAGCAGGCCGTACTTGTTGTCGAAGGCGTCGAGCAGCTCGGAGATGCTCAGCATGGCGCGCCAGCCCTGTTCGGCGGCGAGCGCGGACTGCGGCATCAGGGCGGTCTGCACGTTGACGTCGAGCATGCGCGCGGTGTTTTCGGCGCGCTCGGTATAGCGGGCCATCCAGAACAGGTGATCGGCGGTGCGGCTGAGCATGGCAGTGACTTTCCGGCTGTGCGCCTGGCGGCGCGTTGACGATGCAAACGCTTGACTGCGCGGGCTGGATCAGCGTTCCAGCACCCAGGTATCCTTCGTTCCCCCGCCCTGCGAGGAGTTGACAACCAGCGAGCCTTCCTTCAGCGCGACCCGGGTCAGGCCGCCCTTCACCATGGAGACGGTCTTGCCCGACAGCACGAAGGGCCGCAGGTCGATGTGGCGCGGCGCGATGCCCGCGTCGACGTAGGTCGGGCAGGCCGACAGCGCCAGCGTGGGCTGGGCGATGTAGCCGTCCGGCCGCGTCAGCAGGCGCTGGCGGAACTGCTCGATCTCGGCGTCGGTCGAGGCCGGGCCGACCAGCATGCCGTAGCCGCCCGCGCCATGCACTTCCTTCACCACGAGCTTGGACAGGTTGGCCAGCGTGTAGGCCAGGTCTTCCTTCCTGCGGCACTGGTAGGTCGGCACGTTGTTCAGGATCGGCGCTTCCGACAGGTAGAACTTGATCATGTCGGGCACGTAGGGATAGATGGACTTGTCGTCCGCCACGCCGGTGCCGATGGCGTTGGCCAGGGTCACGCGCCCGGCGCGGTAGGCGGCCAGCAGGCCCGGCACGCCAAGCGAGGAATCCGGGCGGAAGGCCAGCGGATCGAGGAAGTCGTCGTCGATGCGGCGATAGATCACGTCCACCCGCCGCGGGCCGCGCGTGGTGCGCATGAAGACGGTGTTGTCGCTGACGAATAGGTCCTTGCCTTCCACCAGCTCGATGCCCATCTGCTGCGCCAGGAAGGCGTGCTCGAAATAGGCCGAGTTGTACATGCCCGGCGTCATGACGACCGCCGTGGGATCGTCCACGCCCACCGGCGCGACGGAACGCAGGTTGTCGAGCAGCATGTCGGGATAGTGCGCCACCGGCGCCACCTGGTAGCGGGCGAACAGGTCGGGGAACAGCCGCATCATCATCTTGCGGTTTTCCAGCATGTAGGACACGCCGGACGGCACGCGCAGGTTGTCTTCCAGTACGTAGAACTCGCCCTCGCCGGCGCGCACGATGTCGATGCCCGCGATGTGCGCATAGATGTCCGACGCCACCGAGATGCCCTGCATCTCCGGGCGGTACTGGGCATTCTTGAAGATCTGCTCCGCAGGTATGACGCCCGCCTTGACGATGTTCTGGTCATGGTAGATGTCATGGATGAACATGTTCAGGGCCTTGACCCGCTGCACCAGTCCCGCCTCGAGCTGCCGCCATTCCGACGCGGGAATGATGCGCGGGATGATGTCGAAGGGGATCAGGCGCTCGGTGCCGGCTTCGTTGCCATAGACCGCGAAGGTGATGCCGACGCGGCGGAAGATGAGGTCGGATTCGGCGCGCTTGCGCTCGATGCCTTCGGGCGGCTGCTCCGCCAGCCAGTCGCCGAAGGCCTGGTAATGTTCCCGGACCGCGCCGTCCGCGCCGGCTTGCATTTCGTTGTAGAAGTTGGCCATCTTGCCTCGGCTCTCGTGTCGTTCGCCCGTAGTTCGCATGTCGTTTGCTTCGCGTTCCCGCCATGCCGTCTTCGGCAGGCGCCGGCTTCAATGTAACAAGAAATGTGCCAATGGGGAATGCCGTTCCTCAAACGGTTTTCAATCGGTTTTCAAAAGGTCCGGCAGCTCGCCGCAGCGCGCTCAGGGCGTGCGGATGTGGTCAACCAGCAGGTTGGTGCGCGGCGCCGGCGGGGGCGTCAGCAGGCTGACGACGATGATGCCAAGCAATCCGGCGGGCACGCCGAACACGCCGGCCGAAATCGGCGCGATGCTGAACCACTGGTTGAGCGGCGAGCCGCCGAGCGCCGGATAGGTGCGCAGCATGTAGTACACGCACACCCCAAAACCGAGCAGCATGCCGGCCGCCGCACCTTGCTGGTTCGCGCGCTTCCAGAAAACGCCCAACACCAGTGCGGGGAACAGCGCCGACGCCGCCAGCGAAAATGCCGCGCCCACCATGGACAGGATGTCGCCCGGCTTGAGCGAGGCGACATAGGCGGCCACCAGCGCCACCACCAGCAGCAGTAGCTTGGAGATCGTCACCCGCTTCTGGGTGGAAGCCAGCGGGTCCACCGTCTTGTAGTAGATGTCGTGCGACAGGGCGTTCGAAATGGTCAGCAGCAGGCCGTCGGCGGTGGACAGGGCCGCCGCCAGCCCGCCGGCGGCGATCAGGCCGGATATGACGTAGGGCAGGCCGGCGATCTCGGGCGTGGCCAGCACCACGATGTCGCCGTCCAGCGAGATCTCGGCAAGCTGCACGATGCCGTCGTGGTTCAGGTCTGAGATGCTGACCAGCGGCGCGATCTTGTCGATGTTCGCCCAGTACGACACCCAGGCCGGCAGCTTGGAGAATTCCGAGCCGACCAGCGAGGTATAGATGTCGAACTTCACCAGCACCGCCAGCGCCGGCACCGTGATGTACAGCAGGAGGATGAAGAACAGCGTCCAGAATACCGAGCGGCGGGTCTCGCGCACCGTGGGCGTGGTGTAGTAGCGGATCAGCACGTGGGGCAGGGCGGCGGTGCCGAGCATCAGGCACAGCGCCAGCGCCAGGAAGTTGTTGCGCTTCGCGTCCGAGGCGGCCTTGTCCTTGCCCGGGAACGGTTGCTTGTGCGGCACCACCGGTTCGGCGCGGGCGATGTTCGCGGCGCGCGCCTCGGTCCACTTGCGCTGCGCGTCCGCCGGATCCTTCGGATAGATGGCAAGCGCGCGGTTCGCCGCCTTGAGGTCGAGCAGGGACGCGTTGCCGCGCTTGAGTTCCTCGACGTGCCGCTGCAATTCCAGCCGGCCGGTTTCCCAGGAGCGGGGCAGGTCGGCGATCCTGGCGTCGAGGTCGTCGGCGCGCTGCCGGTAGATGGCGCGCACCTGAAGTTCGCGCGGATCGGCGTTCAGTTCCTTCTCGCGCTCGCCGAGCTGGCTCAGCACCGCGCCGTAGGAAAGCTGGGGCACGGGAACGTCGGTGTGCTTGGCGGACAGCCACAGCACCGGGATCATGTAGGCGATCAGCATGATGATGTACTGCGCCACCTGGGTCCAGGTGATGGCGCGCATGCCGCCGAGGAAGGAGCAGACCAGGATGCTCGCCAGCCCCAGGAAGATCCCCACCGAGAAGTCCACGCCGGTGAAGCGCGAGGTGATCAGGCCGACGCCGTAGATCTGCGCCACGACGTAGGTGAACGACACCAGCACCGTCGCGCCCACCGCGAGGATGCGCACCAGGTCGGAGCCAGCGCCGCCGGCGTAGCGCGTGGCCAGGAAGTCGGGCACGGTGTACTGGCCGAACTTGTTCAGGTAGGGCGCCAGCAGCAGCGCCACCAGGCAGAAGCCTCCGGTCCAGCCGAGGATGTAGGCGAGGCCGTCGAAGCCGAGCAGGTACATGCCGCCCGCCAGGCTGATGAAGCTGGCGGCCGACATCCAGTCGGCGGCGGTGGCCATGCCGTTGAATACCGCCGGCACGCGGCGCCCGGCGACGTAGTACTCGGACACGTCGGACGTGCGGCTGATGATGCCGATGCCGGCGTAGAGCACGATGGTCGAGAACAGGAACAGGTAGCCGATCCACTGGCGCGGAATGCCCTCCCGCTCCAGGATGGCGAGCGCGATCAGGAAGACGATGAAGCCGAGGGTGTACCAGCCGTAGTAGATGCCCAGGCGCTGCTGGAACTTTCTAGTGCTCATCGTCCTCCTCGGAGTGGCCAAGCAAGGCATCCAGCTTCTGCATGCGCAGCACGTAGATGCCAATGATGGCCAGGTAGATCAGGATCAGGCCCTGCGCCGCCATGTAGAACGAGACGGGCCAGCCCAGCACCTCGATCCCGGAGAGCTCGCGCGCGAAGAACACGATCAGGAAGGTGCTCAGGAACCACACCAGCAGGAGCATGATGGTCAGGCGGCGGGTTCGTCGCCAGTAGGCGCCCAGTCTGGCCTGGGCTGCGCGTTCGCGATCCGGCATGGCGCTAACCGATGTCCTCGATGAATTCGGGCGGCTCCTCCATCCGCAGGCTGACGCGGAACAGGCTGCCGGGATGCCTGGGGTCGGCGGCGTGCGGGTTGTTGAGGATGTCCACCTCGGCATCGTGCTGCTGGGCGATCTCGCGCACAATGGACAGGCCCAGGCCGCTGCCCTCGACGTTGCTGCCGAGGATGCGGTAGAAACGCTCGAACACATGCCCGCGTTCGGCCGGCGGAATGCCCGGCCCGGTATCCTCGACCTCCAGGATGGCGAGTCCCTCGATGGCATCGGCCCGCACCCGCACCGTGACGCTGCCGCCGGGCGGCGTGTAGCGCACCGCGTTGTCGATCAGGTTGCTCAGCAGCTCGCGCAGCATCACCGGATTGCCATGGACCATGATGGGATGGCCGGGCTGCTCGAAGCCGAGGTCGATGCGATGCGAGAACGACGCCTGCACCCAGTCCTGAACCACATTGCGGGCAAGCTCGTTGAGCTCGACCGGCTGGAAGGGCTTGGACTCCGGCGTCTGGTTTTCGGCGCGCGCCAGCGCCAGCAGCTGGTTGACGAGGCGCGTGGCGGATTCCGAACTCTTGGAAAGCTGCTCCAGCGAGCGGTGGATTTCCGCCATGTCGGTCTCGCGCAGCGCCAGTTCGGACTGCATGCGCATGCCGGCCAGCGGCGTCTTCATCTGGTGCGCCGCGTCTGCGATGAAGCGCTTCTGCATGTGGATGCTCTGCGAGAGGCGTTCGAGCATGTCGTTGAGCGAACGCACGAGGGGCGAGATTTCCTCGGGCACCTGGCCGGAGTCGATCGGGCTCAGGTCGTCGGGCCGGCGCGCGCGGATGTGCTGCTGCAGTTCGGCCAGCGGCGACAGGCCGCGCGACAGGGCGAACCAGACCAGCGACAGCGCCACCGGCAGGATGATGAACTGGGGCAGGATCACGCCCTTGATGATTTCGTTGGCGAGGTGCGCCCGCTTGTCCAGCGTTTCCCCGACCTGCACCAGCGCCATGTCCTCGCCGCCCCGCTGCTGCGCCACCGCCGGGGACATGGGCCGCAGGTCCACGAACACGTAGGCCACGCGCACCTCGTTGCCGCGGAAAGTATCGTTGCGGAACTGCACGGTTGTGGAGGGCGGCCGCTCTTCGTCGGCCGGCGGCAGCGGGAAGTCGCGGTCGCCGTCGACGAATTCGCCATGCGTGCCAAGCACCTGGAAGAACACCGAGTCGATGTCGTCGGCGCGCAGGATGTCGCGCGCGGGCCGGGGCATGTTGACGATCACCTGGCCGTTGACCTGCCTGACCTGCTGCGCCAGTACCGTGACGTTGTCGTCGAGCGCGCGGTCGAAGGGATGGTTGGCGATCGACTTCGCCACGAGGTAGGTGATGGCGATGCTCATCGGCCACAGCAGGAGCAGCGGCACGAGCATCCAGTCGAGGATCTCGCCGAACAGCGAACGCTGGATGCGTTCCTCGGGCTTGGTGGCGACCGGACCGGCAAGCCGCCGGGGAGGCGCGGGGGGAGGGGGCGCGCTCGGATCGGGGTGCCCGTCCATGGGCCCGGCATCACTCATGGGTCATTCAGTTGAGGCCGGCGCCGGCCTGGTTGCCGGCATGCTCCGGCAGCTTTTCGAGGCAGTAGCCGAGGCCGCGCACGGTGGCGATGCGCACGCCGCCGCTCTCGATCTTCTTGCGCAGGCGGTGGACGTAGACCTCGATGGCATTGTTGCTGACTTCCTCGCCCCATTCGCAGAGGTGGTCGACGAGTTGCTCCTTGGACACCAGGCGGCCGGTCCGCTGCAGCAGCACTTCCAGCAGGCCGAGTTCGCGCGCCGAGAGGTCGAGCATCTGGTCGTTCATGTAGGCGATGCGGCCGACCTGATCATAGGTAAGCGGGCCGTGGCGGATGACGGTGGGACCGCCGCCGGCGCCGCGCCGCGTCAGGGCGCGCACCCGGGCCTCGAGTTCCGACAGGGCGAAGGGCTTGGCCATGAAGTCGTCGGCGCCGAGGTCGAGGCCCTTGACGCGCTGCTCGATCGAGTCGCCGGCGGTCAGGATCAGCACCGGCAGGCGCGAGTTGCGCGCCCGCAGGCGCCGCAGCACTTCCAGGCCGGCCATCTTCGGCAGGCCGAGGTCGAGGATCAGCAGGTCGAAATCCTGGGTCGAGAGCGCGGTATCCGCTTCCAGGCCGTTCTTGACGCAGTCGGTCGCGTAGCCGGACTGCCGCAGCGAGCGGGTCAGGCCGTCAGCAAGTACACTGTCGTCTTCAGCAAGCAAAATACGCATTGTTGGCACTCTGCAATCGTTTTACTTTAGTCTATTGCCTTTCCCCCGGAGGGGCAAGGAAAGCACGGAAACGGCACTGATTTTCCCTTTTCCGGCAAGGCGGTCGGTGCCTCGCGAACCCTGCAAAAACTGTCCGCCAAAGCCAGATTTCGCTTGCAAAAAGCACTGGATTTTTATACAGTATGGGCTGTAGCGTTGAGTGCAGATCCGGGGTCAAACACTTGTTTTTTGGCAAAATATCTTGCAAAAACAAAGCAGTAAGTGAAGCGATTGCCGGCTCCCCAATTCCTTCATTCACATAGGTCTGAATACAAATATGGACGACAAGAAAGCAGCGCAAAATCCGGAAAAGAGCAAGGCCCTCGCCGCAGCGTTGGCACAAATCGAGAAGCAGTTCGGCAAGGGCTCCGTGATGCGCATGGTGGACGGCGCGGTCGCGGAAGAAGTGCAGGTCGTGTCGACCGGCTCGCTCGGCCTGGATATCGCGCTTGGCGTCGGCGGGTTGCCGCGCGGCCGCGTGGTCGAGATCTACGGCCCGGAATCCTCCGGTAAAACCACGCTGACCCTGCAAGCTATCGCCGAGATGCAGCGCCTGGGCGGTACCTGTGCCTTCATCGATGCCGAGCATGCCCTGGACGTGATCTATGCGCAGAAACTCGGCGTCAATCTGTCCGAACTCCTGATCTCCCAGCCGGATACCGGCGAGCAGGCATTGGAAATCTGTGATGCGCTCGTCCGCTCCGGCAGCGTCGACATGGTGGTCGTCGACTCCGTCGCCGCGCTGACGCCGCGCGCCGAAATCGAAGGCGACATGGGCGACTCGCTCCCCGGCCTGCAGGCCCGCCTGATGTCCCAGGCGCTGCGCAAGCTGACCGGCAGCATCAACCGCACCAATACCCTGGTCATCTTCATCAACCAGATCCGCATGAAGATCGGCGTGATGTTCGGCAACCCCGAAACCACGACCGGCGGCAATGCACTGAAGTTCTACGCATCCGTGCGTCTCGACATCCGCCGTACCGGCTCCATCAAGTCGGGCGACGAGGTCATCGGCAACGAGACCAAGGTGAAGGTCGTTAAGAACAAGGTGGCGCCTCCCTTCAAGGAAGCCCATTTCGACATCCTCTACGGGGAAGGCACGTCCCGTGAAGGCGAAATCCTCGACCTCGGCGCGGAAGCCAAGATCGTTGAAAAGTCGGGCGCATGGTACAGCTACAACGGCGAGCGCATCGGCCAGGGCAAGGACAACGCCCGCAACTATCTGAAAGAGCATCCGGAACTGGCTCGCGAAATCGAGAACAAAGTGCGTGCTTCGCTCGGTGTTCCCCTGCTGCCGGCCGTTTCCGCGGAAGCGGCTGAGTAACAGGCATCATCCGCATGCCGTCGTGGAAAGAAGCGGCGGCATGCGACCGGTAGGCAGTTGGCAGGCAATCAGCATCACATCATCACCCCGCTCCGGCAACCGGCGTTGAACGGGGTGTGAGCACCAAGTTACTTCACGTGAGGGGCCCGCGTCGGCAGACACCCATGGCAAGAATGCAAATGAGTCTGAAGGCGCGGGCCCTGAAGTATTTGTCCAATCGCGAACACAGCCGTATCGAGCTTGCCCGCAAGCTTTCACGCTATGCCCAGGAAGGCGACGACGTCGAAGCCTTGCTCGACCAGCTCGAAGCAGCCAAGTTTCTTTCCGAATCCCGCTTCACCGAATCGCTCGTCAACCGGCGCGCCGCGCGCTTCGGCAACAGTCGTATCCTTTCCGAGTTGCAGAGCCACGGCATCAATGGTGAAGCGCTCTCCCAGATCAAGTCTGATCTTCGCCAGGACGAAGCGGCGCGAGCCCGCGAAGTCTGGCGCAGGAAATTTTCCCAGCCTCCCGCCGACGCCGCCGAGCGCGCGAAGCAGATGCGTTTTCTCCAGCAGCGCGGGTTCTCCCTCGGCGCCATCCAGGCGGCGATGAAAAACCTGCCCGAGGAAGAGTAGTCAATACTGACAGCGGGTTTCACGGCCGACCGCGGCCGCCCCCGCCTCATCCCGTCATTTTCGCGCCTTCCCGCAGAGGATGCGCGGATTCAACAAATGGTAATCGCTTCCTGACCTGTGCTACACTTCGTGGGTTTTTGCAGCGCCGCATGAGCGGCTGTTGCCGTAGAAACTGCGGCGACGACACGCAAATGCGGCTTCTTTCGTTGCCGCTTCACAGGCAGTAGTCCGAATGCCCTTACCAACGCCGACTTCCCGCCGTGCGCTCAAGCACACTCGCGCGATCCAGATCGAGGCCTATGCCCGCGATGATGGATTGTGGGACATCGACGCGCATATCACCGACATCAAGACCCGCGACAGCAAGCTGGCGTCCGGCATCCGTCCCGCCGGCCATCCCATGCACGACCTCTGGCTGCGCATCACCATCGATCGCGAACTCAACATCGTTGCCGCGGGCGCGGTCTCCGATGCCGTGCCGTATCCAGGCTACTGCGACACCATCGGTCCCGACTATGCCAAGCTGGTCGGACTGAACCTGTACAAGGGGTTCCGCGACGGCGTCAAGCAGCGGCTTGCCGGCACCCAGGGTTGCACGCATCTCACCGAGCTCGCCATGGTGCTGCCGACCGCCGCCATCCAGGCCTTTGCCGGCGAGGTGATCGACACCCGCGACGGCGCCAGCGGCGGCGCCCAGGCGACCAAGCCTTTCCAGCTCGACCGCTGCCATGCCCTGCGCACCGATGGCGAGGCGGTCGCCAAGTACTATCCGCGCTGGGCCATCCAGCCTGCCGCGGAAACCGAATCCACCTAGTTGCAACCAAGTTCATTTCTCAATAAGCGTCTGAAGGGAAGCTCGCATGAAAATCCATGAGTATCAGGGCAAAGAAATCCTCCGCAAGTTCGGGGTAACGGTTCCGCGCGGTATCCCGTGCTTCTCCGTTGAGGAAGCGGTCAAGGCCGCCGAAACTCTTGGAGGCCCGGTGTGGGTCGTCAAGGCACAGATCCATGCCGGCGGCCGCGGCAAGGGCGGCGGCGTGAAGGTTGCCAAGTCCCTCGACCAGGTCAAGGAATACGCCAACGCCATCATGGGCATGCAGCTGGTCACGCACCAGACCGGTCCCGAGGGCCAGAAGGTCCGCCGCCTGCTGATCGAAGAAGGCGCCGACATCAAGAAGGAACTCTACGTCTCCATGGTCACCGACCGCGTTTCCCAGCGCGTCGTGCTGATGGCTTCCAGCGAAGGCGGCATGGACATCGAGGAAGTCGCCGAGAAGCACCCTGAGCTCATCCACAAGGTCGTGATCGACCCGGCAACCGGCCTGACCGACGTCGACGCCGACAGCATCGCCGCCAAGATCGGCGTGCCGCAAGGCTCCATCGCCGACGCGCGCAAGCAGCTGCAAGGCCTCTACCAGGCTTACTGGGAAACCGACTCCTCCCTCGCGGAAATCAACCCCCTGATCCTCACCGGCGACGGCAAGGTCATCGCCCTCGACGCCAAGTTCAACTTCGATTCCAACGCGCTGTTCCGCCATCCCGAGATCGTCGCCATGCGCGACCTCGATGAAGAAGATCCGGCTGAAATCGAAGCCTCCAAATTCGACCTCGCGTACATTTCCCTCGACGGCAACATCGGCTGCCTGGTGAACGGCGCCGGCCTGGCCATGGCCACCATGGACACCATCAAGCTGTTCGGCGGCGAGCCGGCCAACTTCCTCGACGTGGGCGGCGGCGCCACCACCGAGAAGGTGACCGAAGCCTTCAAGCTGATGCTGACGAACCCCAACCTGAGAGCCATCCTGGTGAACATCTTCGGCGGCATCATGCGCTGCGACGTGATTGCCGAAGGCGTGATTGCCGCTTCCAAGGCGGTATCGCTGAGCGTGCCGCTGGTGGTGCGCATGAAGGGCACCAACGAAGACCTCGGCAAGAAGATGCTCGCGGAATCGGGCCTGCCGATCATCGCCGCCGACACCATGGAAGAAGCCGCGCAGAAGGTCGTCGCCGCGGCCAACGGTAAATAATCGCAGAAGGAAAACACATGTCGATCCTGATCAACAAAGACACCAAAGTCATTACCCAAGGCATCACCGGCAAGACCGGCCAGTTCCACACCCGCATGTGCCGCGATTACGCCAATGGCAAGAACTGCTTCGTCGCCGGCGTGAACCCGAAGAAGGCCGGTGAAGATTTCGAAGGCATTCCCATCTTCGCCAACGTCAAGGACGCCAAGGCCCAGACCGGCGCCACCGTTTCCGTGATCTACGTGCCGCCCGCGGGCGCCGCCGCCGCGATCTGGGAAGCCGTCGAAGCCGAACTCGACCTCGCCATCTGCATTACCGAAGGCATCCCCGTGCGCGACATGCTGGAAGTCAAGGACCGCATGAAGAAGGCCGGCAGCAAGACCCTGCTGCTGGGCCCGAACTGCCCCGGCCTGATCACGCCCGACGAAATCAAGATCGGCATCATGCCCGGCCACATCCACAAGAAGGGCCGCATCGGCGTCGTGTCCCGCTCGGGCACGCTGACCTATGAAGCCGTGGGCCAGCTCACCGCCCTCGGCCTCGGCCAGTCCTCCGCGGTCGGCATCGGCGGCGATCCGATCAACGGGCTGAAGCACATCGACGTCATGAAGATGTTCAACGACGATCCGGATACCGACGCAGTCATCATGATCGGCGAGATCGGCGGACCCGACGAAGCCAACGCCGCCGAATGGATCAAGGGCAACATGAAGAAGCCGGTCATCGGCTTCATCGCGGGTGTGACCGCGCCTCCGGGCAAGCGCATGGGCCACGCCGGCGCGCTGATCTCCGGCGGCGCCGACACCGCGCAGGCCAAGCTGGACATCATGGAAGCCTGCGGCATCAAGGTCACCAAGAACCCGTCCGAAATGGGACGCCTGCTGAAGGCAGCGCTGTAAATCGCCGGACGTGGCGCGGTCCTCCGGGAAAGCCGCGCCACCGATCCGGGGCGGAACCGCCGGCATCCCGCCTGACGATGACATGATCGCAAGCGCTACGGCGTAAGCTGCACTACCATACGGGAGGCAATTGCCTCCCGTTCTGTTTTCCGGACCCCAACTTCCCCCATGGATTTCCTGCTGAATCTCAACTGGCTCGCCGTCGGGCAGATCATCCTGATCGATATCCTGCTGGGCGGGGACAACGCCATCGTGATCGCGCTCGCCTGCCGCAACCTGCCTCCCGCCTTGCGCTTCCGCGGCATCCTCTGGGGCACGGTCGGCGCGATAGCGATCCGCATCCTCCTCATCTCCTTCGCCGTCACCATGCTTCAGATTCCCTACCTGAAGATCGTCGGTGGCCTGCTGCTGTTCTGGATCGGCGTCAAGCTGCTCGCAGAGGACGATGACGACCATGACAACATCACCGCCAGCGACCGCCTGCTCACCGCCATCAAGACCATCGTGGTGGCGGACCTGGTGATGAGCATCGACAACGTCATCGCCGTCGCCAGCGCCGCCGAGCAGACGGGCGGCGAACACCAGCTCATGCTGGTCGCCTTCGGCATCCTGGTCAGCATTCCCATCATCGTGTGGGGCAGCACGCTGGTGCTCAAGCTGATGGAGCGCTTCCCGCTGGTGGTGACCTTCGGCGCAGGGTTGCTCGGCTACCTCGCGGGCGGCATGATCTTTTCCGATGCCGCGGTCGTGCGCTGGATGGAAGGACGCATCACGATTCCGGACCTCGTCATTCCCGGCACCGGCTGGCACCTCGACCTCGCCTCGCTGGCAGGCGCCGTCGCCGTCATCATTCTTGGCGGCTGGCTTGCCCGGCGCCAAGACAAGGACGGGGAGGGCGAGGGCTGATTTCCGGCCTTTGCAAGAAGGCATGCGCAAGCGCATCGAAGCGCCGCCGTAACGCCGTATAATCATTGCATGCCCGTCAATCTCGAATTCGCCGCCAAGACCGATACCGGCCTCGTTCGCTCGCAGAACGAGGATGCAGTCGCGGTCGAAGCGGACATCGGCGTGGTCGTGCTGGCCGATGGCATGGGGGGATACGAGGCGGGCGAAGTGGCGAGCCGGATCGCCATCGAGAGCGCGGTGCGCAGCCTGCGCGATGCCCATGACGCCAATCCGCCGGACGGGCTGACGCCGGAGATGCTGGCAAGCGCCGTCCGCTCGGCCAACGATGCCATCCTCGCCGCAGCGCGCGCCACGCCGGCCTACGCCGGCATGGGGACCACGCTGGTGGTGGCGGTGGTGCAGCCGGGCAACCTCACCATCGCCCACGTCGGCGATTCCCGCGCCTACCGGCTGCGCAGCGACAACCTGCTGCAGCTCACCCGGGACCATTCCCTGCTCCAGGAACAAATCGATGCCGGCCTGCTCACCGTTGAACAGGCCCGCTATGCCGCCAACCGCAACCTCGTCACGCGCGCCGTCGGCGTCGACAGCATGATGGAAGCGGAAGTGCATGTGCACGCCATGCAGGCGGGCGATCTCTACCTGCTGTGTTCCGACGGCTTGTCCGACATGCTGGACGACAACGCCATCCTCGCCATCCTGAAGCAGCATGGCACCGATCTGGATGCGACCTGCGGCATCCTGGTGGATGAAGCGAATCGCCAAGGCGGAAATGACAACATCTCCGTCATCCTGTTCCGCCAGGCAACATCCTCGGCCGATGCCAACGATGGCGGGCGCAACGGCCTGCTCGAACGCCTGCGCGGCTGGATGTCCTGAACCGCCGGCCCTGAACCGCGCCGGCGGCAAAGCGCCAGAATCAATCCGCCGACCAGGTCCCCGACTTGCCGCCCTGTTTCTCGCGCACGCGCACATCCGTCATCGTCATGCCGCGGTCGACCGCCTTGCACATGTCGTAGATGGTCAGCAAGCCTACCTGCACGGCGGTCAGCGCCTCCATTTCCACGCCGGTCTTGCCATGGGTCTCGACGCGCGCGCTGCAGGCGATGGCGGAGGCCTCGCGGTCGATATCGAAATCCACCGCCACGCGGGTCAGCGCGAGCGGATGGCAAAGCGGTATCAGGTCGCTGGTCTTCTTCGCCGCCATGATCGCGGCGATGCGCGCGATGCCGAGCACGTCCCCCTTCTTTGCCGTGCCGGACTCGATGATCGCCAGGGTCGCGGGCAGCATGCGGATCACGCCGCTGGCGACGGCGACGCGATGGGTTTCGTCCTTGGCGCCGACGTCCACCATGTGGGCCTGGCCGCCCGCATCGAAGTGGGTCAGGCCCGTGGAGGAAACGCCGGCGCCGCTGCTCGCGCTGGCCGATGACGTGCCTTGGGAGGTGCTTGCCGCGCTGGATGCGGATGCGTGCGAGGAGGTGGTTTTGCTCATGGGTAACAGACGTTGACTGGTCTTGATCGTGGCCGAAGTGGCGGTATCATAGCACCGTGAAACTTCCACTTTCCTCCCTCTCTTTTCCCGGCCTGCCGCGCGCGGCACGTGCTGCCGCATTGGCAATCCTGATCGGGCTGCCGCTTGCGGCAACGACAACCTCCGCGCCCGCGCAAAACCTGCCGAGCCTGGGCGATACCGAGCGCGAAGAGTTGTCGCCCCTCATGGAGCGCAAGCTTGGCGAACAGATCATCCGCGAGATCCGGCGCGACCGCGACTACCTCGACGACGCGCCGGTCATCGAATATCTCAACACCTTCGGCGGCACGCTGCTGTCCGCCTTTCCCGAAGCCCGGGGCGAAGCGGGCTATGACTTTTTCTTTTTCGCGGTACGCGACCCGATGATCAATGCCTTCGCCCTGCCGGGCGGCTTCATCGGCGTGCATTCCGCGCTTCTGCTGGCGGCGCAGAACGAATCGGAACTGGCCTCGGTGCTGGCGCACGAGATCGGCCACGTCTCCCAGCGGCACATCGCCCGCATGCTCGGCAAGCAGCGCCAGGACGCGCTGATCCCGCTGGCCTCGCTGGTGCTCGCCGCGCTCGCCGCACGCAGCAGCCCCGATGCTTCTACCGCCCTGCTCATGGGCGGACAGGGCATGGCGATCCAGCGCCAGCTCAACTTCAGCCGCGACGCCGAGCGCGAGGCCGACCGCGTCGGCCTGTCGATCATGAAGGAAGCCGGCTTCGATACCTCGGGCATGGTGTCCTTCTTCGGCCGCCTGCAGACCGCGACCCGCGCCTACAACGATTCCGCCCCGGCCTACCTGCGTTCCCACCCGCTGACGACGGAGCGCATCGCCGACATCCAGGCGCGCACGCGCGACATGCGTTACCGCCAGCGCGCGGACAGCCTGGACTTTCATCTCATCCGGGCGCGTGTCCGCGTGCTGCAGGATCTCACCCCGCAAGGCTTGCTCGATGCGGTCGGCGCCCTCGACATGCAGGCCCAGGGCAAGACGCGCAACCAGCTCGCCGCCGCCAAATATGGCCTGGCGTTCGCCGCGCTCAAGCAAGGCAATCCCGACAAGGCGCAGGAACTGCTGCAGCAGGCCGTCGCCGCCACGCAGGGCCCCGCCGCGCCGATCCAGAACGTCAACTTCACCAACCTCGCCATCGACATCAAGCTGGCGCAGGGCAAGGCTGCCGATGCGCTCAAGGAAGCCGACGCCGCGCGCGCCAAGTTTCCGCTGTCGCGCGGCATCGCGCGCCAGTACGCCGACAGCCTGATCGCCGCCGGCAGGCTCGACGACGCGGTCGCCTACCTGCGCGACCAGGCCCAGCTCTACCGCCAGGAACCCCAATTGCAGGACCAGCTTGCCAAGGCCTACGCGGCGCAGGGCAAGCAGGCGCTGCAGCATCTCGCGCTGGCGGAATCGTATGCATTGAATGGCGCGTTGCCGGCGGCGATGGATCAGCTCGGGATTGCGCGGCGGGCGCCGGATGCGTCGTTTTATGATCAGTCGCTGATCGATGCGCGGGAGCGGGATTGGAAGGCGCAGTGGCGGGATCAGATGAAGGAAGGGCAGAAGGAGAAGCTTTGAGGGGAGGGGCTGTTCGCAGGCATTCCTGCAACCCTCCGTCATCCCCGCGAAGGCGGGGATCCCATTTCGGTCGTCCGGAGAAGCGCACAGTGGGATTCCCGCCAGCGCGGAAATGACGGAAATCCGCCCGGATCACTCCCCCGCCGGCGCAGCCACGAACCCGAAACACCCCGCAATGTCCGCTCGCGCCATCCGCCCGAGCGCCACCGACTTGCCGTCGTGCTCGAACATCATTTCCCCCGCGAACCCGGGATCGCCCAGCCAGGCCAGGATGTCATCATCGCTCGCCGCGGCGCCGTTGAGCCTTACCTTCGCCAGGCACTGCGCCGTGTCCCGGTCGTCCACCAGCGCCACCATGTCGCCGCTGCGCAGCAGCAGCCGTCCGTCGTCGGTCAGCCACGCGGCGTCGAGCGGGCCGAGCGCCTGGCCGGTCTGCAGCAGGAAGCCGGCCGACGGATCGGTCCTGGCGATGTAGGGCGTGGCCTCGAGGTTCACGTACACCCGCTGCGGGCCGTTCTGGAAATACCAGCGTCCCTGGTCGTCATGGGTGTAGTTGCGGTGGATGAAGGCGAGCAGCGCGGCGTTGGCGATGCGGTCGCCGGACAGGCCCTGGGACTGGGCGCGTTCGTCGCGCATGCGCCAGTTGCCGCGGGCATCGAGCGCGAGCCAGCCATAGCAGTGGGGAACGTTAGGCCATTTGGCCATGGCTTGCTTGACGATGTCATCCATGGTGTCTTCCCATCATTCAAAAACATGAACCAGGGGCGAGGCGTTGCCAGCCGTCCGGGATGAAGCGGATTCCAGGAAATGCAGCATGCGCGCCGGAAGCCAGTCGAGGCGGCCGCGCGGGGCGCCGACCGCGAAGCCGACATGGCCTCCCTGTTCAGGATAGTCCAGAGTGACGCAAGGCGCAGCGGCATCGGGCAGGTAGCGTGCCGGAAGGAAGGGGTCGTTCCTGGCGTTGAGCACCAGCGTCGGCACCCGGATGTCGTGCAGCACATGCTTGGCGCTGGCGCGGTGCCAGTAGTCGTCGGTATCGCGGAAGCCATGCAGGGGCGCGGTCACCGCGTTGTCGAACTCGTAGAGGTTGCGGCTGCGCAGCATGGCGTCGCGGTCGAACAGGCCGGGATGCTGCGCCAGCTTTTTCAGGCACTTGGGCTTGAGCGTCTGCAGGAACATCCGGGTGTAGATCATGTTGAACCCGCGCGAGAGGGCAGCGCCGCCGCCGGCGAGGTCCAGCGGCGCGGAGACCGCGCAGGCGGCATCGACGAAGCCGGCGCCCTGGCCGGATTCGCCGAGCCAGCGCAGCAGCGCGTTGCCGCCGAGCGACACGCCGGCGGTGAAGAATTTGCCCGGCCGCGCATCCGGCGCGCGCTGGTCGGCCTGTTGCTTCAGCCGGCGCACGATCCAGTCGACCTCCCGGGCATCGCCGGAATGATAGAAGCGGGGCCCATGGTTGAGTTCGCCGGAGCACCCGCGGAAATGCGGCACCGCGCCCGACCATCCGAGTGCCTGGATGCGTGCCATGAGGGAGCGCGCGTAGTGGCTGTCGGACGAGCCTTCGAGGCCGTGGAATAGCACCACGAAGGGCTTGCCCGGCGCGCCGTCGACGAAATCGACGTCGATGAAGTCGGCGTCGGGCGTCGTCCAGCGCTCGCGCCGGTACCTTACCGGCGGCTTCGCGATCATGGTCGCCGGATAAATGGTTTGCAGGTGGCCGCCGGGCAGCCAGGAAGGTGCTGCGTATTTCATGGTGTCATCATCGTCATTCGGCGCCACGGCGGCTTGCGGCAGCGCAATCCGCCGTGCCGTCCTTCGCGGGATGGCCCCGGCGGGCAGGGTCAATGCAGCAGGTTGGCGACCGGCACGTCCGGCGGCGCCTCGCCGGGCACCACCGAGGCATGGTGCGACACGATGCGCCAGCCCTGCGGGGTCTTCATGTAGACGTTGGTGGCGAGGATGTGGATATCGGGCTTGCGCGATACCGGGCGGTGGACTTCCTCGATGATGTTGTGCACGGCGGTGCTCATGTTCTGGGAGACATGCACCTGCACCGGGCGGATCTGCACGCCGCCCTGTTCGAAGATCGATTCCCAGGCGGCGCGGATGGAAGCATGGCCGATCAGGCGCGGCGCCCCCGGATGAATGCAGACGATCTCATCGTCGTCCGCCCACAGCGACATGACGCCTTCGACGTCGGCACGGCTGATGGCATCGTAGAACGCCGCTTCCGTGTCTTCCGCGGTTTCGAGGATCTTGCTGATGTTTGACATGGTCAGGGGGAGGTCAGATTGCCGGCCGGCCACGCGGGCCGGACCAAACGAACATTGTAACTGCTCGCGCAGGTCTTCACGCGATGCGTTCGCGGGCGATTGCCTGCTCGACACAATGCAGCACGTCCATGGGCGGGATGGCGCTCATGTCGCCGGCCGACTGCAAGGGAATCGAGCGGTTCGCGGCGGTCAGGCGCAACGCCGGCGAGATGTGGCGGTCGAACAGGGACACCGTGGGAATGCCGGCGGCGTTCGCGAGGTGCAGCAGGCCGCCGTCCGCCGCGACCGCCAGCCGGCAGCGGCGCAGCGCCTCGAAGCTTTGCGCCAGCGTGCAGCGGTCGACGAGGTCGATGAGGCGCCATGCCTGGCCGGGGCAGGCCCGCAGGATGGCATCGCGCATGCCGGCCGCGTTGCGCGCGCCGAGCAGGACGACCTTCAGGTCGGACTGGCGCCGCAGCAGCGCCGGCACCACCTCGTCCCAATGCGCATAGGTCCTGCCAGGCGCGGCGCCGCCGATGGCGAAGGCGACCACGCCGGGTGGCATCGCCAGTTCATCGATGGCCGCGCGGTCCTGCGGCGAGGAGAGAAGATGCGGCAGCGCGCGGGCATGCACCTCGGCATCGCTCCAGCCGGTTTCCAGCAACTGGTTCATGCGGAAGAAGCTGAACAGGGTGCGGTTGAATTCCGGGCCGGCGAAATAGCCGCGCATGGTGACCCAGGGCAGGCGGGAAAAATGCCGGAACTTGTCGTCGAGGCAGCGCCGCTTGAAGGAGTCGAGGATGACGAGGTCATAGTCGGCGGGCGACAGGGCGGAAGCGTCGCTGACGCAGCGCCGGAACACGTCGTCCGAGCGGTACAGCTCGGCGAGGTGCGCCTCGGTGCACAGGTCGACACGGTGGCCGCGCGCCGCCAGCATGACGCGGCTCGACAGGTCCATGAGCGAGTCGCCGATCTGCGGCACGCCCTTGCAGATCCACAGCAGGCGCCGCATGCCGCGTTCGATGAATGGCCGCTGCAGGCGATGCTGCCCATGCATGGCCAGGCCCAGGCCGGGGCGCAGGCGGCGCCATGCCAGGCTGGGCCAGGGCTTGTCCCGCACCGGGCCCGGATCCAGCGGGATCGGGCTGGAAAACGGCGGGCGCAATACCGGCGTGACGAATCGTTCAGGCCATCCGGCTGGCATGTCAGCGCAATCGTCCGCTATTGATGCACAGCCCCGCCAGCACGCTGGTCATGATGATGTAGAAGGCCGAGCCGATATGGTGCACGAACAGCACCTGGGTCAGGCCGAAGTCGATGTAGGACAGCACCAGCAGCAGGCCGGCCAGCGCGACAGGCCGGCAATCCGGGTCGTGCCGCAGGCGCCGGGTGAAGAAGGCGAAGGGCGCGGCATAGAGGAAGATCATGGACAGGCCGCCGATGATGCCTTGGGTGGCGAAGGCATTGAGCAGCTCGTTGTGCGCGTGCCGCAGTCCGGCGGTTTCCGGGGGCAGGACGCCGCGCGCCACCAGCTCGTTGATGCCGCGCTCGTAGTTGGCGCGCCCGATGCCGGTCAGCGGATGTTCCTTGAAGATCATCACGCCGCCTTTCCAGTTCTCGAAGCGCAGGCCGATCGAGGTGTTGGAGTTGCCCGAGCGGTATTCGGTCATGTCGGTGGCGATGGCCTCGAAGCGCTTGCGCACGCCCAGCTCGGGGAACAGGCTGGCGCCCGCCAGCAGGAAGATGCCCGCGAGGCCGAAGGCGATGACCCGCCTGCCGATCGCGTGGCGCCCGTGGCTGACCAGCGGAATGAAGGACAGGACCAGCGCCATCCAGCCGCCGCGCGTGCCCGACAGGATGGACGCCACGACGCCCGCCACGAAGGCGAGCAGCGGCAGCAGCGCGAGGCGCGTGCCGGCGAAGCGCGCCACGCCTGCGAGCGACATGAGCGCCATCGCCATGGCGGTGTCGCCGAAGGTGATCGCCATGTGGAAGCCTTCGGCGCGGTCGACATGCAGGCCGAAGCGCTGGTAGGCCGCCAGCAGCGCGGCGCCAATGGTGCCAACGAACAGGCCGTACCAGAACCAGTCGCTCTTGGGGCGGCCGATCGCCACCAGCCCGACCAGTGGCAGCATCAGCAAGGCTCTCAGCGGATTTTCGAGAAAACGGGGATCCATGCCGCTGAGGATGAGCGACAGGATGGCCAGGACGACGTGCGCCACGATGGCCAGCATCATTCCGCGCGCAGGGCCGAACAGGGCATGGCGCTCACGCCAGAGCCGCTTGCCGTACCACAGGCTGCCCGCGAGGACGGCCAGTTCGGCCAGCGTGATGCCGACGCGCGTGGTCAGCGCGAGGGCGGGAATGAGGAACAGGACCGTCGAGAAAACGAGGACGGCGCGTTCGGACGGCGGGCTGCCGGAGGCCGGACTTGTCATGATGGTCTGCGCCCTTTCCGGGGTCGGCCGCGGCTGGCGGACAAGCCCGGGGAAAAGGCCGAAAGAATTACGGGTGAGGCGACGGGGAGCGCCCCGCCGGGCAGGCCGGCGGGGCGGAATGCAGGGCAGGGCGCCGGCGCGTCAATGCCCCTTGACCACCGCGCCCGGCTTCAGCTTGTACACCGTGCCGCAGTACGGGCACTTGCCCTCGCCGTCCTTCTCCAGCGGAAGGTAGACGCGGGGATGGGAAGACCAGATCGGCATCTGGGGATTGGGGCAGTATGCCGGCAGGTCGTGGCCGTCGAGTTCGACGTGGCTCATGGGTTCTCTTGCTTGGGTCATGGTGCGTGTGAGTGCTGCGAAATCCTACGTGATGCTGAATGATGCTCCGGGATCGATCAAACCAGGGTCAGCCAGTGCTGGTACTGCGGCGCGCGTCCTGCGACGACGTCGAAGAACAGCGTCTGCAGCTTCTCGGTGATGGGGCCGCGGCGGCCTTCGCCGATCTGGCGGTTGTCGAGTTCGCGGATGGGCGTGATCTCGGCGGCGGTGCCGGTGAAGAAGGCTTCGTCGCAGCAGTACACCTCGTCGCGCGTGATGCGCTTCTCGATGACGGGAATGCCGAGGTCGCGCGCCATGGTCAGCACCGCGTCGCGGGTGATGCCGTCGAGGCAGGAAGCGAGGTCGGGGGTATAGATCTTGCCGTTCTTGATGACGAAGACGTTTTCGCCCGAGCCTTCCGAGACATAGCCTTCGGTGTCGAGAAGCAGGGCCTCGTCGTAGCCGTCGGCCAGCGCTTCCTGGTTGGCAAGGATGGAATTGATGTAGTAGCCGCAGGCCTTGGCGCGCACCAGCGAGACGTTCACGTGGTGGCGGGTGAAGGACGAGGTCTTGACGCGGATGCCCTTGGCCAGGCCATCCTCGCCGAGGTAGGCGCCCCAGGGCCAGGCGGCGACGGCGACGTGGATGGTGTTGCCCTTGGCGGAGATGCCCAGCTTTTCGGAGCCGATCCAGACCAGCGGACGCAGGTAGCAGGATTCCAGCTTGTTCTCGCGCACTACCTGGAGCTGGGCCTGCATCAGGGTTTCCATGTCGTAGGGAATGTTCAGCTGGAAGATCTTGGCCGAGTTGAACAGCCGCTGGGTATGTTCCTTGAGACGGAAGATGGCGGTGCCCTTGTCGGTCTTGTAGGCGCGGACGCCTTCGAACACGCCCATGCCGTAATGCAGCGTATGCGTCAGCACGTGCACGGTGGCATCGCGCCAGTCGATCAGTTCGCCGTCTTTCCAGATTTTTCCGTCGCGGTCAGCCATGGACATGGTGGGCTCTCCAAAAATTTGTGCAAAACCTCCATTTTAACGGAGAACGGGGGTGGGCAGAAAGCCGCGCGGGCGGCGTCGGGCAAGGCTCGGCTTTGCCCGGTAGAATAGCGGCTGGTTCCATCTCTCCTGCCACGCGGCATCCGGCGTGGCGCATCGCATGGCCGTACAACGCATTCCCCAATCCCGATGCCGCCGGACCCGCGCGGCATCCCGCATGCAGAAATGAACAACACCAATGCAGAAACGATGGCGGCGTCCGCTGCCATCGAACGACACGCTTTCCGGGAAGGTTTCCGCGTCTGCGTCGCCACCATGCCCGGCATCGCCGCCTGGGGCATGGTGAGCGGAATGGCAATGATGAAATCGGGCCTGACGATCTGGCAGGCGCTCGGCATGACATTCATCGTCTTCGCCGGCTCGGCGCAACTCGCTTCCCTGCCGCTGATCGCCGCCGACGCCTCGGTTTGGGTGGTGTTCCTGACCGCCCTGGTGGTCAACCTGCGCTTCCTGATCTTCGCCGCCGCGGTCAGTCCCCACTTCGCCCATCTGCCTTGGTACAAGCGGGTCTGGCACGGTTATTTCAATGCCGACATCACCATGGGCCTGTTTCCGCAGCGATTCCCGGCGGAGACGATTCACCAGACCCAGGGCAAGGTCGGCTTCTACACCGGCATCGGCTACCCGAACTGGGTGGCATGGCAGGCCGGTTCCGTGGCCGGCATCCTGCTGGCCAGCCAGATTCCCGAATCCTGGGGCATCGGCTTCGCAGGCACCCTGGCGCTGCTGGCCATCGCCATTCCCCTGACCATCAACCGCGCCGCGCTGGCGGGCGTGGCGGTCGCGTCGGCCACGGCGATCGCCGCCGCCGGCCTGCCTTACCGCCTCGGCCTGCTGGTGGCGGTGTTCGCCGGCATCGGCGCCGCCATGGCGGCCGACAGCCTCCTCGACAAGGGCAAGGAAGAAGCATGAGCGCCTCGGAAGTCTGGACCACGATCTTTCTGCTGCTGGCGGCGACCGTCATCACCCGCTGCTCGTTCTTCCTGCTGGGCCACCGCGTGAAGATGCCGCCCCGGGTGCAGCATGCGCTGCGCTACGCGCCCGCCGCGGCGCTGGCCGCCATCGTCGCGCCCGACCTGCTGCTGTCGAACGGCCACCTCGCGGTGACCGTCATGAATCCCAAGCTGATGGCCGGCATCGGCGCCACCGCCTTCTTCATGGCGACCCGCCACCTGCTCGGCACCATCATTGCCGGAATGGCATTATTTACTTTGCTCCGCGTCATCATGTAACGATAAAACGGTGCTTGGGCCGGAAGCGCTGCGTTAAAATACCGGTTTTTCCATTCTTTCAAGAATTCCCTACGGATTCCGGTCGCCATGCAAGCCATGCAATTCAATCGCCTCAGTGATCTCATCGCCCGCAACCAGCTCCAGGGAAAGCGCGTCTTCATCCGCGCCGACCTGAACGTGCCGCAGGATGATGCCGGCAACATCACCGAAGATACCCGCATCCGCGCCTCGGTCCCGGCCATCCAGCAGGCGCTGGCCGCCGGCGCCGCCGTCATGGTCACTTCCCACCTCGGCCGTCCGACCGAGGGCGAATTCAAGCCCGAGGATTCCCTGGCGCCGATCGCCGCGCGCCTGTCCGAACTGCTCGGCAAGCCGGTCGAGCTCAGGCAGAACTGGGTGGACGGCGTCGATGTCGCCCCCGGCCAGGTCGTGCTGCTGGAAAACTGCCGCGTCAACAAGGGCGAGAAAAAGAACAGCGACGATCTTGCCCAGAAGATGGCGAAGCTCTGCGACGTCTACGTGAACGACGCTTTCGGCACCGCGCACCGCGCCGAAGCCACCACCCACGGCATCGCCAAGTTTGCCCCGGTCGCCTGCGCCGGTCCGCTGCTGGCAGCCGAGCTCGACGCGCTGGGCAAGGCGCTGGGCCAGCCGGCCCGCCCGCTGGCGGCCATCGTCGCCGGCTCCAAGGTCTCCACCAAGCTCACCATCCTCAAGTCGCTGGCTGACAAGGTCGACAATCTCATCGTCGGCGGCGGCATTGCCAACACCTTCATGCTGGCCGCCGGCCTCAAGATCGGCAAGTCGCTGGCGGAAGCCGATCTGGTCGACGAAGCAAAGGCCATCATCGACATGCTGAGCCAGCGCGGCGCCTCGGTGCCCATTCCCGTCGACGTGGTCTGCGCCAAGGAGTTTGCCGCGACGGCCGCCGCGACGGTGAAGGACGTGAAGGATGTCGCCGACGACGACATGATCCTCGACATCGGCCCCAGGACCGCCGCGCAGCTGGCCGAGCAAATCGCCAAGGCCGGCACCGTGGTCTGGAACGGACCGGTCGGCGTGTTCGAGTTCGACCAGTTCGGCGAAGGCACGAAAACCCTCGCCATGGCGATCGCCAGTTCCAAGGCATTCTCCATCGCCGGCGGCGGCGATACGCTGGCCGCGATCGCGAAGTACCACATCGCGGACAAGGTCGGCTACATCTCGACCGGCGGCGGCGCCTTCCTCGAATTCCTGGAAGGAAAGACCCTGCCCGCGGTGGAAGTCCTGCAGCAGCGCGCGGGCTGAACGCCGCCATCCATCCCGGCGGACCGCGCGTCCGCCACACAGGCAGGCGCAGCCAAGCCTGCCTCACCAGCAAGTGAAGGTTTAACGACATGCACAGAGCCACCAAGATCGTCGCCACCATCGGTCCCGCTTCCAGTGACCCGGATACCCTGGTGCGCATGATCCAGGCCGGCGTGGATGTCGTCCGCCTGAATTTTTCCCACGGCAAGGCGGAAGACCACATCGCGCGCGCCGACATGGTCCGCGAAGCGGCGGCCAAGTGCGGTCGGGAAGTCGCCATCATGGCCGACCTGCAGGGTCCCAAGATCCGCATCGGCAAGTTCGAGAGCGGCAAGATCTTCCTCGAGAACGGCAGCAAGTTCATCCTCGACGCCGATTGCGAACTCGGCAACCAGGCCCAGGTTGGCCTCGACTACAAGGACCTGCCGCGCGACCTCAAGCCCAACGACGTGCTGCTGCTGAACGACGGCCTGATCGTTCTCACCGTCGACCGCATCGCCGGCAATGCCATCCATACCACCGTCAAGATCGGCGGCGAGCTGTCCAACAACAAGGGCATCAACCGCCTCGGCGGCGGCTTGTCCGCGCCGGCGCTGACCGCCAAGGACATGGAAGACATCAAGACCGCGATGAGCATCAAGGTGGACTATGTCGCCGTGTCCTTTCCCAAGAACGCCACCGACATGATCATGGCCCGGCAGCTGGCCAACATCGCCGGCGAAGGCACGCGCCACAAGGCGCAGATGATCGCCAAGATCGAGCGCGCCGAAGCCATTCCCGCATTGCAAGGCATCCTCGATGCGTCGGACGGCATCATGGTGGCGCGCGGCGACCTCGCGGTGGAAGTCGGCAACGCCGCCGTGCCGGCGCTGCAGAAGCGCATGATCAAGATGGCGCGCGCGTCCAACAAGCTCGCCATCACCGCCACGCAGATGATGGAATCCATGATCGTCAACGCGGTGCCCACGCGCGCCGAAGTGTCCGACGTGGCCAACGCGGTGCTCGACGGCACCGACGCCGTCATGACCTCCGCCGAGACGGCGGCCGGCAAGTATCCGGTCGAGACCGTCGAAGCCATGGCAGCAATCTGCCTTGAAGCCGAGAAATCCGACGTGGTGAAGCTGGACGCCGACTTCCTCAACGCCACCTTCACCCGCATCGACCAGTCGATCGCCTATGGCGCGCTGTTCACCGCCTACCACCTGCGGGTGAAGGCGATCGCCGCGCTCACCGAGTCGGGCTCGACCGCCCTGTGGATGAGCCGCCACAACATCGACATTCCCATCTACGCCCTCACGCCCTCGCTCGCCACGCAGCGCAAGGCCGCGCTCTACCGCAACGTGCGCACCTTCGAGCTGGCGCACTCGACCGACCGCGAAGCCGTGCTCAAAGCCGCGCAGGATTTGCTGCTCGCCAAAGGCGTGGTGCACAAAGGTGACATGATAGTCGTCACCTGGGGCGAGCCGATGGGGCAGGTGGGTGGCACCAATGCCTTGCAGATCATGAAAGTGGGCGAGGTCTGATCCCCCGCACGCATTCACACGAAATACTCGAACCGGTTTTTATTGTCTGGAGAACACTATGCCTCTCGTATCCATGCGCCAGTTGCTGGACCATGCCGCTGAAAACGGCTACGGCTTGCCGGCATTCAACGTCAACAACCTCGAGCAGGTTACCGCCATCATGCAGGCCGCCGACGAAGCCGGCGCGCCGGTCATCATGCAAGCCTCGGCAGGCGCCCGCAAGTACGCCGGCGAAGCCTTCCTGCGCCACCTGATCGAAGCGGCGGTGGAAGCCTATCCGCACATCCCCGTCGTGATGCACCAGGACCACGGCCAGTCGCCGGCCGTCTGCATGGCCGCCATCAAGTCCGGCTTTACCTCCGTCATGATGGACGGCTCCCTGATGGAAGACGGCAAGTCCGTCGCCAGCTACGAGTACAACGTCGACGTCTCGCGCAAGGTGGTCGAGTTCTCGCATGCCATCGGCGTCACCGTCGAGGCCGAACTCGGCGTGCTCGGCTCGCTGGAAACCATGAAGGGCGACAAGGAAGACGGCCACGGCGCGGAAGGCACCATGACCCGCGAGCAGCTGCTCACCGACGTCAACCAGGCCGCCGACTTCGTCAAGCTGACCCAGTGCGACGCCCTGGCCATCGCCATCGGCACCTCGCACGGCGCCTACAAGTTCTCGCGCAAGCCCACCGGCGACATCCTCGCCATCGAACGCATCAAGGAAATCCACGCCCGCATCCCCAACACCCACCTGGTGATGCACGGCTCTTCCTCCGTGCCCCAGGAACTGCTGGCCGAGATCCGCCAGTTCGGCGGCGACATGAAGGAAACATATGGCGTGCCGGTCGAGGAAATCCAGGAAGGCATCAAGCACGGCGTGCGCAAGATCAACATCGACACCGATATCCGCCTGGCAATGACCGCCGCGATCCGCCGCTTCTTCGCCGAGAACCCTTCCAAGTTCGATCCGCGCGAATACCTCAAGCCGGCCCGCGAAGCCGCCAAGGTCATCTGCAAGTCCCGCTTCATCGCCTTCGGCTGCGAGGGCCAGGCCGGCAAGATCAAGCCGATTCCCCTCGAAAAGATCGCCGAGAAGTACAAGAAGGGTGAACTGTCGCAGATCGTGCAGTAAAATACCGCCTTCGCAAGAAAAGCAAGTAAAGCCGGCGACGTGCGATGCACGCCGCCGGTTTGGTTTTTTGGTTTGGCAGGATTTCCCTGCCATGCTCCTTGCCCTCCAACGGGCGCCCGGCTTCGCTCCCTCCTCTTCAAGGGGAGGGCGGTGGTGGGGATGGGGTTCGGTCGCGGGTAAAGAACAGCATTCGGTCCGCTGGCAACGTCCATGCAGGTCTCGATCCATCAATGCCTTTCTTTGATCGCGCCGGAAACCCATCCCCGCCCCAACCCTCCCCTTGAAGGGGAGGGAGGCCAGCGCAGACTTGGAGGGGAGGGATCTCTTGGAACTCCCTATGAACAGCCTCTACCAGTCCACCCTCCATTCCCTGCCGCTGCTCGGTCGCGGCAAGGTGCGCGACAACTACGCCGTCGGCGACGACAAGATCCTCATCGTCACCACCGATCGCCTCTCCGCCTTCGACGTGGTCATGAACGAGCCGATTCCCGGCAAGGGCATGGTGCTGAACCAGATGAGCGACTTCTGGTTCGAGAAGCTCGGCCACATCGTGCCGAACCACCTGACTGGCGTGACGCCCGAGAGCGTGGTGGCGCCAAACGAGGTGGACCAGGTCAAGGGCCGTTCCGTGGTGGCCAAGCGCCTCAAGCCCATCCTCGTCGAAGCTGTGGTGCGCGGCTACATCATCGGTTCCGGCTGGAAGGACTACCAGGCCACCGGCGCCATCTGCGGCATCGCCTTGCCACCCGGCCTGCGCCAGGCCGACAAGCTGGCCCAACCCATCTTCACCCCGGCCGCCAAGGCCGACCTCGGCGAGCACGACGAAAACATCAGCTTCGCCGACATGGAAAGCCGCATCGGCCGCGAACTCGCCGCCAAGATCCGCGACGTCGCCATCCAGCTCTACCAGACCGCCGCCGACTACGCCGCCACGCGCGGCATCATCATCGCCGACACCAAGTTCGAATTCGGCCTCGACGACAACGGCACGCTGCACCTGATGGACGAAGTCCTGACCGCCGATTCCTCGCGCTTCTGGCCCGCCGACTCCTATGCGCCCGGCATCTCCCCGCCGTCCTTCGACAAGCAGTTCGTGCGTGACTACCTCGAAACCCTGAGCGACTGGAACAAGACCGCGCCCGCGCCGGCCCTGCCCGCCGACGTGATCGCGAAGACTGGCGCGAAATACCGCGAGGCGCTCGAACGCCTGACGGGCAAGACCCTGGAGGCCTGACATGGCGAATAACGACGCGAGCAAGGGAGCGCCGCTGGTCGGCGTGATCATGGGATCGTCCTCCGACTGGGACGTGATGCAGCACGCCGTCAACATGCTCAGGGACTTCGGCGTGCCGCATGAAGCGCAGGTGATTTCCGCGCACCGCATGCCCGACCAGATGTTCGCCTATGCCGAGTCGGCCCGCCAGCGCGGCCTGCGCGCCATCATCGCCGGCGCGGGCGGCGCGGCCCACCTGCCCGGCATGGTCGCCGCCAAGACCATCGTTCCCGTACTCGGCGTGCCGGTGCCTTCCAAGTACCTGCGCGGCGAGGACTCGCTGCTTTCCATCGTGCAGATGCCCAAGGGCGTGCCGGTATCCACCTTCGCCATCGGCGAGGCGGGCGCCGCCAATGCCGCGCTCACCGCCATCGCCATCCTCGCCGCCACCGACGAGGCCCTGGCGCAGCGCCTGCAGGATTTCCGCGCGAAGCAGACCCAGGCCGCGCTCGACATGACCCTGCCGCTGTGAGCCGGACCATGAGCGACAAGACCCCGGCCTTCCTTCCCTCCGCCACGCCGCCCACCTGGCTGGGCGTGATGGGCGGCGGCCAGCTCGGCCGCATGTTCGTCCATGCCGCGCAGATGATGGGCTTCAAGGTCGCGGTGCTCGAACCGGCCAAGGATTGCCCCGCCGGCCACGCGGCCGACCACCTGATCTGCGCCGGCTACGGCGATGAGCAAGCTTTGGGCGAACTTGCCGGCCAATGCGTCGCGGTGACGACGGAATTCGAGAACGTCCCCGCGCAAAGCATGGCGCGCCTCGCCGACCACTGCTTCGTCGCGCCGAACGCTGCCTGCGTGTCGGTCGCGCAGAGCCGCATCGAGGAAAAGCGCTTCTTCACCGACAACGCGCAGGCGTCGGGCGTGCTGCCCGCGCCGCACAAGACCATCGCCTCGCTGCAAGACATCGAGGACATTGCCGACGACCTGCTGCCCGGCATCCTCAAGACGGTGCGCATGGGCTACGACGGCAAGGGACAGGTCCGCGTGAAGACGCGCGAGGACGTCCGCGCCGCCTTCGAGAAGATGGGCAACGTCACCTGCCTGCTGGAAAAGATGCTGCCCCTGGCCTACGAGGTGTCGGTGCTGGCGGCGCGCGGCCATAACGGCGCGTCGGTGGTGTATCCGATCGCCGAGAACGTGCACCGCGACGGCATCCTGTTCACCACCACCGTGCCCGGTCCGAACGTCACCGCCGAATGCGCACGCAAGGCGCAGGACGCGGCGCTGGTGCTGATCGAACGCCTGGGTTATGTCGGCGTGCTGTGCATCGAATTCTTCGTGCTGCAGGACGGCTCGCTGGTCGTCAATGAAATGGCGCCGCGTCCCCACAACAGCGGCCACTACACCATCGACGCCTGCGTCACCAGCCAGTTCGCGCAGCAGGCCCGCGCCATGGCGCGTCTGCCGCTGGGCGACGTGCGCCAGCATTCGCCGGCGGTGATGCTCAACATCCTGGGCGACGTCTGGTTCGAAGGCGAGGGCAATGCCGCGCGCGAACCCGCGTGGGACGCGGTGCTGGCGCTGCCGGGCGCCAACCTCCACCTCTACGGCAAGGACGATCCGCGCCGCGGCCGCAAGATGGGCCACGTCACCTTCGTCGCGCCGACGCTCGCAGAGGCGCAGGACAGCCTGCGGCAAGCCTGCGCGATCCTCGGCATTCCGCTCTGATGCTCTCATGAACGATGTAACCCAGGACGCCATCGACCGCGCCGCCCGCCTGCTGGAACAGGGGGAGCTGGTGGCCTTTCCCACCGAGACCGTCTACGGCCTCGGCGCGGATGCCGAGAATCCGTCAGCGGTGAACAAGATCTATGCCGCCAAGGGCCGGCCGTCGAATCATCCGGTCATCGTGCACGTCGCCCCGGATGCGGACATCGCGCACTGGGCCAGCGACATTCCCCATGAAGCGCGGGCGCTCATCGACGCCTTCTGGCCCGGTCCGCTGACACTCATCCTCAAGCGCGCCGAGCACATCCCGGATACCGTGTCCGGCGGCCAGGACAGCATCGGCCTGCGCTGCCCCGCGCACCCGGTGGCCCAGGCCATGCTGACGGCATTCAAGAACGGCAAGGGCGGCGTCGCCGCGCCCAGCGCCAACCGCTTCGGCCACGTCAGCCCGACCACCGCGCAACACGTGCGCGACGAATTCGGCGAAGGGCAAGGCAGCCCGGTTGCCGCCATCCTCGACGGCGGCCAGAGCACGGTCGGCATCGAATCCACCATCATCGATCTGTCGCGCATCGCGACGCACGGCCCGGTGCTGCTGCGGCCCGGGCATGTCAGCGTGGACGACATCGCCCGCGTGCTGGGCAAGACCCCAACTCTTCCTGACAGCGCCGCGCCGCGCGCCTCCGGCACGCTGGAAGCGCACTACGCGCCGCGCACGCCGGTTGCGCTGGTCACCTCCGCCGAACTGACCGCTACCGTGCAAGGCCTGCGTGCCGCCGGCAAGCGCGTGGCCTTGATCAGCTACCTGCCGCATGCCGCGGGAGACGCCGATGCGGCATGCAAGCTGCCGTCGGACCCCGCCGGCTATGCCTACGGTCTCTACGCGGCATTGCGCGGGATGGATGCGTGCCAGGCGGCTATCATTCTCATCGAGACCCCACCCGCGCAGGTCAACTGGCTTGGCGTGAATGACCGCTTGCGTCGGGCGGCGCATGACAGCAGGGGCGTGCTCGCGCGCTTGCTGGCCACGGATGCAACATCTTAGGCTGCCGCCGCTTTAACCAAGGATTCTCTTTTCGCATGAATTAGGGCCGTATAAAGAACCAACACTGCGTGACAATTTGCTTTCGTGCAAATAACATCACGCGGTATTGTCTTTCTTCCATCGGGGCCGTTCATGCGCAAGAAGATTGCCGGTGTTGTTGTACTCGTTTTCCTGCTTGTGGCTGCGGCGTTCTGGTGGTTCGAACGTAACAAGGCATCGGACTCCACCTCCTCCGATCCCAACGCCAGCTTCACCCTCGTCGACGCCGCCGACCGCAGCCTCGACGGCGCGCCAGCCCTGGCCCTGAGCTTCAGCCTGCCGCTCGACCCGCGCACCTCCTACGACAAGTTCATCCGCGTCTATGAGATGCCGTCCTCCGGCGCGCCCGCGAAGAAAGACGACCAGGACGCCGATGACGACACGCCGCGTCCCGGCCGGAACAAGGCCTACGTCGTCAGCACCAGGCCCGAGGACACCGACATCGCGAAGGGCAAGATCGTGCAGGGTGCCTGGGTAGTGGGCGACAATCCGCGCCTGCTGTTCTTCCCCCACATCAAGCCCGAGACCCGCTACGTCGTGCAGGTACAAGTAGGCCTTCCCGCGAAGGGCGGCAAGACGCTGGCGGAGGAATCGCGTTACTCGGTGCTGACCGCACCCGTCTCGCCGGCCTACTACTTCGCCAGCAACGGCATGGTGCTGCCGGCGCGGCAGAATGGCGGCCTGCCGGTGGTGACGGTCAACGTGCCGGAGGTCGATGTCCAGTTCCTCAGGGTGAAGAACGACCAGCTGCCACGCTTCCTCGACCGGGTGATCGCCGGCGCCAAACCGAAGCAGGAAAACAAGCCGAAAGGCGAGGATGAGGAAGAGAACGTCGACACCGACTACGACTGGCGTCGCAGCAGTCTGAAGGGCGCGGTGCAGCTCTACCAGCTCGACGACCTGCGCAACATGACCGACAGCGTGTATCTCGGCCGCTTCCTGACCGAGCAGAAGGAAAACAAGCGCGGCGTCACCTACATTCCCGTCGAGGATATCAAGGAATTGCAGGAACCCGGCGTCTATGTGGCGGTGATGAGCCAGCCCGGCCGCTTCCGCTACGACTACCAGGCGACCTATTTCTATGTCAGCGATCTCGGCCTGCACCTGCGCCAGTTCAGCAAGAGCGCCGACGCCTTCGTCAGCTCGCTGACCGACGGCCGCGCGATCCGGGGCGTGGAGGTGAGCTGGCTCGACAACCAGGGCAAGGTGCTCGGCCGCGCCGAGACCGATGGCGAAGGCCACGCGGTGTTCCCGGAACAGCCGAAGAATGCCAAGGTGGTCATCGCCCGCAAGGACAAGCAGGTGTCCCTGCTTGCCTTGAAGGAACCGGCGCTCGATCTCAGCGAATACGACATCACCGGCGCGCCCTACAAGCCGGTGCGGCTGTTCGCCTATTCGGGCCGCAACCTCTACCGGCCGGGCGAAACCTTCGACCTGTCGGTGCTGGCGCGCGACGCCGACGGACGCCCCGTCCCATCCCAGCCTGTGCAGGCGGTCCTCAAGCGCCCCGACGGCAAGAGCCAGTTCACCGCCACCTGGAAATCCGACGAGCGCTTCCCGGGCTATTACCTCAAGCGCATCGACCTGCCCGCCGACGCGCCCACCGGCTTCTGGACCCTGGAATTGCGCAACGATCCGGCGGACAAGGTTCCTGGCACGAGCTTCCGTTTCGGCGTCGAGGAATTCCTGCCGGAACGCATGAAGCTCGATCTCGCCAGCAAGCAGGCGCTGCTGTCTCCCGACGACGCCTTCGACGTGGACGTCGGCGGCAGCTACCTGTATGGCGCGCCGGCGTCCGGCAATCGCCTGCTGGCGGTGGCGCAGTTCGAGCGCAACAAGAATCCCCTGGCGAAAGTCTTCCCTGGCTTCGAGTTCGGCGACGCCAACGATGATGACCTGAAGAGCCGCAAGGAACTCGAGGAACAAGCGCTGGACGAGCAGGGCAAGGGACAACTCGCGGTGGACCTGTCGTCGGTCGCCGAGCGGCGTTCGCCGGTCACGGTGCGTGCCACCGTCAGCCTGCTCGAATCCGGCGGCCGCCCCGTGGTGCGCAGCATCGAGCGCGTGCTCTGGCCGGCGGATGTCATCGTCGGCATCCGTCCGCTCTTCACCGGCGATTACGCGCCGGAAAACAGCCCGGCCGACTTCGAGGTGGTGCGCGCCGACAAGGACGGCAAGCTCAAGCCCGCGGCATCCATGCCGGTGCGGCTGTTCCGCGAGAACCGCGAATACTACTGGCGTTTCGAGGACCAGCGCGGCTGGACCTCGGGCTTCACCGAGACCGACGAACTCGTCGACACCTCCTCGGTCAGCGTGCCGGCAGGCGGGCGCGGCAAGCTGCGGCTGCCGGTGCGCTATGGCCGCTACCGCATCGAGATCACGGACCCGGAAACCAACCTGCAGACGGTCTACCGCTTCTACGTTGGCTGGAGCGCCCGCACCGACGAAAGCCAGGGCGTGCGGCCCGACCGCGTCGCCCTCAAGCTGGACAAGGCGGCCTACCGCGATGGCGACACCGTGCACCTCACCATCAATCCGCCCCATGCCGGCGAGGCGCTGGTGACGGTGGAAGGCGACCGCACGCTATGGACCAGGCGCATCAGCGTATCCGGCAACAGCGCCGCGCTGGACATCCCGCTCGACCCGGAGTGGAAGCGCCATGACCTGTACGTGACCGTGCTGGTGCTGCGGCCGGGCAACGAAGGCGACCGCGTGACGCCGGCGCGCGCCCTGGGCATCGCCCACCTGCCGCTCGATCGCGCCAACCGCAAGCTCGATGTCACGCTGGAAGCGCCGCAGAAGGCCTTGCCCGAGACCAGCGTCAAGGTCAGGGTCAAGGCGCCGGCGGCGAAAGGGCAGCAAGCCTTCGTTACCTTGTCGGCGGTGGATGCGGGCATCCTCAACATCACCCGCTTCGCCTCGCCGGACCCGCACGGCTTCTTCTTCGGCAAGCTGCGCTACGGCCCCGACCAGCATGACATCTATGGCCGCCTGATCGAAAAGATGCAGGGCCAGAAAGGCAAGCTGAAGTTCGGCGGCGACAACACGCCCAAGCCGACACGCAGCCTGCCCAAGAAAGTGAAGCTGGTCGACCTCTTCAGCGGGCCGGTGAAGCTCAACGAGCAGGGCGAGGCGGACATCACACTGAACCTGCCCGACTTCAACGGCACGCTGCGCCTGATGGCCGTGGTCGCCGCGCCGGACCGCTTCGGCGCGAAGGATGCCGAGATGACGGTGGCCGCGCCGCTGGTGGCGGAACTCGCCACGCCGCGCTTCCTGTCCTTTGGCGACACCGCCATGGTCGCGCTTGACTTGCACAACCTGTCCGGCGCGACGAAGCAGCTCAAGGTCGGCATCAGCGGCGGCGAAGGCCTCGCCTTCCAGGACGCGGAACGCAGCCTGACGCTCAAGGACCAGCAGAAACAGACGCTGCGTTTCCCGGTCGAGGCCAAGGGCGTGCCGGGGCTGCATACGGTGACCGTCAAGGTGAATGGCGAGCAGATCAAGCTTGAGCGCGTGTTCGGCCTGACCGTGCAGGCGCCCACGCCGCAGCAGCAGATCAGCCGCCGCTTTAGCATCAAGCCCGGCGAGACCCTGGACATCAGGGATGCCGAGCTGTCCGGCCTGCACCGCGGCTCGGTGAGCGCCCACCTGTCGCTATCAAACAAGGCGCCGATCGACGTGCGGTCCGCCATCCAGGGTTTGCTCACCTATCCCTACGGCTGCGCCGAGCAAACCACCAGCACCGCCTATCCGCATGTCTTCATCGACGAGGACGCGGCGCGCCGCTTCGGCCTCAAGCCCTTCAGCCGCGAGAAGCGCGTCGAAATGCTCGACCAGGCCGTGGCCCGCCTCGGCGCGATGCAGGCGCCCAACGGCGGCTTCAGCCTGTGGGGCAACATGTCGGAGTATGAGTACTGGCTGTCCGCCTATGTCACCGCCTTCCTGCAGGATGCGCGGGAGCAGGGCTTCGGCGTGCCGGATGCGATGTACAGCAAGGCCATGGATTTCCTGCTGCGCGGCTTGCAGGAAGGCGTGTCGCGCATCCCCGCCAAGCAGGCGGCGAATCCGGGCGGCGTCTGGCAGGGCGACCAGCAGGCCAACAACCGCCGCTTCGGCGTGCTGGCCTACGGCGGCTACGTGCTCGCCCGCGAAAAGAAAGTCCCGCTTGCCACCTTGCGCCAGCTCTACGAATCACGCGAGCAGGCGCACTCCGGCCTCGCCCTGGTGCAGCTCGGCATCGCCCTCAAGCTGATGGGCGATCACGAGAAAAGCGAGATCGCCTTGAAGGAAGGCGTGACCAAGCCGCGCGACAGCGGCTACTGGTGGTGGGACTACGGCAGCCCGCTGCGCGACGCGGCCCTGTCATACGCATTGCTCGAGCGGCACCAGCTCATGCTCGATGCGCGCGACGGCCTGATCAACACCATGGTCAGCGAAATGGAAAGCCACCGCTACACCAGCACCCAGGAAAAGCTGGCCCTGTTCCTGGTCGGCCGCGCCTACACCCAGGCTCCCACGGAGAAATGGACCGCCACCATCGCCGGTGCCAGGCAGGAAGACGTTTCCGGCACCGCCACCCACTTCCGCGAGGTCGCGGCCGGCGAACTGGTCAATGGCCTGAAGATCGCCAACACCTCGAAGGAAAAGCTCTACGTCGAGCTGTCCATGGGCGGCAATCCGGTCAAGCAGCCGGCGGCGCGCAACGATCCGATCGAACTCAGCCGCAGCCTGCATGCGCCGGATGGCAGCGCCATCGGCAACCGCACGCTGAAGGTCGGCGAGTCGGTGCTGGTGCACGTCACCGTCAAGTCCAGGACCCTGATCGGCACCGGCATGGTGGTCGACCGCATTCCCGCCGGACTGGAAATCGAAAACCAGAACATCGTGCAGGGCGAGCAGATGGGCGCGGTGACCATCGCCGGCGTCAATCCGGTGGAAGCGATGCGCGATGCCCGCATCCAGCACGTCGAGTTCCGCGACGACCGCTTCGTGGCCGCGGCGAGGCTGGACTACAACGTGCTGCACCTGTTCTACCGGGCGCGGGTCGTCACCCCGGGCAAGTTCGTGGTGCCGCCGCTGTACGCGGAAGACATGTACCGGCCTGACCTGTACGGCCTGACCGGCGGCAGCGATTCTCTGATCGTGGCGGAAGCCAATGCCAGGGATCCGAAGAAGGCGGAAGGCAAGTAAGCGCGGACCATGCGCCTCGACATAGTCCAGTGGCGGATGCGGTTGCGGACGCTGGCAAGCAGCGTGCGTCCGCGGCATGCCGCGTGGTGGGCCTTGCCGCTTGCCGTCTTGCTCGGCCTGCTGCTGCTGGACCGGCTGTTCCCGTTGCCTGCCCCCGGCCGCGACTCGCCCTACGCCCTGGTGGTGGAAGCGCGCGACGGCACGCCGCTCCGAGCCTTCCCGGACAAGGACCACATCTGGCGCCATCCCGTCCGGCTTGAAGAGGTGTCGCCCCTGTACCTCGAGGCGCTGACCCGCTACGAAGACCGCGCATTCTGGTGGCATCCCGGCGTCAATCCGCTGGCGCTGCTGCGCGCGGCGGGGCAGTGGGCCACGCAGGGACACATCGTGTCCGGCGGCTCCACCATCACCATGCAGGTGGCGCGCATCCTCGACCCGCAGGCCCGCTCCCTGCGCGGCAAGCTGGTGCAGATCCTGCGCGCGGTGCAGATCGAGTGCCATTACTCCAAGCGCGAGATCCTGGCGCTGTATCTCAACTACGCCCCCATGGGCGGCGTGCTGGAAGGCGTGGAGGCTGCCAGCCGCGCCTACCTCGGCAAGCCTGCGCTGCGGCTCAGCCACGCCGAGGCCGCGCTGTTGACGGTGCTGCCCCAGCAGCCATCCCGGCTGCGTCCCGACCGATTCGCGGCGAAGGCGCAAGGAGCGCGCGACAAGGTCTTGCGGCGCATGGCGGGACGCTGGAGCGATGCCGACATCCGCGAGGCGCTCGGCGAACCGGTGGTCGCGCAAACCCTGCGCGAACCCATGCTCGCGCCGCTGCTGGCGCAGCGCCTGAAAGAAACGGCGGACGCCGCCGGCGACCGCACCCGCATCCGCAGCACCATCGACGCCGCCAGCCAGGCGACCGTCGAAAACCTGCTCGGCGACCGGGTCCGCGGCCTGCCGCCGCGCGTGTCGCTGGCGGCGATGGTGATGGACAATGCCAGCCACGAGGTGCTCGCCTACGCCGGCTCCGCCGACTTCGGCGACAAGGACCGCTTCAGCCATGTCGACATGGTGCGCGCCTCGCGCTCCCCGGGTTCCGCGCTCAAGCCCTTCCTGTACGGCTTCGCGCTCGACGAAGGCATGATCCATTCCGAATCGCTGCTGTCGGATACCCCGCAAAGCTTCGGCGGCTACCAGCCCGGCAATTTCCAGCAATCCTTCCACGGCCCGGTCAGCGTCTCCGAAGCCCTGGTCAAGTCGCTCAACGTGCCCGCCGTCGAAGTGCTCGACCAGCTCGGTCCGCTGCGCTTCGTCGCCATGCTGCGACGCGGCGGGCTGAAGCTGGATTTTCCGCGCGGCGCCGAACCCAACCTGAGCGTGATCCTGGGCGGCGCCGGCGTGCGCCTCGAAAACATGGTCGGCGCCTACGCCGCCCTCGCCCGCAAGGGCCTCGCCGTCGTGCCGCGCTTCACCCCTGATGCGCCGGTGCGCGAACAGCGCATGATGAGCGAAGGCGCCGCCTTCATCATCCGCGACATCCTCGAAACCGGGGGGCCGCTGGGCAGGGCGGTCGAAGGGCAGGGCGCCTACCGGGGCATCGCCTGGAAAACCGGCACCAGCTTCGGCTTCCGCGATGCCTGGGCCTTCGGCGTGAGCCAGCGCTACACCGTCGGCGTCTGGGTGGGGCGTCCCGACGGCACGCCCAATCCTGGCTTCTTCGGCGCGAACGTCGCCGCGCCGCTGCTGGTCGACATCTTTACCGCGCTGCCCGGCGGACGCAACGCCAATCCCGAACCCGCGCCGCCCGGCGTGACGCTGGAAAAGATCTGCTGGCCGACAGGCATGCGCGCGCAAGGCACCGACCCGCGCCATTGCCCCGTGCAGCGCACCGCCTGGACCCTCCAGGGCGTCACCCCGCCGACCTTCGCCGACAAGGTAAGGGGCGGGGCGCAACTGCTGACCTATTTCACCGACCGCGCCAGCGGCATGCGCGTCATGCCCGCGTGCGCGCACGGCGACGTCGACCGCCATGAACTCGCCCGCTGGCCGGCCTCGCTCGAACCCTGGCTCGACGCCGACCTGCGCCGGCGCGCCCTGCCGCCGGGGTGGGCGAAGGAATGCGAGCAAGCCTATCGCCCGGAAGGCATCCGCATCGTCGGCCTGAGCGACGGCGAGGTGATCCGCCAGGCACGCGGCGCGGACCTGCCGCGCGCGCGGGTCGACGTGCGCGGTGCGCAGGGGGGTGATTTGCACTGGGCGGTGAACGGAAGCCTGGTGGCGGCGCAAGGAAAGGGGAACGGCCGAGTACTGGAATTCCCGCACGCCGGCAGGTATGACGTGACGGTGTTCGACGGCGGAGGCAATGTGGACCGGGTCAGCGTTAGCGTGGTGGCGGCTACGGTACGGTGAGGCAGACGGGTGCTCCCGGTGGTCGGGACAGGCCAACGCCATGCCGATACGGCAGGAGGTCGAGTCATCGAATGCTTCCCAGGTGCTTACTCCGATGGAGGACGGCATCCCTTCAACCCATCGAACGAGGTCGCCCGGAGTGGCTCGCAAATGGGGGTGAGAGCAGCTTTCTTTGGGTACTTTCTTTATCTGCTGATAAAGAAAGTACCTGGGCCGCCGGGACCAGCCCCGGCAAGTCCCCACGGAGTGGGAGAGGCAACCGGTCTACCGGAGAGAAGACCGTAACGAACTGGAATGAAACGAAACCGAAATGGGATTCCCGCCTTTGCGGTGATGACAGACGTAGTCAGGGATGACAGAGGTAAGCGCAAATATCGAAAGCGGTGCCCGGCATCAAGAAAGCCGCCCAACCCCATCCCCAATCCTAGAGGATTAACTCTAAAGCACCCCCCGTTTTCAGCCACGTTTTGCCTTTGCAAGCCCTCTCTTCGATGACATACTAAGCCTCCAAGAATGGCACGCCCGTTCTATTTTAAAAACCGAGGAGACCACATGAAATACACCACCCAGGCAGCGGCGTTCGCCGCTGTGGCTTTGCTCGCCGGCTGCGGAGGAGGTAGCAGCGGCCCGTCGATCGACACGACACTCGCGCGCGGCAGCCTGTTCGCCAGCCCCCCGAACCTCGTCCCGATTCCGCAAGCCGACGGCACGGCCGTCGCGAAGCTGGACCCCGCGGCATTCAAGGTGATGCTTGACACCGCCAAGCCCGGCCTGACCCAGCTCACCGGCACGCCGAAGTGCGCGATTTCCACCTACTACATGAAATACGGCACCGTCGGCGGCGCCAATGAAACCACCGACGCCACCGGCGCGATCATGGTGCCCTCCGGCACGGATGCCGCCTGCAGCGGACCGCGCCCGGTCGTGCTGTACGCCCACGGCACCACCACCGACAAGGCCTTCAACATGGCGAACCTGCGCGACAACGCCGAGGCATCGCTGGTGGCCGCCTTCTATGCGGCGCAAGGCTTCATCGTGGTGGCGCCGAACTATGCCGGCTACGACGTTTCCTCGCTGCCCTACCATCCCTACCTCAACGCCGAACAGCAGGCGAACGACATGATCGACAGCCTGCGCGCCGCGCGCAAGGCCTTCCCGGTCATCGGCGCGAGCGATTCGGGCAAGCTGTTCATCACCGGCTACTCCCAGGGCGGCCACGTGGCGATGGCGACCCAGCGCGCGATGCAGAAGTCGTATGCGTCCGAATTCAAGGTCACGGCGCTGGCAGGCCAGTCTGGCCCGTATGCGCTGGGATTGCTTGGCGATGCGACCTTCGCCGGCAGCCCGAATGCGGGCGGCACGGTCTTCCTGCCGATGCTGACCACCAGCTTCCAGAAGTCGTATGGCGGCGTCTACACCACGCCATCCGACATCTACGAATCGAAGTACGCCACCGGCATCGAAACCCTGCTGCCCGGCACGCTGTCCTTCAATGACCTGTTCGCCACCGGCAAGCTGCCGCAGACCGCGCTGTTCGCGGCCGATTCGCTGCCCGGCCCGTCCTCGCCGGCCTTCGCCGCGTTCTTCGGTGCGAACAACCTGATCAAGTCCAGCTACCGCACGGCCTACCTGGCGGACGCGGCGGCGAATCCCTGCAATCCGACCGCGACTGGCTTCACCTGCACGCCGCAGAACGGATTCCGCAAGGCCGGCGTGAAGAACGACCTGCGCACCTATGTGCCGGCCGTGCCGACCATGATGTGCGGCGGCAACGGCGATCCGACCGTGTTCTTCGCCAGCACCCAGGCCACGCAAGCCTATTTCCTGGGCAATGGCATGCCGGCGTCGGCGCTGACGGTGGTTGACGTCGATTCCACGCCGACCAGCGCGGCTGACCCGTTCGCCGCGGTGAAGGTCGGCTTCGGCCAGTCCAAGCAGCAGGCCATCGCCGCCGCGGTCGCCGCCAAGCAGGACCCGACCACCGCCGTTGCCGCGTCCTACCACGGCACCCTGGTTCCGCCGTTCTGCAATGCGGCTGCGCGCGGATTCTTCCAGTCCGTGCTGGCAGCAGGCCTGTAATCGAGGAGACAAGACCATGAAAAACACCCTGCACATCGCCGCCGCCGCAGCCGTCATCGCCGGCACCGTCCTGTCGGCCGCCTCGGCCAGCGCCCAGAGCGTTCCGCAAAACACCCTGCGCCTGGGCGTGGCGCACATCGGCATCCATTCCAAGTCAGACGACTTCACCACCAACGGCCCGGCCTTCCTCACGCCGCAGCCGGCGGGTATCACGGTGGACGATGCCAATACCCTGGTGATCGCGTACACCCGCCGCCTGAACGCCAACCTCGACCTCGACCTGATCCTCGGCATTCCGCCCCAGCATGACGTCAAGGGACGCGGCACGCTCGCGCCCTTCGGCACGGTGTCGAAGGTCAAGCAGGCCAGCCCGACCGCCTTCATCAACTACAACTTCGGCGACGAGGCGAACCGCTTCCGTCCCTTCGTCGGCGTCGGCCTGAACTTCACGCGCTTCTACGACGCGAAGTCCACCGACGCGGGCAACCTCGCTTCCGGTGGACCGACCAAGATCGAGCTGAGCGATTCCTGGGGCCTAGCGGTGCAGGCGGGCCTGAACTACAAGCTCACCGACCGCTGGTCGCTGAACGGGTCCGTCGCCACGGCGGACGTCAAGAGCGACCTGAAGGCAACGACCGGCAGCATCGAGCGCCGCACGCGCATCGATTTCCGCCCGGTGGTAATGACCGTAAGCGTGGGCTACAGCTTCTGAGCTGAAGCCGGGCCTTCAACGGCTGCATGAAAAAGCCGCCAGGCGTTTTGCGCCTGGCGGCCTTTTGTTGGAGTAGATCAGAACGCGGCGATGCCGGTCTGCTCGCGGCCGAGGATGAGGGCGTGGATGTCATGCGTGCCCTCGTAGGTGTTGACCACCTCCAGGTTCACCATGTGCCGGATCACGCCATACTCGTCCGAGATCCCGTTCCCGCCCAGCATGTCCCGCGCCAGCCGCGCTACCTCCAGCGCCTTGCCACATGAATTGCGCTTGAGCATCGACGTGATCGCCACCGCCGCCGTGCCCTCGTCCTTCATCCGCCCCAGCCGCAGGCAGCCCTGCAAGCCCAGACTGATCTCCGTCTGCATGTCCGCCAGCTTCTTCTGGA
>NZ_JAAIVB010000013.1 GCF_010974945.1 Noviherbaspirillum galbum | reverse complement strand
GGTACGGCTTCGACGACGGGCTGTACGCGGGGGCGCGGCTGCTGGAGCTGCTGACGCAGGAAGCCGACCCGACGGCGGTGCTCAACGGCTTGCCGCAGGCCACCAGCACGCCGGAGCTGCACCTGCAGCTGGCGGAAGGGGAGAACGTGGCGCTGATCGAGAAGCTGAGGCGGGAAGCGAAGTTTCCGGGAGCGCAGGAAGTGGTGACGATCGATGGCTTGCGGGTGGAGTATGCGGACGGCTTCGGGCTGGCGCGTTCGTCGAACACCACGCCGGTGGTGGTGATGCGTTTCGAGGGCGAAAACGAGGCGGCGCTGCAGCGCATCCAGGCCGAGTTCCGCGCCGCCATCCTCGCCAGCAAGCCCGATGCGGCGCTGCCGTTCTGAATGGCCGGCAAGCGCATGCGGCATCCCTGCCTGATGTGTGAGAGCGGCGTCGCGGCATGAACATCCTGATCGTGCGCGTCTCGTCGCTGGGCGACGTGGTGCATAACATGCCGATGGTGACGGACATCCTGCGCCACCGGCCCGACGCCCGCATCGACTGGGTGGTGGAAGAGGCTTACGTGCCGCTGGTGCGCCTGCATCCCGGCGTGCGCGACATCATCCCGTTCGCGTTGCGGCGCTGGCGCAAGAGCCTGCTGTCGGGACCGACGCGGCAGGAAATGAACCTCTTCCGCGATGCCCTGCAAGCCCGGCCCTACGACCTGGTGCTGGATACCCAAGGCTTGTTCAAGACCGGCCTCGTGATGCGGATGGCGAAGCTGGCGCCGGGAGGCGCGCGCGTCGGGCTGGCGAACGCCACGGAAGGCTCGGGATACGAAGGCATTTCGCGCATCTTCCACACGATGAGCGTGCCGGTCGGTGCGCGTACCCATGCCGTCGCCCGGGCGCGGCTGGTGGCCGCCGCCGCGCTCGGCTATCCGGCCGATGGGCCCGCCGAATTCCACATGGATCCGCCGCAACTCTTGCCAGCTCCTGCTTGGCTTCCGGAGGTGCCGTATGCGGTGTTCTTCCATGGCACCGCGCGCGATGCCAAGCGCTGGAGCAGGGAAGGTTGGCTGGCAGCGGCGGAGCAACTGGATGCACGCGGCCTGCCAGTGCTCCTGCCCTGGGGCAATGCGCAAGAGAAACTGGCGGCACAGGATTTGGCGGCGGGCATGCGCAACGCCCGCGTGCTGCCGCGCCTGCCGATGATGGAAGCGGTCCTGCTGGCCCAGCGCGCGGCGATCGCCATCGGCGTCGATACCGGGCTGACCCACATCGCCGCCGCCTACCGCAGGCCGACCGTGGAAATCTATTGCGATTCGCCGCGCTGGAAAACCGAGGGCAACTGGAGCGGCAACATCATCAACCTCGGCGACGAGGGCGCGCCGCCTTCCATCGAGGACGTCAGCGCGGCAATCCGGCGCCTGCTCGATTGAATGGCGCCGGTTCACAAGAGGCATAATAGCCGCCATGGACAAGCAAATCATCGAGATCGATAGCGCAAGCTGGCGCATCGACAATCCGCGTCCGGAATGGATTGCCGCGCTGGAAGCCGGCAAGGTCCTGTACTTTCCGCGCCTGGCCTTCGAACTGGACGGCGCGGAACGCCGCTTTCTCACGCCCGGGATCCGCGACCCGAAGACCCGCAACATCAGCCTCGACGCGCAGGGCAGGCTCAAGGGCGCCCTTGGCAACGAGGCGGACCAGGCCGCGCTGGCCGCGATGATCGGCCGCTTCCGCGACCAGGCCCGGAGCCTGATCCATTCGCTGCTGCCGGCCTACACGCCGTCGTTGCGGCTCGCGCCCACGAGTTTCCGTCCTTCGCAGGTGGAAAACAGGGCGCAGTCCTGGCGCGCCGACGATCGCCGTCTGCACGTGGATGCCTTTCCATCGCGGCCCAACTACGGCGAGCGCATCCTGCGGGTGTTCACCAACGTCAATCCCGAGGGCGCGCCGCGGGTGTGGCGCGTCGGCGAACCCTTCGAGACGGTTGCCCGGCGCTTCCTGCCGAAGAGCAAGCCCTATTCGCGCTGGCAGGCCAAGGCGCTGCAGGCCTTGCACGTCACCAAGTCCTTCCGCAGCGAATACGACCATCTCATGCTGCAACTGCATGACGGCATGAAGTCCGACATGGCCTACCAGCGCGACTGCGAGCAGGAGCAGATGCCTTTCCCGCCGGGCTCGGCCTGGGTCTGCTTCTCGGACCAGACGGCGCACGCGGTGATGTCGGGGCAATACATGATGGAGCAGACCCTGCACCTGCCTGCCTCCGCCCAATACGATTTCAATGCGAGCCCGCTCGCCATCCTCACGCGCCTGACCGGGCGGACGCTGGTCTGATGCCGTTCATGCGCCTGCTGTATTCCCTGGCGTGGTGGCTGGCCCTGCCGGCCGTGATGGGACGGCTCTGGTGGCGCGGCCGGCGCGAGCCGGGCTACCGCGCCCATCTCGGCGAGCGGCTCGGCTTTCCGCCGCCGCCGTCCACGCAGGCTCCCCTGATCTGGCTGCATGCGGTGTCGGTCGGCGAGACGCGCGCCGCCGAGCCCCTGGTCGAGGCCCTGCTCGCGGCTTATCCCTCCCACGCCATCCTGCTGACCCACATGACGCCGACCGGACGCGCGACCGGGAAGTCGCTGTTCGCGCGCCATGGCGAACGGGTGCTGCAGCGTTACCTGCCTTATGACACCGGCTGGATGGTGCGGCGTTTCCTGCGCCGCTTCCAGCCGCGCATCTGCATCCTCATGGAGACCGAGGTCTGGCCGAACATGATGGCGGCCTGTGCGCAAGCCGGCGTACCCGTGGCCCTGGTGAACGCCAGGCTGTCTGAACGTTCCCTGCGCAAGGCGCAGCAGTTGTCCGACTTGATGACGGCGGCGGCGCGCCAGCTTGCCTGCGTCGCGGCGCAGACGGAAGCCGACGCCGCGCGCATCCGCCTGCTCGGGGCGCCCAAGGTGGTGGTGACCGGCAGCGTGAAGTTCGACGTGGTGCCGCCCGAGGACATGATAGAGCGCGGCGCAGCCCTGCGCGCCCAGGTCGGCGCCCGGCCCGTCCTGCTGTGCGCCAGCACCCGCGAAGGCGAGGAAAGCCTGATCCTCGACGCGGTGAAGTCGCGCGGGCTGGGTCATGCCTTGCTGCTCATCGTACCGAGGCATCCGCAGCGTTTCGACGAAGTGGCGGCGCTGGCGGGCATCCGCGGCATGACGCTGGCGCGCCGCTCCCGGCTCGGCGCCGCGCCGCTGGAGCCCGGCACCCAGGTGCTGCTCGGCGATTCCATGGGCGAGATGTTCGCCTACTACGCCGCCTGTGACCTCGCCTATATCGGCGGCAGCCTCCTGCCACTGGGCGGACAGAACCTCATCGAAGCCTGCGCCGTCGGCAAGCCGGTCCTGCTGGGACCGCATACCTTCAACTTCGCCGCCGTCAGCGAGGATGCCGTCGCCGCCGGCGCGGCAATGCGGGTGCAGGATGCGCCGGAGATGGTGGAACGCGCGCTGCATCTCCTGGGACATGGCGAAGAGCGGTTCCAGATGGGCAGCAAGGCGGCGGCGTTCGCGACCATGCACCGCGGCGCCACCGCGAGGACCATGCAGGTCCTGCGGGGCTTGCTCGATCAGTCGCCCGGGGCGCGCCACCTGCCCTGACATCGCGATCGGGCCGGCGCGCCGATCATCATCATCGCCTTCATCGCAATCCCGGCGACCTCAAGCAGCCGGCGCGGACCCTTGCGACTTGCGGCGTGTCCTGGCGAGGGCCAGCATCCCGATGCCGAGGAGCGGCAGGGTGGCCGGCACGGGAATCTGGGCAAGCTGGGTCGTGTCGGAGAACTGCCAGTTCACGATGTCATGGTTGGCGTAGCCTGCCCCGGTGCCCGAGGTGAAACCGACATACACCTGGTTGGTGCCGAGGGCCGCGGCGATGTCGATCGGGAAGTTGCCGATGCCCTGGAACAGGGTGCCCTTCGCCGGGTCGAGCAGGGTGGCCGTCAAGGCGGAGCCGTCGTAGGAAATGCTTGCCGTCCAGAGGTCGCCGTTCGACAGGCATCCCGGATCGGCATGGCTGCTGCCGCTGCTGAAGGTGCAGGTGGAGCGGCCGTAGACATTGTTCAGCGCGGCGCTGGCCAGTGAACCGTTGACGTCCACCGCCACGTGGTTGCTGCTGTCGGCATCCAGGGTTCCGTTGTTGAAGGTATCGAACTCGACCGCCACGCTGTTGCCGACGCCGGCATAGCCGAGGCCGCCGCCGCCGCTGCCCAGCCCGGTGGGATTGGCGGCCAGCACGAAGGTGAAGCCGTCGGCCGGATTGATGCCGCCGGTCTCGGTGATGCGGAACTGGAACTGGGTGCTGAAGATGGAATTGACGCCCAGCGTCACGGCGGTCGTGCTGTAGGCGGCGCCGCTCTGGTTGCCGGTGGCAGGGGTGACGCGCAGGACGGCGCCATCCGCGGTCGTGGCAACCGCCGCGCTGCCCGCCATGGTCAGGCCGGTGGTGTTGGAAAAGTCGTTGTAGGTGACGACGTAGGCGTGGGCCGACGAGACGGATGCGGCAAGCGCGAGCGCCAGCAGTGCGGATTTCGGTGCGAATTTCATGAAGGCTCCCTTTGGTATCGTTGGAATGGAGAGCCTCGTTTAGCAACCGGCATGCCACCGGCCGGCGGCAGGCTAAGTCGTTGAAAAGCCGGAGGTATGTCGCCGCAGGGAAAGCTTGCCGTCCGAATCTGTCAACATTCCCGACAGTTCGGAGAGTTCGCGCAATTTGCCTTCGCGGGCCGCGCCGAAGCGCGGACCCGGTTCAGCAACTGCTTACTGGATCCCGCCGCCGAGGGCGCGGTAGAGGTCGATCGCGTTGGTCAGTCGAAGCTGCCGAGCCTGGATGAGGGACTGCTGGGCGGTGAACAATTCACGCTGGGCATCCAGCACGTCGAGCGAGCTCGCGACGCCGTTCTGGTAGCGCAGGTCGGCCAGCCTGAGCCGTTCCGCCTGCGCATCCTGCACCGCCTGCTGGGCAGCTATCTGCTCTTCCAGCGCCGAGCGGGCGGTGAGTGCATCCGACACTTCCCGGAAGGCGGTCTGGATGGTCTTTTCGTAGTCGGCCACGGCGATGTTCTTCCTGACCTCGGCCAGGCTCAGGTTCGCGCTGTTGCGGCCGGCATCGAACACCGGCAGCACGAGCTGGGGCGCGAAGGTCCAGGCGCGTGAGCCCGACTCGAACAAGCCGTCCAGCGCATTGCTGGCCGTGCCGATGCTGCCGGTCAGCGAGATGCGCGGGAAGAAGGCGGCGCGGGCGGCGCCGATGTTGGCGTTGGCGCTGACCAGCCGCTGTTCCGCTGCACGGATGTCCGGGCGGCGCGCCAGCAGGTCGGAAGGCAGGCCGGCTGGAATCTCCGTGACGATGCCCTGGTCGGACAGGCCGCGTCCCTGCGGCAGGTCGCCCAGCGGGCGGCCGACGAGCAAGGTCAGGGCGTTGACCGCCTGCGCGCGCTGGCGGGCGAGGGTGGCCAGCGCGGCGCGCGCGGTCTGCACCAGGATGTCGTTCTGCTGCAGGTCGAGGGCGGAGGATGCGCCTACGTCGAAGCGCTGCTTGGCAAGCTTGTAGCCTTGCTCGCGGCCTTCCAGGGTCTTGCGCGCCAGGTCGAACTGCTCGTCGAAGGCGCGCTCGGCGAGATAGGCCTTGGCGACTTCCGACACCAGGGAAATCCGCGCCGACCGGCTGGCCTCCTCGGTCGCCAGGAACTGCGCTAGCGCCGCGTTGTTGAGACTGCGCACGCGGCCGAAGAAGTCCAGTTCGAAGGAGGCGAGGCTGAGACCCACCTGGTAGCTGCTGGAAATCACCGGGCTGCCCGTGATCGACAGCGCGCCCGGCGTGCGGGCGCGGGAGCCGCCGGCGGTGGCATTGAAGCTGGGCAGGAGGTCGGCGGACTGCACGTTGTACTGCGCCCGCGCTTCCTCGATGCGCAGGGCGGCGGTGCGCAGGTCGCGGTTGTTCTCCAGGGCGGCGGCAATCAGGGCTTGCAGCCGGTCGTCGGGGAAGAAGCTCTTCCAGGCGATCGCGCTGGCGTCGCCCGCCTTCGATTCCACGGGATAGGCGCTTGCCACCGGCGCGGCCGGGCGTTCGTACACCGGCGCCAGGGAGCAGCCTCCCAGCACGGCCGCGGCAGCCGCGGCCAGGATCAGTTTAGTCATGGCTCGCTCCCGGTTGGTGCAGGTCCGAATGCTGGACATGGGAATGTTCGGCGTGGAAGCGCTTCTGGCGTTCGCTGCCCTTGAAGATTTTTCGGATCACGACGTAGAACACCGGCACCAGGATCACCGCCAGCACGGTCGCGGTGATCATGCCGCCCATCACGCCGGTGCCGATAGCGCGCTGGCTCGCGGAGCCGGCGCCGGTGGCGATCACCAGCGGCAGCACGCCGAGGATGAAGGCCAGCGAGGTCATGATGATGGGACGGAAGCGCAGGTGGACGGCTTCCAGCGTGGCTTCCACGGCGTCCATGCCTTGCGCCTGCAGGTCCTTGGCGAATTCCACGATCAGGATGGCGTTCTTCGCCGACAGGCCGATGATGGCGATCAGGCCGACCTTGAAGTACACGTCGTTCGGCATGTCGCGCAGGAAGGCGCCGAGCAGGGCGCCGATGATGCCCAGCGGCACCACAAGCAGCACCGAGATCGGGATGGACGTGCTTTCGTACAGCGCCGCCAGCACCAGGAACACCGCGATCAGCGACAGGGCGAAGAGGGCGGGGGCCTGCGAGCCGGAAGTCTTTTCTTCCAGCGAGCCGGCGGTCCACTCGAAGCCGAAGCCTTGCGGCAGCTGGCTGGCGAGCTTTTCCATCTCGGCCATGGCTTCGCCGGTGCTGCGGCCGGTGGCGGCTTCGCCGGAGATGCGCATTGCCGGATAGCCGTTGTAGCGCACGAGCTGCACCGGTCCGGTCACCCAGCGCGAAGTCGCGAAGGTGGACAGCGGCACCATGTTGCCCTGGGTGTTGCGCACGTACAGGTTCAGCAGGTCTTCCGGTTGCAGCCGGTTCGGCGCGTCAGCCTGGAGGATCACCCGCTGCTGGCGGCCCTGATTGGGGAAGTCGTTCAGGTAGCTGGAGCCGAGGGCATTGCCGAGCACGGCGGAAACGTCGGCGAAGGAAACGCCCAACGCGCCCGCCTTGTCGCGGTCGATGTCGAGCTGGAGCTGGGGCGTGTCTTCCAGGCCTTCCGGACGCACTCCCTTGAGCAGCGGGCTCTTGCCGGCCATGCCGAGCAGCTGGTTGCGCGCGGCGAGCAGGGCGTCGTGGCCGAGGCCGGCGCGGTCCTGCAGGCGGAAGGTGAAGCCGGTGGCGTTGCCCAGCTCGCGGATCGGCGGCGGGTTCACCGGGAAGATGATCGCATCCTTGACCTGCGACAGCGCGCCGAAGGCGCGGCCGACGATGTCGCCGGCGGCCTGGCCGGCGCCGCGTTCGCTCCAGTCCTTCAGCGGGGTGAACACCAGGCCGGCGTTCTGGCCGCTGCCCGAGAAGCTGAAGCCGCGTACCGCCACGGTACGCTCGATGCTGGGTTGCTTGAGGTAATAGTTTTCCACGTCGGACAGCACGCTGGCGGTGCGGTTGGCCGACGCGCCGGGCGGCAGCTGCACGTTGGTGATGATGTAGCCCTGGTCTTCGCTCGGCAGGAAGGAGGTCGGCAGGCGCATGTAGAGCAGGGCGACGCAGGCCACGATCAGGCCGTACACGATCATGTAGCGGCTTGCCTTGCCGAGGATGCGTCCCACCAGTCCCTGGTAGCGGCGCGAGGTTCTTGAAAAGCCGCGGTTAAACCAGCCGAAGAAGCCGCCCTTTTCATGATGGTGACCGGCCTCGACCGGCTTGAGGATGGTCGCGCACAGCGCCGGCGTGAGCGAGAGCGCCATCAGCGCGGAGAACAGCATGGACGACACCATGGACAGCGAGAACTGGCGGTAGATCGCGCCCACCGCGCCGCCGAAGAAGGCCATCGGAATGAACACCGCCACCAGCACCAGCGTGATGCCGATGATGGCGCCGGTGATCTGGCCCATAGCCTTCTTGGTGGCGTCGCGCGGCGACAAACCTTCCTCGCTCATGATGCGCTCGACGTTTTCCACCACCACGATGGCGTCGTCGACCAGAATGCCGATCGCCAGCACCATGCCGAACATCGTCAGCACGTTGATGGAAAAGCCGAAGGCCAGCATCGCGCCCAGCGTGCCCATCAGGGCCACCGGCACGACGATGGTGGGAATGAGGGTGTAGCGGATGTTTTGCAGGAACAGGTACATCACCAGGAACACCAGCACCACGGCCTCGAGCAGGGTCTTGACCACTTCCTCGATGGAAATCTTGACGAACAGCGAGGTGTCGTAGGGGATGTCGTACTTCACGCCGGCCGGGAAGTAGCGCGACAGCTCGTTCATCTTGGCGCGGACCGCGGTCGCCGTTTCGAGCGCGTTGGCGGTCGGCGACAGCAGCACGCCGATTGCCGAGGTCGGCTTGCCGTCTAGGCGGGCGGCGGTGGAGTAAGACTGGCCGCCGATTTCCACGCGGGCCACGTCGCGCAGCCGCACGGTGGCGCCGCCCTGCGCCGCGCGCAGGACGATGTTTTCGAATTCCTCGACGGTGTTGAGCTGGCCCCGCACCACGATGGGCGCGGAGATCTGCTGGTTTGCGCCGCTCGGCAGGTCGCCCAGGGTGCCGGATGCCACCTGCGCGTTCTGGTTGCGGATGGCCGTGGCCACGTCGCCGGGGGTCAGCTTGAAGCCGACCAGCTTCGCCGGATCGATCCAGATGCGCATGGCGCGTTCGGTGCCGAACAGCGTGGCATTGCCTACGCCCGGCACGCGCTTGATTTCATTGAGCACGTTGCGCGACAGGTAGTCGCCCAGCGCCACCGGGTCGAGCCGGCCGTCGGTGGACGACAGCGTGGTGAACAGCAGGAAGTTGCTGCGCGCCTTGCTCACCTGCACGCCTTGCTGGATCACGGCCTGGGGCAGGCGCGACTCGACCCGCTTGAGGCGGTTCTGCACGTCCACCGCCGCGAGGTCGGGATTGGTGCCGGGCTGGAAGGTGACGGTGATCTGGGCCTGGCCATTGGCCTCGCTCTGCGATTCCAGGTACTGCAGGCCGTCCGCGCCGTTCATTTCCTGCTCGATGATGCTGGTGACGCTTTCGTCGAGCGTGGCGGCCGACGCGCCGGGATAGACGGCGGTGACCACGATGGAAGGCGGCGCGATGGTCGGATACTGCGACACCGGCAGCTTCGGTATCGAGATCAGCCCCGCGAGGAGGATGAATAGCGCGACCACCCAGGCGAAGACCGGGCGGTCAATGAAAAACTGTGCCATGTCGGAGTGTCCTCAGGATTTCGTTGCCGGCTGGGATGCCTGGCCGGATTGGCCCGATTGAGCGGGCGCCGGGGCCGGGCCGGGCCCCGCCTGCGGAGTCGGCGCTGCGTTGCCGGCGGCGTTCTTCCAGGGCACGGCCTTGACCGGCGCGCCCGGCTTTACCTTCTGCAAGCCTTCGACGATGACCTGTTCGCCCGCCTTCAGGCCCTGGGTGACGATCCAGGTGTTGCCCTGCGCCGCCCCGGTCTGGATCGGGCGCAGCGCGACCTTGTTGTCCGGCCCGACGACGAGCACCGAGGCGCCGTCCGGCGTGCGGTTGACGGCCTGCTGCGGCACGGTGATGGCTTGCTCGTCCACCGCCTGTTCGAGGCGGGCGCGGGCGTACATGCCGGGGAGCAGCAACCGCTCGGGATTGGGGAATTCGGCGCGCAGGCTGACGGCGCCGGTGTTTTCGTCGACCGTCAGGTCGGAGAACAGCAGCTTGCCGGGCGGGCCATATGCCTTGCCATCGTCGGTGACGAGCGTGACCTTGGCCTGGTCGCGGCCCACGCTCTTGAGCTGGCCGCTGGAGAAGGAACGCTGCAGCTTGAGCATCTCGGCGCTGGACTGGGTCATGGTGACGTAGATCGGATTGAGCTGCTGCACGGTCGCCAGCGGCGTGGCTTCGCCCTGGCCGACCAGCGCGCCCTCGGTGACCTGGGCGCGGCCCACGCGCCCGGAAATCGGCGCGGTCACTGTGGCATAGCCGAGGTTGAGGCGCGCCGTCGTCAGGGCCGCGCGGGCGGCGGCGACATCGGCCGCGGCTTGCTTCGCGGCGGTGCCGGCTTCATCGAATTCCTGCTTGCTGATGGCATTGGTCTGCACCAGCGGCTGGTAGCGCTGCACCTTGAGGTTGGCCTGCGCCTGGTTGGCCTCGGCCTTCGCGAGCGTGGCCTGGGCGCTGTTGACGTTTGCCTGGTAGGGCGCGGGATCGATCTTGAACAGGACGTCGCCGGCCTTGACGTCGCTGCCTTCGCGGAAGACCCGCTGCTGCACGATGCCCGGCACGCGGGCGCGTACCTGCGCGATGCGCGGCGATTCGATCCGGCCGGGGAGTTCGGTGCTGATGACGAGGCGTTCCGGCTTCACGGTGACGACCGACACTTCAGCGGGCGGCGGCGCTGCCGGCGTTTGCGCGTTGGCGCTTTTTTCGCCGCAGCCGGCGAGGAGGGAAGCGGCAACCGACAACGACAATACCGACAATGCCGGCACGATGCCGGTTACACGTACGAATGAATGCATGATCACGCTCGAGAATGGGTCCGGGGGGTATGCAAAATCTGTTGAGAATAGCGGACGTTGAATGCGTCTTCTTATCGAATTGTCTCGGTATTGTACAGACATGTTGCAGGCCGTGTTTTCACTCTCCGGAACGCGGCTTTTGCGCTGCACAATCAATGCCTGACCCGGAAAGCGTCGCCTCGGTTACACTACCTTAAAATATTGATTAAAGGCAACAAAGTTGCCAACACGGCTTCCGGCGGCAAGGCAAGGAAGCCGGACAGGGGAGTCGGCCGATATGGAGCTGGACCGAATTGGCCAGAAAAAAATTTCCAGGATCACACTGGCGTTGGCCTGCATGCTGGCCACGGGAATGGGAGCCGCCTCGGCGGGCGATGAAAGGCGGGAAGGCGCGGGGTCCCTCGCCGAGCTTCCCATCGAGCAACTGCTGACGCTCGATGTCTACAGCGCGTCGCGCTTCGCCCAGAAGTTGAGCGAAGCCCCGTCCGCGGTATCGGTCGTGACCGCCGAGGACATCAAGGCCTTCGGCTGGCGCACGCTGGCGGACATCCTGGCGAGCATGCGCGGCCTCTACATCAACAACGACCGCAACTACACCTATCTCGGGGCGCGGGGCTTCCAGCGTCCCGGCGACTACAATTCCCGCTTCCTGCTGCTCATCGACGGGAACCGCAGCAACGAAGCCATCTACGACCAGGCTTCCATCGGCACCGAAGCCCTGCTCGACGTAGACCTGATCGAGCGCGTCGAGTTCGTGGCCGGGCCGGGGTCGTCGGTCTATGGCGCCAATGCCTTCTTCGGCGTGATCAATGTCGTGACCCGGTCCGCGCGCGCGATGCCGGGCGCGCAGGCGGTGGTCGCGCTCGGCAGCAACGGCTCCCGCACGGCGCGCGCCAGCTACGGCTGGCGGGACGAGAACGGCGCCGAGCTGCTGATCTCCGCGACCGATTTCCGCACCAATGGCGAGGACCTGCGCTTTGCCGAGTTCGCATCGGCAGGGAACCCCGGCGGCCTGGTCCGCGGCCTGGACGCCGACCGTTACCAGAGCGTGCTGCTGAAGACGTCCGCCGGGCCGTTCAGCCTCAGGCTGGCGCACGTGGAGCGCACCAAGTCCGTTCCCACTGCGTCCTTCGTCCAGGACTTCAACGATCCGCGCTCGCGGACCGTCGATGCGCAGACCCTGGTCGACGCCGGCTACCGCCACGCGGTGTCCGGCGATACCGATGTCAGCGTACGCCTCTTCGGCGGCGCCTACGATTACAACGGCGATTACGTCTACGATGGCAGCGTGCAGCGCGACGGGTCGCGGGCGCGCTGGCAGGGCGCCGAGGCAAGGATCATGACCACGCGCTTCGACCGGCACAAGCTGGTCGCGGGCGTCGAATGGCAGGACGACGTCCGGCGCCGGCAATTCAACTACGATGCCTCGGCGAGCCACCTCGACATCGACAACCCGGGCAGCCGCAAGGGAATCTACCTGCAGGATGAAGTCACGCTGCGCGAGGATCTCCTGCTCAACGCCGGCGTGCGGCACGACCGGCTGTCCGCCACCGGCGGGACGACCAATCCCCGCCTGGGGCTCATCTGGAAGGCCAGCCCCGCGACCACGCTGAAAGCCTTGTATGGCACGGCGTACCGCGCGCCGAACGCGTACGAGCTGTATTACCAGATCCTGCTGGAAGGAGGACAGAAGGCCAATCCCGCACTGCGTCCGGAACGCGTCCGGTCCTGGGAATTCGTGGCGGAGCGGCACCTTGCCACCGACACCCGGCTGACCGCATCGGTGTTCCGCAACCAGGTCAGCAACCTGATCAGCCAGGTCCAGGATCCCGCCGACGGCCTGCTGGTGTTCCGCAACCTCGACAGCGTGACCGCGCAGGGCGTCGAGCTCGAGGTGGAGCGGGCGTCGCAGCAGGGCGACCGCCTGCGCGCCAGCTTCAGCCTGCAGCAGGTGCGCGACGAGGCGACGGGCGCCGCGCCGACCAACGCGCCCCGGCGGCTGGCCAAGCTCAACTGGACCAGGCCGCTGTTCGGCGACGCCTGGCGCGCCGGCGTCGAGGCGCGCTACGCCGGTCCCCGGCGCACCCTGGGCGGCGAACTCGGCGGCGCCTGGCAGGCCAACCTCACCCTGGCCGCCATGAAGCTCATGCGCGGACTGGAGCTGACCGCCAGCGCCTACAACCTGTTCGACCGGCGCATCGCGGAACCGGCCGGACCCGAATTCGTGCAGGATGCGCTTCCCCAGCCGGGACGCCAGCTGCGCCTCAAGCTGGTCTACGCATTTTGAACATCCTTCATCCGGTCTGGCGAATCATCCTGCTGGCGGTGCTGCTGCCGCTGCAGGCCATGGCGCAACCGGTGCCGGAATACGACCTGAAAGCCGCGTTCGTGTACAACTTCGCCGTCTTCACCGAATGGCCGCAGGACATTGCGAACGAGAACGGCGCGCTGAACATCTGCATCCACCCGGCGAGCCCACTGCGCCAGCCGCTGCTCGCCCTGAGGGACCGGCAGGTCAAGGGACGGCGGATCGCGATCCAGGGCTTGAACGCGGTCGACGGTGCGCGACGCTGCCACGTGGTGGTGCTGGGCGCGCTCGACCGCGACCGCGCGACCCAGATCAGGAAGATCCTGGCCGGCGCCAGCGTGCTGACGATTTCCGATGACGAAGACGTCTCGCGCGACGGCGCGATGATCGCCTTGTCCAGCGACGCGAACCGCGTCGTCTTCGACATCGACACGCGGCTCGCGAAGCAGTCGCGGCTGGCATTCAGTTCCAAGTTGCTTCGCCTTGCACGTTCCGTCCAATGAACAACCATTCCTCTCCCCGCGCGCCGCGGCTCGACCGCGTGATGACCGTGGCCAACCTTGCCAGCGCCGGCGCCGCCCTGCTGTTCGCCAGCGTGCTGCTGATCCTGCTCCAGTTCCTGTCCTTGCGCAGCGCGATGGTGGAAGACATGCGCGTGCAGATGCGCATCATCGGCGACAACAGCACCGCGGCGCTGATGTTCCATGACCGCCAGGCAAGCAAGGAAACCCTGGAAGCCCTGTCGGCATCGCCGAACGTCAGCGCAGCCGGCATCTTCACGCTCTCGGGCGCGCCGCTCGCCAGCTTCGCGCGCGACGGCGCCGAGCCGGTCGCCATGCCCGCGGCCTGGCTGATCCAGGACGGCTATCGCTTCGGCTGGCGGGAACTCGAACTTGCGCACCGGATCATCGGCAATGACGGACCGATCGGCGTTGTGGCGGTGCGGGCCAGCCTCGCCCAGCTCCATGCGCGCCTGCTCGGCCATGCCGGCCTGACGCTGTCCATCGCCCTGAGCGCCATGGCGCTCGCCTATCTCGTGGTGAGCAGGATGCGGCGGGTGGTCAAGACGGCGGAGGCGCATCTCGATTACCTGGCCCATATCGACCCGGTGACGGGCTTGCCCAACCGCCACGCCTTCAACGGCAGGCTGGAAACGGCGCTGCGGTCCATCGACCTCAACGGCGGCAGCGTCGGCCTGCTGCTGCTCGACCTCGACAACTTCAAGATCGTCAACGACACGCTGGGCCACCAGACCGGCGACGACCTGCTCAAGGCGGCGGCGCGCCGCCTGATGGAGATCCTGCGCAGCGGCGACGTGATCTGCCGCATCGGCGGCGACGAATTCGCCATCATCATCGATGCCATGCATGCCGCCCACGGCGATGCCGTGGCGGAAAAGCTGCTCAATGCTTTGGCCACGCCATTCGAGATCGATGGCCACGAGATCTACGTATCGGGCAGCATCGGCATCAGCACCTATCCGGAAGACGGCGCGGACATGGCGGCGCTGACCCGCAATGCCGACACCGCGATGTACCAGGCCAAGGGCAAGGGCAAGAACACCTTCGAACGCTTCCACCCCGACCTGAACCAGCGGGCGCAAAAGCGCATGACCCTCGAAACCAACCTGCGCAAGGCCCTGGACCGCGGCGAGCTCACCCTGCATTACCAGCCCCAGGTCAGCCTGCGCGATGGCCGCCTGGTCGGCCTGGAAGCGCTGCTCCGCTGGCGGCATCCCGAGCTTGGCCTCGTGTCGCCCGCCGAATTCATCCCGGTGGCGGAGGAGAGCGGTCTGATCGTGCCGATCGGCCGCTGGGTGGTGCACACGGCCTGCCGCCAGGTCGCCGCCTGGCGCGACGCCGGCCTGGGCGACGTCCACGTCTGCGTCAATCTTTCGCCTCGCCAGGCGCGCGATCCGCACATGCTGCATGACACGGTGATGGCGTTGCGCGAGGCCGGCATGCGGCCGCAACAGCTCGAACTCGAGATCACCGAGACCGTGCTGATGGAAAACGTGCATGCCAACGTGGAACTGCTGCATCGCTTGCAGCGGGAAGGCATCCGCCTCTCCATCGATGACTTCGGCACCGGCTATTCGTCCATGGCCTATCTCAAGCGCTTTCCCATCGACCAGGTGAAGATCGACCGCACCTTCGTGCGGGACATTCCGGGAGACGGCGACGACGAGGCGATCACCACGGCCATCATCGCGATGGCGCACAGCCTGGGGCTGACGGTGGTGGCGGAAGGCGTGGAGACCGAAGCCCAGCTCCGGTTCCTGCGCGAGGCGGGCTGCGATACGATGCAGGGATATTACTTCGCGGAGCCGCGGCCGGCGGATGCGATCGCGGTGCTGCTGCGGGAGAGGCTGGCGGAACGGGAATGACGGGCCTTGCCGGCCGCCATTCCCGCAAGCGCGTCAATGCTTCAGCAGGGCATTGATCTGCGTGAGATCGCTTTCCTTCAGGGTGCCCGCCGCCGACTTGAGGCGCAAGCCGTTCACGATCGTGTCATACCTTGCCTTGGCGAGGTCGCGCCTCGTGGTGAACAACTGCTGCTGCGCGTTCAGGACGTCGATGTTGATGCGCACGCCCACCTGGTAGCCTAGGCGGTTGGATTCGAGCGCGGACTGGCTGGACACTTCCGCCGCTTCCAGCGCGCGGACCTGCGCCAGGCCGGCGTTCACGCCGAGGTAGGCCTGGCGGGCGGCCTGGGCGGCAACCCGTCGGGCATTTTCCAGGTCGGCGCGGGATTTGTCTTCCAGCGCGATCGACTCGCGCACCCGGCTGTCGACGGCAAAGCCGTTGAAGATGGGAATGGCCCATTGCACGCCGACCGACGTGGTGTTGGCCGCCGCGCTCACCGCCGCCGTGGCGCTGGCGCCCTGGTAGGAGTGGTTGCGGCTGGCCACCAGGTCGACCGTCGGGTAATGGCCGGCGCGGTTGCGCTTGATGTCGCGCTTGGCGATCTCGACCGCCACCTGCTGCCCGATGACGCCGAAGTTCTGGTTCTCGGCGCTTTCCACCCATTGCTCGATGGCGGCGGGCTGGGGCGGCGTCAGCTTCAATCCGGGCTGCAGGGGCGCCAGTTCCCCGGACGGCTTGCCGATGATCTGCTGCAGCGCGGTGCGCTTGATCTCGAGGTCGTTCTGCGCCGCGAATTCCTGGGCGATGACGAGGTCGTAGCGCGCCTGCGCTTCATGCGTATCGGTGATGGTCGCGGTGCCGACCTCGAAGTTGCGCTTGGCGGAAGCGAGCTGCTCGGTGATGGCGGTCTTCTGGGCCTGCACCGTGCCCAGCGCGTCCTGGGAAGCGAGCACGTCGAAGTAGGCCTGGGCCACGCGCACGATGAGATCCTGCTGGGCCTGGGCGTACTGCGCCTCGCTCACGGCGACCGAGAGCTTGCCCTGCTGGTAGGCTTCCCAGTTCGCCAGGCGGAACACCGGTTGCGACAGCGCGAGGGTATAGCCGTTGCTGCTGAAATTCCGGCCGACGTCGACGCCGGCGCTGGACACGTCGAGGTCGTTGCGGTTGTAGTTGCCCGTGACGCCGACCGTGGGCAGCAGGCCGGCGCGGCCCTGCGTGGCTTTTTCCTGGCCCGCCGTCAGGCTTGCCCGCGCGCTGGCGAACGGCGCGTCATTGGCAAGCGCTTCCTGGTACACCTGAAGCAGGTCGATCGCTTGCGCATTCAGCGAGGTGAAAGCGCCCGTGATCAGGACGGCGAGTAGAACATGTCGCATAAGGTCTCCACTGGTCAATCAATCAATAAGTCGGCATCGAACCGTCCACCTGCAGCGCCCAGGCATGCACGCCGCCGGTGAGGTTGATGACGTTTGCATAACCTTGCCGCTCCAGGAAAGCCGCCACGGACATGCTGCGCGCGCCGTGGTGGCAGATGCACACGATGGGAGCCTCGTCGTCGAGTTCCTGCATCCTCTCGGGGATGCTTTGCATCGGGATGGCGACCGACCCGGGAATGTGGCAAGTCTGGAATTCCCAGGGCTCGCGCACGTCCAGCAGCACCGGCCTGGGGCGCGACGGGTCGGCCAGCCATTGGGCGAGTTCGGGTGCGGTCAGGGCTTGCATGGTGTTTCCTCTTTATTCCAAGAAAGCGATCAGAACGTGAAGTGCGACGGCGTCACCGCGTCGCGCAGCGGCGGGACGTCGGTTTCGAAGATCTTCACGGTGTTGTAGGCGGTGTCGGACGCGCGGGTGATGAGTTGCGCCGACATCACCGGCGGCTCGCCGACGATGGCGAACAGGCGGCCGCCCACCTTGAGCTGCTGCAGGAAGGCGTCGGGCAGCACCGGCAGGGAAGCGGAGATCACGATCACGTCGTAGGGCGCCTTGGCGCTCCAGCCCTGCGCGCCATTGCCCAGTTCGGCGTCGACGTTGGTGATGCCGTTGGCCGCGAGGTTGGCTTTCGCGAGCGCATGCAGCTCGGGCTCGATTTCCACGGTGGTCACGTGGCGCGCGCGGTGCGCCAGCAGGGCGGCCATGTAGCCCGAGCCGGAGCCGATTTCCAGCACGTGCTCGTGCTTCTTGGGATTGACTTCCTGCAGGATGCGGGCTTCCATCTTGGGGGCGAACATGCAGGCGCCGCGGGGCAGGGGGATCTGGGTGTCGACGAAGGCCAGGCTTTTGTAGGCATCCGGCACGAAGTTCTCGCGCTTGACCACCGTCAGCAGCTCGAGAACGTCCAGGTCCAGCACATCCCATGTACGGATCTGCTGCTCAATCATGTTGAAACGTGCTTTTTCGATATTCATGGTCGGCTTCGGCGAAAGGGTTTGAACAAACCGGATATTTTATCAAACCATATCCTCATTCTTACTCTGGGGCACAAGATTTGGCGGCGCGCCGTGGCTGGCAGGCTGCGCCGGCTGTTTCCTGCCCCAGCGCCGCCGTGCCCAAGCGGCGGCATCGTCCAGGTAGGTGTAGATCACCGGCACCACCACCAGCGTCAGCAGGGAAGAGGTAATGATGCCGCCGATCACCGCCTGGCCCATGGGCGCCCGCTGCTCCGAACCTTCCGCCAGGCCGAAGGCCAGCGGCACCATGCCGAACACCATCGCCAGCGTGGTCATGAGGATGGGGCGCAGGCGCACGTCGGCCGCGGCGAGCAGGGCGGCGGCCCGGTCCATGCCTTCCTTGCGCGCCTGGTTGGCGAAGTCGACCAGCAGGATCGCGTTCTTGGTCACCAAGCCCATGAGCATGATGAAGCCGATGATGGAAAACATGTTCAGCGTCGAGCGGAAGAACATCAGCGCCAGGAACACGCCGATCAGCGTCATCGGCAGCGACGCCATGATCGCCACCGGCTGCAGGAAGCTGGCGAACTGCGAGGCCAGGATCATGTAGATGAAGATGATCGCCAGCGCCAGCGCCGACAGCGCGTAGCCGAAGGATTCCTGCATGTTCTTCGCCGAGCCGTTGAGCTGGTAGCGATAGCCCGGCTGCCAGTTCATGCCGTCGAGCGCCTTCTTGATGTCGGCATTGACCTGGCCAGGCGAGCGCCCGACCACGTTGGCCGACAGCTCCACCTCGCGGTTGAGGTCGCGCCGGTTGATCTGGTTGGCGCCGGTCGAGGGCGTGATGTCCGCCACCTGGCGCAGCGGCACCATCTTCGGCGTGCCGTCGGCATTGGCCTGGGAACTGGCCAGCATCAGGCGCGACAGGTCGTCGATGTTGCTGCGGTCCTGCGGCGCGAGGCGCACGTTGACGTCATAGTTTTCATCGTCCGGCGCGCGCCAGGAACTGGCCGCCTCGCCCGCCAGCAGGGGCCGCAGCGCGCCGCCGATCTGGGCCACGCCCACGCCGAGGTCGGCGCCGATGTCGCGCCGCGGGGTGATGGAGATGGTCGGCTTGTTCGGCTTCAGGCTGGAATCGAGGTCGACCACGCCGGGAATCGCGCGCAGCTTGTCCTGCACCTCGGCCGACAGCCTGCCGAGCTGGTTGAGGTCGGTTCCCAGGATGGAGAAGCGGACCTGCTTGACGTCGCCGCCCACGCCTTCGAGCGAGCCGATGTGGGTGATGGTGATGCCGGCGATCTGCGACAGCCGCTCGCGCAGCGGCACGCCCATCTGCGCGGTGCTGCGCTGGCGTTCGGCGCGGGGCACCAGGCGCACGTAGGTGGTCGCGTAGTTCTTGCCTTGCTGGGTGCCGGTATTGATCGAGGTGTAGAGGTCGCGCACCTCGGGCATCTGGCGCAGCACGGCTTCCACCTGGCGCGCCTTTCCTTCGGTGAATTCCAGCGAGGAACCGACCGGGGTGTAGTACACCACGCCGGTCTCGGAGTAATCGGCCTGCGGCACGAACTCGCTGCCGATGAGGCCGCTCATCGGAATCGCGAAGCCGCCGAAGAAGGTCGCCGCGGCGATGGCGATGGTCGACTTGCGGTGGGCCAGCGACCAGCGCAGCAGCACCTGGTAAATGTCCGACAGCCATTGCACCATGCGCTCGAACTGGCGCAGCACCCGGCCGACCGTCTTGCCATACCAGCCGGTGCTCGCCACGCCGTGGGCGTCCGGGTCGTGCCAGATCGACGACAGCATCGGGTCGAGGGTGAAGGAAACGAACATCGAGATCAGCACCGCCGCCGTGACGGTGACGCCGAACTGGTGGAAAAAGCGGCCGATGATGCCGCCCATGAAGCCCACCGGCAGGAACACCGCGACGATCGAGAAGGTGGTCGCCATCACCGCCAGACCGATCTCGGCGGTCCCGTCCAGCGCCGCGCGCTTGTGGTCCTTGTAGCGTCCGTTCACCTTCATGCCGGCGTGGCGCACGATGTTTTCCCGCACCACGATGGCATCGTCGATCAGCAGTCCCACGCACAGCGACAAGGCCATCAGCGTGATCATGTTGATCGTGAAGCCGAACATGTACATGAACAGGAAGGTGCCGATCAGCGCCACCGGCAAGGTCAGGCCGGTGATGACGGTGGAGCGCCAGGAATTGAGGAAGAGGAACACGATCAGCACCGTCAGCAGTGCGCCCTCGATCAGGGTGCGCCGCACGTTCTCGACACCGACACGGATCTGGCGCGAACTGTCGCGGATCACGTCGAGCTTCACGCCGGGGTAGAGCGCGTTGAGGGTCGGCGCGAGGTCCTGCATGGCCTTGCGCAAGCCGTCGACGACCTCGATGGTGTTTTCGCCCTGGGCCTTGACCACGTTCAGCGCCAGCGTGCGCTGGCCGTTGAACATCGCCAGGCTTTCCTGTTCTTCCTGGCCGTCCACCACCGTCGCGATCTGCGACAGCAGCACCGGCTGGCCGCCGCGGCGCGCGACGATGATGCGCGCGAAGTCCGCCGGGTCCTTGATGCGGCCCTGGATCTGCACCACTTTTTCATCGGACAGCGAACGAATCGCGCCGCTGGGCAGCTCCATGTTCTCGTTGCGCACCGCATTGATCACCTGGTCGACGCCGATGCCGAGCGCTTCCATTTCCGCCGGCTTGACGTAGATGTCCACCGTGCGGCGCACGCCGCCCACCAGCGTGACGGAGCCCACGCCGCGCACGTTTTCCATGCGCTTCTTCACCACCTGGTCGGCGATCGTGGTCAGCTCGCGCACGGAGCGCGGCGCCGCGCCCTGGGTGTTGCTGACCGCGATGGAAAAGATCGGCTGGCTGGCGGGATCGTAGCGGGTGACGCGCGGCTCCTTCACTTCCTTGCGGAAGGCGGAGCGGATCAGCGCCACCTTTTCGCGCACGTCCTGCGCCGCCTGCACCGGATTGACGGTCAGCACGAACTCGATGATGACCACCGACGAACCTTCGTAGGAACGCGAGGTGAGGCTGTTGATTCCGCTGATGGTGTTGACCGCTTCCTCGACCTTGCGCGTGATGTCCGACTCGACGGTTTCCGGCGAGGCGCCGGGATAGTCGGTCTGCACCACCACCACCGGGAAGGTGACGTCGGGGAACTGGTCCACCTGCAGGCGCTGGTAGGAAAACAGTCCGAGCACCACGAAGGCCACCATCATCATGGTTGCCAGCACGGGATTGCCGATGCTGATGCGGGTAAACCACATGGCGCTAATCCTTAGGGGTTTGCGCGCGGGCCGCCGGCCGGCACGCAGGAAGAAGGCTCGTCATTGGCGCGCATCCGCGCCGGGCTGGTCCGCCCGCGCCATGCGGACGATCGTTCCCGGACGCAGGTTGCCGAGGTTGGTCCGCACGATGCGCGCGCCGTCGACCAGTCCTTCCGTGATTTCCACGGCGGCGCCTTCGCCATCGTCGCCGCGCACGCCGGGCTTCACCGGCTTGCGAACGATCTTGTCGTTTTCCACCGCGTAGACGAAGGAACCCGCGCCGTCGGCCTGCACCGCCGATTGCGGCACGGTCAGCACGCCGGTCTTCCGGGACAGCGTCAGCTGCGCCTGGCCGAACATGCCGACGCGAAGCAGGTTTTGCGGATTGTCGATCTGCACGTAGACCATGATGGACCGCGAACCCGCCTGCGCGGCGGGATTGATGCGCGCGACCTTGCCGGCGATGGGCTGTCTCATGCCTTCCATCCTGACCTGCACTTCCTGGCCCAGAGAGACGTTCATGATCTCCGCCGTCGGCACCGCGGCTTCCATTTCCATCAGGCGCAGGTCGACCACGTCGAGCAGCTTGTTGTCGGGCGATACCTTTTCGCCCGGCTGCACGCTGCGGCTGCTGACCAGGCCGCTGATCGGCGCCTTGACGACGGTGTCGCTCAAGGCCTTCTGCGCAACGTCGAGCGCGCCCTTGGCCGAATCGACGTTGGCGCGGGCGATGTCATACTGGCTGGCGGCGTTGTCGTAGGCATTCTTCGAGATGAAGCCCTTGTCCAGCAGGGCCTTGTTGTTGTCGCGCGCCTTGACCGCGATCTCGAGCTGTCCGCGGGCGGCCAGCAGGGCACCCTTTGCCTGTTCCAGGCGTGCCTGGTAGTCGCTCGCATCCATGTTGACCAGCACCTGGCCGGCCTTGACCGGCTCGCCTTCGCGGACCAGCACCTCGCGCACCTCGCCGGCAACCTTGGCCTTGACGGCGGCCTGGTTCACGGCGCGCAGCGAACCGGTCAGCGGCAGCAGCTGGCGCAGGTCGCGAAGGCGCGCGCTGCCCAGGTCGGTCGGCAGGAACTCCAGCGCCTGCGGCTGTGCCGCCGTGGCGGCAGGGGCTGGAGAGGCCGATGCCGCCACGGCGGCATCCTTCTTCTTCAGCATCGCACCGGCCAGCCCGGCGGCGAGCAGCAGGACGGCGAGAACGATCCAGAGCGAACGGCGTTTGAGCATGGATTTCCTATCGGGAATGCAAGGGAGGCGGAGTGGCCGCGTCGGCGTTTTCCCGGACGAGCACGCCGCGCAGGAAGAGGTCGATGAAGTTGTTCAGGTAGTCGTCCGGCGACAGGGGTTCGGCCTGGCAGGGCGCGAAGGAATGTTTCCAGAGCATCAGCATGACCATCGGCGCGCAGACGATGTTGGCGGCCTGGCGGACGTCGATGTCGCGGAATTCGCCGCGCTGGATGCCGCGCTTGAGCATGCGCTCGATCATGGCGTTGCCGCGCGAAATCACTTCGTCGTGGTAGAACCGGGTCACCTCCGGGAAATTGCTGGACTCGGCGACCATCAGCTTGGTGATGCCCGACAGCTTGGTATTGCCGATGCGCTCCCACCAGCCCATCGCGATCTCGCGGAACAGCTCCACGCTTCCGCCCTGGTAGTTGTCGACGATCTCTTCCGCTTCGCCCAGCACCGGCACCACGTTCTCGCGGACCACCGCCTTGAACAATTCTTCCTTGTTCTCGAAGTAGAGGTACAGGGTTCCCTTCGACACGCCGGCGCGCGACGCCACGTCCTCCAGGCGCGTGGCGGCATAGCCTTTCTCGACGAACAGGTCGAGGGCGGCGGCGAGCAATTCCTGCGGGCGCGCATCCTTGCGGCGGGTCCAGCGGGGCTTGCTATTCTTGAAAGGGCATTCCATGGCAACGAGGTGAATAACTAACTTACGAGTCAGTAATATATGCCCCTGCTATCCATGCGTCAAGGGCGGTGACCAAGGGATTTTCAACGGGCTCTGGAATCGCCTGGTTCGCAGCGGATTCCGGCCAAGGTTTGGTGCATGTCCCGCCGGGGTTTCCCGGCCGGCGCGTTATACTTGAGGCTCCGCGACGATCCCGCGTCCATTCCCTTAGCTGAAGTTGTCATGTCTGCCACCTGCCGCCATGGCTGCGGCGCCTGCTGCATCGCCCCGTCCATTTCTTCCCCGATTCCCGGCATGCCATCAGGAAAGCCGGCCGGCGTACGCTGCGTGCAACTCGACGGCGATAACCGCTGCATGATTTTCGGCAAACCGGAGCGGCCCTCGGTATGCAAGAGTCTTCAACCCGATACCGACATGTGCGGCACGACGCGCGAGCATGCGCTGCACTACCTGCATCGCCTCGAGGCGCTGACGGCGACAGCGTCTTCCTGAACGCGGTTTTCCTCGCATTAACGACTTCATCACGGCACGGCGGCGCATCATGACCCGACAATTCCTCGTTCGCTTTTCCCTCGTGTTCGCCTGCGTGGCGCTCATCCTGGCTTCGTGCGCGACCCTGATGGGCCCGCGTCAGGTCGAGATTCCGCTCGAGCGGCTGCAGCAGGCGATGGCCGACCGGTTTCCATTTAATAACCGCTATCTCGAAATGATCGACGTGCGCGTTGCCAACCCGCGGGTGACGCTGCAGCCCGATACCAATCGCATCACGACCGCCATGGATGCCTCCATCGCGCCGCCCTTCATGGGCAAGCCCTGGACCGGCAATCTCGCGCTGTCGGGCCAGCTTCGGGTCGATCCGGCGCGCAGTGCGCTGGTGCTCGGCGATCCGAGAGTCGAAAGCCTGAACATCGACGGCCTCGATCCGAAGTTCGGAACCTACCTCGGTCGCGCCGTCGGCCTGCTCGCGGAACAGTTGCTCAAGGACATGCCGCTCTATACTTTCCGGCCGGATGAATTCCGTCATGCCGGGGTGAACTTTCTTCCGACAAAGATCACCACAGGCACGTCTTCACTCGTGGTAACCTTTGAGCCCGCAAAATAAGCGCTGCCGCGAACCGGGCAAGATGCAAGCCTGGCATCATGCCGCGGCTTCCGACCTGTCTTCTCTCTTCAAATCAATAACAACCACGCAATGGATCTCCTGTTCGCCGTCAAAGTCTTGATCATGGGCATTGTGGAAGGACTCACCGAATTCCTTCCTATTTCCTCCACCGGCCACCTCATCCTGGCCGGCAGCCTCCTGAACTTCACCGGCGAAAAGGTGAAGGTGTTCGAAATCGTGATCCAGGCCGGCGCCATGCTGGCCGTCTGCTGGGAGTACCGCGCGCGCATCGCCAGCGTCGTATCCGGCCTCGGCAGCGATCCGAAGGCGCGGCGCTTTGCCCTCAACCTGATCATTGCCTTCCTGCCGGCCGCGCTGCTCGGCCTCCTGTTCAACAAGAAGATCAAGGCGGTGCTGTTCGCGCCGGTGCCGGTCGCGCTCGCCTTCATCATCGGCGGCATCATCATCCTCTGGGTGGAAAAGCGCAACCGCAATGCGCCGAGGGCGCACCGCATCGATTCGGTCGACGACATGACCCCGCTCGACGCGCTCAAGGTCGGCATCGCCCAGGCCTTCGCGCTCGTTCCGGGCACCAGCCGCTCCGGCGCCACCATCATCGGCGGCATGCTGTTCGGCCTGTCGCGCAAGGCCGCGACCGAGTTCTCCTTCTTCCTCGCCATCCCGACCCTGTTCGCCGCCACCTTCTATTCCCTTTACAAGGAGAGGGCGCTGCTGTCGGCCGCAGACCTGCCGATGTTCAGCATCGGGACCGTGGCCGCCTTCCTGTCGGCCTTCCTTTGCGTGCGCTGGCTGCTGCGCTACATCAGCTCCCATGACTTCACTGCCTTCGCCTGGTACCGCATCGTGTTCGGCATCGTCGTGATCGCCAGCGCCTACGGCGGCTGGGTGGTCTGGGCCGATTGACCGGAGCAGCACGACAGGATGTCCGACCACCTCGACGACCAGGCCCTGCACATCCTGCAGTCGGTCTTCGGCTACGCCTCCTTCCGCGGCCAGCAGGCTGACATCGTCAGCCAGGTTGCGCACGGCGGCGACGCGCTGGTGCTCATGCCCACGGGCGGCGGCAAATCGCTGTGCTACCAGATTCCCGCGCTGGTGCGGGATGGGGTCGGCGTGGTCGTCTCGCCGCTCATCGCCCTGATGCAGGACCAGGTGGATGCGCTGGCCGAGGTCGGCGTGCGCGCCGCCTTCCTCAATTCCACCCAGACCTTCGACGAAACGCTGCAGACCGAACGCGCACTGCGCACCGGCAACCTGGATCTGGTCTACGTGGCCCCCGAGCGTCTCATGACGCCGCGCTGCCTCGAGATGCTCGAGGCATCCAACATTGCCCTGTTCGCCATCGACGAGGCGCACTGCGTGTCGCAATGGGGCCACGATTTCCGGCCGGAGTACATCCGCCTCTCGGTCCTGCATGAACGCTTCCCGGATGTTCCCCGCGTCGCCCTGACGGCTACCGCCGACCCGCAGACGCGCGCGGAGATCGTGCATCGCCTGCAGCTCGAGGAAGCCCGGCAATTCGTCTCGTCCTTCGACCGGCCGAACATCCGCTACCAGATCGTCGAGAAGGCCAACGGCCGCAAGCAGGTGCTGGACTTCATCCAGGAAGAACATCCCGGCGAGGCGGGCATCGTGTATTGCCTGTCGCGCAAGAAGGTCGAGGAGACCGCCGCGTTCCTGAATGAACAGGGCCTGAACGCCTTGCCTTACCACGCCGGCATGGATCACGCGGTGCGGGCGGCGAACCAGGCGAAGTTCCTGCGAGAGGATGGCATTGTCATGGTGGCCACCATCGCGTTCGGCATGGGCATCGACAAGCCCGACGTGCGCTTCGTCTGCCATCTCGACTTGCCAAAGAGCATCGAAGGGTACTACCAGGAGACTGGCCGCGCCGGACGGGACGGCATGCCCGCCGATGCCTGGATGGTGTATGGCTTGCAGGACGTGGTGCAGCAGCGCCGCCTCATCGAGGAATCCGAAGCCGAAGCCAACTTCAAGCGCATCCAGAGCGCCAAGCTGGATGCCATGCTCGGCCTGTGCGAAACCTCGTCATGCCGGCGCGTGCGCCTGCTGAATTATTTCGGCCAGGAAGCGACGCCTTGCGGCAATTGCGATACCTGCCTCAATCCGCCCCAGGCCTTCGATGCCACGGTGCAAGTCCAGAAGCTGCTGTCCACCATCTACCGCGTCGACCAGCGCTTCGGCGCCGGCCACGTGATCGACGTGCTGCGCGGCACCGAGTCCGAGAAGATCAAGCAATGGCGGCACGACAAGCTGTCGGTGTTCGGCGTGGGCAGCGACACGGCGGATGCGGAATGGCGGGCCATCCTGCGCCAGGCGATCGCGCTCGGTCTGGTGGCGGTCGATCACGACGCCTACGGTTCCCTCAAGCTGACGGAAGACGCCCGGCCCGTGCTGCGCGGCGAGCGCCGCATCGAGTTGCGTCATTACCAGAAGCCGCAGCGGCAGAAGCGCCAGGCCAGCCGCAGCCGCGGATTCTCGGAAGTCGAGCTGTCCGGAACCGAGCAGGCCGTCTTCGAGAAGCTGCGCTGGTGGCGGGTCGAAACGGCCCGCAAGCACAACGTACCGGCTTACGTCATCTTCCACGATGCCACCATGCGCGAGATCGCCAAGCGGCAGCCGCATTCCATCCACGAACTCGGCACCGTTTCCGGCGTCGGCGAAAAGAAGCTCCAGACCTACGGCGAGGAAATCATCGCCCTGATCACCTCCGTGGAATAACGCCCGGCATCCTTTCCGCCTTCCGGCAGCACTGCCGAGGCATCTCTCTCCTCGTTTTCCACCCATCTGGCCCTGCGCCGGACATCTCCATTTTTTCCGCGAGATCTTGCTTCGGCGCATGCCTAAAAACCAGGCATGCGAGCTCTTGAAAACTACCGGTTTGGAGGCATTTCCTACTACAAGGGGAAGTGCGCCCGCTTTATTTCCATTTTGAAAAAGTTCTTTTATTTCAGGGATTTGCGGTGCGGATGGTGGTGTTGCGCAATTCGCTGAAAGCAAAGAAAAGCGACCAAATAGATATTGTTTTTACTTGGGGTCTTCTGTAAAATACACTGTATGGATAAACAGTGCATTCGAGCAGTGGACTTCCGGTCAGGTGCCCGTGACGACGGGAATGGTCAGTTCGGTAAGCTGCTGCTGGACCGGCTTCCTGCCTCGCCGCTTGCTTTGCGTGCCGAGCACCGCATCGAGCGGTGCAGGGCTGGCGTTGGCAGCAGGCTCGAGACGCTGGCGCAGCAAGGTCAGCAGGAGCTGCTGGGCCTCCGCGCGCTGTGAGCGGTAAAGGGCCAGGGCCATTTCCATGAACAGTTTTTCGTTTTCGTCGGCGGGCGCCGTCGCGTTTTCTGGCGGCTGGTCGTGTTCACGATCCATCCAGCCGTGGGGAAGGCCCATCCTTTCCTCGATGGTGCGGGCGACGTTGCTGCCGATGTTCTTGCGATTGCATTTGATGTGGCTGAGGTAGCGGTCCGACAGGCTGAGGTGTTCCGCGAAAAGCTTCAGCATGCCGCGTTGTGGCAAATGGGGGCGTTGGTTGACGAAGTCGGCAAAGAGTCGTTGAAAGTTCTGATGCCGGATTTGCGCACTGTCCATCGCCATTTTCTATCTCCCTTTTTTGCAGCATTCCCGATTGCGTATTGATTGTTGATCACGTTGCCGCCGGACGTGACGGGTCCCGCTTTCCCTGCTTTCCCCGATGGACAGCAGTGTACCGACAGCGAACCCGTCTTGTCATCTTCTGCAACCAAATCAGTCGTCGATTCCGCCGGCCGAACGCTGACCGATGTATCCCTGGAACCCTTACGAGAGCGAGAACCGAGTTCATGAGCAAGACCAAGATTCATTATCCGGAGTGGAAAGAACGCGGCACGGGCGCTGCTCCGTCTGCCTCCAATGCCTCCGGCACGCCGCGGCGCGACATCGGCTACTGGGAACTGGTCGATGCCATCACCCTGTCCGCCGAGGTCTGCGGCCAGGTCCTGTCGCGTGCCGCTGCCGAAATGCTGGCCGACGACCTCGGCGGCTTCGGCGAGGATGACGTGCTCGCCGCCCTGGCGCGCTGCCGGCTCGAACTCAACGGGCCGCTGCGCATCGCCGACATCATCCTCCGCATGGAGGATGGCCGGCCGTCACCGGAAGAAGCCTGGGCGATGGTGCCCAGGGACGAAACCGTCTCCGTGGTCTGGACCGACGAGGTGGCGAACGCCTGGGGACTGGCCTTGCCGCTGATCGAGCAGGGCGAGCAGCAGGCGGCGCGCTCGGTGTTCCAGGAGGCGTATGCAAAGGGCGTCGTCGAGGCCCGCATGCGCCGCGAACCGGTGCACTGGATGCCTTCGCTCGGCAGCGATCCGCTGGCGCGCGAGCGCGTGCTGCGCGAAGCGGTGGCGCAGGGACGCCTGACTGTCGCCCATGCCGACCTGCTGCTCAATGGCAGCGATGGCAGCGCCGCGGCGGACGATGGCCTGTTCGCCGGCCAGGCCGACGCAACCAGCCTGCATTGACAGGCGCACGGCCCGTCCCCGCGGCATCAGCAACATCAGCGGCAGGGCGGGATGACACTTCACTCACCGAGGCCCAGTAATGGATAGCCAAGTTGACTGGAATGATGGCGGCTTGCAGTGGCATGAGCAAATTGGCCGTCAGGAGCAATTTGAATTCGAGGATAGCGAAAGGAAACGACACATCATGGCTTCATTTGAAATCCACCGTGCTACCAAGCGTCGCGCCAAGCTCCGTCTCGGCATGTCCGGCCCCGCCGGCAGCGGCAAGACCTATTCCGCGCTGATGATCGCCAGCGGCCTCGGCGGACGCATCGGCATGATCGATACCGAGCATGGCAGCGGCGACCTCTACGCCGACTTGCTGCCGGAAGGCTACGACGTGCTGACGCTGTCCCCGCCGTACACCCCGGCGCGCTACATCGAGGCGATCCACGCCCTCGAGGACATCGGCGTGCAGACCATCATCATCGACAGCCTCACCCACGCCTGGAGCGGCGAGGGCGGCTCGCTCGACCGGCAGGGCAAGATCGCCGACAAGTCGGGCAACAGCTGGCAGGCATGGCGCCAGGTCACGCCCGAGCATAACGCGCTGGTGGAAGCGATCCTGCAAAGCCGCTGCCACATCATCGCGACCATGCGCGCCAAGACCGAGTACGTGCAAGAGAAGGACGAGCGCACCGGCAAGCAGGTGGTGCGCAAGGTCGGCCTCGCGCCCATCATGCGCGACGGCATCGAGTACGAGTTCACCACCTTCTTCGAGCTCGACGTGCAGCACCAGGCCTATGTCGGCAAGGACCGCACGCGGCTGTTCGACGGCCAGATCTTCCGGCCCGATCCCGAGACCGGCCGCAACCTGGCAAGCTGGCTCAACGCCGGCGTCGACGGCGAACGCGCGGGCAACGCCATGACGCCCGACCAGAAGACCGCGATGGCGGACGCGATCAACCGCGCCGAATCCCAGGACGATCTGTACCGTGCCTTCGCCGTCGCCTACCGCGTCGCCAATTCGCTGCACGACCAGGATGCCCTGGCCGAACTGACCGCGCTCAAGGACCAGCGCAAGGCCCTGCTCGAGCCGCATCCCCAGCAATTCGGGATGGCGGCATGAACCCGGTCTTCGAAGCCTTCGAGCTGGCCGCGCAGTACCGCCAGCTCGCCGAGCTGCTGGCCGAGCGCCATGGCGATAACGAGGAAAGCCGGCAGGTCATCGCCGACACGCTCGACGGCATGTCGGAGCCGCTCGACGAGCGCCTCGAAAACCTGGCGAAGATGGTGCGCAACATCGAGTCCGCGAAGCACGGCGTGGAGCAGACCATGGCCCATCTGCAGGCCCGGCATTACTCGCTCGATGGCGCGGCCCGGCGTGCCCGCAAGCTCATCCTCGACCTGATGCAGGTCGCGGGCAGGGAGCGGGTCAACACCGCGCTGTTCTCGATGGCCGTCAAGAAGAACCCGCTTGCCGTCGTGGTCGACGACGAAGCCGCATTGCCGGAGGCTTTCCTCGTGCGCCACGCGCCTCCGCCGCCGACGCCGGACAGGCGGGCCATCGCCGCGGCCATCAAGGCGGGGCAAACCGTTCCCGGCGCGCATGGCGAACACGGTTCGCGCCTGGAAATTCAATGATGTTCCGACAAGGAGATTGGACATGGCAACCCTGAACAAAGTCACCCTCATCGGCCATCTCGGCCGCGATCCGGAACGCCGCGTCACCGCCAACGGCGACGCCGTCGCGCAGTTCACGCTGGCCACCAGCGAGACCTGGAAGGACAAGGCGACCGGCGAGAAGAAGCAGGCCACGGAATGGCACCGCGTCGTGCTGTACCGCAGGCTCGCCGAGATCGCCGGCGAGTACCTGAAGAAGGGCTCGCTCGCCTACGTCGAAGGCCGCCTGCAGACCCGCAAGTGGACCGGCAAGGACGACATCGAGCGCACCGTGGTGGAGATCGTTGCCGACGACCTGCGCCTGCTCGGCGGACGCCAGCATGAGCTGAACGATGCCGAGCACGACGACGGGCACGATGGCATGCATGGCACGGAGACGGAGCAATCCGCTCAGCCTGCTCAGTCCGTCAATGCCACCGCCGCTGATCCTGCCGGCCGCAAGGGCAAGTCCGCCAAGTACGACTTCGTCGACGACGCGATTCCCTTCTGAAAACCCTTTGCGCGGAACGATCGGCCAAGGCGCCGATCCAAACCGCGAGTCCCTTCGCCGGCATGTCTCTTCTCGGGAATGCCGGCTTCTTTTTGCCTTTAACTTCATCGTTACCCGTCATCCGGCATGTCCGCATCGTCACAGGAAATCGTCGGCGTCCTCACTTCCTGCGAAGTCTATAACGAACGCTGGGGCAGGGGCATCCTGCGCCTCGAGGACGGCGACTTCCTCGTCGTGACCGGCGAATCGCTGGTCGGCCTCACGCAAGGCAATCGTTACCGCATGGATGGCAGCGTGGTGCATCATCCCCGCTTTGGCCGCCAGTTCGAATGCAAGGTCGCCGCGATCGACATTCCGGTCGACAGCGATGCTCTGGTGCGCTACCTGCGCAACAACTTCAAGGGCTGCGGCGCGGTCACCGCGCGCAAGGTCGTCGAGCAATACCACGGCAACCTCGCGGCGCTGCGCGACCAGCTCGTCAGCAATCCCTATGGCCTTGATTTCAGCCGCGTCACGCGCCGCAGGATTTCGCTGGCCGCCTCGGAAGACCTCAAGGGCCTGATCTACCGCGACCTCGCCACGCGCGTCGGCATGACCGGAGTGAGCGACGCGGCGCTGCGCAAGGTCGCGGACTGGCTGGCGCAACAGCTCGATGGGCAGGCCGGTCCGGTGGAGCGGGCGTGGGCCATCTTTTCCAGCGATCCGTATGCGCCGGTGCGCCACGTCGATGGCTACGGCTTCATGGCCGCGGACCAGATCGCCGTGCGCGGCATTGGCTTTCCGCGCCTGCATCCGTGCCGCCTGGCGGCGCTCGCGACCCATGCATTGCGCGAAGGCTGCGAGCGCGGCGGACATGCCTTTCTGCTGGAGCAGGACCTTGCCGCGCGCATCGCCTGGTTCGATCCGGAAGTAGATGCCCAAGAGGCGATCGTTACCGCGATGGAGCGCGGGGAGCCAATCATCGCCGAGGCCGGCTGCTTCTACCCGCGCGCGCTGTGGATGTCGGAGCGCGCGCTCGCCCGCCACCTCGCCCAGCGCGCCCTGCGGATGGCGGCACCGATCTTCCAGGGCGGCGAGGAAGCGCTCGACGCCAGCATCAGGCAGGCCGAGGCCGCGTTGTCCGAGGGCGGCACGTTCGCGCTGGATGCGTCGCAACGCAAGGCGGTCGCCGGCATGCTGACATCCCGGCACCTGCTGCATACCCTGACCGCCAGTCCGGGATGCGGAAAGACCGCGCTGATGGAAGTCCTGCTGCACGTGGCCGGGGACCGCAAGTTCCTGTTCTGCGCCCCGACCGGCAAGGCGGCGAAGGTGCTGGCCGCGCGCGTGCGCAACCACGGGCGCACGGCAACCACCATCCATGCGATGCTGGGCGCGGCGCCCGAAGGCCATCTTTACGGCGTCGACAATCCGCTCGATGCCGAGGTGGTCGTCGTCGACGAAGCGTCGATGAACGACCTGGCGCTCACGCGCGCCCTGCTGGACGCGCTTGCGCCGGACACCCATGTCATCTTCCTCGGCGATGCCGACCAGCTGCCTTCGGTCGGCCCCGGCGACGTGCTGCATGACCTGCTGCAGCTACCCTTCGATCATCATCGCCTCGACAAGCCCTACCGCAACGACGGCGGCATCCTGGACGTCGTGCGCCAGGTCAGGAAAGGGAAACTCGATGGCATCGGCCGCGCCGACGTGCGCTTCGCCCGCCGCCTGCCGCCCTGCACCGCGCAGGGGATCGAAGAAGTCATGGAAGATTACTTCGCCGCCATCGCCCGGCACGGCATGCCGCGCGTCGCCCTGCTGACGCCCCGGCGCAAGGGCGATCCGCGCGTCCCGGGATGGAACACGACCTACCTCAACGAACTGCTCAGGCAGCGGCTGAACCCCGACGGCCATCGCGTCACTGGCACCACCTTGCGCATCGGCGACCGCATCATCATCCGCAAGAACATTGCCATCGATCGCGGCGAGGACGCCGCCGGGCAGAGGCTGGTCGACCAGGTGGTCAACGGCGATACCGGCTTCATCACCGGCGTCGACATGGATTCCTCGGGACGAAGCGTCGTGCAGCTGATGCTGTCGCTCGACGACGGCCGCCATATCGCCTTTCCGGGCAAGGACATCGACGCGCTGTCGCTCGCCTACGCCATGACGGTGCATGCGGCGCAGGGTTCCGAGTACGAAGAAGTGATCTTCGTCTGCACCAATGGCTCGCCGCAGTTCGTTCACCGCGGCATGGCTTATACCGCGTTCTCGCGCGCCCGCCGGCAGTTGCGCGTGTGGGGCGACGTGCCGCTGTTGAAGGCCGTCGTGGAGCGCCCTGCGCCTCTGCGAAACTCCGCGCTGCCGGAGCGCACGCGCGCGACGACGCGGCACCTGCAGAAGCTGGGTGGGGTAAACGACGAGCCTGCCGGTGATTCGGTTTGACGCGGAATGTAAAAAAGCCGGCCACGGAGTGGTCGGCTTTTGATGGTGTTTGGTGGGACGGCGGGAATCGAACTGCCAGCTATACTTCTTTATTTTTCAATGGCCTATATCGAATATCGCTGGTTCGATCGCACAACATACCCCCAAAAATACCCCCCTCCGCTAAGTCACGGTCGGAATTTTAGTTGAGCGTAAAGAGATAAACAGTTTTCTTCCAGCGTTACACCGATTGGCGGATAACTTGCTGTCGAGGCATTAGCCTGTCCATGTTTCTAATGATTAGAGCTGAACGGCCTGAGGAAGTTGAAGATAGTGGCTAGTGTTGCGGCTCCAACGTAGAGCAGCGTAGCCAGCAAGAAGGCGGTGACCGACCCATCGGGTATCCACAACTGTTGGTTTGCTTGGATGGTTTGCTAAAAGCAGAAGACCCATAAATCTTATCCATTCCTCCGGAGTCAGCGGATTGATGCCGTACCCGTGCAATGAACGCCCGCTGCTGAAAAGCTTTATCTCTACTCCCAGCTCGGCTTTAGCCCATGCCATAACTTCGCTGGTGTCCAACGCCTTGGGCGAAAAATCAATCATTGGGATGTGTAGGATGCGATTTTCTGCCGTTACCGTCGAATGGACGGCTAACTCAGCTCCCTCAGGGAGTGCTTTGAGCTCTGTGTCTAACCACTCAGGAGTCAGTTCGCGTAGCTTCGCAGAAAAGAGCGTTCGCTCGTCTTTAACGCTTTGCGGTACATATATGTACCGCGAAAACGTTACGTTGCACTCCGATCCGAAGCTTTCAAGCCAGCTGGGGACAAGCGATATAGGATGGTCAGAATACGATCTCACAGCTGTCGTGTTCCTCCGTCGTACAACCGACGATACGTTACGATCGAAAAATCGTCTGTCATGCCAGAAAGAAAATCTACGATGAGGTGTGCTCTAGCCATCCATTCGAGAAGTCGATATTTCGGATGATCTTCTCCAAACGTCGTGCGGTGGCCTTCAATGGTGTGAGCATAGACCTTCAAATGCTTTTTAGGAAGAAAACTCCAGAGAGTGGGCGCAAGGGCCATCCCTTTGTCCCTAGGCGGCTTTCCCTCGACTAGTAATTCGGTCGCCGATTTTGTGTCCAGCTCAAGCAAAATACCGAACTTGTCAAGAATTCCAGATATGACCTGATAGCCAACTAGCTCCCGCTCCCGCACAACCGAGCAGGTGTAAAGGTTCTTTTTGGAGAACTTTTCAACGACAGTTAACAGTGCACGTGCTGCCGGAGAATTGCGAAGGAGAGAAAAATATTTGCCTTGTTCAATTTCTTTCTGGCTAGTTGAGTAAAGGGTCCGCGTCCTCTTGACAAGAATATTTGTGCTCGCTGTTCTAAAGTCGGTGAACCACGCGCTGTCGATCTCTGAAGCATCAGAATCTGGAAGCGTGTTTAACATCTGCTGCGCTAGGCGATTAGAAGTCGGAAGCTCAGATAACCCTTGACGCAGTGCAGTAATCACATCTTGATCACGAACAACTTTCTTTTCGAGCGCGTCTTCGATATCGCTGAGGCAGTAAGAAATGTCATCCGCTGCTTCCATAATGTACGTGAGCGGATGACGGCAGTTTGGCGCAAGTCCAAGGGTAGTCTGTATTTCAGTGAGAATTTCTGCTTCGCTGTGAAAAACTCCAGCTTTCTTGATGGTTACGCCATCTTGTGTCGCCCCGATCCTGTCTGGTGTCCACGGATACTTTAACAATGCCGCAAGCTGAGTCAGTGTTAGGTTGTAACCAAACTCATCTTTTGCCCACTGAAGACGCACTGCTAGGCGGAAGCCTTGCGGATTCCCATCAAAGTGGGAAAAGTCTTGAAAAAGCGTGTCGAAATCATCTTGAACTGATGGATCGAATTTTTCCTTGAATACTTCTGCCCGGGTGGAAAACCACTCTTGGATGGAAGCTTCCCCAAAATGGCCGAAGGGAGGGTTGCCCAGATCGTGCATTAAGCACGCGACCTCAACAAAGGTCACAAAGGCATTGGCCATGTCCCTTGGGCGCTCACCCAACTCGCCCCGCCTGAGCAGATCCACCGAAATTTGCTCGGCAACGTAGCGACCTATCGATGCAACTTCAAGTGAGTGTGTAAGGCGTGTGCGGACAGCTGCGTTCCATTCCTGCGGAAACACCTGAGTTTTCGATTGCAGCCTGCGGAATGCGGTTGAAAATAAGACACGTCCGCGATCACTTGCAGCGTGCATTGCGAGCGTCCGGGTACTCGGACCGCGCGACTCACGTCGCCGGGTTGCTGAAAGAAGCCTGATATAGTCAACTTTTTTTGCTGTCTTGCTATCCACGTGCATCCTCGACTTATTGTTACTATGCCCATTCCGCGCTTAGTGTCTCTGCTTGCTCTAGGACGAGCTTCACCGCTTCGTCTTGCCTCACGGGTGGGTACTTGTATTTGCGTAAGATACGCTTCACCATCAATCGAAGCTTGGCCCGGACGCTCTCCCGGACGGACCAGTCTACGCTGACGTTCTCGCGCAAATTCTCAGCCAATTCATGGGCGATCTTACGTAGCGTCTCGTCACCCAGCTCTCGCACCGATTCCTCGTTGTTGGCCAGTGCGTCATAGAACGCCAATTCATCTGCATTCAAGCCCAGTTCCGTCCCGCGTTCGGCTGCTTCCTTGAACTTCTTGGCCATCTCGATCAGCTCTTCAATGACCTGCGCCGTTTCGATGGAGCGGTTCTGGTAACGCTTAATCACGTTCCCCAGTAATTCCGAGAACTTCTGATTCTGCACGACGTTGCCAGCGAACTTGCTCTTGATTTCCCCTTCTAGCAGTCGCTCCAGCAACTCCACCGCGAGATTGCGTTCCGGCAGATTGCGCACCTCGTCCAAGAATTCGTCGTCCAGAATCCCAATATTCGGCTTTTCCAGACCGGCGGCGTTGAAGATGTCGACCACCTCGGTGGACACCACTGCCGACCCGATAATCTGCCGGATGGCCAGTTCCCGCTCCTCATCGGTCTTTTTCTTGGCGCTGATGTCCTTCTTGGTTAGCAGCACTTTGACCGCCTGAAAGAACGCCACTTCCTCGCGCACCGCCTTCGCTTCGTCCAGTGTGCAGCACAGCGAGAACGCCTTAGACATGGCTAGCGCTTCGTCGGCAAAGCGCTTCTTGCCATCCTTCAGGCCGAGCACATGGTTCGCCGCCTTGGCCAACAGGCTATGCCCCGCCGTCAGGAAGCCGCTGTAGTCAAAGCCATGCATCATCCCGCGCAGCACGTCGAGCTTTTCGTCCAGCACTGCATAAGCTTCGTGGGAGTCGACCGTGGGACGGCCACGTCCGTTGCTGGCCGTGTATTCCTTCAGCGCCTGCTTGAGGTCATTCGCGATGCCGATATAGTCGACCACTAATCCGCCCTGCTTGTCGCGAAATACCCGGTTGACCCGGGCAATCGCCTGCATGAGGTTGTGGCCCTTCATCGGCTTGTCGACATACAACGTATGCACACAGGGGGCGTCGAAACCGGTCAGCCACATGTCGCGCACTATCACCAGCCGCAACGGGTCCGCCGGGTCCTTAAAGCGCTTTTCCAGCCGCTTCTTTACCTGCTTGGGGTAGATATGGGGACGTAGCAACGCCTTGTCGCTGGCCGAGCCAGTCATCACGATTTTGATGACTCCCTTTTCCGGGTCCGGATCATGCCAGTCGGGGCGTAAAGCCACAATCGCATCGTACAGATGCACGCAAATATCCCGGCTCATCGCCACGACCATCGCCTTGCCCGATTGCGCCTTGTTGCGTTCCTCGAAGTGAGCCACCAAGTCAGCAGCAACCTGCTTGATGCGAGGTTCCGCGCCGACCACTTTTTCGAGCGCAGCCCACCGGCTTTTTAGCTTAGCTTGCTGGTCTTCTTCTTCATCCTCGGCCAACTCATCGACCTCGGCGTCAATGTCAGGTAATTCCTCTTCCTTCAGCCCCAGCTTAGCTAGTCGCGACTCGTAGTAGATTGCCACCGTCGCACCGTCGTCCCGTGCCTGCTGCATGTCATACACATGGACATAGTCACCAAAGACAGCACGGGTATCGCGGTCTTCATTGGAGACGGGCGTACCCGTAAACGCGACAAAGGTGGCGTTAGGCAGCGCGTCGCGCAGGTGCTGTGCATAGCCGACCTGATACTTGTCGCTTTTTTCGTTAAACTTTGCCTCTAAGCCGTACTGGGTACGATGCGCTTCATCGGCAATGACGACGATGTTGTGCCGGTCGGATAGCACCGGGAAGCTATCTTCATCCTCACCCAGCATGAACTTCTGGATAGTGGCGAATACAATACCGCCAGAGGGACGATTGGCCAGCTTGGCGCGTAAATCCTGCCGGGTTTCCGCCTGTACTGGCTGCTCGCGCAGCAGGTCTTGCGCAAGGGAGAAGACACCAAACAACTGGCCATCGAGGTCGTTGCGGTCGGTGATGACGACCACGGTCGGATTCTCCATCGCCGCTTCGCGCATCACCCGGGCCGCAAAACACGTCATTGTGATGCTCTTGCCTGACCCTTGGGTGTGCCAGACCACGCCGCCTTTCTGGCTGCCACCGGGCCGGGATGCAGCAATTACTTGGCTGATTGCGGCTCGCACCGCATGGAACTGGTGGTATCCAGCGATTTTCTTGACCAACGTCCCATCGTCCTCAAAGAGCACGAAGAAGCGCAGGAAGTCGAGCAGATAGGTTGGAGCAAGCACACCCCGCACCAGCGTCTCCAGCTCATTGAACTGGCCCAATGGGTCGAGCGTTTCGCCGTCGATGGTGCGCCATGCCAGAAAGCGTTCCGCATTGGCCGAGAGAGAACCCATCCGCGCCTCGGTGCCATCCGAGATGACCAACACCTCGTTGTACTGGAACACATCGGGAATCTGTTCCTTGTAGGTCTGAATCTGGTCGAAGGCTTTCCAGATGTCGGCATCCTCGCCCACGGGATTCTTCAGCTCGATGAGCACCAGCGGCAAGCCATTGACAAATAGGATGATGTCGGGGCGGCGAGTATGATGCGGTCCTTTGATGGAGAACTGGTTAACCGCCAGCCATTCATTCTTCTCGACGCTGCCGAAGTCGATCAGCCGCACGAAGTCGCCGCGTGTCTCACCTTCCTTCTGGTATTCGACCGGCACGCCGTTGACTAAGAACTGATGGAAGGCCCGATTAGCCGACAGCAGCACCGGCACATCTAGATTCAATACCCGACCCAGCGCGTCTTCACGAGCGGACAATGGGATGGAAGGGTTGAGGCGACTAATCGCTTGGCGTAGTCGGTCGACCAGCAGCACCTGACGGTAGTCGTCCCGCTCCCGGGAGTCACCGTCCGGCGCGATGTTCAGGCCGAAAACGGTACTGTAACCGACGTCGGTTAGCCAGCCGAGAGTTTCCTGCTCCAGTTGGTCTTCGGTCATGCCGCTGTACTCCCTTTATCTTCTATGGCTTACGCCGTCCGCGCTGCGATTCAGGTGCCGGTCAGGGCGTCGTTGAACTGTTCTTCCACTTCCCGCAAACGTAATTCGCCGGACATTAAACGTGGTAACAACTCCTCCCGCAGTTCAGCCAAAATTTTGGCCTGCTGCAATCCATCGTTTGCTTTGTTCAATAGCGGTTCGACAATTGAAGAAAATGCCTCCTGTATGGGGGGCGGAGGAAGCACTATTGGCATCACTTCAAGAGAGCCCTTCCACTTTGCGTAGGGAATAGTCGAACCTTCCGAGTGCTGTGTCGCATAGTCGACTGTAGAACTCTGATAAGCCTGAAAAAGTGCATACGCCTGCGCTCTTTTGTTTTTTGGAGTAAGAGTAAATACCGTTGTACGAGTAACACCATCGTAAGGAGCTATACATACCTTATGGAAGTATGGACGCATCGCGCCAAACAAGATGTCACCCTTCCTAAACAGGGTTAAGCTACTGTTCGCTTCATCGCCGGGTTTGTGGTCTTCTAGGAACGGCACCTTGGACGAAATGCATTCAATCGGAACATAGGGCAATGCGGCGGTTTCTCTACCTGACTTGACTCTTTCATTCCGTAGCGACAGAACATCACCCAGTTTTCCTATAGTCCATCCTTTAGGAATGGAGCCCAACTCCGACTCCTCGAATTCTGTGGAGAACAGTCCTGCAGTTTCCGCATCCATGCCGTTTGGCTCGCGGCCTTCATGCTTGGCTCGTACCGGATCGAAGTCGACAAACCACGACTTAAATACGCTTTGCGCGATTGCTTCGAGGGTCGCGTTGGTTTCCCGCAGGAGTGAGATGCGTTGGTCTAATGAGCGAAGGACCGAAACGATCCTATCCTTCTCATACTTCGAAGTCGGTTCTGCAATCGGGAGTTTCCTTAGCTCGCCGAGGGAGATGTATTGTTGGGTAGTTCCTTTTTTTCTCGCATGGATAAGCTGCTGCGCAATCGGGGACACCAACCAGTAATAGAGCCAGGAAGCAGCTAGTTCATCGCCATTGCATTTGAACAAACCTACGTTCTTAATCGCATAAGGTGGAGACTCCTCCTGTACAAGACATACCTCTCCGACCGTTCCAATCATCGTAATAATGACGTCCCACTGATGCACCATGCTTCTCTTGTTGATCTCGTCGAAATCGCTCGTAGAGATCAAATTTGCACCGGATAAGTCGATTCGCCCACTCTTTACGTTCTTGGACGTTACAAGCGGATGGCCATGATCGACAAACTTTGGACTATCGTGTGTTCCATCTGCCACTCGAACGCAGTAGACATCGGCAGGGGTAACTTTCCAGTCTTCAGGAAATCTAAAACTCATATCCAATCTCCCCAAGCTTTTGCCGAATTAATGCATCCAGCGTTACCCCCTTGGCCATCTGTTCGCCGAGCTTCTCGGTCAGTTTCTGCATCTTGTCGGCAAACGCTTCGTCGTCATCTTCGACTTCTTCAGCGCCGACGTAGCGACCCGGTGTCAATACGTATCCGTGCTCGGCAATTTCTGCAAGTGTTACGCTGCGGCAGAATCCCGGCACATCGGCGTAAGTGACGTCGGTTTCGCCATCGCCTCGCCATGCATGCACGGTATCGGCGATCTCTCGGATGTCGGCATCGGTCAGTTCCAGCTGTACTCGACTAATTGCCTTGCCGAGCTTGCGTGCATCGATAAAGAGCACCTCGCCTTGACGGACGGTCTTCTGCTTGGACAGGAACCACAGGCAGGCCGGAATCTGCGTGTTGAAGAAGAGCTGGCCCGGCAGCGCCACCATTACTTCGACCTTGTCATCCTCAACCATCAGACGGCGAATGTCGCCTTCGCTGTTTTGACTGGAAGACATGGAGCCGTTTGCCAGCACGATGCCAGCGCGGCCATTCGTTTTGACGTGATACAGGATGTGCTGCAGCCAGGCGTAGTTGGCGTTTCCCTGTGGCGGCGTGCCATATACCCAGCGCGGGTCCCCTTCCAGACTCCCATGCCACCAGTCAGAGACATTGAACGGTGGGTTGGCCAACACAAAGTCAGCGCGGAGGTCGGGGTGTTGATTTCGCGTGAAGGAGTCTTGTGGCTCTTTGCCAAGATTGAAGTCGATGCCGCGAATGGCAAGGTTCATTGCGGCCAGCCGCCACGTCGTCGGATTCGATTCCTGCCCGTAGATCGATACATCGCCCAGCTTGCCGCCATGGGACTCGATGAACCGTTCTGATTGCACGAACATGCCGCCCGAGCCGCAGCAAGGGTCATACACTTTGCCGTGATGGGGAGCTAGGACCGCCACCAGCGTCTTGACGATAGAAGCGGGCGTATAGAATTGGCCACCTTTCTTGCCCTCGGCGCTGGCGAATTGGCCGAGGAAGTACTCGTATACTTGCCCCAACAAATCGCGAGCACCTTGACCACTTTCACCAAAACCAATGGTGGAAATAAGGTCAACCAGCTCGCCAAGCTTGCCATCCGGGAGCTGCGCCCGCGCGTAACGCTTATCTAAGATGCCCTTGAGCTTGGGGTTTTCTCCTTCAATCAGCGCCAGCGCGTCATCAATTCGTTTGCCGATTTCGGCCTGTTTGGCTTGGGCGCGAAGGTTTTCCCATCGAGCCTCTTGTGGCACCCAGAATACGTTGACTTCCTTGTAGTAGTCACGGTCTTCCAATTCTTCAGCGATTTCAGCCGCGTCGGCGCCTTCGAGGTAATAGTCATCGTCCGGGTCTGCAAAACGCGCCTGTAGCTCGTTCCGGCGCGTCTGAAAGGTATCCGAGACGAACTTCAGAAAAATAAGCCCAAGGACGAGGTGCTTGTACTCGGCGGCGTCCATGTTGGCTCGGAGCTTATCAGCAGTTGCCCAGAGGGTCTTCTTAATGTCATCAAGCATGCTTGAATGTCTCGTCGTGAATTGGTTTGTCGAAACCCGTGATTTTACGCTCTTCCTGTTGCTAAATAGTAACTGTCGGTTGCGCACGGGTGAGAAGGCTCCTAGAAAAAAGATATCACCGCATAAAGAAAGCATCATGCAGGCATTCTCCTTTTCGTCCAGATGCTTTCTTCAGAGCAATTTCTTGGTTTTCGCGTTATTGCTCAAAAAATCTTTCGACGGAATCCCTATACGGTAAGGACTAGCCGGGTTTCTCGGCACGTCAACATCAGAGAAAGGTAGGGGGCGGCCCAGTCTAATTAAGAAGGTACCGGGGGTCTTAAACCTCGGCAGGCCAACGACGAGACCGGTTTCGCTTCTGAGGCCGGACAGCGAGCAATACCATGACGAACCTTGCCCATCCGTAAACCAAATCCTTCCATCGTTGTCTGATGCTTCACACATCGTCGCTTTAATCGACAACTTGCGGGGCGATCCAGAAATACCGCTAAAGCCGTCGCCCCATGCCTCCGCCCCCAGCATGTCCGGTGACACCGGATATCGGGGGATTCTGGAGGAAATCATGAAGCCACGCTGCAGAGCTGGCGACCTTGCGGTCGTCATTAATGCTCATCACCCCAGCAATGTCGGTCACATCGTCAAGGTGCTTGCGCCAGATAACGGCAAGGGCGACCTCGTGTTCCGCAATGTAGGGGTGGTATGGCTAGTCGAGTCAGTACGCCCTATGACGTGGTCTATCGGTAGCAGGCGCATTCGCCGCAAGTGTGGTCCAGTTCCTGATACCCGATTGAAGCCTATTCGAGGTAATCGCACCGACAAGCGAAAGACGGCCGCACAAGGCTCGCCACAAGTCCATGTCGATGCCAAAGCGCAGACCGTTCTTGCGTAGGCTGTCGGTAGAGATTCCAGCCTTTCATGGCATCTGACATGTCGGCTTAGAGTCATAGACCTGTTTCGACAGACGGGCAGGTGACTGTGTGCGGGCTGGACCGAGAAGTCCATGCCGCGTGCGCGTGCGCGATACTGGTCCCGGGCTTACACCGATTTTTTGCGCTTCGGTCCTGTGCTGAGGCCTCCATGGAAGCGGCAGCGCCCACTGCGGTACAGCTTCTTGCACTGGCATGGCAGCCCTTGGCGGTTCCTCGCGCCGCAGATCGGCGTGGCACGTTCGTCACGCGCATGAACTACCCGGGGACAATCAGTAGTGTCAGTGCCGGATGAGAGGCCATCTTTCCTGTGATGTTTGTCGGTCATATTCTTCTAGTGCTCCGCCTGCATATGGCAACTTCTATATAGGACTACAGAAACGAAAGTCGGTAGCCGGTCGCCAATGCTGCGGGTAGCGCTCAACTCTGTAGCTGGGTAGGTATGCTTAGCTTTAGATTCTGTAGCTATCCCGGTTGTATGACTGTAGAAGCCGTAGTAGACGTTGCAGCGGCCTTCGGCATTTTTAGGCGAGGCACGGACGTGGTCTCCCATGCATACATGGGAAAGCCAAGAGGCCCGATATCGTATTTGGGATCATGATCCAAGGGCTGCCACGTAATTCCATAGAGACTGCATAGATTGGGCAGTCGCCCTTTACGGGTTTCCGCAATAAATCCTGATGCCAGCAATTCTTTTTTGGCCTTATTGAGTGTTGCCTCGGACTTCCAGCCTTTGGGCTGCATAATCTTCCATGCAATACTGAGATCGCCATTATTTTTACCGTTGTACTGTGCAGCAATGTCGAGTAACAGCTTCACTGCATTGCCGGGAAGTGCGTGATATTGAGGGCTGTGTAATACCCTGTGCGGCATTAACAGGAAGCGGCCTACTACCTTGCGCTTCGTTCTTAGTCGGCCCATGCCGTTCTCCTTGCTTCAGCAGACCCGGACAAATCAAGCGACGTTGCCGTCAAATTTCCCGTCAATGATGAGCTTCTGAATGTCCTCTACGCGCCATGCGGTGATACGAGGACCGAGCTTGATGGCTTTGGGATAGCGGCCAGTGCGGACGCCTTCCCACCATGTCGATTTGCTCACGGGGATGAGCGGAGGGATCGGGGGATTCGCCTTGTGGTCGCCAACAATTTGGGAAAGGCGAAGGTAGCCAGTAATAGGAAGTGAGTGCATAACGTGTTGTCCTTTGTTGATTGAAGACACACGTCATGCTATGGCGCTGGACGTTAAACACCCGTCCACGACAGTGCATGTTTTCGTGGGCGCTTAGATAGACCCCCTTGTCATCTTTTCCACGTCTTCTTTGGTGAGTCCGATCCCAAGGATGGAGCTGGCGATACGGGCGACTGTGCCGTAGAGCGGCGAGCCGAAATCCTTCGTCATGTACTGCGTCAAGGCGCGAACGAAGTAAAGCTGGCGATAGGACTCGCTGCCCAATTGGCGGTCGACGACCCGAGGGCGACTCATCGCCTCATGTGCCTGCTTTTCCGCTTGGGCGGCGAGTTCACGCAGCATTTCGGGGAAGGATGCCCAGACGCGCAGTAAGTCGTACGCAAGCGCAGCCCGGGATAAGCTATCCTGCATGCGCCAGTCGGCAATGCCGTTAATTTCCATGATATCGACTGGAAAATACTCATACGCCTGCTTGTCGAATGGGCCGTTCTCAATCGCCTTAGCGAGTGCCCCGGCTTGCGTGGCGATACCCATCAATTTGCTTTTCTCCTCTGAGCGGCGCAGCGTAACCATGGTCGGTCGCAAGCGGTGCAGAATTGCTACGATTTCCCCGAAAAGCCGCATGCCATAAGCCGTGTCTTCGGGCTTCGCTCGCTTCGATAGCTCTTGCCATGCAAGCTGCATGTCGGGGTGCGTGACAAGCAGTTCGAGCTGCGGGTAACCCTTGGCGATTTGCCGCTCGCGATGGGCGGTGACTAGATCTGCCGGTGCGGATGGAAGGTAGGGGTGGGTAGCCATCGGCGCAGGACGTAGTGGTCAGCCTGCGTTGCTTACGAGAGGCATCACTTTCGCGCCGTGCTCTGCAGTGGCGAGCTGCTCTCCCCACCAGTTGAACAAGTTGATCCGCTCCGAGAAGCGTTCGCCACGATCGTAGGCGCGTGCGACTTCCGTGTCGTGGGCACGGTCCGATGCCAGTTCGACCACGTCACGTGGGAATCCGTAGTCGCGGGCCAGCGTGGAGAGGGCGCTGCGCCAGCCATGTGGCGTATGTTTGCCGTCCATCTGCAAGGTTAGCCGGTACGCTTTTTCCAGCGATTCCCTGCTGATGTGCTTCCCACCATTGGGCGATGGGAACACGAATCCATGGCCACCCCAAGTCTTGCGCCATTCCCGAAGCTCAGCCGCAATTTGTGGCGATAGCGGTACCCGGTGGTCCATCGGGCGGGATTTCATCTTCATCTTGTGCCGGGGGATAACCCAGAGCGGCGGCGTGCTCTCAAGGTCAAACTCTTTCCATTCGGCTTCCACGATATTGCTGATCCGCATGCCAGTGAAGGCGCACAGGCGATGTGCCATACGGACCGAAGGGGAGAGACGCGCCCTATTCGCACGACGCAGCAGGTCGCCCAAGGAGGGAAAGTCGAGCAGTGCTGCCATGTGCCCGTTATCCTTCTTGCGGGGTAAAACTTCTTTTGCGGGGAGGGCGGGGTTGTCCCGGCACAGGCCTTTGGCTTGGGCGTAGCGGAATACGCCATTCAGGTGCTGCAGGATGCGCGTGGCGGTTTCCAGCACGTCGCGTTGATTGACCTTCTCGATGGTCGTGGCGACCATGGCCGGGGTGATACTTGCAATGGGCAGATTGGCGAGGCTTGGGTAGATGTCTCGCTCCAAGGCGCGGGCCGATTTCTTGTAGTGGCCCGGACTCCATTCGCGTTGCTTCATCGATAACCAGTCTTCCGCTACCGCACGGAGGGTGTTTTCGCTTTGCGAGAAGCTGGCGGCCCGGTTGACGCGGCGTGCCGCAACCGGGTCCTGATTTCCGCGCAAGAGGGCTTTGATTTCTGCCAGCTCGACACGAGCAGCGGCCAAGGTGACAGACGGGTAGGGGCCGATGGAATAAAGCTTTTCTTTGCCTTCAACGCGGTATTTGACGCGCCATGTGGCACTCCGCGCTGGGGTGATGAAGAGATGCAATCCACCACCGTCAGCCAGCTTCTTGCCCGGCAGCGCCGATGCGACGAAGGCTTTGACCGCTTTATCCGTCAGTTTTCCGCCGATACCCCCAACCATGGTCTGCTCTCCAGTTGGATTTTTGCTGATACCCCCAACACTACCCCGCAAAAGGATGGACGTCGTAGAGTTCGGTCAGACTGTATCGGACAAGAAAAGTGCGGACCTAGAATGAAAAACGCCGTCACGTGGACGGCGTTGGATGAAGCTGGGGGTATTGATGGTGGAGACGGCGGGAATCGAACCCGCGTCCAGAAGTACTCTACAGCCAGTTCTACATGCGTAGTGCAGCCAATTGGTTTTGACCCTGCCGACGCGGACGCACGCGCTTCGTCAAAGCGAGTCACCTAGATTTAACACCACACCAAGTGACCCGGCATGATGCGAGTTCCTGTAAATGACCTCGCTGCTGTTGCCAGCCCGTCCCAGGAACGAAACGGTGCGAGGTTAGAGGTTATTAAGCTCTAAGGGTTTACGCTGCGAGAGCGTAAGCTTCGTCGTTTGCAGTTGTCTGCTTCTGGATGGATTTACGAGGTGACCAGTCCTCGGCATGCCCTGTACTGCTTTGCAACCCCTGTCGAAACCAGGTCGTCCCCAAAGAAGCCAAGCTATTGTACCTCACCAGATGGGGTGGGGTGGGCTGATTTCAAGGGGCGTCACGCGAGGGAATCGATCAGTTGCAGCAGGTCGGCCGGTGTTGCCGCCAGGGCATCCGCGTCCCAGGAGACCGGCTCGACGTTGCCGCAATACCCCCAGGCGGCGGCCACCGTGACCATGCCGGCGGCGCGTCCCGCCTGGACGTCGCGCAGGTCGTCGCCGACGTACCAGCAATGCATGGGATCGATGTCGAGGCGGCGCGCCGCTTCGAGCAGGGGTTCGGGATGGGGCTTGGAATGCGGCGTGGTGTCGCCGGACACCACGCAGGGAGCGGTTCCGAGGCTGATCAGCGGCACCAGCTTGTCGGTGAAGCGTGAAGCCTTGTTGGTGACGATGCCCCAGGTGACGCCGCGATGCTGCAGTCGGCCGAGCAGGGCGGGAATGCCCTGGAACAGGCAGGTATGCACCGCGATGTTGGTCTCGTACTGGTCGAGGAAGGCGACCCGCAGTTCCTCGTAGCCGTCATCGCCCGGTTTCAAGCCGAAGGCGGCGCCGATCAGGCCGCGCGCGCCGGCGGAAGCCACCGGACGGAGCAGCTCGTAAGGCGCGGGATCGAGTCCGCGGCTGGCGCGCACGGCGTTCATGGCGGCCGCGAGGTCTGGCGCGGTATCGGCCAGGGTGCCGTCCAGGTCGAACAGGACGGCGCGGGGAATGGAAAGAGGCATGGCGGCGGCCTTATAGCGGACGGGTGCAGGCGACCAGGTAGTTCACGGCGGTATCCTGGTTCAGCGAGTACACCTTGGTCAGCGGGTTGTAGGTCATGCCTTTCAGCTTGTCCAGTTCCAGTCCGGCGGTGCGGATGTGCTGCGCCAGTTCCGCCGGCGTGATGAACTTGGCGTAGTCGTGCGTGCCCTTGGGCAAGAGGCCGAGGATGTATTCGGCACCGACCACGGCGAACAGATACGATTTCGGGTTGCGGTTGATGGTCGAGAAGAAGACCCTGCCGCCCGGCTTGACCAGGGTGGCGCAAGCCCTGACGATGGCGCCGGGATCCGGCACGTGCTCCAGCATTTCCATGCAGGTCACCACGTCGTACTGGCCGCTCTCGCGCGACGCGAGTTCCTCGGCGGAAATCATTTCGTAGCGGACAGTCACGCCGGATTCGAGGCTGTGCAGGTCCGCCACCTTCAGGGCTTTTTCGGACAGGTCGATGCCTGTGACATCAGCGCCCTTGCGCGCCATCGACTCCGCGAGAATGCCGCCGCCGCAACCGATGTCCACGACCTTCCGGCCCGCGAGCGGCACGAGCGCGTTGATCCACTCGAGGCGCAGAGGATTGATTTCATGCAGGGGGCGGAACTCCGACGTGGGGTCCCACCAACGATGGGCGAGGTCGCTGAATTTCTGCAACTCCAGGGGATCGGCATTCATGGGGCAATGGTTCCTGTGGCTGGGCGTAGGGAAGGGCAGGTCGTTAATTGGGGCAACTCAGGGAAAAGACCTGCTCGGCCCGGAAAAAATCCATAAAAAAACCCCGCCGAAGCGGGGTCTGGACCGACGAGGGTCGATTACTTGTTGCGCGTACCGACGACTTCGATTTCCACGCGGCGGTTCTTGGCGCGGCCAGCGGAGGTCTTGTTGTCGGCGACAGGCTGCTTCTCGCCCTTGCCTTCGGTGTAGACGCGGTTGGCTTCGATGCCCTTGGAGACCAGGTAGGACTTCACGGCTTCGGCGCGGCGCACGGACAGCTTCTGGTTGTAAGCGTCGGTGCCGACGGAGTCGGTGTGGCCAACGGCGATGATGACTTCGAGGCTCATGCCCTGGAGCTTGGAGACCATGTCGTCCAGCTTGGCCTTGCCGTCCGGCTTCAGGACTGCCTTGTCGAAGTCGAAGAAGGTGTCAGCGGCGAAGGTGACTTTTTCGGAAACGGGAGCTGCGGGTGCCGGAGCGGGTGCCGGGGCGGGAGCCGGGGCCGGTGCGGCGGGCGGGGTCACGACTGCTGCAGGCTTGGCGAGTTCGCCGTCGCAACCCGGAACTGCGTCTGCCGGAGTCCAGGTGCCGGAGCGCCAGCACAGGCCGAACGGGTCACGTGCGATGACGCCACGGCTGTCCTGCAGATAAGCGCTGTTCGGCGTCTTGGCCTGGATATCCTCTTGAGCGGACGCAGAGAAGGAAATCACTGCGGACGCCGCAAAGACGAGTTTTGCTAATTTATTCATTTTTTTCCTCTTGGTTGGAGTTATCCGCAGATGAACTGCGCAACAAATTTAAACAACTTTAGTTTTTGATATTACCACAGGGGTTGGATGCGCATTTCATTAAGGTTGTTCCATTGCAATGCACTTTCGCTAACTACATTTTGCCACAGGCTTGATTTTCAACGAGTATTGCTAAATCAATGGAAACAGGTTTTTGTTGCTGCGTTGTGTATTCACAACGTAAAGCAATGAAATACTGGCGTTTTTCGAAGTTATTGCCTAGTGCCATGTTGGATCTTCCTGTTGCACGCTGCGCCGGTACGCGAGCCTCCGCTCAGCGAGCCAAGCCTCGCCCTTCGACCACGACACGGCGGTTGGGTGCGAGGCACTCGATGAGCCTCGCGCGCGGCAGCTTGTCGTCGCACGCCTTGACGGATTGCGTCTTGCCGACCCCGAGGGTATCGATCTCGGCGTTCACGCCCTTGGTCTTGAGATAAGCCGCGACCGCGCTGGCGCGCTTCTCCGAGAGCTTTTGGTTGTACTGCTGCGAGCCGAGGCGGTCGGCGTGCCCGGTGATCATCACGATGTCGACCTTGGCGCAAGCCGCGAGCTTGGGCAGGACTTCCGCGTCGATGCGCCGCTTGGCGGCACCGCTCAGCACCGCCTTGTTGAAGGCGAAGGTTTCGTCGCTGGCCAGCGTGACGCTGAAGTCGCAGCGCTTCGGCGCAGGCGGGACAGCCGGGGCGGGCGCCGGGGCGGCAGCCTGCGCCGGCAGGGCCGGGGCGATCGGACTGACCGCTACCGGCGGCGCGAGTTCGCCGTCGCAACCGGGAACCGCGTCCGCCGGCGTCCAGGTGCCGGAGCGCCAGCACAGGCCGAACGGGCTGCGGGCGATGACGCCGCGCCCATCCTGCAGGTAGGCGCTGTTCGGCGTCCTGGCCTGGACTTCGCCGGCGGTCTGCGCATGTGCGCACGCCGACGCCAGCGACACGGCGAGAAGCCCGGTCCGGAAAGCGAAGGTTTTCATGTGAACATCCCCGGTTGTTGTTATCAGGCAGGTATTTTGCCCACAGTCATGAATCAGTCAACACATTTTTAACTTTCTTGCCTACGGAATTGCAGTCCAAGAGGGTCTGCCGGCGGGTGGGAGGGCTGTCGCCATGCTAAAATTCAAGGTTTGGCATGCCGGTGTTTTCGTGCCAGACGTCTTCCGGTGATGCCCTCGGCTTTCGCCAGGATCCCGCAACTTCAGCCCAGACAAGTCGACCCGCCAATGGATCAGTTCGCCAAAGAGACAATACCGATTTCCCTCGAAGAAGAGATGCGCAAGAGCTACCTCGATTACGCGATGAGCGTGATCGTGGGCCGGGCCCTCCCTGACGTGCGGGACGGCCTGAAGCCAGTGCACCGCCGCGTGCTGTTTGCCATGCACGAGACGAACAACGTGTGGAACCGGCCCTATGTCAAGTGCGCGCGCGTGGTCGGCGAGGTCATGGGTAAGTACCACCCGCACGGCGACCAGGCGATCTACGACACCCTGGTGCGCATGGCCCAGGACTTTTCCCTGCGCTACACCCTCGTCGACGGCCAGGGCAACTTCGGCTCCATCGACGGCGACAACGCCGCGGCGATGCGCTACACCGAGTGCCGCCTGGACAAGATCGCCGGCGAACTCCTCGCCGACATTGAGAAGGACACCGTCGACTTTGTTCCCAACTACGACGGCAAGGAAAAGGAGCCGTCGGTGCTCCCGACGCGCATTCCCAACCTGCTGATCAATGGTTCCTCGGGCATCGCGGTCGGCATGGCGACCAACATTCCGCCCCACAATATCACCGAGGTCATCGACGGCGCCCTGCACGTGCTGCGCACCCCCGACTGCACGGTGGACGAACTGATCGAGATCGTCCCCGCACCCGATTTTCCGACCGCCGGCATCATCTACGGCGTGTCCGGCGTGCGCGACGGCTACCGCACCGGCCGCGGCCGGGTGGTGATGCGAGCCAAGACCCACTTCGAGGAATACGGCAAGGAAGGCCGCACCGCGATCATCGTCGACGAGCTGCCCTACCAGGTCAACAAGAAGTCCCTGCTCGAGCGCATCGCCGAGCTGGTGCGCGACAAGAAGCTGGAAGGCATTTCCGACATCCGCGACGAGTCCGACAAGTCGGGCATGCGCGTGGTCATCGAGCTCAAGCGCGGCGAAGTCGGCGAGGTGGTCCTCAACAACCTCTACAAGCAAACCCAGCTGCAGGACACCTTCGGCATGAACATGGTGGCGCTGGTCGATGGCCAGCCCAAGCTGCTGAACCTGAAGCAGATGCTGGAGTGCTTCCTCTCGCACCGCCGCGAGGTCGTCACCCGCCGTACGGTGTTCGAACTGCGCAAGGCGCGCGAGCGCGGCCACGTGCTGGAAGGCCTGGCCGTGGCGCTGGCCAACATCGACGACTTCATCGCCATCATCCGCGCGGCCCCGACGCCGCCGATCGCCAAGTCCGAGCTGATGGCGCGCTCCTGGGATTCGTCCCTGGTGCGTGAAATGCTGTCCCGCACCGGCGCGGAAAACGCTGGCGGCATCGAGGCCTTTCGTCCCGAGAACCTGCCCAAGCACTACGGCATCCAGGCGGACGGCATGTACCGGCTGTCCGACGAGCAGGCCCAGGAAATCCTGCAGATGCGCCTGCAGCGCCTCACCGGGCTGGAGCAGGACAAGATCGTCAACGAATACAAAGAAGTCATGGCGCAGATTGCCGATTTGCTCGACATCCTGGCCCGCCCGGAGCGCGTCACCGCGATCATTTCCGACGAGCTCAATTCCGCCAAGAACGACTACGGCAATCCCGACAAGGACGGCCGCCGCTCGACCATCGAGCTCAACCCGACCGACCTCGGCACCGAAGACCTGATCACGCCGCAGGACATGGTGGTCACGCTCTCGCACGCCGGCTACATGAAGTCGCAGCCGGTATCCGAATACCGCGCGCAGAAGCGCGGCGGACGAGGCAAGCAGGCGATGGCGACCAAGGAAGACGACTGGATCGACCAGCTCTTCATCGCCAACACCCACGACTACATTCTGTGCTTCTCCAACCGCGGCCGCATGTACTGGCTGAAGGTCTGGGAAGTGCCGCAGGGATCGCGCAATTCGCGCGGCAAGCCCATCGTCAACATGTTCCCGCTGCAGGACGGCGAGAAGATCACCGTCGTGCTGCCGCTGTCCGGCGAGAACCGCACCTTCCCCGAGGACCGCTACGTCTTCATGGCGACCAGCCTGGGTACGGTGAAGAAGACTTCGCTGACCGAATTCAGCAATCCGCGCAAGGCCGGCATCATCGCGGTCGACCTCGACGAAGGCGACTTCCTGATCGGCGCGGCGCTGACCGATGGCAAGCACGATGTCATGTTGTTCTCCGATTCCGGCAAGGCGGTGCGCTTCGACGAAAATGACGTGCGACCAATGGGCCGCACCGCGCGCGGCGTGCGCGGCATGAGCCTGGACGAAGGCCAGCAGGTCATCGCGCTGCTGGTGGCCGAGAACGAGCAGCAGTCGGTGCTGACCGCGACCGAGAACGGCTTCGGCAAGCGCACCCCGATCACCGAGTACACCCGCCACGGCCGCGGCACCAAGGGCATGATCGCCATTTCCACCAGCGAGCGAAACGGCAAGGTCGTGGCTGCCACGCTGGTCGAGCCGCGCCATGAAATCATGCTCATCACCACCGGCGGCGTGCTGATCCGCACCCGCGTCTCGGAGATCCGCGAGATGGGCCGCGCGACCCAGGGCGTGACCCTGATCGCGGTGGAGGACGGCACCAAGCTGTCCGGCCTGCAGCGCATCGTCGAGAGCGACGTGGAAGACGAGGTGGCGGCGATCGAGGCGGCGGAATCGTCCGGCGAGGCAGGTGGCTCCGACGTAACCGATGCAACCGACGCAACCGACGCAACCGACGCAACCGACGCAACCGACGCAACCGGTGCCGCCGGAGAAGGCACGGAGGCGGAATGACCCGCATCTACAATTTTTCCGCCGGCCCGGCCATGCTGCCGGAAGAAGTGCTGAAGCAGGCCGCCGGCGAAATGCTCGACTGGCACGGCAGCGGCATGTCCGTCATGGAAATGAGCCATCGCGGCAAGGAATTCATTTCCATCTACGAGGAGGCGGAGCGCGACTTCCGCGAACTGCTGAACGTGCCGGCGAATTACCACATCCTGTTCCTGCAGGGCGGCGGGCTGGGCGAGAACGCGATCGTGCCGCTCAACCTGCTGGGCCGCAAGGAACAACCCGCGACGGTGGACTTCATCCAGACCGGGTCCTGGTCCACCAAGTCGCTCAACGAGGCGAAGAAGTACGGCAACGTCAATGTCGCCGCCTCGTCCAAGGACGCTAAATTCACCGCGATCCCCGCGCGCGACACCTGGAAGCTGTCGAAGGACGCCGCCTACGTGCACATCTGCACCAACGAAACCATCGACGGCGTGGAATTCCAGTACGTGCCCGATGTCGCCGCCGATACCAACGGCGCGCCGCTGGTTGCCGACATGTCCTCGCACATCCTGTCGCGCCCGGTCGACGTTTCGAAATACGGCGTCATCTTCGGCGGCGCGCAAAAGAACATCGGCCCGGCCGGCGTGACCATCGTGGTGGTGCGCGACGACCTGGTCGGCAAGGCCTTGCCGATCTGCCCGTCCGCCTTCGACTGGAAGCTGGTCGCGGAGAACCAGTCCATGTACAACACGCCGCCGACCTACGGCATCTACATCGCCGGACTCGTGTTCCAGTGGCTCAAGCGCCAGGGCGGCGTGGCCGAGATGGAAAGGCGCGCCCTGGCCAAGTCGGAAATGCTGTACGGCTACCTCGACTCGACCGGGTTCTACCGCAACACCATCGCCAGGGATTGCCGTTCGCGCATGAACGTGCCGTTCTTCCTGAACGATGAATCACTGAACGAGTCGTTCCTCGCCGGCGCCAAGGAGCGCGGCATGGTGCAGCTGAAGGGCCACAAGTCCGTCGGTGGCATGCGGGCATCGATCTACAACGCGATGCCGATCGAAGGGGTGCAGGCCCTCATCGATTACATGAAGGAATTCGAAAAGAAGCACGGCTGACGCGGTGCGCGGCCCGTCCCGCCGCGCACTTGCCGCTCCGGCAGACCGGAGAGGCGCGCGGCAAGGCCTGGCGGCAACCCCCTGCCATCGACCCAAGATCGCTCATGAACACCGACGACAAACTCAAGCCCCTGCGCGAACGCATCGATTCCATCGACGCGCAGATCCTCGACCTGCTCAACCAGCGCGCCCGCGTCGCCCAGGAAGTCGGGCATGTCAAAGCCGAGACCAACGCCCCGGTCTTCCGGCCGGAACGCGAAGCGCAGGTCCTGCGCAAGGTGGCCGACCGGAACCCCGGTCCGCTGGCCAGCGTGGCCGTGCAGACCATCTTCCGCGAGATCATGTCCTGCTGCCGCGCCCTGGAGCGGCGCGTCATCGTGGCCTACCTCGGACCGGCAGGCACCTTCAGCGAACAGGCGGTGTACAAGCAGTTCGGCCACGCGGTCGAAGGCCTGCCCTGCGCCTCCATCGATGAAGTCTTCCGCGCCACCGAAGCCGGGACCGCCGATTTCGGCGTGGTGCCGGTCGAAAACTCCTCGGAAGGGGCGATCAACCGCACGCTCGACCTGTTGCTCCAGACCACCTTGTCCATCAGCGGCACGCTGTCCATTCCCATCCATCACAGCCTGATGAGCAAGAGCGGCACGATGAACGGGGTGACGCGCATCCTTGCGCATTCGCAGACCCTGGCGCAGTGCCAGGTCTGGCTCAACCAGAATTATCCGAACGTCGAGCGCCAAGCCATCTTTTCGAACGGCGAGGCCGCGCGCCTGGCCGCCGAGGACCAGACGGTCGCCGCCATTGCGAGCGAGATCGCCGGCGAGCGCTACAACCTCGGCGTCGTCAAGGCCCACGTGCAGGATGACCCGCACAACCGCACCCGCTTCGCCATCATTGGCCGCCTGCAGCCGGGCCCGAGCGGCAAGGACCTGACCTCGCTGGTGCTGGCCGTGCCCAACAAGGCCGGCGCGGTGTACAACATGCTGGCCCCGCTGGCCCAGCACGGGGTGTCAATGACCCGCTTCGAGTCCCGTCCTGCACGGATCGGCACCTGGGAGTATTACTTCTACGTCGACGTGGAAGGCCATTCCGCCGAGGATCATGTGAGCAAGGCCCTCGACGCGCTCAAGCAGAATGCCCCCTTCTTCCGGGTTCTCGGTTCCTACCCGGTAACGTTGTAGCAGGTCCTGGGCCTGCCGGAACGATTTGCCTTTCCCGCCCGCGATAACGGCGTGAAAGGCAAGCCGACCAGATAAACCAACTTTAGACAGAACACGCCATGTCTCTTCAATTCGGTCCTGATTACGTTCGCGCCATCGCCCCTTACCAGGGCGGCAAACCCATCTCGGAAGTCGCCCGCGAGTTCGGGCTCGACGAGTCCAGAATCGTCAAGCTGGCGTCCAATGAGAATCCGCTCGGCATGCCGGAATCTGCCAAGCAGGCCATGATCGCCGCCATGGCAGAGACGGGCCGCTACCCGGACGCCAACGGTTTCGAGCTGAAGCAGGCGATCACGGAAAAATACGGCGTCCCGCAGGAATGGATCACGCTGGGCAACGGCAGCAACGACATCCTCGAACTGGCCGCGCATGCCTTCGTGCAGCCTGGCCATGAGGTGGTCTATGCCCAGTATTCCTTCGCCGTCTATGCGCTGGCCACCCAAGCGGTCGGCGGAAAGGCGGTGGTCGTGCCGGCGAAGGACTACGGCCACGACCTCGCCGCCATGCGCGCGGCCATCACGCCCGATACCCGGCTGGTCTTCCTCGCCAACCCCAACAATCCGACCGGCACCTTCCTGCCGGCGGCCGACATCGACGCCTTCCTAAAGAGCGTGCCCCAGCACGTCGTGGTGGTGCTCGACGAAGCCTACAACGAGTACCTCGCCGCCGAGCAGCAATACGATTCCATCCAGTGGGTGAGGCAATATCCCAACCTGCTGGTGTCGCGCACCATGTCCAAGGCCTATGGCCTGGCCGGCCTGCGCGTCGGCTTCGGCATCGCCCAGCCAGGCATTACCGACTTGCTCAACCGCATCCGCCAGCCCTTCAACGTCAATTCGCTGGCGCAGGCGGCCGCGGTCGCCGCGCTCAACGACAAGGAATTCCTGAGCCGGAGCGCGAAGCTGAACGCCGATGGTTACCAGCAGCTGACGCGCGCCTTCGAAGCGATGGGCCTGGAATACGTGCCGTCGTTCGGCAACTTCGTGCTGGTCAAGGTGGGTAACGAGGATGGCGCCGGCGCGCGCATCAACCTGGCCCTGCTCAAGCGCGGCATCATCGTCCGCCCGGTGGGCAACTACGGCCTGCCGCAATGGTTGCGCGTATCGATCGGCTTGCCCGAAGAAAATGAGGCCTTCCTTGCCGCCCTCAGGCAGGTGATGGCGGAAGCTTGACCGTGCAAGGCCCGGCTTTCGGCAAGATCGCGGTCTTCGGCGTCGGCCTGATCGGCGGTTCCTTCGCGCTGGCGCTCAAGAAAGCCGGCGCGGTGCGTGAAGTCGCCGGCGTCGGCCGCAGTGCCGCATCGCTCGACAAGGCACGCGAACTCGGCATCATCGACACGGCATGCGCCCGTCCGGAAGAGGCGGTGCGCGGCGCCGACCTGATCCTGGTGGCGGCGCCCGTGGCGCAGACGCAGGCCATCCTCGCGTCCATTCTTCCGCATCTCGACGCCGGCACCATCGTGACCGATGCCGGCAGCACCAAGTGCGACGTGGTGGCCGCCGCCCGCGCCGCCCTTGGCGAACGCGTGGCGCAGTTCGTGCCCGGCCATCCCATCGCCGGACGCGAGCAGAACGGTCCGGAAGCCGCCATCGTCGACCTGTATACCGGCAAGAAGGCGGTGCTGACGCCCCTGCCGGAAAACGCCCCGGCGGATGTCGAGCGCGTCGCCGAGGCCTGGCGGCTCTGCGGCGCCATCATCCATCGCCTGGCCCCGGAAGACCATGACCGGGTGTTCGCCGCGGTGAGCCACCTGCCGCACCTGCTGGCCTACGCCCTGGTGGACGACATCGCGCGCAAGCCCCACGCCGACCTGCTGTTCCAATACGCCGCCAGCGGCTTCCGCGACTTCACCCGCATCGCCGGTTCCTCGCCGGAAATGTGGCGCGATATTTCCCTGGCGAACCAGGCGGCCCTGCTCGGCGAGCTCGATGCCTACATGGCGCGCCTCGTGCAGTTGCGCGGCCTGCTGGCGGAAGCGAACGGCGCCGGCATCGAAGCGGTCTACGCCAACGCGCAGCACGCCAGGCACAACTGGATCCGCACCATCGAGGCGGCGGAGAAACAGAATCGACAAGGTGGCGATTAATGAAGCAATATCCGCATCATCTCGACCTGCAGCCGGCCATGCATGCGCAGGGCGCGGTCAGGCTTCCCGGCTCCAAGAGCATTTCTAACCGCATGCTGCTGCTGGCCGCGCTGGCCGAGGGCACGACCGACATCCGCGCGCTGCTGGCCTCGGACGACACGCACGTGATGCTGATGGCCTTGCAGAAACTCGGCATCCGCTGGGAGCAGCAAGGCGAAAGCCAGGATTACATCGTGCATGGCACAGGCGGCACCTTGCCAGTGCACCAGGCCGACCTGTTCATGGGCAATGCCGGCACCGCCATCCGTCCGCTGACCGCGGCGCTGGCCGTGATCGGCGGCGACTACACCCTGCATGGCGTGGCGCGCATGCATGAGCGCCCGATCGGCGACCTGGTCGATGCGCTCAATGCCATCGGCGGCAACATCGAATACACCGGCCAGCCCGGCTATCCGCCGTTGCACATCCGCCGCGGACGCTTCCACGCCCAGCGCCTTCAGGTCAAAGGCAACGTCTCCAGCCAGTTCCTCACTGCCTTGCTGATGGCCGCGCCGCTGATGGCCCGCGACCAGGACGTGGTCATCGAAGTCGTCGGCGAACTGATTTCCAAGCCCTACATCGAGATCACCCTCAACCTGATGCGCCGCTTCGGCGTGGAGGTGGCGCGCGACGGCTGGCAGGCGTTCACGGTCGCGGCCGGACAGGCCTACCGCAGTCCCGGCACCATTCATGTCGAGGGCGATGCCTCGTCCGCTTCCTATTTCCTGGCGGCGGGCGCAATCGCCGGCGGCCCGGTGCGCGTCGAAGGCGTGGGCCGGGACAGCATCCAGGGGGACGTGCGCTTCGTGGACGCCCTGGAGCAGATGGGCGCCTCCATCACCCTCGGCGACAACTGGATCGAGGCCCGCTCGAACGGCGTGCTCAAGGCCATCGACGCCGACTTCAATCACATTCCGGACGCCGCCATGACCATCGCCGTCGCCGCCCTGTACGCCGACGGCCCCAGCGTCCTGCGCAACATTGGGAGCTGGCGCGTCAAGGAAACGGACCGCATTGCCGCCATGGCGACCGAACTTCGCAAGGTCGGCGCGACGGTGGAGGAGGGCGCGGATTACCTGCGCGTGACGCCGCCCGCCGAGCTTCGGCCCGCCGCGATCGACACCTACGACGACCACCGGATGGCCATGTGCTTCTCGCTGGCATCCCTCGACGGCCGCGAGCGGCGCGGGACCGCCATCCGGATCAACGATCCGAAATGCGTCGCGAAGACTTTTCCCGACTATTTCGAAGCCTTCGCCGCCATCGCCAACAACAACCTGATCTGACGCCGCCATGCAGACAACCGCCATTCCCGTGATCACCATCGACGGTCCGACCGCCTCCGGCAAGGGCACGGTGGCGCACCGGGTGGCGGACCGGCTCGGCTTCCATTACCTAGATTCCGGCGCGCTCTACCGCCTGACGGCCCTGACCGCGCTGCGCCATGGCACCGCCCTGAGCGACGAGCACGGCATCGCCAAGACGGCTGAAAAGCTGCCCGTGCGCTTCGCCGGCGACGCCATGTGGCTGGCCAACGAGAACGTCACCGATGCCATCCGCGCCGAAGACGTTGGCAACATGGCATCGAAGATTGCCGCCCTGCCCACGGTCCGCCACGCGCTCACCGGCCTCCAGCTGGGCTTCCGCAAGGCCCCCGGCCTGGTCGCCGACGGCCGCGACATGGGCACGGTGATCTTTCCCCAGGCCATCCTCAAGGTGTTCCTCACCGCAAGCGTCGAAGCCCGTGCCGAAAGACGATATAAGCAATTGATTGGCAAGGGCTTTGCTGCTAACATGGAAGACCTTCTCAAGGATTTGAGGGAGCGGGACGCCCGGGATTCCAATCGTGCCATCGCCCCATTGAAACCGGCGGAAGGTGCACATATCTTGGATACTTCCGCAATGACCGCTGACGAAGCTGTCGAGCAAGTGCTCAAGTGGTATGCAGCGGCAAGGAAGCAGTCCTGATCGCATCTTCCGATCCCGGACCGCAACCGTAGGACGATTGGTGCCCGTCCAGGCGCAATGCCTGGCGGGTGTTGAGTAACTTGACCCAGCGCGATCTCTTGCAGACCCGATTGCAGCTGGCTAAAACCCCATTTCTCATTTATGTCTACTGCGCAACAACAAGATACCGGCATGGAAAGCTTTGCAGCCCTGTTCGAAGAGTCGATCACTCGTCAGGACATGCGCTCCGGTGAAGTCATTTCCGCTGAAGTCGTCCGTGTCGACTACAACTTCGTCGTCGTGAACGCGGGCCTGAAGTCCGAAGCATTCATCCCCATCGAAGAATTCAAGAACGACAACGGTGAGATCGAAGTCCAGGTTGGCGACTTCGTGACCGTTGCGATCGAATCCCTGGAAAACGGTTTCGGCGACACCATCCTCTCGCGCGACAAGGCCAAGCGTCTGGCTTCCTGGCTCGCGCTCGAGAAGGCGATGGAGTCCGGCGAACTGGTTACCGGCACCGTCAACGGCAAGGTCAAGGGTGGCCTGACTGTCCTGACCAACGGCATCCGTGCCTTCCTCCCGGGTTCGCTGGTCGATACCCGCCCGGTCAAGGACACCACGCCGTACGAAGGCAAGACCATGGAGTTCAAGGTCATCAAGCTGGATCGCAAGCGCAACAACGTCGTGCTGTCCCGCCGCGCCGTCATCGAAGCCTCCATGGGCGAAGAGCGCGCCAAGCTGATGGAAACCCTGAAGGAAGGCACCATCGTCACCGGCGTCGTCAAGAACATCACCGACTACGGTGCGTTCGTTGACCTTGGCGGCATCGACGGCCTGCTGCACATCACCGACCTGGCATGGCGCCGTGTCCGCCATCCGTCGGAAGTGCTGTCCGTCGGCCAGGAAATCACCGCCAAGGTCCTCAAGTACGACCAGGAAAAGAACCGCGTCTCCCTCGGCGTCAAGCAGCTCGGCGACGATCCCTGGACCGGCCTGTCCCGTCGCTACCCGCAAGGCACCCGCCTGTTCGGCAAGGTCACGAACCTCACCGACTACGGTGCGTTCGTGGAAGTCGAGCAGGGCATCGAAGGCCTGGTGCACGTCTCCGAAATGGACTGGACCAACAAGAACGTGGCCCCGAACAAGGTCGTCCAGCTGGGCGACGAAGTCGAAGTCATGGTTCTCGAGATCGACGAAGAGCGTCGCCGCATCTCCCTCGGCATGAAGCAGTGCAAGCCGAACCCGTGGGAAGATTTCGCGATGAGCCACAAGAAGGGCGACAAGGTCCGCGGCGCCATCAAGTCGATCACCGACTTCGGCGTGTTCATCGGCCTGCCTGGCAACATCGACGGCCTGGTGCACCTGTCCGACCTGTCCTGGAGCGAGTCCGGCGAAGAAGCCGTCCGCAAGTTCAAGAAGGGCGATGAGCTGGAAGCCGTCGTGCTGGCGATCGACGTGGAGCGCGAGCGCGTTTCCCTCGGCGTCAAGCAACTCGAAGGCGACCCGTTCAACAACTACACCGCCATGAACGACAAGGGCGCGGTTGTCTCCGGCACGGTCAAGTCCGTCGAGCCGAAGGGCGCCGTGATCCAGCTGAACGACGACGTCGAAGGCTACCTGCGCGCTTCCGAAATCTCCCGCGATCGCGTGGAAGATGCCGGTACGCACCTGAAGGTCGGCGACAAGGTCGAGGCAATGGTCATCAACATCGACCGCAAGGCACGCAGCATCCAGCTGTCCATCAAGGCGAAGGACAATGCCGAGACGCAGGAAGCCATGCAAAAGATGTCGAGCGACTCCAGCGCCGCTTCGGGCACCACCAGCCTGGGCGCGCTGCTCAAGGCAAAACTCGACAACAAGCAATAAGGTCGACAAGGTAAATGACAAAGTCGGAGCTGATCGCCCGTCTGGCCGAATGTTATCCGCAGCTGGTTGCGAAGGATGCGGATTTCGCGGTCAAAACCATACTCGATGCCATGGCCGCTGCCCTGGCAACCGGCCAGCGCATCGAGATCCGAGGTTTTGGCAGTTTTGCCCTCAACAGCAGGCCGCCGCGCATTGGTCGCAACCCCAAGTCGGGGGAAAAGGTGATGGTCCCGGAAAAACGGAGCCCTCACTTCAAGCCCGGCAAGGAATTGCGGGAGCGCGTGAACGCCATGGTTGGGCAGCCGATCAAGGACGACTGAGTTGTTTCAAGGAAATGAAAACGGCATCCTCGGATGCCGTTTTTTTTGAGAAAGGCTTGCCAAGGCCCCGCTCGAGCCATTCCCTTGCCCTTTCACGTACAATTTCGGTTGGCCAACCTGGAGTCACGACCGGCTCTGCATTCAGAACATAACAAGGAACCCGCCATGAAAATCGTTTTCCGGATCGTCGCGGTCATCCTGTTCATCGTGTTCTTCGGCTTCGCCCTGAAGAATACCGAAATCGTCACGCTCAGCTTTTTCTTCAATTACGAGATTCGCGGCCCGCTGGTGCTGATCCTGCTGGGCTTCTTCGTCGCCGGCGCCACCCTTGGCGTGCTTGCCATGATCCCCACGCTGTTCCGCCATCGGCGCGACCTGAACCGGCATCGCAAGACCATCTCCAGCATGGAGCAGGAACAGGAAGCAAAACGTCTTGCCAGCAGCCAGCCGCCGCACCCCGACGGCGTTGCCACCAAGTAGCGCCAGACAACTCAGGTTCCCCTTCGCAGGCATATCTTCGACTCGATAATAATATTTCACGCATGGAATTCGAAACCTGGTGGCTGATCGCTATCCCGCTCTTCTTCACGCTTGGCTGGATTGCCGCACGCGTCGACATCAGGCAGCTGGTGTCGGAATCCCGCAGCCTGCCCAAGGGCTATTTCAAGGGCCTCAACTTCCTGCTCAACGAACAGCCTGACAAGGCCATCGACGCCTTCATCGAGATCGTCAAGCTCGACCCGGAAACCATCGAACTGCATTTCGCGCTCGGCAGCCTGTTCCGCCGGCGCGGTGAAATCGAGCGCGCCATCCGCGTGCACCAGAACCTGCTGGCGCGTCCCGACCTGCCGGCCGAGCATCAGGTGAATTCCCAGTTCGAGCTGGGCCAGGACTACCTCAAGGCCGGCCTGCTCGACCGCGCGGAGGAAACGTTCAACTTGCTGGTCGACACGCAGTACAGTGCGCAGGCCCGCCGCGCCTTGCTGGAAATCTACCAGCGCGAAAAGGAATGGGCGCGCGCCATCGATGCAGCCAAGTCGCTGCAGGATTCCGGCGCCGGATCGCGCCAGCAGGAAATCGCGCATTTCTATTGCGAGCTGGCCCAGGATGAACTGGTGCATACCCATCCCGACGCCGCGCTCGGCATGCTGGAAAAGGCCCTGGCGGAAGACCGCAAGAGCGTGCGCGCCACCATGCTGATGGGCGACGCCTATCTCGCCAAGGGCGACGTCGAGGCCGCGCTGCTTGCCTGGCGCCGGGTCGAGCACCAGAGCGTGCCGCATGCCGCCCTCGTGGCGCAGCGCCTGATGGACGGCTACCGCGCGGTTGGCCGGCCGCAGGAAGGGCTCAACCTCCTGAAGAACTATCTCGCCGAAGCGCCATCCATCGACTTGCTGGAAGTCGTGTTCAAGGCCGCAATCGAACTCGACGGCGTGGATGCCGCCAACCAGCTGGTAAGCGACGAGCTGCGCCGCACGCCGACCCTGCTCGGGCTCGACAAGCTGCTGGAAGCGCGCCTCATGCGCGTGCCTCCCGAAGTCCGGCCCGAACTGACGCTCGTGCAAAACATCGTGCACGGCTACACGCAGCGCCTCGCCCGCTACCAATGCAGCCACTGCGGCTTCAAGGCCCGCCAGTTCTACTGGCAATGCCCGGGCTGCAACCGCTGGGAAACCTACCCGCCGCGGCGCACCGAAGAACTCAACGTCATGACCTGATCCGCTCTGCGGGACAGCCCTAGTATCAAAGGACCACCATGAAAATCACCATCATCGGCACAGGCTACGTCGGTCTCGTGACCGGCGCCTGCCTCGCCGAACTGGGCAACAACGTTTTCTGCCTGGATGTCGATCCGCGCAAGATCGACATCCTCAACAGCGGCGGCATCCCCATCCACGAGCCCGGGCTGGCCGACATCGTGGCGCGCAACCGCGCCGCGGGTCGCCTGCATTTCTCGACCGACGTGGCCGCCAGCGTGGCCCATGGCGACGTGCAGTTCATCGCCGTCGGCACGCCGCCCGATGAAGATGGCTCCGCCGACCTGCAGTACGTGCTCGCGGCGGCCCGCAACATCGGCCGCCACATGACGGGCTTCAAGGTGGTGGTCGACAAGTCCACCGTGCCGGTCGGCACCGCGGACAAGGTGCGCGCCGCAATCGCCGACGAGCTTGCCGCGCGCGGCAGCGCGGTACGGTATTCGGTGGTGTCCAATCCGGAATTCCTCAAGGAAGGCGCGGCGGTCGAGGATTTCATGCGTCCCGACCGCATCGTGATCGGCTGCGACGATTCGCCGGAAGGCGAGCAGGCGCGCGGCTTGATGCGCAAGCTCTACGCCCCGTTCAACCGCAACCATGAACGCACCTTCTGGATGGACGTGCGCTCCGCCGAGTTCACCAAGTACGCCGCCAACGCGATGCTGGCCACGCGCATTTCCTTCATGAACGAACTCGCCAACCTCGCCGACAAGGTCGGGGTCGACATCGAGGCGGTCCGACACGGCATCGGCTCCGATCCGCGCATTGGCTACAGCTTCCTGTACGCCGGCTGCGGCTATGGCGGCTCCTGCTTCCCCAAGGATGTGCAGGCGCTGGAACGCACCGCGCGCGAGTATGACCAGGACCTGCTCATCCTGCGCGCGGTCGAGGCGGTGAACGACAACCAGAAGCATGTGCTCGGCAAGAAGATCGTCCGCCGCTTCGGCAAGGACCTGGCCGGCAAGCACTTCGCGGTATGGGGCCTGGCCTTCAAGCCGAACACCGACGACATGCGCGAGGCGCCGTCGCGCGTCCTGCTGCGGGAAATGATCGATGCCGGCGCCACCGCCGCGGTCTACGACCCGGTCGCGATGGCCGAGGCACGGCGCGTGCTCGAGCTCGACTTCGCCGACAGGCCCGAGGCGATGGAACGCATCCGCTTCTGCGACAACCCGGTCGACGCCCTGCGCGATGCGGACGCCCTGGCCATCGTGACCGAATGGAAGGCCTTCCGCAGCCCCGACTTCGACCAGCTCAAGTCCCTGCTCAAGTCGCCCGTCATCTTCGACGGCCGCAACCTCTTCGAACCGCAGGTGATGGCGGAAACCGGCATTGAATACCACGGCATCGGTCGCTCGGTGCATACCCGCGCATGAAGACGAACGCCATGACATTCGACAGGGAGCCCCGCCTGCTGGTGGTGGGCGATGTGATGCTGGACCGTTACTGGTTCGGCGACGTCAGCCGGATTTCCCCCGAGGCGCCGGTGCCCATCGTGCGCGTCGAGAAACGTGACGAGCGCCTGGGTGGCGCGGCCAACGTGGCGCGCAACGCGGTCGCGCTCGGCGCGCGCACCGGCCTGCTCGGCGTGGTCGGCCAGGACGAGGCGGGCGACGTGGTGCAGCGGCTCGTCACCGACCTGAACATCAGCAGCTACCTCAACCGCGACGCCGCCATCCCCACCATCATCAAGCTGCGCGTCATCGGCAGGCAGCAGCAGCTGCTGCGCATCGACTTCGAGAACGCCCCGAGCGACGCGGTGCTGAGCAACAAGCTGACCCAGTTCAATGCCTTGCTGCCGGAATACGACGTCATCGTCCTGTCCGACTACAACAAGGGCAGCCTCGTCAACGTCACCCAGATGATCGCCAGCGCCCGCAGCATGGGCAAGCGCATCCTCGTCGATCCCAAGGGCGACGATTTCTCGCGCTACCGCGGCGCTTCCATCCTCACGCCCAACAAGTCGGAGTTGCGGCAGGTCGTGGGCTCCTGGAAAAGCGAGGAAGAGCTCACCAGCAAGGCGCAGCATCTCCGTGCCGAACTCGAACTGGAAGCCTTGCTGGTGACCCGGTCCGAAGAAGGCATGTCGCTCTACACCGCCAACCAGGTGCTGCACATTCCCACCATCGCGCGGGAAGTGTACGACGTGTCAGGCGCGGGCGACACCGTGATTGCCACGCTGGCCACCATGCTCGGCGCGGGAGCGGCACTCGACGAGGCGGTGGCCACCGCAAACCGAGCCGGCGGCATCGTGGTCGGCAAGCTCGGAACGGCGACGGTCACGCGCGAGGAATTGTTCGGCGCCGCGTGACATTCAGCTCTTTCCGGTTCCGTTTCCACGCAAAAATATTGTGTTGAAGAAATGTCAACCTCTCCAAGAGGGCAGCGTTTAAGCGCTGCCGACGACGTTGTCGGCTTTGCAATCTTTTGGAGAAAACACGATGTTCAAGAAATGGATGGTCGCTGCAGCGACGGTACTGGCGACCATGGGAAGCGCCTTCGCCCAGGTCGATGTCAACAAGGCCGACCAGGCCGCACTGGACGGCATCAAGGGAATCGGGCCCGCCATGTCCACCCGCATCCTGGACGAGCGCAAGAAAGGGGACTTCAAGGACTGGAGCGACCTCGAGCAGCGCGTCAAGGGAATGAAGGACAAGAAGGCCGCGAAGCTGTCGGCCGCCGGCCTGACGGTCAACGGCAAGTCCTTCGCGAATGCGCCCGCAGACGCCGGCAAGGCGGAAGCCAAGGGCATGGGACGCAAATCGTCCATGAAGGAACGCGCGAAGGGCTGACCCGCCCTTTCGATTGCCGTTTCCGGCCCCGAACCAAGCACGATCCAGCCCCGCCCCGCGCGGGGCTTTCTTGCATGGTTTTCATGCGCGGCAAACGCCTGGGAGAGACTGCGATTAGAATGATGTTTTTATTGAAGCATCCCGCCCCTCCGCCATGCCTTACCTGACCATCGAAGACACCATCGGCAACACCCCCCTCGTGCAGCTCAAGCGCCTCCCCGGCGACGATGCCGCGCGCCGCAACAACGTCATCCTCGGCAAGCTGGAAGGGAACAATCCCGCCGGATCGGTGAAGGACAGGCCGGCCCTGTCCATGATCAAGCATGCGGAAGAGCGGGGTACGATCAAGCCTGGCGACACCCTGATCGAAGCAACGAGCGGCAATACCGGCATTGCGCTCGCCATGGCGGCCGCCATGCGCGGCTACAAGATGGTCTTGCTCATGCCCGAAAACCTGAGCGAGGAAAGGCGCCAGAGCATGGCGGCGTACGGCGCGAAGATCATGCTGACGCCCAAGACCGGCGGCATGGAATACGCGCGCGACCTTGCCGAGCAGATGCAGAAGGAAGGCCAAGGCATCATCCTCGACCAGTTCGCCAATCCGGACAATCCGCGCGCGCACTACGAAACCACCGGACCGGAAATCTGGCGCGACACGGAAGGGCGCGTCACGCACTTCGTCAGCGCCATGGGCACGACCGGCACCATCATGGGCGTGTCGCAATATCTCAAGGAAAAGAATTCCGAGGTGCGCATCATCGGCGCTCAGCCGGAAGAGGGATCGCAGATCCCCGGCATCCGCAAGTGGCCGGAAGCCTACCTGCCGAAAATCTTCGACCGCTCGCGGATCGACCAGGTGGAGAACGTCAGCCAGGCCGCGGCCGAGCAGATGGCGCGGCGGATGGCGATGGAAGAAGGGATTTTCTGCGGCATTTCCGCGGCGGGCGCCTGTGAAGTGGCGCTGCGGATTTCAAGTACGGTGGAGAATGCGACGATCGTGTTCATCGTCTGCGACCGGGGAGATCGCTACCTGTCTACCGGGGTATTCCCCGCCTGAACCTCAAGGGCGGCAACCGGACGGGGTCCGGTTGCCCGCCGTTCATTCCTCGGCGTCGGCGCCGACGGATTCTTCCATGCCATCGTTTTCCTGGGCACCTGCGCCATCCTTCGGCTTGAATTGCTTGTCGCTGATGCGGAACTTGTCGCGCCGGTCGCCCATGAGGATGCGCAGTTCCTTGATGCTCAGGTCGCTCACTTCATGCATGCGGATCAGAAGCGAAGCACCGACGGGAAGGCGGCGGTGGCGGATCTTGCTGATGACCGGCGGCGCGACTTCCAGCGCGCGCGACAAGGCGGCATCGTTCTTGAGGTTGAGCTTTTCGATGAGGGCATCCAGCAGATTGTTCGGGTCGTAGGCGACCTGGTCTGCAAGCCGTGTGCTTTTGTTGGGGTTGTCTGGTTGATTAGTCATGGCTCAATGTTCCAATCGCAATAGCGTAATGACAGGGGAAAGCGCCCGACGGCAGATGCTGCACGATCCGCTTTGCGAATCGTTCATGTCGGCGTTTGTAAAGGCGAAGTGACACGCGACGACATGTGTTGCATGTCTGCAATATAATAAAATTATTTCAAAGTTGCAATAATTAAAAGTTTATCCGTCTTGCAGCGGGGAAAATGCCGGAATTGAGTAAGGTCAAGCATTGTAACCACCTTGGGCTGCCAGCATTTTGAGTGCACTCAACCGTCGCGGGTGCAATCATTTGTTGCCAAAGATTAATTTTTGTAAGTCTGCCCATCCCGCCGGGCCGAGCTGCTCCAGCGTCTCCATGTTTTTCTCGAAGATGTCGGCCGCGTCCGGGATCGCGGCGACCGCCCGTTCGATGCTGTCCTCGCGCAGCAGATGCAGGATGGGGTAGGGCGCGCGGTTGGTCGCGTTGGTGATGTCGTCCGGGGCGGTGCCGGCGAACTGGAAGTCCGGGTGGAAGCTGGCGACCTGCAGGAAGCCGTCCAGGTCCAGCGCCGTCACGGCGGCATCGGCAATCTCCAGGAAATCGTTGAAATCGAGAAAGTCGTTCAGGACCTCTGGATGGATCAGCAGGGTGGTGTCGGTACGCTCCGGCGGCGTGTCGGCCAGGTGTTCGAGCTCGGCGTGCAGCGTAGCGAGCAATTCCTCCGGATCCCTGGCATGGCTGACCACATAGCGTACCTGGCCTCGCACATGGACTGCCTTGGCGAATGGACACAGGTTCAGGCCGATGACGGCGTGCTCCAGCCAGCGCCGCGTGCGTGCAATGATTTCCTCGTCGGAAACTGACGGGCCTGTCGTTGACATGACGATTTACTCCGGTGCTTTGAGAAGGAAGGCATCATACCTCGCCTGCCGCCATGGGGCCGCGAGAACGCCTCTTCAAGGCGAGGGTCCAGGCGAGGACGCGCGGCTTCCAAAATTCCGCAGGACAGGGTCTAATGCAGCCTTCCTGATTTCACCATCCCAACCTCTTTCCCATGGCTCTCAAGGCAACCATTTACAAGGCGGATCTGCAGATCGCCGACATGGACCGGCATTACTACGCCGACCATGCCCTGACCATCGCCCGCCATCCTTCCGAAACCGACGAGCGCATGATGGTGCGCTTGCTTGCCTTCGCCCTCCATGCCGACGACGCGCTGGGCTTCGGCAAGGGCTTGAGCACCGACGACGAACCGGATCTCTGGCAAAAGGACCTGACCGGCGCGATCGAGCGCTGGATCGACGTCGGCCAGCCCGATGACCGCCGCATCATGAAGGCTTGCGGCCGTGCTGGCGAGGTGGTGGTCCTGACCTATGGCGGCACCTGGCAGATCTGGTGGGACCAGGTCGCGCCGAAGGTAGAACGTGCCCGCAACCTGCGCGTGCTGAACATTCCCGCCGCCGACAGCGTCGCCATGGCCGCACTCGCGCAACGCTCGATGCAGCTGCAATGCACCATCCAGGAAGGCACGGTCTGGTTCAGCAGCGGCGAACGATCGGTGCAGCTTCCGGTGAACGTCGTGTGGTCCTCGCCCGGCCTTGGATCATGATCCGACGCATCCTGTCCTTCGTCTGCATCCTGCTCCTGCTGGCCACACAAGCCTCACACGCCGGCGAAGTTGCGGTCGCGGTCGCGGCCAATTTCACCACGCCCATGAAAAAGCTGGCGGAGACGTTCGAGCAGGAAACCGGCCACCGGGTGAGGATGACCGCCGGCTCCACGGGCAAGTTCTACGCGCAGATCAGGAACGGCGCGCCCTTCGACGTCTTGCTCGCGGCCGATGCCGAGACGCCGGAAAAACTCGAGAAGGAGGGCCTGGGCGTCGCCGGCACGCGGTTCACCTATGCCGTCGGCAGGCTGGCGTTGTGGAGTCCGCGCGCCGGCATGGTGGACGACCGCGGAGAGGTGCTGAAAAAGGGAGGCTTTGCCCATCTCGCCATCGCCAATCCGAAACTGGCTCCCTATGGCGTCGCGGCGATGGACACCTTGCGCGCGCTGGGCGTGCTCGGCGAGGTGCAGGACAAGCTGGTGCTGGGAGAGAACATCGCGCAGACCTTCCAGTTCGTCGCCAGCGGCAGCGCCGAGCTCGGCTTCGTCGCGCTGTCGCAGATCACCGAGGATGGCCAGCGCAAGCCAGGATCGGCCTGGATCGTGCCGGCGAACCTGCATGCCCCCATCCGCCAGGAGACGATCCTTTTGCAGCGCGGGAAAGGCAATGCCGCGGCCGAGGCCCTGTTGCGCTACCTGAACACCGAGCCGGCGAAAAACCTCATCCGCCAGTCCGGATATTCTCTTTGATCGGGGCGCTTGGGCATAGGACTGGCCAGTGCGGCCCGGCGGAGTGTGCGTTTATGTATAACGTCGGATCATCCGGTGCATAAAAAATCACTTACAGATGCGCAGGTCGGGATAAGGTCGGAGCAATCAGCGGTTCGCGGCGACGGCCAATCGGTAGTGGTGCCCAATTCGATCGTGGAACATTCATGCATTTTGATTCAGTTGTTGCGCGAGGACTTGTCGAATCTTTCGCGCCAGCTGCTCGCGGCGATATGGCTTGCTAAGCAGGTGCACGCCGTCCTCAAGCCGACCCCCGCTGACCAACGCATTGCGGGTATAGCCAGAAGTGAACAGCACTCCTAAGCCTGGCAAGATTTGCTTTGCCTGTCTTGCCAGCTCCGGACTGGATACGGCTCCGGGCATCACCACGTCAGTGAACAACAGGTCAATCTTTTCGCCACGTTCAATGATCTCGAGTGCATCATCGCCGTTGTCCGCTTTCAGCACCCGATAGCCCAGTCCTTCCAGCATTCCGATGACAGTCGCTTGCACGGCAGGGTCGTCTTCCACTACCAGTATCGTCTCATCACCGCCGAAGGTAGGCTCAGGTACTGGTGGCAAGGTTTGCATCTCCGGCTGCATGGAGCGCGGCAGGTAGATTTTTATGGTGGTCCCGTTTCCCGGTTTGCTGCCGAGGTGGATATGGCCGTTACTTTGCTTGACGAATCCATACGCCATGCTTAAACCAAGACCGGTGCCTTCACCGGCCGGTTTGGTCGTAAAGAACGGCTCGAACGCCTGCGCCATGACTTCCTCGGTCATGCCAACTCCAGTGTCGGACACGGCCAGAAGCACGTAGTCCCCCGTCGCCAGGTCACTCCGGATGCCGGCAATTTCGTTACCTGACGTGACGTTGCTCAACTCGACTGCCAGTTTGCCCCCATCGGGCATCGCGTCGCGGGCATTGAGTGCCAGGTTGAGGATGACATTCTCCAATTGGCTGGAGTCTACGAATGTATTCCAAAGGTCATCAGGTGCGATAACACCAAATGCGATGTTGTCCCCCAGGGCGCGCTGCAAAAGGTCGTCCATGTTCCGGACAATACGCAGCGGATTGACGACGGTTGGCCGCAAGGGCTGGCGCCGCGCAAAAGCCAGCAGCTGTGCTGAAAGCTTGGAGCCCCGGTCGACCGCGGACATCATGCCGTCAAGTCGCCCTTTGGCTTGGGGGTCGTGTCCATAAAAGTGCTCCATTATCTGCACGTTGCCACTGATAACCTGAAGCACATTGTTGAAGTCGTGGGCAACCCCACCAGTGAGTTTGCCCACTGCTTCGAGCTTCTGCGCATGCTGCAGGGCCTCCCGTGCTTCATTAAGCGCGTGCGTTCGCTCAGCTTCCATGCGCTCGGCCTCTTTGCGCTCGGAGATATCCCTCATAAACGCGCTTACGGCGTACTTTCCAGCCACGGGAAACCCGGCAACGGCGAGCTCAATAGGAATCAACCTGCCACTTCGATGCAGGACGTTCACTTCGACTACCTTGTCAATCAGGGTAGCTTGGCCGGTCGCCACAAAGCGTTTGAATCCTTCGGCAAGGGCAGATCTAAGCTCGGCAGGAATGATGAGTGAGGTCAGGTCCTTGCCAATGGCTTCCGTTGGCGTCCATCCCAGAATCTTTTGCGCTTGAGCGTTCCAGTCCGTAATGCGGCCATCAGGGTCGACTGCAACAAATCCATCATGCAGGTTTTCCAGAATGACCCTAACGCGGTGTTGTTCGACCTCAAGCCGGGCATTTGCCTCGCGAAGAGCTTCCTCCTGCTGCTTCCTGTGCGTGATATCGGTATGGGTGCCGATGAGGCGTTGTGCATTACCAAGGGCATCGCGGCTGACTACTGCTCCGCGGGCCAGAATCCAGCGCCAGGTGCCATCCTTGCAAAGCATCCGGTATTCATTCGAATAGTCCGACTGCCAATTTTTTAGATAAGCCTCGAGCAACTCTTTCGTACGTTGCCGGTCTTCGGGGTGAATGAGACGTTCCCATTGGGTTTGGTCATTCTGAATTTCCGCCTCGCGATAACCCAGCATTGCCTTCCATCGTTCGGAGTAGATGACCTCGTTGGTTTGCACGTTCCAGTCCCATACTCCATCCCCAGCCCCTTCGAGCGCAAATTTCCAACGAAACTCGCTTTCGCGCAGTTGCCGGGTCATGGCGTTGGCAAGCGTCAGGGCACGTTGACGCCCCGAGGCCAGGGCCCACACCAGCAACGCGAGCATTACGCTTGCGCCAGTTCCGCTGATGGCGATGAGCAAGGGTTTGCCAGTTTCGAGGCGATCTTCATACCTCGGACTAGACCGTATGTCGAGTGTCCAAGGATGCCCGGCAATCAGAATGCGCCGTTTGGCCTCGAAAAGGGAGGTGGCTGGCTTGACCCTGTTGGCGACGATCTCTGAGTCAAAGAGCAGGGAATCGGCCGAGATGGCTTCACCATCATAAATGGACAGCATGATGTCCGCGGTCCGCTCGCCGCCCAATCCGGCCATCAAGTCGTTCATGCGAAACGGAGCGCCGACCCAGCCGATGTGATTGGCGCGACGCTCTTCCGTGGTCGTGGCAGGCATGCCGCGTTTATAAACAGGCAGGTACATCACCAAGCCTGGCTGCTCTTGCGCGCCATTCTCTTGTATCAGCTTGACTTTTCCGGAAGCGGCTGCCTGGCCGGTATCCCGGGCGCGCTCCATCGCTAACCGACGCACTGGGCTCGTCAGCATGTCGAAGCCGAGCGCGCGGAGATTGAGTCCCGTAAAAGGCTCGATCTGAATGATGGATGAGTACAGCGCGCGGTCTCCCTTCGGATGCACGTTGTAGCCCGGGAATCCTTGTTGCTGGACTGCGTTTGTATGCTGCTGCAACATGGACGCTGGCACGACCTGCACGATTGCCAGTCCTTGGATCCCGGGAAATTTTTCCTGGAGATGCAGCGATTCGACAAACAAGCGGATGTCGTCTCGTTTTACGTCAAGGGAACCGAGCAGAAACGCCTGAACCGCACGCGTCGCTTGCTCATAAGTTGCCATGCGTGTTTCGATGCGACGGGCCGTTTGCCTGACCTGAAAGTCAAAATCAGTTTGGAGGGCTCGTTTCGCCTCTTGCTGACCGTTCTTCCACAGCCCGAACGTTGCGAGCATCGAAGTCAAGAATACGATAGCGGCAATGAAAAATGGGTTGCGTTTGGTAAACAAGGGGAATGGCTGCAAGTAAATCAGTGAATCCGCAATGGAATATCAGTGCAAGAAAATAGCAAAAAATCAGCCTTTTATCATAAGGGATTCAGTAAGCAGTCATCCGTCAACAATCCAGCCTTATTCGCTACCGCACCGCGCAGGTCAGCGCGAACGCGCCGTCCGCACCGCCCGGCCGAGGTCGACCACCGACATCGCATAGAAGAAGCTGCGGTTGTACTGGGTGATGGCGAAGAAGTTGTTGGCGCCCAGCCAGTACTCCGTCGGCTCGCCGCCGTTCTGCAGGTCGACCAGGCCGAAGCGCATGTCGGCCGGCGGTTCGATGGTCGGCACGATGCCGGCGCCTTTCAATTCATCGAGGCTGAACTTGGCCTCGAGTCCTTGTCCGATGAACATGTCCCAGGCGCGCATGGTTTCGTCGCGCGCCACCGTCACCGGAAAGGCAACCGGCTCGCCGCTCTTCCAGCCATGCTGGACCAGGAAGTTGGCGACGCTGCCGATGGCATCGACGGGCGAACCGCGCAGGTCGACGCGGCCGTCGCCGTCGAAGTCCACGGCGAACTTGCGGATGCTGCCCGGCATGAACTGCGGCCAGCCGATCGCGCCCGCATACGAACCCAGCAGGGAGAACGGATCGAGGTTGGCTTCGCGCGCGAACAGCAGCGTGTTTTCGACCTCGCCGCGGAAGAAGGACATGCGCGCGTCGCGGTTGGGCGTGTCGGGGTAGTCGAAGGCCAGCGTGGTCAGCGCATCGAGCACGCGGAAATTGCCGGTGTTGCGGCCGTAGATGGTTTCCACGCCGATGATGCCGACGATGATTTCCGCAGGCACGCCGTAGGTCTGCTCGGCGCGGGCCAGCGCGTCGGCGTACTTGTCCCAGAAGGCCACGCCGGCGTTGATGCGGATCGGCTCGACGAAGCGGCTGCGGTAGGCGCGCCAGTTCTTGGGCTTGCCCGGCGGCGCGGGTTTCACCAGCTGGACGGCGCTGTCGATGTAACGGGTTTTCTTGAAGGTCGCTTCCAGCGCCGCCCGGTCGAAGCCATGCTTTTCCACCATCTCGTCGATGAAGTCGGCGACATTCTTCCATTGGCTGAAGTTGGCGAATTCGCCCTGCTCGTCGGGAGAAAGCGCGACCTTGCGCAGATTGCCCTTCGCCGCCTTGGAAGCGGACCTGGACTTGGGCTCGGCGTTGCCGGCGGTAGCGATCGATGCGGAAAGGGAAAGCAGGGCCAGGGAAACAGCCACGCCGCGCGCGGCCTGATGCAGAAACGTTATCGACATGCGTTGGAAAGGCGTTTGAGTTGGGAAAGATAGGACGGCGGAATCGCATCGGGCGTTCCGTACCGTACCGTCTCATAGAGTTGCAGGAAGCGGGATAGTGCCTCCTTTTTTTCTCCGGGTAAAGCCGCGCTCGCGGAAAGCAGGCGCGCGGCGAACTCGCGCGGCCCTTCGTGCGGCGCGCGGACCTGGCCGCGCCGCGCGAGACGCTTGCAGAACTGCTCATAGATTTCCTGCACCGGATCGCGCTTGCGCTGCCGCAGCAGGGAGGGCAGAAGGACCAGCAGCACCGCCAGCGCGGCCGCGCCGACGATGACGAAGGACAGCAGTTGCCAACCCAGCATGCCCAGGCCCAGGCGGTCGAGGAACTGCTTCTGTTTTTCCGGCGAATAGTTCAGCACCCACTGGTTCCAGGCATTGCCGACGGCTTCCCATTGCTGGCGCATGCGCCGCAGCGACGACAGGCCCGGACCGCGCTCGTCGAGCGTGATCATGCCGCCGAAGACCTGCTGCGGAATCGCGCTGCGCAGGCTGCGCTCGACGCGTTGCGGCGAGACGGCGCTGGTCGGATCGATGCGCATCCAGCCGGCGCCCTCCAGCCAGGCTTCCGCCCAGGCATGCGCGTCGGACTGGCGCACCGCCATGTAGCCATCGGTTTGGTTCATCTCGCCGCCCTGGTAGCCGGTCACCACGCGCGCCGGAATGCCCATGGCGCGCGCCAGGAAGACGAAGGCGCTGGCGTAGTGCTCGCAGAATCCGGCGCGCGTGTTGAACAGGAAATCATCGACGATCTCGTTGCCGAGCGGCGGCGGTTCAAGCGTGTAGCGGAAGCCCTGCTCGCGGAACATGGCCAGCACCGCGTTGATGCGCGCCGACGGCGTGGCGTGCTGCTCGCGCAGCGTCCTTGCCAGTTCCTGGGCGCGGGGATTCGTGCGTGCCGGAAGCTGCAGCCACATCGCTTGCATGCGCAGGCTTTCGTCGGCCTGCAGGGTGTAGTTCGTGTGGGAGCCGATCTCGTAGCGGACCCGCTCGTTGATCGGCCGCGAGGCGAGAAGCTGCAGTTCCGGCGTCGCGATCGACGGATTTCCGGGCAGGTAGGGGAGCATGCGCGGCAGGTCGAGCGCGAACAGCCATGGCTTGCCGTGCGGTTCGAGCGTGACCTCGTAGCGGGTTTCCCTGCCGCGCAGCGAAACCTTCACCTCGGAATGGATGACGCGCGCCGGCGGCGCGGTCCAGGTATGTCCGTCGAAGACGCCGAGCACCGGGCCGCGCCAGTAGAGGTCGGAGCGCGCCGGCGGCGGGCCGGTGAAGCGGACGCGGAAGGCGATCTCATCCGATTCGGCGAGGCGCGCGATGTTCCCGGGCGACATGTCATCCGACAAGCCGGTCCTGGAACCGGGTTCACCGCCCGGCATGCCCCACAGCGGCCCCTGGATGCGCGGGAACAGCACGAACAGCACCAGCATCAGCGGCGCGGCCATCACGACGATGGTCGCCGCCTGGCGCAGGCGCGTGGCGAGCGGCGGCACAGCGCCGGTGTACTGCCAGGACTGCTGCGTCAGCAGGATCAGGACGATGGAGAACAGCGCCCAGGCCGCCGCGCCGATGGACTGCGAATGGAAGAACTGCGCCAGCGTGAGGAAGAAGCCGAGGAACAGCGCGACGTACAGGTCGCGCCGCGCATGCATCTCGAGCAGCTTCAGGGTCAGCATCAGGGTCAGGGTGGCGAGGCCGACGTCTCTGCCGAAGATGTTCCTGTAACTGAGCAGCACGCCGGCGACGCAGGACAGCGAGAGCAGCAGGAGCAGGGTGCGCGGCGGCATGCGCAGGCCGCGGAAGGTGATCCATCCGCGCCAGAGCAAGGCGGCGCCGCAGGCCGGCGCGACCCACCATGGCAGGTGCAGGAGGTGCGGCAGGATGACGGCGGTGCAGGCCGCCAGCATCAGCAGCATGTTGGACTTGTCGCGCGTCATCGGCCGCGAGGCGACGGTGCGCAGCCATGCGGCGGGGCTCATGCCGCCTCCTTCTCGAACAGCGCCATGGCGCGCAGGCAGGCATCGCGGTGCGCCGGTCCGAGCGCCGCCGGCAGGCGCGTCGTGCCGAGGGCGAAGGCATAGGGAATGCCGCGCGCCTCGGCCTCCAGCACCCAGCGCGTCATGCGTGACAGGCGGGCCTCGATGTCCATGCGCGCGGGCAGGGCGCGCAGGTCAATGACCACTTCCGCCGCCGCGCCGCCCTCGAAATGCTTGGTCACCAGGTTGCCGCCGATGTCCGGGTCGAGGCGCGCGATCTGCCGCCATGCCAGGCGCTTGAGGGAATCGCCGGCCTGGTAGCCGCGCACGCCGGCGAACTCGTCGTCGCCCGCTGCGCCGGTGCCATCCTCGCCGTTTTCCCCCAGCGGCAGCGGCGGCGCATTGTCCTCGGGACGCGGGTAGACCATCGCCTTTAAATCGGGATGCCAGTATGCCCAGGCGCGCAGCAGGCCGAGCGGAAAACGCGTCTGCAGGCGCACCCGCGGCGCCTGCAGCCATCCGCGTTCGGCCGCGCGGGACGCGAGCGTGATGCCTTGCGTGGCATTGCCGGCAACGTCGGCCGCCTTGGCGAGTTCGGGCCGTTCATCCGCCTGGAAGTCGAGCCAGATGGCATAACGGTCGTGCCTGCGGCGGTTGGTCAGGTAAAGCTCGAACTGGGCATCCTCGCCGGCGAATACCGGATGCGCCCGGCCCGCCGTCAGCGCGAGATGGGCGAGGTTGCGGAAGGTGAGGTGGATGCCCATCAGCCCGCATCCGGCGAGCAGGAAGGTGAACGCCACGCCGAGGCTGAGGTTGTAGTTGATCGAGCCGACGAACAGGGCCAGCAGCATGACGAAGTACACCATCCCGGGATGGGTCGGCAGGATGTACACCCGGCGCTGGTTCAGGAACACTTCGCCCGCTTCCGGCCCGCGGTGGCGGAACATCCACCGGCTCGCCCGCTGCCGCAGGCTGTGCTCGAGCTTGCTGAACATGCTCAGACCGGCACGGATTTCATCATCTGCAGCACCAGGTCGCGGCTGCCTAGCGCCGAGCTGCCCGCGGTCCTGAGCGGCCGCAGGCGATGGGCCGCGACCGGCACCAGCACCGCCTGCACGTCTTCCGGAATGACGTGGTTGCGGCCTTCGAGCGCGGCCCAGGCGCGCGACGCATGCAGCAGCGCGATGGTGGCGCGCGGGCTCAGTCCTTCCGCGAACAAGCCGTTGCGGCGCGACGCCTGCGCCAATGCCTGCACGTAATCGATCAGCGCCGGCGAGGCGTGGATGTCGCGCAGCGCGGCCTGCGCCGCCGCCAATTCCTCGGGCTGCATCGCCGTCGGCAGGACCTTGAGCATGGCGCGCCGGTCATCGCCCATGAGCAGGGCGCGTTCGGCGGCCGCATCCGGATAACCCAGCGACAGGCACATCAGGAAGCGGTCGAGTTGCGACTCGGGCAACTGGAAGGTGCCGATCTGGTGGGTCGGGTTTTGCGTGGCGATCACGAAATGCGGCGCCGGCAGTTCGCGCGTCACGCCGTCGGCGGTCACCTGCCGTTCTTCCATGGCTTCCAGCAGGGCAGATTGGGTCTTGGGCGTGGCGCGGTTGATCTCGTCGGCCAGCAGCACCTGCGTGAAGACCGGTCCGGGATGGAAGACGAAGGCGTTCTTTTCGCGGTTGAAGATGGAGACGCCCACCACGTCGGCGGGCAGCAGGTCGCTCGTGAATTGCAGGCGGTTGAACTTCAGGCCCAGCGAGATCGCCAGCGCGTGCGCGAGGGTCGTCTTGCCCACGCCCGGCACGTCTTCGATGAGCAGGTGGCCGCCCGCCAGCAGGCATACCAGCGATTGACGGATCTGCAGGTCCTTGCCGATGACGATCTGGCCGACCTGCCGGGCGACGGCGTGGAGTTTGGCGAACATGAAATTCCTGAGTGTTGAGATTTCGCAAGCGTTGGCCCATGACCGCGCCTAACCGCTTGAACGTCGTGACGATTTCTTGGATACACTGATTATTACAAACTGTCCAGTAAGCTTAACGACAGCTTCGGAGCGCAAAGTAGAGTCATAGGCATTGCCTCTGAGATGCATCATTCTATGCGAGAACATGACCACCGCAATCTACTCCCACCCTGCCTGCCAGCAACATGAAATGGGTCATTGGCATCCCGAGTGTCCGGCCCGCCTGCAAGCCATCGAAGACCAGCTGATCGCCAGCCGCATCGACGGCCTGCTGGAGCGGCGCGAGGCGCCCGAGGCGGACGTCGAGGACCTCAAGCGCGTGCACACCATCGGCGCCATCGCCAAGGTGCGCGAGCAGGCCAAGGTCCTGCGTCCCGGCGACTACTTCGCGCTCGACGCCGACACCATGCTCAATCCGCACAGCTGGGAAGCCGCCCTGCGCGCGGCGGGCGCGGCGGTGGCGGCGACCGACGCGGTGATCGCCGGCGACATCCGCAATGCCTTCTGCGCCATCCGTCCCCCGGGGCACCATGCCCGCCCGAGCACGCCGATGGGCTTTTGCCTCTTCGGCAACGTGGCGATCGCCGCCCGCCATGCACTCGACGTGCATGGCCTGCAGCGCGTGGCAATCATCGATTTCGACGTGCATCATGGCAACGGCACCGAGGAAGCCTTCCTCGACGATCCGCGCGTGCTGATGGCGAGCTTCTTCCAGCATCCCTTCTATCCCTACACCGAGCCCCGCGACGACCTGCCCAACATGGTCAACGTCCCCTTGCCGGCGTATAGCGCGGGCGAGGCCGTGCGCCGTATCGTCACGGAAAAATGGCTGCCGGCCCTGCGCGCGCACCGGCCGGAAATGATCTTCATCTCTGCCGGCTTCGATGCCCACCGCGAGGACGACCTCGGCCAGATGGGCCTGGTGGAAGCGGACTATGCCTGGATCACGCGCCAGATCATGCAGGTGGCCGACGAATTCGCGCAGGGCCGCATCGTCAGCTGCCTCGAAGGCGGCTACAACCTGTCCGCGCTGGGACGCAGCGTGGTCGCGCACCTGAAGGCGCTGGCCGATCTCGACTAGCCTTGCCCCGCATCATCGGGGAGGCCGGGGGACGCAAGCGGTAGAATACGGGCTTGCTTCCTTACTCCATCCCCCGCATGTCCATACAATGGTTTCCCGGTCACATGAACGCCGCCCGCAAGAAGGCGGCGGAATCCATGGAAAAGACCGACCTCGTGATCGAGGTGCTCGACGCGCGCCTGCCCCTGGCCAGCTCGAACCCCATGATCGAAGAACTGCGCAAGCATCGCCAGCGCCCCTGCCTCAAGATACTCAACAAGGCCGACCTGGCCGATCCGGCCGCGACCAAGGAATGGCTGGCCCATTTCAACGGCGCGAAGGATACGCATGCCGTCGCGCTGAGCTGCAAGAAGCCCGCCGACGTGGCCAAGGTGCCCGGCCTCGCGCTCAAGCTCGCGCCGCATCGCGGCACCGCGCTCAAGCCGCTGCGCATGATGATCATGGGCATTCCCAACGTCGGTAAGTCGACGCTGATGAATGCCTTGCTGAAGAAGCGCGTCGCCGCGGTCGGCGATGAACCAGCCGTCACCAAGGCCCAGCAACGGCTCTACCTCGGCAACAACATGGTGCTGATCGACACGCCCGGCATGCTCTGGCCCAAGATCCAGCATCCCACCGATGGCCTGATGCTCGCCGCCAGCCACGCGGTCGGCGTGAACGCGGTGATCGAGGAAGAGGTCGCCACCTTCCTCGCCGAGCAGTTGCTGGCGCGGTATCCGGCGCTGCTCACCGGGCGCTATGGGTTTGCCACGGAGGGCCTCGATGGCGTCGGCGTCATCGAGGGCATCGCGCAGAAGCGCGCCTTCCGCGTCAAGGGCGGCGAGCTCGATTTTGAAAAGGCGGCGCATACCCTGCTGATCGATTACCGCGGCGGCGCGCTCGGACGCATCAGCCTCGAAACGCCCGCCAGCCGCAAGCATCTTCTGGACACCTACGTGCCGCCCGTGCTGTTGGGCGAGCCGCGCGCCACCGAGGAGGAAGACGATGACGAACGCTGATCCACCCCATGTGCTGATCGCCCGGGACGGCGGCGTACTCACCCTCACCCTGAACCGCGGCGAACGCTTCAATCCGCTGTCCGAGGAGATGCTCGCGGCGCTGCAGGCGGCGTTCGACGCTGCGCGCGACGACGAGGGCGTGCGCGTCATCGTGCTCGCTGCCGCCGGCAAGGCATTCTGCGCCGGCCACGACCTGAAGCAGATGCGCGCCTCGCCCTCGGAAGCGTATTACAAGGCGCTGTTCGATCGCTGCAGCAAGCTGATGCTGAGCATGCAGCAGCTGCCGCAGCCGGTGATCGCCCGCGTGCAGGGCATCGCAACCGCGGCCGGCTGCCAGCTGGTGTCGATGTGCGACCTGGCCGTGGCCTCGACCGAGGCGCGCTTTGCGGTGTCCGGCGTGAACTACGGGCTGTTCTGTTCGACCCCGGCGGTGGGGCTGTCGCGCAATGTCCCGCGCAAGCAGGCGATGGAAATGCTGCTGACCGGCGATTTCATCGATGCGGAGACGGCGCGGGAACGCGGGCTCGTCAACCGTGTCGTGGCGCTCGATGAACTGGATGCCGAGATCGGGCGGCTGGCGGCAAGCATTCTTGCCAAGCCGTCGGTAGCGGTTGCGATGGGAAAGCGCTTGTTTTACAAGCAGCTGGAGATGGGAGCGGGGGCGGCTTACCAGTTGGCCGGGCAGGCGATGGCTTGCAACATGATGGATGAGGCGGCGTTGGAGGGGGTGCAGGCGTTTCTTGAGAAGCGGGTACCGGACTGGAAGTAGCGAGGTTTCTCGGCTGTTGATAGTTGCGGGACTACGGTTGTCATTCCCGCCTGCGCGGGAACGACACACGTAGTCTAGGATGGCAGGCGTAGTCGCCGATGACAGGCGTATTTCCGAATGACAAGTGCCATCGGAGATGAACCACCCGCACCCCCCAAAAAACAAAAAGGCCCGCGGACACATCCCGCAGGCCTTCTACATCAAGCTGATGCCACCAAGGCCATCAGCGCATGAAGCGATGAATTACATCATCCCATCCATACCGCCCATGCCACCCATACCGCCCATGCCGCCCATGCCGCCAGCAGCAGCCGGCTTGTCTTCGACGAGCTCGGCAACGGTGCAATCGGTGGTCAGCATCAGGCCGGCGATCGACGCTGCGTTCTGCAGTGCCGAACGGGTCACCTTGGCCGGATCCAGCACGCCCATTTCGACCATGTCGCCATAGGTGCCGTTGGCGGCGTTGTAGCCGAAGTTGCCCTGGCCTTCGATGACCTTGTTGACGACGACGGATGCTTCGTCGCCGGCGTTGGTCACGATCATGCGCAGCGGCTCTTCCATGGCGCGCAGGACGATCTTGATGCCAGCGTCCTGGTCGGGGTTGTCGCCCTTCAGGTCCTTGATGCCGGCGCGAGCGCGCAGCAGGGCCACGCCGCCGCCAGGAACGATGCCTTCTTCAACGGCTGCGCGGGTCGCGTGCAGCGCGTCTTCGACACGTGCCTTCTTCTCTTTCATCTCGACTTCGGTGGCTGCGCCAACCTTGATCACGGCCACGCCGCCTGCCAGCTTTGCGACGCGCTCCTGCAGCTTCTCGCGGTCGTAGTCGGAGGTCGCTTCTTCGATCTGCACGCGGATCTGCTTGACGCGGGCTTCGATCGAGGATGCCTGGCCGGCGCCGTCGATGAGAGTGGTGTTTTCCTTGCCGATCTCGACGCGCTTTGCCTGGCCGAGGTCGTTCAGGCTGGCTTTTTCGAGGGTCAGGCCGACTTCTTCAGCGATGACCTGGCCGCCGGTCAGGATGGCGATGTCTTCCAGCATGGCCTTGCGGCGGTCGCCGAAGCCAGGAGCCTTGACGGCGCAGGTCTTCAGGATGCCGCGGATGTTGTTGACCACCAGGGTGGCCAGCGCTTCGCCTTCGATGTCTTCGGCGATGATCAGCAGCGGACGGCCAGCCTTGGCGACTTGCTCGAGCACCGGCAGCAGGTCGCGGATGTTGGAGATCTTCTTGTCGAACAGCAGGACGAAGGGATTCTCCAGGACGGCGACTTGCTTCTCGGGGTTATTGATGAAGTACGGGGACAGGTAGCCGCGGTCGAACTGCATGCCTTCGACGATGTCGAGTTCGTCGTTCAGGGACTTGCCGTCTTCGACGGTGATCACGCCTTCCTTGCCGACCTTTTCCATCGCTTCAGCGATGCGGTCGCCGATGGAGGCGTCGGAGTTGGCGGAAATGGCGCCGACCTGGGCGATTTCCTTGGAGGTGGTGCAGGGCTTGGCGATGGTCTTGAGCTGCTCGACGGTGGCGCCGACGGCCTTGTCGATGCCGCGCTTCAGGTCCATCGGGTTCATGCCGGCGGCAACGAACTTCATGCCTTCGCGGACGATGGCTTGTGCCAGCACGGTCGCGGTGGTGGTGCCGTCACCGGCGTTGTCGGAGGTCTTGGAAGCGACTTCCTTGACCATCTGGGCGCCCATGTTCATGAGCTTGTCTTTCAGTTCGATCTCTTTCGCGACCGAGACGCCGTCCTTGGTGACGGTGGGGGCGCCGAAGGAGCGCTCCAGAACGACGTTGCGGCCCTTGGGACCGAGGGTAACCTTGACTGCGTTGGCGAGGATGTTGACGCCTTCGACCATCTTGGCACGGGCGGCATCGCCGAATACGACTTCTTTAGCTGCCATGTTCGTAACTCCTAAGTATCTTGTTCTGGGAAATTCGTATTACTGCTGAACGACTGCCATGATGTCTTCTTCGCGCATCACCAGCAGCTCTTCACCGTTGACCTTCACGGTCTGGCCGGAGTATTTGCCAAACAGCACGGTGTCGCCGACTTTCACTTCCAGCGCGCGGACCTTGCCATCTTCGAGGATCTTGCCGTTGCCGACGGCGAGGATCTTGCCCTGATCCGGCTTTTCAGCAGCAGCATCCGGAAGAACGATGCCGGACGCAGTCTTGGTTTCCTGGTCGAGGCGCTTGACGATGACGCGATCGTGCAATGGACGAAGGTTCATACAAACTCCTTAAAAATCAATAAGTTATAGTTTTTTGCGGCAGGCTTGCTGCAAACTTGGCATTTCACCGTGCAGCGGAACCGCACTGGAAAATCGTGATGCCGGGAAAAGTTGTTAGCACTCTCCCCTGACGAGTGCTAAGTATAGGGATGTGGTTTGCTTTTTTCAAGACAGGGGACGGGAAGAAATTTCGGAGGCGGGAAACGCGAGAGTGCGTGCATCTTGCCGGAGACCCGGAATCCGGCCTTGCGCCGCATCAAGCGCAGGATGGCTTCCGGGCGGCGGGATTCAGTAGCCGCGCGACCGGTCCACCATGCCTTGCAGCGGACCGCCGGCCTCGAAGGCCAGGATGCGGCCGGCGATCTGGTCCAGGCTGGGGTCGCGCAAGGTGAGCGCCGACACATGCGGCGTGATGGTGATCCCGGGATGTCCCCAGAAAGGATGGCCGGGCGGCAGGGGCTCCTGGCGAAACACGTCCAGGGTGGCATGGCCGACCTGCCCGCTCGCGAGCGCGGCGATCAGGTCGTCGTCCACCAGGTGGGCGCCGCGGGCGAGGTTGATCACGTGGGCGCCCCGGGCCAGCTTGCCGAAGGCCGCCCTGTTCAGGATGTTTTCGGTGCCGGCGGTCAGCGGCAACAGGTTCACCAGCGCGTTCGCGCCGGAGAGGCAGGCGTCGAATCCGTCGCTGCCCGCGAAGCTGGCGATGCGGTCGTCCCGGGGATCGGGCTTGTCGGGAAGGCGGCGGCGCCATCCGCGCACCGGGAAGCCGAGGCCGGCGAGCGCGGTGGCGACCTGCGAGCCGAGCGCCCCGAGGCCGAGAACCGCGACGGCATGGTTCGCGGGATCGTCGGCGGGCAATGCTTGCCATTGCCGGCTGGCCTGGGCGCGTGCGTAGTCATCGAAACGGCGGAACTGCCTCAGCACCGCGGCGCAGGCATAGTGCGCCATCTGCCGTCCCATGCCGGCGTCATCCAGCTTGACCAGCGGCAGGGTATCTGGAACCAGTCCGGGATGGGTCCGCAGCAGGTCCAGCAACGCATCCACGCCGGCGCCCAGGCTGAAGATCGCCTTCAGGCCGCGCTCCGGGCGCAGCAGCGCCGCGGGCGGCTTCCACAGCAGGGCGTAATCCGCCGGCGCATCGTCGCCCGGCGTCCACGCGCGAACCTGCGATCCGGGCAGGCGCGACGCCAGGCCATCCAGCCATTGCGCGGCATCGGTCGCGCCGGCCTTGTAGAACAGGATGCGCATGCGCCGTCCGCCTTACTTGGCGAACAATTGGCCGAAGTCGGCGAAGGCCTTGATCTCGATGGCGTTGTGGCTCGGATCATAGAAAAACATGGTGGCCTGTTCGCCGACCTGGCCCTGGAAACGGATGTAGGGTTCGATCACGAATTGCACGCCGCGCTGCTTCAGGCGCTCGGCGAGGGTGTGGAATGCGTCCATGGAAAGCACCACGCCGAAGTGCGGGACCGGGACGTGCTTGCCGTCCACTTCGTTTTCCGCTGCAAGGCGCGATGGTGCCGGCGCGAGATGGGCAACGATCTGGTGGCCGTAGAAGTTGAAATCGATCCACTCGTCGGAACTGCGGCCCTCGCTGCACCCCATGACGTCGCCCCAGAAGGTGCGGGCGGCATCCAGGTCATGGACGGGAAAGGCGAGATGGAAGGGCTGGGTAACGGCGTGGGTAGCGGAAGATGAAGCAGACATGGACGTTCCTTTTTGCGGAGGAGCTTCCATTGTAGTGAAAATCGGCGCGCCGGGCGGGATCGGGACGCCAATGCAAAACCCCTCCGCGGAGGGAGGGGCTTTCATGCTTGCCGCGATGCGGCAGCAGCGCGTGCTCAGGTGATGCTTAGGCGATGCTCAGCTTTACGTCGAGGTTGTTGCGGGTGGCATTGGAATACGGGCAGACTTCGTGCGCCTTGTTCACCAGGGCTTGCGCGGCTGCCTTGTCCATGCCGGGCAGGGACACGTTGAGCGCCACGTCCAGGCCGAATCCGCCCTTGTCGTTCGGGCCGATGCCGACGTCGGCGGTCACCGCGGCGTCGGCGGGCAGGGCGGTCTTGGTCGCCATGCCTACGAACTTCATGGCGGACAGGAAGCAGGCCGCATAGCCGGCGGCGAAGAGCTGCTCGGGATTGGTGCCGTCACCGCCGGCGCCGCCCAGTTCCTTCGGCGTGCTCAGGCCTGCCTGGAGCTTGTTGTCGACGCTGGTGGCGCGGCCGTCGCGGCCTCCGGTGGCGGTTGCCTGGGTGCGGTACAGAATCTGCATGCGGTTCTCCTGTTTGGGTCGATGAGTGATGTGACGGCTTTAATATAGCACTCAATTAGATTGCGTGCAATCTAATTTGCGGCCTTCCCGATCCGCGAAGCATTGCGCGCCTTGCCCGGCGCGCGGGGATCAGCACTGCATGTTCGCCAGGTCCTTGCGCAGGCTGGCAAGCCGGTTGCGCAGCGACGACAACTCGCTGGCGGACTGGCCGCTTGCGCACACGATCTGCTCGGGAATGCCCTGCGCCTTCTTCTTGAGCGCGCGGCCTTCCCGAGTCAGGGTGATGCGCACCTGGCGCTCGTCGGCTTCGTCGCGGACCCGCTGGATCAGCGCGGATGCCTCGAGGCGCTTGAGCAGCGGGGTCAGCGTGCCGGAATCGAGGAACAGCTGCTCGCCGATGGTCTTCACCAAGATGTCATCCTGTTGCCATAGCACCAGCATGACAAGGTATTGCGGGTAGGTAAGGCCAAGCTTGTCGAGGAAGGGCTTGTAGGCCTTGGTCATGGCGAGCGAGGCGGAATACAAGGCGAAGCAGAACTGGTTTTCCAGGGCCAGGGAATCGGTCGAGGAAGGCGTGGATTTGGGCATGATAGAGGGACGCGGCGTGGGATAATTCGCGAGCAAGGAAACCTGGTGAAATCAAGACAGCGGAAGACCCGTTCGACGGCCATGCGCCGTTTCAATGCAAGCTCTGATAAGAAGCACTAAATTCAATTGCGTGTGACATATTACTTTCATCCTATGCGAATTTTACGCAGACTCCAAGCAACCTTGATCCTGTTTGCGTTGAGTTGCGCGCTGTTTGCGCAAAATGCATCCGAATTGCCGGAATCGCCGACGCCTTCGGTGCTTCCAGTCCTGCCACTCCTTCCAGTCCCCATCGCCGATGCGATCCAGCGTTCCGGCTTGCCGCCCGAAAGCGTGGGCCTCTATGTCCAGGAACTGGCGACCGGCAAGGTCGTTGCCGCCTTCCACGAGGATGCTCCCTTCAACCCCGCATCGACCATGAAGCTGGTGACGAGCAATGCCGCGCTGGAATTGCTCGGGCCGACCTTCACCTGGAAAACCCAGGCCTTCGCCGATGGCGCGCAGCAAGGCGACGTGCTGCGGGGCGACCTGGTCATCCGGGGCAGCGGCGATCCCAAGCTGGTCCTGGAAAGCCTGTGGCTGTTCCTGCGCAAGCTGCGCGCGCGCGGCATCCGCGACATCCAGGGTAACCTGCTGCTCGACCGCAGCGCCTTCGAGGAAGTTCCGGAAGACGCATCCGCCTTTGACGGCGATCCGCTCAAGCCCTACAACGTCGGCCCCGATGCCTTGCTGCTCAACTATAAGGCGCTGGCCTTGCGCCTCGTCCCCGACGAGGCGCGTCATCGCGTTGACGTGTCGATTGACCCGCCGCTGCAGCATTACGGCCTGCAGCCGCCCCGCCTCGTCAAGGGCGAGTGCGGCGACTGGAAGGCGCGCCTGCAACCGATGCTCGACGGCGACGGCGCACGCTTCGGCGGCGGCTATCCCTTGTCGTGCGGCGAAAAGGCCTGGTACATCCATCCCTGGCAGATGTCTCACGCGCGCTATTTCGAACTGGTGTTCCGGCGCATGTGGGCCGACATGGGTGGCCAGCTGCGCGGGGAAGTGCGGCCCGGCGCGCCCTCGCCGCAGGCGCGCCTCGTCACCGAATGGGAATCCGCGCCCCTCTCGGAAATCATCCGCGACATCAACAAGTACAGCAACAACGTGATGGCCCGCCAGCTGCTCCTGACCCTCGCCTACAAGGCCTATGCCATGCCGGCCAACACCGCGCGCGGCGCGGCGGCGGTCCGTGCCTGGCTGACGGCAAAGGGCATCCAGGCGCCGGAGCTCGTGATCGAGAATGGCTCGGGCCTGTCGCGCGTGGAGCGCATCGCGCCCGCGACCCTGGGCCGCATCCTGGCGGCCAGTTTCCAGGCGCCCACCATGCCGGAATTCATGTCGTCGATGCCTTTGGTGGGCTATGACGGAACGATGCGGTCGAGGCTGAAGGACCAGTCGGTGGCGGGCAGGGCGCATGTCAAGACCGGCATGCTCAACGACGTACGGGCAGTCGCGGGATATGTGCTTGCGGCGTCGGGCAAGCGTTACGTGGTTACCTGCCTGGTGAATCATCCGGAGGCGGGCAGGGCGGTGGAGATGCAGGACCTGCTCCTGCAGTGGGTTTACCTGAACGGCTGAGGCTCCAGGCGGCTCCTACATCATCAACGGCCGGTCGGGCAGTTCGTTGCTGGTCGCGCCGTCGTCGGGGTAGCGTTCGGCAAGCATGGCGTTGAGCTGCTCGAGGGCGGCGATGGTGCCGCGCTCGAACTCGCCCTGGGCGAAATCCAGGGTCATGGCCTTGCACAATTCCTGCCATGCATTGGCGCTCACCGCCTTGCCCAGACCGCGGTCGGCCACGATCTCGACCTGGCGGTCGGCGAGGTTGATGTACACCAGCACGCCGCAGTTTTCCTCGGTATCCCAGACGCCGAGCTGGGAAAACAGCATGCGCGCGCGCTCGCGCGGGGTTTGCCCCTGCAGCACGGCCTGCGGGCTGAGTGCGGTTTCCACCACCAGCCTCACCTCGGCGCGGTGACGCCTTTCCCCGGCGCCGATGCACTGCTCGATCGCCTGCAGCGACGCGGGCGGAAACAGCCTGCGCCCGGTGGCCGACGTGGTGCGCAGGTGTCTCAGCAGTCTGGCGATCGTGCTCATTGTCGGTGTCCGTTGATTCCGCTCATTTGCATTTGGTGATTTTTTCTACCAGTTACCCGAAGCGCCGCCGCCGTCCGCCGAGCCGCCGCCGCCGCTGAATCCCCCGCCGCCGCCAAAGCCGCCGCCACCACCTCCCCAGCCGCCGGAGCTGCCCCAGCCGCTTCCCATGCCGCCGCCGAGGATGATGCCGGGAGAACTGCCCCAGCCGCTCCTGCCATGCCGCAGCCGCTGCCCCGACCGGGCACGCATCAGCATGATGAACAGCAGCATGAAGATGATGACGAGCATGAAGGGAAAGCCGCCTTCCTCGTCCTGGCTGGCCTGCTTGGGCGAGGCGGCGGGGAAGGCCTCCTTGTCCAGCAGGTTCATGATGGCCGAGGTGCCCGCCACGAGGCCGCCGTAGAAATCGTTCTGCCGGAAATGCGGCGCGATCACGTCCTGCAGGATGCGCTTGGATTGCGCGTCGGTGAGGCTGCCCTGCACACCGCGTCCCGCCTCGATGCGGAGGCGGCGCAGCGCGGGCGGGTTGTCCCGGGCGACGATGAGCAGCACGCCGTCGTCGACACCCTTGCGGCCGAGCTTCCATTCATCGAAGACACGGATGCCGTACTGCTCGATGGCTTCCGGCTCGGTCTTGCCGATCAGCAGGACCGCGATCTGGCTGCCGGTGCGGTCCTCGTATTCCTTGAGCACGTTTTCAAGCGCATTGCGCTGCTCGGAGGTCAGCATGCCGATCTGGTCGGTCACGCGGGCCTTGAGTGCCGGCACCGGGACGAAGTCCTGCGCGGACCCGGCGCACGGCCACCAGGCCAGGAAGAGGACGACCAGCAGGACGCGCAGCCTGTCCATGCTACTTGCCGAAGTTGACCGCCGGCGCGTTGGAAATCGCCTTTTCATTGTCGACGGTGAACGAGGGCTTGACCTCGTAGTGCATCGCCATGGCGGTCAGGTTGGTTGGGAAGCTGCGCGCGAGGATGTTGTACTCGCGGACTGACTGGATGTAGCGCTGGCGGGCGACGGTGATGCGGTTTTCCGTGCCCTCGAGCTGGGACTGCAGGTCGCGGAAGCTGGCATCGGCCTTGAGGTTGGGATAGTTCTCCGACACCGCGAGCAGGCGCGACAAGGCGGAAGACAGTTCGCCCTGCGCCTGCTGGAAGCGCTTGAAGGCCTCGGGATTGTTCAGGGTTTCCGGCGTGACCTGGATGCTGGTCGCCGCGGCGCGGGCGCGGGTCACGGCCTCGAGCGTCTCGCGTTCATGCGAGGCATAGCCCTTCACCGTATTCACGAGATTGGGAATCAGGTCGGCGCGGCGCTGGTACTGGTTGACCACTTCGCCCCAGGCGGCCTTGACCGCTTCGTCCCTGGACTGGAATTCGTTGTAGCCGCAGGCGCTGAGCAGGCCGAGCAGCCAGAGCAGGGCGATTCGCTTCATCCAAGCATGCATCATGACGGTCCTTGTTCGACGAGGTTGGAAACATTATCCCCGATTGCCGGCCGGCCTCTTCAACAATACGCTACTCATGGCGACAAGGATCAATGCCATGGCGGCGTAATCCTGCCAATGCGGGGTTTCATGCAGCAGCCAGGCGCCTGAAAACACGCCGAGGACGGGAATCATCATCACCGACAGGCTCGACGCCACGGGCGGCAGGCTGCGGGCGAGGCCGAACCACACGACGTGCGCGAAGCCGAAGATGACGGCCGCGTTGTAGGTGATGCTGGCCACCGTGATGCCGTCCGGAACATGCCAGCGGCTGCTCTCCGCCACTACCGCGATGACCGCCATGATGACGGTGGCGATCGCCAGCATCCAGAACGTGAGGGAAATCGTCGGCATGTCCAGGCTGGTACGCTTGAGTTGCACGGTGCCGTAGCCCCAGCCCGCCGCCGCGACCAGGGCCAGCAGGCTGCCGGCCGGATTGCCGGCCAGCGTCGCGAACTCGCTGGACAGCAGCAGGAGCGCTCCGGCCAGGGCGCAGGCGATGCCGAACCACGCGCCGCGCGTGGGCCGGTCGCGGAAGAACAGCACGCCGCACAGCACGGCCCAGACGGGCATGGTGTAGCCGAGGATGGCGGCGCGGCCGGAAGACAGCATCCGCACCGCCACGATCATGAATGTATGCCAGACCAGCATGTTGGGCACGGCCAGCCTGGTCACAGCGCCGAGCTGTCCGGCGGGAATGGCAAGCGAGGCGCCCTGCAGCCTGGCCGCGAGCCAGATGACCGGCAGGCCGCCCGCCATGCAGAGCACGCGGAAGCTGATGGGAGGAAAGGCGCGCACGCCGAGTTTCATGATGGGCCAGTTGATGCCCCAGCATAGCGTGAGCAGGAGGAGGAGAATCCAGTCCTTGCGGGAGAGCGTTGTCATCCCGGAACCTTATCATGACAGGCTACAATGCGCATTTCGCCCCGCGCGAGCCCGCCGGGCCAGCCACCTCGGCATCGACAGACCGACTTCCACGAACAGGCACGACCGTGACGCCAACCACTTTCTCCGACAAGCTTTCCGCCGCCTGGACGGCGCATCAATCCTTGCTCTGCGTCGGGCTCGACCCCGACATCAGCAAGTTCCCCGGCGATTTCAAGGGCAAGTCCGACGCCATCTTCTGCTTCAGCAAGGCCATCATCGACGCCACCGCGGACCTGGCCTGCGCCTTCAAGCCGCAGATCGCCTACTTCGCCGCGCTGCGCGCCGAGGAGCAGCTGGAAGCCATCTGCGAATACCTGCGCAATACCTATCCGCACATCCCCATCGTGCTCGACGCCAAGCGCGGCGACATCGGCGCCACCGCCGAACAGTACGCGCGCGAAGCCTTCGAGCGTTATGGCGCGGACGCGGTGACGGTCAATCCCTACATGGGGTTCGATTCGGTGGCGCCCTACCTGGAATGGAAAGACCGCGGCGTGATCATTCTTTGCCGCACGTCCAACCCGGGCGGGTCCGACCTGCAATTCCTGCAGGTGGATGGCAAGCCGCTGTACCAGCACGTGGCGCGCCTGGTGGCGGAAAAATGGAATACCAGCGGCCAGTGCGGCCTGGTGGTAGGGGCGACCTTTCCGCAGGAACTGGCGGAAGTGCGGCGCATCGTCGGCGACATGCCGTTGCTGGTGCCCGGCATCGGCGCGCAGGGCGGCGATGTCGCGGCGACGGTGGTCGCCGGCAAGACGGCCGGCGGCGCCGGCATGATGATCAACTCGTCGCGCGCCATCCTGTACGCGGCGCCGCAGGCCGGCGAAGAGTTCGCGCAGGCCGCGAGGCGGGTCGCGCAGGAAACGCGCGACGCGATCAACCAGCACCTGGCCTGAATCCAGGCTGGAAGATCAGGCCTGGAAGAAATCCAGCATCTCCGCCAGCAGCGGTTCCGGGGCTTCCTCGGGGATGAAATGGCCGGCGGGCAAGGCCTTGCCGGTCACCGGCTGTTCGCACTTCTCCTGCCAGTCCTGCAGCGGCTTGAAATACCTGCCGACGATGCCGCGTTCGCCCCAGACCACGCGGGTCGGGCAACGTATCTTCATGTTGTCATCGTCGCGGTCGTGCTCGAGGTCGATGGTCGCGGCTGCCCGGTAGTCCTCGCATGCGCCGTGGATCGCCTCCGGCGTGCAGAAGCAGCGCTCGTATTCGGCGCGCGCCTCGGGATCGATGTAGTCCAGGCCCTGCGAACCCCAGCCGCCGAGGATGGTGTTCAGGTAAAAGGCGGCGCTGTTGCCGATCAGGGTTTCCGGCACGGGCGCGGGCTGGATCAGCAGGAACCAGTGGTAGTAGAGCGTCGCGAAACGCATGTCCGTCGCTTCATACATGGTGCGCGTCGGCGAGATGTCGACCACCATCAGCCTGTCCACCCGGTCGGTGTGGTCGAGCGCGAGGCGGTGTGCGACCCGTGCACCGCGGTCGTGGCCGCATACCTGGAAGCGCTCATGCCCGAGGGCGGTCATCAGTTCCGCCATGTCCCTGGCCATCGTGCGCTTGGCGTACTGCATGTGCCGGGCGTCGCCGGGAGGCTTGGAGGAATCGCCGTAGCCGCGCAGGTCCGGCATCACCAGGGTGAAACGTTGCGCCAGCCTGTCCGCCAGCTTGTGCCAGATGACATGCGTCTGCGGAAAGCCGTGCAGCAGCAGCAGGGCCGGTCCGCTGCCGCCGTGGCGGACATGGATCGTCACGCCATTGACGTCCACCTGCTCGCGGCGAAAGGCGTCGAGAATCACATTTGCTCCAGCATGCGCAACAAACCTTTCATCGCATGCACAACCGTCTGCTCGCGCACCGCGCGCCGGTCGCCGCTGAAGACGAGGCGCTCGGTATGGGTATGGTGTTCGCGGGACCAGCCAAAGCATACGGTGCCAACCGGCTTGCCGGGTACCGCGCCGCCCGGTCCGGCGATGCCGGTGGTCGACAGGGTGACATGCGCATTGCTATTGGCGAGCGCGCCTTCCGCCATCGCCCCTGCCACTTCCTCGCTCACCGTGCCGAACTGGGCGATCATGGCGGCGGGCACATCGAGCAGTTCCGTCTTCGATGCATTCGAGTAAGTCACGAAGCCGCAATCGAACCACTCGGACGATCCGGCGATTTCCGTGATGGCCTGGGAGACGCCGCCCCCGGTGCAGGATTCCGCCGTCGTCAGCAGCAAGCCCTTCTGCTGCAGCACGCGCCCGACGCGCGCTGCCAGATCAATGATCTCATCCATCTTCCTGTACTCCCATCGCATTGTTGAATGTCGGCTCGCCGGCGGTTCGCATCATGCTGTCTGGAAATGTCCGCCGGCGGCAGCGCCGCGGCAGCAAGGAAGGCCGGCGGCATGCTTACTTTACCACCGGGAAGAAAGGTGGCGGTACGCAATTCGCTTGTGATTGATCTGGAAGAACGCTGCCCTCGCCGGGGTGGCGGGATGGGATCGGCAGCGGGAATGAACAAACCGTCGCCCGGTCCGCAGCCGGCATGGCCACGGACCGGGGATGGATGCCTCAGGACTCGGCGGGAACCGCCTCGGCCGCGCCGAGCATCGCCGGCTTCGTCGCGGAGCCGTATCCGCCGCCGCCAGGCGTCTCGATCACGAACACGTCGCCGGACTGCATCTCGGTGCTGGCGACGAAGCCGAGTTCCTCGCGCCGGCCGTCTGCGCGGATGACGTAGTTGCGGCCGCATCTGCCGGGTTCGCCGCCCGCCACGCCGAAGGGCGGGACCAGCCGGTTGTTCGACAGGATGGACGCGGTCATGGGTTCGAGGAAGCGGATGCGGCGGATGCCTCCGTTACCCCCATGCCATTGTCCCCGCCCGCCCGAGTTGGCGCAGATTTCATAGCTCTCCACGCGTACCGGATAGCGCCACTCCATGATCTCCGGATCGGTCAGGCGCGAATTCGTCATGTGCGTCTGGACCACGTCGGTGCCGTTGAAACCCTTGCCGGCGCCCGAGCCGCCGGAAATGGTCTCGTAGTATTGGTAGGCGTCGTTGCCGAAGGTGAAGTTGTTCATGGTGCCGGGTGCCGAAGCGAGCACGCCGAGCGCGCCGTAGAGCGCGTTGGTGATGCAGCTCGAGGTTTCGACGTTGCCCGACACGACCGCCGCCGGATAGCGCGGATTGAGCATCGAGCCTTCCGGCACGATGACGTTGAGCGGCTTCAGGCAACCGGCGTTCAGCGGAATCTCGTCGTCCACCAGCGTGCGGAACACGTACAGCACCGCCGCCATGCAGATGGAGCGCGGGGCGTTGAAGTTGTTGTTCAGCTGGGGCGAGGTGCCGGTGAAGTCGATGTCGGCGCTGCGGTCCTGCTGGTTGACGCGGATCGCCACCTTGATCACCGCGCCGTTATCCAGGCGGTAAGTGTAGCTGCTGTCCTTCAGCGCGCTGATGACGCGCCGCACCGCTTCCTCGGCGTTGTCCTGCACGTGCTTCATGTAAGCCTGCACGACTTCCAGGCTGAAGTGATCGACCATCTTCAGCAGTTCTTCCACGCCTTTCTGGTTGGCGGCAATCTGCGCCTGCAGGTCGGCGATGTTCTGCTTGACGTTGCGGCAGGGATGCTTGCCGGAGGAGAGCAGGGCGATGGTTTCCTCTTCCAGGAAGCGCCCGGCCTTGACCAGCTGGAAGTTGTTGATCAGGACGCCTTCTTCTTCCACGACCTTGCTGTCGGCCGGCATGGAGCCCGGCGTGATGCCGCCGATGTCGGCGTGGTGGCCGCGCGAACCGACGTAGAACAGCACCTTGCTGCCACTGGCGTCGAAGGCCGGGGTGATGACCGTGACGTCAGGCAGGTGGGTGCCGCCGTGGTAGGGGTCGTTCAGCATGAACACGTCGCCCGGCCGCATCGTCGCGGCGTTCTCGCGGATGATGGTCTTGATGCTGTCGCCCATGGAGCCGAGGTGCACCGGGATGTGCGGTGCATTGGCGATGAGATTGCCTTCCGCGTCGAAAAGCGCGCAGGAAAAGTCGAGGCGCTCCTTGATGTTGACCGAGAACGCGGTGTTCTGCAGGCGCAGGCCCATCTGCTCGGCGATGCTCATGAAGAGGTTGTTGAACACTTCGAGCATGACCGGGTCGGCGGTGGTGCCGATGGCCTTGCGTTCCGGACGCGCGGCCACGCGGGTCATGACAAGGTGGTCGAGCTTCGTGACCTCGGCCATCCAGCCGGGTTCGACGATGTTGGTCGCATTCTTTTCCGCGATGATCGCCGGGCCATGGATGACGTCGCCCGGCCGGGTGTCCTCGCGGCGGTAGAGCGCGGTATCGTGCCATGCGCCGCCCGAGAAGAGCCGCACGGTTTCCGTCGCGCGCAGGGGGCCTTCGCGCGGCGGCACGTCGTCCGCATTGCTGCCGTCTTCCTGGGACACGCCGACGGCCTCGACGGAAATCGCTTCGATGACGAGCTGCTTGTCCGGCATCAGGAAGGAATAACGCTTCTTGTAGGCCTGTTCGAATTGCTCGACCATGGCGGCAAGCGTGCCGAAGCCGACCACGATGGCGGAATCGGTGCCGTCGTAGCGCAGGTGCGCGCGTTCGAGCACGCGGATGCGCGATTGCTCGACGTCCTGGGACAGCAGGTCCTGGCGCGCTTCCTCGCCCAGTGCGCGCAGCTTGTCAGTCAGGATGGACATGACCGATTCGCCCAATGGCAGTTCGAGCGCCTGTTCGCGCATGGCCGTCTGGTCCGCGAGCCCCATGCCGTAGGCCGAGAGCACGCCGGCGAAGGGATGGGCAAAAACGCGCGTCATGCCGAGGGCGTCCGCCACGAGGCAGGCATGCTGGCCGCCGGCGCCGCCGAAGGTGGTAAGGGTGTAGTCGGTGACGTCGTGTCCGCGCTGCACCGAGATGAACTTGATGGCGTTGGCCATGTTGCCGACCGCGATTTCGATGAATCCCTCCGCGACTTCCTCGGGCGTGCGGCGGTTTCCGGTCGCGCGGTAGATTTCGTCAGCCAGTTCGGTGAACTTCTGTACCACGATGTCGCGATCGAGCGGCTCATCGGCGCGGGGGCCGAAGACCGCGGGGAAGTAGGAAGGCTGGATCTTGCCGAGCATGACGTTGCAGTCGGTGACGGCCAGCTTGCCGCCGCGGCGGTAGCTCGCCGGACCGGGATTCGCGCCGGCGCTGTCGGGTCCGACGCGGTAGCGGGAGCCGTCGAAATGCAGGATGGAGCCGCCGCCTGCGGCGACGGTATGGATGCTCATCATGGGAGCGCGCATTCGCACGCCCGCCACCTGGGTCTCGAATTCGCGTTCGAATTCGCCGGCATAGTGCGAGACGTCGGTGGAGGTGCCACCCATGTCGAAGCCGATGATCTTGTCGAAGCCGGCGGTGCGCGCGGTGCGCACCATGCCGACGATGCCGCCGGCGGGGCCGGAGAGAATGGAATCCTTGCCCTGGAAGCGGTGGGCATCGGTGAGTCCGCCATTGCTTTGCATGAACAGCAGCCGCACGCCATCCATCTCGCTCGCGACCTGGTCCACGTAGCGGCGCAGGATGGGCGAGAGGTAGGCATCGACCACGGTGGTATCGCCGCGCGACACCAGCTTCATCATCGGGCTGACCTTGCTGGACACCGACACCTGGGTGAAGCCGGTTTCACGCGCCAGCCGGGCGATCGTCTCTTCGTGCCGGGTATGACGGTAGCCGTGCATGAGCACGATGGCGATCGCGCGGAAGCCGGCGGCATGCATTTCCTCCAGGTCCCGGCGAACCTGCGCTTCGTCGAGCGGCTTGATGATTTCGCCCTGGGCGCCGATGCGCTCGTCGACTTCCACCACGGATTCATAGAGCAGTTCCGGCAGGACGATGTGCCTGTCGAAGAGCCGGGGGCGGTTCTGGTAGGCGATGCGCAGCGCGTCGCGGAAGCCGCGCGTGATGAAGAGCACCGTCGGGTCGCCCTTTCGCTCGAGCAGGGCATTGGTGGCAACGGTGGTGCCCATCTTGACGGCTTCCACCTGTTCCGGGGAGATCTTGTCGCCGGCCTCGATGCCGAGCAGCCGCTTGATGCCCGCGACCGCCGCATCCTTGTACTGCTCTGGGTTCTCGGACAACAGCTTGTGCGTCAGCAGCCTGCCGTCGGGACGGCGGGCGACAATGTCGGTAAACGTGCCGCCCCGGTCGATCCAGAACTGCCAGCGCTTGTCTTTTTCCCCGTGAATTTGCTGCTCCATGGTGCCTTCACCTTTCTTAAAGAGATGAGACCGCTTGCGCGGCCCGATCAGATTGCCCCGCCTCCCACGCGCCGTCATGCAAGGCGCGACCGGCAGGAAGTGTCCGGATTCGTGTCACAGCTTTCTTGCGTCAGACACCAATACGCCGTGCCCGTCATGTCCCTCCGGAAACTTGGTTGCCATCAACATGGCTCCCTTTTGTTTGCGGCTGACAGCCCCGGACTCGGCTTGAATCTCTGTGACGTTTTGCGTATTGTAAGTTTAACGTCGATAAAATGTAAAACGATTTGTTGACATTTTATTTTCGTTGCATTTAAGATTCAGCAACCAAACAATGGAGACATTTTTGTGGCGGAACGTGAGGGAAAATCATGTGCGCACGAGATGCGCGAGGCAGCCGCCGCATCGCGGGCATGCCGTTCCGCCGCCGGACTTGGAAGCCTGCAGGCCATTCATGGCGGCGAAGCAATCCATGGACCGGCAGGATCAAGGCGCGCCGGCGCCGGGATGCGAAACTGGATGCCGCGCCGGCATCGAAGCACTCGCCGCCCGCATCGGCCGGTACGAATTTCTGGCAGTAAAAAAAGCACTCCCTGTCCGCAGCAAGGGAAGGGTCGTTGGTGGTTCTAATCAAGAGGAGCGTGTCACCATGTTTAGCAAAGCAATCAAGCGAATCGCCCTGGCAGGGGCGGTGCTGTCTTTCAGCGTCGCCGCGCAAGCGCAGCAAGAAATCAAGATCGGCGTCATCTATCCGCTGACGGGCGCCGCCGCCTCCACCGGCGCCGAAATGAAGCATGCCCTGGAACTTGCCGCGGACATCATCAACAACGGCACCAAGGAAGCCCCCACGCTGCCGTTCGCGGCCGGCGGCGGCCTGCCCAACCTGAAGGGCGCGAAGATCAAGCTGGTCTTCGCCGACCACCAGGGCAATCCCCAGGTCGGCGCGAGCGAAGCCGAACGCCTGATCACCCAGGAAAAGGTCGTGGCCCTGGTCGGCGCCTATTTCAGCAATGTCACCGCGACGGCCAGCCAGGTATCCGAGCGCTACAAGATCCCCTTCCTGAATCCCGAGTCGTCTTCTTCCACGCTGACCCAGCGCAATTTCAAGTACTTCTTCCGCACCACGCCGCACGATGACCTCTTCGTGCACAACTTCTTCCAGTTCTTCAAGGATATTGAGGCCAAGAAGGGCGTGAAGGTCAAGCAGCTCGGCACGTTCAATGAAAACACCCTCTGGGGCAATGAAACGACCAAGCTGGAGACCAAGCTTTCCCAGGAAATGGGATACAACGTGGTCAAGACCATCACCTATCCCGCGAAGAGCACGCAGCTGACGTCCGAGGTGCAGACGCTGAAGGCCGCCAATCCGCAGGTAGTCATGCAATCGTCGTATCTGGGCGATGCCATCCTGTCGATGAAGACCTACAAGGAACTCGGCTTCTCGCCCGACATGATCCTGGCGAACAACGCGGGATTCACCGATACCGAATTCCGCCGCACGCTGGGCAAGGACGCCGACTACGTCATCACCCGCGAAGTCTGGTCTCCCGACCTTGCCAAGAACAATCCGCTCATCAAGCAGGTGAACGACCTGTTCAACAGCCGCTACAAGATCGACTTCACCGGCAACTCCGCGCGGACCTTCACCGGCCTGATGACCATCGCCGATGCCATCAACCGTGCCGGCTCGGTCGAGCCTGAAGCCATCCGCAAGGCGCTCATCGAAACCGACATCCCGGGCAGCAAGCTGATCATGCCGTGGAAGGGCATCAAGTTCGATGCCGCCGGCCAGAACACCCTGGGTTCCGGCATCCTGGTGCAGATCATCGACGGCAAGTACAACACCGTCTGGCCCTTCGACATCGCCACCAAGGACGTGGTGTGGCCGATGCCCAAGTGGGACCAAAGAAAATAAGGCTGGGCTGGATGCCGCGGCATCCGCGAGGCGGCGGAACGGAAAAGCGTCCGCCGCGTCTCCCGAGTTCCGATACAGGCGGATAATGCATGCGGAAGGCGGGAAGCGAGAGTTGGAAACTGGAGAAAAAAATGTCTTTTGAAATAGTGCTGCAGACCCTGGCTTCAGGGTTGCTCATCGGGCTCATCTATGCCCTGGTGGCGGTCGGCCTGACCATGATCTTTGGCGTGATGGATATCGTGAACTTCTCCCACGGGGAATTCCTGATGTTCGGCATGTACTCGAGCTTCTGGCTCTATGCGCTGTACGCCCTGGATCCGCTGTTCACCTTGCCCCTCACCGCGCTGTTCCTGTTCGGGCTCGGCGTCATGGTCTACAAGCTGGTGATCAGCAAGATCATCAACGCGCCCATGGTGTCGCAACTGTTCACCACCTTCGGTCTGATGCTGCTCTTCAGGGGCATCGCGCAATTTCTCTGGAAACCCGATTTTCGCAGCGTGGACAAATCGGTCGTCAGCGGCGGCGTGTCCGTCGCCGGCTTCCAGATCGGCCTGCCGCAGGTCGTGGCAGGCGTGGGCGCCATCCTCGTGACGGCGGGCGTGTATCTCTTCCTGACGCGCACCAAGGCTGGCGCGGCGCTGGAAGCGACGGCCGCCGACAAGGACGCGGCCCGCCTCATGGGCATCGACTCGCAAAAGATGTTTGCGCTGGCCTGGGGCATCGGCGCCGCCTGTGCCGGCGTCGCGGGCGCGCTGCTGTCCACCTTCTTCCCGATCTTTCCCGAGGTCGGCGCGAACTTCATCCTCATCGCCTTCGTGGTCGTCAACCTCGGCGGCTTCGGCAGCATCATCGGCGCGCTGATCGCCGGCGTGCTCGTGGGCGTGATCGAGGTCATGGGCGGCTTCCTTTTGGGACCGCAATACAAGCTGGCCATCGTCCTGGCCTTGTTCCTCGCGGTGCTGATGTTCCGGCCGCAGGGCCTGCTGGGCAAGGCTTGAGGAGGAAAGCATGGAAGACATCGTCATGAACAACAAAACCTCGCTTTCCGCATCGACCGGACCCGCGCCGGCGCCGCACGGAAAATCCCGCCTCGGCCTGATCGTTTCCGTGGTCGCCATCATCGCCGCGTTCTTCGTGCCGCTGGTCGTCGACAGTCCTGCCCACCAGAACGTCGCCATCCTCATCCTGATGGCCGCGCAGATGGGCGTGGCATGGAACATCGTCGGCGGCTATGCCGGCCAGGTATCCCTCGGCCACGTCGCCTTCTACGGCATCGGCGCCTATACCTCGACCCTGCTGATGACCCAGTGGGGAATCAACCCCTGGCTGGGCATGCTGGCGGGAGGCGTCCTCGCCGCCGTGATCAGCGTGCTGATCGGCTGGCCCTGCTTCCGCCTGAAGGGCCACTATTTCACGATGGCCACCATCGCCGTCGCCGAAATCGTGCAGATCATTTTCACCAACTGGGAATTCGCGGGGGCGGCTGTCGGCATCACCCTGCCCATGGACCAGCAGGGCTGGGGCGCCCTGATCTTTTCCTCCAAGGTGCCCTACTACTACATTGCCCTAGGACTTCTGCTGCTGACCTTGCTGGCCAACCTGCTGATCGAGCGCAGCTACCTCGGCTACTACTTCCGCGCCATCAAGGATGAGCCCGATGCCGCGCGCAGCCTGGGCGTCAATCTCGGCACCTACAAGCAGGTCGCGTTCGCGGTGAGCAGCTTCTTCACCGCCCTGGGCGGAAGCCTGTACGCGCAGAAGGAACTGTACATCGACCCGACGTCCGTGCTCGGCACCGGCCTGTCGATCAAGATGGCGCTCGTCTCCATTCTCGGCGGAATCGGCACACTGGCCGGTCCGGTGATCGGCGCCGGCGTGCTGACCACCATCGACGAAGGCACGCGCATCCTGTTCGGCGGCTCTGGCCTCGGTACCGACCTCATCATCTACGCAGCCCTCATCATCGTCATCGCGGTGTACTACCCGACCGGCGTCATGGGCTGGATCAAGAACTTCCTGGCGCGCCGCAACGCGAGACAGGCTTCGCTGGAAAAGGGAGAGTGACATGACCCTGCTGCACGTCAAGAACGTCACCAAGAAATTCGGCGGCATCACCGCGAACCAGGATGTTTCCTTCGAAGTGGGCGCGGGCAAGATCGTCGGCCTGATCGGTCCGAACGGCGCCGGCAAGACCACGATGTTCAATTGCATCGCCGGCTATTTCCCGCCCACCGCCGGAGAGATCTGGCTCAACGGCAAGAAGATCTCCGGCATGACCCCCGAGCAGTGCGCGCGCGCGGGCGTGGGGCGTACCTTCCAGGTGGCGCGCACCTTCACCAGCATGACGGCCCTGGAAAACGTCATGGTGGGTGCCTTCCTGAAGGACCGCCACGTCGGTCGCGCCCGCAGTATCTCCACCAACCTCCTGAACTTCGTGAATCTCGGCCGGTTCCGCGACAAGCCCGCTGGCAGCATGACCATCAGCGAACAGCGCCGCCTCGCGGTGGCGCGTGCCTTGGCGGTGCAGCCCGAACTGCTGCTGATGGACGAAGTCATGGCCGGCCTCAATCCTACCGAAGTCAAGGACATGGTGGACGTCGTGCTCCGGATCCGCGAAAAGGGAATTTCCTGCCTCATCGTGGAGCACGTGCTCGAAGGCATCATGCCGATTGCGGATGCCATCGTGGTCCTCGATTACGGCAAGAAAATCGCCGACGGCAAGCCTGCCGACGTATCCAACAACCCGCAAGTCATCGCCGCGTACCTGGGAGAGGAATGATGCTTGAAGTTCGCAACCTGAAAGTCAGCTACGACGGCGTGCTGGCAGTGTCCCGGGTCAACCTGCAGGTGGGCAAGGGCAAGCTCGTCGCCCTCGTGGGCGGCAATGGCAACGGCAAGTCCACGACCCTGCGCGCCATCGCAGGCCTCAATGCCGCCGATGAAGGGGAAATCCGTTTCAATGACACGGAGATCAAGAACGTGCCTGCCCACAAGCGGGTTCCCATGGGCTTGTGCCTGGTGCCGGAAGGACGCAGGCTGTTCGCCCGCCTGACGGTGGAACGCAACCTGGAACTCGGCGCCTATACGCGCGACGATCCGCGGGAGATCCAGGAATCCATCGACCAGATCTACTCATTGTTCCCTATCCTGAAGGAACGACGCCACCAGCTCGCGGGAACCATGAGCGGCGGCGAGCAGCAGATGCTGGCGATCGGTCGCGGCATGATGTCGCGGCCCAAGCTGCTGCTGCTCGACGAACCGTCCTGGGGCATCGCGCCCAAGTTCGTGGCGAAGGTGCTCGATACCATCCAGCTGGTCAACCAGCAGGGCGTCTCGGTGCTGCTGGTGGAGCAAAGCCTGCACAAGGCGCTCGCGATCGCGGACTATGGCTACGTCATCCAGACCGGCCGCATCGTCATGGAAGGCACCGGCCAGGAACTCCTCAACAACGAAGACATCAAGAAAGCCTATCTTGGACTCTGACGTGAACAAACCTTTTCATTCCCTCAATCCGGCGGAAGTCCGCGCGCTTTGCCGCAGCGGACAATACGATGGGCCGACCGCGGGCACCGCGCGAGGCCATATGCAGGCCAACATGATGATCCTGCCGAAGGAATTCGCCTTCGATTTCCTCCTGTTCTGCCAGCGCAATCCCAAGCCATGCCCCCTGGTCGAAGTGCTGGAGCCCGGCCGTGCCGAGCCGAGGTGCGCGCCGGGCGGGGATGTCCGCACCGACCTGCCGGGATACCGCATCTTCAGGGACGGCAGGCTGGTGGAGGAGGTCAGCGACATCTCCTCATTCTGGCGCGACGACCTGGTTACCTTCCTGATCGGATGCAGCTTTTCCTTCGAGGATGCGCTGATCGCCGGCGGCATTCCCTTGCGCCATGTCGGCATGGGCAGGAACGTGGCCATGTACAGGACGAACATCGCATGCGAATCGGCTGGCCGGTTCACCGGGAACATGGTCGTCAGCATGCGGCCGGTCAAGAGCGGGCAGATTGCCCGCGCGGTGGAAATCTCCGGGCGTTTCCCCGAGGTGCATGGCGCGCCGGTGCACATCGGTCATCCGGAAGCGATCGGCATCGCCGACCTGGCGCGTCCGGATTTCGGCGAGGCGGTTCCCGTGCTGGAAGACGAACTGCCGGTGTTCTGGGCCTGCGGCGTGACGCCGCAATATGTTGCAGAACTCAGTGGTATTCCATTTTGCATTAGCCATTCTCCGGGTAAGATGCTGGTGACGGATTTCATTACTAATAAATGAAATCGCAGCACTCCGGAGTGATGCATGACCAAAGAAAAGAGCAGCGCCAAAGCGAATTTTGCCCAACCTAGCCCACTACCTGCCAATACCGTGAACAAGGTGCCCATCGTTTCGTCCGCGCATCTGGCCGCCGGACGCAGTGCCGAACTCAGTGAATTCGAATTCGGCATGATCATTGCCAACAATGCCTTCAACCGCTGGGCGGTTCGCTGCATGTCAGCCGCCGGCATGAAGGACATGACGATCACCGACGTGCTGGTGCTTCATCACATCAACCACCGCGCGCGCGAAAAGAAGCTTGCTGACATTGCCTTCATCCTCAACATCGAGGATACCCACATTGTCAATTACTCATTGAAGAAATTGCAATCGCTTGGCCTCGTCAAGACCGAGCGCCGCGGCAAGGAGGTGTTGTACTCCACCAATGAAGAAGGGCAGGCGGTCTGCAAGCGTTATTACGAGATCCGCGAGCAGGTTCTGGTTTCCGGCCTGACCGGCGACGGAACCGAAAGTTTTGAGCTGAGCGAGCTCGCCCGTTTCCTGCGCATCTTGTCAGGACTATACGATCAGGCCGCGCGATCCGCGACTTCGATGTAAGCCGAGCACGGAATGTGATCCATGTCACCTACAAGCGCCGGCGAAAAGCGCACAATCCGTTCCAACTAAGGGGTTCATTCAAGGGTTGGCCCTAAGGTTATCGAGCTTGCACGCGGTCCACCGGACCGCGTTTTTTTTGCCCGCCAGACCAGCCCAACTCACAGGAAACGCCACAGCGCAAACACCAGCAGGGTGTAGAAAGCGGCGACGATATCGTCCCACATGACGCCAAAGCCACCCTTGAAGTGCCGGTCGAAATACCGGATCGGCATGGGCTTGACCATGTCGAAGAACCTGAACCACAGGAAGGCCCAGCATTGCGTGCTGAATTCCGCGGGCATCAGGACCACCAGCACCAGCCAGAACGCAATGATTTCATCCCACACCATGCTGCCATGGTCGGCGATGCCGAGGTCGCGTCCCGTCCGGTGGCATGCCCAGATGCCGAGCAGGAAGCCGGCGACGATGATGAGGCCCCAGCTCGCCGGATGAAACAGCCCGGGCCAGCGCGAGCCGAGCACGCCGAAGGCCAGCCAGGCCAGCAGGGTTCCCGCGGTGCCGGGCATGATCGGCGACAGGCCGCTGCCGAATCCCTGCGCGATCAGGTGGGCCGGATGGGAAAGCATGAAGCGGGCGGTGGGCGTGACCACCTGGGCAGTCTGCCCGGATTCCAGTGTCATCATGGTTGGGCGAAATGGTCGAAGGAGGCAAGCGGCAAGCCGAGCGGGGCGCCATGCGCATCGAGAAGCCGCAGGCCGGGTTCTGCGTCGATGCGGCCGACGAGACGGACCGGCGTGCCCGCCGACCGCGCCGCATCCAGCACTTCCGCCCGGCGCGCGGCAGGGACGGTGAAGCATAGTTCGTAGTCGTCGCCGCCAGACAGGCAGAACCGCCGGGCGAGCGACAGGTCCTGGCTTTCCAGGACCGGGCCGCGTGGCAGGGCGTCGACCTGCAGGGTGGCGCCGACGCGCGAGCGCTCCAGGATATGGCCGAGATCGCCGCACAGGCCATCCGAAATGTCGATGGCCGCATGGGCGATGCCGCGAAGGGCCACGCCCAGTTCGGCGCGTGGCGTGGGGGCATGCATGCGTGTTCCCGCCTGCTCCAAGGCGTCGGCAGGCAAGGCGATTTCCCGGAGATAGCCGGCAAGCGCGAGCCGCGCATCGCCCAGCGTTCCGGAAATCCAGACATCGTCGCCGGGCTGCGCTCCGTCGCGGCGCAATGCCTGGCCGGGAGGCACTTCGCCTAACACCGTGATGGAGATGGTCAGCGGGCCCTTGGTGGTATCGCCGCCGATCAATTCGCAGCCATGCCGGTCGGCGAGTGCAAGCAAGCCCTTGGCAAAGGGCGCCAGCCAGGCCTCGTCGGCGTCGGGCAGCGCCAGGGCCAGGGTGAAGGCCAGCGGCGCGGCGCCCATCGCCGCCAGGTCGGAGAGGTTGACCGCCAGGCATTTGTGTCCCAGTTGCAGCGGGTCGGCGTCCGCGAAGAAATGGCGGCCGGAGACCAGCATGTCCGTGGAGATGGCAAGCTGCATGCCGGCCGACGGCGCCAGGAGGGCGCAGTCGTCGCCCACGCCGAGCGGAATCCTGCCGGACCGGACCGGACGGGTGAAGTAGCGCGCGATGAGATCGAATTCTGACAACATGCCGCGATTGTACCCAAGCCGGCGGCAAAACTCGTCATGCGCGGCCCCAGGCTTTCCTGCCTTCGCGTTTCCCGTCCCGAAACCGGGGCGATATCAGAAATGGAAGTCAATTGAAATGCATATGCTTATACTTAAAAGGCATGGAACTAGGACAAATACGTATAAATAGCAATTTTCCCCTCTGTTAGAATCGTACGCTTTCCGCAAGCTAAAAAGGACGACCACATCATGGAATCTCCCGATCCGAAAGAAGAACTCCGTCAGCAACTTCGCCAGGCGGCGCTGGAGTACCATGAATTTCCTACCCCCGGCAAGATCAGTGTCACCCCCACCAAGACCCTCACCAACCAGCGCGACCTCGCACTCGCCTATTCCCCGGGCGTGGCTGCCGCCTGCGAGGAAATCGTTGCCGATCCCGCGAACGCATTCAAGTACACCGCCCGCGGCAACCTGGTGGCCGTGATCACGAACGGTACTGCGGTGCTCGGCCTGGGCAACATCGGCCCGCTGGCCTCGAAGCCGGTGATGGAAGGCAAGGGCGTCCTGTTCAAGAAGTTCGCCGGCATCGACGTGTTCGACATCGAGATCAACGAATCCGACCCCGACAAGCTGTGCGACGTCATCGCCGCGCTCGAACCCACCTTCGGCGGCATCAACCTCGAGGACATCAAGGCGCCGGAATGCTTCTACATCGAGCGCAAGCTGCGCGAGCGGATGAAGATTCCCGTCTTCCACGACGACCAGCACGGCACTGCCATCATCGTCGGCGCGGCCATCCTGAACGGCCTGAAGGTGGTAGGCAAGGACCTCAAGGAATGCAAGCTGGTGGTTTCCGGCGCCGGCGCCGCGGCGCTGGCCTGCCTCGACCTCATCGTCGACCTCGGCTTTCCGATCGAAAACATCTACGTTACCGACCTGGCCGGCGTGGTCTACAAGGGCCGCACCGAGCTGATGGATCCGGACAAGGAACGCTTCGCCCAGGACACCTCGGCCCGCACCCTGTCGGAAATCATGCCCGGCGCCGACATCTTCCTCGGCCTCTCGGCCGGCGGCGTGCTCAAGCCCGAGATGGTCAGGCAGATGAACGACCGCCCGCTGATCCTGGCGCTGGCCAACCCGACGCCGGAAATCCTGCCCGAGGAAGTCAAGCTGGTGCGCAACGACGCGGTCATCGCCACCGGACGCTCCGACTATCCGAACCAGGTCAACAACGTCCTCTGCTTCCCCTATATCTTCCGCGGCGCGCTGGATTCCGGCGCGACCACGATCACCCGCGAAATGGAAATCGCAGCGGTGCACGCGATCGCCGAACTGGCGCAGGCCGAGCAGTCGGATATCGTGGCGACCGCCTACGGCATCAGCAATCTGGCCTTCGGCCCGGAGTACGTCATTCCCAAGCCTTTCGATCCGCGCCTGATGATGATCATCGCGCCGGCGGTCGCGAAGGCGGCGGAAGACTCGGGCGTGGCGCTGCGCCCGATCCAGGACATGCAGGCCTACGTGGCGAAGCTCCAGCAGTTCGTCTACCGCAGCGGCACCTTCATGAAGCCGATCTTCCAGATCGCGAAGAAGGCGCCGGCGGCCAAGAAGCGCATCGTGTTCGCCGAAGGCGAGGAAGAGCGCGTGCTGCGCGCGGTGCAGGTGGTGATCGATGAAAAGCTGGCCAAGCCCATCCTCGTCGGCCGTCCCGCGGTGCTGGCGCAGCGCATCGAGAAGTTCGGCCTGCGCCTCAAGCCCGAGATCGATTTCGAAACCATCAACCCCGAATACGACGAGCGCTACCGCGAATACTGGCAGGAATTCCTCGCCATGACGCGCCGCAAGGGCGTCACCGAGCAGTACGCCAAGCTGGAAATGCGCCGCCGCCATACGCTGATCGGCGCGATGATGATCCACAAGGGCGATGCCGACGGCATGATCTGCGGCACCTTCGGCACCACGGCGCTGCACCTGGACTACATCGACCAGGTACTCGGCAAGCGCGAGGGCGTGAACGTCTATGCGGCGATGAATGCGCTGATCCTGCCCGATCGCCAGGTGACCCTGGTGGATACGCACGTCAACGAGAACCCCACCGCCGAACAGCTCGCGGAAATCACCATCATGGCGGCCGACGAAATGCGCCGCTTCGGCGTGGAGCCGCGCGTGGCGCTGCTGTCGCACTCGAACTTCGGCAGCAGCAACAGCGAGTCGGCGAAGAAGATGCGGGCCACGCTGGCGATCCTGCGCGAACGCGCGCCCGACCTGGAAGTGGATGGCGAAATGCACGGCGACACCGCGCTCAATCCGGAGTTGTTGAAGTCGGTCATGCCCGATTCCACGCTGACCAAGGATGCCAACCTGCTGGTGCTGCCGAACATCGACGCCGCCAACATTTCCTACAACCTGCTGAAGACGGCGGCCGGTAGCGGCATCGCGGTCGGTCCGGTGCTTCTGGGCTGCAGCCGCCCGGTGCACATCCTTACGCCGTCGGCCACGGTGCGCCGCATCGTCAACATGACGGCGCTGTGCGTGATGGACGCCGTGGCGGAGCGCTGACCGCAGGCCCGATCCGCGCCGCGCGCCCGGGCAGGGCGCGCGGCGTTTTTCGTTAACCGCTTTCGTTAACCGTTCGCGGGCAGGATGTCCGGCGTCTTCGCGCCCGGGGCGCTGCGCACGGGCACCCGGCCGGTCTGCACCAGCGGCGCGGCGCGGTCGCAATGGCCGGGCTGGTCGTCGAAGAAGATATGCGGGCGGAAGGCGGCCAGCACCTCCGACTTGCCCACGCCGCCCATGAAGAAGGTCTCGTCAATCGCAACGTCCCATGCACGCAGCGTGCGGATCACGCGCTCGTGCGCCGGCGAGGAACGCGCGGTCACGAGCGCGGTGCGGATGGGCGCGGCGCGGCCGTCGGGCGCGCGGAAGTGGGTCTGAATGTAGGAGAGCGCCTTCAGCAGCCGCGCGAACGGTCCTTCCGGCAAGGGCTTGAGCGCATTCTCGCGCTCGTGCCGTTCGAAAGCCTCGATGCCCTGCGCCTGGAAGATCTGTTCCGATTCATCCGAAAAGATCACCGCGTCGCCGTCGAAGGCAATGCGGATCTGGTCCAGTTCGGCCAACGCGTTTTCCGGCTTCTGGTACAGGATCGCCGCGGCGACGCCGGCATCGATCGAGGCCTGCACGTCTTCCTCGTGTAGCGACAGGAAGAGGCTGACGTTGAATGCCCGGAGATAGGGCGTCAGCGAGGCGCCGCCCGACAGCACCGCGCGGGTGATGTCGAGGCCATAATGCTTGATCGAATTGAAGATACGCAGCGAGGTCTCAGATGAATTGCGCGACATGATCACGACTTCCACGAAGCGCCGGTTTTCCGTCAGCGCATTCAGGCGCAGCAGCGCCTTGACTAGCGCGAAGCCTGCGCCGAGCTTCAGGATTTCATGCTCGTTGTCAATCTGGTGCTGCCGGTAAGCGTCGAGTCCTTGCGTTCGGAAGATGGCTTCTTCCGTTTCCAGGTCGAACAAGGCACGGGAAGAGATGCCGACCACGAGAAGATTGTCGAGGGAAACAGGCATGTCAGGCAGGACCTCGTCGGGTTTGATGGCCGTCATGAAAGTATGACGGCGATGGAATGTTGTACGCGAATAATTATCGCAGAGAGGAGCCGGTTCGTGCCAACGGCGAGGAATGGTGCGGGCAAACAAAAAACGCTCCGTGAGGAGCGTTGAATGTTGGCTTCACCGACTTGAAGCTGGTGACGCACTTGAAACTAGGAGGGCGGTCGTACCCGATGCCGGGTGCTTCCTGGTGGTGCCGAGAACCGGAATCGAACCGGTACGCCATCGCTGGCGCGGGATTTTGAGTCCCGTGCGTCTACCTATTCCGCCATCTCGGCAACGGGACCGACATTATGGCCGATTTGCGACATTCGAGCAACACGGCAAGAGTGCCGGTTCCCTCGTAGGCTTACTACATTGTCATGCGGCATTTGATAGGCGTATGATCGCCACTTCAGCGAAAACCTGACCAGGCAGCATCCCCGATGAAGTCCGACAAAATCCGCGAAATCGTTCTTGGCAAGGCGCTGGATCCGATGAAGTCCGAAACCCGCCACTCGCTGGCGCTGGTTGCCTTTCTTGCCTGGGTCGGTCTCGGCGCGGACGGCTTGTCATCGTCGGCGTATGGTCCGGAAGAAACCTTCCGCGCGCTGGGCGAGCATACCCATCTCGGCCTCTACATGGCCCTCGCCACGGCGGTGACGGTCTTCATCATCGCGCTGGCCTACAACCAGGTGATCGAACTCTTTCCCACGGGCGGCGGCGGCTACCGCGTGGCCACGCGCCTCGTCGGTCCCTACATGGGACTCGTGGCGGGATGCGCGCTTATCCTCGACTACATGCTGACCATCGCCATCTCGGTGGCGGCGGGCGTGGAAGCGCTGGCCTCGCTGCTGCCGCTGGGCTTTCAGGAATACAAGCTGCCGGCCGAGGCCTTCTTCATCGGCCTGCTGATCATCCTGAACCTGCGCGGCATGAAGGAAGCGATCCGCATCCTGCTGCCCATCTTCCTCGGCTTCGTCGCCACCCATCTCGTGCTGATCGTATATGGCATCTTCGCCCACGCGGCGCACCTGCCCCAGCTCATGCCCGACACGCTCGCGGAAACCAGTGCGCTGGCCGGCAACATCGGCTGGATCGGCGTGGCAGGCATGCTGCTCCTCGCCTACTCCCAGGGCGGCGGCACCTACACCGGCCTGGAGGCGGTGTCGAATAACGTCAACATCCTGGCCGAGCCCCGCGTCCACACCGGCAAGATGACCATGATCTACATGGCGCTGTCGCTGGCGTTCACCGCCAGCGGCATCATCCTGCTCTACCTGCTCTGGGATGCGCGGCCGATCGAGGGGCAGACGCTCAATGCCTCCACCTTCAAGGCCATCATCGAGAGCTTCGGCATGAGCCCGCTGCTCAACAAGATCATGCTCACGCTGGTGCTGGCCTTCGAGGCCGGCCTGCTGTTCGTCGCCGCCAATACCGGATTCCTCGGCGGCCCGGCGGTACTGGCCAACATGGCGGCCGATTCCTGGGTGCCGCACAAGTTCCGCTATCTCTCCACCCGCCTCGTGACGCAGAACGGCATCCTCGTGCTGGGCGTCGCCGCGCTGCTGATCCTGTTCTGGACGCGCGGCAGCGTGACCCTGCTGGTGGTGCTGTATTCGGTGTCGGTGTTCCTGACCTTCGCGATTTCCCTATTCGGCCTCTGCCTCTACTGGTGGCGGCACCGCAAGACGCTGGCGCAATGGGGACGCCGGTTCATGCTGTCGCTGGTCGGCTTCTTCATCTGCGCCGACATCCTGCTGGTGCTGCTCGTGGAAAAATTCACGGAAGGCGGCTGGGCCGCGGTGCTCATCATCGCCAGCATCGCCGCCTTGTGCGTTTACATCCGCAACCATTACCGCGATACCAAGTCCGCCATCAACGCGGTCGACCAGGTGTTCGCCAACCAGCCCTTCGGTCCGCATGCGGGCGCGGTCGACCCCGATCCCAACGCCCAGACCGCGGTCTTCATCGTCGGGTCCTCGCGCGGCGGCGGACTGCATGCGCTGCTCTGGGTGCAGCGCATGTTCCCCGGCCATTTCCGCAATTTCATCTTCGTCAATGCCCGTACGGTGGACACCCACTCCTATGGCGGCGAGGGCGCGGTGGAACAGATGCGCGCAGAAGCCAACGCGACGCTGAAGTTCTTCGTCGACTTTTGCCACAGCCACAACATGGCCTCGTCGGCCTATCTCGGTTTCGGGACGGACGTGGTGGATGAAGTGACCAAGCTGTGCGAAGACATCTCCCAGGAATATCCGAATTCCATCTTCTTCACCTCGAAGCTGATCTTCGAGCATGACAACTGGTTCACCCGCCTGCTGCACAACCAGGCGGCACTGGCCATCCAGCGGCGCCTGCATTTCGAGAGCCTGCAGATGGTCATCCTCCCGATGAAAGTCTGAGTGTTGTTTATCGGACGTATCCCCGGTTCCAAGGAACTTCTCCGGCGGTCTTTCGCCTAAGATATCCTTTCCATCGAGTAATGTCCCTTGCCCCGCCGGGCAAGCGATTGGACCGGTCCGTGACTCTCCAGCAATCCGGCATGGCATCCAAGCCTGCATCCGTCGCCACACCCACCATCCGGCAAAGGCTGACCGCGCTCGGATTGATCGCGCTTTGCCCGGTTTTCTTCGGCCTGGTCGTCGAAGGCTGGTACCAGCGCGCCGACGATCTGAAGCAGGCTGGCGAGATGGCCGTCGCCGAAGTCCAGCTGGCCACCGCCGCCCAGCAGAAGCAGATCAATGCGGTTCAGGAAATGCTCGCCGGCCTCGCATCCGGCGCGGAGGGATGGGCCCGTTCGCCCGACTGCGATGCGCGCTTCAGGTCGCTGCTCGGTGAACTGAAGACCTTCGCCAACCTCGGCTGGCTCGACGCCGGGGACGTGCTGTCCTGCTCGGCCGTCGGCAGCCCTGAACGCATCTGGGTGGGCGACCGGCAATACGTGCGCGAAGCCCGCGCCACCAAGCACATGTCGGCCAGCGAAATGCTGGTGGGCAGGGCGTCCGGCAAGCGCTCCATCCTGTTCGGCTATCCCATGCACGACGCGGCGGGACGCTACACCGGCCTGATGTTCGCAAGCTACAAGGATGAAAATTTCGTCAACCTGCGTCTGGCGGGGCAGGCCCGGGTGTTCTCGCGCTTCAGCTATTTCGACCGCCAGGGCAACCTGATCACCACCGACCCGCGCGGCAGCCCGCCCATCGTGGAACGCCTTCCCGCCGACGCCATGCGCCGCGCCGACGGCAGCGGCTATCATCCTCTCGTCGGCACGACGCAGGACCGCGACGGCGGACGCCACGTGACGGCGCTTGCCGCCGTATACGGACCGAACGGACCGGTCGCCTACGTGCAGGCCGGCATCCCGGAAGAGGAAGTGCTGCAGGCATGGCGCAACGAAGTGCTGATCCGCTTCGCGATCGTCATCGCCACGATGGTTGCCGGCCTGGCCCTCACCGGATGGTTCCTAGAGCGCTGGTTGGTGCGCGACCTCAAGCGCATGGTGGACTTCACGCGCAAGGCCAGTTCCGCCATGGTGGAAGACTGGCCGGTACGGGCGCGCACGCGCGAAGCCCGCCAGGCCATGGTGTCGGTCGTCGCGCTGACCCAGGCCCTGCAGGAACAGCGCGAGCAGCTTACCCTGCTGCACAAGGAAGCGAACGCCACCAACGTCCTCCTCGAAAACAAGCGCATCAAGCTCAGCCAGGCGCTGGCTCGCCTGGAAACCCTCTCGCTGGAACTGGTCGGCGCGCAGGAACGCGAACGCAAGCATCTCGCGCGCGAACTGCATGACGAGTTCGGCCAGCGCCTCACCGCGCTGAACCTGTCGCTGCACGCGCTCGAGCCGGACCTCCCGCACGACAAGGCCAGGAAGACCTGGTCGCAGGCCGAGACCGACGTTGCCGACCTGATCAGGCAGGTGCGCGAGCTGTCGGTGTCGCTGCGGCCGCCCGCGCTCGACTACTTCCCCCTCGAAACCGCGCTGCGCCAGCTCATCGACCGGCAATTGTGCAGCGCCGGGCTCGACAGCACGATGGATTTCGCCGGCATCCCGGCCAGGCTGCCCGAGCCGCTCGCCATCACCGCCTATCGCCTGGTGCAGGAAGGGCTCACGAACGTCTTGCGCCATGCGCAGGCCAGCCGCGTCGCCATCGAGGTCAATGGCGGCGAACACGGCAATGAGCTGGAGCTGATTTTGCGCGACAATGGCCGAGGCTTCGACCATGCCGCCAACATCGGCCAGCGCCGGTCCAGCCCCGGTTGCGGCCTGCTGGGCATGCAGGAAAGGGTCGAGCTGCTGGGCGGCCAATTCCACGTCGAGAGCGTCCCCGGCCAGGGAACACGCATTCACGCCATACTGCCGATACGACATGCAAGCGAACAAACAATACAAAGTCCTGCTGGTTGACGACCACGCGCTGGTGCGCGCGGGCATCCGTTCCCTCATCGAACGCATCGACGGCTTCCACGAGGTGCAGGAAGTGCCCGGCGTGCGCGAAGCCCTGGCGTTGCTGGAAAGGTTCGCGCCGGACATCGTGATCACCGACATCACCATGGGCGAGGAATCCGGCCTCGACCTCATCCCCCTGATCAAGCGGCGCTACCCCGAGGCGGCGGTCGTGATCCTCAGCATGCATGCATCGGACGAGCTGGCGTCGGAAGCCCTGCGGCGCGGCGCCTCCGGCTACCTGCTCAAGGAGGCGGCGCCGGCGGAACTCGAGATCGCCCTGCATGCGGTCACGCGCAAGGATGTGTACCTGAGTCCCGCGGTATCGACGCGCGTGCTGCAGCGCCTCATGCACGCGCCGCCGGTCGATCCCGGGGTGGCCGCCCTCACGCCCCGCCAGCTCGAGATCCTGAAGCTGATCGCGAGCCGCAAGAGCACCAAGGAAATTGCCTATCAGCTCGACCTGAGCGAAAAGACCGTCGCGGCGCATCGCGCCCAGATCATGGAACGGCTCAACGTGCGGGACGTGGTCGGCCTCGCGCTCTTCGCGGTCAAGCACGGCCTGGTCGACAAGCCGGATTGACCGGGGCAGGCGCACGGCCGGCTTGCGGGCCGCGGTGGAAATGTTTTGTTTGTAATACAGCGGGCCGGGAGGCTGGTAGAATCCGTCCGTCAGGCAAGCATGCGCCACAGCGGGGAGATGCCCCGCCGATGCCGCCACGGGTTCGGCGGACAGGCGCATGAGATGCGTGCCGGCGTATCCCGCCGGCGGCGAAAAGGAAAAGGATGTCCAGAATTCTGGTTGTGGAAGACGATACCTGGTACCGCGAACTGCTGGTGGAAATGCTCGTCCAGGACGGGCACCAGACGTTCGAGGCGGGTGACGGAGACGAGGCGCTCAAGCGCATGCAGGAAGCCAGCATCGAGCTGGTGATCATCGACATGCTCATGCCCAACAAGGATGGCCTGGACACGATCACCGAAATGGGCCGCCTGGGGTATGGCATTCCCGTGATCGCGATGTCCGGCGGCCGCCGTTCCCTGAGCGCCGAATTCAACCTCGAATCGGCCCGCTTGCTCGGCGTGAAGGCCGCGCTCGCCAAACCCTTTTCCCGCGCCGACCTGCGCACCGCCATCAGCGACGTGATGGGCTGATCCCGCCTGCTGGCGGGGCCGCCGGGAATTCCGTGGCTTCCGCTTCTTCCCCGATACCTTCTACACCCTCTCGCCTTTTTCCCGCGCGGCCAAGTCGCGCTGCACCACCTTGAGGTACCAGAGCAGTCCGCCCGCCACCACCGCGAGGCTGGTGCTGTTGCCCATCCAGAATCCGGATGCGCCCTGGAAGAAGGGCGGGCTGATGCCCAGCGGATTCAGGCCGAGCACGTAGCCCCCGCCCAGGCCCACGCCCCATAGCGCGACCGCATAGATAACCGTCGGCACGAGGGCCACCTTGTAGGCCCGCAGCACGAAGGCAACGACCACCTGCACGGCATCGAACACCTGGTAGACCGCGATGAACGTGAACAATGGCATTGCCGCAGAGGCGATCGTTGCGTCCGGGGTGTAGGCATGCACGATCAGGCCGCGGCCGAACCAGATGACGACGCCGAGCGCAATCGACACGCCGACGGCGAGGCGGATGCCGGCATTGCCGATGCGGCGGGCGCCGTCGAGTTGGCGCGCGCCCAGCGCCTGCGCCGCCAGCGTCCCGGTCGCATTGGCGATCGACAGCGGCAGCATGTAGAGCACGCTGGCGAAGTTCGCCGTCACCTGGTGGCCCGCCACGGCGGCGTCGCCGATGCGGGCGATGAACAGGGCCATGAAGGCGAAGGCGGTGACTTCGATGAAGTAGCTCAGGCCCATGGGAATGCCCAGGCGCAGCAATTCCTTCAGCACCGGCCAGGAGGGACCGGCGAAGCCGGTGCCGAAGATGCCGAAGCGGCGATACGACGGGCCGCGCCGCAGGATGGTCCAGCCGGTGATGAAGAGCAGCCAGGAAATCGTGCCGGTGGCGATGGCGCAGCCGGGGCCGCCCATGGCCGGCAACCCGAAGCCGCCATAGATGAACAAGGCATTGAGCGGAAGCTTGAGGAAGACGCCGCCGATCTGCAGGGCCATCACCATCTTCGGCCGGCCGATCGCGGTGTTGAGCGACATGTAGATGCGGAATCCCATGGTCGCCGGCAAGGCGATCACCAGCGAACGCAGGTAGAGCGTGGCCTTGCCCGAGAGTTCGGGCGAGGCATGCGCGAAGGCCAGCAGCGGTTGCGGGAAAAGCAGGAAGGCCGCGCCGATCACCGTCAGCAATCCCGCCAGCCACATGCCCTGCTTGACGCGCGAGCCGATCTCATCGAGACGCTGCGCCCCGTACAGTTGCCCGACGATGGGCGAGAGCGCAGCGAGCACGCCGTTCAGGCCGACGAACACGCTGATGTAGATCGACGCCCCGAGCGCCAGCGCCGCGAGGTCGGTCGCGGAGTAGCGCGAGGTCATCGCGGTGTCGATGACGCCGTTGCTGATCACCGCGAGCTGGCCGATCAGCAGCGGCCAGGCAAGGGAAATGATGCGGCGGGTCTCGGAACGCAAAGACCCGGAAAACGCGGAGGACGGCACGGAAATGTCGAGGGATTCTTGCTTTAGTGAATGCGCTGGTACAGGCGGTAGCGCTCGTCGCGGTCCGAGGGACGGCGGCCTTCCCACAGCAGTTTCCATTTTCCTTTGCCGGGGTCGGTTTCGGCCGGGTTGTCGGTGGCGCCGTTCCTATTATCCTGCAGGAGCAGGTAATCGCATTGCGCGTCATTAAAGCCGGCGAAAGGAACGCCGCCGAAATAGGCGAAGGAGGCGCGCTGCGCGGGGCCGACGTTGGAGTCGACGCAATGTTTCGCAGGAACGATGTTTTCGCCGATGCGCCGTGCCACGCCTTCGTAACTCTTGTAGTAGTTGATCCATGGCAGCCACAGTGTCATGAGCAGCACCCAGCACAGGATCACGCCGCCGGACGACAGCACCACCGCGCGCCACAACACGGATGGCCGCCGCGAAATGCGCCATTGAACCAGTGCAAGCCAGCCGATGGTCGCCACGGTCGCGATCAGGCAGGCGATCAGGTTGAATTCCGGCTTGAACCCGGGCACCAGCTTGAGCGCGTTGCGCGCCAGCCAGCCCGGCCAGCCTGTCTGCTTCGCGATCCAGGCGAGCCAGACGAAGGCGCTGGTGAAGCTCAGCGTCATCACCGAGAACCAGTCGACTGCATTGATCGCGCCGCGCTTCATCGTCGGCAGGCCGAAGGCGGCAAGCATGGCGAGGGGCGGCAGCATGGCCAGCAGCATGCCTTCCTCGGGATGGGGATTCACCAGCGCCACCACGACCGCGCTGACCAGGAAGGTAAGCGGCAAGGTGATGTGCCAGGCCTTGTATTGCCGGCGCCAGGCATAGATGGCCCAGCCGGCGAAAGGCCAGGCCGGCCAGGCGAACCAGATGCCGTATTTCAGCAGGTAGTGCAGTGACTCCAGGGAAGGGAGGCTGATCTGGCGGTAATTCCAGACCATCCAGGCATCGAAGGGCGAACTGTTGAAGGGCCGTTCGATGCGGCAAGCCAAGATCCAGGTGGCGGCAACCAGCACCGCCACCGGCAGCGTGACCGCGCACAGGCGCATGATGAGGCGGGAGTTTCCGAGGCAGGCCAGCACCAGCAGGCCGGTCCAGGCGGCAAGGGGAAAGACCCAGCCGCGCGTCAGGACCAGCAGGCCGAATACCGCGCCGAGCCACGCGGCATGGCGCAGGGACTGGGAATCGAACAGGCGCACCGCGGCATACATGGCCGTTGCCACCAGCGACACCTGGAGCGCCTCGGCGCTGGTGCTGTGGCTATGGAGCAGCAGGCCGAGGCAGCCGAGATAGATCAGCAGGGCGCCATCGGCGAGGGTGCGGCCATAGTCGCGCGGTTCCGGCTGTCCGCCGAAGGCGAGCTTGAGCGGCTGGGTCTCGGGCCGCCGGCCGAGCAGGTAGGTGGTGTACCACACCGCAATGCAGCCGAGCAGGAAGAAACCGATCGTGGAGATGCGGGCGGCGAGGTCGTCGCCCAGCAGCGGGCCGAAGAGCTTGATGCACAGCGCGCCGATCCAGTAGGCCAGCGGGCCCTTGTCGGGCATCGGCAGGCCGACGATGTGCGGCCACAGCCAGTCGTTGAGGGTGCCGTGGGCCATGGTCCACATGATGCCGAAGCCGGAGGCGTCGTCCTGCGTCTTCCACGGATCGCGTCGGATCAGGCCGGGCAGGATATATAGCATGCACAGGGACAGCAGCATCCAGCGTGGCAGCGCATTGGTGGCGGCGGCGGGCAGTCGGACTGGCTTCATGTAGGCGTGGCGGTAGTGTGTCCGGCGATATTGTGCCGGAAAACGGGTGGGGCGAAAAAAAAGGCAGCCGAAGCTGCCTTGGATGGCGCTGACGGATCGGAGATCAGCCTGCTGCCGAGGTCTTGGAACCGCGATTGCCGAACTTCTGGCGGAACTTTTCCACGCGGCCGGCGGTGTCGACGATCTTGTGCTTGCCGGTGTAGAACGGGTGGGACTCAGCCGTCACTTCCAGCTTGATCAAGGGGTAATCCTTACCCTCGAAGTTGATCGTTTCCTTGGTCTGGATCGTGGAACGGGAGATGAACTTGAAGTCGTTGGACATGTCCTGGAACACGACTTCGCGGTAATTGGGGTGAATGCCTTCTTTCATGGTTTCCTCGTTTGCGTTTGGTAGCCAATCGGCACTTCGTCGGTCGCGCTGCATCTTGACCCGATTGCCGGTCACTTGCCTTGGGTGAAAACCGGCCATTATACAATGAAAAGCCGGACCGGCGAAGCTTGCCGGAAATGAAAAAGGGCGCAGGCTTGCGCTTGCGCCCTTTGCAACGCCGGCGGGAAACGTCAGCTTCCGCCGCGGCGCATCATCTCGAAGAACTCGGCATTGTTCTTGGTGGACTTCATCTTGTCGAGGATGAATTCCATCGCCTCGATCTCGTCCATCCCGTAGAGCAACTTGCGCAGGATCCAGATTTTTTGAAGCTGGTCGGGCTTGATGAGCAATTCCTCGCGGCGCGTGCCGGACTTGTTGAGGTTGATCGCCGGATAGACGCGCTTCTCGGCCAGGCGGCGTTCGAGATGCACTTCCATGTTGCCGGTGCCCTTGAATTCTTCGTAGATCACGTCGTCCATGCGGCTGCCGGTCTCGATCAGCGCGGTGGCGATGATGGTCAGCGAGCCGCCTTCCTCGACGTTGCGCGCCGCGCCGAAGAAGCGCTTCGGGCGCTGCAGGGCGTTGGCGTCGACGCCGCCGGTCAGGACCTTGCCGGACGCGGGAATGACGGTATTGTAGGCACGCGCGAGGCGGGTGATGGAGTCGAGCAGGATCACCACGTCGCGCTTCATTTCGACCAGCCGCTTGGCTTTCTCCAGCACCATCTCGGCGACCTGCACGTGGCGCGTTGCCGGTTCGTCGAAGGTCGAGGCCACGACTTCGCCGCGCACCGAGCGCTGCATTTCCGTCACTTCCTCGGGGCGTTCGTCGATCAGCAGCACGATGAGCGCCGCGTCAGGATGGTTGGTGGTGATGGCGTGCGCGATGTGCTGCAGCATCACCGACTTGCCGGACTTCGGCGACGCCACCAGCAGGCCGCGCTGGCCGCGTCCGATGGGCGCGATCATGTCGATGATGCGGCCGGTGATGTTTTCCTCGCCCCGCATCTCGCGCTCGAGTCCGAGCAGCTTGTTGGGATGCAGCGGCGTGAGGTTTTCAAACAGGATGCGGTGCTTGGATGCCTCGGGCGGTTCGCCGTTGACCTTGTCCACTTTCACCAATGCAAAGTAGCGCTCGCCGTCCTTCGGGGTGCGGACTTCGCCTTCGATGGAGTCGCCGGTATGGAGGTTGAAGCGGCGGATCTGCGAGGGCGAGATGTAGATGTCGTCGGTCGATGCCATGTAGCTCGCGTCGGGCGAGCGCAGGAAGCCGAAGCCGTCGGGCAATACCTCGAGGGCGCCGTCGCCGAAGATCTGCTCGCCGGACTTGGCGCGCTTCTTCAGGATGGCGAACATCAGTTCCTGCTTGCGCAGGCGGGCGGCGTTTTCGATTTCCAGGCCAATGGCCATGTCCAGCAGGGCCGAGACGTGGAGCGCCTTGAGTTCAGATAAATGCATAGTGTGGGTGTCCCGGGATGGGAAAAGTCAGGTGGGGGAGGGAACTGCGAGGATTAACTGAATGTGAAAACTCGGCGGCGCCTGTCGCGCCGCCGGGTTGATGCTTAGATGTTGCTGTCGATGAAGGACGTCAGCTGGCCCTTGGCCATGGCGCCGACCTTCTGCGCGGCGGGAACGCCGTTCTTGAAGAGGATCAGCGTGGGGATGCCGCGGATGCCGAACTTGGCCGGCACGGCCTGGTTGCTGTCCACGTCCATCTTCGCGATCTGCAGCTTGCCGTCATATTCCTTGGCGACTTCCTCGAGGATGGGGGCGATCATCTTGCAGGGGCCGCACCATTCGGCCCAGAAGTCGACCAGCACCGGCTTGTCGGACTTCAGCACGTCCGACTCGAAAGAGGCATCAGAAATATGTTTAATGTTTTCGCTCATGGTTTCCTCGAATGAGGGTAATTAGGGAATAAGGCTTCCGCTCCAGCCAGTTAACCCTGCAACGGCAAAGACCTTGCGATGCGTCCGCGTCGGCTGGCGCGATCCGATCGAACCAACGTGTCCGGGATGCAACGATCAGGTGGAGACGCCGGGATGGAATTCAAGCCCGTAGCGAGTGCCAGGTCATCAGGCGGCTGGCGTGCTGCAAGGAGTAATACGGCGGGGTATTGGGCAAATCATAACCGATTTTCATAAAAAGTGAAGACGGCCCTCCTGTTTTTTGCCGTATCTCACATAAAATGTCGCTGACCCCGCGGGACACTTGCCCCTGCTCAGCAGGAAGCCGCATGGCAGCGGCAGGAATCCTTGAAGCGGATCAAAACGCGCCGCACCAGACGCTGGACCACCATACACGATTTTCGCATGCCGCACGCCCAGCACCACCTGCCTCCTTCCGCGGACTTCTGGCCGCGCCTCGCCGCGAACCTGGCCGGCCCCGAGGGCTTCCTCACGCGCCACGGGCATCCCGAGCGCAGCGATTTTTCCGCGGTGCGCATCCTGGTGCCCAGCTTCACGCAGGCCCAGCAGCTGCGCGCCGCGCTGATGATGCGCATCACCGGCAGCTTCATTCCCCCGCGGATCACCACCCTGTCGGCCTGGCTCGACGCCATGCCGCCCGATGCGTCCTCACCGGCGGTGGCGCCGGCGAGCGAACGCATGATGGGCCTGTATGCCGAGCTTCGGCAGCATGCCTGGCTGAAAAAGCTGTTCACCGCCAAGCGCAACACCGACCTGATGCCGCTGGCCCAAACGCTGCTCGGCCTGTTCGATGAATTGAGCCGGGCGCTGGTGCCCACCATCCATGCCTCGCCCGACATGCTCGACGCGCGCTGGCATGCCGCGCTGGAGCACATGCCGGCGCCGTCGCGCAGCCTGCTGTCCGACGAGGCGCAGCTGGTATGGACGCTCTGGAAGAGCCAGCTCGCGACCGGCGATGCGGTGGCGGCCTGCTTCGCCCAGCTGATGCGCCTGGCGGCGCGCGCGCGCGGCCCGCTGGTGTGGATCCATGCCTGCGAGCCGGACCCTTATCACCAGGCCTTCCTCGATGCCTACGCCGCGCACTCGCCGCTGCTGCGCGTGGCGCTCGACTGGCGCGCGCCTGCCATCGCGCCGGTCTTTGCCGCCGCCTGGCCCGAGATCGTGGCCGGGGACGAGCCCGCGTCCGGCGCGGTCTCGCAGCCCGCTAACGTCGTGCTTGCCGCCGCCGGCGGCCTGGAGCAGGAAGCGCTTCAAGGCGCGCAGACCGTCATCGACTGGCTGCAGGCCGGCCGCGGGCCCATCGCCATCGTCGCGCAGGACCGCGCGGTCGCGCGCCGCATCCGGGCCTTGCTGGAACGCGCCGACGTGGTCGTGACCGACGAGACCGGCTGGAAGCTCTCGACCACGCGCGCCGCCGCCGCCGTCGCGTCGCTGCTCGACCTGGTCGCCGCGCGCGCCGAAACGCCGGCCTTGCTCGACCTGCTGAAGTCGCCCTACGTTTTCGCCGACGAACCAGGCAAGATGGAACAGGTGATGCTGATCGAGCATGCGCTGCGCCGGCATAACATCCACGGCGGCTGGGAAGCGGTCGCCCGCGCGGTGAAGGACCAGGCCGCCGCGTCGGCGCTGATCGAGCGGCTTTCCGCCGAGGCCAGCCGTTTCGCCGGGCGCATGCCGCTCGCCGACTGGGTGGCGCTGAGCGCCGGGGCGATCGACGCCCTCGGCATGCGCGACGCGCTTGCCGCCGACAGCGCCGGCGTGCAGGTGATCGCGCTGCTCGATGCGCTGGGCGAAGATTGCCGCGCCTTGACGCAGACGTTTTCGCTTTCCGAATGGCGCGCTTTTCTTGGCCTGCGTCTGGAAGCCACGCCCTTCGTGCCGGCCGACTTCGACCGCCGGGTGCTGATGCTTCAGCTCAACGGCATGCAGCTGCGCGCCTTCGATGCGGTGCTGCTGGTCGGCGCGGATGCCGCGCACCTGCCTTCGCAGCTGGAAGAGACACTGTTCTTCGGCAATGCCGTGCGCCGCGAGCTCGGCTTGCCCACCCGCGAGCAGCGCCAGTGCCAGCAGCTGCGCGACTTCGCCGAAATGCTTAGCGGCGCGGGCCAGGTGGTCCTGTCCTGGCAGCTGGCGCGCAACGGCGAGCCGAATCCGGTCAGCGGCTGGCTGCAGCGCCTGCAGCTCGCGCTGGAGTCGCGCGGCCAGCCGGGCCTCGGCCCGCATCGCGCAGAACTGCCGGTGCAGACGCTGTCCTGGGCGCCGCCGCGGCGCCCGGCGCCGGCCGCGCCGCACCTGCTGCCATCCAGCCTGTCGGCCAGCGCCTACAACTCTCTCGTTGCCTGCCCCTACCAGTTCTTCGCCCGCCGCATGCTCGGGCTCGGCACGCTAGGCGAGCTGTCCGACATGCCGGAGAAGCGCGACTACGGCGAGTGGCTGCACGACATCCTGCACGACTACCACCAGGCGCTGCGCGACCGCCGCGTCGCCATGGATGACCGGGAACCGCTGCTGCGGGCGATATCCGAGGGCGTGTTCGCGCGCTCGCTGGACCAGAGCGCCGCCGCGCTCGGCTACTACGCACGCTGGCAGAAGATCATTCCCGCCTACCTCGACTGGGCCAACGCGCGGGAGGCGGAGGGCTGGACCTTCCTCGACGGCGAGAAAACCTTCCAGAAGATCATTTCCTGGGACGGCGGCAAGGTCACGCTCTACGGCTGCATCGACCGCATCGATGAAAACGAGGCGGGCGAGCGCGCCATCCTCGACTACAAGACCCGCGACGTGCAATCGCTCAAGGCCCGCATGAAGGAAGGCGAAGACCACCAGCTCGCGTTCTATGCGCTGCTGTCCGACCGGCCCGTCTCTGCCGGCCACGTGGTGGCGCTCGAGGCGAGCAAGAACAAGACCGGCGACGTCGCCGCCGACAACTTCGGCGAATGGCAGCGGCAGCTGGAAGGCCAGATCGTCGGCATCATGCGCGACATCGCGGGCGGCAAGCCGCTGTCCGCGATGGGCATCGAGCGGGTCTGCGTCTATTGCGACGTGCGCGGCCTGTGCCGCAAGGGAGCCTGGGAATGAACGCCCCGCGTGCCTACGAGGCGAACGGCGAGGCCGTGGCGGCGGCCCGCTTCACCGCGATCGCCTGCGATCCGCTGCGCTCGGTGGTGGTGGAAGCCTGCGCCGGCAGCGGCAAGACCTGGCTGCTGGTGGCGCGCATGCTGCGCCTGCTGCTGGCCGGCGCCGCGCCTTCCGAACTGCTTGCGATCACCTTCACCCGCAAGGCGGCGCAGGAGATGCGCGAGCGTCTGCTCGAGCTGCTGCATGAACTCGCGCTTTCCCCGGACGACAAGGTCCTGTCGCTGCTGGTCGAGCGCGGCGTGCCGGCCGGCGATGCGCCGGGCCTGCTGCCGGCGGCGCGCGGCCTGTACGCCAGGGTGCTCGCCAGCCCGCAGAGCCTGTCCATCGACACCTTCCACAGCTGGTTCGGGCGGCTGGTGCAGATCGCGCCGCTGTCGTCCGGCGTGCCGCACGGCTATGCGCTGACCGAATCGACGGGCGAGCTGCTGGCCGATGCCTACAGCCGCTTCATGCAGGCGCTCAATGACGAGGAACATGCGGACGCCCGCGAGTCGCTGATGCTGATGTTCGAACTGACGGGCGACACGAACGCCCGCAAGCTCATCGATGCCTTCATCGACAAGCGCGCCGAATGGTGGGCGGCATGCCAGGCCGGCGACGATGCGCCGCTGCGCTGGCTGGTCGAACGCTGCGGCGAGGATGCCTACGCCGATGCCCGTCTAAGCCTGTGGCAGGACGCGGCGCTGCGCGACCGCGTGCTGACGATCGCGCGCCTGCTCGGCGCCGGCACCGCGGTCAACCAGAAACGCGCCACCGCCATCGAGATGGCCGTGACCGGCGGCGCGTCCCTCGACGGCTTCCAGGCGCTCTACACGGAGTTCTTCGACGACAAGGGCGGCAGCCGCAAGAACAACAAGACCAAGGCCCTTACCGCCGCGCTGGAAAAGCACTTCGGTGGCACCGATGCCGCGTGCCTGTTCGACGAAGAATTCGAGTCGGTCGGCCAGGCCCTCATGCGCCTGCGACGCCGCAGCGCGGAGCCCGTCGTGCTGGCGCTCAACGCCTCGCTGTTCAAGGTCGCGTCCCTCTACCTCGACATCTACCAGGCGCTCAAGGCGGAGCAGCGGGTATTCGACTTCAGCGATCTCGAATGGCAGGCCTACCGCCTGCTCAACGATCCTGAGCACGCCGCCTACCTGCAGAGCCGGCTCGATGCGCGCTACCGCCACATCCTGCTCGACGAGTTCCAGGACACCAATCCGCTGCAGTGGAGCATCGTGCGCTCCTGGCTGCAAGCCTACGGCGGCGAAGGCCAGCCACCGACGGTGTTCATCGTCGGCGATCCTAAGCAATCCATCTACCGTTTCCGCCGCGCGGAGCCGCGCGTGTTCGCCGCCGCCGCCGAGATGCTGCGCGCGCAAGGCGCGGACCTGCTGCGCACCAACCAGACGCGGCGCAACGCCGGCCGCATCGTCGAGGTGCTCAACATCTGCCATGCCCCCAATCCGATCTTTGCCGCGCAGACCACGCTGGGCAGCGCTGGCGGCGAGGTCTGGCGCCTGCCGCTGGTACGCGCCGCCGAAGAGATGGATGCCGGTTCCGTTGGGACCGACGAAGAAAATGCATCGGCCAAGGCAGAATTCGCCCTGCGCCATCCCCTGGACATGCCGCGCAAGGAACAACAGGATGCGCGGCGCCTGGAAGAGGGCAGGCAGGTGGCGCGCGCCATCCTGCAGGCGCGGCGCGTTCTGCAGCAGCGCACCGGGCAGGCGCCGTCCTGGTCGGATGTCATGCTGCTGGTGAAGAAGCGCGCCAACCTCGCCGCCTACGAGTCGGCGCTCCGCGAGGCTGGCATTCCCTTCGTGTCGAACAAGCGCGGCGGCCTGCTGCAATCGCTCGAAGTGGCCGACCTGGTGGCGCTGCTGAACTTCCTGATCACGCCGGCGGACAACCTCGCGCTGGCCCATGTGCTGAAGTCGCCGATCTTCGGCGCCGGCGACGACGACCTGATCGCCCTGGCCAGTGCTGGCGAAGGCGCCTGGTGGGCGCGCCTGTGCGCGCTGCCGGAGCTCCAGGGCGGACGTTCGCCCGCCCTGGAGCGCGCACACGGCCTGCTGCGGCGCTGGCTGGACGAGGCGCCACACCTGCCCGTGCACGACCTGCTGGACCGCATATTGCACAGCGCCGACGTGCTGCAGCGTTACGCCGCATCGGTGAAACCCCTGCTGCGCGCGCAGGTGATCGGCAACATCGAAGCTTTCACCGAGCTGGCGCTCAATCTCGATGCCGGCCGCTATCCCAGCCTGCCAAAATTCATCGAGGCGCTGCGCGCCCTGCAGCGCGGCCTCGACAGCGAGGCGCCGGACGAGGCGGCGGTCGATACCTCCATCGACGCGGTGCGCATCCTCACCATCCACAGCGCCAAGGGACTCGAAGCGCAGGTCGTCATCCTGGCCGACGCCAACCACAGCGAACCGGCGCGCGACGACCTCGGCATCCTCTGCGACTGGCCGCAGGACCGCGACGCGCCGACGCATTTTTCCTGCTTCGGCCGCAAGGACGATCGCGGCGCGGCGCGGGACGCGCTGTTCGAAGCCGAGGACGGCTTCCGCATGCAGGAAGACTGGAACCTGCTCTACGTTGCGCTGACCCGCGCCAAGGAAATGCTGATCATCTCCGGCGTCGACGGCGGGCGCGTCGCGCTGGAGGATGGTTGCGTGGAAGGAAGCTGGTATCACCGGCTTGCCGGCATGACCGGGCTGGCCGAGATGCAACCCGATACCCAGGCAATCGAGGCAGCGGAAGCGTTGGCAGGCACGCCGGACGCCAGCTTCTCGCTCTCCGTATTCGCGCCTCCGCGCATGCCGCTGCAACCCCTGCAGCCGCAGCTATCGCGGCAGGCCGCCGCGCAGTCGGCGGCGATCGACGAAGGCATCGCCCTGCATGCCTTGCTGGAACGCCTGACGGCCGGCTCCTCCTGGCCGATCGAGTTGCCGGATGCCGAACGCCTGGCGCGCTGGCTGTGCTGCCCGGGCGCGATGGCCGAGACCGTGCGCCGCCAGGCGCTGCAGATCCTCACGGCGCCCGCGCTCGAACAATTCTTCAATCCGGCCCGGTTCCGCGCCGCCCACAACGAGCTGGAGGTCATGTGCGGCGGCGAGCTGGTGCGCTTCGACCGCCTGGTGGTGCACGACGATGCCGTCTGGGTGCTGGACTACAAGCGCGACCTGCTCGATTCGGAGCGCAGCGCCTATGCCGCCCAGCTCGAACGCTATCGCCGCGCCGCGCGGCAGGTCTTTCCCGGCCTCGCGGTGCGCGCCGGCCTGGTGCTGGCCGACGGACGCTTCCTCGAATGCTGAGGCCAAGTCAGCCCGCCGTCCCGGCCTGGTTGCGGCCGGCCGCCTTCGCCCGGTAGAGCGCCCGGTCCGCCGCCGTCAGCAGGTCCGGCGTCGCCTGTCCTTGCGCCGGAACCAGGGTCGCCACGCCGAACGACATGGTGACCACCTCCGCGGCCGACGAACCCGCGTGGGCGATGCCGAGCGCGGCCACCTGCGCCAGGCAGGATTGCGCGACCGCGGCGGCGCCCGCGTTTTCGGTCTCGGGCAGGATCAGGGCGAATTCCTCGCCGCCATAGCGCGCCGCGACGTCGGCCGGCCGGCGCAGGTTGGCATTGAGCACGGCGGCGACCTGCTGCAGGCAACGATCGCCCGCGAGGTGCCCATAGGTGTCGTTGTAGGCCTTGAAATGGTCCACGTCCCCGAGCAGCACCGACAGCGGCCGCTGCGTGCGCAAGGCGCGCTGCCATTCCACCTGCAGGGCGCTGTCGAACCGGCGGCGGTTTGCGATGCCGGTCAGGCCATCGATGTCGGCCAGGCGCTGCAGCTGCACGTTGGCCTCGGCGAGGCGGCGCTCGCTCTCGCGCAGCGCGGCGAAGGCCTGGTCGCGCTCGAGCTGGTTGCGGTAGGCCCGCGAGTGGTAGCGCAGGCGCGCCAGCAATTCCTGCTGGTCGGGCAACTTGACGAGGTAATCGTTCGCGCCGACGGCAAATCCCTGCACCTTGTGCACAGCTTCCTCGCGCGAGGACAGCATGATGATGGGGACGTCCTGCGTCGCGGCATGGCCGCGCAGGCAGCGCACGAGGTCGAAGCCGTGGATGCCGGGCATCACCAGGTCGAGCAGGATGACGGTAGGCTGCCAGCGCGCCGCGGTGTCGAGCGCATGTTCCGGCCGCGTCTCGGCATGAAAGGCGATGTCGGGCTGGCCGGCCAGCATGCGCCGCACGGCTTCGGCGATCAGCATCTGGTCGTCCACCAGCAGCACCCGTACCGGCGGGCCCTGCAGCGCCGCTTCCGGCGCCTTGTCCGCAACGGAAGTCATGGCGCGTTCCGGGCCGCTCCGGGCAGGCAGGAGGAGGGTAAGGAGGGCAAGGCGGACAGCCGCCGGCGCAGTGCCGCGCCGATGTCCTGCAGCGGCAGGATGGAGGCCGCCGCGCCGAGCTCGGCGGCGGCGCGCGGCATGCCGTACACCGCGCTGCTGGCGCGGTCCTGGGCGATCGTGTCATGCCCTGCCTGGCGCATGGCGAGCAAGCCTTCCGCGCCGTCCCGCCCCATGCCGGTGAGCAGCACGCCGGTGGCGCCGCGCGTCCAGTGCCGCGCGACGCAGGCGAAGAACACGTTGATCGACGGCCGGTAGGCGTATTCGGCCGGTTCCGGGCAGTACGACAGCCTGCCGTGCGCGTCGAGCAGCACATGGTCGTTGGTCTTGGCGACCATCACGTGTCCCGGCAGCAGGCGGCCGCCGTCCTGGATCACGTCGATCGGAAAGCCGGCCTGGTCCGACAGCCACCGGGCGAAACTGTCGCTGAAGGCCTGGTCGATATGCTGCACGATCACCGCCGTGACCCCGGGCGGCGGGGTCCATGCGCGCAGGATGCCGGCCAGCGCCATCGGGCCGCCGGTCGAGGAGCCGATGGCCACGAGATGCTTGACCGTCTGGGCCGGCTGGCCGTCGTCCGGCAAGGCCGGAATGCGGGTGCCTTCCGCCGCGGGCTCGTGGCGGATCAGCTTGCCGATGGTGCGGATCTTGGCCAGGAGCTGCTGGTCGGAACCGATGTTGCCGGCAAGGATGGGCGTGGCCGTCACGTCGAGCGCGCCCGCGCCCAGCGCGCGGAACACGAGGTTGGTGTTCTGGTCCGGCGACGCGGTGACGATCAGGATCGCGCAGGGCGAGGCTTCCATGATGCGCCGCGTCGCTTCCACGCCGTCCATTTCCGGCATCAGCAGGTCCATGAGGATGAGGTCGGGCCGGGCGTCGGCGGCCAGGCGCACCGCCTCGCTGCCGTCGCGCGCGGTCCAGATGACCTCATGCTCGTGGCTCGCCACGACGATCCGGCGCAGCGCCTCGGCGATCAGCGTCACATCGTTGGCAATGGCAATCTTCATGCCGCGCTTTCTCCGATCAGGTCATGGACGGCCTCGAGCAAGGTCTCGTCGTGGAAACTCCCCTTGGTCAGGTAATAATCCGCGCCGGCGTCGATGCCCCGCGCGCGGTCTTCGGGACGATCCTTGTAGGAGACGATCATGACGGGAAGATTTCCGAGCCGCGCATCCTTCTTGAGCAGGGTCACGAGTTCGATGCCGTCCATGCGCGGCATGTCGACGTCCGTGATCACCAGGTCGTAGTCGCCGGCGCGCACCGCGTTCCAGCCGTCGAGGCCGTCCACCGCCACGTCCACCTCGAAGCCGCGCGCGGCGAGCAGCTTGCGCTCCATTTCGCGCACCGTCAGCGAATCATCCACCACCAGGATGCGCTTCGCCTTGCGCGGCCGCATCGCCGCGCCTTGCACCTGCTGCAAGTCGCCGCGCGCCGCCAGCTTCTCGATGCCGACCAGCAAATCGGTGACGTCCAGGATGAGCACCGGCGAGCCGTCGTCCCGGACCGCCGCGCCGGCAACGTCGCGCACCTTGCCGAAGAGGGGTTCCAGCGGCTGCACCACGAGGCTCTGCTCGCCTTGCAGCACGTCCGCCACCAGCCCGAAATGCCGTGCGCCGTTGCCGATCACGATCACCGGCAGCCTGCCGTCGTCGGCGTCCGGGCCGCGCTCCAGGCCGAGCAGCTGGCTGGCCTGGATCAGGCCGATGCGCTCGCCTTCGCGGGTCAGGTACTGGCGGCCTTCGAGCGTCTCGATCTCGCCGGGCGCCGCGTTCAGCACGCGGTGGATCTTGCCGATCGGCAGCGCATAGGCTTCGCCGGAAACGAGGAACACGATGCAGCGCGCCACCGATTGCGATACCGGCAAGGTGATTTCCATGCGCAGCCCGCGGCCCGCCTCGGTGTCGATGCGGACGTTGCCGTTGAGCGCGCGCAGCGCGGCCTGCACCGCATCCAGGCCCACGCCGCGCCCCGATACCTCGGTGGCCTTGTCGCGCAGGCTGAATGCCGGCAGGAACAAAAATTCCAGCAATTCGTCGTCGGACATGCGCGCCGCCATCTCGGCCGGCGCCATGCGCCGCTCGATGACCTTGCGGCGGATGCCCTCGACATCCGCGCCGCGGCCGTCGTCGCTGACCAGGACCTGCAGCATGCCGCGCGCATGCCTGGCCTCCAGCACCAGCAGGCCTTCGCCCGGCTTGCCGGCGGCCAGCCTTTCCCCCGGGGTTTCAAGGCCATGGTCGATGGCGTTGCGCAGCATGTGGTTCAGCGGGCTTTCCATCCGCGCCAGGACATCCCGGTCGATCGGCGTGTCTTCGCCGCGGACTTCGAGCCTGGCTTCCTTGCCGAGCCGGCGCGCCAGGTCCCTGACCATGCGCGGAAAGGCGAGCACGCCTTCGCGGAACGGCCGCATGCGCAAGGCCAGGACCGCGTCGAGCATGTCCTGCGACACCGATGCCAGGCGGCGCTCATGCGCCTCGGCGTCGGCCAAGCGCTCGACCAGGCCGGATTGCACCGGCGCGACGCGTTGCCGGAGGTCGTCCAGCCGTTCGCGCGCCGCGTCGTCGAGCGGCGCGTTCTGCAAGGCCGCGGCCAGGCGGTCGACTGCCTGGGCCAGGTCGTGCTGCTGGCGCTTGAGGCGCTGCATCGACTGCCGGAAGGGTTGCATCGCGTGCGCCGCGACCCGCGCTTCCCCCGCCAGCGCGAGCAGGCGGTCGACATGCGCGGCGGCGACCTTGAGCACCTGCTCGTCGCGGGATTCCTGGCGGTTGCCTGGTTCCTTGCGTGTCGCCGGCAAGGTGGCGGGATCGTCGATGCTGGCCGCCGGGGCCGTGTCTGCCGGCGGCGCGGACGATGCTTGCGGCGCAGGCTCGGGGGATGGCGCGGTCGGTGCCGGAGTCGGTACTGTTGACGGCGCAATGGCCGCAGGGCGCCGCGTCGTCACGGCGGCTTGCTGGGAATTGACCACGTCGTAGATGCTGACCAGCACGCTGGAAATGTGCAGCTTGTGCTGCTCCAGCCAGGCGGCCACGGTGTCGTCCTGCTGGGCGGCGATCTGGCTGATCAGGTCGACGCCGGCCAGCAGGCGGTCGATGTCGGGCTTGCTCAGCGCGAGGCGGCCCTTCTGCGCGGCGACGAAGCAATCTTCCATGGCGTGCGCAAGGCGTTCTATCGACTCGATGTTGACGATGCGCGCCGCTCCCTTCAGGGAATGCGCGGCCCGCATCAGCGGATCGATCACCGTCAGGTTTTCCGGTTGCCGCTCCAGCGCGAGCAGGCCCTGGGTCAGCGCCTGGACCTGGCTGTCGGCTTCGCTGCGGAAGAGTTCCTGCAGCGAAAACTGGCTGTAGTCGGGCATGTCGTCGTGCGTGTCGTCGTTCATGTCGCCTCGCTCATTTCAGCACGCCTGCCAGCACGGGGGCGAGGCGGCCGGCATCGAGACAGGCGATGCGCCGGGGTCCGTCCTCCAGCATGCCCAGCAGGTAGTCGCGCGCGGTGGCGCTGGCCGTCGAGGGCAGGCTTTCCAGCATGCCCGCATGGTAGCGCACGATGCCATGCGCCTCCTGGACCGGAATGGCGTACGCGGCCGCGCCCTGCTGCAGCACGAGCATGCGCGGAAAGACGCGCTCCCCGCCGGTGGCCGCGCTGTCCTGGTCGGCGATGCCGAGAATGGCGGCGAGCGACACGCAGGGGTAGAGCTTGCCGCGCAGGTTGACGATGCCGAGCAGTTCCGGGCGGCGGCGGTGCGGAATGCCATGGGGACGCGCCGGATCTGCCACCATGACGATCTGCTTCGCCGGCAGGGCATACCATTCGTCCGCCAGGCGGAAGGCCAGCACCGCCTGGTCCAGCACCTGCCTGGCTTCCTCGGGCTGCGCGAAATGCGCCGTCCATTCCGCCTGGTAGCCTGCAGGTAGCGGGCGTTGCATGATGCGGCCCGCGGCTTCCGGATACACCTCGCAGTGCTGGCAGTGGCCGTGTCCGGCGAGGCGCTCGCAGCTGCGGTCGCCGCGCACGCCGATCCGGTTCCAGCAGGCATCGATTCCGGTCGGGGTGGGCGCGCTCATGCCCCGGCTCCCCGGTGGCCGCGTTCATACACGCGGCGGGCGCGCCGTCGCAGGGATGCCGCGCCCGCGGCATCGCCCTGCCGCTCCAGCACCAGCGCGAGGTGGCAGAGGGCGTCGTAGTGGTTGGGTTCGAGATAGACGGCGCGCCGCAGGTAATGCGCCGCGCCGGCAAGGTCCTCGCGCCGGTCGCTGATCAGGCCCAGCAGGTAGGCGGCACCGGCCGATTCCGGATCGGCCCGCAGGCAGTCGAGCAGGACGCGTCGCGCGTCCTCGTCGCGGCCTTGTTCGGCAAGCGCGCGACCGGCCTCCAGCAGGTCGGTCACCGGACGGTCTGACATATCGCCTGGTGGCGTTTCTGGCGTTGCCTGCGCTGGCGGTGCCGGCCGTGCTCCTGGCGCCGCGGACCGGTCGGCCTGACTGCGCGGCACCTGCAGTTTCGTTGGCATGCGGGTCGGGACCATCGGGACCGTCGTGACCGCCGGAGAGGGCGGCGACTCGGGCGGGATGTCCGCGCGGGCAGGGCGTTGCAGCGCGAAGGCGCGCCGGTCGGCGGTCGGCGAAAACCCGGCCCGCAGCAAGGCGGGCGCTTCCGCGTGCCCGACCAGCAGCATGCCGTCTTCCGCGATCAGGCTTGCCAGCCGGCGGATGGCCTCGCCCTGCGTCGCTTCGTCGAAGTAGATCAGCAGGTTGCGGCAAAAGACGATGTCCCAGCCGCCGGGCAGGGGCAGGTCGCCCATGAGGTTGGCCGGGGCGAAGCGCACCATGCCGCGGATCGCGTCATGCAGCACGTGCACCTTGTGGATGTCGCCCTGCAAACTGAAATGCCGGTTGCGGAAACCAAGGTCGCGGCTGCGGAAAGCGTTCCTGCCATACCGGGCGGCGCGGGCCTGTTCCAGCGCCTGCAGGCTGATGTCCATGCCTTCGATGACGACGTCCTCCGGCGCGACGCCGGCGTCGGCCAGGGCAATCGCCATCGAATACGGTTCCTCGCCGGTCGAGCAGGGCAGGCTGAGCACGCGCACCGGCCGCCGGCCCTGCGCGAGGCGGGCGCGCACGAACGCCACGGCGGCGGCAAAGGCGTCGGGATCGCGGAAGAACCAGGTCTCGGGCACCACCAGCGCCTCGATCAATGCCTGCAGTTCGTCCTGGCTGGAGAGCGCCGATACGAGGTAGGCATGCCGGTCGTGCAGCCCGCGTTCCCGCATGCGCTGGCCGACCGCCTTGCGCACGTCGGCGTGTTCCAGCGTGAGCCCGCTGCTGCGGCGCAGCTTCTGGGTCAGGAGGTGGTCGATCATGCGGCGCTTTCCGGATAGAGCAGGGCGGCCGCCTCGTCGCCTAACAGCCGGTCGACGTCCACCAGTTGCAGGATGGCGCCGTTCGCGGTGGTGACCTCGCCCAGGTAGGGCGCCTGCGGCGTGTCGATGGCGCTGGCGGCGAAGCCCGACGGATCGAGCCGGATCACCTCGCGTGCGTGCTCGACGATCAGGCCCAGCGGACGGGAGCGGCCGTCGCGGGCGACGTGGCGGACCAGCACGATGCGGGTGTCGAAGCGCGGCTCGCCGGGATCGTGGCGTTCGCCATGCTCATCCTGTCCGCCCTGTCCGCTGCGGGCCAGCCTGCGCAGGTCGATCACCGGCACCGCCTCGCCGCGCAGGTTCATCAGCCCGGCGACCCAGGGCGGCGCATGCGGCACGGTCTTGCATTCGAGCAGCGGCAGGACCCGGACCACGTGCCGGGTGTCGATGCCGTAGCGGTCGTTGCCGAGCTGGAAAAGCAGGACCTGCATGGTCAAAGATTGACCGCGAAGGTCGAGACGCTGGACTGCAGATCCTGCGCGGCATACTGGAGCTGCTGCACCGCCTCGCTCGTCGATTTCAGGGCATCCACCGCCTGCTGCGAGGCTTCGTTGAGCTGGCTCATGGTCTCGGTGATCTGGCTCGCGCCCACCGCCTGCGACTGCATGCCTTCCAGGACGAGGTCGAAGCGCGGCGTCAGTTTCTGCACCTGCTCGATGACGCCGGAAAGCTGGGTGCCGACGTTGCGCACGTCGCCGACGCTGCGCCGGATTTCTTCGAGGAACTTGTCCATGCTCATCACGCTCGCCGAGACGGCGGCCTGCATTTCCTTGAGCATCTGGTCGATGTCCCAGGTCGCCACCGAAGTCTGGTCCGCGAGCCGCCGGATTTCCGTGGCCACCACGGAAAAGCCGCGTCCCGCCTCGCCCGCCTTTTCCGCTTCGATCGCGGCGTTGAGCGACAGGATGTTGGTCTGGTCGGCGACCTTGGTGATGGTGGTCAGCACGGTGGTGATGTTGCTTGCCTTCTCGGACAGCGCCGCGAGCTTGGCATTGATGGATTCGGTGGCGCTCACCATGTGCTGCATGGTGTGGTCCATGCGCACCAGCCCGTTCTGGGCCTCGCCGGTGGCGGTGGTGGTGTAGTCCGCCACGCGGGTGATCTCTTCCATGGTCTTGACCAGCTGCGCCGTGTTGGCGGAAATTTCCTTCGTCGTGCTGAGGACTTCGATGCTGGTCTGCGCCTGCTCCACGCCGGTGGCCTCCTGCTGCTTGGCCGACGCGGCGATCTCGGTGGTCGAGGTGGTGACCTGGATGCCGGCCTTCTGCACGCGCGTGATCAGCGTGCGCAGGTTGGACAGCATGGTGGCGATGCCGGCGCCAAGCTGGCCGATGGCGTCGTCGCCCTTGACGTCGACCCTGCCGGTGAGGTCGCCGCGCGCCGCGCGCTCCACCACCGTCAGCAGGGAATCGACCTTGGTGCGCAGTTCCGTGGTTTGCTGGTGTTCGCGCTGCCTGCCTTCCTGCACCAGGCGCGTCATCTGGTTGAACTGCGACGCAACCGTGCCGAGTTCGTCGTTGGTATGGACTTCCGCGACGACATCCTGCTGCCCCGCGCCGAAGCGCGTGACGGCCTGCGTCAGGCTTTCCAGGGGGCGCAGCAGGGAACGCGCCAGCAGCAGGGTGACGAGAATTGCCAGCACCACGCACGCGATGCCGCCGCCGATGAGGATGGTGTAGACGTTGTCCTGCGTGGACTGGGCGGTTCTCTGGCGGTATTCCAGCAGGTTCTGCTCATCCTGGTCGAAGGCCCTGAGCTGGGCGCGCATGTCATTGACGACGGTGAGTGCCTCAACGCCGAGCAGGCCCCGGCCTGCCTGGTCGGCGGCGTTCGGCGCCGCGCCCAGCGAGCGGCGCTGCGCCACCAACGGATGCACCACCTTGTTCAGCCAGGTCTGCATCGCGGTTTCGAAGCGCGCCATCTTGTCGAGCTGGGCAGGATTATCCTTGACCAGCGTGCGCACGGTGGCAAGGGTTTCCCGCAGGTTCTGTTCGTTCTGCGGCAGCCGCTCAAGGAAGCGGTCGTTTCCCGTCAGCAGGAAGCCGCGATACTGCGCCTGCAGCTCGAAGACATCGATCTCCAGTTTGTCTGCTTCCAGCAAGACCTGCAAGGTATGCCGGTCCCACTTGTTGGCCTCGCTCAGGCTGTGCAAGCCCTGGATGGCGCTGAGCAGCAGCAGCAGGAGCAGGGCGACGATGATGCCAAACGCGATGTACAGCCTGTTGCGTATGCTCAGATCTTTCAACATGGGCGCTCCGGTTGACATGGAATCCTGCATCTTAAACGTGCCGTCCGCCGCGTGCCAGGGAATGTCTCCATCTTGAAACCAGGATCAAGCGCGGGCCGGAGCGAGGACCGTCCTGGTTGCGTTCAGGAAATCGGCAGGCCGCCTGCCTGGACGCCCGCGTCCGGCATGCGTCCCAGGCTGGTGCCGCCCTGGGACATCTGGTGGCACATTTCCGCGCAGGCGCGGCAGGCTTGCACGCATTCGTCCATGTTTCCGACCTGCTCGCAGCTGTCCGCGCAAGCGTCGCAGACCGCGGCACAGGCGGCGCACGTCGCCGCATGCAGGGGCGAGGCGCTCATCATGAATTCCGCGCTGGTGCGGCAGATGGCGGCGCAATTCATCATCAGCCGGAAATGCTCGGGTTCGACATGGCGGCCGCCGCTTTCCAGGCAATGGTTCATCGCCATCTCGGTGCAGGTACGATAACAGTGCAGGCATTCATCGATGCAGCGCTGCATGTCGGGGGAAAGGGAAGACATCTGCATGGCAAGCTCCTTGTCGAAGGGGAAAGGGAAGGGACTGTATGACCGCATGGCGGGAGCGGCAATTCCCCGCCTTGCCGTCACCTGCCCAAGACCCGGTCGTTTCCTTTCCCGCAGGAACCTGCGGCATCACAGGCTGGCGCGCAACCCCACGAAGACACGCCTGCCGGGCGCCGGCTCGAAGAAGCGCCGGTTGCTGTCGTTCACGATCACCGAGCCCGCATACTGCCGGTCCAGCACGTTGTCGATGCGCCCGAACGCATGCCACTGCGTTCCCCCCGCCTGCCACGTCTTGCCCGCCGACAGGTTCAGCACCGCATACCCCGCCGCCGCGTCGCTGTTGACGTCATCCACGTACGCCCGGCTCTCGATGCGCGTCTCCGCCGCCAGCGTCATTCCTCCCAGCCACGCCGGTCCCTTCACCTGCGCCTGCCCGAACAGGCTGTGCCGCGGCGCTCCCGGCAGCGCATTGCCCGCCGCAACGATCGCCGCCGTGGCGCCGCTGCCGCTGGTGTACGCCTGGTCGAAGCGCGCGTCCAGGAAGGTATAGGCCAGCTGCG
>NZ_JAAIVB010000012.1 GCF_010974945.1 Noviherbaspirillum galbum | reverse complement strand
GGAAGGCTTCGAGCACGCGCGGCTGCAGCTTGTCCTGGCAGTAGGCCTGGGCGGCGTCGCGCACCATGCGTTCTTCGTCGGTGAGCTGCTGGTCCAGCAGCAGCGGGTCGTCCCAGTGGAATTGCGCCTTGGTTTGGGAGGGCATGGATGCGGTCATGGCGGGCCTGCGGGAGTTATCCGGCGTTGCCGGTTCGGTTGGTGGTAACGAATTTCCCGCCGTGGAAGACGAGGGCGGGGCTGGGCTGGACCTCGCAGTTTTCGACTTCGCCGACGAAGATCACGTGGTCGCCCTCGGGATAGCGGCTGCGGTTGTGGCATTCGAACCAGGCCGCCACGCCCTTGAGGATGGGCAGCCCGGTGCGCGAGAGTTCGAAATCGACGCCTTCGAAGCGGTTGTCGATGCGCATCGCGAAGCGCTCCGCCAGGGCCGCCTGGTCGCCGGCGAGGATGTTGATGACGTAATGCGAATTGCCGGTGAACACCGGCAGGCTGCTGGCGGTCTTGGACAGGCTCCACAGCACCAGCGGCGGGTCAAGCGACACGGAATTGAACGAGCTCGCCGTCAGGCCGAGGAAGGTGCCGTCCGGCAGGCAGGTCGTGATGACCGTGACCCCGGTGGCGAACTGGGACAGCGCATTGCGAAAGTGGCGCGCATCGAATTCGGGCGGCATGGCGCTGGGGGGCGTGCCGGCTTCGGCGCTGGGATCTTTTTTGGACATCGAAAACCTGCTGAATTTTTCACATTATGCCGAAAAACCGATCCCCGGGCAGGGCGCCGTGCCAGCCCGCTACTTGCCGCGCACCACCCGCGAGGCCGGAGGTTTCTGCCGCAGCATCGCCTTGAATTGCCGCGGCATCCAGGGCCGCGCCGCCAGCATGAACGACATGGCGAAACGCTCGTCGAACGGCAGGCGGGCATCGGCGCGGTGCTGGTCGGCAAATTCCTTGGCCACCTGCTTGAGCCTGCCGAGCAGGGACACGATGGACTCGCGCGACAGCATGACGTTCACCAGCCGAATCGACTCATGCTCGCCATCGAAGTGCGAATCGAGGTAATCACCGAAGGCCTGCTCGCGGAAATACGCCTGGATCGGGCCGTTGGGAAGCCAGCGGAAGGTGCGGGACACCAGCAGCTTGATGCGGTTGTTGGGCAGCAGTTCCAGGATGCCGATGCGGTCCAGCCGCGCGAGCTGCCTGACCACGTCCGCCTCGCTGACCTGGTAGCTGTCGACGATCTGCGCCACGCTGAGCTGGTTGAGTACCGACACCGCGACCAGCAGCAGCAGGGGATCGCCCATGATCTCCTTTTCCTGCGCGTGGCTGAGTTCCGAGATCAGGACGGCTTCCTCGCCGCCCTGGGCCGCGATGTCGCCCAGCCGGATGTCGGTCGCCTTCAGGATGTCGTCCAGCCGTTGCAGCGTGAAGTTCTTTTGCGAGAACATGCGCTTGACGCTGGCTTCCGACATGCCGATGCGGCCGGCCAGGTCGGCATAGGTGATGCCGCGGGACTTGAGTTCGCGCTTGAGCGCATCGACGAGGGCAAGGGCTTGCGCCATGGGACCGGCTCCTGGGAAATCATGAAAAAATGATACACCAGGCCCGTTGATTCGCCGCAACGCCGGCCGCGCATCAGCGGATTCCGATAGGCAGTGCCCAAGGTTTGGGCTAAAGTGAATCAAGCAACGATTGGAGCAAACGATGGCAACCGAACTTGCAACACTGGGCGGAGGCTGCTTCTGGTGCCTCGAAGCGGTCTACCAGGAACTGAAGGGCGTCGAGCACGTGGAATCCGGCTATGCCGGCGGGCACGTGGCGGACCCCACCTACGAACAGGTCTGCGACGGCAGCACCGGACATGCCGAGGTAGTGCAGGTACGCTTCGACAACGAGGTGATCAGCTACCGCGAGATCCTGGAAATCTTTTTCACCATCCACGACCCCACCACCCTCAACCGCCAGGGCAACGACGTCGGCACGCAGTACCGGTCGGTGATCTTCTACCATGGCCCCGAGCAGGAAAGCGTCGCCCGGCAGGTGATCAATTGCATGGGCGCGGTGTGGGATGCGCCGATCGTCACCGAACTCAAGCCCGTGCCTGAGTATTACAAGGCCGAGGAGTATCACCAGAATTATTTCCGCCAGCATCCGCTGCAGGGGTATTGCGCGTTCGTGGTGGCGCCGAAGGTGTCGAAGTTCAGGAAAACGTTTTCGGATCGGGTGAAGAGCGCGGCGTGATGACTGCTTCGTTCCCTCCCCCTGAAGGGGAGGGAGAAGTACGAGGAAGCTCCTTCAGGGCTGCAACCGCTCCCGCACCCACGTGCCATCCCCCTGCAACCGGTACGCAATCCGGTCATGCAACCTTGACGGCCGTCCTTGCCAGAATTCCAGGTAATCCGGCACCAGCCGGTACCCGCCCCAATGCTCCGGCCGCTTCGGCTGCTCGCCGGATTGCTTCTCCGCCTCCGCGTATTTCGCTTCCAGCGCAGCCCGGTCCGCCACCGGACGGCTCTGCGCGGAGGCGATCGCGCCGATCCGGCTGCCCAGCGGCCTGCTGTTGAAGTAGGCCTCGCTCTCCTCGGCGGCGATGCGTTCCACCCGGCCTTCGATGCGCACCTGCCGTTCCAGCGGAATCCAGTGGAACAGCAGGGCCGCGTGCGGGTTCTGCGCCAGTTCGCTCCCCTTGCGGCTGTCGTAGTTGGTGAACCAGGTGAATCCCCGGGCGTCGACGTCCTTGATCAGGAGGATGCGCGAGGAGGGCCGGCCGTTCGCGCTGACGGTGGACACGCTCATCGCGTTGGCTTCCGGCACCTCGGCGTTGAGGGCTTCGGCGAACCACTTTGAAAACTGTTCGATGGGATTGGAAAGCACGTCGGCCTCGGTCAGGCTGGCGCGGCGGTAATCGATACGAAGGTCGGCAATCGACATGGCGGTTCCTGCGGATGGAAAAGGAATGGGTTCCGGACGTCGAATTGTACGTCCTGCCTCATGTTGCAGGCGGCACGATGCCGCAGCCGGGCCAGGCCGTCCTTGTTCCAGGTCAATATTTTCCGAGCGGCCGGTGGGCCTTGCGCCAGGCGGTAGGCACGCCGGCGCCGATCATGGCGCCCATGCCCCAGAACACCGCCTGCAGGCCGAGCGCCGCGCCGGCCCCGCCGAAGGCCAGCGGCAGCACGACCTGGCAGGCATTGCCGATGGTGACGCGCATGCCGACCGCTTCCGCGGCGCGCCCCGGCGGCGAGGTATGGTGCAGCAGGGCCAGCATGTTGGGCTGAGCCGATCCCACCGCGAAGCCGAGCAGGGCCGCGACCAGCATGACCGAGTGCGCGGCATGCATGAAGGGGAACATCAGGTAGCACAGCACCGCCAGCGACAGCGCCGCGGTGAGGATCTGCCATTCGGACAGGCGCTTCGACACCCAGGGCATGATCAGGCGCACGGCAAAGGTGGCCGCCGAGAAGCTGCCTAGGATGAGGCCGATGGTCGATGCCGAGAAGCCCAGCCGCGTGCCGTTGATCGGCGTGACGAAGGTGAACAGGTCCCAGGCCGAGGACAGCAGGGTGCCGACGAAATAGATGCGCCGCATGTCCCCGTCGCGAAGCAGTTCCATGGCGCTGCCGCCGGCGGACGGGCGCGCATGTTCCGACGCGTCGGCCTGGCCCGCGCGGCGCAGGGGGCCGCAGCCGATGAGCGCGAGGCTGCACAGCGCCACGCAGGCGAAGCCGAGGAAGGACACGCCATGGCGCGCATGGTCGATGATGAAGCCGGCCGTGACCGGGCCGCAGAAGCCGGAGATCGAGAAGCCCAGCGCCAGCCAGCTGTAGTTCGACGCGCGCTGGGCATCGTTGCTCATCACGCCCACGCTGTGCTGCGCCGCCACCTGGATCACCATGAAGCCGGTCCCCATCAGCACGCTGGCGACGTAGAGGATGGCGAGCCCGCCCACCAGGCCGGGCAGGGCGCAACCCAGGGCGACCGCCGCCGCGCCGGCAAGCATGGGCCTGAGCATGCCCATGCGGTCGATCGCCCGGCCCGCCGGCACCGCCAGCAGCATCGGGAACAGCGAGTACAGCGCGATCAGGCTGCCGATGGTGAATTCGGAAGCATGCAGGGAAATCGCATACAGCGACGTGGTGACCCGGGAGCCGGCCAGGGCCACGTGGGCCAGGAGCGAAACGGCAATCAGTTGCAGCAAAGCCAAGGAAGGAAGCATGACGAAGTCACTGTCTTGATGCGATTGATAATGAGAGGCTGACAAGAAGCATCTTTTCCCGTCGAAAATTCATTCTAGAAGAAAATATTGCGGCTTACTCTCCGTTAAAATGCGGGAATGAATGCGATTGTTGCCCTTGCCCCACAAGCTGATTCTTCTGTCAACGATATCGACGCCGAGCGCCGGTTCGGAGGCATCGCCCGTCTTTACGGAGAGGCGGCGCTGGCGCGTTTCCGCGCGGCCCACATATGCGTGATCGGCGTCGGCGGCGTTGGTTCATGGATCGTCGAGGCGCTGGCGCGCAGCGCCATCGGCCGCATCACCATGATCGACCTCGACAACGTGGCCGAGTCCAACGTCAACCGCCAGGTCCATGCGCTGACCGATACCCTCGGCATGGCCAAGGTGACCGCGATGGCGCAGCGCATCGCCCAGATCAACCCTTTCTGCGAAGTCACCGAGGTCGAAGACTTCATCAGCGCCGACAACATCGGCGAGATGATGGTCGAAGGCCGCTTTGACTACGTCATCGACGCCATCGACAACGTGCGCGCGAAGACAGCCCTGATCGCCCATTGCCGCGCCCGCGGCATTCCGCTGGTCACGATCGGCGGCGCGGGCGGACAGATCGATCCGACGAAGATCGAAATCCGCGATCTCGCCCGCACCGAGCAGGAACCGCTGCTGGCCAAGGTGCGCAAGCGCCTGCGGCAGGAGCACCGGTTCCCGCGCGGCGAGAAAAGCAAGTTCGGGATCGATGCGGTGTTTTCGACGGAGCCGCTGCGCTTTCCGGAAACCCTGAGCTGCGCGCCGGACAACGCCGGCATCACCGGCCTGAACTGCGCCGGCTTCGGTTCGTCGATGGTGGTCACGGCCTCATTCGGCCTGGTGGCTGCTTCGCACGCGCTGAAGAAGCTCGCGGGAATGTAAGCCTTGATGGCGGGCAGGTGCGCGCCCGCTCAGGCGCCGCCGCCCGGCAGATCCTTCAGCACCCATTTCTCGTCGAGCGAGCGCGAGGCCAGCACCTCGTAGCGGCTGCCCTGCGGCGCGTTTTCCGAGCGCACGAGCGCGACCTTGTGCGCCCGCCAGCGGATCGGCGCGAACGCTAGGTCGGGTGGCGAGGAGGCGTCCCGCGCGAGCGTGATGTGCGGCTTGAAGGCGTGCTGCTCGTTGAATGCCACGCCCTGGTTCATGAGCGCCTCGCTCAGTTCGCGGTAGAGCGTGAGGACGAAGGGCGGCGTCTCGCTGGCGCCGGCCCAGACGATGCGGTTGCGGGTGAAGTAGCTGACGCGGTCCAGCACCAGTTCGCCTGGCGCCGCGTTCAGGCGCAGCAGGATTTCCTTGAGCGCGGGCAGCCGCGATACCGGCTGCTCGCCGAGAAACGCCAGGGTCAGGTGCAGGTTCTCGTAGGGAATCATGCGTCCATGCAGCGGAGCCTGCAATTGCATCAGCGTCGTGCGGGTGGGATTGTCGGGCCACAGCGCATAGAACAGCCGCATGGTCTCGGAACTGGTCGCATTCATCAGGCGCTTGCTCCTTGTTTCGTTTGCCTTGATCACGGGACGGCGAGGTCCGGAAAGCACATTAGCACGTCGCAATGCGGCAACCAGTGAGGCGGATCAGCCTTTCATTAATAAGCACCCATAAGCACCCTTGGCGGCACGTCGATTGCAGCGTCTCAATGGCACAGACCCGCGCCGCTGTCGGTAAACCCGTCCTTCTTGACCGGCAGAAATTCCCATTCGTAGCCTTGCTGCTTCAGCGCGAGCTTGAGCACGCCATGCGTCGAGTTGTCGACCACTTCGCTGTCGAGTCCGCGGAAGCGCAGCAGGGTCAGCTTGGCGCCGCCGGTGCCGATCACGAAGGAACGCATGCCCGCCGCATCATCGCGGTTGCCGTCGGCATTCTTCGGCGCGAGGCGCTCGTAGTTGTGGTCGTGCGCGGCGAGCACGAGGTCGACGCCGGCCTGTGCCAGCATGCGCCACATGTCGTCGATCTGCGGATTGTCGCCGTGCCCGCCGGAACTGAAGCGCGGATGATGGAAGTAGGCCAGGGTGCAGCGGGTCTTGTGCTGCGCGAGGTCGCGCGCCAGCCATTCGAGCTGGGCGCGATACGGCTCGGGCTTGAGGTAGCTGTTGAGCGAGATCACATGCCAGGGCCCGAGGTCGAAGCTGTAGTAGCCGCGTCTTTCCGGGCCGGCGATGTCGCCGAAGTAGGTGTAGTAGCCCACCGCCTGCGGCGTGTAGTACTCATGGTTGCCCGGGGCGGGCAGGGTACTCTGCTTGAAGCGGCCCCAGGTCGGCTCGTAGCAGCCGGTGAACTCGGCCAGGGTTCCTACCGGATAGGTGGCGTCGCCGAGCATCAGCACACGCGCCGCCGGATCGGCCGCGAGGCCGGCCTCGATCAATGCCGCCGTCTTCGCCGCGCCGCTGCGTTCCGGCCTGCCGCCCTTGCAGTCGGCGACATCGCCCGCCGCATACACCGTCACTCCTTTGTCGTTGCGCAAGACTTCCCGTGCCTGCGCGGTCTGCAGCTGCTGGTTGGCGATGCAGCCGCTCAGCGCCGCGATGACGATCGCCGCGAAATATCCTTTCCTGCCGTCCAAGATGCCGTGCTCCCCGATCCGCTTGCATGGCGGGTCAGAGGACACAGGCGTGCCGGCCCGCCGTCGCGGCAACGGCGGTCATTGTAGTGCAGTCCTGCGCAACGGCGGGTCCGACCCTCAGAACTCGCGTTCTCGCAGCGCGCGGCGGGCGCGTTCCTCCGCTGCCTTCCATGCCTCGTCCTCGCTCTGGAAGGTGCCTGCCGGAATGTAGGTTTCCGCGATGTCGGGTTCGCGCGCGAGGCGCACATATACCTGCGCCTCGAAGCTGTCGTCGCTCAGGGGCTGCGCGACGATGCGCGCGATGTGGTCGCCTTCCTGCAGGACGCGCCCCTGCGATGCGCCTTCCGGTCCGGGGCGCATGTTGGCATGGTGCTGTTCCTCGACTACCTGCACGTATTGCCGCCCGTCCAGCGGCTCGCCGGGAATCGTGCCGTTGACCGAACGGACGTCGTTTTCCACGTCGATCTGTCCGGGGGTTTTCTCGCCGCTGCCAATGTCGGGTTCGTTCATGAAATTGCCATGCTGTGCCATGCGATGTCCTCCTTTGATTGTCTTCGTATGATGAAGCGGAACATGGATAGTTCTGCAAGTGCACATGTCGAACCATCCTGACAACACGCGTCTAAACAGGAAAGGCCTTCAACCCACGTGGAGAACGACATGGAAAACCAGCGCAAGACCATCGAGATCGATCCCGGCAAGCCTGACGAGGCGCGCACGCCCGAGCATGCGTTAGGCACCGACGACATCGGGTTGCCGGAAGACATCGTGCCCGAGGATGCCACCCGGCCCGAGGAAATCCGCCCGGAACCCGGCAAGGCGAACGACCCGTCTACCCATTAATCTTTCTCAAGCTTTCTCAAGTTTTTTCAAGGAGCGGCGATGCCCATCCAACCGAAGCCGGCGGATCAGCTGCATGACCATCATGCCAACCGCAATCCCAGTCCTTCCGACAGCCGCCTGGAAAACCTCGCCAAGCGCATCGACCCGCCGGGACGCGAAGTCACGGACGACGACCTGAAGGACCCTGGCCGCATGACGCCGGACAGCACTCGCACCGACAACCGTTCCTGAGGAGAGCGCATGGCGAGCAAGGAAGAATGCGACCGCTACGCGCAGGAACTGAACCGGCGCTTCGACGAATTCACGCGCTGGGCCACCGCGAACTGGCCCGACAAGCGCTTCCCGCTGATGGACGCGGACTTCCAGGAAGCCCGCCGCGAAATCGCGCACATCGCGGGGCCGCGCCTGGCCGACGTGGAATCCATGGAAGGCAATACCGCGCCCGGCCTGCCGGTGGATGCGCCGCAATTCGTCCCGGTCAGTCCGGCGCCATGGCCTTGAATCCTGATTTCGAACGCAGGGACCGCATCGCGGAGTAGCACGGTGCCGCGCACGCGCGGCGAGCAGCATGACCACTGACAAGGAGAACAAGATGGTGACACGCATCAAACGGGCTTGCGTCTACGCAGCGCTCGCATCCATGACTTTCGCCGGCTTCGCGCAGACCACGCAGGCCGCCATGATCGGCACCGACCAGGTGGCGTCGGCCGCCGTCGCGGAGCAGCAGCGGGCGCGCATCGCCGCGGCCCTGGACCGGCCTGAAGTGGCCCGCCAGCTGGAAGGCTTCGGCGTGAGCAAGGAAGATGCGCAGGCGCGGGTAGCCGCCCTGAGCGACGCCGAGGCCGCGCAGCTCGCGCAGCGCATCGACAGCATGCCCGCCGGCGGCGACGTGGTCGGCGCGCTGGTCTTCATCTTCGTGCTGCTGCTGGTGACCGACCTGCTCGGCCTGACCAGGGTATATCCGTTCACCCGGCATCGCTGATGCGGCTTGCGCGGGAGGCAGGGCGGCCCTGGCCGCGGTGGATGAGCGCCTTGCTGGCGTGCGCGCTCGCCTGCCTGATCCTGGGCGGATGCGCGACGCAGACCATGCAGCTGAGGCAGGCCGCCGGCGGCCTGCCGCGCCATGCCGAGCTGGATGCCACGCCTTTCTTCCCGCAGGAACGTTATCAGTGCGGGCCGGCGGCGCTGGCCACCGTGTTGAACGCGTCCGGCCTGCCCGGCACGCCTGACGCCCTCGTGGCGCAGGTCTACGTGCCCGCGCGGGAGGGCAGCCTGCAGCCGGAAATGCTTGCGGCCGCGCGGCGCCAGGGCGCGCCGGCCATGCTCATCCCGCCGCGCCTCGACGCCTTGCTGGAAGAGGTCGCGTCCGGCATGCCGGTTCTCGTCCTGCAAAACCTCAGCCTGCCGATCGCCCCGCTCTGGCATTACGCCGTCGTTGTCGGCTACAACCTCGATACCGAAGAGATCGTGCTGCGTTCGGGGACCACGCGGCGCGAAGTGATGTCCATGTCGACCTTCGAGCATACCTGGGCGCGCGGCGACGACTGGGGCATGGTCGCGCCCGCGCCGGGGAGCATGCCCCGTACCGTCAAGGAAGACGTTGCCGTCGAGGCGCTGGTGGCGTTCGAGAAGGCCGCGCCTCCCGGCAAGTCCTACGTCGCCTACCAGTCCGCGCTGGTGCGCTTCCCGCGCAACCTCGCGCTGCGGCTCGGCGCGGGCAACGCCGCCTATGCCATGGGCGACCGGGCCGCCGCCGCAGAAGCCTTCAGGCAGGCGGCCGCCGACCACCCCCGGAGCGCGCCGGCGTTCAACAACCTGGCGACGGTGCTGGCCGAAATGGGCCGGGCAAGCGAGGCGCGCGAGGCGGCGCGCCAGGCTGTCGCACTCGGCGGACCGTGGCTTGCGCAATCCGAGGCGACGCTGCGCGAGATCGAGGCCGGGCAGGGCGGCAAACCGGCCGCGTCGGGAAGGTGACGGGAAGCGGCAACGCTTGGCCGGATGGCGTCAGCGCCGCCGTAGGCGCGAGAGGTGCTTGTCGTTGAAGGCCGGCGGCTTCTTGCGCACCCACCGCACGAACTTGCGGATCTCTTCGTTCTCCAGCAGCCGCTCCACGGTGTGGTAATACAGGGCCAGCTCGCGCTCGGAAAACACGGCATGGATCTTGTTGTGGCAGATCCGGTGCATGCGCACCGTCTCGCGCCCGCCCTCGCTGCGCGGGACCATGTGATGCTCGTTCACCGTGGTGTCGTCGGGCAGCTGCCTGCCGCACAGCGGGCAAACGTTCTGCCTATCCGGCTCTTCCTTGCCATGCATCACACCTCTCCCCGGGACGCCCGCGCAGGGGGATATCGGGGATATTTCCCGCCGCGCGAGGGTCTACGCTGATCTCCATCACATTAACGTCACATTAGCAAGGGGCAAGCCATGTCGAACCAAAAGACACCTCAGCAGGAATCGAAGTCGCGCACCGAGGCCGATGCCAAGTCCGCCGACGGCCGCTCGGGCCAGGGCAATCAAGGCAACCAGAGCAGCCACGACGCCAAGAGCCACACCAAGGCGAATTCCCAGGAGGGCGCGGGCGGCGGCAAGAAACAGGAACGCCATCACTGAGCGCGAACGCCATCATCGATGGCGGGGGCGTGGCCGGCGCTTTGCCGGCGACGCCCCTTGGTAGGCGGAATTACACGTTGCCGATGTAATCCTTCTTCCCGATCGGCAGGCCGTTGTGCCGCAGCAGGGCATAGGCGGTGGTCACATGGAAGAAGAACTGCGGCAGGCCGAACTGGGTCAGGTAAACCTGGCCGTTGAACGACCGCTCGCGCGGCGTGCCGGGATTGAGCGTGATCTGGCGCGTCTCGCTGCCTTCCATCTGCTCCGGGCGGATGCCGTCGATGAAGGCCAGCGTCTTGTCGATGCGGGCGCGGAGTTCGGCGAAGGTCGCCTCGTTGTCCTCGAAGGACGGCACCTCCACGCCGGCGAGGCGCGCGGCGATGCCCTTGGCGAAGTCCGCCGCGATCTGCACCTGCCGCGTCAGCGCGAACATGTCGGGAAAGAGCCGCGCCTGCAGCAGGGCATCGGGGTCGAGCTTGCGCTCGGCGGCATGCTGTTCCGCCTTCGACAGGATGCCGCTCAAGGAGCCAAGGAATTGCTTCAGGACCGGCACGGAAGCTTCGTACATTGAAATCGGCATGATCGTTTCCAGGTTATTGGCGAAGCGGAAAATTATAGCCATCGTCCGCATTTCCTGCCGCTGCGGCGACGGCGTTTTGTGATACCTTTGGCGCGGAACTGGCATGCGGAAATGCGTGCGATGCATTCCGCAAGGTAACAAACGAGGAAATCATGACCGACGAACAACAGCGTGCCGCCATGACGCTGGAAGGAATGGTGGCACTGGTGGAGCAGGCCGCCCGCACCATCGAACGCCTGCAGACGGAAAACACCGCATTGAAGGCAAGACTGGCCGAAATCGAGAACGCGGCCGCCGCCGCTGCTGCCATCGCTCCCGCCGTCGCCTCCGAGGCGCCGGTCCCGGCTCCCGCCGCGGCCCCTGTGCCCGCGCCCGCCGAGGACGAAGCGCTGCAGGCACGGCAGGCCGAGCAGGCCCAGCGCCTGCAGGAAGCCGAGCAGCACATCCAGGAACTGCGCCGCGACGCGGAATGGTTCCGCTGGTTCCACCGCAAGTACAGCGACTCCACCTTCTACCATCATATCGAGCGCATCTTCGCCGCCGAGCATGGCATGCCGGTTCCCGAAGAGAGTTCCGGCACGATGATTTCCTGATTCCGGGCAAGACCGGCCGGCAAGCTGTTTCACAATCTCACAACGCCGCATTGCGCTTCTGCTAGAGTCCGAGTCATTGAATTTGGAAGAGGAGAAGGGTGTGGCGCGTCGATCGGGTGGTTCCGCGAAACCGGCCAGGCAGGGCAGGTGGTCGCGGCTGTCGCTTGGCATGAAAGTCTTCTACGCTGCGCTGGCCACGGCCGGCGCGGCGATGTTAGGCGCGGTGCTCGTCACGCTGTATGCCTACCTGGTCGTCGTTCCCAACCTGCCGGCGCTGGATGCGCTGGCGGACTACCAGCCCAAGATGCCCATGCGGGTCTACACCGCCGACAACGTCCTGATCGGCGAGTTCGGCGAGGAACACCGCGACTTCGTGCCGATACGCGAGATGCCCGACCTGATGAAGAAGGCCGTCATCGCGATCGAGGACGACCACTTCTACGAACACCACGGCGTCTACTACCCCGGCGTGCTGCGCGCGGCGCTGGCCAACCTGCGTTCCAGCCGCTCGCAGGGCGCCTCCACCATCACCATGCAGGTGGCGCGCGCCTTCTTCCTCAGCCGCAAGAAGACCTATGCGCGCAAGCTGAGCGAAATCATGCTCGCCTTCCGCATCGAGGAAAAGTTCAGCAAGGACCAGATCCTCGAGCTGTACATGAACCAGATCTACCTCGGGGAACGGGCGTACGGCTTCGGCACCGCGGCGCGCATCTATTTCGGCAAGCCGGTGCAGAACCTGAGCATCGCCGAGGCCGCCATGCTCGCCGGCCTGCCGCAGTCGCCCGCCGCGGCCAATCCGGTCGTCAACCCCGCCCGCGCCCGCCAGCGCCAGATGCAGGTGCTCAAGCGCATGCGCGACCTCGGCTACATCAGCCCGGTGCAGTACGACAAGGCTGCGGCCGAGAAGCTCAACGTGCTCGGCTACCGGTTGCGCTACGCCACGCATGCCGAGTATGCCGCCGAGCAGGTCCGCCAGCTGATGTACAACATCTACAAGGACGACATCTACACCCGCGGCTTCAACGTCTACACCACCCTGCGCAAGGCCGACCAGGATGCCGCCTACGAGGCCCTGCGCCGCGGCGTGCTCGACTATGACCGCCGCCACGGCTACCGCGGGCCCGAGGACTTCATCGACCTGCCCAAGGCCGCCGACGACCGCCGCGATGCCATCGAGGACATCCTGCTCAAGCATCCCGACAGCGACGACCTGCTCGCCGCCGTGGTCACCAGCGCGTCGCCCAAGCTGGTGCGCGCCGAACTGCTTTCCGGCGAGGTGGTCGAGGTCAGCGGCGACGGCCTGCGCTTCGCCGCCAATGCCTTGTCGTCGAAGGCCCGCAACGCCGAGCGCATCCGTCCGGGGACCGTGATCCGCGTGGCGCGCGATGCCAGGAAGAAGTGGACCATCTCCCAGCTGCCGGAAGTGCAGGCCGCCTTCGTGTCGCTCGACGCGCTGGACGGCAACATCCGCGCCTTCGTCGGCGGCTTCGACTTCAACCAGAGCAAGCTCGACCACGTGACCCAGGCGTGGCGCCAGCCGGGATCCAGCATCAAGCCCTTCGTCTATTCCGCCGCGCTGGAAAAGGGCTTCGCGCCGGGCACCGTGATCAATGACGCCCCGATCAGCATCGACGCCGGCAACGGCCAGGCCTGGGAACCGCAGAACGACGATGGAAAATACGACGGCCCGGTCACGATGCGCACCGGCCTGAAGCGCTCCAAGAACATGGTCTCGATCCGCATCCTGCAGACCATCACCCCGGCCTATGCCAGGGAGTACCTCGGCCGCTTCGGCTTCGATACCGAACGCCATCCCTCCAACCTCACGCTCACGCTGGGCACCGGCGCGGCCACGCCCGTGCAGATGGCCGCGGCCTATGCGGTCTTCGCCAACGGCGGCAACCGCGTGCTGCCCGCGCTGATCCGAAAGGTGACCGATGCGCGCGGCAACATTCTGCAGGAGATCAAGGTGGAGGAACCGGGCCGGGTGATTGATCCGCGCAACGCCTTCATCATGGACAGCATGATGCGCGACGTCGCGCGCTCGGGCACGGCCGCCATGGCTACCCAGCGCCTCGGGCGCAACGATCTCGCCGGCAAGACCGGCACCACCAACGATGCCATCGATGGCTGGTTCGCCGGCTATGGCGGCGACGTCGTCGGCGTGGCGTGGATGGGTTACGACAAGCCGCGTTCCATGGGCGGACGCGAGTACGGCGGCACGGTGGCGCTGCCGATCTGGATCGATTACATGCGCGTCGCCCTGCGCGGACGCCCGGAGGTGCAGCGCATCCCGCCGGCGGGCGTGGTGCAGGTAGATGGAGACTGGATGTACCAGGAGTTCGTCGGCACCAGCGTCGTCAGGCCGCCCGAGCAGGAAGACAACCGCAGCTGGTGGGAAAAGATCTTCGGCGGCGGTCCCTCGGCCCCGGCTCCCGTCGTTCCCGCCGCGCCCGGCGGTCCTGTCCCGGCGCGTCCCGCGCCGGCTCCGGTCGCGCCGGCAACGGGGGACATGAGCTACCGTAACTGACGAAGCGGCCCGCGCGAACGGGATCGATTGCGATTTGCCAAGCAGCATGACCGCAGCCTTGCGATAATAGCCTGTCAACCCTCACCGGCCATCGTCATGAAACCTCTGAACGCCGCCCAAGCCACCCTTGCCGCCATGCTGGCGATCATTTCCCCCTTGGCCTCCGTGGCGCAGGCGGCGGCATCTGCCTCAACTTCCGGCCCAACGTCCGCCCCCGGCCAGCATGCCGGCATCGCCTGGCACCAGGGAGACGTCGACAGCGCGTTCGCCGAGGCCAAGGCTGCCAGCAAGCCGGTCTTTCTCTACTGGGGCGCGGTCTGGTGCCCGCCCTGCAACCAGGTCAAGGCCACCATCTTCAACCGCCAGAGCTTCATCGAGCGTTCGCGTGCCTTCGTGCCGGTCTACCTCGACGGCGACAGTCCCGACGGGCAGAAGCTGGGCGCGCGATTTAAGGTCCGCGGCTATCCCACCATGATCCTGTTCCGGCCGGACGGCACGGAAATCACCCGCCTGCCGGGCGAAGTGGACGCCGACCGCTACATGCACGTGCTCAAGCTGTCCATGAATGCCACCAGGCCGGTACGCGAGCTGCTGCAGGCGGCGCTGTCGGGTTCTTCCCGGCTGGGCGCGCAGGACTGGCGCCTGCTCGCCGATTATTCCTGGGACACCGACGAGCAGCAGCTGGTGCAGAAGAAGGAACTCGCGGCCACCCTGCAGCGCCTCGCTGCGGCCTGCCCGGCCGGCGAGAACGCGCGCCGCCTGACCCTCAAGGCCATCGTTGCCGCGGCGATGGACAGCCAGGAGAAGGACGGCAAGGAAACCAGGGAAGGCGTTAAGAACGAGGCGTCGCGCCAGGCCGAACTGCGCAAGGTGAACCAGATCCTCGCAGACGCCAAGGCCGCGCGCGCCAACATGGACCTGCTCGCCAACTATGCCACCCAGGTGGTGGAATACCTGACCGCGCCGGGTTCCGCCCAGCGCCGGCAACTGGCCGACGCCTGGGGCAAGGACATGCAGCGGCTCGCCGCCGATGCCGGCCTTTCCCGCGCCGATCGCCTCACCGCGCTCGTCGCCCAGGTGCAGCTGGCCCGCATCGACGACAAGAAGGGCCCGGTCGATCCGGCGCTCCTGAACGCGGTGCGCAGGCAGGTCGCGGAGATGGACAAGGCAACCACCGACGCCTATGAACGCCAGGCCGTCATCAGCGCCGCCGCGGATGCCTACACCGAGGCCGGCCTGCTGGACGAGTCCGACGCCCTGCTCAAGGCGGAGCTCAAGCGCTCGCATTCGCCCTACTACTTCATGCTGGGACTTGCCGCCAATGCGAAGAAGCGCGGCGACAAGGCAGCCGCGCTCGACTGGTACGACCAGGCCTACAAGGCAGCGAAGGGACCGGCCACCCGCCTGCAATGGGGCGTGGCCTACCTCAACGGCCTGCTCGACCTCGCACCCAACGACGAAAGCCGCATCGAAGCCACCGCCGGCACGCTGTTCACCGAACTCGCGGCTACACCGAACGCCTTCTACGAACGTAATCGCGCGTCCCTCGAAAAACTGGGCAAGAAGCTGGCCAAATGGAATGGCGGCAACGGCCATGGCGCGTCGCTGCAGCGGATGACGGCCCAGCTCGCCGGCATCTGCGACAAGCTGCCGGGCAACGACGGGCAGAAGGCCGCCTGCGACGGCATCATGCAGACCACGCAAGCCCGTTCGTAAGCGCGGCGTCCCGCCCACAACACAGTCTTTACCCTGACAGAGCCAGCCGATGAAGACACGCCTCGCCAGCACCGCCATGCCAGTGTTGACCTTTCTGTGCGCCTGCCTGCCGGCGATGCCCGCCGGCGCGGAAGCCTTGCCGAAATGGGAGCTCGGCCTGGGCGCCGCGGGCATCAGCCTGCCTAGCTACCGCGGTTCCGACGTCCAGCGGAGCGAGGTCCTTCCCGCGCCCTACGTGGTGTACCGCGGCGAGCGCCTGCAAGCTGATCGTGGCGGCGTGCGTGCCGAGCTGCTGCGCAACGACCTGTTCGAGCTCAACGTCAGCGCCAATCTTTCTCTGTACCGCACGACCAACGATGATCCGGCGCGGCGCGGCATGGAGTCGCTCAGGCCGGTGGCGGAACTCGGCCCGACCGCCGACTTCAGCCTCTGGCGTTCCGCCGATGGTCGCGCGGACCTCGACTTCCGCGTGCCGCTCCGGGCCGGGTTCACCATCGAGTCGTCGCCGCGCCACGTCGGCTGGCTGCTCGCGCCCAACCTGCGGCTGCGGCTGCACGACCTCGGCGGCATGCCGGGCCTCGGCCTCAGCCTGCAGGGCGGCCCGCAATTCGCCGACCGGCGCTGGCACGACTACACCTATGGCGTGCGGCCGTCGGAAGCCACGGCCGCGCGTCCCGCCTACGCCGCCAGCGGCGGCTACAGCGGCATGCAGGTCACCGGCACCTTGTCGCGCCGCTTCGGGGATTTCTGGACCGGCGCCTTCGTCCGCGTCGACAGCCTGAATGGCGCCGTCTTCCGCGACAGTCCGCTGGTCAGGCAGAACCAGGGCGTCACCGCCGGACTGGCGGTGATCTGGGTGTTCGGGAAGTCGTCGACGCTGGTGAACGCCGAGGAGTGAGCGGCGGCGCGTCGCCCGCGCCACGCCGTGATCGACGCCGGCACGGCAACGTGCTTAAATGATGACAGGAAGAAACGTCAATCGCATCCCGTCATCCTCATCACCATGCTTACCTGGCTCAAGAAACTCTTCAGCGACGAAGCCGCCGTGCCGGTGGCGCATCGCGCCGCCGCGAACCCTTCCCCTGCAACGGCGAAGAAAACCGCCTCGGTCGGCACCGTGCCCTGGCGTGAACGCGACCAGGTGGACTACACCTTCAACAGCTGGCTGTTCGACGCCGAGCAGCAGGTCGAGGTGTTCACCAACAAGAACGAAGAAAACATCCTCGCCGCGCTGGACGAGACCGTGAAGTCGGAACAGTCCGGCGCGCACATGGTCCGCCGCATTCCCGGGGTCATTCCGCAGCTGCTGCAGACCCTGCGCAACAGCGAGTTCTCCGGCGCCGAGGTGGCGCGCACGATTTCCGGCGACCTGGTACTGGTGGCCGAGGTGCTGCGCATGGCCAACAGCGCGGCCTACAGTCCGGCCGCGCCGATCAGCAGCATCGAGAACGCCATCCTCCTGCTCGGCCAGAATGGCCTGCGCCAGCTCATCACCGGCGTTGCCTTCAAGCCCATCATCAACCTCAAGTCCGGCACCTTCACGCGCATGGTCGCGCCCCGGTTGTGGGTACAGTCGGAGCGCTGCGCATTCGCCTGCCGCGCGCTTGCGGCCGGCCTGCCGGTCGATCCGCTCGATGCCTTCCTCGTCGGTCTCATCCAGAACGTCGGCCTGACGGTATCGCTGCGGGTGATCGACCAGATGTCCGACAACCGCCTGCCGGTCGGATCGCCGACCTTCTGCAACGCCCTCGCGATGCAGGGACGCACGCTGGCTGTCAACATCGCCCGCGAATGGCATTTTCCGGAAGCCGTCAGCAAGGCCATCCTCGAACAATCGTCGGACCCGCGCGACCCCAAGGTGTCCGCCCTCGGCCGCATCCTGCTGATGGGCGACTACCTCAGCAAGATCGACATCCTGGTGCGCAACGACCGCATCGACCGCCGCGACCGGGCCATCACCGAAGACCTCTCGGAAAAGGAAATCGCCTGTCTCGACGCGCTGGGCGACATGGAGGAAAAGGACTGGGCGGCCATGGCTGCCACCGGGGTGCGTTGAAAAAGGCCGCGTGTCGAACCGCGTAATGCGTTGATACGGTCGGGAAAAAATGCGCGCCGCTTGATATTGATTGGCAAGTTCCGCATTTTTAATGAGGCAAAGCAAATGGCTTGCAGTACGTGAACTAAGTTACGGGTGATAATGACTAAGTGATAACGCACCCCAACGCTTGTTCACAGGAAAGAACCCGCCATGGCATTCTTCTCGTCCTCATCTTCGAAGCAGGAAGCGCAGGCTCTCAAGCAAGGCGACTTGCCGGCCGGCGCGCCAGACATGTCCGACATGCCATCCGCCGCCGGCGAGGAAGCGGATGACCCTGTAGGCAGCGCCAGCCTGGCCGATACCCTCGCCGACACTCTGGCCAACCACAAGGGCAAGCTCGCCATGGGTGCCGCCGCCATGCTTGGATTGGCGGTATTCTACAAGTGGCGCGAGGGCAGGCTTGCGCAGGACGATCCCGAGGAATACGCCCGGCTGCAGCGCATCAAGGCCGCGGTGGACCTGGGGGAAGATGAACAGTGAGCTGGTCCGGCATGCCGCCGGACAGGCGTGACCACAAGGAGCCGGCATCATGACCAAGCCCATGAAAATCGATTTCGTTTCCGACGTTTCCTGTCCATGGTGCGTGATCGGCCTCCATGCCCTGGAGCAGGCGCTGGACCGGGTCGGCGACGAGGTGCGTGCCGACATCCACTTCCAGCCTTTCGAGCTCAATCCCAACATGGTGCCGGAGGGCGAGGACATCGACGAGCACCTCGCCGCCAAGTATGGCGCCAGCGCGGAGCAGGCGGCGCGCAATCGCGAAGCCATCCGCGAGCGCGGCGAAAGCGTCGGCTTCCGGTTCAACATGGGCAAGCGCGGCCGCATCTACAACACCTTCGATGCGCACCGGCTGCTGCATTGGGCGCACGAGGAAGGCCGGCAGAAGGAATTGAAGCACGCCTTGTTCAAGGCCTACTTCACCGATGGCGAGAACCCGGGCGCGCATGAGGTGCTGCTGAGGGTGGCCGGCGAAGCGGGGCTGGACGTCGCCCGCGCGAAGGAAATCCTCGAATCGGATGCCTATGCCGAGCAGACGCGCGAGCAGGAACAGTTCTATCTCGACCAGGGCATCCATTCCGTGCCCGCGGTGATCGTCAATGACCGTTACCTCATCCAGGGCGGCCAGCCGGTGGAGGCGTTCGAGCACGCCCTGCGGCAAATCGCGTCCGAAGACTGAGCCTATTTGCGGGCTTGCAGCGGCTTGGGGGGATAGGAATCCAGCACCAGTGACGTCGTCACGGGACCGAAGCGCGCAAGCGCGTCGAGCGTGGCTTCCAGGTGCGGCATCTCGGAGAAGCTCGCCTTCACCATGAAGCAGTCATCGCCCGCAATGCGATGGGCTTCCAGGATTTCGGGCATGGCCGCGAAGGCCTTGAGGCATTGCTTGATCTTGTCATGCGGCGTGCGCACGCGGATGAAGGCGGTGATTTCCTGGCCCAGGGCACGCGCATTCACGCGCGCCGAGTACCCTTCGATGACTCCCGCTTCCTCCATGACCCGGATGCGCGCCGCCACGGCGGAAGCAGACAGGCCCACCGCCTTGCCGAGCCCGGTGTTGGTGATCCTGGCATCCCGCTGGAGCAGGGCGAGAATTTTCCAGTCGATCGGGTCTGCTTCAAATCTTGTTTTCATGAGCCAGAAGCAAATGCGCTTGTGCCTTGTCGCGGATGCCGTGCAGGTGACGCCCAAGGCGGAGATGTAAGGGGGAAAGCCAGACTAGGGAAACTACGGGAGGTCATTCGATGGGTCAAGGAAAGTTGCTCCGGCCTGTACCGAATTGACAACACTGTGAGCGAAGCCGCTTTCCGGGCGTCATCGCTGCCGTCAGCCGGCAGGTCCATCGTGTTCCACACCATGAAAAATCATCTTCTCGGGTGCAGCTTTTGCATGCCGCCGGTTCCCTCCGCCTTCGCCCCGGGCATCCCGCGCCATGCGCTCCGCCCGAAGCCGCATGATCCGGTCATGATTGGCTTGATGGCATGCTCCTTGCGACGTCACAAGCTTTGGTCTCATTTCTGGAGAAACGCATGAAGACGCAGGCAAGCATGACATTGCTGGCAGCGCTGCTCGGTTGCGCGGGCATGGCCATGGCGCAGAGCACCGCGCCCAGCACCTCGGGCATCAGTTCCGCCACGCGCGGCACCGGCAGCAGCGTGGAACCCACCACGCCGGCGGCGGCCGCGCCCAGCGGTTCCAGCAGCAACGCTGCCACGGGCGGCGGAACCGGTTCCAGCGCGTCGGGCACCTCGAGCACGCAAGGCACCTCGGCGTCCGGGGCGAGTTCGGATTGCCCTGCCGGCATGGTGAGAGGGCCGACCGGGACCAGCGGCATGTCCGGCGCCTCTTCCGGATCGATGGGCAGCATGGGCAGCGCGAGCGGCACGACCGCATCCGCAGGAATGGGCAGCCGCGACTGCGCGCCCGTCGGCTCCACCAGCGGCTCCGGCACGAACGGCGCGAGCGCCTCCGGCACCGCGGGCACCACCGGCGCGACGAATGCCACCGGCGGCGCCGGGACGGCGGGAGCATCCGGCATGCCGGGCAATACCAGCGGCACCAGCGGTACGGGCCGCACCTCCTCCGGTCTGGGCGTCGGCACCAGTCCGACCTCGCCGGGTTCCGGCACGCTGGGCAGCGGATCGAGCGGATCGCCCAGCGGCCCGGGCAACCAAGGTCCGACCAACGGCATCGGGCGCTGACACGCGAGGCGCATCGCCGCCCTTGCCCGGCATATCCAGCCGTGGCAGGGGCTGGATATGCCGAGGGCAGGCGGCGCGGAAGTCGGTTATGATTAAAAACGTACGACCGTACGATTTTAACCGACCACGCTGCCCTGATTCCTGCCCATGAACGACCACGATTTCGACCGCGCCATCCAGCTCCAGGCTGACGATTCCCTCGACCTGTCCGCGCCGTCGGGCGGACTGGCAACGATGCGCTACTTGGCGCATACCTCGGAGCCGTACTGGAACGCGATCTCCCCCTTCGGCGGCACCACCGTCGCGCTCGTCCTCAATGCCATCCTGCAGCATCCGCAGCGCCTCGGCGATCCGCTGGCGATGACCGTCAATTTTGCCGGACCGATCCAGAAGGGACCGATGCTGGTCGAGGTCTCGCCGATACGCACCGGACGCTCGACGCAGCACTGGGCCATGTCCATCCGCCAGCAAGGCGATGATTCACCGCTGCTGACCGGCACCGCGGTATTCGCGGTGCGCCGCGACACCTGGTCGGACAGCGAGTCGCGCATGCCGGCCGCGCCGCCGCCGGAAACGCTGGAGCGCCAGACGCCGCCGGCCAACGTTCCCTTCCTGGAGCGGTATGCCATGCGCTACGTCGATTCCCATCCGCTCCAGGGCGGCGACAGCAGCCTCACGCAGTGCTGGATCAGCGACCTGCCGCCGCGGCCGGTCGACTTTCCTTCGCTCGCAGCCTATTGCGACTCCTTCGCGCCGCGCCTGTTCGTGCGCAAGGGCGCGCCCAGGCCGATTTCCACCGTCAGCCTGAGCATCAACTTCCACATCGACGGGGAGGCGCTGGCGAACGAGCAGTGCCTCGCCGCGTTCGGCCGGTCGCGCGCGAACGGTTTCTACCGAGGGTATTACGACCAGGAGGCGGTGCTGTGGTCGCCTCGCGGCAGCCTGCTGGCAACGACGCACCAGATGGTGTGGTTCCGGGACTGAGGAGCAGCAGCGACGCTCATTCCCTCTCGACCCCGAACCGTTCAAGCACCCCGAGGGGAATCTCTTCCAGCACCTGGAGATTGGTGCTCTCCAACACCACCGGCGGCGCCACTTCCGCGAGAAAGGCTTCATGCCAGCGCGCCGTGCACAGGCACCACTGATCTCCCGGCTTCAGCCCGGGAAAGCCCCATTCCGGCCTCGGCGTGGACAGGTCGTTGCCGCGTTCGCGGCTGAAGCGCAGGAAGTCTTCCGTCATCACGGCGCAGACCGCATGCATGCCGACGTCCTCGTCGCCGGTGCGGCAACAGCCGTCCCGGAAGAAGCCTGTCACCGGGGAAAAGGAGCAGGGCACGATCGGCTCGTTGTAGACGTTGCGGGCGGGCAGGGCGGAGGGCGGCATGGTCGTGGCATGGGTGAAGGATCCATGCATTGTACGATCGCGCGCCCTGCCGTGCATCCCGCCGCGGCAGGTCGAGGCAGGATGCACGGCGAAACGGGCCGCTCCACCGGCCCTTGATCTAGATCACGGATGATGGCGTGGCGCATCGATCTTGTCGCGTGAATTGTGGTCACTACAAGAAACACGACTCCTGTCACAGGCACGAGAATCACGGCAACCCGCATCGGGCATCCTGCACGTTGCGATTGCGGTGGGTTGCCGGAAACGGAGATCAATCAGGGAGATCACCTCATTCTCAAACTGCCAGCCGGCAAGGAGTACGCGATGAACAAGGCCCCCGCATCGAAGATCTGCGAGATGAATATCATGGACCGCTCCGGTCACAAGCAGCTGACCTGGGATACGGCCAAGCTGGATGAAATTCTGAATGCGCAGGAAACCTTCGACGAGCTGGTCAAGAACGGCTATACGGCGTTCGGCTCGACGACGAAAGCTGAAGCGAAGCACTCGATGAAAGAGTTCGACCCGACCATGGAAGAGCTGGTGATGGTTCCCAAGACCGTCGGAGGCTGAGCCCATGCCGGCCTTGGATGGCGCCTGGCGCGCGGTACGCCAGCGCCTGTCGCGCTCGCACGTGCATGACGGCGCGTCTTGCCAGAGGGCAGGGACCTTCCGCATATCGCGGCTGGTCGGATGGCTGCGCGACCAGGTGCTTGCCGCGCGGCGCCACAACGAGCAGATGCTCATCGAGGAAGCGCGCCGGGCGCGATGCGCCAAGCGCCGCGCGCTGGGCCTGCTGACCGGGCTTCTCGACACCGAGCAGCGGCAGGAATTCCGCACCCTGCGGTATTTCCACGTGATCGGCGGAAGCACCGGCACGCGCTACCGCATCCGGGTGGCGTCCTTCGCCAACATCGACGTGCTGGGCGCGACCGGCAGGCCGATGTACCGGCTGTGCGCGCATCCCGCGGGCGACATTCCGATCTACGACATCATGGCCGGCCAGCTGCTGCACCTGCAGGACCCGACCACGGAGGAACGCTTCCTGCGCATGGCCAACGTGCATACCGCGCTGTCGGAGTTGCGCCCGAGTTCCGGCCCCAACTGGGTGCCCTGAACGGTCCATCCTGACGCCGGCATCGCGCCGGCGGAATCAGGCTGCCCTGGCGGCCAGGGCCGGCGCGTCGAAGCGGACGCCGGCCCATCCCGACTTCATGAAATTGCGGATGTTCTGGTGGTCCGCGCCGTCCGGGTTCTGCAGCACGTCCTTGCGGTAATAGTCGCCGAAGCAGGCGAGCACCTGCTGCTCGGGAAGGCGGGTCAGCAAGCCGAAGGCGAGGATCTTGCAGGAGCCGGCGTTCTGGCCGGCCTCGTTGCGCACGGCGCCGTTGCTGAATGCGGCCGGCGTGTAATCGTAGTGCGCGGCGATGACATCCATCGTGTCGCTGAACTGGATGCTGTCCGGGGACTGCGCCAGGCGTTGAAGAAACTGGTCGAGTGTCGTCATGGGGAGGGCAATGAAGAAGGTTGGGAGCCGGGAGTATACCGGCACCGGAGCGGAGGGGAGGCAAGCGCGAACACATCATGCGCAGTGCCTTGCCGCAAATCATCAATTGTCCTTGCCTGTCGCGAACGGTAAAATGGCGAATTCCATTCCATGTCCGAAGGCGCGCCGCCACCAGCCCTGTTGCGGCGCCATCCCGGCGCGTTCCGCTGTCCGCGCCGTACGTTATGCGCCCGCGCCGCCGGCATCCATGCAATCCATTTTTCCAAAGGCAGACTAGATTGGCTTCATCCAAAGGCAAACGCTGGAACGGCAATTTCGATTCGCTCCCCGTCGACTTCCTGAAGGGCGTCATGGAGAAAATGAGCGACTATGGCGAGAACGTGCAGTTTTCCCTCGTGACGGGCGGTGCGGAACCCTGCTACCAGCTGACCAACCAGGACGGCAAGAAAATGTCCTTCGACCGCAACCACCACTTGTGGCGGCCGGAAGGCGATGAATTTACCGGCGCGAACGCGACGCGCACGTTCACCATCGAGCAGGTGAAGTCCGCGATCAGCGGCATGCGCCTGACCTCCGGTACCACCCGCGCGGCGCGGCCGGCATCGCGCGCGGCTTCGGGCGCCACCGGTGTCCCGCGCACGGCGGCGGCCCGCCTCGAAGAGCAGTTCGCGGCGCAGCGCTATGAATACTTCAAGAACAACCGCGCCACGCTGCCGCCCACGATTTCGCAGCACACCGAGGAAATCACCGAGCTCATGCGCAAGGGCAAGAGCGCAGAGGAAGCCTTCGGCGAAATCGTGCGCAAGCATTACTGAAACAAACTCCCCGCATCACAATCTCATGGGTAACGCGTGCATTCGCAGGAGTTACCCATGCCATCCATTCCTTCCGGCAGCCAGCCACGGCAGCCGTCTTCCACGCCGCGCAAGCCGCGCACAGCCAGGCAGCCCGTCGTCGAGATTGCGCCGGAATCCGGCTCGCTGGAAGTCGTGCGTGCCGCCGCGGAAGGCTGCACCGCGTGTCCCTTGTGGGCGCCGGCCACGCAAACCGTCTTCGGCGAAGGATCGGAGACCGCGCGCGTGATGCTGGTCGGCGAGCAGCCGGGCGACCAGGAAGACCGGCAGGGTCATCCATTCGTCGGGCCGGCAGGCCAGCTGCTCGACAGCGCCCTGCGGGAGGCCGGCGTGGACCGGGACGCGGTGTACGTCACCAATGCGGTCAAGCATTTCAAGTTCGAGATGCGCGGCACGCGCCGGCTGCACAAGAAGCCCGCCGACGGGGAAATCGCGGCTTGCCATCAATGGCTGGACCGCGAGCTGAAGATCGTGCATCCGGAACTGGTGGTGGCGATGGGGGCGAGCGCGGCCCGTTCCCTGCTCGGCAAGGCCACGTCGGTTGAAGCCAATCGCGGGCGGTTCATGCCATTCGGCGAGCAGGGAAGGCTGGTGATCACCGTGCATCCTTCCTACCTGCTGCGCATTCCCGACGAATACAAGCAGGAGGCGTTCGAGCGCTTCGTGCAGGACCTGCGGATGGCGGGCGATTTCCTGCGCGGCGCGATGCCGCATTGAGGGAGCGGCGCAGGCTCCCGATGCGGCATCAGGTGCCTTGACCGGGAGCCTGGCGTGGCTCTTCCGGCGTGTCCGGCTCGACGGCCTTGCGGGGCTGCAGGCCGAGACGCAGCCGCAGCGTGGCGTCGTCGATGCTCATCAGGGCCGCGATCGCCTGGAAATCCTGTTCAAGCGCCGGCTGTATCGCCGGATCGTCCCAGCCGCCGGCCGCATGCATCGCGAGGTCGCGCGCCAGCCTGACGTTGCGCACGCGCGGTTGCGCCGCGCAGCCCGGGTCGTCCAGGCTCGCCAGCAATGCCGACAACTTCCATTCGCGGCACAGCCGCGCATGCAATTCGGCGAGCGTCGTGCCCAGCACCGCGCGCTCTCGCTGTGCCGCGCTGGCCTGCGGATGGGTCTTGCCGAGATTGTCGAGCTGCGCGGCCTTGTTCGGGGTGAGGGCGTGCACCAGCATCGCGGCAATGTCCTGCATCAGCGCGGCGGCGGCGATTTCCTCGCAGTTCAAGTCTTGTCGCCATGCCGCCCAGTCCAGCGCGTAGCGGGCGGACCGCCTCGCGCGCTGCACCAGTCGCAGCAGGCCGAGCAGCGCCTGCGGATGCGGCTTGAGCTGGTCCTCGACGATGTCATGCCTGGCGAAATGATGGAAGAAGGGTTCGACGCCGATCATGATGATCGCATGCTCGACGTTCGCCAGTTCCTGTTCCTGCCGCTTGCCGCGGCGCAGGCCGACGAAGCGCAGCACCCGCAGCGTCATCAGCGGGTCCTTCAGCACGATGTCGGCGATGTCGCGCACGCCGATGCGGTGCAGGCGCTTGCGCGCGACGTCCAGCGCCTTCACGGTGCTGCGCATGACCGGGATGTCCTTCCCGGTCAGGAACGCGGTCCAGGTATCGAGGTGGCTGGCGGTGGCAGTCATGGCATGAGGCGGCCGCCCGGCGAAGATCGCGGGCGGCCCGGGTCGAATCGGCTTACTTGCCCCAGCTGTCCTTGAGCGTCACCACCCGGTTGAACACCGGCTTGCCCGGCGTCGAATCCACGCGGTCGGCGACGAAGTAGCCGTGGCGCTCGAACTGGAACTTCTCGTCGGGCAGCGCGGCACGCATGCCCTGTTCGAGGTAGGCCGTGATGACTTCCTTGGATTTGGGATTCAGCGCGAGCTTGAAGTCCTTGCCGCCGGCGTCGGGCTGCGGATCGGTGAAGAGGCGGTCGTACAAGCGCACTTCCGCTTCCAGCGCATGGCTGGCGCTGACCCAGTGGATGTTGCCCTTGACCTTGTAGTTGTCCGCGCCCGGCGTGCCGCTCCTGGAATCGGCAAAGTAATTGCAATGTACCGCGATCACGCGGCCATGCTCGTCCTTGTCGCAGCCGGTGCACTCGACGACGTAGCCGTAGCGCAGGCGCACCTTGTTGCCCGGGTAGAGGCGGAAGTAACCCTTGGGCGGCGTCTCGGTGAAGTCTTCTTCCTCGATCCACAGCTCCTTGGTGATCGGGAAGTGGCGATGGCCGCGCTCGGGATGGTGCGGATGCACCGGCGCGCTGCACTCCTCCGACAGGCCTTCCGGGAAATTGTCGATCACGAGCCTGAGCGGACGCAGCACCGCAGTGGCGCGCGGCGCCTTGGGGTCGAGGTCGTCGCGCACCGCCGCTTCCAGCATGCCGTAGTCGGTCCAGCCGTCGGACTTGGTGGTGCCGGTGCGGTCGCAGAACAGCTGCAGCGATTCCGGCGTGAAGCCGCGGCGGCGGATGCCGACGATGGTGGGCATGCGCGGATCGTCCCAGCCATCCACGATGTTTTCCTCGACCAGCTGGCGCAGCTTGCGCTTGCTGGTGATGACGTAGGTGACGTTGAGGCGCGCGAATTCGTACTGGTAGGGCAGGGGACGCTTGAAGAAGCCGCCCTCGGTCAGCCGCTCCAGCAGCCAGTCGTAGAAGGGGCGGTGATCCTGGAATTCCAGCGTGCAGACGGAGTGGGTGACATGTTCGATGGCATCTTCGATCGGATGCGCGTAGTCGTACATCGGGTAGATGCACCACTCGTCGCCGGTGCGATGGTGATGCGCGTGGCGGATGCGGTAGATCGCCGGGTCGCGCAGGTTCATGTTGGGCGAAGCCATGTCGATCTTCACGCGTACGATGTGCTCGCCATCCTTGAACTCGCCGGCCTTCATGCGGCGGAACAGGTCGAGCGATTCCTGCGCCGGCCGGTCGCGGTAGGGCGAATTCTTTCCGGGCTCGGAGAAGCTGCCGCGGTTGGCGGCCATCTGTTCCGCGCTCTGGCTGTCGACGTAGGCATGTCCCGACTGGATCAGGTATTCGGCCATGTGGTACATCTGCGGGAAGTAGTCGCTGGCGAAGTAGAGGTGCTCGCCCGACTGGTCCTTCCAGTCGAAGCCAAGCCACTTCACCGCGTCGAGGATGCCATCGACGTATTCCTGTTCTTCCTTGGTCGGGTTGGTGTCGTCGAAGCGCATGGTGCAGCGTCCGCCGTAATCGCGTGCCAGGCCGAAGTTCAGGCAGATGGATTTCGCGTGGCCGATGTGAAGGTAGCCATTGGGCTCGGGCGGGAAACGGGTGACCACGGGAGGCAGCGGCGTGCCGTTGACGGTGGTGCGGCTAGCATGCTTGCCCGACGCGAGGTCGGCCTCGATGATGCCGCGCAGGAAGTTGGAGCCGGCGGTCGCGTCCGCCGTGTTTTTCGTATCAGTCATGAAAGAGAGAGCGAACCGCGTTGGAGAATGAGTGATCCGGCATTTTACCGTAGTCGGTCGCGCGCAAGCTTCCATGCCGTCGCCGGGCCGCCCCGATACCGGCCCTCTTCCGCGTCCCGGCGGCGCCGGATGCTGCCTTGCGCGGCGCGGAAGAAACATGTCCGGACGGGCGCTTCGCGCCTGTCGTTTTCAGCGCCGCGTAGCCTGCCGGAAAGGAGTGCTTCCCGCAGGAATGATGCCGCGCGACACAAGGTTTGCTCCAGGTTAAGCCGCATGGAATAAGGCTGTTTTCAGATCAGGAACATGCGGGCGCGTTTGATCAAAATCTATTTCTCGCGGCTTGAAAACCGATTTAATCATTCCGTGCATTTTTGACAAGAACGTGGTTTTGCCACGGTCTTCATGAGCGCGGTGAAACGCAGGGGCGACTTCCTTGAACGGGCGCAAAGCCGTTTCCAATGCAGCTTTCGCGCTTGCGCACGCAGTCCCGAAGAAAACAAAAACACGCAGGAGTAGCAATGAAAATTCGACGCGAAGACCTCGTCGCCGCGGCAGGCGCCGGGTTGCTGCAATATCGGCAGATCGAACCTTTGCTGGTCTTCTTGTTGCAGCACGACCTGCTGCAATCCCGCGAGGCCATGCTTGCCATGCACCAGCCGAGGCAAGGTCTGACTCCCTGGCTGATCTACATCGCCGCCATCCTGGCGTTCGTTACCGCCACGCTGTTCGGCGTCGTGGTCGTGGCCGGGCACGTGCCCGGCCTGGCCGGACCGGTGGCCCTCGGTGCGTTCTGCTACCTCGTCGCCACGGCGAGCGTGGTGACGTGGAAGCGCCGCTATGGCCATGCGATGTCCCTGCAGACCGTGGCCCTGCTCGCGATGGCCACCTTGCCGCTCATCCTGGCGCTGTTCGGCGCCTACCGCTTCGCGTCCTGATCACATCTGCTTGAAGAGGTGGGCGAAGACGCGGCTGACCGGCAGGCTCTCCTTCCTGCCGCGCAGGCTGAGCGTGAGCTTGCCGGTGTCGTCGCGCACCGCCGACTGGATGCAGCGCATGTTCACCACGGTGCCGCGGTGGACCTGCCAGAAACGCTCGGCATCGAGCTGCGGCAGCAGTTCCTTCAGGCTCAGGCGGATCAGCGACTCGCTGTCATGGGTGACCACGTTGACGTACTTGTCGGCCGCTTCGAAATACACCACGTCGTCCACCGGAATCATGCGTACCTGGTTGCCCACCGCGGCCTTGATGACGGTCAGCTTTTCCGGCGCCATCCCTGCCGGCATGAGCGTGCGAAGCTGGCCCACGATGCGCTCGAGCTCGGCATTGCGGTCATCGTTCTTCTGCAGGCGCGCCTTCAGGCGCTCCACCGTCTTCGAGAGACGCGCGTCGCTGACCGGCTTGAGCACGTAATCGGCGGCGGCATGATCGAAGGCCTGCAGCGCGAATTCGTCGTAGGCGGTCACGAACACCAGCAAGGGAAACGGCACATCCTCCGGCCAGTCCTCGGCCAGTTCCTGGGCTGCCTCCAGGCCCGTCTTTCCCGGCATCTTGATGTCGAGGAAGAGCAGGTCGGGCCGTTGCGCCAGGGCTTCGCGCACGGCGGCGATGCCGTTTTCCAGCACGCCGCCGATCTGCAGCTCCGGCCACAGGCGGCCGAGCGTTTGCACCAGGGTATAGGCCAGGATGGGTTCGTCTTCTGCGACCAGGGCGCGGAATGTGGTCATGCGGGTATCCTCAAGGTGGCGATGGCGCCCTCCGGCGCGTTGGGTTCCAGAGTAAAGGAGGCGCGACTGTCGTACAACACCTGCAGGCGCTCGCGCAGGTTGGCGACGCCGACCCGCGTGCCGTCCTGCGCCGGGGCGTCCAGTCCGCGCCCGGTGTCGGCGACCGTCAGCACCAGCATGCCATCCTCGCGCCTTGCCCGCACGCTGACGCTGCCGCCCTCCACCTTGGGTTCCAGCCCGTGCTTGATGGCGTTCTCCACCAGCGGCTGCAGCAGCATCGGCGGCACCTTGAAGCTTCCCAGTTCATGCGGCAAATCGAGCGCATGCGACAGGCGCGCGCCCATCCGCGCCTGCATCAGACTGAGATAGGCTTCCAGCAGGATGAATTCCTGCGCCAGGGAAGTTCTTTCCGTGCGCGAGGACGACAGGGTCGCCCGCAGGTACTGGATAAGCTGGTCCAGCAGCTGCTGCGCGCGCGGCGGATCGATCGCGATCAGGCCCTGCAGGTTCGCCAGCGTGTTGAACAGCATGTGCGGCTCGACCTGGGCCTGCAGCATCTGCAGCTGCGCCTGCAGGGCTTGCTTCTCTATCGATGCGGCGCGCGCCTTCTCGGCCTCAGCCTGCGCCCGCAGCAAGGCGACCGTGCCGCGGTTCCAGAAGAACCAGGTGATGGAAATCCCCACCAGCAGGGTGATCAGGAAGTACCCGACGACGTTGTCCCCCAGGCCGCGCGAGAGGCGCTCCGGCGTTTCGCCGAGCAGGCTGAGGGCGACGTAGGTTCCCGCCTGCTGGGAAAACACCATGCCGCCAAGAAGCAGGAACACGAAGGGCACCATCGACGGCCGCCCGAGGCCCCAGAACAGCAGGCGCCCGCCGTCGATGATGGTGACCGCGAAGGCGCCGATCCAGAACGACACCAGGAAGTTGCCCCACAGGGAACCGCCGGGATGGACGACGTAGGTGATCACCATCGCGATCACCAGGTCGATGACGCAGGTAATCACGAAGTCGATGGCAAAGCGGCGCAGGCGCGGATGCGGGTGGGCAAGGTCGAGGGGGGACATGGTGTGCGGCGCTATCTCGGTTTCGGTTCGGGCCCGCCCGGCGGGCCGTCTCGTCAAGGATCAGGGGTTTGCCAGGAGCAATGGTATCTCAACCTTGCGCCAATACGACCGCGTTCCAGAGCAGGTCGCCGAGGCGACGGCCGGGAAGCAGGGTGAAAATCGCGGCAACCACGAGGCTGGCATAGACCGCGGTCATGCCGCGGCGGTGCGCCGAGATGCGGCCCCGGGCCGCCGCGACGATGGCCGCGCTGACGCTCACGATGGTGATGACCGACAGCACGTGGATGGCGGAGAAATGCCCGGAGCGCTGGATGCCGAACGACACCAGGGCCGCGACCAGCATCAGCACCACCCACAGCCGGCCGAAAAGCTTGTGCATCGCGGTGCCCTTACGCAACGCCAGGGTCAGTCCGCCGAGCACCAGCGCGCCGCCGGCGGCCGCGACGTGGATCAGGATGAGGGGAGTGAAGGCGAGGCTGGCTTGCATGGCGGTCTCCGGTGCGGGAATGGCGATGGAGACATTGTCGGGAAACCCGCCGGCGCCAGCCAGCGGGGAGCGACGAATCGCCCGGCGCATGGAGCGAAACCGCCGAAATGCGGAGCGAATGGATGCCGCGCCGGCGCGGTTCAGACGATGCCGCGCTGCCTGAGGCTGGCAATCTCCTGCTCATCCTTGCCGAGCAGGTCGCGAAGCACGTCCGCGGTATGTTCGCCGAGCAGCGGCGGCGGCCGGTCGTAGGCGGGCGGGGTGGCCGACATGCGCATGGGGCTGCCCACCAGCTTGACCTTGCCGCCGGAGGGATGGGGCAGGTCGACGCGCAAGCCGCGCGCCTGCACCTGCGGATTGTCGAACACTTCGTCCAGGTTGTTGATGGGGCCGCATGGCACGCCGGCGGTCTCCAGCAGGCTGATCCATTCCTGCTTGGTCTTGCGCCTGACCATCTCGGCCAGCAGCGGCACCAGCGTGCTGCGGTGGCGCACCCGCATCGGATTGGTGGCGAAGCGCTCGTCCGCCGCCAGTTCCGGGCAGCCGCCGGCCTCGACGAAGCGGCGGTACTGACCATCGTTGCCGACCGCGACGATGATGTGGCCGTCGGCGGTGGCGAAGGTCTGGTAGGGAACGATGTTCGGATGGGCATTGCCCCAGCGGACTGGCGGCGTGCCGCTGGCGAGGTAATTGGTGTTCATGTTGGCCAGCATGGCGACCTGCACGTCCAGCAGCGCCATGTCGATGTACTGGCCCTCGCCGGTGCGGTCGCGATGGCTCAGCGCCGCCAGCACCGCGATGGTGGCGTACATGCCGGTCATCAGGTCCGAGATCGCCACGCCCGCCTTCTGCGGCCCGCCGCCGGGAAGTTCATCGCGCTCCCCGGTGAGCGACATGAATCCGCCCATGCCCTGCACGATGAAGTCGTAGCCGGCGCGCTGGGCGTAGGGTCCGGACTGGCCGAACCCGGTGATCGAGCAGTAGATGAGATCAGGCTTCTCGCGCTTCAGCGAATCGTAGTCCAGGCCGTATTTCTTCAGCTGGCCGACCTTGTAGTTTTCGAGCACGACATCGGACTGCCGTGCCAGCGAGCGGATCATTTCCTGGCCCTCGGGCGTGGCAATGTCCACCGTCACCGAGCGCTTGCCGCGGTTGGCGGCGAGGTAGTAGGCGGCTTCGCTGGTGTCGCGTCCCTCGGCGTCGCGCAGGTAGGGCGGGCCCCAGGAGCGGGTATCGTCGCCGGCGCCGGGACGCTCGACCTTGATGACGTCGGCGCCGAGATCGGCGAAATTCTGGGCGCACCAGGGGCCGGCGAGCACGCGGGTCAGGTCGAGCACGCGGATGTGTCCGAGGGCCCTGGCGGGCGCGGCAGGCAGCCCGGGTAACGTCGAGTTCAGTGGCGAATCAGCCATGGGTTGAATTGTTCTTCCGAGAGCGGTTGAGTGAAATAATAGCCTTGGGCGATGCCGCAGCCATGCGAGCGCAGGTAATCCAGCTGTGCCTGCGATTCCACACCCTCCGCGACCACCTCCAGGCCGAGCGCCTGCGCCATCGAGATGATCGCGTCGGTCACCGCGCTTTCATCCCCTGCCGCAGGCAGCCCGTCCACCAGGCTGCGGTCGATTTTAACCTTATGCACCGGATAGCGCCTCAGGTACGCCATGTTGGAGTAGCCGGTGCCGAAATCGTCGATCGACAGGCCGATGCGCATGTCGGCGATGCGCGCCAGCAGCGCGGTGCTCATCGCATCCTGGCGCATGGCGGTGCTTTCGCTGATCTCGAGCTCGAGCTGCGTGCCGGCGAGGTTGTTGCGTTCCAGCGCGTCTTCCAGTGTGGCGATCAGTGCCTTGTCGATCATCTGCGTGGTCGACAGGTTGACCGCCATGACGAGTTCATGCCCCGCTTCCTTCCAGCGCCGCAGCTGGGCGCATGCTTCGCGCACCACCCAGGACGTGATGTTCGGCATCAGGCCCGACTCCTCGGCCAGCGGCAGGAAGCCGGCGGGCAGCATCATGCCGTGCACCGGATGGCGCCAGCGCAGCAACGCCTCCACGCAGCGGATCTGGCCCGTGCGCAGGTCGATCTGCGGCTGGTAGTAATGCTGCAGCTCGCTCTCGCGGATCGCGCGGCGCAGCTCGCTGTCCGCCACCGACTTGCCCTCGACGCGATGCGCAAGCCGCGGGCTGTACATGCGGTAACGGTTGCGCCCGCCGGACTTGGCGTTCGCCATCGCGATCTGGGCATGCTTGTGCAGCGTGTCGAAGTCGTTGCCGTCGAGCGGATACAGGGCCACGCCGACGCTGGCCGTGATGTTCACGCTGCCACCCTGAAGCGCGAACGCATCCTGAAGCGTGTCGACGATTTCCTGCCCGATGTCGTCGGCCACGCGCATGTCGCCGAGATTGCGCGCGAGCAGCATGAACTGGTCGTTGCCCATGCGCACCAGCATGTCGTCCTTGCGCACGATGTGCTTCAGGCGCAGCGCAATGGCCTGGAGGAGTTCGTCGCCGACCGCGTGGCCATGGCTTTCGTTCACCTTGCGGAACCCGTCGACGTCGACCAGGAAGGCGGCCAGCGCGTGCGAGCTGTTGCTCACGCGCGGGAACAGGTCGCCCGCGTGGTCGAGCAGGAAATGGCGGTTCGGCAAGCCGGTCAGCCGGTCGCGGTGGGCGCCATGGCGGTTGTCGTTGCGTGGACGCTGCGAACGCGCCATGCTCGACGCCAGCATAGCCGCGGCCTGCTCGACGAGGTCGACCTCGTCCTTGCGCCAGTGCCTGGCCTGGTGCATGCCGGACAGGATGAGCACGCCGCCCGCGGCCGCGGTGCCGCTTTCGGGTTCGAGCGGATGCAATACGGCGGCCTTGATGGCCATCGCGTGGAAGTATTCGAAGGCGAGGGCGGTGCGCGGCTGCATGTCGACATTATCAGCGACCAGCGCCTTGCCATCCCGCGCCACGTCCGCCAGCAGCGCATGCAGCGATTCAATGCTTTCCAGTTCCGGGCCGCCGAGCAGGTTTTGCTGCACGTCGTCGTAGGCCAGTACGCAGCGCGTGAGCAGCGGATCGTCGCCCACCTCCCAGTAGGCGCAATGCTGCGCGCCCAATGCCTTCGTCAGGCACTTCAGCACCAGCTTGAGGTCGGACTCGAAATGGGAAGGCGGCCGGCGCGCGAGATGCAGCAGCCTGTTGAGGTAATGCAACTGGCGCCGGTTGTCCGATTCCACGCCGGCCAGCGCCTCGCGTTCCTCGGTGACATCGTGCAGGATCAGCACGGCCGCGCCTTCGGCGCCGGGCAGCACGCCGCAGCGTCCTTCCACCTGCCGCCAGCGTCCGTCGCGCCGCCGGACCCGGAAGGCGATGCGCGTGTTCATGCCGGATTCCAGCGCGGCAAGCAGGGCGTCGTGGTCATCCTGGTGCACCAGGGCGGTCAGCTGGCTGCCGATGTCCTGGCCGGCGCCGGCGGTCATGAGTTCGACGAAGGGCGGGTTTGCGTAATGCAGCATACCGTCGCGCGCGCAGACCGCGAGCGGCTCGGGCAGGGCATCGAACAGTTGCTGGGCGCGTTCGCTCTCGATGGATTCCTCGCCGGCGGCGATCGGAAAGGAGGGCGGCTGGATGGAATGGGCGGTGGTGCGGTCTCGTGACATGCATGGCACGACGCCTTCAAGCCGGCCATCCGCGAACCGGAGCCTTCGCCGTCAGGCCGTCGCCTACAGATTAGAATTGGCATTAGACTACGTATTGTCCAGCTTCATTCCAAGAGATAGATCAAGCCATGTGGTTTTATCCGAAAATCGTTGCACACCGCGGTGGCGGCACCCTTGCGCCCGAGAATACCCTTGCGGCAATGCGCTGCGGGTTGCAGCACGGCTTCCATGCCGTCGAGTTCGATGTGATGCTGTCCGCCGACCGCATCCCGGTATTGATGCACGATCCGCAATTCGGCAGGACGGTGCGCGGCGCGGGCAATGTCGCCGACACGACCGCCGCAAGCCTCGCGGCCATGGACGCGGGCGCATGGCATGGTCCGTCGTTCGCCGGCGAGCCGGTGCCGCGCTATGAGGACGTGGTGGCTTTCTGCAAGGAAAACCGGATCTGGATGAACGTCGAAATCAAGCCTGCGCCCCTGCATGAAGTCGAGACCGGCCAGGTAGTCGGCGAACTGACCCGCCAGCTTTTCCAGAAGGAAGCGCAAAGCCACATCCGCGGCACCAACGATGTCAGCCTGCCATTGTTCTCGTCGTTCTCCTTCGAAGCCCTGATGGCGGCAAAGGAAGCGGCGCCGGAAATTCCCCGCGGCTTCCTTCTCGACAAGCTGGCGCCGGGCTGGCTCGACAAGGCGCAGGCGCTGGACGTGGTTGCCATCCATACCAATCACAAGAACCTGTCGCCCGACCAGGTGGCGATGGTCAAGGAGCATGGCTACGGCCTGTTCTGCTATACCGTCAACACGCCGGAGCGGGCGCGCGAGATCCTTGGCTGGGGCGTCGATGCCTTCTGCACCGACCGCATCGATCTCATCGGTCCGGAATTCGGCTGACACGCCCTGTTACAGCGATTACATTTGCCTTGTCGGCGCTCCCGTAGTCCCGGCGTTGTAGGCGGCATGGGTCAGTCCCATGCCCCCAACCACAACGAAAGGAAAGATCATGAAGACTGTACGCGCCATTTCCCTCCTCATTGCCGTCGCCGCCGCACCCGCATTCGCGCAGAACGCGCAGCAAGACGTCAACCGCAACATCAACCAGCAATCCCGCATCGAATCTGGCCTGCAGTCCGGCCAGCTGACCACCCGTGAAGCGGCCCGCCTGGAACGTCGCGAAGCCGCCGTCGACAAGGCTGAATCCCGCGCGATGCGCGACGGCACGGTGAGCGCCACCGAACAGGCCCGCATCACCCGCATGCAAAACGGCGTCAGCGCCGACATCCGTGCCGAAAAGCATGACGCCCAGACCGGCAATCCGCAATCCGCTTCCAGCCAGCGCATGCAGGCGGACGTGCAGCGCGACATCAACCAGCAGAAACGCATCGCAGCCGGCGTGAACAACGGCTCCCTGACCAATCACGAAGCCGCGAAGCTCGAGAACGGCCAGGCCCGCACCGCGCGCCAGGAAGCCCGCGCCGGCAGCGATGGCCATGTGGGCGCCGCCGAGCAGACCCGCATCCAGAAGAACGAAAACCGCCAGTCGCGCCGCATCCACCGCGAGAAGCACGACGCCCAACACCACGGCTGATGCCCGTCCAGCTGCGCGGCTGACCGCAGGGCCGGCGAACCGGTCCGCATCCCCCTTGTTCCTGCCCCCGGACCGCTTCCGCCCCGGGGGCTTTTGCCATCCAGGCAAGTCGCAGCGGCTGATGACCTGGCGGGCCGATCACGTATAATCAGGCGTTTATCGCACACCCACCCGTGATCGCACATGAAATCGTCTGAAATCCGCGAGAAATTCCTGAAGTTCTTCGAATCGAAGGGCCATGCCATCGTTCCGTCCAGCCCGGTGGTCCCGGGCGACGATCCGACGCTGCTGTTCACCAATGCCGGCATGAACCAGTTCAAGGACGTGTTCCTCGGCTTCGACAAGCGCCCCTATACGCGCGCGACCACCGCGCAGAAGTGCATCCGTGCCGGCGGCAAGCACAACGACCTGGAAAACGTCGGCTATACCGCGCGCCACCATACCTTCTTCGAAATGCTGGGCAATTTCAGCTTCGGCGACTACTTCAAGCACGATGCGATCCAGTTTGCCTGGGAGCTGCTGACCGAGGTCTTCAAGCTGCCCAAGGACAAGCTCTGGGTGACGGTGTATGCCGAGGACGACGAGGCCTACGAGATCTGGAACAAGACGGTCGGCGTGCCGGCCGAGCGCATCGTCCGCATCGGCGACAACAAGGGCGCGCGCTACGCTTCCGATAACTTCTGGATGATGGGCGACACCGGCCCCTGCGGCCCTTGCACCGAGATCTTCTACGACCACGGCCCCGAGATTGCCGGCGGCCCTCCCGGCTCTCCCGACGAGGACGGCGACCGCTACATCGAGATCTGGAACAACGTGTTCATGCAGTTCAACCGCGACGAGCAGGGCGTGATGCACAAGCTGCCCAAGCCCAGCGTCGACACCGGCATGGGCCTCGAGCGCGTCACCGCCGTGCTGCAGCACGTCCACAGCAATTATGAAATCGACACCTTCGTCAACTTGCTGGCAGCCGCCAAGCAGGCGGTCGATGCCGCCGGCGCGGGCGACTGCGACAAGGAGTCGCCGTCGCTGAAGGTCATCGCCGACCATATCCGCGCCTGCAGCTTCACCGTGGTCGACGGCGTCATCCCCAGCAACGCCGGACGCGGCTACGTATTGCGCCGCATCGCCCGCCGCGCCATCCGCCACGGCTACAAGCTGGGCGCGCGCAAGCCCTTCTTCCACGCGCTGGTTCCCGCGCTCGTCAAGGAAATGGGCGATGCCTATCCCGAGCTGCGCCAGAGCGGGCAGCGCGTGACCGAGGTGCTCAGGCAGGAGGAGGAAGCCTTCTTCCGCACCATCGCCAACGGCATGGAAATCCTCGAGCGCGCCCTGGCGACCGGCGCGCAGCAGATCGATGGCGATACCGCCTTCAAGCTGCACGACACCTATGGCTTCCCGGTCGACCTGACCGCCGACGTCTGCCGCGAACGCGGCGTGACGGTGGACGAGGCGCGCTTCAACCAGCTGCTCGACGAGCAGCGCCAGCGCGCGCGCGAAGCCGGCAAGTTCAAGATGGCGCAGGGCCTGGAATACAGCGGCAGCGCGACCACTTTCCACGGCTATGAAAAGCTCATTCACGAGACTGCCCAGGTGGTCGCCCTCTATGTCGACGGCACTCCGGTCCAGGAAGCGAAGTCCGGCGACGACGCGGTGGTGGTGCTCGACCACACCCCGTTCTATGCCGAAAGCGGCGGCCAGGTCGGCGACACCGGCGAGCTGCGCAATGCCGTCTCCCGTTTCCTCGTGGAAGACACGATCAAGATCCAGGCCGACGTGTTCGGCCACCACGGACGCATCGTCGAGGGAACGCTGAAGGTCGGCGACGCCGTCAATGCCAAGGTCGACGCCGAGAAGCGCGCGAAGACGGTGCGCAACCACAGCGCCACCCACCTCATGCACAAGGCCTTGCGCGAAGTGCTGGGCGCGCACGTGCAGCAGAAGGGCTCGCTCGTCAACGCCGAGCGCACCCGCTTCGACTTCGCCCACAACGGCCCGATGACCGCCGAGCAGATCCGCAAGGTCGAAGAGCTGGTGAATGCCGAGATCCTGTCGAATCATCCGACCCAGGCGCGCGTGATGCCGATCGACGAGGCGCAGAAGAGCGGCGCGATGATGCTGTTCGGCGAGAAATACGGCGACAGCGTGCGCGTGCTCGACATCGGTTCCAGCCGCGAACTCTGCGGCGGCACGCACGTGCAGCGCACCGGCGACATCGGCCTTTTCAAGATCGTATCGGAAAGCGGCGTGGCCGCCGGCGTGCGCCGCGTGGAAGCGGTCACCGGCGACAATGCGCTGGCCTACCTGCAGTCGCTGGAATCGACCGTCAGCCGCGCGGCCAGCGCCCTCAAGGTGACGCCGTCCGAAATGTCGGCGCGCATCACCCAGGTCCAGGACCAGGTCCGCAACCTCGAGAAGGAGCTTGCCACGCTCAAGTCGAAGCTCGCCTCCAGCCAGGGCGATGAGCTCGTCGCCAAGGCGGTCGACATCAATGGCCTCAAGGTGCTGGCGGCAACGCTGAACGGCGCCGACGTGCCGGCGCTGCGCGAGACCATGGACAAGCTGAAGGACAAGCTGAAGTCCGCGGCGATCGTGCTTGCCGCCGTCAACGAAGGCAAGGTCAGCCTCATCGCCGGCGTCACGCAGGATGCGACCGGCAAGGTCAAGGCAGGCGAGCTGGTCAACTTCGTCGCGCAGCAGGTCGGCGGCAAGGGCGGCGGGCGTGCCGACATGGCCCAGGCGGGCGGCACCGATCCGAGCGGCCTGCCGAAGGCGCTGGAAGGCGTCGCCGGCTGGGTTCGCGAGCGCGCCTGATCACGGGAGCCGGCCTTGGATTCCCTCCAGTACCGCTATTGCCCGATGTGCGCTGCGCCCCTGGTGCAGCGCGCCGACACCGGAGAGGCCGGCAAGCTTCGCCTTGCCTGCCCCGACGGCCATTGGACGCACTGGGACAACCCGCTGCCGGTGCTCGCCGCCCTGGTGGAAATCGGTGACCACGCATCGGGTGAAAGCCGTATCCTGCTGGCGCGCAATGCCGCCTGGCCGGAAAAGATGTTCGCCCTCATCACCGGCTTCATGGAGCGCGGCGAAACGCCGGAGCAGGGCGTCGCCCGCGAACTCAAGGAAGAAACCAACCTCGACGCCGATGCCGTCTCGCTCATCGGCGTCTATGAGTTCGTCCGCAAGAACGAAGTCATCCTCGCCTACCACGTGAAGGCCTCGGGCACGATCCGGCTTTCCGAGGAACTGGTGGATTACCGGCTCGTTGCGCCCGAGAAACTTCGACCCTGGCGGGCCGGGACCGGCTATGCCGTCGCCGACTGGATGGAAGCCCGCGGATTGCCGGTTGAATTCCTTGACTGGTCTTGAGCCAGACTGACTATCTTAATAAATTCCACTTACTAACTTGTTGCGTCGCACAAGCACTCCCATATTTAGGGTAGAATTTTTCCCACCTCTTTGGCAGTGAACGACGAACATGGAATTTCACAAAGACCTGGATGCCCGCGGACTCAATTGTCCGCTGCCCATCCTGAAGGCCAAGAAAGCCCTGGCCGACATGTCGACCGGCGAGATCCTCCGGGTGATCGCCACCGATCCCGGTTCGGTCAGGGATTTCCAGGCCTTCGCCCGCCAGACCGGCAACGTCCTCGTCGGACAAAGCCAGGACAACGACGAGTTCACCTTCTTCATGCAGAGAAAATAAGATTCCTCGCTGGAAAGGCTTGGTCTTCCGAACAAGGGATGCCTGCCGGAATCCTCCCCATTGACGCGCCGCATGGCGCGTTTTTTCGTTTACGCCATCCTTTGCCGTTTTGCTGTCCGGGCAGCGCCAATCCTGGTCCCCGAGGACATTCTCTACTCGGTTTTTTTGACCAACGCCCCCAATATGAGGCATACTCTCATCCAATTAAACGAACGGTCGTGCTAAATTCTTTCGCACGGATAAGTTCTCTTTATAATCACGGTTTGGTTTACGTTAACGTCAATTGTTTTTTACAAGGGCACAGCTATGAAAGTTTTGGTACCAGTCAAGCGCGTGGTGGACTACAACGTCAAAGTCCGCGTCAAGTCCGACGGCACCGGCGTGGACATCGCGAACGTCAAGATGTCGATGAATCCCTTTGATGAAATTGCCGTCGAAGAAGCTACCCGCCTGAAGGAAGGCGGCAAGGTCACCGAGATCATCGCCGTGTCCGCCGGCCCGACCCAGTCGCAGGAAACCCTGCGCACCGCGATGGCCATCGGCGCCGACCGCGGCATCCTGGTCGAGACCGCCGAGGAACTGCAGCCGCTGGCCGTGGCCAAGCTGCTCAAGGCCGTGGCCGACAAGGAACAGCCCCAGCTCATCATCCTCGGCAAGCAGGCCATCGACGACGACTGCAACCAGACCGGCCAGATGCTTGCCGCGCTGCTGGGCTGGCCGCAAGCCACCTTCGCCTCCAAGGTCACCGTCGAGGGCGACAAGGCAACCGTGACCCGCGAAGTCGACGGCGGCCTGGAAACCGTGGCCCTGCAGCTGCCGGCCATCGTCACCACCGACCTGCGCCTGAACGAGCCGCGCTACGTCACGCTGCCTAACATCATGAAGGCCAAGAAGAAGCCGCTGGAAAACGTCAAGCCGGCCGACCTGGGCGTGGACGTCACGCCGCGCCTGAAGACCCTGAAGGTCGCCGAGCCGCCCAAGCGCTCCGCCGGCATCGTGGTCAAGACGGTCGACGAGCTGGTCTCCAAGCTCAAGAACGAAGCCAAAGTCATCTAACTCATTCAGATACGGATTTCCACCATGACCGCACTCGTCATTGCTGAACACGACAACGCTTCGCTCAAGGGAAGCACCCTCAACACCGTCACCGCGGCCGCCCAGTGCGGCGGCGACGTCCATGTCCTGGTTGCCGGCCACAATGCCGGCGCCGCCGCCGAAGCCGCGTCCAAGATCGCCGGCGTCTCCAAGGTGCTGCTGGCCGACGCCGCGCATTTCGCCGACGGCCTCGCCGAGAACGTCGCCGAGCAGGTGCTGGCGATCGCCTCCGCCTACAGCCACATCCTCGCGCCCGCCACCGCCTACGGCAAGAATATCCTGCCGCGCGTAGCCGCCAAGCTGGACGTCGGCCAGATCTCCGAGATCATCAAGGTCGATTCGCCCGATACCTTCGAGCGTCCGATTTACGCCGGCAACGCGATTGCCACCGTGCAATCGGTCGACCCGGTGAAGGTCATCACCGTGCGCACCACCGGCTTCGACGCCGCCGCCGCCAGCGGCAACGCCGCCGTGGAAACCATTTCCGCCGCGCCTGACTTCGGCAAGTCGTCCTTCGTCAACCGCGAGCTGGCCAAGTCCGACCGTCCGGAACTGACCGCCGCCAAGATCATCGTTTCCGGCGGCCGCGGCATGGGCTCGGGCGAGAACTTCAAGATCCTCGAACCGCTGGCCGACAAGCTCGGCGCCGCCATGGGCGCGTCCCGCGCGGCCGTCGACGCCGGCTTCGTGCCCAACGACTGGCAGGTCGGCCAAACCGGCAAGATCGTTGCTCCGCAGCTGTACATCGCGGTCGGCATCTCCGGTGCGATCCAGCACCTGGCCGGCATGAAGGACTCGAAGACCATCGTCGCCATCAACAAGGATCCGGAAGCGCCGATCTTCTCGGTGGCCGACTACGGCATCGTCGGCGACCTGTTCGAGCTCGTGCCGCAGCTCGTCAGCCAGCTGGGCTGATGACCTGAGCGCGGTTTCACGCGCAAACAACAAAGGGTTGGCCACGAGGCCATCCCGCCGCAGTAAATACGTCAAGAAAACCGGGCGGGCATGCCGGGATTGTCGCAAGGCTGACAGGAATTTCTTCCATCATGCCGGACAATCCCGGTATTCCTGCCTCTCTCTTATCTGGAGACCCCGATGAGCTACGTCGCCCCGTTGAAGGACATGCTGTTCGTGATCAACGAACTGGCCGGCCTGTCCGAAGTGAATGCCCTGCCTGGCTGCGAAGACGCCAGCCCCGAAACCGTGGAAGCGGTCCTCGAAGAAAACGCCAAGTACTGCAGCGAAGTGGTCGGCGAACTCAACGTCGCGGGCGACAAGGAACCCAGCTTCTGGAAGGATGGCACCGTCACCACCACCAAGGGCTTCCGCGATGCCTACAAGGCCTTCGCCGAAGCCGGCTGGCAGGGTGTGCAGCACCCCGTCGAATTCGGCGGCCAGGGCCTTCCCAAGCTGGTGGCGACCCCCTGCATCGAAATGCTCAACTCGGCGAATCTTTCCTTCGCCCTGTGCCCCCTGCTGACCGACGGCGCCATCGAGGCGCTGCTGACGGCCGGCAGCGATGAGCAGAAGCGGATCTACCTCGGCAACCTCGTCTCGGGCAAGTGGACCGGCACGATGAACCTCACCGAGCCCCAGGCCGGCTCCGACCTCGCGCTGGTGCGCACCCGCGCCGTGCCCCAAGGCAACGGCACGTACAAAGTCTTCGGCACCAAGATTTTCATCACCTACGGCGAGCACGACATGGCGGAAAACATCGTCCATCTCGTGCTGGCACGGACGCCCGACGCGCCCGAAGGCGTCAAGGGCATTTCGCTCTTCGTCGTGCCGAAGTTCCTCGTCAACGAGGATGGCTCGCTGGGCGAGCGCAACGACGTGCACTGCGTGTCCATCGAGCACAAGCTCGGCATCAAGGCCAGCCCGACCGCCGTGCTGCAGTTCGGCGACCATGGCGGCGCCATCGGCACCCTCGTGGGCGAAGAAAACCGCGGCCTGGAGTACATGTTCATCATGATGAACGCCGCCCGCTTCGCCGTCGGCATGCAGGGCGTTGGCGTGGCGGAACGCGCCTACCAGAAGGCCGTGCAATATGCCCGCGACCGCGTCCAGTCGCGCGACCTCGCCGGATCGAGCGGCCCGGTCGCGATCATCCATCATCCGGACGTGCGGCGCATGCTCATGTCCATGCGCGCCCAGACCGAGGCCGCCCGCGCGCTGGCCTACGTCACGGCCGCGGCTTACGATGCGGCCCATCACCACGCCGACGACGCCGCGCGCAAGGCCAACCAGGCGTTCTACGAATACATGGTGCCCATCGTCAAGGGCTGGTCTACCGAACTGTCCATCGACGTCACCTCCACCGGCGTGCAGGTGCACGGAGGCATGGGTTTCATCGAGGAGACCGGCGCGGCGCAGTACTACCGCGATGCCCGCATCCTCCCGATCTACGAAGGCACCACGGCGATCCAGGCCAACGACCTCGTCGGCCGCAAGACGGCGCGCGACGGCGGCGCCACGGCGAAAGGCATCCTCGCGCAGGTGCGACGCACCGAGGAAGAACTGTCGGCGTATGCGTCGGGCGATTTGGCGGTGATCCGCAACCAACTCGCGGCCGCGTCGAAGTCGCTGGAAGAGGTCGTGGATTTCGTGGTCGCGCATTCGCGGTCGGACATCAAGGGCGTTTTCGCCGGCAGCGTCACCTACCTGAAGATGGCCGGCATCGTGCTCGGCGGCTGGCAGATGGCGCGCGCGGCGCTCGTGGCCGAACGCAAGATCAAGGCAGGGGAGGGTGACGCCAGGTTCTACGCGGCCAAGATCGCCACGGCGCGCTTCTTTGCCGATTACTTCCTGACCCAGGCACCGGGACTGCGCACCGCCATCGTCGAGGGCAGCGCCGGCGTGCTGGCCCTGGCGGAGGACCAGTTCTAGGTCGATTTGACGAAGTGCAACACTTGGTGAAACGGGCGGCCGCGAGGCTGCCCGTTTTCCTTGAACGAGTGAACTCCGGGCCGCCGCCAGACTCTCTCCAGTAAGCGCAATGTTGGCGTTTGCTTGGCGTCTCGGAGGGTGTCATGAAACGTTTGCTGGTAATGGCCGGATTGCTGTCGGCGCTCGCCGCGCCGCTCTGCAGGGCGATGGATGCGATCACCACGGCGGACGCCATTGCGATCCACGAAGTCGTCGAGTCCCAGCTCGAAGCATTCGCCAACGACGATGCCAACAGCGCCTTCGAACTCGCCACGCCGGAAAAGCGGATGATCCTCGGCTCCGCCGACCGCTTCCTGCGCCTCATCAAGGAGCAGTACAACCCCATCTACCGCTACCGCAACACCATCTTCATGCGGCCGGAAGTCATCGAGGGCGAGCCGATCCAGATCGTCCGGGTGACCGACAGCGAAGGCAAGGTCTGGGTAGCGGTTTTCTGGATGCAGCAGGAAGACGACAGCAGCTGGAAGGTCGATGGCTGCCAGCTGTTCGAGACCAGCAGCATTTCCACCTGAGACGTCTCCCATCCTGGATTTCCTCCGGGGAAGCGATGCGGCCCGCGGTTCGATCTGCGTCAAGTCCCGACGCGCCAACCCTCTTGTGTCTCGCCCGCCGCGCGCCTATAACACTCTTGGCGCGGCAGGTGCCTGCCGCCGTTCCGGCATCCCGGCGCCGACTCTCGAAGGAGGGGCATCATGAACCGCAAATACATCGATTGCAGGGAATTTCCGAGTGACATGCATTGCACCGTCGCGATCGCCGCCGATGATGACCAGGAATTGATCGAGGCCGCCGTTCAGCATGCGGTGACGGTGCACCAGCACCAGGACACGCCGGAACTGCGCGAACAGATACGGCAGCTCTTCCATGAAGGCACGCCTCCCGTCGAAGCGCCAGCCGCGCACGCCCACTAGGAAGCTTTCCTGCCCTCGGATCAGCCGTACGCGCCCCCGGTGTAGAGCAGGTCGAAGGCCCGGGCGATCGCCGCGATCAGGGCGATCGCCCCGAAGCCCAGCGTCAGCACCAGGAGGATGGCCAGCGGCCAGCCCGAACGCGAACTTCGGCCCGACGCCGGGTTGAAGCGGGAGTCCCATTTGTCGTCCGCCGTCAGGCCGATCACCAGCGCCTCGATCAGGCCTGCCAGTACCGACACCACCAGCGGTGCGCCGGTGTAAAGCCGCGGCTGGCCGGGATAGGCGATGACCAGCAGCGTCGCCAGGGGCAGGCAGGCGGCATGGATCCAGCCCCAGAAATCACGCGGCCCGTACAGGTAGAATCGGTGCGCCCCGATGCCGCCCAGCAGGGCGGCCAGGAAAGTGGCGAGCGTCTTGTTCTTGTGGCGGGGGGCGGTCTGCATGGGCTGGAATCCGGTCGTGCAATAATGCGGCGGCTGCCCGCCGGCGACGGGCGCGCGTAGTGTGCCCTACACGGTGCCCGATTGCAATCCGGCCAAACCAAAGGAACGCCAATCTTGCCCAAAGTGCGGAAAGCAAGCTATAATTCCCGGCTTTTTCCGCCCTCGAACAATTTTTTGGAAGCAGATTATGGTCGTTATCCGTCTTACCCGCGCCGGTGCAAAGAAGCGCCCCTTCTACAACATCGTTGCCGCTGACTCCCGCAATCGCCGCGATGGCCGCTTCATCGAGCGCATTGGTTTCTACAACCCCGTTTCCGCCGGCAACGAAGAATCGTTCCGCATCGCCCAGGACCGCCTGGCACACTGGCAAGGCGTCGGCGCCCAGCTTTCCCCGACGGTCGCCCGCCTGGTCAAGGCAGCCGGCAAGAAAGCCGCCGCCTGATTCACCGCTTCACTGAGGTTTACCCTCGAACATGAATAGCATGTCAGGGATGGCCATCCCTGAGGATCTGGTGCTGGTAGGACATATCATCGGCGCCTACGGCATCAAGGGTTGGGTACGCATCCGTCCTTATTCCTCCGATGCCGACGCCTTGCTTCACGCCAGGACATGGTGGCTCGACAAACCCGCGCTGCGGGACGTCGACATGATGCAGGCCAAGACTCACGGCGAGGATGTCGTGGCGCAGTTGATGGGCGTGGCTGACCGCGATGCCGCGGAAGCGCTGAAAGGCGCCACCGTGCAAGTCCGCCGCAGCCACTTCCCGCCGCTCGAGGACGACGAGTTCTACTGGATCGATCTTCTCGGCCTGGCCGTCGAAAACCTGCAGGGCGAGTCGCTGGGCACGGTGGCGGACCTCATGGACAACGGCGCGCATCCCATCCTCCGGGTGCAGCTTGCAGTGACAGGCGAGGAGAAGGCCCGCGAATGGCTGATTCCCTTCGTCGACCAGTTCGTCAAGACGGTAGATCAGCAAGCGAAAAAGATCACGGTCGACTGGGGCCTCGACTTCTAAGTCGGGAAATGGACCGAGATGGAATTTGACGTCGTCACGCTTTTCCCCGACATGTTCGCCGCGATCACCCAGTCGGGCATCACCCGCCGGGCGTTCGAGCAGAAGAGATGCGCCTTGTCGTTGTGGAATCCCCGGGATTTCACCACAGACAACTACCGTACGGTGGATGACAGGCCGTACGGAGGCGGGCCCGGCATGGTCATGCTGGCCAAGCCGCTGGAAGCCGCGATCGACGCGGCCATGCAGCGCCAGGCCGAGCGAGGACCGGGCAAGCCAAGGGTGATCTACATGTCCCCGCAAGGCACGCCGTTGACGCATCGCCGGGTGATGGAGCTCACGAAGGAGTCTGGACTGGTCCTGTTGTGCGGTCGCTACGAAGCCGTCGACCAGCGATTGCTGGACCGGCGCGTGGACGAGGAAATCAGCCTTGGCGATTTCGTGCTTTCCGGCGGCGAGTTGCCGGCGATGGCGCTGATGGACGCAGTTGTCCGGCAGTTGCCCGGCGTGCTGAACGATGAAGGTTCCGCGGTCGAGGACAGTTTCGTCAACGGCTTGCTGGATTGTCCGCACTACACCCGGCCGGACGTGTACGAGGGCGTTGCGGTGCCGCCGGTCCTGATGGGCGGCAATCATGCGGAGATCGGGAAGTGGCGTCGCCAGCAGGCACTGCTTGCAACCCTGAAGAAGCGGCCGGACCTCATCGCCAGCGCCCGCGCGGCGGGTCTTCTGACGAAGGCCGATGAAAAGTTTTTGAGCAGTTTGCAGTAACCAGGCAGTACGCAGTATCGCGCAACAGCGTCTCCAACGAGGCCTGCTGCATGTTCAACCCCATCCTCTACCGGGCATTACATAAAACGCGCCGGCAAGATGGTTCCAGGAGCCAAGCATGGATCTGATCCAGAAACTCGAGCAAGAAGAAATCGCCCGTCTGGGCAAAAACATTCCCGACTTCGCACCGGGCGACACCGTCGTGGTGAACGTCAACGTCGTGGAAGGCACCCGCAAGCGCGCACAGGCTTACGAAGGCGTCGTGATCTCCCGCCGCAACCGCGGCCTCAACTCCAACTTCATCGTCCGCAAGATCTCTTCGGGCGAAGGCGTTGAGCGTACCTTCCAGCTGTATTCCCCGCTGATCGCCTCGATCGAAGTCAAGCGTCGCGGCGATGTCCGCCGCGCCAAGCTGTACTACCTGCGCCAGCGTTCGGGCAAGTCCGCGCGAATCAAGGAAAAGCTGCCGACCCGCCGCGTGACCGGGCAGGCTGCAGAGTAATCGCTTTCGCCGCATCGCCGGCAATTGCATTGAAAGGCACCCTCGGGTGCCTTTTTTTCATCATGCGCCAACCTCGGCGTGATTCATCCCGACACGATAAAATCGTGGTTTCCCCCTCTGCGTCCCCGGATTACCGTCTTGTCCAAACTGCATTTCGACCCTGAACTTTTGCCCGTCATGGCGACCGCCGGCGAGCCCGCGGTGCCTCCGGAGCGCCTTGCCGCCGACTACCTGCGGCGCCACTTCGCCGCGCAGCCCGCATGGACGCCGGAAGTCTCCGACGAACAACGCATGCGCAAGGCCGACGTCAAGCCGACGCCGGCGGCCGTGCTGATGCCCATCGTCCAGCGCGAGGAGGGCATGACCCTCCTGCTGACCCAGCGCACGGCGCATCTGAACGACCATGCCGGCCAGGTCAGCCTGCCAGGCGGACGCGTGGATGAATCCGACACAACGGTCTTCGAAACGGCCTTGCGCGAAACCGAGGAAGAGGTTGGCCTGCATCGCCGCCATATCGACATCCTCGGAACGCTGCCGGATTACTTTACCGGCACCGGATTCCAGGTCACGCCGGTGGTGGCCCTGGTCGAACCGCCCTTCGAACTCAGGGCGGATCCCTTCGAGGTCGCGGAAATCTTCGAGGTCCCCTTGTCCTTCCTGATGGATGGCGCCAACCACCAGCGCCGCGCCATCGAGTTTCCGGGCGGCGGAACGCGGGTGTTCTACAGCATGCCCTACGACCGCTTCTTCATCTGGGGCGCGACCGCCGGCATGTTGCGCAACCTCTTTCATTTCCTGCGCGCCTGACCCAACGCCGCCCATGAGGCCACCAAGCGCAGGCAAGCCGTTTGATTCCAGCGTTGCCCTGCGTTATCGTATCGGCTATACGTCTCCACGGGTTTCCTGATGACTTTCCTTTCGATTCTCTGCGCGCTGCTGATCGAGCAGCTCAAGCCCCTGCGCGCGGACAACATGATCTACGCCTGGGTAAAGCAATTCGCCGCGCGGATGGAGGCTTCCTTCAATGCCGGCCAGCAGAGCCACGGCAGGCTTGCCTGGCTGGTCATCATGGCGGCCCTGATGGTGCCGACCGCGCTGATCTACTGGCTCTGCACCAAGCTGCCCTTCGCCGCGCTCGCATGGAATATCCTGGTGGTCTACCTGACCCTCGGTTTCCGGCATTACTCGCACTATTTCACTTCCATCCAGATCGCCTTGAGCAGCGGCGACGACGCGGCGGCGCGCAAGCTGCTGGCCGAATGGACCAAGCAGGACACTTCCGCCATGGATGCCTCGGAAATCGCCCGGGTGGCCGTGGAAAAGGCCCTGGTGACGACCCATCGCAACGTGTTCGGCGTGTTCTTCTGGTTCCTGATGCCGCTGGGACCGGCTTGCGCGGTCATGTACCGGGTGGCGGAATACCTCGCCCGCGCCTGGAACGAGCCGGAGCACATGCGCAACGAAGCCTTCGGCGTCTTCGCCGCCAAGGCGTTCTACTACATCGACTTCATTCCCGCACACCTGACGGCCAGCGCCTTCGCGGTCGTCGGAAACTTCGAGGACGCGGTCTACGCCTGGCGCAACTTCGCGGATCGCTGGAACGACAAGGCCGTCGGCATCATTCTCGCGGCCGGCGGCGGCGCAATGGGGTTGCGCCTCGGCGACACCAGCAAGACCGCCGCGACCATGTCGGCCCCGGACGCGGTCACCATCGACGGCGTTGCCGAATTCGATCCCTTCCCCGGCGAAGAAGCTGGAACCCGCGCCCTGCAGAGCACGGTCGGCCTAGTTTGGCGCGCCTTGCTGCTCTGGATGCTCATGCTGCTGCTGCTTTCCACGGCGGTCTGGCTGGGCTGATTTTCCTCCGTGAAAGATGATGTGTTTCTCACAATGCGAAATATTGTTTCACGCCAAGTCTTCTATAAGATATAATATGCAAGAATACTGAAAGCTTGGCGCTGCATAATAGCGGCCAGCAACAGTGTGACGGAATGAACCCGATTCATCCCGTACACCGGTGTCGTTCGCCCCACCAAGGCGCATGACGGGAGCAGCAACCGCTAGATAGGCAAGCCGACACATGGCCGATTCCACCTCCGATCGCAAACCGCCCGCCAAGGAATTCTTCATCCAGGGATTGACCAGCGACGGCCGCCAGTTCCGTCCCAGCGACTGGGCGGAGCGCCTGTGCGGCGTGATGTCCTGCTTCCGTCCCGAGGGCAGCGGCGGCCGCCATGCCCATCTCCAGTACTCGCCCTACGTCAGGCCAACGGTGCTCGGCGGGGTGAAATCGGTGATCGTCAGCGAGGAACTGCGGGATCTCGAGCCGCTCGCCTACCATTTCGTCCTCAACTTCGCCAAGGACAACGACCTGCAGATCGTCGACGCCTGCCTGCTTCCAGAACCGCCCGCCAAGAAGGATTGAGCCCGGCACCGTCCGGCCGAAAAGCCGCAGTGTGGTTCCCGCATCCACATCCTGGCGCCGAAGAATCGATCGAGCTTTTCCCACGGCAATAAATCCGTTACTCTTAGGACCATTCGTCGTGACAGGGTGCATCCTGCCCGCGCGTCCCGATGCCTCGAGAGTCCAATGAATCACCGCCGATCGCCACTTTTTCTCTCCCTGTCCGCCGTGATGGCATTGGCAAGCGGCATGGTTGCGACGACCGTTGTGTTCCTGGGGCTGCGCAGCCTGGAGCAGGACCGGCTGAACTTCGAATTCCGCCAGCGCGCCGAGACCCGGATCCGCGTCGTCCAGCAGCAGCTCGATGACACCGTGCAGGTCGTCAAGATCCTGAACAAGCTTTTCTACACCGTCCAGCCCATTTCTCGAGAGCAATTCCACGAATTCACGCTGCCCCTGGTCAAGCGGCATTCCTACATCCAGGCATTCAACTTTCACCGCTATATCCCGGAAGAGCAGCGCGCCGCCTACGAGCAGGAACTGCAGCGCCTGATCCCGGCGGCCCGGATGATGGAAATGTCCGGAGATACCCTGAATCCCGCGCCGGCGCGGCCACGGCATTACGTGGTCGACTACATCGAACCCTTGCCGGGCAACGAGGCGGCGCTGGGTCTCGACGTCTTCAACAATGCCACCCTCATGGAAACGGTCCGCAGCGCCACCGACAGCGGCGAAGCGGCCGCGACCCGGCTGCTCACCCTGGTTCAGGGCGGCGGACGGGTGCGCGGCTTCCTGGTAGTGATGCCGGTCTACCGCGCCGGCATGCCGCTCGACACCGTCGAGCAGCGGCGCGCGGCGATGGTCGGCGACACGGCAGCCGTGTTTAACGCGTCCGGCCTGATCAACAAGATCCTCGCGCAGAACGAACTGCTCGACGACCCTTCCATCACGATGCATGTCTACGCCGCGGACAAGCCGGACGAAGACGCGCTGGCCTTCCGGTCGGGCAGCCGTCCGGCCAGCCCGGCGGCCTCGCCGGGCGCGGAATGGCTGCAGCTGCTGGCCAGGAAGCCCCAGCTGCTGACGCACCAGTTCGACGTCGCCGGAAGACGGTGGACCATCCAGGTCGGCGAAGACCACCTGGCCATCCCGGTCAAGACCCGTGGTTCCAGCTATGCGCTCGCCGGCGGCATCCTGATCAGCATCCTGCTCGCCGCCTACCTGCACGCCATCGCGCGGCGTTCGCGCCAGGTCCAGGACCTGGTAGAGCAGCGCACCGCGCAGCTGAGCGAGGCGAACGCCATGCTCATCGACGACATCGCGGCCCGCAAGCGTGCGGAAGAGGGCCTGCAATTGCGGCACCGCGCCATCGAAGCCAGTCCGAACGCCGTCATCCTGACCAGCGCCGAAGCGCCGCTGTTCCCGATCGAATACGTCAACCCCGCCTTCGAACGCATCACCGGCTACGGGCCGGCCGACACCATCGGCCGCAGCATGAACATGCTGTGGGGCGACGACCACGACCAGCCGGAGCTCACCGAATTGCGGGCGGCGGTGCGCGAACTGCGCGACTCGCATGCCATCCTGCGGACCTACACCAAGAGCGGCGACCAGTTCTGGAGCCACATCCACGTTGCTCCGGTGCGCGACGAGACCGGGAATCCCAGCCACTTCGTCGTCTCGCTGATGGACATTTCGGCCACCAAGCGCTACCAGGCGGAGCTCGAGTTCCAGGCCAACCGCGACACGCTCACCGGCCTGGCCAACCGCAACCTGCTGCGCGACCGCCTCGCGCAGGCGACCGCCTTCAGCCAGCGCTACGGCCAGCCGGTCTGGCTGCTGTTCATCAACCTCGACCGCTTCAAGTTCATCAACGACACCCTGGGCCACAAGGCGGGCGACCAGCTGCTCAAGACGATGGCACAGCGGATGCAGGATGCGGTGCGCGAAACCGATACCGTGGCCCGCCTGTCGGCCGACGAGTTCGTGATGATCCTTCCCGAACGTTCCGACAACAAGCTGGTGCCGGCCACCATCCAGCGCATCATGGACGCCATCGCCGGGCCGACGGTGATCGAAGGCTATGAGTTCGTCATCGGCAGCAGCGTGGGCGTCGCCGTCTGCCCCGGTGACAGCGTCGAACCCGAAGCCCTGATCAAGTACGCCGGCATCGCGATGTACCGGGCCAAGGAAACCGGGCGCAACAATTTCCAGTTCTACACGTCCAGCATGAACGAGCGCGCCATGGAAAGGCTGCGCCTCGAGGGCGACCTGCGCAACGCCGTCGAGCGCGGCGAGTTCGTGCTGCATTACCAGCCCCAGGTCAGCGTCGACAACAACCAGGTGGTCGGCGTGGAAGCCCTGATCCGCTGGCAGCATCCGACCCTCGGCCTGGTGTCGCCGGCGCGCTTCATCCAGATTGCCGAGGAAATGGGCCTGATCGTGCCGATCGGCGCCTGGGTCATGCGGACCGCGTGCCGGCAAAGCATGGCATGGCAGCGCGAGGGCTATGGCGAGGTGCGGGTCGCGGTCAACCTGTCCGCCCGCCAGTTCTACCAGCAGGACCTCGCCACCACGATCTTCGACATCCTCCAGGAAACCGGGCTACCGCCGCACCTGCTGGAACTCGAGCTGACCGAAAGCATGATGATGGCCGACGTCGAGCACGCCGCGCTGCTGCTGCGCAAGCTCAAGACGCTGGGCGTGCAGCTGTCCATCGATGACTTCGGCACCGGCTATTCCAGCCTTGCCTACCTGAAGCGCTTCCCGATCGACCTGCTGAAGATCGACCAGTCCTTCGTGCGCGACATCACCGTCGACCCGGACGACGCCGCCATCGTCACGTCCATCATTTCCCTGGCGCACAGCCTGCGCCTCGACGTCATCGCAGAAGGCGTGGAAACCGAGGCGCAGCTTGCCTACCTGCGGCGCCACGGCTGCGACTACATGCAGGGCTATTACTTCAGCCGGCCCGTTCCCGCGCCCGAGGTGGCCCACATGCTGACGCAGCGCAAGGAGCGTGCGCCCGCCTTGCCGGCAGTGAGCGGCAGGACGGTGCTGCTGGTCGACGACGATGTCGACATGCTCGTCCTGCTCAAGGAAGTGCTCGAGCTGGAGGCATACGAGGTGCTGGTTGCCGAGTCGGCCCACGAGGCGCTTGACCAGCTGGCGCGGAACGAGGTGCACGTCATCGTGTCGGACCAGCTGATGGGTGGCATGAACGGCAGCGAGTTGCTGAACCGGGTAAAGATCCTCTATCCGGACGTGGTGCGCCTCATTCTCTCCGGGGAATCGGGCGGCGACACCGTGATCGACGCCGTCAACCAAGGCCAGGTCTTCCGCTACCTGACCAAGCCGATCGACCGCAGCAAGCTCTGCGCCCACCTGCGGGATGCGTTCCGCCACCATGCGGCGATGCGCCTGGCAGCGGGGCAGCCGGAGGCGGTATGATGGCGCGACCATCCGGCAGCCGTCCCTCCGGACCCCGTCGATGACCCTCGCCTGATTCCCCGACATCCAGGAGCCGCCATGTCCGAGCTGGCGCAAGAACTGCTTGCCGTCGCCTTCAGCCTTGCCTTGCTGGCAGGGTACTACGCCTTCCTGGTGCGCCAGGTGCGCCGCGATCCCGACTACACCATCCACGCCATCAACCAGCGCGCGCGCCAGGTCTGGGTCGCGGAGGTGATGAGGAACAGCAGCAAGGACATCATGGCGGTGCAGGCGCTGCGCAACTACGTCATGGCAGCCACCTTCAAGGCCTCGTCGGCGGTACTGCTCATCATCGGCACGCTGACCCTGTCGGGACAGGCGGAAAACCTGTCGCACACCTGGCATGTGTTCGACGGCGCCGCAGGACCGGCGCCGGCCTGGTGGGTCACCAAGGTGGTCTGCCTGCTGACAGTGCTCATCGTGGCGTTCTTCGCCTTCGCCATGACCGTGCGCATCCTCAACCACGTGGTCTTCATGATCAGCATTCCCGCCGCCGAGGCGAACGGGCAGCTTGCGCCCGAGCGCGTGGCAGCGCGCCTGAATCGCGCGGGCAAGTGCTACAGCGTGGGTATGCGCGCCTACTTCACGACGGTGCCGCTGGTCTTCTGGCTGTTCGGCCCCGGTCTGCTGGTGCTGGCGAGCATCGGGCTCGTCCTCGCCCTCTACATCCTCGACCGCAATCCTGCAAGATAAAATCATTGACGGCAAGCAACACATGAACGACTTGTTCATGATGCAATCGAATCCAGATTTGTGGAGACGATGCCATGGCAGGCTCACGCACCGAACACGACACCTTCGGCCCGATCGACGTTCCCGCCGACCGCCTGTGGGGCGCGCAGACGCAGCGCTCGCTGCACCACTTCCATATTTCCACCGAACGCATGCCGGCCGAGCTGGTCGATGCGCTGGCGCGGGTGAAGCGCGCCTGCGCGCTCGCCAACCGTGAACTCGGCACCCTCGACGACAAGAAAGCCTTCGCCATCGTGCGAGCCGCCGAGGAAGTCATCGCGGGCCAGCATGCCGGCGAATTCCCGCTCTCGGTCTGGCAGACCGGCTCGGGCACCCAGAGCAACATGAACATGAACGAGGTGCTCGCCAACCGCGCCAGCGAGCTGCTCGGCGGCACCCGGGGCGAAGGACGGTCCATCCATCCCAACGACGACGTCAACCGCAGCCAGTCTTCCAACGACATCTTCCCCACGGCGATGCACGTGGCCGCCGCCACCGTGGTCGAGCGCCACCTGCTGCCCGCGCTCGAAGCGCTGCGCGGCACGCTCGCCGCCAAGGCGGACGCGTTCGCCGGCATCGTCAAGATCGGCCGCACCCACCTGCAGGACGCCACCCCGCTCACGCTCGGCCAGGAATTCTCGGGCTACGTCGCCCAGCTCGACCATGTGGCCGGACTGGTGCGCCAGACGCTGCCCACGCTCTGCGAACTGGCGGTGGGCGGCACGGCGGTCGGCACCGGCCTCAATGCGCACCCCGACTTCGGCCGGCTGGTGGCGGCGGAGCTGGAGCGCGAGAGCGGCCTGCCTTTCCGCAGCGCGCCGAACAAGTTCTTCGCCCTGGCCACGCATGACGTCATGGTGGCCGCGCACGGGGCGCTCAAGACCGCTGCCGTGGCGCTCATGAAGATCGCCAACGACGTCCGCTGGCTGGCTTCCGGGCCGCGTTCCGGGCTGGGCGAAATCAGCATCCCGGAAAACGAGCCCGGCAGCTCCATCATGCCCGGCAAGGTCAATCCGACGCAGTGCGAGGCGCTCACCATGCTGTGCTGCCAGGTCTTCGGCAACGACGTCGCCATCAACGTCGGCGGCGCCAGCGGCAATTTCGAGCTGAACGTCTTCAAGCCGCTCATCGCCCACAACTTCCTGCAGAGCGTGCGCCTGCTGGCGGACGGCGTCCGCAGCTTCGACGAACATTGCGCGCGCGGCATCGAGCCGAACACCGGCCGCATCGCCGAACTCATGGAACGCTCGCTGATGCTCGTGACCGCGCTCGCGCCGCACATCGGCTACGACAAGGCGGCGCAGATCGCCAAGCGCGCCCACAAGGAAGGCACCACGCTCAAGCAGGCGGCGCTCGCCTATGGCTACGTGAGCGAGGAAGATTTCGACCGCTGGGTGAGGCCGGAAGACATGACGGGGCCGCGCTGACGCGGTTTTCTTCGGCCTGCGCGGCCGCGGCTGTCTCATTCCCGGCAAGCTTGCCGGAACGGCATCGCCATGCCGGCGGCTTTCATGGACACTTTGTAAGTCCTGTGTAAAGAAAGCTGCGCATGCTTCGGCCATGTTCGCGTGCGAAACGGCAGCGGCATGCACGAGTCACGTGACAACGGCGGAGCGGACCGGCAATGGCGCCGGTCGACGCGCCCGCGCAAGGGGAGAAACATGACACTTCGCATCTTCCGCGCCATGCTGCGCGCGCTTGCCTGCACGGCCGCCGGCGTCCTGTCCGCCGCCTGCGCGCAGTGGCTCCTGCCGTCCATGAACGCGCTTTGGCTGGCGGCGCTGGCGGCAGCGCTGGCCGTCCTGGCCCACCGGCTGACCGCGGGGCGCAAGGAGAGCGCGGGCGATCAGTTTTCCCGCCGCATCGGCAACGAAATCGACGCCCTGATGATCGGTTCGGCGGAAACCTCGTATTTCATCGATTCCATCAAGAAGAAAATCGACGACGACACGCGCATCACCGACGAGATCGCGGGAAAGTCGCAGCAGACGGCGCAGACCACGGCGCAGATCGCCGCCAATGCCGAGCGTGCGTCCCAGATCGCCGCCAACGTGCGCAGCGAGAGCGTGGCCGGCAAGACGGAAGCCGACCAGGGCCTCCGGCAGATCAAGGATGCCAGCGAGGATGCCCGCCAGGCCATGGCGAAGATGACGGACCTGCGGGAGAGGGCGCGCCGCATCCATGGCATCACCGAGGTCATCAATGAGATCGCGGCACGCACCAACCTCCTGGCGCTCAACGCGGCGATCGAGGCGGCACGCGCCGGCGAGCATGGGCGCGGCTTCGCGGTCGTGGCCGGGGAGGTCCGGCAGCTTGCCCAGCGCACCAAGGTCGCGACCGACGACATCGGCGCGATGGTGCGGGAGATCAATGAAGAATCCGAGCGCGCCGGCGCGGGCATGTCGGCGCTGACCGCGCGCGTGGCCGAAGCCGCGCAGAACGTGGAGCGCGTGCACCGGCTGCTGACCAGCATCGAGCAGTCGGCCGGCGTGTCGCAGAAGGAGATCGAAATGATCGCCGCCGCCTCGCGCGAGCACGTCGACACCACCAGCCAGATCGCCTCCGCCATCTCGGCCATCAGCGACGGCTTGCGCGAGACCGAGAGCGAGCTGCCGCTTGCCGCCAGTTCGGCGATCATGCTCACCGAGCGCGCGGAAACCCTGTTCGACGTGGCGGCGCAATCCCAGTCGGCCACTTCCCACGACGCCATCCTGGAGGCCGCGACGCAGGCGGCGAAGGAGGTCGGCAAGGTCTTCGAGCAGGCGATCGCCGGCGGACAGATCACCGATGCGGCCCTGTTCGACCGCACCTACCGGCCGGTCCCCCACACCAATCCGCAGAAGCACACCACCGCCTTCGACAGCTTCACCGATCGCGTCCTGCCCGCCATCCAGGAGAAGCTGCTCGAGTCCATGCCCCAGCTGGTCTACGCCGGCGCGGTCGACGACAAGGGTTACTTCCCGACGCACAATCGCAAATTTTCCCAGCCGCTCACCGGCAACTACGAGGTCGACCTCGTCAACAACCGCACCAAGCGCATCTTCAGCGACCGCACCGGCACGCGCTGCGGCGCGAATACCAAGCCCTTCCTGCTGCAGACCTACAAGCGAGATACCGGTGAAGTCATGCATGACATGTCGGTGCCGATATACGTGAATGGCCGGCATTGGGGCGGGTTCCGGGTTGGGTATCGGTCGGTGTCGGTCTAGGCGGGATTGGCTGACTCTGTCATTCCTGCGCAAACGAACACGACGCCGAAGGCGAGAACTAGTCCGAACCTGCCTGCCCCCGTCCGCTTGCTGCCTTTCCACCCGCAGCTTTTTTGACGCGCCGCACGCCGGCCACCGCCGGATGCTGCCGCACCGACTCGATCACCTGCTCGCGTATCCACCTGTTCGCCGCGTCGTTGTCGACGTTGGCATGCCAGTAGAGGAATACGTCGAAAGGCGGGACTTCCATGGGGAAGGGCAGGATCTGGTTGCCGAACTGTTCGTTGGCGATATGGGCATATCGTCCCGGCATGGTGAGGACGAGGTCGGATTCGCTGACCACCCGGCAGGCGGCGAAATAATGCTGGCAACGAAGCCGTATGCGGCGTTCGAGACCGAGGCGGCTGAGCTCGAAATCCTCCAGTCCCGGGCCGCGCCGGCGCGAGCTTGCCAGGATGTGGTCCTGCGCCAGGTAGGTGTCGAGGTCCAGGCGGCCGCGGATCGCCGGGTGATCCCGGCGCACAACCACCACCGTCGTATCCTGGTAGATCCTCGTATGCAGGATGTCCTTGGACAAGGGCAGCAGCACGTCGATGGCGGCATCGAGCGTGCCGGCCGCAAGTTCGCTTTCCAGTTCGCGCCGCTCGACATGGCTGGCGGCGATGCCGACCATGGGCGCGTTGCCGCGCACGCGGTTCAGCAGCGGCGGCAGGATGGTGGCCTCCAGCACGTCCCGCAGCGCCAGGTTGAAGCCGCGGTCGCTGCTGGCCGGGTCGAAGCGGTCGAGTCCGTGCAAGGTCAGTTCCAGTCCGCGCAGCGAACGCCGCACCGGCTCGATCAGGCTGCGCGCCAGCGGCGTCGATACCATCGCATGGCCTTGCCGCACGAACAGCGGATCGTCGAACAGCTGCCGCAGGCGCGACAGGGCGTGGCTGATGGCGGGCTGGGTCAGGTTCAGTTTCTGGCTCGCGCGGGTCACGCTGCCTTCGGAATAGATAGCGTCGAAGACGGTGAACAGGTTCAGGTCGATGCGGGAAAGATGCATGGAATTAATGAAATGTGATTCGAACTATTCATTTGATCGATTTTAGACCAGGCGATATGCTGTACGCAAATCTCCAATCACCTGCCTTACCGGATACCTCGACATGGGACAGATTTACCTGGTGCGCCACGGCCAAGCCTCCTTCGGCAGCGCCAACTATGACCAGCTTTCCGACCTCGGCGCCGCCCAGGCCCGCCTGCTCGGCGAATGGTTCGCCAACGCGAAGCAGCGCTTCGACCGCGTCGTCACCGGCGCCCTGCGCCGCCACCGCCAGACCGCCGATGCCTGCTTTTCGGTGCTGCCCAAGAGCAGCATTGCCGAGACCGACTGGGTCACCGATCCCGGCTTCGATGAATACAACCACCACGAGGTGCTGGTGCGCCACCATCCGCCCTTCGAGGACCCGGAGGAGGTGAAGCGCTTTCTCGCCTCTCATCCCAAGGCCAAGCATGCGTTCCAGGAAATCTTCCAGGTCGCCATGGCGCGCTGGATGAGCGGCGAGCATGACGGCGATTACGCCGAGCCGTGGCCGGTGTTCCGCGAGCGCTGCGTCGCGGCCTTGCAGCGCCTGCTCGACGGCGCGGACAAGTCGCAGAACATCATCGTCTTCACCTCCGGCGGCACCATCGCCACCCTCTGCCAGCACCTGCTGGGCATCGGCGACCGGCAGGTGGCGGAACTGAACTGGTCGCTCGTCAATTGCGCCGTCACCAAGCTGCTTTACCGCCCCGGCCACGTTACCCTCAGCACGCTCAACAACTACGCCCACCTCGAATGGCTGGGCGATGCGAACTCCATCACTTACCGATAGGCCAGACATGAATCCCGACAAGCTCTTCGATCTCACCGGCAAGGTGGCGCTCGTCACCGGCGCCAGCCGCGGCATCGGCGAATCCATCGCCAAGACCCTCGCCGCCTACGGCGCGCACGTCATCGTATCGAGCCGCAAGCTCGACGCCTGCGAGGCGGTCGTTGCCGCCATCCGCGACGCCGGCGGTTCGGCCGAGGCCATGGCTTGCCACATCGGCGAGATGGCGCAGATCGAAGCCACCTTCCAGGAGATCGAAGCCAGGCATGGCAAGCTCGACATCCTGGTCAACAACGCGGCGACCAATCCCTATTTCGGACACATCGCCGACACCGACCTGTCCTCGTTCCAGAAGACCGTGGACGTCAACATCCGCGGCTACTTCTTCAGCTCGGTGATGGGCGTGAAGCTCATGGCCAAGAACGGCGGCGGCAGCATCATCAACGTGGCTTCCGTCAACGGCATCATTCCCGGCGACAAGCAGGGCATCTACTCGATCACCAAGGCGGCGGTCATTTCCATGACGCAGGCCTTCGCCAAGGAATGCGCGCAGCAGGGCGTGCGCGTCAACGCCTTGCTGCCAGGCGCCACCGACACCAAGTTTGCCTCGGCGCTGGTGCAGAATCCGGCCGTGCTGGATCGTCTCATGCCGCGCGTGCCGATGCGGCGCGTCGCGCATCCCGACGAAATGGCCGGCACGGTGCTCTACCTCGCGTCGGCGGCGTCGTCGTACACCACCGGCACCTGCATCAACGTCGACGGCGGCTACCTGATCGGCTGACCCGCCCGGGGAGATCTTTCCCACGGCATGCATTTTTTTCCTCCCCTCGCGGGGAGGCGGCCCTTGTCGTCCCTATCGCTTTCGTTTTTCTCTACCCTCACTCCGGAGCAACATCATGGATTTCCAATACAGCCCCAAGGTAAAAGAACTGCAGGCACGCCTGAATGCCTTCATGGACGAACACATCTACCCCAATGAAGCCAGGTTTCACCAGGAGATCGCCGACAACCGCCGCAACGGCGATGCCTGGGTGCCGACGAAACTGATGGAACAGCTCAAGGACAAGGCGCGCGCGGCGGGCCTGTGGAATCTTTTCCTTCCCGAATCCGACAAGGGCGCCGGCCTGACCAATCTCGAATACGCGCCGCTGTGCGAGATCATGGGGCGCGCCGGCTGGTCGGCGGAAGTGTTCAACTGCTCGGCGCCGGACACCGGCAACATGGAAACGCTGGAGCGCTACGCCAGCGAGGAAATCAAGCGGCAATGGCTGACGCCGCTGCTTAACGGCGAAATCCGTTCCTGTTTCGCCATGACCGAGCCGGAAGTGGCGTCGTCGGATGCCACCAACATCGAAAGCCGCATCACCCGCGACGGCGATCACTACGTCATCAATGGCCGCAAGTGGTGGTCATCGGGCGCGAACGACCCGCGCTGCAAGGTGTTCGTCTTCATGGGCAAGACCGACCCCGACAATCCCGACAAGCACAAGCAGCAGTCGATGATCGTCGTGCCGCGCGATACCCCGGGCGTGACCATCCTGCGCCACCTGCCGGTGCTGGGCTTCGACGATGCGCCGCACGGCCATGGCGAAGTGCTGTTCGAGAACGTGCGCGTGCCGGCAACGAACATCTTGCTGGGAGAAGGACGCGGCTTCGAAATCGCGCAGGGCCGCCTCGGCCCGGGCCGCATCCACCACTGCATGCGCCTGATCGGCCTCGCCGAGCGCGCGCTGGAGAAGATGTGCAAGCGCGCGCTTGGACGCGTCGCCTTCGGCAGGCCGGTCGCCGACCAGACGGTCACGCTGGAGCGCATCGCCGAAGCCCGCATCCTGATCGATCAGGCGCGCTTCCTCGTGCTCAACGCCGCGCAGATGATGGACACCGTCGGCAACAAGGCCGCGCTGAAGGAGATCGGCATGATCAAGGTCGCCGCGCCGAACATGGCATGCCAGGTGATCGACTGGGCCATCCAGGTCCATGGCGGCGGCGGCATGGCCGACGAGTTCCTGGCGCATGCCTATGCGAGCGCGCGTTCGCTGCGCATCGCCGACGGTCCGGACGAGGTGCATCGCAACCAGATCGGCAAGTTGGAACTGTCGAAGTACAAGCCGAAGAAGGCGCACTGAGAAGCACAAAAAATTTCGGAGCCGGTGCGCTTTCGCGCAGCGGCTCCGAAACGAAGCGGAGAGTTTGTTTCAGCCTGTCTTGCTTAGCGCGGCGTGCCGCGGCGCAGCAGGTTGACGATGGCCAGCAGGATCACTGCGCCAAGGAACGAGACCAGCAGCGAGGAGATGCTGAAATCATTCGAATTGATGGTGCCCGTGCCGAACAGCGGTGCGAGGAGCCAGCCGCCGAGGAGCGCGCCAACAATACCGACGATCACGTTCAGGAGAACGCCTTGCTGGGCGTCAGTGCGCATGACGAGGCTAGCAAGCCAACCCAGGATACCGCCAACAACGATCCAAATGATGAAGTTCATGTTTACCTCCTAAGTATGTTGAAAAACTGGCTACGTAATAGACTGACAACTTGTAGATTGGTTCATTGCCAGCCGGTGATTCAAAATCGGTTGGTGTCTGATTGCCTTGCTGGCAGCGCCCGCGCGGATGGTGACTCTCCGCCACTTGCAGCAAGGTGCTTCCTCAGTCACCGCTGACTACTCCGGAACAACCAGGCCGGCGACGACGGCAGGTCCGGATACGCCGCGTCATGCAAGCCCCGGTCTCCGCCAGCCGTGGCCATCATGCCGCGCTCCTTCGTCGCCCGAAGACACGTCGTCCTGAACCTGCGGAAGCAGGAGAGGCGAAAAGCCTTCCCTGTCCTCGAGCAGGACGGTCGCGTTCTTCCGGGTCCTGGTCAATGCAGTTGCATATGCATAGGCATCCTCCTTCTCGTAAAACGAGGCAAGCGGTTCCTCAAAACCCTTTTCCGATACGTCCCACCTATCGTTGATGCCAGGTGATATGCAAATCACCAGCATCGGGTTGTCACCTGATTCCATGTGCCGATTTCCCCTTGTTGCTGCGCCTGCGCCGTGCGGACTCGCCACCTTCCCGCCGGTCCGCCGGCGAGGCAAGGGAATGATCAGTTCATGGGCAAAGAGCGATGCAGGGAGTGGTGCAAATCTTGTGCCCGTTCCGTCGTGCGCCCGCGAGCGCAGCCAAAACGGCGGCGCGGGGCGTCCGATGTAATTGTTCCAAGGGATTGAAAACAATACAGATCAAGCCTTGCCCGGACGTTCATGAGCAATGTCATGAACCGGGCCGGACGGCATGGGTGACCGCCGGCAACGATGTCCTGTAGGGCGGGAGGGGCCAATGTAAAAATGTAAAGAAAGCCGACTGCTTTGCAGGGAAGCGGAAAAATTTATCCGGTGCGATGCAAATTTGTATTGCCGAGGGAATCTTTTCCGATATGCAAACTCCATAGCTTCAGGTGGCAGCAAAGATAGCCTTGATGACCGACAAAATTCATCCCGCTGCCTGCAAGATCATGCTTGCTGGGAGTCCGAAAGATTTTGAAACAATTTCTATTGCACCGGGAAACTTAATGGGGAACAAGCTGTCATTTGTTACACCTGAGTATGGTCACAACACTTACCGAGGAGCAGATCATGAACGACCACGCATTGGCAGGGCAGGAAACCTACGACCCGAACAGGTTGCTGGATACGCTGCTTGAAAAGATGAACCTGAAGAACGATGCGGCTTTGTCCCGTATGCTCGAAGTGGCACCGCCGGTGATCAGCAAGATCCGCCACCGCCGCCTGCCCATCGGCGCATCGTTGCTGATCCGCATGCACGAGACGACCGGCATGAGCATCCGCGAGCTGCGCGACCTCATGGGCGATCGCCGCACCAAGTATCGCCTGAGCGACGCGCAAGGCAAGCCGAAGCCGGATGCCAACGCAGCCACCCAGCAGAGCACGCCCCCGCAGGGCGGCGGCCAGCAGGGCGCACTGCACTAAGCCCGGCGGTTCATCAGTCACTCCATGGCAGCGCCGGCCCCGCGCCGGCAGACCACCACACAGGCACACGCGCGGCGCAAGCCGCCGTGTGGCACCCCCGCCCTCCGCAAGACCCCGCAAGACCGTATCCACGCCCCCGCATGCGCCGACCGCGGCGCGCCAGCGAAGCCATCGTTACCTTCCCGCGCTTTACCTCGTCATTACCGTCATCGCCGGCGTTCGCCGCTTTCCTGTTTTTCCTCGCGACACGACGATCCAAGACCTTATACAATGGCCAATGATTCGGCATGAAGCCGAACTGACAACCTAACGGAGACAAGCATGACATCACGCCTTCTGCGCCGCATCCTGTTGATCGCGGCGTGCGGGCTTGCCGGCATCGCGCCCGCGCAGGCACAACAGCAGTTCATCAACGTCCTGACGGGCGGCACCAGCGGGGTCTATTACCCGCTCGGCGTGGCGCTCTCCCAGATTTATGGCAAGGCACTCCCCAATGCCAAGACCTCGGTGCAGGCCACCAAGGCCTCCGCGGAAAACCTCAACCTGCTGCAGGCAGGACGCGGCGAAGTCGCCTTCACCCTTGGCGATTCCCTGTCCGACGCCTGGAAGGGCGACGAGGAGGCTGGCTTCAAGGCGCCGCTGAAGAAGCTGCGCGGCATCGCCGGCGTCTATCCGAATTACATCCAGATCGTGGCCTCGGCGGATTCGGGCATCAAGTCGCTGGCCGACCTGAAGGGCAAGCGCATCTCGGTCGGGGCGCCCAAGTCGGGCACCGAACTCAATGCCCGCGCCATCTTCAAGGCCGCCGGCCTGACCTACAAGGACTTCGCCAAGGTGGAATACCTGCCCTTCGGCGAATCGGTGGAACTCATGAAGAACCGCCAGCTCGACGCGACGCTGCAGTCCGCCGGCCTCGGCGTGTCCTCCCTGCGCGACCTGTCCACCTCGGTCAAGATCGTGGTCGTGCCGGTGCCGGCCGACGTCGTGGCCAAGGTCGGCGACCCGGCCTACCAGTCCGGCGTGATCCCCGCCAATACCTATGAAGGCCAGGCCGCCAACGTGCCGACCGCCTACGTGCAGAACTTCCTCGTGACCCACTCCGGGGTGGCCGACGACACCGTCTACAAGATGACCAAGGCGATGTTCGACAACCTCGATGCCATGACCGCGGCCCACGTGGCGGCGAAGTCCATCCGCAAGGAAGCGGCGACCCAGGGCATGCCGGTGCCGCTGCATCCCGGCGCCGAAAAGTATTTCAAGGAAATCGGCGTCCTGAAGTAACGCCGCATTCTTGCGCAAGACGCGGCCGCCGGCCTGGCCGGCGCCGCCCGCCGACACGACGAGAGCGCAGGCACGGAACCTGCGCCGATACTTTCAGGAGGATGGACGAATGGCTCACATGGATCTGCACGCTCCCGCGCCGGGTGACGGCCCGCCGCCGGCGATCGACGACTTCGAGGAACATGGAACGCAGCGCAAGCTCGTCGGCATTGCGCTCAAGGTCATGATCGGCGTGGCGCTCGCGTTTTCGACCTACCAGCTGATCGTTGCGGCCTTCCACCCCCTGTCGAGCCTGGTGATCCGCTCGATCCACGTCGGCTTCCTGCTGATGCTGACCTTCCTGCTTTATCCCCTGAACGCGAAGCAGCCGCTGGACCGGATCGCCTGGTACGACTGGCTGCTGGCCGCAGGCGGCTTCGGCCTTTCGCTCTACCACTGGATCTTCGAGGCGGACCTGATCCAGCGCGCCGGCGATCCCACCACGACGGACCTGGTGGTGGGCGCGATCGTGGTCGTCATGGTGTTCGAGGCGTCGCGCCGCATCATGGGCAAGGCCTTGCCTATCATTTGCGGCACCTTCCTGCTCTATGGCATGTTCGGACAATACCTGCCGGGCGCGCTGGCCCATCGCGGCTTCGGCTTCGACCAGATCATCGACCAGCTTTACCTCGGCACCGAAGGCATCTATGGCACGCCGACGATGGTGTCGGCCACCTACATCTTTCTGTTCATCCTGTTCGGCGCCTTCCTCGAGCATGCCGGCATGATCCGCCTCTTCAACAACGTCGCGCTCGGCTTGGTGGGCGGCGCGCAGGGCGGCCCTGCCAAGGTGGCGGTCATATCCTCCGGCCTGATGGGCACGATTTCCGGATCAGGCGTCGCCAACGTTCTCACCGTCGGCCAGTTCACCATTCCCCTGATGAAGCGCTTCGGCTATACCGGCGTGTTCGCCGGCGCGGTGGAGGCGACGGCTTCCATGGGCGGGCAGATCATGCCGCCGGTGATGGGCGCGGTCGCCTTCATCATGGCCGAAACCCTGAACGTGCCTTACTCGGACATCGTGAAGGCGGCCATCATCCCGGCGGTGCTGTACTACTTCACCGCCTTCGCCATGGTTCACCTGGAAGCGGGGCGCATGGGCCTGCTCGGCATCCCCAAGGACCAGATCCCGAGCGCCTGGCGCGCCCTCAAGACCGACTGGCACCTCGCGCTGCCGCTGGCTGCGCTGGTGTACATGCTGTTCCACGGGTTCACGCCGATGTTCGCCGGCCTGACCGGACTCGCCCTGACCGCCATCCTCATCCTCGGCGCCGGCATCGCCGCGCGCCTGTCGCCGGCCGCCTTCCGCTACGTGTTCTGGCTGGCCGTCGGACTCGGCGCGGCAAGCTTCGCAAAATTCGGCATCTACGCGATCATCGCCGTCATCGCGGTGCTGTGCCTGGTTTCGTTCATGAACCGCGAGGGGCGGGTGACGCTGGCGGTGCTGCGGCAGAGCCTGGTGGACGGCGCGAAGCAGGGCCTGGTGGTCGGGGTCGCCTGCGCGATCGTCGGCGTGATCATCGGCGTGCTGTCGCTCACCGGCGCGGCCTCGACCTTCGCGGGCTACATCCTCGAGATCGGCGAAAAGAGCCTGTTCCTGTCGCTCATCCTGACGATGGTGGCCTGCCTCGTGCTCGGCACCGGCATTCCCACGATCCCGAACTACATCATCACCAGCGCCATCGCCGCGCCCGCGCTGCTCAAGCTCGGCGTGCCGCTGATCGTGTCGCACATGTTCGTGTTCTACTTTGGCATCATGGCCGACCTGACGCCGCCGGTCGCGCTCGCCGCCTTCGCCGCAGCCTCGATCGCCAAGGACGATCCTGACAAGATCGGCTGGAAGGCGACGCAGATCGCCATTGCCGGCTACGTCGTGCCCTTCATGGCGGTGTATTCGCCCGAGCTGATGCTTCAGGGCGACTGGACGGCATTGAGCGTTGCGTACGTGGTGTTTAAGGCGGTGGTAGCGATCGCCTTGTGGGCAGCGGGCACGGTGGGTTTCTTCGCCATGCCGCTCAAGCCCATGGAGCGCGTAGTCGTGGTCGTGGCGGCCTGCCTGCTGGTGGCGGCCATTCCGCTGACCGATGAAATCGGTTTCGCCATGACGGCCGGCTTCGTTGGCTGGCATCTCTGGCAGAAAAAGCGCCTGGCGCCGGCATGACGGCATTGTGCCTGGCGGCCGCCGCCTTGTCGGTGGTCGTTCCTGTCCAGGCCTTCACGCTGGCCTGGACCCATTCCATCGAAAAGATACGCTGGGAAGAAGACTACCGCGTCGTCGGCGGGCGCCTGCAACTCGAGGAAGCCCGCATTCGCGGTTCCGGCGCCGGCATGGAACCGCCCGACGACGCGGTCTTTCGTCAGGGCGCCTGGCATTACCGGCCCGCCGTGTCTTCCTTCGCTAGCATCGATCTCGCCCGCTCGGGCTATGTCGCCGATTACCAGCTCTGCTGGGACGGCCGGTGCCATTCCATGAGCGAGTTCGCCGGCTCCGTCGAGCAGGCACCCGTCGTCACCCTCTCTTCCTGCCCTTGAGCTGATCCTTGCCGCCTGCACCGCGGTGCGGGATTGAGGCGAAAAGGGAACACTTCAAGCCTTCCATGACGCCGCCCGGCACCGTCGCGGGCAGCGCGCGCTCACATATTGGAAAAATTGACTGAGATCAATGTTTGCAAAAACGGGAACACCTATTCTGGTCCCGTTATTTTGATAAATATCAACGTCATAGCGCGCGGCACGGGCCCGTCCTGTCGTCAAGCCAAGCCAACTCTGCGGGGAAGTCCATGTTATTCAAGAACCTGAGCATCAAGTCGCGCCTGATCTTCGTGGTCAGCTTTCTTTGCCTGATGTGCATCAGCGGCGCCTTCATCGGCCTGACGAGCCTGTATGCGGCGAATGAAGCGTTGAAGGACAACTATGAAGACCGCCTCGTTCCGACCGGCCAGCTCGACCGCATCGTGCGCCTCATTCAGCAGAACCAGATTGCCGTGGCCGAAGCCACCAGCGACGACAGCGCCGGCATCGCCAAGGAAATGGATGCGGTGGATGCGCGCGTGCAGGAAATCGACAAGCTCTGGCAAGCCTACGTGCACGGCAACATCACGCCCCGGGAAAAGGAACTGGCCGATCTCTTCGTCGCGGCGCGCGCGCGGTTCGTCAGCGAGGGCCTGAAGCCGGCAGAGACTGCCTTGCGGGCAGGAGACATTCCCAAGGCAACTGCCACCATGCGCGGTCCGATGCACCAGCACGCCGCCGAGATCAACAAGGCCACCAACAACCTGCTGCAGTTCCAGCTCGACGCCGCCAAGCATGAGTTCGACGCTACCCAGGAACGCTATCTCCTGGTCCGCAACGCCTGCCTCTCCGGCATGCTGGTCTCCATCCTGATCGCCGCCGCGATCTGCCTCTGGCTCATGCATTCCATCGCCCGGCCGCTGTCGCAGGCAGTGAAGATCGCGCGCAGCGTGGCGGCCGGCGACCTCAGCAACCGCATCGAGGTCGACAGCGCCGACGAAACCGGACAACTGCTCCAGGCATTGAAGGAAATGAACGAAAGCCTTGTGCGCATCGTGAGCGAAGTGCGCACCGGCACGGAAACCATCGCCACCGCCTCCAGCCAGATCGCTTCCGGCAACATGGATCTGTCGGCACGCACGGAAACCCAGGCCAGCTCGCTGGAAGAGACCGCCTCGTCGATGGAAGAGCTGACCTCGACGGTCAAGCAGAACGCCGACAGCGCCTTCCAGGCCAACCAGCTCGCCATGTCCGCATCCGAAGTGGCGGTGCGCGGCGGCTCCGTCGTCTCCGAGGTGGTGCACACCATGGGTTCGATCAACAACTCGGCGAAGAAGATCGTCGACATCATCGACGTCATTGACAGTATCGCCTTCCAGACCAACATCCTCGCCCTCAACGCCGCCGTCGAAGCGGCGCGCGCGGGCGAGCAGGGCAAGGGCTTCGCGGTCGTCGCCACCGAAGTGCGCCAGCTCGCGCAACGCTCCGCCGCCGCCGCCAAGCAGATCAAGGAACTGATCGACGACTCCGTCGAAAAGATCGACACCGGCGCACGCCTCGTCGACGAAGCCGGCTCCACCATGCAGGAGATCGTTGCCAGCGTGAAGCGGGTGACGGACATCATGCAAGAGATCTCGGTGGCGAGCAAGGAGCAGACGCAAGGCATCGAACAGGTGAACCTCGCCATCAACCAGATGGACGAGGTGACCCAGCAGAACGCCGCGCTGGTGGAAGAAGCCGCCGCCGCCGCCGCGTCCATGCAGGAGCAGGCAATGGGGTTGTCGCACGTGGTAAGCATATTCAAGCTCGGCGCCGGCGCGTCGGTGCGCGTGCCCGCGCCTGCCGGCGAAGTGATGGTTGCCGCGCCGGCGGCGGCGTCACGGGCAGTGGTGCCGGCAGGGCGGCAGGTGGCAAGGGGAAATGCGATGGCCGGGGAGGAGTGGACGGAGTTTTGATGCGAGCAACCACCTGAGCCGACGACGTGGTCTTTGGTGCTCCCCGTCGCCGGAGCCGGCCAGGACAGCACGAAAGCGGGATCCCCGCCTCCGCGGGGATGACACAAGTAGTCGGGGAGCATGGCGGCAGTCGGAACGCAGGTGACCGTCGCCCCTCAATACGACATCAACACCGGCATCGCCATCCTCTCCAACACCACCCGCGTCACCTCGCCCAGCACGATCTCGCGGAAGCGCGTGTGCCCATACCCCCCCATCACGAGCAAATCCGCCTGCTGCTTCTCCGCCAGCCCAAGCAAGGCCGGCCCGATCGCTTCATCGGCTTGGTGCTGCACCACCTCCGCCGTGATGCCATGCCGTCCGAGGTAAGTAGCGATGTCGGCCCCGGGCAACCCCCCATAGGTCTGCGTCCAGGCCCCGGCATTGATGACGGCAACCTCCACGATCTGCGCGCGGCGAAGCAGGGGTATGGCATTGGTGACGGTGCGCGTGGCGGACATGCTGCCATCCCACGCGATCAATACCTGCTTGCCGATGTGCTCGCACTGGCCGCTGTAGGGTACCAGCAGCACCGGGCGCCCGGAATTGAGCACGACGTACTGCGGGAAGTCGGGCATGACCACGGGCGAGCGTTCGTCAGGGTCGTTCTGGCCGATGACGACGAGGTCGGCATAACGCGCCTGCAGGCAGATGCCGCCGCCGGCTTCGTCGTCGACCAGTCGCTTTTCATGCGAGGCGATGCCCACCTGCTGCGCCGTCTTGTCGAAGATGTCGAGCCCGCGCCGGGCGCGTTCCTTGAGGAAATCGAGGTGGGTCTTGAGGTGGGGATCCATCTCCGCCAGCATGCGCGTCTGTACCAGGTAACGTGATGCGCCGGTCATCGCCGTGCCGATGAGATGCGCGCTCTGCGTCATGGCGATGCTGGCCGCGAGGCGGATACGCGCCACCGCGTGTTCCGATTCGTCCACGTGCACGAGGACGGTCTTGTAGGACATGATTTCTCCTGCGGCCTTGCTGGCCGGTTACGCGTTAGACTGCCTTGAACCGAAAGTCGACATAACGACGATTGATGCGCGTCAAACGCGTGCGGATGGCATGGCGCGCCATGCCGGCGAACTTGCGCGCATGTAAGCCGGCGCACGCACTTCAGGTGCCGCATGCTGTCCAACCGGAATGGTCCGCGCCAGCTTCCGTTTCTTTGCCGAACTGAATGATTTCCTGCCGCCCCGGGAACGAGGGCAGCGGGTGGGCCACGCCTGCCCTCCCGATGCCAGCGTCAAGCACATGATCGAGGCGCTCGGCGTGCCGCATACCGAGGTACAGCGCATCCTGGTGAACGGCGCGGCGGCGGGTTTCGGACACCGCCTGCAGGACGGCGACGAGGTCGCCATCTATCCCGCGGCGGGCGCGGAGGAGGGCGCCGTCTTGCTGCGGCCGCCGCAGCCCGATCCGCCGCGCTTCATCGCCGACGCGCATCTCGGCCAGCTCGCAAAATACCTGCGCATGCTGGGCTTCGACGTGCTGTACCGCAATGACTACGACGATGCGGAAGTCGCGCGCATCGCCGCCGCCGACAACCGCATCGTTCTCAGCCGCGACCGCGACCTGCTCATCCGCAAGGAAATCCTGCATGGCTGCTACCTGCATGCGGTCGATACCGACGCGCAGATCGCGGAGGTGGTGGCCCGTTACCGGCTCGCCGCGTCGGCGCGCGCGCTGACGCGTTGCCTCGGCTGCAATGGCCTGTTGCGCAAGGTGGAGAAGGACAAGGTGGAGCATCGGGTGCCGGCGCACAGTCGCAGCGCCCACGAGCGCTTCTTCGAGTGCGAAGCCTGCCTGCAGGTGTACTGGGAAGGATCGCACGTGGCGCGCATGCGGCGCCGCGTCGCGGCCATGCTGGGCGAGGAAAAGTCCTGACCGTAGCCGGACGCGCGGCGGCGCGTCAGTGCATGGTCAGCGTGGTCTGGGTGCGCAGCAGGTCGCCGAAGCTGTCGGCCGACATCGGTTCGCTGAAGTAATATCCCTGCACGCTGTCGCAGTCGTGGTCGCGCAGGAAATCGTATTGCTGCTGCGTCTCGGCGCCCTCCGCGATCACGCTGCATTCGAGGCTGTGGGCGAGGTTGATGATGGCCTTGGTGATCGCCGAGTCGTCATGGTTGGCCGGAATTCCTTGCACGAACGAGCGGTCGATCTTGACGGCGCGGATCGGAAACTGCTTCAGGTAGGCCAGCGACGAATAGCCGGTGCCGAAGTCGTCGATCGCGACGCTGATGTTCATTGCCCGCAACTCGTTCAGGAGCGCCGACGCCTTGTCCGGGTTCGACATGACCGCCGTCTCGGTGATCTCGAGTTCGAGGTAGCGCGGATCGAGGTCGGTCTCGTCGAGGATCGCGCGGATATTCTCGATCAGGCTGGAATCGTTCAGCTGGCGCAGCGAGAGGTTGACCGCCACCCGCAGACGCGTCGTGTTGTAGTCCTGCCATTTCCTGTTCTGCGCGCAGGCTTCCCGGATCGCCCAGTAGCCGATGGGAATGATCAGCCCTGTTTCTTCCGCGAGCGGAATGAACTTGTCGGGCGCGATCAGGCCGAGGGTCGGATGGCGCCAGCGCAGCAGGGCTTCCATGCCGGTGATGCGGTTGGTCAGCAGGTCGACCTTGGGCTGGTAGAGAAGGAACAGCTGCGCGTTCTGGATGGCGGTGGAGAGCGCGAATTCCATGATGAGCCGCTCGGTGCTGTGGCGGTTGAGTTCCGGCGAGTAGTAGCAGAAATTGTTGCGTCCCAGCTCCTTGGCCCGGTACATCGCGATATCGGCGTTCTTGAGCAGCGTGCTGGCATCCCGGCCGTCGTCGGGATAGCTGGCGATGCCGATGCTGGTGCTGATGCTCAGAGGCTCATGCTCGTGCAGGAAGGGCGCCTTGAAGGCATTGAGGATCTTTTCAGCGATCTTGCCGCCGCGGTGCGGTTCGTCGATGTTTTCCACCAGCACCACGAACTCGTCGCCGCCCAGGCGCGCCACCGTGTCGGAATCGCGCAGGATGCCTTGCAGCCGGAGGGCGGTTTCCTTCAGCACCAGGTCACCGGTGGCATGGCCGAGCGTGTCGTTGATGTTCTTGAAGCGGTCGAGGTCGAGGAACAGGATCTCCAGCGTCTGCCCGGGACGTTCCGCGAGGTGCAGCGCGTGCTCGAGGCGCTGGTGGAACAGCATGCGGTTGGGCAGGCCGGTCAGGGAATCATAGTGCGCGAGGTAGGCCATCTGCTCGACGGACCGGCGGCGCTCGGTGATGTCGCGCATGATGAACAGCGAGGCCGACCGGCCGTCATGCTGGAAGGGCGCCGAATTGACCTCGACGTCGACTTCGGAGCCATCCAGCCGCACCAGCCTCTCCTCGAGCGACAGGACCTGTTCGCCGTCTTCCAGGTAGAGCAGGCGTTCCTGCACCAGCTCGTGATAGCTCGGATGGATGAAGTCGTAGATCGACCTGCCGATGACTTCCTGCGGCGACGACGCGCCAAGCAGGTGAACGGCTGCCTCGTTGGCGAAGACGAACCTGCTGTCCTGCTGCACCAGGATCGCGTCCGGCGATACCTCCACCAGGGTACGGTAACGGGACTCCGCCTCCCGGCGCGACGCTTCCGTTCCCCTCGCCTTCGTGATGTCCTGCACCGTGCCATGGATGCGCAGCTTGCCGTCATCGGCATGCGCCGCCTGGCCGCGCGACAGCACGATGCGCGTTTCTCCCTGCAGGGTCAGCAGGCGGTGCTCGAGCTCGAACGGCGTTCTCTCGGTCGACCCCTGGCGGATCGCCTGTTCCACCTGGGCCAGGTCGTCGGGATGAATCAGGGCCAGGCATGACGTAGGGTCGGGCACGAACGACCCGCGCTCGGCGCCGACGATGCGGTACAGCTCGTCGGACCAGTGCACGGTCCGGCGCACCGGATCCCAGAGCCAGCTGCCGATGCCGGCGAGGTGCTGGGCATCCGCCAGTTCGGCTTCCACCCGGCGGCGCTGGGCCAGTTCGCTCGCCAGGCCTTCGGTGCGTTCCTGCACCCGCAGCTCGAGCATGTCGCGTTCGGCGCGCAGGGAACGTTCGGCTTCACGGTAGCGGTGCACCAGTCCGGCCAGCACCAGCCCCATGGTGCCGACCACGCCGGTGAAGGTCATCAGCACGAGGTAGGAGGTGTTGAGGTCGCTGGAGGCGAACGGACCCAGCCCGTGTGTGGTGTTCCAGGTGGCGATGACGCAGATCAGGCCGGTCGTCAACGTGACCGTGCACAGCGAAAAGCGGAAGGCCGCCCACAGGATGAAGGGCAGGCAGAGATAGCTCAGGTCGAGTTCGCCGCCGATCCGGCTGAATGCCAGCTGCGACGTCGCCGGCAGCAGGATGGCGAAGGCCGCCGCCTCGATGCGCTTGCGGGGCGTCCAGGCGATCGACGCGCCGGCGTTCCAGGACATCAGCAGCGGCACGACGATCACGATCGCGCTCGAATTGCCGAGCCACCAGGTCAGCCAGTTGACCGCGAACGGTCCGCGGTCGATTGGATCGGTCAGCGCCAGGGCGCTCGTGCCGACAGTGGCGGAGATCATGGCGCTGGCCGCCGCGATGCCGATGAACTTGAACACCCTGTCGTAGTGGTAGAGATCGCTGCCGCGGCGGAACACGCGGTGCATCAGCAGCAAGGCAATGACAGGCTCGAGGGCATTGCCGAGGCCTACCAGCGCCGCCGTCTGGGGAGGGATGCCGGCCAGGAAGGCGGCGAGGACGCAGCCCAGCCAGATCGCGGGAATCATCTGCCAGCCCCAGGCCAGCAGGCCGCAAAGGGCAACCGCCGACGGCGGCCACAATGCGCTCACGACGCTGGGAGGAATGGCAAGCTGGCGCGACGCGCTCGAGGCGCCGAGGCAGAGCGCCGCCAGCACCACGAAGCGGCCCGCGATCGTCCATGCGGACGCGGGTTCGGCCGTCAAAGGCAGAAGCATCTTGCGCAAGCGTTCTCGAAGCAGCCCCATCGCCTTGCCTCTATGAATGTATATCCGCAACCGTGGATGCCCGACTATGCCACCCGCGGCCGGATGCCGAATTGAAGAGACGCAAAAGCGTCGCCGGGCGATTTGAACCTAAGTAAAGGCCCTCTTTCGGTAGACGGTAGACCTGCCATGTCGCGAATCGTTGCCGCCGCCGGCGCAGGAAATTCCGGCCAGGACGTGTTGCAAGAACGGCAAGGCGCGTCTGCAACGTTTTTGCCCATCCACCCGGGGAGAAGCATGAAAGGCTTGATGGCAAATTGAGAAATATCAAGCTGGAGGTTATAGTTGCGCAATGGCAATCGGTCCCGTCAAGTCAAGGACGGAAACGGTTGGAAACACATCCTATCCCACACCATGCGAAACACCTTCCTGCGGCTCCTGATCGGCGCGGCGTTTGCCATGCCGGCGACGCCCCTCCTAGCTTCCAGCCTTCCCGGCGCGCCTGACGACGTCGTGCGCTTCGACATCAATCGTTTCGACGTCCAGGGCAATACCCTGCTGCCCGCCAAGCGGGTGGATGCCGCGGTGCAGGCCTTCGCCGGCAGGAACCGCAGCTTCAGCGACGTGCAGCGCGCGCTGGAGGCGCTGGAAGAGGAATACCGCAAGGCGGGCTACAGCGTGGTGCAGGTGGCCTTGCCCGAGCAGGAACTGAACCATGGGGTGGTGCGCCTGCAGGTGGTCGAAACCAAGATCGGCAAGGTGCGGGTCGAGGGCAACCAGCATTTCGACACCATGAACATCCGCGCCAGCGTGCCTGCATTGCGCGAGGGCATCACGCCGGATGTGGCCAGGGCGTCGTCGAGCCTGCGCCTCGCCAACGAGAACCCGGCGAAGAAGGTCAACCTGCAGCTCCAGTCCGCGCAGCAGGATGGCGAAATCGACGCCATCCTCAAGGTCAGCGACGAACGCCCGTGGAAGCTCATGGGCAGCCTCGACAACAGCGGCAACTCCAGCACCGGCAATACCCACCTGACCCTGCAGGCGCAGCATGCCAACGTCGCCAACCTGGACCAGGTGCTGAGCGTGCAATACACCACCACGGTGGAAAAGCCCAGCAAGGTCAGCGTCTATGGCGCGGGCTATCACATTCCCTTCTACGCGCTCGGCGATTCGCTCGACCTGTTCGCGAGCTATTCCAACGTCGACTCGGGTTCGGTCACCGCCGGCATCTTCGCGCTGCAGGTCAGCGGTCGCGGCTCGGTGCTCGGCGCGCGCTACAACCAGAACCTGAAGCGCATCGGCGACTACGAACACCGCCTGAGCTACGGCCTCGACTACAAGGCCTTCCAGAACAACGTTTCCCTGTCGGGCGTGCAGCTCGGCAACGACGTCACCGTCCATCCGGTCTCGCTGGCGTACAACGGCACGCTGGGCCTGAACGGCACGGAGCTGAACGTCGGCGCCACGCTGGTGCGCAACCTGCCCGGCGGATCCCGCGGCACCGCCGCCGATTTCGAACGCGTGCGCGCCGGCGCGCCGGCCGCCTACACCCTGCTTCGCTACAACGCCGCGCTGGCAAGCGTGTTCGCCAAGGACTGGCAGTGGCGCCTGAACCTCACCGGCCAGACGACCGGGGATGCCCTGGTTCCCGGCGAACAGTTCGGCGCCGGCGGCATGGCGTCGGTGCGCGGCTTCGAGGAAAGAGAGCTGTCCAGCGATTCCGGATGGCTGGTCAACGCCGAGGTCTACACCCCGAACCTGTGCGGCGGGATGGCGGGCATGGCTGCCCAGTGCCGCGCGCTCGCCTTCTACGACACCGCGTCGGTGTCGCGCAACAAGCCCTTGCCGGGCGAAGCCGCGCAGGGATCCATCGGCAGCGCCGGCGTTGGCATGCGCCTCGCCCTCGGCAACCGCGCCGCCATGCAGCTCGATCTCGGCCAGGTCATCAATGCCGGCCCCCTGCAAGCCAAGGGCGAGCGCAAGCTGCATTTCCGCCTGAGCCTGAACTACTAGAGCACGATGCAAGGAAAGCTCATGAACACCCGTCATCCTTCCCATGAACACGCGGCGGCATCCCGCGCGCTGGCGCGGCGCATGCTGTGCGTCCTGATCGCCGGCTGCTTCGGCACGGCCGCCGCCAATCCGCTCGCACCGCAGGTCGTCAACGGCCAGGCAAGCTTCGCCAGCCAGGGCAACATCCTCACCATCGCCAATACGCCGGGCGCCATCATCAACTGGCAATCGTTTTCGATCGGTGGCAACGAGATCACGCGCTTCCTGCAGCAGGGCAGCGGCAGCACGGTGCTCAACCGCATCGTGGGCCAGGATCCGTCGCGCATCCTCGGCGCCCTGCAATCGAACGGGCGGGTGTTCCTGATCAATCCGAACGGCGTCCTGTTCGGGCAGGGCGCGCGCGTGGACACCGCCGGGCTGGTGGCTTCCACGCTGGACATCGCGAACGACGACTTCATCAGGGGCAAGTGGAATTTCAAGGCCGGCGGGACCGCCGGCGACCTGAGCAATGCCGGCGCCATCACCACGCCGGCGGGCGGGCAAGTGGTGCTGATCGCGCCGAACGTCGAGAACAGCGGCCTGATCACCTCGCCCAAGGGCGAGGTCATGCTGGCGGCGGGCCGCAGCGTGCAGCTGGTCGACTCCGCCGATCCCAACCTGCAGGTGGTGGTAAGCGCGCCGCAGGACCGGGCGCTCAACCTCGGCCAGATCGTCACGCAGAGCGGCAGGGCGGGCATCTTCGGCGCCCTCGTCACGCAGCGCGGCGTGATCAATGCCAACAGCGCGGTGGTCGGCGAAAACGGAAAGATCGTCTTGAAGGCAAGCGGCGACACGCTGCTCGACGCGGGCAGCCAGACCACGGCCACCGGCGCCGGCAGGGGAGGGGAAGTGCAGGTGCTGGGCAGCCGCGTGGCGCTGACCGGCGACGCGAAGGTCGACGTCTCCGGCATCCAGGGCGGCGGCACCGCCCTGGTCGGCGGCGATTACCAGGGCGCGAATCCGCTGGTGAACAATGCGGCCGTGACCTACGTCGGGCCGTCAGCCTCGATCAGGGCGGATGCGCTCGGACTCGGCGACGGCGGCAAGGTCATCGTCTGGGCGGACGACACGACCCGCAGCCTCGGCGCGATCTCCGCGCGCGGCGGCGCGCAGGGCGGCAACGGCGGCTTCGCCGAGACTTCCGGCAAGCGCTACCTTGACGTGCAGGGCACGCCGGACCTCGGCGCCGCCGCCGGCAAGGGCGGCACCTGGCTGCTGGACCCGGCCGACATCACCATCGCAAACTCCTCGGTCGCGGGCGGCGCGAGCACCACCACCGAATCGCCGGCAGGCGTATTTAAGGCGCTCACCGGCGCGTCGATGCTGATCGACACCGCGATCAGCACTGCCGTCGCCGGCGGCACCGCGGTGCAGGTGAAGACCGGCACCGGCGGCAGCATCGTGGTGGATTCTTCCGCCGGCGCGCTGGCGAGCCTGTCGGGAGGCTCCGGCGCGTCGCTGACGCTGACCGCCGACAAGGACATCACCGTCAACGCCAGCGTGTCGAGCAGCAACAACCTGCCGATGACCTTCACCGCCGGCTTCGCCGACGCCACCGGATCGATCAGCGTCGCTGCCGGCAAGAGCATCTCTACCACCGGCAGCGTCACGTTGAAGACGGGCGCCAGCGGTGGCGTGACCCTGGCGAGCGCCGGCGTGCAAGGCAATGGCGGAATCACGATCAACGCGGGCTCGGGCGGCATCAGCGGCACCGGCACCAGCACGTTGACCAGCGGCGTGAACCTGGCGGGCGCGATGTCGCTCACCTCAGCCGGTTCGATCAGCCTGGCCGGCGTGGATGGCGATTTCTCGGCCACCACCAGCGGCGCCAATGCCAACATCACCGTCACCGACCCCTCGGCGTTCATCGTCAGCAATTCCGGCGTCTCCACCACTAACGGCAGCATCAACCTGACCGCCAACGGCGGCCTGATGATCGTCAGGGGCGCGGTGTCGGCAGGCGGCGGCAAGAACGTCACGATCGCGTCGACGGGCAGTTACTGGACCAACATCGTGACCGATTCCTCATTCGGCTACTCGGGCTCCGTGTCGGGACAGGACATCACCATCAATGCCGGTGACGGCAACCCGGGCAACAACCCGAGCATCACCATCGCCGGGCCGCTCACGGCGCAAGGCAACCTCACCATCAATGGCCTCGCCGCCGGCGTGAAGGTGAACGACAACATCAGCGGCAGCACCGTGTACATCAAGGGCGGCACCACCGGCATCTCGGGCAGCGGCACCATCACCTCGAACGACCTGCGCCTGCAGTACACCGCCGACAGCGGTCCCATCGGCCTGGCCACCGCGCCGCTCAAGACCAAGTCGGTCGGCGGCAGCGGCAATGCCGCCATCGCCATTGGCAATTCCAGCAGCGCCCCGGCGCAGGTCTACCTGCAGCATACCGGCGACGGCACGCTGGTCAATCCGATCTTCGCGCCAACCAAGTTCAGCGTTTCCACCACCGGCCTGCTCAAGATGTCGGCCTCGTCGGTCAGCCTGCCTGACAACACCTCGTTGAGCGGAGTCGGCGTCGAGATCGCCGCCGATACCCTCAGCGCCGGCACCGGCTCGATATCGGTGAGCAGCGGCAGCGGGCAGTTGTGGATCCATCCCAAGACCTCGGGCCGGCAGATTTCCATTACGGATACCGATGTTGCCGGCAACCTGAACGTGACCTCCAACGTGCTCGGCAAGCTGACCGGCGAAGGCACCCTCAAGCTGGGCGACAATTCCGCCGGCGACCTCGCCTACACCATGACCGGTTCCTTGCCGGTCAATTTCAGCAAGATCGAACTGGCGTCCGGCGGCACCATCAGCCAGACGAAGCCGATCACGGCGAGCAATGCCTTGAAGCTGTCGGCTTCCAAGGTCTCGGTGTCGAGCAACAATTCGCTGACCGGCTCGGAAGTCGAGATTGAAGCCGATACCCTGGCAATGGACAGCACGGGCACACAGGTCAAGGCCAACAGCGGGCAGATCTGGGTGCACCCGCTCACCGCCAACCGCGACGTCGCGCTGGCCGATGCCGACATCGCCAACACCTTGACGCTGACGGCAGACATGCTGTCCAAGTTCGTCGGCACCGACTACTTGAGCATCGGCGCGCACAGCGCGGGCAATCTCAACTATGGCATGTCGGGCTCCCTGCCTTCCGGCTTCAGCACCATCGGCCTGTACGCGGGCGGCAACATCACCCAGACCAAGCCGATCAGCGCCACCGCGCTCGACGCGTCGGCCAAGGGGAACGTCAGCCTCGACAGCTGGAACAACGGCGTGACCTATCTGTCGGGCAGCGCGGGCGATACCTCCATCACCAAGGACTTCAAGTTCCGCAACACCGGCAACCTGGTCGTCAGGAACACCAGCGAAGCATCGAACAGCCCGGCAATACGCGCCTACAACGACGGTGTGATGGAACTGACCTCCGGCGGCACCATCAGCCAGTCCGCCGCCAATGCCAAGCTCATGGCCAAGACCCTCAACCTGTCCGCCAGCGGCGCGATCAGCCTCGGCACGGCGGCCAATACCATCGACAACCTGAAGATCAGCAACGCGGCCTCGGTGTCGTTCAAGAACAGCCAGACGATCAGCCTGTCTGGCAGCGGCGTCACCGCGTCCAGCGGCGCGATCAACCTCACGGCCGATGCGGGCGACATCCGGGTGCTTGCGCCGATCAACGCCAGCAGCGCGTCGAGCGGCACCGTCACGCTTTCCGCCAGCAAGGGTTCGCTCAATGGCAGCAGCCTGATCAGCGGCGCGTCGCTCAGCGCCACCGCCGACACCGGCATTTCGCTGACCTCGGCCGTCGGCAGCATCAGCGCCTCGAACACCGGCACGTCCTCGTCCATCAGCCTCAGCAACACGGGCACGCTTTCCATCGGCAACGTCTCGGCCAATAGCAGCGGAACGATCAGCATCAGCAACAACGGCGCAACCACGGTCAGCTCGGGCTCGACGGTCAGCACCTCGACGGGCAGCATCAGCATCGTCGCGCACAGTCCGCTGACGATCGACGGCACCGTCAGTTCGACCTCGGGTGCGATCGACCTGGAGGCGGGCGCCACCGGCAGCAGCGCCGACAAGCTCACCGTTTCCTCGACCGGCATGGTCAGCACCTCCGGCACGGTGACGCTCAAGGCGGGCGATGCGATCGTCATCAACGGCACCGTGCCCGTCGGCACGGTCAAGCAGGCCAACCGCAATCCCGCGCCGCCTCCGCCGCCGCCGCCGCGCACGATCAACGAATGCGTCGCCGATCCCTCGCTGTATGGATGCGCCGGCGTGTTGCCGAGCATGGCGACATGCCTGAGCGCGCCGGCCACCCCCGGCTGTTCCGCCATCCTGCCGTCCCTGGCGACCTGTACCGCGAGCCCCTCGACATTCGGCTGCAACGTCATCCTGCCTTCGCTCGCCACCTGTACGACTGCGCCGGCGACGGCGGGCTGCTCCGCCGTGCTGCCGACGCTGGCCGCCTGCGTGGCCGCGCCCGCCACGGCAGGCTGCTCGGTGGTATTGCCGACGCTCGCGACCTGCACCACGTCGCCAACGACCGCGGGATGTTCCGCCGTGCTGCCCACCCTGGCGGCCTGCGTCGCCGCGCCGGCGACGGCAGGCTGTTCGGTGGTGCTGCCAAGCCTGGCAACCTGTACCGCCACGCCGGCGGCGGAAGGCTGCTCGGCAGTGCTGCCGACGCTCGCGACCTGCACGACCGCGCCGACGACGGCGGGTTGTTCCGCCGTGCTGCCGAGCCTCGCTACCTGCACCGCCACGCCGGCAACGGCTGGCTGTACGGCGGTGCTGCCTTCGCTCGCCATCTGCACGGCCGCACCAACCACCCCCGGCTGTTCGGTCGTGCTGCCGACACTGGCCGCATGCACGACCGCGCCCGCCACGGCAGGCTGCTCCGCCGTGTTGCCGAGCCTTGCCACCTGCGCGGCCTCTCCGGCAACGGCAGGCTGCTCGGTAGTCTTGCCGACGCTGGCGACTTGCACGTCCGCGCCGGCGACGGCGGGATGCTCGGCCGTCCTGCCCGCACTGGCAACCTGCGTCGCCGCGCCGACCACGGCAGGCTGCTCGGCCGTGCTGCCGACGATCGGTGCCTGCACCGCCTCGCCCGCCACCGCGGGATGCTCGGTGGTGCTGCCCACGCTTGCTGCCTGCACCGCGACGCCGGCGAAAGCGGGCTGTTCCGCAGTGCTGCCGACCCTGGCGGCTTGCACGGCTGCCCCGTCCACCGCGGGTTGTTCCGTCGTGTTGCCGAGCCTGACCACCTGCACCGCGTCTCCGGCAACCATCGGATGCACGGCGGTGCTGCCTACGCTGGCAGCGTGCACGACGGCGCCGTCGACCGCGGGCTGCGCGGCGGTGCTGCCATCATTGGCAACCTGCGTCGCCGCGCCTGCCACGACGGGCTGCTCGATCATCCTGCCGACCCTGGCAGCGTGCACCGCCACGCCGTCATTGTCAGGCTGTTCCGCGGTGTTGCCGACGCTGGGCCAGTGCACCACCAATTCCAGCTTCCCCGGCTGCAGCGCTGTCCTGCCGACCGCGAACACGGGCACCGGTAACACGAACACCGGCAACACCGGCAACACCGGCAACACCGGCAACACCGGAACCGGGAACACGAACGGCAACAACACCGGCACCGCCCAAGGGGGCACCGGTACGGGTACGGGGACCGTGGGAACGACGGGTACCGACGCCGCCGGCGTCGCCATCACGAACCTGCTCAACACCCTGATCTCGACCAGCAACAAGACGGACCTCGCCGTTACCATCGGCGCCCAGCAAATTACGGGCAGCAAGCAGGCATCGGCATCCGGCTCGAAGCAGTCGGGTTCGGGCGATAAAAAGGACGAGCGCCAGGATGGCGCCGGCGGCAAGGATGAGGGAGTAAAGATCAATGACACCGTCAAGAAACTCTACTGCAATTAAGGCGTTCAGCCTGGCCGGCTCGCTGCTGGCCTCCGCGCTGGTTTCCACGCTGGCCTGGGCGGGCGAGGTCGCGGGCACGGTCGTCAACCTGAGCGGACCGCTGATGGCGCGCAAGCAGGACGGCACCGTCAAGGCCCTCGCCCTGAAGTCGGCCGTGGAGCAGGGCGATACCCTGATCAGCGAGAAGGATACCTATGCCCGCATCCGCTTCACCGACAACAGCGAGATCACGCTGCGTCCCAACACCCAGTTCAAGATCGAGAACTTCGCCTTCGACGAAGCCCGGCCCGACAAGGACAGCGCGGTCTTCAGCCTGGTCAAGGGCGGCCTGCGCGCGGTCACCGGCACCTTGGGCAAGCGCAGCAAGGAACGCTTCGGCCTGAACACGCCGACGGCGACCATCGGCATCCGCGGCACCATCTTCATCGCGGAATACGTCGCGCCCGACGCGGCCGCCGTCGCGTCCTATGCGATGGCGAGCATGGCCTCGCTGCCGCAGGGCATGGCGGTGCGGATGGCGGGGGACGTGGTCAGCGATAGCCCGGCCGCCGCGCCGATCGAGATGCTGGGCATGCCCCGGCTGGCGCAATTGAACTTGCCTTCAGCGCCAGGCGGGCGCGCTCCCGGCCTTTACCTGCAGGTGCTGGATGGGATGGTCAATCTCAGCAACTCCGGGGGATCGCTGAATTTCAGTGCGGGGCAGTTCGGATATGCGCCGTCGATGAGCCTGCCGCCGGTGGTGCTGCCGAATAATCCGGGGATGCAGTTCCAGCCGCCGCCGGCGTTTTCGTCGTCGAGTCCGGCGGGTGGGACGGCGACGCAGGGGAGCAGCGGCGGGGTTGATTGTGAGGTGAGGTGATGGAAGTGAATTGTAACGATGGCGTCTGTGGTTAGGGTTGGCGTTCTCGATCTCGTTCCCGTTCCCGTGGAGGGGGATATCCCAATTCTGCCTTTTCTCCGGTGAACCGGTTGGGGTTTCCACTCCGTGGGGCGTAGCCGGGATTGGCCCTTACCCTGCTGCCGCCCTCCCTTTCGGCGACGTCAGAAGGGACGCCGCAGGCTCGCCTTCGGCATCGCGTTACGGCGAATGATGACTGCGGCGACCGCCACCGCCACTACATCCGCGCCTTGACTACCAAGCTCCCTCCCTTTCAAGGGGAGGGCTAGGGTGGGGATGGGTTTCCGGTGCGAGCAAAGAACAGCGTTGACCTCGCCAGCGAAATAAATACTGTTCTCTACATGCGGCCGAAACCCATCCCCACCCTAGCCCTCCACCTCGGCGGCCCCCCTTGAAAGGGAGGGAACAATCCGGAGGGTGCTTGAAAGGCAGTAGGCATTGGCACGATTGCGGATTCCTGCTCCCCGCCGTCGGAACAGGCTCGAGCCATGCCGATGCGGCAGGAGGTCGAGCCACCATCTGCCGTTCAGGTGATTACTACCGCGGAGAACGGCATCCCCTCAACCCATCGGACGAGGTCACCCGAAGTGACTCCCACATGGGTGTTGGAGCAGCTTTCTTTGGGTACTTTCGTAGGGCCCGCCTAGGGTCTGCTGATAAAGAAAGTACCTGGGCCGCCGGGACCAGCCCCGGCAAGCCCCCACGGAGTGGGAACCGCAACCGGTTCACTGGAGAGAACCCCGCAATGGGTCTCCCGTCTTCGCGGGAATGACGGCGCGTTTTTGGGACGACGTCGAGCTATGGGGATAACAAAGGCGGGCGCGGACAAGACGGCAGGTAGGAACGACAACCACAGCCGATAGTGACAGCAACCGCCACTACCGCCCCCGCTCACTTGATACACACCGCCCGCACCTGCTTCACATCCGTAATCCCCGACAACACCTTCTCGATCCCATCCATCTTCAGCGTCAGCATCCCATCCTCCAGCGCGCTGGCCAGGAGCACCGCCACCCGGCTGTGCTCCTGGATCAGCCGCTTGAGCCTGTCGGTCCCGATCATCAATTCATGCAACCCGACGCGTCCCTTGTACCCCTGGTTGCATTGATCGCAGCCCACCGCGCGGTAGAGCGTGAACTTGCCATGCGCATCGCCATGGCGCCGTTTCCATCCGGCGAGAACATCCGTGCGCGCCGCGTCCGCGTCCGACCTGAACGACTCGGTGCCGCGCAATTCCTCGCAGTATTCCGCCAGCAGCAGTTCGAGTTCTTCCGCGGTCGGCTCGTACGCCTGCCTGCAGTGGGAACACAGGCGCTTGGCGAGACGCTGGGCGAGCACGCCGAGCAGGGCGTCGGCGAAGTTGAACGGGTCCATGCCCATGTCCAGCAGTCGCACGATCGATTCCGGCGCGCTGTTGGTGTGGAGGGTGGAAAAGACGAGGTGGCCGGTGAGCGAGGCTTCGATGCCCATGGCCACGGTTTCCTTGTCGCGCATTTCGCCGACCATGATGACGTCCGGGTCGGCGCGCAGGAAGGCGCGCATGGCGGTGGCGAAGTCGAGGCCGCTCTTGCGGTTGACCTGCACCTGGCGCAAGCCACGTTGCGTGATCTCGACCGGGTCTTCCGCGGTCCAGATCTTGGTGTCGGGCGTGTTCAGGTAGTGCAGCACCGAGTGCAGGGTGGTGGTCTTGCCGGAGCCGGTGGGACCGCAGACGAAGAACAGGCCATAGGGCTTGGTGACGGTGTTCTTCAGGCGCTCGAGGTTGTGCGGCAGCACGCCAAGCTTTTCGAGCGGGATGGGTTCGCCGGCGGCCAGGATGCGCATGACGATGTCTTCCACGCCGCCCGCCGAGGGAATCGTGGCGACCCGCAGCTCGATGTCGAGCGGCGCGAACTTCTTGAACCGGATCTTCCCGTCCTGCGGCTTGCGGCGCTCCGAGATGTCGAGCTCGCACATGATCTTGATGCGCGCGGCAAGGGCGTTGCGGTAGCTCGCCGGCACCTCGATGTAGTTTTCCAGCGAGCCGTCCTTGCGGAAGCGGATGACGGTCTTTTCCTTGCCGGGACGGGGCTCGATGTGAATGTCGGACGCGCCGGCGCGGTAGGCGTCGATGATGATCTTGTTGACCAGCTTGACGAGTTCGTTCTCGGCCGCGGCGGACAGGTCGGCTTCGGAAATGTCGGTGCCGTCGTCATCGTCGTCGTCGAGGCCGGACAGGAGGTCGACGACGGTTTCCAGGCTGCTCTCCGCGCCGAAGAACTGGTCGAGCGTCTGCCGGAACTCGGCATGGGTGGTGACGCGGTAGGCCAGCCTGGCCTTGGGGAAGATGGTGTTGATGACGCGCGCGTTGCTCACCTGCTCGGGATCGGTGGCGAGGATCACCATGCCTTCCGGGCCGTCCTCGATGGGCAGCCACTGGCTTTGCTCCATGAATTCCCGCTTGAGGTTCTTCAGCAGGTCGGAGGGCCTCACCCGGTCCTGGCGGAACGGTTCGTAGGGCAGGCCGAAGAAGCGCGACAGGGCCACGCCGATCCAGGCGAGCTTGACCTGGAACTCCTCGACCAGGTGGTCTTCCACCAGCCTGCCGGAATTCCTCGCGGCGCGCGTGGCTTCCTCGAGTTCGCCGGCGGACAGGACGGCGTCGGAGACGAGCTGGTGGTACTTGGACCGCAGCAGCGGCGCCGGACGCAGGCGCTGGGTGTAGGCGATGGCGAGCGTCTTGCACAATTCGCGGATGCCTTCCTCGAGCACCGCCGGGAAGGTGTCGCCGTCGCGGTGGTTGATGAGCTGGACCACGCCGAGCAACTCGCCCCTGGCTTCGTCGACGATGGGACCGACCAGCATCTGCTTGGTGCGGTATCCGGTGCGCTTGTCGACCTCGCGCAGGAAATGCAGCTTCGGCGAATGCGCCTTGAGCTCCTGCTCGTCGTAGACGTCGCGGATGTTGACCGCCCGCCGCACCAGGGCGACGTAGCCGGCCACGCTCTGGTCGGAGATGGGCAGCTTGAGCTGGTTGACGGAATTCAGTCCGGTCTTGATCTTGGAAACGATCGAGGCCTTGTCCTCGGCCAGGGCGTAGATCGTCAGGCGGTCGGCGTCGAACAGGTCGCAGATGTCCTGCGACAGGTCGAGCATGATCTCGTCGACGTTGGCCGTGGAGTGAATCTTGTTGGTGACCGCCTGCAGCTTCCTGAGGAAGTCCAGCCGCGACGCGACTTCATCCTGGGAGCCTGCCGGCGTCTGGGTGCCGAGAACCGCGCTCATCGTGTGTTATCCATCTGTCATGGGAAGCGGAGCAGGGCGTCCCGGCCGGCCGGATGCGCCTTCCTGATCCATTCCCGATTATATAAGTCGCGTTGCAAATAAGTGTCATCGGGGATGCGGAATATTTGCGGATCGGTTTGGCTGCGCCGAAAACGGGAAGGCAGGCAGCCGCAAGCCCCGTGTTTCAGTCTACAATTCGGAAAAACAACGGGAGGCTAGGAAAACGGCGCAAGACCGGCGGGAACGGCTTCGTTCGAAGCGGCGCTCGGTGCTGTCACGCGTTCCTCGCCCCGTTCTGAAACGGATCGGGATCATGAAGCTTCACATACTCGGCTGCGCGGGCGGCATCGGCGGCCACCAGCGGTTCACCACCTGCCTGCGGCTCGACCACGACATCCTGTTCGACGCGGGCACCGGCATCACCAATCTCGACATCGACGAGCTGGTGCGCATCGATCATGTCTTCGTGACGCATGCCCATCTCGACCACGTGGCCGGGCTGGCGCTGCTGGTGGACGCGGTGCGGGGCAAGCGGTCCGGGCCGGTGACGGTGCATGCCTCGGAACAGGTGATCGAGGCGCTGAAGACTTCGCTCTTCAACTGGGTCCTGTGGCCGGACTTCACCGCCATCCCCAGCGCCGAGGATCCGACCTGCCGCCTGCAGCCCTTCCGTCCCGGCGACCGCATCGAACTCGGCGGCCGCGTGGTCACGCCGCACGCCGTGCGCCATTCCCGCGGATCCATGGCCTACCACGTGGACAACGGCCGCGACGGCTTCGTGTTCTCGGGCGACATGTGCAGCACCCCCGAACTGTGGCAGGCGCTCGCGGCGCAGCCGCGCCTGAGCCGGGTGATCGTCGATTGCTCCTTCCCGAACGCCGAGCTCGAGCTTGCCAACCTGTCCATGCATTTCTGCCCGCGCACCCTGCTCGACGACATCGCCGGCGTCCCGCGGGCGGTCGAGTTCCTGATCTACCACCTCAAGCCAGGCCAGGAAGACCAGATCATGGACGAGCTGCGCGGCGATGCCGGCGGCCGGCCGTTCCGCGCCTTGCGCGGCGGCGACGTCTTCGATTTCGAATGAACGCCCAACGTCCCGCCGGAGCCGCCCCTTGAGCGACCTTACCCATGCCGAGGTCGCCCAGCGCCTCGAACGCCTGACCGAACTGAGCGTCGAGCTCAGCGCCAACACCAATACCGCCGCGCTGCTGGAACGCATCCTGAGGGCGGCCAAGGACATGACCCGCGCCGACGGCGGTACGTTGTACCGCGTCACCCGCGACCGCTGCGCGCTTAGCTTCTGCATCTCGATCAACGATACCCTTGGCATGTACCTGGGCGGGCAGGGCGGCGAACCCGTCACATTGCCGGACATTCCCCTGTCCACCGCGTCCGGCGCGCCCAACATGGCCGCGGTGGCGGCCTACGCCGCCAATACCGGCGTCTCGGTCAACATCCCGGATGTCTACCAGGCCGAGGGCTTCAACTTCTCGGGCATGCGCCAGTTCGACGTTGCGCACGGCTACCATTCGCAATCCTTCCTGACCGTGCCGATGCGCGACCATGAGGGCGCGCTGACCGGCGTGCTGCAGCTGATCAATGCCCGGGACAAGCGCTCCGGCGCGATCCAGGCCTTCAGCGAGTCCGACCAGCGCCTGATCGAGGCGCTGGCCTCGCAGGCCGCGATCGCCATCACCAACCAGTCGCTGATCAAGACGCTGGAAGAACTGTTCGAGGCCTTCGTCAAGCTGATCAACATCGGCATCGATGAAAAATCGCCGCACACCGGACGCCACTGCGAGCACGTTCCGGAGCTGACCATGATGCTGGCCCAGGCGGTGCACGAGACCGCGAACGGGCCGTTCGCCGCCTTCAGCATGAGCGACCGCGACCGCAAGGCCTTGTGGATCGCCGGCCTGCTGCACGACTGCGGCAAGATCACGACGCCGGTGCACGTGGTCGAGAAGGCGACCAAGCTGGAAACGATCTTCGACCGCATCCACCTGGTCGACGCCCGTTTCGAAGTGCTCAAGCGCGATGCCGAGATCCAGTCGCTCAAGGACAAGCTCGCCGCCGGCAACGATGCCAGGCGCCACGCCGAGATCAACCAGCTGCTGTCCGCGCGCCTCGCCGGGCTGGACGAGGACCGCGCCTTCCTGCGGCGCGCCAACGTGGGCGGCGAATTCATGCGGCCGGAAGACCAGGAAAGGGTGAGGCAGATCGCGCGCCATCGCTGGATCGCGCCGGACGGCAACGAACGCGACCTGCTCGACGCCGAGGAAGTGGCGAACCTCACCATCCGCGCCGGCACGCTCAACGAGGCCGAGCGCGAGATCATCAACAACCATATCTCGGTCACCATCCGCATGCTCGAGTCGCTGCCCTGGCCGCGGCACCTGGAACTCGTTCCGGAGTATGCCGGCGGCCATCACGAGCGCATGGACGGCAACGGCTATCCGCGCGGCCTGCGCGGCGAGCAGATGTCGGTGCAGGCCCGCATCATGGCCATCGCCGACATCTTCGAGGCCCTGACCGCCAAGGACCGCCCCTACAAGAAGGGCAACACCCTGTCCGAGTCGCTCGTCATCCTCGGCGGCTTCCGCCAACGCAATCACATCGACCCCGACCTGTTCGACATCTTCGTCCGGCAGAAGGTCTACCTGCAGTACGCGAAAAAATTCATGGACCCGTCCCAGATCGACGAGGTCGACGAATCCCTCATTCCCGGCTACCGTCCCTAGCGCCCGGCGACCATGAAGCTGACGCGACTGATCCTGCCGGGGCGGCTGTCGAGGAAGTACGGGGCGCAGTGGGCCGTCGCGGCCGGGCTGACCCTGCTTGCCTGCCTCTACATCAAGGAAGAGATCGGTTCGCGCATCGTCGACAGGCTGGAAGTCTTCGCCTACGATTCGCGGATCCGGGCCCAGCATGGCGAACTCGATCCGCGCGTGGTGATCGTCGACATCGACGAGAAAAGCATCGGCGAGGTCGGGCGCTGGCCGTGGAGCCGCGACGTGCTCGCCGACCTCGTCGGCAAGCTCGACGACAAATACCATGTGAGCTCGGTCGGTTTCGACGTCACCTTTCCCGAACCGGACAACAGCGCCGGCTTCGCCACCCTGCAGACGATCGCCCAGCGCGAATTCGGCGACATCCCGCGTTTCGCCCAGCGGCTCGACAAGATCCGTCCGCAGTTCGACTTCGACGCGCGGTTCGCCCAAGCCCTGGCCGAGCGTCCGGCGGTGCTGGGGTATTTCTTCTCGAACGAGGAACGCGACGTCAACAAGGGCATGCTGCCCCGGCCGGCGTTCACCACGGCGGCGCTGGGCGGCCAGGACCTGGACGCCCAGGAGTACCGCAAATACACGGGCAACCTGCCCCTGCTGCAGCAGTCCGCGCGGGCCGGCGGCTTCATCAACCCCTGGCCGGATGACGATGGCATCATTCGGCGCCTGCCCTTGCTGGTGCGGCATGGCGACGGGTATTACGAATCGCTCGCCTTCTCCACCGTTCGCATGGCGCTGGGGGCGAGCCGGGTCAAGCCGGTCTTCTACACCGCCGAGGAACTGCACCTCGACGCGGCGTCGGCACGCGCCTACGGCGCGCTGAAGGGGCTCGAGCTCAACACCAAACCCCGGCCGATGATGATTCCCCTGGACCGCGACCTGAGCATGCTCGTGAACTACCGCGGCACCGGCGGCCCGGCGGGCGGGCAATACCGCTATGTCTCGGCAGTGGACGTGCTCAAGGAGCGGCTGCCGGTGGATGTCCTGGCGGACAACATCGTACTGGTCGGCACGACGTCGGCGGGCCTGAAGGATTTGCGCGTATCGCCGACCAATGTCGATTATCCCGGCGTCGAGATGCACGCCAACATAATTTCTTCCATCCTTGACGGCGTCTACAAGCAGCAGCCGGACTTCCACTACGCGGTGCAGCTGGCTTATGCGGTCGGCCTTGGCCTGGCGCTGGGCCTGCTGCTGCCGGCCCTGGCACCGCTGGCGTCCATCGCCGTTTCGCTGGCCGCGGGCGGGGCGGTGATCGCCAGCAACCTCTACATGTTCGAGACGCTCGACTATGTGATCCCGGTGGCGCCCGCGCTGCTGCTGGTCGCGGCGCTGTTCCTGTTCAACCTGGCCTGGGGCTACCTGTTCGAGTTCCGCAAGAGCCGCGCGATGGTCAGCCTGTTCGGCGAGTACGTCGCCCCCGAGCTGGTCGCGGAAATGGCGGAAAGCCCGGCGAGCTACAGCATGGAAGGCGAGACCCGCGAGCTCACCGTGCTGTTCTGCGACGTGCGCGGCTTCACCACGATTTCGGAAGGCCTCGACGCCAACGCGCTGCGCGAGTACATCAACCTCTACCTGACCGCCATGTCGGAAGACATCCGCGGCAACCGGGGCACGCTGGACAAGTACATCGGCGATGCCGTCATGGCATTCTGGGGCGCGCCCGTGCGGCTGCCCGACCACGCCAGCCGCGCCGTCGCCACCGCCCTCAAGATGCTCGAATCCGCGGCCAGGCTGGACGCCGATTTCCGCGCCCGCGGCTGGCCCGCGCTCAACATCGGCATCGGCCTCAACACCGGCGAGATGCGGGTGGGCGACATGGGTTCGCGCATCCGGCGCGCCTATACGGTGATGGGCGACGCGGTCAACCTCGGCTCGCGGCTCGAAGGCATCACCAAGGAATACGGCGTCGGGCTGTTGGTGGGCGAGGCGACCCGGCTGGCCGCGCCGGGCTTTGTGTACCGCGAACTCGACCGCGTGCGGGTCAAGGGCAAGAACGAGCCGGTGCCCATCTACGAACCCGTCGGTCGGTCCGGCGATGTCAATGAAACGATGCAGGCCGAGATCGGGCGCTGGCACGAGGCGCTGGCCATGGTTCGCGCGCAGCAGTGGGATGCGGCGGAAGGCCTGCTGCAGGAGCTGCTAAGGCAAGCGCCGGAGCGCCGCCTTTACCAGCTTTACCTCGGGCGCGTGCGCCGCTACCGCGAGCAGCCGCCGGGCGAAGGCTGGGACGGCGTGACCACCTTCGACACCAAGTGACACCGATGACATCAATCTGGCGAAGCGCGCCATCGCTCGCCGTTGAAACCGATCAAAGCGGGGAACATCGCCGGCGCTAGACTCTGTGAGCAAACAACCTGCCGTTCGCTCGACAGATAACAACAAATGGCCCGCTATTCCCGACGACGCTTTCTCTCGCTTCTCTCCGCCATGGCGGCCACCGCCTGCGGCGGCGGCGGTGGCGACAAGACACCCGCCAGCGTAGTGGCGCCGGCATTCGACGCACCGCGGCCGAGCCCGCCTGCTCCGTCGCCTTCACCCGCACCATCGCCAGCGCCCACGCCTTCGCCTTCGCCCGCCCCAACGCCGGCACCCACCCCTGCACCTGCGCCGGCGCCGAGCGGCAACGCCATCCAGCGCGAGAACGCCAAGGGCCGCGACGAGGGCGTGACCGAGGACTGGCTGATCGCGGACGCCAACACTGCCTCGGCCGGCGAGATCGAGGGGTATGCATCGGCGGCCAGCGTGGCGCGCGGCGACTCCATCCAGTTGTATGTCAATACCGCCGAGCCGCAGTACACGTTGGCGGTGTACCGCATCGGCTGGTATGGCGGCAGCGGCGGCCGTCTCGTCGCCGGCCCGGTCACGCGGCAGGGACGCCGCCAGCCGGCGCCGTCGGCGGACCTGTCCACGCGGCTCGTGGAATGCCAGTGGGTCGATCCCTACGTGCTCGACATTCCCCGCAATCCCGATGATCCGACCGACTGGGCCAGCGGCGTCTACCTCGTCAAGCTTACCGCCGGGCGCAGCCGCAAGCAGAGCTACATCATCTTTACCGTGCGCGACGATGAGCGAGATGCCGCCGCGCTGGTGCAGTCGGGCGTGACGACCTACGCCGCCTACAACAACTGGGGCGGTTACTGTCTCTACGTTTCCTATTCGCTCAACGGCAAGGCGGCCTACAAGGTGTCCCTCAACCGGCCGTACCGCAATCCCATGCGGCCCTTCAACGGCAAGGGCGCCGGCGACTTCCTCAGCTGGGAAATCATGCTGGTGCGCTATCTTGAACGCGAGGGCGTCGACGTCAAGTACTGTACCAACATCGATACCGACGCCAATCCCGCCATGCTGCGGCGGTCGCGCGCCTTCATCTCCGCCGGCCACGACGAATACTGGACGCTCGCCATGCGCGATGCAATCGAGGGCGCGCGCGACGCCGGCGTCAACCTCGCCTTCCTCGGCGCGAACGCCGGGTACTGGCAGGTCCGCCTGGAAGCGGGCGGCGACGGCGCCCAGGGACGCACGGTGGTCTGCTACAAGTATGATGCGCCGGTGGCCGATCCGCTGTATGGCAGCAGGCCCACACTCGCGACCGAACTGTGGAGGAGCGGGCGCCCAGGCCGGCCCGCGCGCCCGGAAGCGGCGCTCGTGGGCGTGATGTACGACTACAACTCCGTCGATCTCGACATGGTCATGGACGACTGTTCCGGCTGGATCTGCGAAGGCTCTGGTTTGCGCAAGGGCTCGGTGCTGCGCGGATTGCTGGGCTATGAAGTCGACCGCATCGATCCTGCAAGCTCGCCGCCGAACCTGCAGGTGCTCGCGTCTTCTCCCTACGAGGTGCGGTCGCCGTCCTGCCCGGGCGCGGGATGCCCGGTGCTCGAGGTCAGGCGTTCGAGCATGGTGTACTACACCGCGGACAGCGGCGCGGGCGTGTTCTCCACCGGGTCCATCCAGTGGCATTGGGGACTGGATGATTTCGGCGAAGCGGCGGGGAGGGCGAACCCGGCGGCGCAGCGCATGATGAAGAACGTAATGGACCGCTTCACCAGGGCGCATTGACCGCGCCGGGCGGCCCGCGTTTAAACCTACCGTCCCACCAGCGAGTATTGCCCGGCGTTGTCCGCCAGCCATTGCGCGGAGTGTCGGTTCTCCTGCTGCGCGGGATGGAAATCGGCGCGGAAGTAGTCCCGCCATGCGCCATAGGCCTGGCGCAGCAAGCCGCGCCTCCCCAGCAGGTAGGCGGCGCCGCTCTTCCAGGTGCTCCAGCGCCAGAGCGTGCCGTCGCGACGCAGGTTATTGACCGTCTGGCGCAAGGCATCGCTCAGGAAGATCCACGTCACGCGCCGGAACCACGCAAGCCGCCAGCTTTCGCTGCCGCCGAGCGCGCGATACAGCTCGAACGCGGTGCTCTTGTGTTCCGACTCCTCGGCGCTGTGCCACAGCCACATGGTCTTCAGGCGCGGTTCGGCGCCATCCAGCAGGTCGTGGTTGGCCAGCATCCATTCGGCGAAGATGGCGGTGAAGTGCTCGTTGGCGGCGGTGATCGCAAGCGCATGCCGCGGGTCGGTGCCTTCGAGCAGGGCCATGCGCTTCTGCGCCCGCGGCGCCCAGGCGTTGACCAGGCCCTGTTTTTCCAGGTGCGCGTTGAACAGGCCGTGGATGCGGCGATGCGTCGCTTCCTGGCCGATGAATCCCTGCACTTCCTGCCTGTAGCTTTCCTGCTGCTCCAGAGGCAGCGCCTTGTAGCCGTTCCTTACCGAATCGATGAAGAATTGCTCGCCCACCGGGAAGCTCATCGACAGGGCATTGAAGAACGCCGTGCGGAACGCATCGCCGCCGAACCAATGGCGTCCGAGCGGGGTGTCGAGGTCGATCAGCAGGCGGCGTACGACGAGTTCGGTCATGGCGGTCTCCGTGAAAACCCGTTTGGGCTATCTTGAATGAAACAAAACATTGGTACGACACCGTACCATGGCATCATATTGGAAGCGTTCCGTGGTACTGTCAAGTACCAATCGTGAACATGGCCGACCGGCGCCTTGCCTTTGCAACGCCACTCTTTCCAGCCCGAACATGAACCATCCGACCACGCCTACAGCCTTGCACGCAAGCATCGCCAGCCATCGCCAGCGCTTGCTGGATGGCATGAGCAAGGCCGTCGCCGTGAAGGGCTATGCCGACGCCACGATCGCGGACATCGTCCGGGAGGCGGCCGTTTCCCGCCGTACCTTCTACGAGCATTTCCAGACCAAGGCCGAATGTCTCATCGCCCTGTACGAGGCCGCCAGCCGCAATGCGCTCGACGTGCTGCGGCAAGCCATTGATCCGGCCCGGGACTGGCACGGGCAGGTCGAGCAGGCACTGTCGGCCTACTTCTCCTGCCTGTCGCAGAATCCTGTCCTGCTGCGAACGCTGTTCATCGAGATCCTCGGCCTGGGAGCGCCAGGCCTCGCCGCGCGCCGGCGCATGAACACCGAAATCGCCAACTTCATGCTGCAGGTCGTGAATGGCAATCCCGACCTGGATCCCGGCAAGGCCCTGAGCGCGGAGATGGCGATGGCCGTGGTCGGCGGCATCAACGAGCTCGTGCTGCAGGCGATCGAAGATGGACGGGAATCTTCGCTGCGCGAGCTGGTGGCCCCCTCCGTGCAGCTGGTCAGATCGGTCGCCTGACGCTGGCTGAATGCAAGGCGCAGGCAGGGCCGAAGCAGCGGCCGGCCTGCCGATGGTGCCGAAGCCCCCCTTCGGAAAATCCGCATTGCGAGGCCCATCGCGCTGCGGGAAACTGGGCACCAACCTTGCAATTCTTGCTCCAAGCCAGATGGAAAACACTGCAATCGACCTGCCCCTGCTGCGGCAATGGATAGACAAGTCCGAACAGCACCATGACCTGATCCATCCCGGGATGGCCGCCGCCTTGTCCGCGGTGCTCGACCGCAACCAGGCGCCCGCGCCCGGCGAGGCCCTGCCGCCGCTCTGGCACTGGATCTATTTCTGGTCCGTGCATCCGCAATCCGAAGTCGGGCCCGACGGACACGCGAAACGCGGCGGCTTCCTGCCGCCCGTGCCCTTGCCGCGCCGCATGTGGGCCGGCGGCCGACTGCGCTTCGAGGCGCCGCTGCCTGTCGGCGCGCAGGCGACGCGCACCTCGCGCATCATGAAGGTCGATGCGAAGGAAGGACGCACCGGCTCGCTGGCCTTCGTTACCGTTAAGCATGAAATCGCCAGCAATGGCGTCGTTGCCGTCACCGAGGAACACGACATCGTCTACCGCGACATGCCGGCGCCGGGCAGCGCCGCGGCAACGACAAAGGCTGGGGCGCCGGCGCCGCAGACAGCCACCTGGACCCGCCTCGTCAAGCCCGACCCGGTGCTGCTGTTCCGCTATTCCGCGCTGACCTTCAACGGCCACCGCATCCATTACGACCGCAGCTACGTCACCGAAGTCGAAGGCTATCCCGGCCTGATCGTGCACGGTCCGCTGATCGCCACCATGCTGGCCGACCTGCTGCATCGCCATCTTCCGAATGCCCGGCTGGCGGAATTCAATTTCCGCGCGGTCGGGCCGCTGTTCGACATCGAGCCCTTCGAGGTCTGCGGCGAACCTTCCCCCGACGGCCGCAGCGTAAAGCTGTGGGCCGCCAACCTGCGCGGCGAACTCGCCATGCAGGCCGATGCCATCCTTTCCTGATCTGGAGAATCCATGCAAGTGCAGCACGATGCTTACCAGGACATCCGCGATGCCGTGCGGAGCCTGTGCGCCGAATTCCCCGCCGATTACTTCCGCCGCATCGACGAGGCGCGCGGCTATCCCGAGGAATTCGTCGATGCCCTCACCAAGGCCGGCTGGCTGGCCGCGCTGATTCCGCAGGAGTACGGCGGTTCCGGCCTCGGCCTGACCGAGGCCTCGATCATCATGGAAGAGATCAACCGCGCCGGCGGCAACTCCGGCGCCTGCCACGGCCAGATGTACAACATGGGCACGCTGCTGCGCCACGGCTCCGAAGCGCAGAAGCGCGCCTACCTGCCGAAGATTGCCAGCGGCGAGCTGCGCCTGCAATCGATGGCGGTCACCGAGCCCACCACCGGCACCGACACCACGAAGATCAAGACAACCGCGGTGAAGAAGGGCGACCGCTACGTCATCAACGGCCAGAAGGTCTGGATCTCGCGCGTGCAGCACTCCGACCTGATGATCCTGCTGGCGCGCACCACGCCGCTGGCCGAGGTCAAGAAGAAGTCCGAAGGCATGTCGATCTTCCTGGTCGACCTGCACCAGGCCATCGGCAAGGGCATGGCGGTGCGCCCCATCATCAACATGGTCAACCACGAGACCAACGAGCTTTTCTTCGAGAACCTGGAAATCCCCGAGGAAAACCTCATCGGCGAAGAGGGCAAGGGCTTCAAGTACATCCTCGACGGCCTCAATGCCGAACGCACGCTTATCGCCGCCGAGTGCATCGGAGACGGCTACTGGTTCATCGACAAGGTCACGAAGTACGTCAACGAGCGCGTGGTGTTCGGCCGTCCCATCGGCCAGAACCAAGGCGTGCAGTTTCCCATCGCCAAGGCCTACGTCAATATCGAGGCCGCCAGCCTGATGCGCTACAAGGCATGCGAGCTTTTCGACGCCCACCAGCCCTGCGGCGCGCAGGCCAACATGGCGAAGATGCTGGCCGCCGATGCGTCCTGGGAAGCGGCCAACGCCTGCCTGCAGTTCCACGGCGGCTTCGGCTTCGCGCACGAGTACGACGTCGAGCGCAAGTTCCGCGAGACCCGGCTCTACCAGGTGGCGCCGATCTCCACCAACCTGATCCTGTCCTACGTGGCCGAGCACATCCTCGGCCTGCCCCGTTCATTCTGAGGAGCCGGCATGCGACCACTCGATGGCATCACCGTCGTCACGCTCGAGCACGCGATCGCCGCGCCGTTCTGCACCCGCCAGCTGGCCGACCTCGGCGCGCGCGTCATCAAGGTAGAGCGGCCGGGCGTGGGCGACTTCGCGCGCGCCTACGACGAACGGGTCAAGGGCATGGCCTCGCATTTCGTCTGGACCAACCGCTCCAAGGAAAGCCTCACGCTCGACGTCAAGCATGACGAGGCGGACAACATCCTGCACCGCCTGCTGGAGCAGGCCGACGTGCTGGTGCAGAACCTCGCGCCCGGCGCGGCGGCGCGCCTCGGGCTGTCCTGGGACGCGCTGAAGGAAAGGTATCCCCGCCTGATCGTGTGCGACATCTCGGGCTATGGCGCGGATGGCCCCTACCGCGACAAGAAGGCCTACGACCTGCTGATCCAGAGCGAATCCGGCTTCCTGTCCATCACCGGCACGCCCGACGACCCCGCCAAGGCCGGCTGCTCGATCGCCGACATCGCCGCCGGCATGTATGCCTACACGAACATCCTTGCCGCCCTGATCCAGCGCGGCAAGACCGGCAAGGGCTGCAGCATCGACGTGTCCATGCTGGAGAGCATGGTGGAGTGGATGAGCTATCCGCTGTACTACGCCTATGACGGCGCAACGCCGCCGCCGCGCGCCGGCGCCGCGCATGCCACCATCTATCCCTACGGGCCGTTCCCGGCCGGCGACGGCAAGACCGTCATGCTCGGCCTGCAGAACGAGCGCGAATGGGTGGCCTTCTGCGACAAGGTGCTCGGCCAGCCGGCGCTCGCCACCGACGAACGCTTCTGCTCGAATTCGCGGCGCAACGCCGCCCGCGCCGAGCTGCGCGCCATCATCGTCGAGGTCTTTTCCTCGCTCAGCGGCGAGCAGGTCATCGCCCGCCTCGACGAGGCGCAGATCGCCAACGCCCACCTGAACGACATGCACGACCTCTGGGACCATCCCCAGCTCAAGGCCCGGGAACGCTGGGTGCCGGTCGGCACGCCGGCCGGCCCGGTTCCCGCCCCCTTGCCCGCCGGCGCGGTCAACGCCTGGTCGGCGCGCATGGACCCCATTCCCGCGCTGGGCCAGCATACCGAGGCCATCCTCGGGTCGCTCGGCTATGACGGCGAGGCCATCGCCCGCCTGCGCCAGGAAAAAGCCATCTGATTTCTTTCGACGAATTCCGCCATGAACGATCATCCCAGCAAGACCCTCGCCACCTTCGCCGCGCAGCTGTGCTTCGAAGACATTCCCGACGCGGTGGTCCGCCGCGCCGAAGACCTTTTCCTCGACTGGTTCGGCTCGGCCGTCGCCGGCAAGGGCGCGCGCCCGGTCGAGACCATCGAACGCTTCGCCCGCGCCATGGGCCCGGGCGAGGGCAAGGCCGAGGTGCTTGTCTCCCGCCGCCGCACCACGCCGCTGTTCGCCGCCATGGTGAACGCGGCGGCTTCGCATTTTGCCGAACAGGACGACGTGCACAACGGCTCGGTGTTCCATCCGGCAGCGGTGGTGTTTCCGCCGGCGCTGGCGGTGGCCCAGGAACTTGGCCGCAGCGGCAAGGAATTCCTGGTGGCGGTGGTGGCCGGCTACGAGGTCGGCATCCGCATCGGCGAGTTCCTCGGCCGTTCGCACTACAAGGTCTTCCATACCACCGGCACGGTGGGCACGGTGGCCGCGGCCGCCGCGACCGGCCGCCTGCTCGGCCTGACGCCGGAACAGATGCTGGACGCCTTCGGGTCGGCCGGCACCCAGGCCGCGGGCCTGTGGGAATTCCTGCGCGACGCCGCCGACTCCAAGCAGCTGCACACCGCGCACGCGGCAGCGAGCGGGTTGATGGCAGCCTATCTCGCCCAGGACGGTTTTACCGGCGCCAAGCACATCCTGGAAGGCCCGCAGGGCATGGCCGCCGGCATGACGCGCGAGGCCGATCCGTCGCGCCTCACCGACCGTCTCGGCGAACGCTGGGCGCTGGCGGAGACCTCCTTCAAGTTCCACGCATCCTGCCGGCATACCCATCCGGCGGCCGATGCCTTGCTGCAGATCGTCAGCCAGCACAACCTGACGCCGCAGGACATCGCTTCCGTGCGGACGCTCGTGCACCAGGGCGCGATCGACGTGCTCGGGCCGGTGGTCGATCCGCGCACCGTGCACCAGGCGAAGTTTTCCATGGGCACGGTGCTGGGCCTGGTGGCGCAGTTCCACCGCGCCGGCATGAAGGAATTCGCCGATCATTTCAACGACCCGGGCATTGCGGGATTCCGCGGCAAGGTCAGCATGGAGCTCGACGAGGAAGTCGACCGCGCCTATCCCGCGCGCTGGATCGGCAAGGCCATCGTGCGCACCGTGGATGGCCGCGAATTCCACGGACGGGTCGACGAACCGAAGGGCGACCCGGGCAACACGCTGAGCCGCATGGAGCTCGAACAGAAGGTCATGCGCCTCGCCGACTTCAGCGGCGGCGCGACGCTGCAGGAAATGCAGCTCGCCTCCGAGCGGATCTGGAACCTGGCGAGCGACCGGCCGGTCGGCCATTTCCTTGTAGGCGGCTGACATGGCTGACCTGGCCGACTTGGCCAAGATCACGGCGCGCTCCTATCTCTTCGTGCCCGCCAGCCGCCCGGAGCGCTTCGAGCGCGCCTGCGCGGCCGGCGCCGACGCCGTCATCGTCGACCTGGAGGACGCAGTGCCGCCCGCCGGCAAGACGGCAGCGCGCGACGCGCTGCGCGCCTGGCTGTCGCCACGGCATGAAGTGCTGGTGCGCATCAATGCCGCCGACACGGAATGGTTCGAGAATGACCTTGCCTTGTGCGGCATGCCCGGCGTGGCCGGCGTGGTGCTGCCCAAGGCGGACAGCGCGGACGTCATCGGGCGGGTCGCGGCGGCGGGCTGCCGGCGCATCTATCCCCTCATGGAATCAGGCGCCGGATTCGCGCGGCTGCAGGAAGTGGCGGCGGCATCCGGCGTGCGGCGCCTAATGTTCGGCTCCATCGACCTGAAGCTGGACCTCGGCATCGAGGGCGACGACGAAGAGCTTGCCTTCTTCCGTTCGCAACTGGTGCTGGCGTCGCGGCTCGCGGGCCTCGCGCCGCCGGTGGACGGCGTCTGCACGGCCATCGATGCCGAGGAAGAGGTGCGCCGCGATACCCTGCGCGCACGCCGCTTCGGCTTCGGTGGCAAACTGTGCATCCATCCCAGGCAGATCGGGGCGGTGCATGCCGGCTTCGCGCCGACCGCGGAAGAAGCGGCCTGGGCCGTGCGCGTCCTGCAGGCCGCGCGCGACGCGCAGGGCGCCGCGGTGGCCCTCGACGGCAAGATGATCGACCGGCCGGTCATCCTGCGCGCGGAAAGGATCGCCGCAATGGCAGCACGCGATGCCGCTGGCGGCAAGGCAGGTGACGCAACGTAGCACCAAGCAAGACAATGACGGGACGCCGAGCCCGATCACTTCACAACAAAGGAGACATCATGAACCGCAGCATCGTCCATCTGGTCCTCGCGGCCGCCCTGGCTTGCACCGGCAGCGCCTTCGCACAGGCCCCCATCGTCATCAAGTTCAGCCACGTGGTCGCGCACGATACGCCGAAGGGCAAGGGCGCGGAACGCTTCAAGGAGCTGGCCGAGAAAGCCACCAACGGCCGGGTCAAGGTCGAGGTCTATCCCAACAGCACGCTCTACAAGGACAAGGAAGAGCTCGAGGCCCTGCAGCTCGGCGCGGTGCAGATGCTCGCGCCCTCGCTGGCCAAGTTCGGCCCACTGGGCGTGAAGGAATTCGAAGTCTTCGACCTGCCCTACATCTTCCCCAGCAAGGACGTGCTCTATCGCGTCACCGAAGGCCCGATCGGCAAGAACCTGTTCAAGAAGCTGGAATCGAAGGGCATCACCGGCCTGGCCTACTGGGACAACGGCTTCAAGGTCATGTCCGCCAACAAGCCGCTGCGCACGCCGGCCGACTTCAAGGGCCTGAAGATGCGCATCCAGTCTTCCAAGGTGCTCGACGCTCAGTTCCGCGCCCTCGGCGCCAACCCGCAGGTGATGGCGTTCTCCGAGGTGTACCAGGCACTGCAGACCGGCGTGGTCGACGGCACCGAGAACACGCCGTCGAACATCTACACCCAGAAGATGCATGAGGTGCAGACCAACCTGACCATGTCCAACCATGGCTACATCGGTTATGCGGTCATCGTGAACAAGAAGTTCTGGGACGGCCTGCCGCCCGACATCCGCACCGCGCTCGAAGGCGCGATGAAGGATGCCACCAAGTACACCAACGCCATCGCGCAGCAGGAAAACGACCAGGCGATGGAAGGCATCAAGAAGGCCGGCAAGACGACCATCTACCAGTTGAACGACGCCCAGCGCGAGGAATGGCGCAAGGCCATGCTGCCGGTGCAGAAGGAGATGGCCGGCCGCATCGGCGCCGACCTCGTGAACTCGGTGAACAAGGAATCCGCCGCGCTCGGCTTCAAGTAAGGCTCCACATCGCGCGCTCCTTCCCCAGGCCGGGAAGGGGCGCCGCCTGTCATTTCGCCGCGCCGCCGGCCGACCCCTTGCCCCAGCCCCGGATGCATTCGACCAGCTCGCGCGCGTAGCCGGGAAGCTGGTCGAGGTGCTGAACGATCACGCTGCGTTCCCGTACCGCCCATGGATCGTCGAGGTCGACCAGCGCGATCGCCATGGAGGCGCTCAGCCGCTGCGCCGCCGACTGCGGCAGGATGCCGATGCCCACTTTCGCCTCGATCATGCGGCACATCGCCTCGAAGCTGCGGACCTGGATGCGCAGCTTCAGCTGCTGCCGGCTCTCGGTCACGATGCGCTTGAGGAAGTGATGCAGGGTGCTGCCTTCGTGCAGCCCGATGTGGTCGAATTCCAGGGTGCTTGAGAATAGCACCGCGCCCTTGCCGGCGAGGGGATGGTTCGCGGGCGTCACCAGCACCAGGCGGTCGGTGGAAAAGTTCAGCACTTCCAGGCCCGGCACCTGCATGTCGCCGGCAATGATGCCGATGTCGGCGGTGCCTTCCTGCACGCCGCGCACGATGTCGTGGTTCAGCCTTTCTTCCAGCGCCACGTCCACCTGGGGATGCGACACCAGGAAATCGCCCAGCACTTCCGGCATGAATTCGGTCACGGCGGTGGTGTTGGCGAAGATGCGGATATGTCCCTTGATGCCGTTGTTGTACTGCTGCATGTCGGACTTCAGCCGCTCGACCTGCTGCATGAATTGCTGGGCATGCGCCAGCAGGGTTTCCCCGGCGGGCGACAGTTGCATGCCCTTGCTTTCGCGATACAGCAGGCGTACGCCGAACCGGGCCTCGAGTTCCTTGATGCGGCTGCTCGCCGCGCCGAGCGACAGGTGCAGGCGCTCGGCGGCGCGCGTCATGCTCTTGAGTTCGGCAATGGCGATGAACAGCCGCAGGTCGGTCAGATCGAACAGCATGGCAATGATGAGCAATATGGCAGGGAATGCCTATTGTACGTGGGGAAAGTGCTCGTCAGGCGATGAATGCGCCAGGAAAGAAAAAGCCCGCGCGCGGCGGGCCTTGTAAACCGCCGGTGCACGGGCAACGGCGGCTGTTGCGGCAAAGGAAAATCAGGCGAAGTTCTTGTTCACGAAATCCCAGTTGACCAGGTTCCAGAATGCCTCGAGGAATTTCGGGCGGGCATTGCGGTAGTCGATGTAGTAGGCATGTTCCCAGACGTCGGCGGTGAGCAGCGGCTTGTCGGCCGAGGTCAGCGGCGTGCCGGCGTTGGAGGTGTTGACGATGTCCACCGAGCCGTCCGCCTTCTTCACCAGCCAGGTCCAGCCGGAACCGAAATTACCGACGGCGGACTTGGTGAACTCTTCCTTGAACTTGTCGAAGGAACCGTACTTGGCGTTGATGGCATCGGCCACCGCGCCGGTCGGAGCGCCGCCGCCTTGCGGCTTCAGGCAGTTCCAGAAGAAGGTATGGTTCCACACCTGCGCGGAATTGTTGAACAGGCCGCCGGACGACTTCTTGATGATGTCTTCGAGCGACGCGTTTTCGAACTCGGTGCCCTTGATCAGGTTGTTCAGGTTGGTGACGTAGGTCTGGTGATGCTTGCCGTAGTGGAATTCCAGCGTTTCCTTGGACATGTGGGGCTGCAGCGCATCCATTGCATAGGGCAGGGGCGGGAGAGTGTGTTCCATCGTGGTTCCTTTCTGTTGTGTGCTGTCGATGCTCTTTTTGAAAGAACCCAATTGTATGTCGGAAGCGGATCGGCTGCATGGGCGCGGCCGCTTGCCTTGATCTCGGCGAAGCCCGGCATCGTCCGGGCCCGCGGCTCATTCCAGCAAGGGTTGCACGCTGGCGATGCCGACCTCCGCGCTACCCGCGGCAAGCTGCATGGTCACGAGCTCGCGCGGATGCAGCTGCTTCGGATCGCGCACGATCCTGCCCTTGGCATCGGTGATCATGGCGTAGCCGCGTTCCAGGGTTCGCTGCGGATTCAGCAGCTCGAGCTGGGCTTGCAGCGCATCCAGCGCCTGCCGGCGCTGCGCCAGTCGGACCGACAAGCCGGCGGCGAGGCGGCGGCCATGGTCGGCGATCCGGCCGCGCAAGGGCGCGAGGTCGGGTTGCCTGGCGGCCAGCCGTATCTCGAGCTGGCGCAGGCTGTGGCGCGCCTCGACCAGCGGCGTGCGCGTGGCATGGCCGAGGCGGGCCTGCAAGGCCTGCACTCTGAGCCGGTCGCGCGTGATGGCCGAGGCCGGGCTGACCAGGCGGCGCGACAGCCAGTCGATGGTCTGCGACGCATCCGACAGGCGGCGGCGCATGGCGCGGTGGATGTCATCGGCATGCGATTCCAGCAGCGCCAGCCAGGCATCGCGCGGGGCGGTCGCCAGTTCCGCCGCGGCGGTCGGCGTCGGCGCGCGCAGGTCGGCGGCGAAGTCGGCGATGGTGAAGTCGGTCTCGTGGCCCACGCCGGAAATCACGGGCATCGGGCAATCGGCGATGGTGCGTGCCACCACCTCTTCGTTGAATGCCCACAGGTCCTCGATGCTGCCGCCGCCCCGGCACACCAGCAGCACGTCGACTTCCTGGCGCGCGGCGGCGGTGGCGATCGCCTGCGCGATCTTCAAACCGGCTCCCTCGCCTTGCACCGCCGTCGGATACAGGATCACCCTGACGTGCGGCGCGCGCCGGCGCAAGGTGGTCAGCACGTCCCGCAGGGCGGCGGCCTGCGGGCTGGTGACGATGCCGATGGTACGGGCGAAGACGGGAATCGGCCGCTTTCTTTCCGAATCGAACAGGCCTTCCGCTTCCAGTTTTTCCTTGAGGCGCAGGAAGGCCTCGAACAGGTTGCCGATGCCGGCGCGCCGGATCGCCTCGACGTTGAGCTGGTAGTCGCCGCGCGCCGCGTACAGCGTGACCAGGGCGCGCACCTCGACCTTGTCCCCCTCCCGCGGCGTGAAGCCGGCGTGTTGCGCGCGGCCCCGGAACATCACCGCCCGCACTTGGGCGGCATCGTCCTTGAGAGTGAAATACCAATGGCCGGACGACGCGCGGGTGAAGTTCGAGATCTCTCCCGACACCCAGGCCAGCGGAAAGCTGCGCTCGAGCATCCGGGCCACCGCCTGGTTCAGGGCGGAGACGGTCAGCACCGCCGGCGCGGCCTCGGCGCCTTGTTCCGCTTCAAATTCGCGACTCAAGAGTTCTCCCTAAAACAAACATGTCCACAGGCATGCATGCGCTGACGCAAGCCGACACACTTATTTACAATCAAGGTTGATTCGTGCTAAGTGCTTGATTTTCTTATGACCAGGCGGGTGGGAATTTTTCCGGGTGGAATCGGAAAATTCTTACGAATCAAGCACTTTGCGAAAAGCCAAAGAAGTTGCGCACAAAGTTATCCACAAGCCTGTGTAAAACTTTTCGACAAACGTTCGCCGGGCCGCCGCTGCCGATCATGCCATTGTGGCCTTGCCCCGCGGGTCCCGACAGGATACATTCTGCATCCAAAGAATTTTTGCCGGACGGCTCCGCGCTGCATCGCCATCGACACGCGTGGCCGCCGGCGATCTTGCCGAACCACCGAACCACCGCCCAACGTTTCAAGGAGCTCGTTTTGCTCGCCATCATCCAGGCCGCCGGCTGGCCCATCTATCTGCTGCTGATCGCTTCCGTCATCGCCCTGGCGCTCATCATCGAGCGGCTATTGTACCTTCGCCGCAGCCGCATCCTCCCGCCCAGCCTGCTCGACGAAGTCATCCGGGTGTACCACAACGGCAAGACTACGCCGGAGGTGATCGCCAACCTCGAAGCCAATTCGCCGCTGGGCCGCGTGCTTGCCGCCGGCCTGCGCAACGTCAACGCGCCGCGCGACGTGATGAAGGAATCCATCGAGGAAGCCGGCGGCGCCGCCGCCCACGAACTCGAGCGCTTCCTGACCACGCTGGGCACCGTCGCCACCCTGGCGCCGCTGATGGGCCTGTTCGGCACGGTGGTCGGCATGATCGAGATCTTCGGCGCGCAGAATGCCGCCGGCACCAATCCCGCCCAGCTCGCGCACGGCATTTCCGTCGCCCTCTACAACACCGGCTTCGGCCTCGCGGTCGCCATGCCCGCGCTGGTGTTCTACCGCCACTTCCGCGCGCTGGTCGACAGCTTCGTGGTCGAGATGGAGCAGCAGGCCGTCAAGTTCGTCGATACCGTTCACGGCAATCGCAAGTAAGCTGAACAGGAAGAAACCGCGCCATGAATTTCCGCAAAGGCAAGCATCGCGAGGATCCGGAAATCAACCTGATCCCGTTCATCGACGTGCTGCTGGTGATCCTCATCTTCCTCATGGTCACGACCACCTACAGCAAGTTCACCGCGCTGCAGATCACCCTGCCGACGGCGGACGCCGAAAAGGCGATCGAGCAGCCGCTGGAAATCAACGTGGGCGTAGATGCGCAAGGACATTACGCCATCGACAACGCCCAGGTGGCGGCGCGCGATGCCGCCGCCCTGGCCGAAGAACTGAAGAACGCCGCCAACGCCAAGGGCCAGGGACGCAAGGACCCGGTCATCATCATCAATGCCGACGCCACCGCGGCGCACCAGTCTGTGATCAACGTGCTGGAAGCCGCGCGCCTTGCCGGCTTCGAGAAAGTCACGTTCGCCGCGCAGGCAGGCAAGAAGTAGCGGCCGGCCTTGCCCCGCGACGCCGACAAGCTCGAACACATCCTGATGCGCGCCTGGTCCAGGCGCGGTCCGCTGGCCTGCGCCTTGTGGCCGGCGTCGCTCGCCTTCTGCGCGCTCGCCGGATTGCGCAGGCGCGCCGCCCAGCCCCAGCGGCTTCCCGTGCCGGTCATCGTGGTCGGCAACATCTTCGTCGGCGGTACCGGCAAGACCCCGTTCACCATCTGGCTCGCCGGCAAGCTGCGCGACGCCGGCCTGCATCCGGGAGTGATTTCGCGCGGCTATGGCGCGGCGGCCGAGGGCGTGCGCGAAGTGCATCCCGGGTCTTCGCCCGCGGAAGCCGGCGACGAGCCGGTCCTCATCGCGCAGCGGGCCGCCTGCCCGGTGATGGTCGGGCGCCGGCGGGTGGAGGCGGGCAGGGCGCTGCTGGCGGCCCACCCCGAGGTCGACGTCATCGTGTCCGACGACGGCCTGCAACACTACGCGCTGGCGCGCGATGTCGAGATCGTGATCTGCGATGCGCGCGGCAATGGCAATGGCCTGGTGCTCCCCGCCGGCCCGCTGCGCGAGCCGCCCGGCCGCAGGCGCGACTTCACGGTCTACAACGCCGAGTCGCCGCCGCCTGGCATCCCGGAGCCGGCCTACCGCATGCGGTTGGAAGGCGACCGGGCGGAGCGTCTTTCCGATCCCTCGCAATCGCTGCCGCTAGCCTCGCTTCGTGCCAGGGAGCATATCGTTGCCGCCGCGGGCATCGGCAACCCGGCGCGGTTCTTCGGCATGCTGCGCGGCCATGGCATCGCCTTCCGCGAACTGCCTTTGCCGGACCATTTCGATTTCGGGAACGATCCCTTCGCCGGCGTGCAGGCCGAGATCATCCTGCTGACGGAGAAGGATGCAGTAAAATGTAGGCGAATCGACACGTTGAGAAACGATCCGCGCCTGTGGGTCGTGCCCGTGTCGGCGCGCATCGACGATGCGCTCGCTGAACGAATCCTGGAGAAATGTCGTGGACGCCCGACTGCTTGACATCCTTGTCTGCCCCATCTGCAAGAGCCCGCTGGAATACAACAAGGCCGCGCAGGAACTCATCTGCAACGCCGACAAGCTGGCCTATCCCATCCGCGACGGCATACCCATCATGTGGGCCGACCAGGCGCGCGACCTGAACGCGCCGCCCGCCGCCAAGTAGGCCGCACGGCCGCCATTGCGGCCATTGCTTTCTTACTTATTCGCTGCTCACCCATGACCTTCACCGTCATCATTCCCGCGCGCCTGGCATCCACCCGCCTGCCCGACAAGCCGCTGGCCGACATCGCCGGCAAGCCCATGGTAGTGCGCGTCGCCGAACGTGCCGCCCTGTCCGGCGCGAGCCGGGTGGTGGTGGCGACCGATCATGCCGACATCCTCGCCGCCTGCGAGGCGCACGGCGTGCAGGCGCGCATGACCCGCGCCGACCATCCCTCCGGCACCGACCGCATCGCCGAGGTGGCTGCCGCCATGCAATTGGCGCCGGATGCGGTGGTGGTCAACGTGCAGGGCGACGAACCCCTGATCGATCCCGGCTTGATCGCCGCGACCGCCGCGCTGATCGGCGCGGACGTGCCGATGGCGACCGCCGCGCATCCCATCGGCAGCGCCGAGGACGCATTCAATCCCAACGTGGTCAAGGTCGTGCTCGACAAGGCGGGCAGGGCGCTCTACTTTTCGCGCGCGACCATTCCCTGGCACCGCGACGGCTTCGCCCGCGACGCCTCTGTCCGCGATGCCGGCGCGCTCCCCGACGGCTACAGGCCGCTGCGCCACATCGGCCTGTATGCCTTCAGCAATGCATTCCTGCAAGCGTACCCCGGACTGGCGCAATCGCCGCTGGAACGCATCGAAGCGCTGGAGCAGCTCAGGGTGCTCTGGCATGGTTATCCGATCGCTGTGCACCTCACGCCGGATGCTCCCGCCTCTGGTGTCGACACCCCCGAAGACCTGGCCCGCGTGCGCCTGCATTTCGCTCAAGGAAACGCGAAGAATTGACAGGAAAACACCGATCCGGTGAAATTCTGTGGTAAGTTTCATGCAAAGTTCGTGTGGTAAAAAGCATGTCTCGGACCGGTCAGGAGCGGTCCCCCATCGCGGCACCAGACCACGGCAAAAGAATCTAAACTTGTTAGGAAACCCCAAATGCGCCTCATCCTTCTCGGAGCGCCCGGTGCCGGTAAAGGCACCCAAGCCAATTTCATCAAGGAAAAGTACAACATTCCCCAGATTTCCACGGGCGACATGCTGCGCGCTGCCGTCAAGGCCGGCACGCCGCTGGGCATCGAAGCCAAGAAGGTCATGGACGCCGGCGGCCTGGTTTCCGACGACATCATCATCGGCCTGGTGAAGGACCGCCTCAAGCAGTCCGATTGCGCCAACGGCTACTTGTTCGACGGCTTTCCGCGCACGATCCCGCAGGCAGACGCGATGAAGGAAGCCGGCGTCGCCATCGACTACGTGCTCGAGATCGACGTGCCCGACGAAGCCATCATCGAGCGCATGAGCGGCCGCCGCGTGCACCAGCCGTCGGGCCGGACCTATCACGTGAAATTCAATCCGCCGAAAGCGGAAGGCAAGGACGACGTCACCGGCGAGGAACTCATCCAGCGCGACGACGACAAGGAAGCGACGGTGCGCAAGCGCCTGGCGGTGTATCACGAACAGACCGAAGTGCTGGTCGGGTACTACAACAAGTGGGCGCAGTCCGGTCAGTCGGGCGCACCGAAATACAGGAAGATTTCCGGGGTAGGGCCCGTAGATACGATCCGCGACAAGGCGTTCGCGGCCCTAGCCGAGTAAGTTACTAACAAAGCGGACCTTGTGTCCGCTTTTTTCATGGCGCGTGACCCAGGCCCCATGCCATCGCGCCAGCAGCAAGCAGCAAGCAGGTTCTCGAATCCGGTAGCGCAAAGTTGTTGCAGTACGTCGTCGGGGTCGACGCAGGCAGTCTGGCCGTCCTCCGATTACGTGGTTGTTCTAACTAAGTCGTATACAACATGGAGGAGTCGAAATGGCAACAGGCTTGTGGATAGCCGTGGCATGCGGCATCATCGCCGTGATCTACGGACTGGTATCACGCAGTTGGATTCTCGCGCAGGATGCCGGCAACGCCCGCATGCAGGAGATCGCCGCCGCGATCCAGCAGGGCGCCGGAGCGTATCTGGCGCGGCAGTACAAGACCATCGGCATCGTCGGCGTCGTGCTCGCCATCCTGATCGGCGTCTTCCTCGACGTCACCACCGCCATCGGCTTCATCATCGGCGCCGTGCTGTCCGGCGCCTGCGGCTTCATCGGCATGAACGTGTCGGTGCGCGCCAACGTGCGCACCGCGCAGGCGGCCACCCGCGGCATCGGCCCCGCGCTGGCGGTGGCCTTCCGCGGCGGCGCCATCACCGGCATGCTCGTCGTCGGCCTCGGCCTGCTGGGCGTCACCCTGTTCTACTGGTTCATCACCAATGGCAAGACCATCGACGCCGGCACGCTCAAGCCCCTGCTGGGGCTGGCCTTCGGCTCTTCCCTGATCTCGATCTTCGCGCGCCTAGGCGGCGGCATCTTCACCAAGGGCGCCGACGTGGGCGCTGACCTTGTAGGCAAGGTGGAAGCCGGCATCCCCGAGGACGATCCGCGCAACCCGGCCGTGATCGCCGATAACGTTGGCGACAACGTCGGCGATTGCGCCGGCATGGCCGCCGACCTGTTCGAGACCTACGCCGTGACGCTCATCGCCACGATGACGCTCGGTGCGCTGATGGTCACCGGCGCGGGCACGAACGCGGTGATCTACCCGCTGGTGCTCGGCGGCGTGTCGATCATCGCTTCCATCATCGGCTGCAGCGTGGTCAAGGCCTCGCCCAACATGCGCAACGTCATGCCCGCGCTCTACAAGGGCCTGATCGTGGCCGGCGTCATTTCGCTGGTGGCGTTCTACTTCGTGACCACCTGGCTGTTCCCGCAGGCGATCACGGTGGCCGGCGGCAAGACGGTCAGCGCGATGGCATTGTTCGGCGCCTGCGTGGTCGGCCTCGTCCTGACCGCGCTGATGGTCTGGATCACCGAGTACTACACCGGCACCGACTACAAGCCGGTGCAGCACGTGGCGCAGGCCTCGACCACCGGCCATGGCACGAACATCATCGCCGGCCTCGGCGTGTCGATGAAATCCACCGCCTGGCCGGTGCTCTTCGTGTGCGTCGCCATCGGCGTGGCATTCGCGCTCGGCGGCCTGTACGGCATCGCGGTGGCCGCCACCGCCATGCTCAGCATGGCCGGCATCGTCGTGGCCCTGGACGCCTACGGACCCATCACCGACAACGCCGGCGGCATCGCCGAGATGGCCGAACTGCCCGACAGCGTGCGCGACATCACCGACCCGCTCGATGCCGTGGGCAACACCACCAAGGCCGTGACCAAGGGCTATGCCATCGGTTCCGCCGGCCTCGCCGCGCTGGTCCTGTTCGCCGACTACACCCATGCCCTCGAAGGGCGCGGCATGCACCTGCGCTTCGACCTGTCGGACCACATGGTCATCATCGGCCTGTTCATCGGCGGCCTGATTCCCTACCTCTTCGGCGCGATGGCGATGGAAGCCGTCGGACGCGCGGCGGGCAGCGTGGTGGAAGAGGTGCGCCGCCAGTTCCGCGACATCAAGGGCATCATGGAAGGCACCGGCAAGCCGGAGTATGGCAAGGCGGTCGACATGCTGACCACCGCCGCCATCAAGGAGATGATCATCCCCTCGCTGCTGCCCGTGGTCGTGCCCATCCTGATCGGCCTGCTGCTCGGACCGGCAGCATTGGGCGGCCTGCTGATGGGCACCATCGTCACCGGCCTGTTCGTGGCGATCTCGATGTGCACCGGCGGCGGCGCCTGGGACAATGCCAAGAAATACATCGAGGACGGCCATCACGGCGGCAAGGGCTCCGATGCGCACAAGGCGGCGGTGACCGGCGATACCGTCGGCGATCCCTACAAGGACACTGCCGGTCCGGCGGTCAACCCGCTCATCAAGATCATCAACATCGTCGCGCTGCTGCTCGTCCCGCTGCTGCCGATGATGAGCAACACCACCGCCTCCGCGCCCGTCGAGAAGCCTGCGCCGGTCGTGACAAGCGCGCCCGCCGGCGCCACGGTCCAGGCGGAGAGCGGCGCCGCCAAGTAATTCCGGCTTCCCGCGGAAAGGCAGCTTCGGCTGCCTTTTTCCTTTTCGGGTCGCCGCGGTGTCGGAAACGCTTGAAAAATTCGCTACAATGCCTGCTTTGACGTTAACGTAAACGTCATGCCGCAGGGCATGACGCCCGCCCGCCCCATTCCACTTCAACCTTCCACAGAGAGGACAGCATGCAGATTCAGAACAGCGTATTCATCATCACCGGCGGTGCATCGGGACTTGGCGCGGCAACCGCCCGCATGATCGCCGAACAGGGCGGCAAGGTCGTGCTGGCCGACGTCCAGGTCGAGCCGGGCGAAAAGCTGGCCGCCGAGCTGGGCGGCAAGTTCCTGAAATGCGACGTCACCTCCGAAGCCGACGGCAAGGCCGTCGTCGACGCCGCGGTCGCCATGGGCACCCTGCGCGGCCTGGTGAACTGCGCCGGCGTCGCCCCGGCCGTCAAGACGGTCGGCAAGGACGGCCCGCATCCGCTAGACGTCTTCCAGCGCACGGTCAACATCAACCTGGTCGGCACCTTCAACATGGCGCGTCTCGCCGCCGATGCGATGGGCAAGACCGAAGCGACCGCCGAAGGCGAGCGCGGCGTGATCATCAATACCGCCTCCGTCGCCGCCTATGACGGCCAGATCGGCCAGGCCGCCTATGGCGCGTCCAAGGCGGCCGTGGTCGGCCTCACGCTGCCGATGGCGCGCGACCTCTCGCGCAGCGGCATCCGCGTCATGACCATCGCCCCCGGCATCTTCGAGACGCCCATGCTGCTCGGCATGCCGCAGGAAGTCCAGGATGCGCTGGGCCGCATGGTGCCGTTCCCGCCCCGCCTCGGCCGTCCCGCCGAGTATGCCCACCTGGCGAAGACCATCATCGAGAACACCATGCTGAACGGCGAGACCATCCGCCTGGACGGCGCCATCCGCATGCAGCCGAAATAAGGTTCCTCGAGCTGCGTTCTGAGGCAGCTCAATGATCGTCCGGAATCCGGTACGCCAGGACGGCCGGGCAGGGCGCCGGGCATGACATACCTTGTCATCCCGGCTACACTGTCCGGCTGTCCTTTCTTCTTCCGGAGACGCGATGAGCACCACAAGAATAACGCCTGCCCTCCTCATTTCCCCGCTGCTGCTTTCCGCCCTGCTGGCTGGATGCGCCTCCACCACCCGGCAGGCCGCCGCACCGGCGCCTGCGCAGGCTCCCGCCAGCGCGCCGGCCACCGGCATGCAGGCGCCGGAAGCCGCCAGCGGCTACGCCGAGAAGGCGGGCGTCACGGCGCGCAAGTTCATGGTTGCCACCGCGAACCCCCTGTCGACGGAAGCCGGCTACCAGGTGCTGCGCGCGGGCGGCAGCGCCATCGACGCCGCCATCGCCGTGCAGATGATGCTGACCCTGGTCGAGCCGCAATCGTCGGGCATCGGCGGCGGCGCTTTCCTGATGTACTACGACGGCAAGGACGTCAAGGCCTTCGATGGCCGCGAGACCGCGCCGGCCGCCGCCAGCGAGCGCCTATTCATGACACCGGAAGGCAAGGCCATGCCTTTCATCGAAGGTGTGGTGGGCGGCCGCTCGGTCGGCGCGCCCGGCGTGCTGCGCATGCTGGAGCTGGCGCACAAGGAATACGGCAAGCTGCCCTGGGCCAGCCTGTTCGAGCCCGCGATCCGGATGGCGGAAGAAGGCTTCCCGGTCAGCCCCCGCCTCAACACCTTGCTCAAGTCCGAGCAATACCTGAGGAAGGATCCGGCCGCCGCTGCCTATTTCTACGACAAGGATGGCAATCCCTGGCCGGTCGGCACCCGCCTGAGGAACCCGGAGCTGGCGAAGGTGCTGCGCGAGATCGCGCTCGGCGGCGCCAACGCGTTCTACAACGGCCAGATCGCGCGCGACATCGAAGCCAAGGTCAAGAGCCATCCCACCAATCCCGGCCTGCTGACCGCCGCCGACATCGCCGGGTACCATGCCAAGCAGCGCGACGCCATCTGCACCGACTACCGTGCCTGGATCATCTGCGGCTTCCCGCCGCCGTCCTCCGGCGGCATCGCCATCGCGCAGATGCTGGGCATGCTCGAAGGGCGGGACCTGCGCGCGCTCGCGCCGCGCGACGGCCAACTCACGGTGGAAGGCGTGCACCTCTTTTCCGAGGCAGGGCGGCTGGCCTATGCTGATCGAGGCCGCTACGTCGCCGACACCGATTTCGTTCCGCTCCCCGGCGGTACCCTGCGCTCCCTGCTCGACAAGACCTACCTGACGCAGCGCGGGGCGCTCATCACCGAGACGTCGATGGGTCAGGCCAAGCCGGGAACCCCGCCCGGGGTCACCCATGTCGCGCTGGGGCAGGACACCTCGCCGGAACTGCCGTCGACCTCGCACATTTCCATCGTCGATTCCAAGGGCCAGGCCATCTCCATGACCACCACCATCGAGGACCAGTTCGGTTCGCGCCAGATGGTGCGCGGCTTCCTGCTCAACAACCAGCTCACCGACTTTTCCTTCGATGCCGCCGATGCCAACGGCCCGATCGCCAACCGCGTCCAGCCCGGCAAGCGTCCGCGCAGCTCGATGGCGCCGACGCTGGTATTCGACAAGGCCACGCGCAAGCTGGTGCTGTCCACCGGTTCGCCCGGTGGTTCGGCCATCATCAACTACGTCGGCAAGGTCCTGGTCGGCACGCTCGACTGGGGCCTCGACGTGCAGAAAGCCATCAGCCTGCCGAACTTCGGCAGCCGCAACGGGCCGACCGAACTCGAGCAGGGCAGGGTGTCGGACGCCCTCGTCGAAGGCTTGAAGGCAAAGGGGCACAACGTCCGCTTGATGGAGCAGACCTCCGGCCTGCAGGGCATCATGCGCACCACCGTGGGCGGCGAACAGGTCTGGTTCGGGGGCGCCGATCCCAGGCGGGAAGGCAGCGTGAAGGGCGATTGAGTTCGCAAGGAACGTCGGGCATACGCGTTCCTCCATTCGGCAATGGCGTTGCGCCGGGACCAATCGGCGCACACACGCATTTCCAAACCGGCTCGCCCTCGTTATAGTGGGCGAATGGGAGAAAGGCAAAAAACAGGCTTGGTCTTGAGCGGCGGCGGCGCGCGTGCAGCCTACCAGCTCGGCGTGCTGCATGGCGTGTCGGCCATCCTGCAGGGAAGCGGGCGCGATCCGGCCCGCAATCCCTACGACATCATCTGCGGCACCTCCGCCGGTGCGCTCAATGCCACGGCGCTGGCCTGCCGGGCCGACAACTTCGGCGAAGGGCTCGACCAGGTGATGCAGGTATGGCGGCAATTCACCGCCGACCAGGTCTACCGCGCCGACTCGCTCGGCGTGATCCGCTCGGGTGCGCGCTGGCTGTCGCTGCTGTCCTTCGGGTGGCTGCTGCGAAAGTGGCATGCGAATCCGCCCAATGCCCTGCTCGACAACACGCCGCTCGTCACCCTGCTCAACCGCATGCTCGACTTTCCGCGGCTCGATGCCGCCCTCGCCGGCGGACACCTGCATGCGCTTGCGGTCACCGCGTCCTCATACAGCGCGGGCCAGCACATCACCTTCTACCAGACCGACGCCAACATCGAACCCTGGGTGCGGACGCAGCGCATCGCCATGCGTAGCCAGATCGGCGTCGAACACCTGCTTGCCTCCTCCGCCATCCCGCTGATCTTTCCCGCGACGCCGCTGTATTGCAACGGCAGGCGCGAGTATTGCGGCGATGGATCGATGCGCCAGCTTGCGCCGATCTCGCCAGCGATCCATCTCGGCGCGGACAAGGTGCTGGTGATCGGCGCCGGCAGGCTCTCGGAAAAACCGCGGGACATCGGCGGGCATGCCGCCTATCCCTCCCTTGCGCAGATCGCGGGCCACGCCATGTCCAGCATTTTCCTCGACAGCCTGGCGGTGGACATCGAGCGCATGAACCGCATCAACCGCACCCTGGCCATGCTGACCGAGGAGCAGCGCCGGTCCACGCCGCTTCGGCCGATCGACATGCTCGTGATCGCGCCGTCGGAACGGCTGGATGACATCGCCACACGCCACCTGCATGCCTTGCCCCGTTCCATGCGCGTGCTGCTGGGCGGCATCGGCGCGACCGAGGCACGCGGCTCGGCGCTGGCGTCCTACCTCCTGTTCGAATCCAGCTATACAAGCGAGTTGATTGCCCTCGGCATGCGCGACGCACTTGCGCACCGGAAAGAGGTGCAGAGGTTCTTTGGCGTCCGCGAGAAAGCGGAAGACAAGCCGGCCGTGGAAAGTTCGATGGCTTGATGATGGGTGTCATTTTTGCCAATCGAAGAGAAAAAGACGTCCCATAAAGTTGCCGTGAAGAAATTCATGTGGATATACTCATGTCTGCCTGCGTCGCAGGCCTGATACACAATCAAGGAAGAGACACATGAAAAAGTTTATCGGCATCGCCAGCCTCGCTATCGCTGGCTTCATCGCTGCCGCCCCGTCCTGCGTGGTGGCAGCCAACGATAAAGGCACCCCCGAGGAAGCCACCGCGCTCGTCAAGAAGGTCATCGCCTACTACAAGGCAAACGGACCGGAAAAGACCTTCGCCGCGATCAACGCGCAAAACCCGGATTTCAAGGCGAAGGACATGTACATTTTCGGCGGATGGGCGAAGGATGGGCAGCCCCTGCTGTCGCATGGCGCCAATCCCAAGATGGTCGGCAAGGAAATGTCCGCACTCAAGGACGCGGATGGCAAGCCCTTCGCGAAGGAGATCGTGGACGTGGCGCAGAAGCAGGGCAAGGGCTGGGTGGACTACAAGTGGCCGAACCCGGTCACCAAGGTCATCGAGGCCAAGTCCACCTACGTGGAGCGTGTCGACGACTACTATTTCGCCTGCGGCATCTACAAGTAAGCGGCGAATCGGGCAGATGAAAAAACCCCGGCATCGCGAGATGCCGGGGTTTTTCATTGTGGGGCAGGAGAGCCCTGCCTCGCTGGATCAATCCTTCCAGTGGCCGTAGGCGTGGCCACGGCCATGATGATGCTTGTGGTACCACCGCTCTTCCACCACCACCGGCGCGCCATACTGGACGTAGGCGCCAGGCTGCACGTAGACCGGCGACGGCCGGACGTAGACCGGGCGGGGCTGGACATAGACGGGAGCCGGCTGGACGTAGACCGGGGCAGGACGGGTATAGACGGGTTGTGGCGCATAGACCACGGGGGGCGGACTGTAGACCGGTGCCGGGGTACCGAGGGTGACGGACCAGCCGACATCATTGGCGCTGGCAAACGGGACGGCACAAAGAAAGGCCAAGCCCAGGATGGGCTTGATGGATAGACGTTGGATCTTGGAAATCATGAGGTTCTCCTCGCAAACACTGCTAAGTATTAAACGACAAATGGTTTAAATGGACGACAAGGAAGTGCGTTGATTTCCGTAAGTTTTGCAACAAATTGTGAACTGGAAATCCCGTCCCTGATCCATGCTTTGATTGCGAACTGGCAACCCTCCTACCACAAATCTTGTTGCTTTGCACATCGCAACACGTTACCCTACGTCTTCGCGTTTCCACCCTTGTTATAACCATAATTCATCTGGCAAGGCCATGATGATGAAGACACTTTTCTCGACGTCCCGCATTCTTTTCCTGTTCACGCTGCTGCTCGCGTTCCAGGTCTTTGCCAGGGATAAATCCGGACTGGATGTGATTCCCGTCCGCGAATTGCCGTCCGAAGCCCGCCTCACGCTCGAGCGCATCAGGCAGGGCGGGCCGTTTCCCTATCCGAAGGACGGCGTGGTATTCGGCAACTATGAAAAGGCCTTGCCGAAACAGAAACGCGGTTATTACCACGAATACACGGTAAAGACCCCCGGTGCCCGGAACCGCGGCGCCCGGCGCATCGTCGCCGGCGGCGATCCGGTAACTTCCGGTGAGTATTACTATACCGATGACCACTATGCGACCTTCAGGCGCATCATAGAGTAACCCCATGCGAATCGAGTCCCTCCACGAATCGTCGAAGCTTATTGCCCATGCCGAGGAAGACATGAGCCTGTTCAAGACCGTACCGCCCAACGTGGTCCAGTCGATCCGCGCCTTCCGCGTGACCGACCTGCAGGAAGAAGCCGCCCGTCTCGGCCAGCATTTTCTCTATGCCTGGTGCGCCGACGCCGCCACCAAGCAGCAGGTCCTGGCCCGCATCGCCCAGGCCTTCCATTTTCCCAAGCACTTCGGGAAGAACTTCGATGCCCTGGCTGACTGCCTGACCGACCTGACCTTCGAGGCGGGGCCCCAACCGGGATTCCTGATCGTCATCGAACAACTGCCCAATACCCCGAAATTCGACCGCGAAGCGCGTGAAACCTTGCTCGACGTTTTCCGGGACGCCGCCGATTTCTGGGCAGAAAAGAAAATTCCCTTCCGCGTGTTCTACTCCTTCCAGTAAGCCGGCGCGGAGCGACTCGCGCCTTCACGGAAAGCCGACCGGCAGGTCGGCTTTTTTCATTCCGATCAACGCCTTACGGTACAATGCGCGCAATGAAAAATATCGTCATCCTGATTTCCGGCCGGGGCAGCAACATGCAGGCCATCGTTCGCGCCGCGCGCGCCGAAGGCTGGCCCTGCCGCATCGCGGCCGTCATCAGCAATCGCCAGGATGCAGAGGGACTGGTTTTCGCGGCCGATCACGGCATCGCCACCGCCGTCGTGCCCAGCAAGGGCGTTGCGTCGCGCGAGGACTTCGATGCCGCCTTGCGGGCCGAGATTGACCGTTTCCAGCCGGACCTCGTCGTGCTGGCCGGGTTCATGCGCATCCTGACGCCCGCCTTCGTCGAGCACTACGCCGGACGCATGCTGAACATCCATCCCTCCCTGCTGCCAAGCTTTCCCGGCCTTGCAACCCATCGCCAGGCGCTGCAGGCCGGCGTCAAGGTGCATGGCGCCACGGTGCATTTCGTGACCGCCGAACTGGACCACGGACCCATCGTGGCCCAGGCTACCGTGCCGGTGCTGCCCGGCGACGACGAACACGCGCTGGCCGATCGCGTGCTGGCGCAGGAACACCAGTTATATCCGCGGGCTGTCCGGTGGTTCGTCGAAGACCGGCTGGCGATCAGCAACGGCGTCGTCCATGTCGCCTCCGGGCAGCTCGCTCCCGCATAAGAAAACCGATTCCATGAGATTGCATCCTACCGTCGCCAGCCACACCGAAGAGGTGCTGCGCGAAGTCCTCCGCTTTACCGGACCCGCCGATTCCGCGGTGTCGTGGTATTTCCGTGAACATCCGAAGCTGGGCTCGCGCGAGCGCAATGCCGTGGCAGAAGCCGTGTACGCCGTGCTGCGCAACAAGCTGGTGTTTGGCAGCTTCGCCGAATCCGGCGTCGGCCCTGCCATGCGCCGCCTGGCGCTGCTCGGCCTTGCCGATGCGGTCGGCATCGATGCCGTGGCCGGCCTGTCGCCCGACGAAACCGCCTGGCTGGAGCGCGTCGCGCAAATCGACCGGCAGACCTTGCCCGCCGCGATGCGCGCCAACCTGCCAGTCTGGCTGTACGACAAGCTGGTGGCGCGCGACGGCGAGGCCGCCACCCTCAGCCTCGCCGATGCGCTCAACCGTCCGGCGCCGCTGGACCTGCGCGTCAATGCGCTCAAGACCAAGCGCGAAGATGTCATCGAGGAACTCGCCAAGGCGCCTATCGCCTGCGAACCCACGCCCTACGCGCCGCTCGGCCTGCGTATCTTCAAGAAGCCGGCGCTGCAGAACCTGCCGCTGTTCAAGGATGGCGCGATCGAGGTCCAGGACGAAGGCAGCCAGCTGCTGGCGCATATCCTCGGCGCGAAGCGCGGCGAAATGGTCGTCGATTTCTGTGCCGGCGCGGGCGGCAAGACCCTCGCCATCGGCGCGATCATGCGCAATACCGGGCGGCTGTATGCCTTCGACGTCGCGGAAAAGCGGCTGGCCAAGCTCAAGCCGCGCCTCGCGCGCAGCGGACTGTCGAACGTGCATCCCGTCGTCATCGCGCATGAGAACGATGCCAAGGTCAAGCGCCTGGCGGGCAAGATCGACCGCGTTCTGGTCGACGCGCCTTGCAGCGGACTGGGGACCCTGCGCCGCAATCCTGACATGAAATGGCGCCAGACTCCCGAGTCGGTGGCCGAGCTCAACCAGAAGCAATCCTCCATCCTGGCCAGCGCGGCGCGCCTCGTGAAGCCGGGCGGGCGGCTGGTGTATGCGACCTGCAGCCTGCTCGACGAGGAAAACGAAGCCATTGCGAACGGCTTCCTCGCCGCGAATTCGGCATTCAGGCTGGTGCCCGCTCGCGAAGTGCTTGCCGAGCAAAAGATCGACCTCGATACCGGCGATTTCCTGAAGCTCACGCCGCAGCAGCACCAGACCGACGGCTTCTTCGCGGCTGTCTTCGAACGCAGCAAATGAGGTTCATCTCGCGTTCCGCCATCCTGCTGGCGGCAGCGTGCCTGGCCATCGCGGCCGATGCCGCGGCGCGGGCGTCGGAGCCAGTCCGCGCCACGGGCACGCTGCAGGCGGCATTCGCGCCAGACGAGGACGTCGAAGGCATCATCGCGGACGTGATCGCCGAAGCGCGCCAGCAGGTGCTGGTGCAGGCCTACCTGCTCACCAGCAAGCCCATCACTGCGGCGCTGATCGCAGCCCACCGCAGGCAGGTCGAGGTGCTCGTGCTGGTCGACGCCGATCAGCTCGACAAGACCGACACCTCGACCGCGCCCAGGCTGGCGGCGGCCGGCATCCCGGTGTGGCTCGAGACGCGCTACCAGAACGCGCACAACAAGGTCATCGTTACCGACCCGGCAAGCCCCGACGCGACGGTCATTACCGGCAGCTTCAATTACACCTGGACGGCGCAGCACAAGAACGCCGAGAACATTCTCGTGGCAAGGAAGAACCAGGCGCTGGCCGCCCAGTACGCCGCGAACTGGACTCGGCACCGGCGGGAAGCGCAGCCCTTCCAGCCCGGCGCGTCGCGATCCCGGGTGCAATGATCATGTCGCAGAGCTTCCTTTCCGGCTTGCTGAGCGATCTCTGGTCCGACCTCCAAGACCCCGGACTCCTGCTGCAGCTCGGCGTCCTTGCATTCTGTCTCTCGGCGGGCTGGCTCGTCGCCAAGCTGCTGCGCGGCAGGGTAACGGCGGAACGCGCGCAATGGCGCGTCATGCGTTTCGGCGTCGAAAGCTTTTCCCGCGTCCTCTGGCCCTTGCTGGCGCTGGCCTTCGTTGCCCTTGCAAAGACGCTGCTGGTGGCGGGCCACCATGTCAACCTGCTGCGCGTCGCCATTCCGCTGCTCGGCTCGTTCGCGCTGATCCGGCTGGCGTTCTACATCCTGCGGCGTGTCTTCGTGAAGGGCGGGCAGGCCGGCGCCTTCGTGCTCGCCTTCGAAAAGGCGTTCGCCACGCTGGTCTGGGGCGGCGTCGCGCTCTACATCACCGGCCTGCTGCCGGACATCGTGTATTACCTGGAGCACACCGTCATCCCGGTCGGCCGCAACAAGGTGACGCTGATGACCATCGCCCAGGGCGCGGCGTCGGTGTTGGTCACGCTGGCGCTGGCGCTGTGGTTCGGCGCGGTGCTGGAAGAAAGGCTCATGGGCATGACCGGGGTGCACTCGTCGCTGCGGGTGGTCATGGCCCGCATGACGCGAACCTTGCTCGTCTTCCTGGCGGTGCTGCTCAGCCTGTCGCTGGTCGGCATCGACCTGACCGTGCTGTCCGTCTTCGGCGGTGCGCTGGGCGTGGGACTCGGCCTGGGCCTGCAAAAGATCGTCAGCAGCTACGTGTCCGGTTTCGTGATCCTGATCGAACGCAGCCTTGCCATCGGCGACATGGTCACGGTCGACAAGTTTTCCGGCCAGGTAACCCACATCAACACCCGCTACACCGTGCTGCGCGGACTGGACGGCGTGGAAACCGTCGTGCCGAACGAAATGCTGTTGTCGAACACGGTGCAGAATTATTCGCTGACGGACCGCATGCTCCGCCTTGCCACCCGCATCAATGTCGCCTACCGTTCCGACGTGGACCAGGTGCTCGCCCTGATGGAGCAGGCCGGAGCCAGCGTTCCGCGCGTCCTCAAGCAGCCCGCGCCCGCCGCGCTCCTGATGAAATTCGACGCCGACGGCTTCGAGCTCGAGTTGGGCTTCTGGATTGCTGATCCCGAGAATGGCAGGGGTGGCGTGATTTCCGATGTCAACCGCGCCATCTGGCGACTTTTCAGCGCACATGGCATCGAAGTGCCTTACCCGCAGCGCGAAGTCCGGATCATTGGCATGCCGCAGGCCGTGGAACTCGGCACCCGCGGCGAAATCAGTGCTTCCGATGCCACCTAAAGAGCGTACAATTTGCAGCAATTGACGTTGGGCCCGCCAGCGCAAGCCGCATCGGTGCCACCGATTCACCCGGAGTCTGAATGTTCATGCAATCCTTGTTCGACACTATCCTTGATTTTCTCGCCAACGGCCTGACGCGCGCGACCGGATGGCAGATCCTCGTCTTCACGCTGGTGGCGACGCATATCACCATTGCCGCCGTCACCATCTACCTGCATCGCTGCCAGGCCCACCGTGCACTCGACCTGCATGCCATTCCCAGCCATTTCTTCCGCTTCTGGCTGTGGATGACCACCGGCATGGTGACCAAGCAATGGGCCGCGATCCACCGCAAGCACCATGCGAAGTGCGAGACGGAAGACGATCCGCACAGTCCGGTGACGCGTGGAATCAAGAAGGTGCTGCTGGAAGGCGCCGAACTTTACCGCGCGGAATCGAAAAACAAGGAAACCATGGACAAGTATGGCCATGGCACGCCTGACGACTGGATCGAACACAATCTCTACAGCAAGTACAGCTGGCAAGGCGTGGGCCTGTGCCTCATCGTCGACGTGGCCCTCTTCGGCGTGCTCGGCCTGACGGTCTGGGCAGTGCAGATGCTCTGGATCCCCGTGACGGCGGCCGGCATCATCAATGGCATCGGTCACTACTGGGGATACCGGAACTACGAGTGCAACGATGCTGCGACCAACATCTTTCCGATCGGCATTCTGATCGGTGGAGAAGAACTCCACAACAACCACCATACCTTCGGCACGTCGGCCAAGCTGTCGTCGAAGTGGTATGAGTTCGATATCGGCTGGCTGTATATCCGTATCCTCGAAACCCTTGGCCTGGCGAAAGTGAAGAAAGTTGCTCCGGCACCGAAATTCGATCGCCAGAAAGCCATCGCCGACCTGGACACCTTGCAATCGGTCATCGCCAACCGGTATGACGTCATGGCGAAGTATGCCAAGTCACTGAAGAAAGCCTGGCGCGAAGAGCTGGAACACCTCTCGTCCAAGACTAAACTGGAGGCCGATTCTCTCAAGAAAGCGCGCAAGCTCTTGCAGCGTGAACCGGCCAAGCTGGAAGCGCCGCAGCAACAACAGCTGACCGAGCTTTTTGCCCACAGCAAGGCCTTGCAGACGATGCATGAAATGCGTGTCGAGCTGGCCGCCATCTGGGAGCGTTCCCATGCCAGCCGCGAACAGCTCCTGCAGCAGCTGCAGGACTGGTGTGCCCGTGCAGAAGCCTCTGGCATCAAGGCATTGCAGGAATTCTCGCTGCGCTTGCGCAGCTATGCCTGATAGCGGCAACCCCGCGTTCCAATGAAGAAACGGCCGGAATTCCGGCCGTTTTCTTTTTGGGGTCGATCACGTCGACTTGGCAATGACGCTTGCAGGGAGAGCTCAGGCAGCGGGGCAACCGGGGCGATGGAATTCGACAATAAAAAACCCCGCCGAGGCGGGGTTTTCTGGAAAGAAACTAGATCACTTGATCTTGGTTTCCTTGTATTCGACGTGCTTGCGCGCCTTGGGGTCGAACTTCATGATCGACATTTTTTCCGGCGTGGTGCGCTTGTTCTTGGTGGTGGTGTAAAAGTGACCAGTACCTGCGGTCGACTCCAGCTTGATCTTGTCGCGGTTGGATTTTGCCATGATGAATTCCTGTTAGATATGCTGACGGCGGCTGGATGGCTTAGATCTTTTCGCCACGGGCGCGCATGTCGGCGAGAACAGCGTCGATGCCCAGCTTGTCGATGACGCGCAGGCCGGCGTTGGAGATGCGCAGCGTGACCCAGCGGTTTTCAGATTCAACGAAAATGCGGCGGTTCTGCAGATTGGGCAAAAAGCGACGTTTCGTCTTGTTGTTCGCATGGGAAACGTTGTTGCCGACCATCGGCCCCTTCCCGGTGACTTGGCAAACACGTGCCATGGTTAACTCCTTAAAAGACGTCCAGATTTGGAAAAGCGAGAGTATAGCCAAAAAAATCTTCGGATTCAATGACTTGCGAAAAACAAGTGTGTCTTGGATTTCGCACTAAATTTAACATTTATCGCCGGACCGGGTTCAGGGCCGCCAAGCCGCCCGTCAACCGTGCATGAAGCTAGAGGTCGCCATGCTCCGCGAACGAGTAAACCTGGTGCCCGGCGACGATGAAATGATCCAGCACCCGCACGTCCACCAGTCCCAGCGCCTGTTTCAGGGCGGCCGTCAAAACCCGGTCCGCGTCGCTCGGCTCGGGCGAGCCGGAAGGGTGGTTGTGGGCGAAGATCAAAGCCGCGGCATTCCGGGCAAGTGCGGCCTTGACCACTTCGCGGGGATAGACGCTGGCCTGGGTGAGGGTGCCGCGGAACAGTTCTTCCGAGGCGATCAGGTGGTTCTTCGTGTCGAGGAAGAGCACCACGAACGACTCGTGCCCCTGGTTCGCCAGCATGAGCTGCAGGTATTGCCTGACCGCCTTCGGCGAGCACAGCAGGTCGCCCAGTTGCAGTTCTTCCGCCAGCGCGCGCCTGGCCAGTTCCAGCACGGCCTGGAACTGGGCGAACTTCGCCGACCCGAGGCCGTTGAGTGAGGAAAAGTCCTTGAGGCTGGCCTTGAACATCCCATTGAGCGAGCCGAAGCGCGCCATGAGTTCGCGGCCAAGGTCGACCGCGCTCTTGCCGCGCACTCCCACCCTCAGGAAGACGGCGAGGAGTTCGGCATCGGACAATGCCTGCGCGCCGTGCTTGATCAGGCGCTCGCGGGGACGCTGATCCTCGAGCCACTCGTGAATTGCCATGCTGGGTTGCCTTTCTGCTATCCATTGCAAAAAGGAAAATATAGCCGTGCGCGGTTTTCGTTTCCCCGAAAATTAGCTTCCTTAGACCTCTTGCGGAATGCCGGCTCGACGCGTCAAAGATGGTGGTCCTGGCGTGAGGTGTCTTACAATACCGGGTTAGCCAGAATCCGCGATCCATCATGTCAAACACACCCGTCGTCACCGAATCCGCCTACCTCACGCTTCACTACCGTCTCGCCGCCCACGATGGCGCGGACATCGTCAGCACCTTCAACGACAATCCCGCCACGCTGCAGCTTGGCACCGGCCAGCTCGCCCCCTTCCTCGAAGCCTGCCTCATCGGCTTGCCGGAAGGCGCCCACCAGACCTTCGAGCTGCAGCCGGAACAAGGATTCGGCGCGCGCAATCCCGAGCTGATCCAGCGGGTATCCAAGGCCACGCTCGACGAGAACTCGTTCTCCGGCGACGGCTACGCGATCGGCGACCTCGTCGAATTCAATGCGCCGGGCGGCGGCCGCTTCGCCGGTGTGCTCCGGTCGATCGACGACAAGGGCGCGGTCTTCGACTTCAATCATCCGCTGGCGGGACAGCCACTGCGGTTCGAAGTGAAGATCATCGGCATCCTGTGAACATGCAACCTTCCATCGACGCGTCCTCGCCGGAGATCACCCAACATGGATAAAGAAATCTTGCTCGCCCAGCCGCGCGGCTTCTGCGCAGGCGTCGACCGGGCGATCGACATCGTCGAACGCGCCCTCGAACAATTCGGCGCGCCCATCTACGTGCGCCACGAGATCGTCCACAACGCCTACGTGGTGCAGGACCTGCGCAGCAAGGGCGCCATCTTCATCGAAGAACTCGCCGACGTGCCTGCTGGCAATACCGTCATCTTCTCCGCCCACGGTGTGTCGAAGGCTGTGCAGGAAGAAGCGGCGGCGCGCGGCTTGCGCGTGTTCGACGCGACCTGCCCGCTGGTCACCAAGGTCCACGTCGAAGTCTCGAAGATGCGGCGAGAGGGGCGCGAGATCGTCATGATCGGCCATGCCGGACATCCCGAAGTGGAGGGCACCATGGGCCAGGTCGACGAAGGCATGCACCTCGTCGAAACGGTCGCCGACGTCGGCAAGCTCCAGGTGCGCGATCCCGGCATGCTGGCCTACGTGTCGCAGACCACTTTGTCGGTCGACGATACGGCCGACATCATCGAGGCGCTCAAGCTGCGCTTTCCAGCCATCGCCGAGCCCAAGAAAGGCGACATCTGCTATGCCACCACCAACCGGCAGGAAGCGGTGAAGTTCATGGCGCCCCAGGTGGACGTCGTGGTCGTTGTCGGCAGCCCCAACAGTTCCAATTCCAACCGTCTGCGCGAAGTCGCCGAGAAGAAGGGCGCGTCGGCCTACATGGTCGACAACGCGTCGCAGATCGACCCGGCATGGCTGGCGGGGAAGGCGCGCATCGGCGTGACGGCGGGCGCCTCGGCCCCGGAAGTGCTGGTCCAGGCGGTGATCGCACGGCTCAAGGAGCTTGGCGCGCGCAGCGTGCGCGCGCTGGAAGGCGTCGAGGAAAACGTCACCTTCCCCCTGCCGAAGGGCTTGACGGGATCGAAAGCGGCTTGAATTCGCTCCCCGGTGTCGGGCGCCGGAATTAAATTCAGAGCCGGCGGGCATTTTCCATGATTAGTTTATTGTTTTCCTCGCTATGATTGCAGCCTGAGAAGAATGCCTGGCCTGGTCAGCTTGCCGTGACAGGCCAGCTGTTCCGGCAGCGATTTTTTTGCGGCCCGGTTTGCTGAATTGTTCAGACCTTTTCCGGTTTTGAATATAAAGTGAAACGACTGCCGCTCCGATTCGGATCGCGCCAGCAGCTGGCATGGACCGTGCAAGAGCGCCGCAGCGGGATGCGATGCAACGTTGGCAAAAGCGGGAATCCAGCCATGGCGCCGAAGCGGCGACCGGCTGTTGGCATGCCGAATCATTTCGATTTGGAAATGGTTGGGTATAATGCCGCGCGGTTCCGGTGGCGCTTGTCAGGCAGGTACATACTTAAAACAAAGCATATTCAATTCAGGATCAGGAGACACCACCATGCCCAACCACGACACCATTGCGCCCGGCTAGGGGCGGACGCCCGCTTCGCGGCGCGTTCACCATCATGGGCGTCTTGCGCGCCCGGGATGATGTTGTGACCCAAAATGTCGCTTCAACCGCACCACGATGCGTCGCGAAGGCACAACACGGATTCAACGATCTTCTTTTCTGAGAGTAGGAAAAACCATGGATACATTTATCCAACAAATCATCAACGGGCTGGTGCTGGGAAGCATGTATGCCCTGGTGGCGCTGGGGTACACGATGGTGTACGGGGTGCTCAACCTCATCAACTTCGCCCACGGCGACGTGCTCATGGTCGGCGCCATGGTCGCGGTGTCCATCCTCAAGATCGTCCAGTCCGTCGCCCCCGGCCTTCCCGGCGTGCTCAAGCTCATCATCGCCATCATCGGCGCCATCCCGGTCTGCATCCTGGTCAACGTCCTCATCGAGCGCATCGCCTACCGACGCCTGCGCAACGCTCCGCGCCTGGCGCCGCTCATCACCGCCATCGGCGTGTCCATCCTGCTGCAGACCTTCGCCATGATGATCTGGGGCCGCAGCCCGGTGCCGTTCCCCACCGTCATGCCCACCGAGCCCTTCACCATCGGCGGCGCGCTCATCTCGCCCACCCAGATCATGCTGCTCGTGCTGGCTACCCTGTCCATGTTCGGCCTGGTGCTGCTGGTTGAAAAAACCCGCATGGGACGCGCCATGCGCGCCACCGCCGAGAACCCCCGCGTGGCCGGCCTCATGGGCGTGGACTCCAATGCCGTCATCGTCATGACCTTCGCCATCGGCGCGGCACTGGCCGCGGTCGCCGGCGTGATGTGGGGCGCGAACTACTCTTCGGCCCAGTTCGCCATGGGCTTCGTGCCCGGCCTGAAGGCATTCTCCGCCGCGGTGCTCGGCGGCATCGGCAACATCTACGGCGCCATGGTCGGCGGCATCCTGCTGGGCATCATCGAAAGCCTCGGCGCCGGCTACATCGGCGACCTGACCGGCGGCTTCCTCGGCAGCCACTACCAGGACATCTTCGCCTTCGTCGTGCTCATCATCGTGCTTACCCTGCGTCCGTCCGGCATCATGGGCGAACGCGTCGCGGACCGTGCTTAAAGGAGACATCCATGTCTACACTCTTCGACGTTAAACACCATCCGCGCAAGGCCTTCGCCAGCTTTGCCGTACTGGGCGTGGTGCTCATCGCCTTCCCCTTCATCGCCGCCAACTTCGGCAATTCCTGGGTCCGCATCATGGACCTGGCGCTGCTGTACATCATGCTCGCGCTGGGCCTCAACATCGTGGTCGGCATGGCCGGCCTGCTGGACCTGGGCTACATCGCCTTCTATGCGCTGGGCGCGTACATGACCGGCCTGCTGGCCTCGCCGCAGTTCGCCACGGTGCTGGAGTCGTTCATCAACACCTATCCCATCGTCGGCAACGCGATGTTGGCGGTGCTGGGCGACGAGATATTGAAGAACGGCATCCACCTGTCGGTGTGGTTCATCGTGCCGCTGGGTGCGGCGCTGGCAGCGATGTTCGGCGCCTTGCTCGGCGCGCCGACCCTGAAGCTGCGCGGCGACTACCTTGCCATCGTGACGCTGGGCTTCGGCGAGATCATCCGCATCTTCATGAACAACCTCAACGCGCCGGTGAACATCACCAACGGGCCTCAGGGCATCAACCTGATCGACCCGATCCGCGTGTTCGGCGTGTCGCTGGCCGGCGAGCCGGGCTCTATGGCCACCGTCAAGATCGGGGCGTTCTCGATGCCGTCGGTCAACGCGTATTACTTCCTGTTCCTGCTGCTGTGCGCCGCCATCATCTTCGTATCGATCCGCCTGCAGCATTCGCGCCTGGGCCGTGCCTGGGTCGCGATCCGCGAGGATGAAATCGCGGCCAAGGCCATGGGCATCAACACGCGCAACATCAAGCTGCTGGCCTTTGCGATGGGCGCGTCGTTCGGCGGCGTGTCGGGCGCGATGTTCGCGTCGTTCCAGGGCTTCGTGTCGCCGGAGTCGTTCTCGCTGACGGAGTCGATCGCGATCCTGGCGATGGTGGTGCTGGGCGGAATCGGCCACATCCCCGGCGTGGTGCTGGGCGGCGCGATTCTCGCGGCGCTGCCGGAAGTGCTGCGCCACGTCGTCGAACCGCTGCAACGCCAGCTCTTCGGCACGGTGCTCATCGAAGCCGAAGTCCTGCGCCAGTTGCTGTACGGCCTGGCAATGGTCGTGATCATGCTGTACCGTCCGGCCGGCCTGTGGCCCGCGCCGAAGCACGAGGACCGCATGGATTCGAACCAGCCCAAGCGTCACGACGAAAAAGAGCCCACCGCCCTGGCCGCCTGACGGGCGCGGGGTTGCATAAGGATAACCATGAGCGAACAAGTCATTCTCAATATCGCAGGGGTCAACAAGCGTTTCGGTGGCCTGCAGGCGCTGTCGAATGTCAGCATCAAGATTCTGCGCGGCCAGATCTACGGCCTGATCGGTCCCAACGGTGCCGGCAAGACGACCTTCTTCAACACCATCACCGGCCTGTACCAGTCCGATACCGGCAGCTTCGAGCTCGACGGCAAGCCCTATTCGCCGTCGGCTCCCCATGAAGTCGCCAAGGCCGGCATCGCGCGCACCTTCCAGAACATCCGCCTGTTCGGCGAGATGTCGGCGCTGGAAAACGTCATGGTCGGCCGCCACGTGCGTACCCACCAGGGCGTCTTCGGCGCGGTGTTCCACCATAAGGCCGCGCGGGAAGAAGAGGCCGGTATCCGCCGCCGCGCCATGGAGCTGCTGGACTTCGTCGGCATCGCCCAGTTCGCCCACCGCACCTCGCGCCACTTGTCCTACGGCGACCAGCGCCGCCTCGAGATCGCCCGCGCCCTGGCTACCGACCCTGTGCTGCTGGCGCTGGACGAGCCGGCCGCCGGCATGAACGCCACCGAGAAGCTTGGCCTGCGCGAGCTGCTGGTCAAGATCAAGGCAGAGGGCAAGACCATCCTGCTCATCGAGCACGACGTGAAACTGATGATGGGCCTGTGCGACCGCCTGACCGTGCTTGACTACGGCAAGCCGATCGCGGAAGGCGTGCCGGCCGAGATTCAAAAGAATGCGGCGGTGATCGAGGCCTACTTGGGAGGTGGCCACTAATGAGCGAAAACGTATTGAAGATTAGCGGCCTGAAGATTGCCTACGGCGGCATCCAGGCGGTCAAGGGCGTTGATCTGGAAGTCAACAAGGGCGAGCTGGTCACGCTCATCGGCGCCAATGGTGCGGGCAAGACCACCACGCTCAAGGCCATCACCGGCACGCTGCCGGGCTGCAAGGTGGAAGGGCAGATCACCTATACCGGGCAAGCCATCCTGGGCGCGAAGTCGTTCCAGCTGGTCAAGAACAGCCTGGCGATGGTGCCGGAAGGACGTGGCGTGTTCACGCGCATGACGATCCTTGAAAACCTGCTGATGGGGGCGTACACGCGCAACGACAAGGCTGGCATCCAGGCGGACATCGACAAGTGGTTCGGGGTGTTTCCGCGCCTGAAGGAGCGCTCGGCACAGCTGGCGGGCACGTTGTCGGGCGGCGAGCAGCAGATGCTGGCGATGGCGCGCGCGCTGATGAGCCATCCGAAGCTGCTGCTGCTGGACGAGCCATCGATGGGCCTGTCGCCGATCATGGTGGAAAAGATCTTCGAGGTGGTGCGCACGGTGTCGGCGCAGGGCGTGACGATCCTGCTGGTGGAGCAGAACGCCAAGCTGGCGCTGCAGGCGGCGCACCGCGGCTACGTGATGGATTCCGGCCTGATCACCATGACCGGCAAGGCCAGCGAGATGCTGGACGATCCGAAGGTGCGCGAAGCCTACCTCGGCGAAGGCTGAGACTCGTACTCGCCGCGCATCGCGGCGCGTGCCGCGATCAAGGCAATCACACCGCCGTTCCGGCCTTCCGGAACGGCGGTGTCTTTTCATGGGTCCGCCGGCTAGCTTTTCATGCCAGTTTCGCCCGGAGCCGACCCAGCCAACTCAGCGTCCACGCCACGGCGCCCAGCGCGACAGCAGGCGGTCGGCCGCGAGGCGTGCATCCTGCAACGCGCCCGCCGGCGCGAGCTTGAGAAGCGCGGGGATACCGAACGCGATCAGCGTCACGTCGTCGATCCATCCCAGGATGGGAATCGTGTCCGGCACCAAGTCGATCGGACTCAATACATACAATCCAAGCAGCAGCGCCAGCAGCTTGAATCCGGCTGGCGTGCCGGGATGCCGGAACGCATACCACAACACCACGAACTCGCGGCCGGCGGAACGGAACAACCTGCGCAGGCGAAAAAACATACGACCTCCTTGCGGATGAGCAGCGCAAACGCCTTGCGCCAGCACACCATGTTGGGACGGAAGCCCGGATGAAAAGTGCCTTTTTCGTGTTCCCGCGCCTGATGGCATAATGAATGTTCAACAGAGGAGACCATTCATGCAATACGTTTTTCCCCCACGCACGCCTGTCGTTCCCGTCGCTGGCTCCGACGCGATGTTTCCCGTGCATCGCATCTATTGCGTTGGTCGCAATTATGTCGAGCATGCAAAGGAAATGGGCGCCACCGGGCGCGAGGCGCCTTTCTTCTTCATGAAGCCGGCCGACGCCGTCATGCCGGTGCCCCACGGCGAGACCGGCGAGATGCCTTATCCCTCGATGACGAATGACTTGCATCATGAAATCGAGCTGGTGGTGGCGATTGGCAAGGGCGGCAAGAACATCAGCGCGGCCGATGCGCTGCAGCATGTATGGGGATATGCCGTGGGTCTCGACATGACGCGCCGCGACCTGCAGGGCGAAGCAAAGAAGCTGGGCCGCCCATGGAGTACCGGCAAGGGATTCGACAACGCCGCGCCGATCGCGCCGCTTCATCCTGCGTCGGAAACCGGCGCCATCGTGGGCAACATCCACCTCGACGTCAATGGCGCCAAGCGCCAGAGCAGCGACATCGGCAAGATGATCTGGAACGTCGCCGAAACGATCGAACACCTCTCCAAGTACTTCGAGCTGCAACCCGGCGACCTGATCTATACCGGTACCCCCGAGGGCGTGGCGGCCGTGCAGAAAGGCGACCTGCTGGAGGGCCGCATCGATGGACTGGGCGACTTGCGCGTGCGCATCGTTTGAGGAGCGGACATGAAGCTTTACGCTTATTTCCGCAGTTCGGCTTCCTATCGCGTTCGCATCGCGCTCAACCTCAAAGGGCTCGACTACGAGGTCGTGCCGGTCCACCTGCTCAAGAACGGCGGCCAGCAGTTCAGCCAGGAATACCTGCAGCTCAACCCCGATGGCCTGGTCCCGGTGCTGGTCGATGAATCCACCGGCGGCGAAGCGCTCACCCAGTCGCTGTCCATCATCGAGTACCTGGAAGAGACGCATCCCGAGCCGCGCCTGCTCCCCGAGAGTCCGCTTGATCGCGCCTGGGTGCGCAGCCTCGCGCTGACCATCGCTTGCGAGATTCATCCGCTCAACAATCTGCGCGTGCTGCGCTACCTGATGCGCGAGCTGAAGGTATCGGAAGAAAGCAAGGATACCTGGTACCGCCACTGGTGCGAGCATGGCCTTGCATCGGTGGAAAAGATGCTCAGCCGTGACTCGCGCACCGGCACCTTCTGCTATGGCGAAACGCCCGGACTCGCGGATTGCCTGCTGGTGCCGCAGATCGCCAACGCGCAGCGGCTGCAATGCGACCTGTCCGCCATGCCGACCATCATGCGCATCAACGCGGCTTGCCAGGAACTTGAAGCCTTCGCCAAGGCGGCGCCGGCCGTGCAGCCGGACGCCGAGTAGCGAGAGAAGGGTCGCTTGATCAGAGCTTGAAAGGCACGACAGGCTGGCGCTGTTCGCCGAGCCCGTCGATGCCCAGGCGCATTTCGTCGCCGGGCTTCAGGAAACGCGGCGGCTTCATGCCCATGCCCACGCCGGGCGGCGTGCCCGTCGCGATGATGTCGCCCGGCATCAGGGTCATGAAACGGCTGGCGTAGCTGATGATCTTCGCGACCGGGAATACCATGGTCCTGGTGCTTCCCGTCTGTGCCCGTTCGCCGTTGAGGTCCAGCCACATGCCGAGGCGCTGCGGATTGGGCACTTCGTCGCGCGTCACCAGCCAGGGGCCTACCGGGCCGAATGTATCGCAGCCCTTGCCCTTGTCCCAGGTGCCGCCACGCTCGAGCTGAAATTCACGCTCCGATACGTCGTTCACCACGCAATAGCCGGCCACGTGGTTGAGCGCGTCCTTTTCGCTCACGTGCCGTGCCATCGTGCCGATCACCACCCCGAGTTCCACTTCCCAGTCGGTCTTGACCGATCCTTTCGGCAGCATGACAGGATCGTTCGCGCCCGACAGGCAGCTCACGGCCTTCATGAAAATGATGGGTTCCTTCGGCAGGGGCATGCCGGCTTCCGCAGCATGATCGGAGTAGTTGAGGCCGATGCACACGAACTTGCTGACCTGGGCAACCGGCACGCCGAAGCGCGGCGTGCCGCGCACCGGCGGCAGGCTGGCATGCTTGAGCTTCGCCAGCTTGGCGAGCGACTTTGCGGATAAGGTGTCCGGCCCGATGTCGGCGATCACGCCGGACAAGTCGCGCAGCTTGCCTTCATTGTCGATCAGCCCCGGCTTTTCCTTGCCGGGGCGCCCGTAGCGTACCAGTTTCATGCGTTCTCCTCGTGATTGGAACGCACTATGGTAGCCGAGGCGGCAACATCCTGCGTGATGCCGCGAGGGCTGACGTTGCCGGGAACGATGGGACGGGCGGGCTTAGCGTCCGCTGCTGAGGTTCTGCTTCGCCTGCGCCAGATCGCTCTGAAGGTTGCGCTTTGCTTCCGTCATGCAGCTGTTGCGGTCTGAGCCCGACTGGCGGCATTCCTTCAATGCGTCCTGGTAGGCGGCCTGCGCTTCCTTGGTTGCGATGCGGTACTGGCCCTGCGGCGAGAAATCTTCGGAAAGCTGGCGCTTTTCCACCGCGCTCATTCCGGCATTGCCGGCAGCGCCATTCATGCCATTCGTGCTGCTCATTCCACTGGAGCTGCTCGTTCCGCTGCTGCCGGAACTGGAACCACTGGAATTAGAGCCACTGGAACCACCCGAGCCGCCCATCCCGGCGCTGCCCTGGTTCATGCCGCTCGAGGAAGGGCTTTCGCTGACGGTGCCGCTCGACGCGGCGTTGGCAGGTTTCATTTCATTGTGCTGGGCGGCAATGGCCGCTGAGCCCAGCAGGGAAACGGAAGAAACAACAAGTGGCAATACCATGCGCTTCAAGCTTCTCATCACGCCTCCTTCATCATGAACAGGTTGGATCGGGGTTGAAAAGGTCGGTCATGCCATGTCGCTCGGATACGCGGACATGACGAGGCGGACGGGGCGGTCTCCCCGTCCGGCCTTCACAGGCTGGGCAGCCGAAACGAATGCTGGCCTACAGCACCAACAGGATGAATGCCACGCCAGCCAGGATGGCAGCCTGGGTTCCAAGAACCAGAGCCGGGATCTTCATCGTGAACCTCCTTCCGGGAAATCCGGGTGATCGAAGATGAACCTTCCAGCTCTTTAGGCTTTTGGCAATTGCCAAAGTTTCGGACAAATGCAAATCCCGCCGATGCGCGGCGCATGTCCTGCACGGATTTTGCGCAGGGGAAAATCTGCCTGCAGGATCAGTGGCTTAGCTTGCCTATGCGCAGGTTTTCCACAGGCTTGACCACAAGTGCTGTGGGCAAGTCTGGCGTCAGGGCACCGCGGGTGGGATCACGAGCTTGCCGAGCAGGCTAATGCGCCGCGCAACTTCCGAGGAGGACACGTCGTCGTCGACGAGTTCGCCGTCGATCTTGTCGCTCAGGCCATCATCGGTCTTCAACGGATCCAGCGGATCCTTCTCTTCGTAGCGTTGCATGGTTGCCCTTGATGTCAAATGGATAAATCGATGCTACTACGACCATCCGGGGAATCATTGAGTTCTGTCACCGGGACGAAGGGATGATGTCGGGCAAGCCGAGACGGGATTTCTGGATGCGCGGCGAAGCAAGGCACCCGGGCAGAGTAGGAAGGAAAGGAACGGAACGGAGCGCGTTCGAGGGGGAAGGGTGGTTCGGGGACTGGTCCCGCCGACAGGAATCGAACCTGTATCTAGCGCTTAGGAGGCACTCGTTCTATCCATTGAACTACGGCGAGACACGGCGGCGGCACGCCGGAAGCGCGCCACGCCGAGATTATAGCCGAGACTGTTGCAAAACATGACGTTGTCGAACGGGACTCGGTACAATGCGGGCTTTAATTCTCCATCATGCGGATCCGCGGGCGCCGGTCACGGCCAGCGGGTCGGCATGGAACGCTGGTGTTTCCATGGCAGTCATTTCCCTGAACGATGCGCAGCTTGCATTTGGCCACGTGGCCTTGCTCGACCACGCCGAATTTTCCCTCGAAGCGGCGGAGCGCGTCGGCCTCATCGGCCGCAACGGCACCGGCAAATCGTCGCTGCTGAAGATCATTGCCGGCAAGGCGCGGCTGGATGACGGACAGCTCGTCATGCAGCAGGGCCTGAAGGTGGCCTATGTGGAGCAGGAACCGCAGTTCGCGCCGCAGTTGTCGGTGTTCGATGCGGTGGCGTCCGGCCTGGCCGGCGTGCGCGAGGCCCTCGACGAATATCATGCCCTGACCGCCAGGCTGGGCGGCCAGGACGACGAGGCCCTAATGGAGCGCATGCATGCGCTGCAGGGGCAGCTCGATGCCGCCGATGCCTGGAACCTCGACAACCGCGTCGAAACCATCCTCGACCGGCTCAACCTCGACAGGCACGCCATCATGGGCACGCTGTCCGGCGGCACGCAGAAGCGCGTGGCCCTAGGCTGCGCGCTGGTCGGCGCGCCGGACGTGCTGCTGCTGGACGAACCGACCAACCATCTCGACTTCACCTCCATCATGTGGCTGGAAGGGCTGCTGCGCGATTTCAAGGGCAGCATCCTGTTCATCACCCACGACCGCTCCTTCCTCGACAACATCGCCACCCGCATCGTCGAACTCGACCGCGGCCGCCTGCTGTCCTTTCCCGGCAATTTCAGCGCTTACCAAAAACGCAAGGCCGAACAGCTCGAAGTCGAAGCCATCGAGAACGCCAAGTTCGACAAGTTCCTGGCGCAGGAAGAAGTCTGGATCCGCAAGGGTGTTGAGGCGCGCCGCACGCGCAACGAAGGCCGCGTGCGACGCCTGGAAGAATTGCGCCGCCAGCGCGGCCAGCGCCGCGACCAGCAGGGCCAGGTCAAGCTCGATGTGTCGGTGGGCGAAAAGTCCGGCAAGATCGTGGCCGAACTGGTCGGCGTCAGCAAGCGCTTCGGCGACAAGGTCATCGTGCGCGACTTCAGCGCCATCATCATGCGCGGCGACAAGGTCGGCCTGATCGGGCCCAACGGCGCCGGCAAGACCACCCTGCTGAGGCTGATCCTCGGCGAGGAACAGCCTGACGCCGGCAACGTGAAGCAGGGCGCCCGCCTCGAGGTCGCCTACTTCGACCAGATGCGCGCGCAGCTCAACGAGGACGCCTCGCTCGCCGACACCATCTCCCCGGGCAGCGACTGGGTGGAGATCAACGGCCAGCGCAAGCATGTCATGACTTACCTGTCCGACTTCCTGTTTTCGCCGGAGCGCGCCCGCTCGCCGGTAAAATCTCTGTCCGGCGGAGAGCGCAACCGCCTGCTGCTGGCGCGCCTGTTTGCGAAGCCGGCCAACGCCCTGGTGCTGGACGAACCGACCAACGACCTCGACATCGATACGCTCGAACTGCTGGAGGAACTGCTGGAGGATTACAAGGGCACGGTTTTCCTCGTCAGCCATGACCGCATGTTCCTGGACAACGTCGTCACCCAGGTGATCGTCGCCGAAGGCGAGGGCATGTGGCGCGAATATGTCGGCGGCTATTCCGACTGGGAGCGGGTGCGGCCTGCGCCTGCCAAGCCCGCCGCCGGGCAGAAGCCCGAGCCGAAATCCGAAGCTCGCGCGGAAAGCAAGCCAGCGGCCCGCGATGCCGCCAGCCCGGCCAGGAGCAAGAAGCTGAGCTTCAAGGAACAACGCGAGCTCGAGTCCTTGCCCGGCCTGATCGCCGGACTCGAAGCCGAGCAGCAGGGCATTTCGGAGCAGCTCGCCGATCCCGAGCTTTACCGCCAGCGGCCCGACGACGTGCAGCGGCTCAACCAGCGCTTCGCCGAAATCGACGCCTTGCTGATGGAAAGCCTGGAGAAGTGGGAAGCCATCGAAGCCAAGGCCAAGGGATGAGTCTCGAATCCGGGCAAGGCGCGCGACGTTTGTGTTTGGCTTGCCCCAGCGGCGGCGCCTAGTTCAGGCGGCGGCTGGCTTCGCGCAATTCGGGCAGCTTCTTGCGCAGCGCTTCCGCATCCGGCGCATAAGGACGTTCGGACAAATAGGCTTCGATGTCTTCAAGCGCGGCCTGCGGGCATTCGAGGTTGGCGTAGGCCAGTCCGCGGTCCCGCCGCTCCGCGATCTCTTCCGGCAGCAGGATCACCAGCCGCTGCTGCACGCCAAGCAGGCGCTGCCAGCGCTTGTGCTCCAGGAACAATGCCTTCAGGTTGCGCAGCATGCGTACCAGGATCTCGCGCGGATGCGCAGCGTGAAGGTAATACGCAAGCGGGATCGCGCCGGGGTAGCTCTGTTGCTCGAAGTAGGGTTCCAGCCGCTCTTCCAGTTCTTCCCGCGACAGGCTCACGCCATTGAAGGGATCGAGCACGATGTCGCCGGACTGCATCGACAGCTTCATCAGGAAATGTCCCGGGAAGGAAACGCCCTTTACGTTCAAGCCGATCTGCTGTGCGATTTCCATGTAGAGCACCGCCAGCGAAATCGGAATGCCGCGGCGCGAGCTGATGACCCGGTGCAAGTAACTGTTGTCCGGGTCGTAGTAATCGTTGACGTTGCCCGCGAAGCCCAGTTCGCGGTAGAAGAAATGATTCAGCAGGCGCAGCTTCTGGACGTTCGAGGCATCCGCCGCCAGCCTGCGCTGCAGGCGCGCGGCCAGCGCATCGACTTCGGCCTGTGCGGCCATCAGGTCGAGTTCCGGTTCGACATCCTGGGCAAGAGACAACGCGGCTTCGAACAGGGGAATCGAATCGTCATCCTGAACGAGCGTTGCAAAGTATTCGAGGGATTGAATCGCCATACCAAGCCATCATAAACCATGCCACGGAGAAGAGAAGCGCTAATTCATGACCGCTTGATACAGCGATGTCTCAAAGTGAAATCCGCTTGAAATCCCTGAATCTGAACCCCATGGCGAGCAATGCGCCGAAGTAAGTCACGCCGCAGGCCAGCATCACGCCCGTCAAGGCCGCGGCGCGCAGCAGCGGCGTGCTCTTCATCGCGATCCAGTCGAACTGCCCCGCGGTCCAGAGCGAAACGCCTGCCAGCAGGAACAGCGCGCCGGTGACGCGCGTCAGGAACATCAGCCAGCCCGGTTGGGGGCGATAGATGCCGCGCTGCTTCAGCCCTCGGTAGAGGAGGGCCGCGTTGAGGCAGGCCCCGGCGCCGACGGACAAGGCAAGCCCGGCATGCGCGATCCAGGGCACGAACAGGAAGTTCATTGCTTGCGTCGCGAGCAGCACCACGATCGCAATTTTCACCGGCGTTCGGATGTCTTGCTTGGCATAAAAACCCGGCGCCAGAATCTTTACCAGGATGAGTCCGATCAGCCCGACCCCGTAGGCAATCAGGGCGCGGCCGGTCATCGTGACCGAGACATCGTCGAATTTGCCGTAGTGGAAGAGCGTGGTTGTCAGCGGCACCGCCAGGGTCAGCAGGCCGACCGCGGATGGCAGGGCGATGAGGAAGGTCAGGCGCAGGCCCCAGTCCAGCAGCGCGGAGTATTCGGCCTGGTCGCCGTCCGCGTTTGCTTTCGACAGGCTGGGCAGCAGGACGGTGCCGAGCGCGACGCCGAGCAGCGCGGTCGGGAACTCCATGAGGCGGTCGGCATAGTTGAGCCAGGAGACGCTGCCGTTGGCCAATCTGGATGCCAGGTTGGTATTGATGATGACGCTGATCTGCGCCACCGAGACTGCCAGGATCGCCGGGCCCATCTGGCGCAGCACCCGGCGTACGCCCGGGTCGCTCAAGGCGAAGCGGGGATTCCACGACAGGCGGGGCAGCATCCCGATGCGTACCAGCGCGGGAAACTGGATGGCGACCTGAAGGACGCCGCCGACCACCACCGCGAATGCCAGGGCATAGACCGGTTCGCGGAGATGCGGCGCCACGAACAGGGATCCGGCGATGAACGACAGGTTGAGCAACACCGGCGTGAATGCCGGCACCCGGAACTGGCGCCAGGTATTGAGGATGCCGCCCGCCAGCGCCACGAAGGCCATGAAGCCGATGTACGGAAACATCAGCCGGGTCATGGTTACCGTATGACGGTAGACTTCCGGCTCGGAGTTCAGCCCCGTCGCAATGAAGAACACCACCACCGGCGCGCCGATGATGCCCAGCACGCAGGTCAGCAGCAGCGACCAGATCAGCACCGTCGCGACATGGTCGACCAGTTCCTTGGTGGCATCGTCGCCGCGCTTGTTCTTGTATTCGGCCAGGATGGGCACGAACGCCTGCGAGAACGCGCCCTCGGCGAACAGGCGGCGCAACAGGTTGGGAATGCGGAAGGCGACGAAGAAGGCGTCGGTGAAGGCAGAGGCGCCGAAGGCCCGGGCGATCAGAAGCTCGCGTACCAGTCCGGTAATGCGCGACAGCATCGTCATGCCGGACACGGTGGCCAGCGTTTTGTGCAGGTTCATGGTGCGCCATTATAGCGGCAGCCTCGACACCGCCATGGGACTGTTGCAGCGCGTTACGCTGGCCGGCTGGTCCGGCCGCTGAATCGGCGATTGCTCAATTGCAGAAAACCGCGTTATAATCCGAGGCTTTACTGAATTCTGTGCCGCATGTTGGCGCACAGTCCGATTTCGATCTAGGAAATACACATGGCAAATACCGCACAAGCGCGCAAACGCGCTCGTCAAGCAGTCAAGCTCAACGCACACAATTCCAGCCAGCGTTCCACGCTGCGCACGGCGATCAAGGCAGTTCGCAAGGCAATCGACGCCGGCGACAAGGCAGCCGCAGCCGCCGTGTTCCAGTCGTCCGTGTCGGTCATCGACCGCATCGCCGACAAGAAGATCATTCACAAGAACAAGGCCGCTCGCCACAAGAGCCGCCTGGCAGCCGCCCTCAAGGCGCTGGCCTAAGCATTCTCTTTCCGGCCCAAGGCCGGACGAAGTCGGATTGAACCCGCGTAACCTGATAAGGTTGCGCGGGTTTTTGTCGTCCTGAATTCTGAGGGGTAGCCTTGCATATCACAAGGCCATCGGTTTTCAACCACCCAAAGGGTCAGCGAGGCAAACCGTCGATGACCATGCCCGGCTTGATGTTTTTTTGCCGGAACCATCCCTGGTTCATTTCCAGCGCATACCGTACCGGTTTCTTTGCGCAATGGGAATCGGTTGTCTGCGGCTTCATGTCCTCGATATTGACGATCTTTCCCGCCTCGTCCAGGAAGGCCACGGAAAGCGGGATCAGGGTATTTTTCATCCACATGCAGACCCCGGCGGGTTCGCCGAACAGAAATACCATGCCCTCGTTGGGTCCCATTTTTTCCCGATACATCAATCCTTGCTGGCGCTCGGCATCGCGCGCGGCGACTTCGGCACGGATGACATGGATGCCGGCGTTCAGGGAAATGACCGGGAAATTGGTTGGTTGCTGCGCTGCAGCCTGCCCGGCCCCGAGCATCATGGCAGACGCGGCAAGGAAGAGTGCAATGAAATGGCGTGATGGACGCATGGACGGAAACGATGCGGAATCGGAATGTAAAACAGCGAGAGTACAAATAAAAAGGGCAGGTTTCAACCTGCCCTTTTTTACATTCAATCCGGTATTACTTGGAAGCTTCGGCGGAAGCAGCGGCTTTCTTGGCCTTCTTGCTCTTCTTGGCTTTCTTTGCCTTGGGAGCGGCAGCATCGGCGGAAGCCGATGCGGAAGCGGCAGCGGGCGCTGCGGCCGGGGCTGCCGGCATGGCAGGAGCAGCGGCGTGGCTGGCTGCGAAGGAGGAAGTGACGAAAAGGCCGGCGACCAGAGCAGCGATCAGTTTGTTCATTGTTATACCCTCTTTTATTAACATGTTAATGAAGTCGACGATTCTTCCGAATCAAGGCGATTAACGAAAAACAAGAATTCCGGTTGACATGTTTTTCATTCAGGACACTTTGGGTCGTCCTGCAGGCATTCCTGTCCTGAGGTAAATTACATGGCCTTGATTGCCTGCCATCTTTGCCACATTACCAAGGATTCCGCTTGCTCGACTGCTTGCCTACCTCTCGCCTTCGTCTTCTCTTGTCCGCCTCCGCATTGGCCGTGGCCTGCCAGGCCGGGGCCGCGCCCCATGCGCCTGCCTCCGACGACCAGGTGCTCGAGCGCCTGCCATTCCGGGCAAACGATCCGGTCGCCCGCGAGATGTCCGCCTTGCGCCGCGCGCTGCAGAAGGACCCGCAAAATCTCGATGTCGCCGTCAAGCTGGCCCGGCGTTACTACGAGCTGGTCGGCGAGGAAGGCGATCCGCGCTACCTGGGCTACGCCGAAGCGGCGCTGCGCCCATGGTGGTCCCTTGAGCAGCCGCCTACCAGCGTCCAGGTTCTGCGGGCCAGCCTGAAACAATTCCGGCATGACTTCGACGGGGCGGTCGATGATCTGAACAAGGTGCTGGAGCGCGAGCCCGACAATTCCGCCGCGAGGGCGCTGCGCGCCATCATCCATATCGTGCAGGCGCGCTATGCGGCGGGAAGGGTCGACTGCACGGCCTTGCGCAAGTCAGGCGATCCCCTCATCGGACAGGCTTGCGAAGCCATGGTGGACGGCCTGACCGGCAGGGCCGCGCCCGCCTACCAATCGCTTCTCGCGGCTTATCGCGAGGCTTCCGGCAAGGAAGATTCCCAGCGCATGTGGGTGTTGATCCGGCTTGGCGAACTCGCCTGGCGGCAGGGCGACCTGGCTACTGCCGAAACGCATTTCAAGGAGGCGGTCGGCCTCGGCATTTCAGATACCTTCCTGCTGGCCGCCTATGCCGACCTTCTCATCGAGCAAAAGCGCTACAACGATGTCCTGGCTCTGCTCAAGGACAAGTCGCGTTCCGACGTCTTGCTGCTGCGGATCGTTTTGGCGGAGCATGCGCTCAAGTTGCCGGCGGCCAGGCAGCGCGAAGCGGAACTGGCCGCGCGCTACGCGGCGGCGCAGATGCGCGGCGACACGGTGCACCAGCAGGAAGAATCCCGGTTCGCGCTGCAAGTCAACAATGATGTGAAATCGGCCCTGGCCCTCGCGGCGGAAAACTGGAAGGTGCAGCGCGAGCCGCGGGATGCGCAAGTCTTCCTGGAGGCGGCCGTGGCGGCGAACGACGCGGCCACCGCCGCGCCGGTTCTCGCGTGGCTGCAGGAAAGCCATATCGAAGACAAGACCCTGATCGGATTGGGCCGCAAGCTGAAAGGGGAGCGGCCATGATGCGCATCTTGATGCTGTGCCTGCTGCTATGCGCCGGCCTTGCCCACGCGCACAAGCCGAGCGACAGCTACCTTACCTTGACCGTCGATGGCCAGGAAATCCGCGGTCAATGGGACATCGCCTTGCGCGACCTGGATTTCGCCATCGGCCTCGACGCCAATGGCGATGCCGCGATCACCTGGGGAGAGGTCCGCGCCAAGCTGGGCGAGATCGATGCCTATGCCATGTCACGTCTTGCCTTGGGAACCGCCGGGCAATCCTGCCCGGCAAGCGTCAGCGAACACCTGATCGACGACCATACCGACGGCGCTTATGCGGTGTTGCGTTTCGTCGCCCGCTGCCCCGTTCCGGTAGAGGTGCTCCAGGCGCGATACAGCCTGTTCTTCGACATCGATCCGCAACACAAGGGATTGCTGCGGCTCGCGTACCAGGGTACGTCGTCGGCAGGTGTGTTCACGCCGGAAAAATCGTCGCAGGCATTCACCATGACGCGGCCGAGCCGCCTGACGCAATTCCTGGAATACGGGCGCGAAGGAATCTGGCACATCTGGATCGGCTTTGACCACATTCTTTTCCTGCTTTCCCTGCTGTTGCCGGCGGTGGTATTGCGCAAGGGGCACGCCTGGGAGGCAGTCGGCGCGTTCCGGCCCGCGTTCATGAGCGTGCTGAAGATCGTCACGGCATTTACCGTTGCGCACTCCATCACCCTGACTCTGGCGAGCCTGCATTTCGTCAGCCTGCCATCGCGCCTGGTGGAGTCGACCATCGCCGCATCGGTGGTGCTCGCTGCCCTCAACAACATCTTTCCCCTGTTCAGGGAGCGCCGCTGGGCCATGGCCTTCGTGTTCGGCCTGATTCATGGCTTCGGCTTCGCGAGCGTTCTTTCGGACCTCGGATTGCCGAGCGATGCCCTGGCGCTGTCGCTCGTCGGCTTCAATCTTGGCGTCGAAGTCGGCCAGCTGGCGATCGTGGCGGGATTCCTGCCAATCGCCTACCTGCTGCGGCACACGGCCTTCTATCGGCGCGGCGTATTGCTGGGTGGCTCGCTGCTGATCGCCGCGGTGGCATCCGCGTGGCTCATCGAGCGGGCCTTCGACCTGAAATTCATGCCGTTCTAGCGGCTTGTGCCGTCGACGTTCGAGATCCGCTGCGTCAGGCAATGGCAGCGGCGCTGACTTCTTGCCATTCTCCCGGCCAGAGAGGATGGCTTTCGAGTGAAAATGGACCGATGGCGATCCGCACCAGGCGCAAGGTCGGCAAGCCGACGGCGGCCGTCATGCGCCTGACTTGGCGATTCTTCCCCTCGGATAAAGTGATCGCCAGCCAGCTCGTGGGCACGCTGAGGCGTGTCCGGATGGGCGGCTGCCGTTCCCATAGCCAATCCGGCGCTTCGATCTGGCGCGCATCGCAGGGCAGGGTAACGAAGTCGCCGAGGTCGAGCGGCGCGCGCAACCGCTGCAACGATTCCCTTGATGGCTCGCCTTCCACCTGGACGATGTAGGTCTTGGTTTGCTTGCGGCCTGGGTGGCTGATGCGGTGCTGCAGCTTGCCGTCATCGGTCAGCAGGACCAGGCCTTCGCTGTCCGCATCCAGTCGGCCGGCAGGGTAGATGCCCGGAACGTCGATGTAGCTGGCAAGCGTTTCGCGCGCGGGATGCGGTGAAAACTGGCACATGACGTCGAAGGGTTTGTTGAAGAGGATGAGCGGCATGGGAATCTTTCTTGATTCCGCCTATTCTACGCGTTGCGCACGATGCGAACGCCGCGGCTGGAGCGCGCCGCGAGCGCCTTTTCCCGAAGCCGGAAATGGGCTTGTCTATCGTAAAATTGATGGCATCCAGTAAAATAGTCGTGCATAATATGAAAAGTGCTCTTATGTCTTATATAAGACTGCTCAAACACTGACTCGCAAGACCGACAAGTCGGGCGCAGGACTGCATGCTGACAACAACAGTGAACCCGGACTGCGCCTTCTTTCCTTCAACCCGGAGCCCACGATGTACCAACATATCAAAGTGCCTGCCGACGGCCAAAAAATTACCGTCAACGCCGATTTCTCGCTGACCGTTCCCGACAATCCCATCATTCCCTACCTCGAAGGCGATGGCACCGGCGTGGACATCACTCCGGTCATGATCAAGGTCGTCGACGCGGCGGTGGAAAAAGCTTACGGCGGCAAGCGCAAGATCAGCTGGATGGAAATCTTTGCTGGTGAAAAGTCCACCAAGGTCTACGGCCCCGACGTGTGGCTGCCGGAAGAAACCCTGAAGGTATTGAAGGACTACGTGGTTTCCATCAAGGGCCCGCTGACCACGCCCGTCGGCGGCGGCATCCGCTCTCTGAACGTCGCGCTGCGCCAGGAACTGGATCTCTACGTCTGCCTGCGTCCCGTACGTTATTTCAAGGGCGTGCCCTCCCCGGTGCGTGAGCCCGAGAAGACCGACATGGTCATCTTCCGCGAGAACTCCGAAGACATCTACGCCGGCATCGAATGGGCCGAAGGTTCCGACGGCGCCAAGAAGCTGATCGACTTCCTGGTCAAGGAAATGGGCGTCAAGAAGATCCGTTTCCCCGGCACCTCCGGCATCGGCGTCAAGCCGGTTTCCCGCGAAGGCACCGAGCGCCTGGTTCGCAAGGCGATCCAGTACGCGATCGACAACGACAAGCCTTCCGTGACCATCGTTCACAAGGGCAACATCATGAAGTACACCGAAGGCGGCTTCCGCGACTGGGGCTATGCCCTGGCGCAGAACGAATTCGGCGCGGAACTGATCGATGGCGGACCGTGGTGCAAGTTCAAGAATCCGAAGACCGGCCGCGAGATCACCGTCAAGGATTCCATCGCCGACGCCTTCCTCCAGCAGATCCTGCTGCGTCCCGCCGAATACAGCGTCATTGCCACGCTGAACCTTAACGGCGACTACATTTCCGACGCGCTCGCGGCGCAGGTCGGCGGCATCGGCATCGCGCCGGGCGCCAACCTGTCCGACTCCGTGGCGATGTTCGAAGCCACCCACGGCACGGCGCCGAAGTACGCCGGCAAGGATTACGTGAACCCGGGTTCGCTGATCCTGTCGGCTGAAATGATGCTGCGCCACATGGGCTGGGTAGAAGCCGCGGACCTCATCATTTCGTCCATGGAAAAAGCCATCACGTCCAAGAAGGTGACTTATGACTTCGCCCGCCTGATGGACGGCGCGACCCAGGTTTCCTGCTCCGGTTTCGGCCAGGTCATGATCGAACACATGTAAGCCATCCCTCGGGTTGAAATGAAAGGGCCGGAAACTTCCGGCCCTTTTTTCATTCTGGTCGCCCGATCACTTGATCAAGGTATGTTCGAGCGCGAAGCGGATCAGGTCGGCCTGGCCTTCGATGCCGAGCTTGCGCTTGATGTTCAGGCGATGGGTCTCGATGGTGCGCACGCTGAGGTCCATCTCGCGGGCGATGTGCTTGTTGGATTTGCCGGTGGCGATCCGGTGCAGCACTTCGCGTTCGCGCGGCGTCAGCAGCATCGCCGGCGCCATCGGCTTGGACAATTGCCTGGCGAGGCCCGCGCTGTAATAGATGCCGCCGGACATGACAGTGTCGATGGCGGCAATGATGTCCATGGCCGGCGCGTCCTTCAGCACGTAGCCGCGCGCTCCCGCCTGGATAGCCTGCATCACGTACTCCGCCTTGTCGTGCATGCTGAGCATGAGAACCGCGATCTCGGGGAACAGGGCATGAAAGCGCCCGGTCAGCTCGATGCCATTCATGCCCGCACTGAGGTTGATGTCCATGAGCACGAGATCGATCGGCTGCCCGGAAGCATGCTTCAACGCGTCGTTTGCATTCGCGGCCTCCGCCACCACGCGGAAATGCGGAATGGTTTCCAGGCGGGCGCGCAATCCGTCGCGTACCAGCGGATGATCATCGACGAGCAGGATCTGGACGAGGGCTTGAGCTTGCATGGTGGACTCAGATTTGGGGTAAGGTGGCAACGACGGCCGTGCCGGCAGCGGAGGAAGCCAGCTTGAGCGTACCGCCGACGGCCTCGGCGCGCTCATGCATGTTTCGCAGGCCGATGCCGCGCTTGGGATGCTGGGCGATGCTTGCCACGTCGAAGCCAACGCCATCGTCGGCAATGACGAGCTGCACGGAAATCTTGTCGCCGACCAGTTTCACCTTCACGCTGGTCGCGTTTGCGTGGCGCTTGATGTTCGTGAGCGCCTCCTGGGCGATGCGGAACAGCACCGTGTTGGCCACGTCGCTCAAGCTGTCCACCTTGCCCTCCGCCTCGAAATGCGAGGGGATGGAGGTGTTCTCGCTGAACTCGCCAACTAGGTGGTCGAGCGCGGCCGCCAGGCCGAGATCGTCGAGCAGGGCGGGCCGGAGGTCGTGGGAGATTCGCCTGACTTCCCCAAGCACGTCGTTGAGTTGCACCGCGGCACGGTCGAGCGAGCGGCGCGCCACTTCCGGCTGGTCCGCCTGGGCGGTCAGCTTCGCGATGCCGGATTCCACCTGCAGCTTGATGGATACCAGCCACTGGCTGATGCCATCGTGCAAATCCCGCGACAGGCGCGCGCGCTCGTCTTCCTGCGAGCGCACGACCCGCTGGGCAAGCACCTTCAGCTTGGCATCCGCGACGCGGTATTCGCTGATGTTAAGGGCAAGCCCGGTGAGGGCGATTATCAGGGCGCCGGCGACCGCGATGCCGGCGATCCAGAGCATGGTGTTGCGGATGTTGCGGGAGATCTGTGTGTCGATCTTCGCCAGGGCCGCCTCGACGTCGTCCATGTAGATGCCGGTGCCCAGCATCCAGCCCCAGCGCGGCAGCATGACCACATAGCCCAGCTTTGGCGCGACCTTGCCGGTGGACGGCTTTTCCCAGTAGTACGTGACGAATCCGCCGCCCGCCTTGGCGCGGTTGATGAGGCGCTGGATGGTCGGGCTGCCGTAGGCATCACGCAGTTCCCAAAGGTCCCGGCCGACCAGGTCCGGCTGGCGCGGATGCATCAGGTTGACGCCTTGCAGGTTGTAAACGAAGAAGTAGCCGTCGTCGCCGTAATCCAACTTGGCGAGGATGGCCTTGGCTTCATTGAGCGTCGCTTCGTCCTGTCTGCCGGAGTCATACAGGTTCGCGATCGACCGCGTGCCGAGCGACACATAATGCGTCAGCTCGGCTTCCTTGCTCGCCAGGTAGGCCGCCTCAACCGATGCCCGCTGCTGCTGCGCCAGAAGTCCTGTCTGATGCTGGACGGCCATCGCGATGGCGATCAGCGCCAGGATGAGCGGCGTGATCGCGACGAGGATGATTTTCTGGCGAAGTTTCATGGACGTTACTTTACAGCCATTTGGCCCACCGAAAAACATCGTGTGTAATCTGGCGCGATGTGTGATTGCTACAAAGACTTGTAAGAATGGGGAGTAGGCACCATCTCCACCGGCGGATGCGTCTCAACGCCATGGCGAAGGGAGGGGCCTGACTTTTGCCCGAGGCCGATGCATGAGTGCGCCGGACTTCGCGACCCGATACGGCGGCAATGACTGGATATAGGGTGGGGCGGCGGATGTAGGGGCGAAAAAAAACCCTGCCTGGCAGGGTTTCCGGTTCACTTACTGGTCAGAAGACCAGCGGGCGAATTATGCATTCATGATGTTAGAAGCTTGCTTGCCTTTCGGGCCTTGCGTTACTTCGAACTGCACCTTTTGACCTTCTTTCAGGGTCTTGAAGCCGTTCATTTGAATTGCGGAAAAGTGGGCGAACAAATCCTCACCGCCGTCATCCGGAGTGATAAATCCGAAGCCTTTGGAATCGTTGAACCACTTGACGGTACCTGTTGCCATAGAAGCGTCTTTCAAATAATGACCAATCACACGAGCCGAGTAAGCAAGAAGCCCCGCGTAACGCTGCCCCCTCCTAAAACCTGCTCACTTCATATTGACTTTTGCATAACTGCCGCTTTATCAATATTGACCATTGTTCCTGCAAAAAATATAAAAGTCAAGGTTGTGCCAGTGAACCTTTTGACAAAAAGCAAGGGTTTTACAACGACGCGCTTCTTGAATTCAGGAGTTTGATCATCATCTGCGTCCTATCGAGAAAGGGCGTAATATAAATGCGGTATTCCCTTACTTTCGTGCACCGCACGAAGTTGAACGATCTAAAATAGAAGCATGGCAACTCAGCATGACAACGGTACGGTACTTGCTAGGCAAGAGCAGAAGCTCAAGCCTCCGCCGATGTATCAGGTACTGTTATTGAACGATGACTATACTCCCATGGAGTTTGTCGTTGCTATCATTCAGGAGTACTTCAACAAAGACCGTGAGACTGCAACGCAGATCATGCTCAAGGTTCATCGCGATGGTAAAGGTATGTGCGGCGTGTATCCTAAAGATATCGCGTCCACTAAGGTAGAACTGGTTTTAACACACGCTCGAAAAGCAGGACATCCCCTGCAATGCGTGATGGAGGAAGCATGATTGCGCAGGAACTTGAAGTAAGTTTGCACATGGCTTTTGTCGAGGCCCGCCAGGCCCGGCATGAGTTCATCACCGTCGAGCATCTCTTGCTCGCGCTGCTGGACAACCCGTCCGCGGCGGAAGTGCTACGCGCATGCGCAGTCAACATCGAAGACTTGCGCAAGACGCTCACCAATTTCATTACAGACAACACGCCGACCGTGCCGGGCACGAGCGAAGTGGATACGCAGCCCACTCTGGGCTTCCAGCGCGTGATCCAGCGCGCCATCATGCACGTGCAGTCGGCCTCCAACGGCAAGAAGGAAGTCACCGGCGCCAACGTGCTGGTGGCCATCTTTGGTGAAAAAGATTCGCATGCCGTGTATTACCTGCACCAGCAAGGTGTGACTCGCCTCGATGTGGTGAATTTCATCTCGCATGGCGTGCGCAAGGACCAGCAGGCAGAATCGTCCAAGTCGCCGGAAGGTGCCGAGGATGCGCAGTCCGAAAGCCAGCAGAAGGAAAGCCCGCTGGATCAGTTCACGCAGAACCTCAACAAGATGGCCGCCGAAGGCAAGATCGATCCGCTGATCGGCCGCGAGTCCGAGGTCGAGCGCGTCATCCAGACCCTCTGCCGCCGCCGCAAGAACAATCCGCTGCTCGTGGGCGAGGCTGGCGTGGGCAAGACCGCGATCGCCGAAGGCCTGGCCTGGCGCGTCACCCAGGGCGACGTGCCCGAAGTCCTGCAAAATGCCGTCGTGTATTCGCTCGACATGGGCGCGCTGCTTGCCGGCACCAAGTACCGCGGCGACTTCGAGCAACGCCTGAAGGCAGTCCTCAAGCAGCTGCGGGACAACCCGAACGGCATCCTGTTCATCGACGAGATCCACACCATCATCGGTGCCGGCTCGGCGTCCGGCGGCACGCTCGATGCATCCAACCTGCTCAAGCCGGCGCTGTCCTCCGGCCAGCTGAAGTGCATCGGCGCGACGACGTACACGGAATTCCGCGGCGTGTTCGAAAAGGATCACGCGCTGTCCCGGCGCTTCCAGAAGATCGACGTGACCGAGCCGACCGTCGAGCAGACGGTGCAGATCCTGCGCGGCCTGAAGTCCCGCTTCGAGGAACACCATGGCGTGAAGTATTCGTCTTCCGCGCTGACCTCGGCCGCCGAGCTGGCCGCGCGCTTCATCAATGACCGTCATCTGCCGGACAAGGCGATCGACGTGATCGACGAAGCGGGTGCGGCACAGCGCATCCTGCCGAAGTCCAAGCAGAAGAAGACCATCGGCAAGTCGGAAATCGAGGACATCATCTCGAAGATCGCTCGCATTCCTCCGCAGTCTGTCAACCAGGACGACCGGACGAAGCTGCAGACCATCGACCGCGACCTGAAGAACGTGGTGTTCGGACAGGATCCCGCCATCGAGGCGCTGGGCTCCGCCATCAAGATGGCGCGCGCCGGCCTGGGCAAGACGGACAAGCCGATCGGTTCCTTCCTGTTCTCCGGCCCGACGGGCGTCGGCAAGACCGAGGTGGCCAAGCAGCTTGCCTTCATCCTGGGCATCGAGCTGATCCGCTTCGACATGTCGGAATACATGGAGCGCCATGCGGTGAGCCGCCTGATCGGCGCGCCTCCGGGCTACGTCGGCTTCGACCAGGGCGGCCTGCTGACCGAGGCCATCACCAAGAAGCCGCACGCGGTGCTGCTGCTCGACGAAATCGAGAAGGCGCATCCGGATATCTTCAATATCCTGCTGCAGGTGATGGACCATGGCACGCTGACCGACAACAACGGCCGCAAGGCGGACTTCCGCAACGTGATCATCATCATGACCACGAACGCGGGCGCCGAAGCCTTGCAGAAGCGTTCGATCGGCTTCACCGACAAGAAGGAAGCGGGCGACGAAATGGCGGACATCAAGCGCATGTTCACGCCTGAGTTCCGCAACCGCCTGGACGCGATCATCAGCTTCAAGGCGCTGGACGAGGACATCATCCTGCGCGTGGTCGACAAGTTCCTCATGCAGCTCGAGGAACAGTTGCACGAGAAGAAGGTCGAGGCCGTCTTTACCGACAGCCTGCGCCGCTTCCTCGCGCGCAAGGGCTTCGACCCGCTCATGGGCGCGCGTCCGATGTCCCGCCTGATCCAGGACATGATCCGCAAGGCGCTCGCCGACGAGTTGCTGTTCGGCCGGTTGGTGTCGGGTGGCCGCGTGACTGTGGACCTCGACGACAAGGAGCAGATCAAGCTCGATTTCGCCGAAGGCGATGCACCGCCCCCTCAGGCACCGGAAGAAACGCTGGAAGTCGAATAATCCGGTTCCAATAACGAAAAGCCCGCAGACACGAAAGTGCCTGCGGGCTTTTTTCATGCGCGCCGCCGAAGGTCAGGCGGCCTCGGTAGAAATGATGTCCTATTGGGCAGGGCTGGTGATCTGCGCGTGAATGCCATCGATTGCCGCGATGACATCGTCGCTCAACCGGATGGACAAGGCGTCGATGTTTTCCTTCAACTGGCCGAGGCTGGTGGCGCCGATGATGGTCGATGCCACGCACCAGCGGGAGTAGCACCACGCCAGGGCGAGCTGCGTCGGGGTCATGCCATGTGCACGGGCGAGTTCGGCATAGCGCCTGCAGGCTTCCATGACTGCCGGGCGGAGGTAGCGCGGGCTCCAGGTCGGCGGAAAGAGGGTAAGACGGCCGGCAGCCTTCGGATCGTCGAGGTATTTCGCCGTGAGCTGGCCGAAGGCAAGCGGACTATAAGCCAGCAGGCCGACGTTGTCGCGGTAGCAGGCTTCATCCAGTCCGGTCTCGAAGCTGCGGTTAACCAGGCTGTAGGCGTTCTGGATGGAGACGATGCGCGGCAAGCCCTTGGCTTCAGCCTGCTTGATGAACTCGCAGACGCCCCAGGCGGTTTCGTTCGATACGCCGACATGGCGGATCTTGCCGGCCTTGATCAGCTCGTCCAGCGCCGCCAGGGTGTCTTCGATGGCGACGTGCGGACGTTCCTTTTGCGGGTCGAAGGATGTCTGGCCGAAGATCGGCGCGTTGCGGCTGGGCCAGTGCAACTGGTACAGGTCGATGTAGTCCGTCTGCAGACGCTGCAAGCTGGTTTCGACCGCGGCCCGCAGGTTCTTCGCGTCGAAATCGTTCTCGCCGTTGCGGATCCAGCGCATGCCGCGGGACGGGCCGGCGGCCTTGGTGGCCAGCACGACGTCCTTGCGCTTGCCGGACTTCTTGAGCCAGGTGCCGATGGCAGCCTCGGTCCGTCCCTGGGTTTCCGCGCGCGGCATCACCGGATACATTTCGGCGGTGTCGATGAAGTTGATGCCGCGCTCCAGCGCGTAGTCAAGCTGGGAATGGGCCTCGGCTTCGGTGTTCTGTTCACCGAAGGTCATGGTGCCGAGGCAGATGGTGGAAACGGTCAGGTTGCTGGCGCCAAGCGTCGTGGTTTTCATGGTCGTGCTGTCAGTCAGTCAATGGACGGACACTTTAGCGCGATTTGCGCAATGCTGCCGCGCACTCCTTCACCAGCGCCGGGCCGCGATAGATCAGGCCGGTATAGAGCTGCACCAGTGAAGCGCCCGCCGCGATCTTGGCCTTGGCGTCGTCGCCGCTCATGATGCCGCCGACGCCGATGATGGGGATCGCATCGCCTAGCTCCGACTTGAGCGCGCGGATGACCTTGTTCGAGGCCTCGAACACCGGGGCGCCCGACAGGCCGCCGGCTTCCTCGGCATGCCTGAGGCCTTTCACGGCCTCGCGCGAAATCGTGGTGTTGGTAGCGATGACGGCATCCATCTTGTGGCGCAGCAGTGCTTCAGCGATGGCCTTGACTTGTTCGGCGTCGATGTCGGGCGCGATCTTGAGGGCGATCGGCACGTAGCGCTTGTGTCTGTCGGACAGGCGTTGCTGTTCTTCCTTCAGCTGGGACAGGAGGCCGTCGAGCTCAGAGCCGCCCTGCAATTGCCGCAGGTTCTTGGTGTTTGGCGAGGAAATGTTGACCGTGACGTAGCTGGCGTAGGGATAGACCTTGGCCAGGCAATGCAGGTAGTCTTCGGCGGCGCGTTCGATGGGCGTGTCGGCGTTCTTGCCGATGTTCAGCCCGAGTACGCCTTCCTTGTTCTGGAAGAAACGCGATGCCTGGACGTTGGCGACGAAGGCATCGACCCCGCCATTGTTGAAGCCCATGCGGTTGATGATGGCATGCGCCTGCGGCAACCGGAACATGCGCGGCATCGGATTGCCCGGCTGGGCCCGCGGCGTCACCGTGCCGACCTCGAGGAATCCGAATCCCAGTGCCGCCAGGCCGTCGATGTAGGCGCCGTCCTTGTCGAGGCCCGCGGCTAGGCCGACGGGATTGGGGAAGCGGATGCCCATCACCTCGCGCGGATCGGCCGCCGGTCGCGGCATCAGGGAAGTCAGCCCGAGCGCGGCGGCGCGTTTGAGCGAAGGCAGGGTCAGGTTGTGCGCCGCCTCGGGGTCCATGGAGAACAGCAGGGGACGGGCGAGTGCGTAGAGGAGTTTGTCGGACATGGGGTAGCTGGCAGGATCGGCCGGCCATCGCGTGTCACGCGGGCCGCCCGGGGCAAAAGCCGCTATTTTACTCTCGGCAAGGACCCGGGCGCGGGTTTCAGTCGCGGCTTGAGGCGTCGTCCTGCCAATCGTCTTCCCAGGCTTCCCACTGGCCCCGGACCAGGGCTTCGAGCGGCTGGAAATTGACCTTGTAGGCCATCTTGACGCTGTCCTTGATCCAGTAGCCGAGATACACGTGCGGCATGCCGAGCTTGCGCGCCTGGTCGATCTGCCACATCACGTTGTAGGTGCCGTACGAGGCGCCTTCTACTTCGGGATCGTAGAAGGTGTACACGGAGGACAGGCCGTCGCTGAGCACGTCGATGATGCTCACCATGCGCAGGGTGCCGTCGTCTTCCCTGAATTCCACGAGCCGCGTGTTGACCTTGCTCTGCAGGAGGAATTGCGCGTACTGGTCGCGGCTATCATGGTCCATGCCGCCGCCGGCGTGACGCGCCGACTGATAGCGCAGGTAAAGGTCGTAGTGCTCGGGCAGATAGGTAAGATTGGTCACCCAGGTCGTCAGATTTGCATGCCGTTTCCAGGCGCGCCGCTGGCTGCGGTTCGCCGCGAAGGCCTCCGTCTTGACGCGTACCGGGATGCAGGCGTGGCAACCATCGCAGTAAGGCCGGTAGGTAAAGATCCCGCTCCTGCGGAAACCGTTCTTGACCAGTTCGGAATAGACGTCGGCATTGATCAGGTGCGACGGCGTGGCCACCTGCGAACGCGCCTGGCGGCCGTCGAGATAGCTGCAAGGATAAGGCGCAGTCGCATAAAACTGCAGGGTGGCGAATGGTAGATCTTTAAGATGGGTCATGGAGGGTTCCAGGTCCAGATCCGGCAATGCTAATTTACACCGGCAGATGGAAATGCACGAAGCGTTTTTTGTGCCAGCCGGTTGCCTTCGCCGGCACGCGGCTGCTCATTCCCGCGGCCATGGCAGTGGTTTCCACTCAGTGATCGGAGCTTGGGCAATGGCATCGTGCAGATGGTTCAAGAATTTCCGGCGCGGGATCGGCGCCGCCCCCAGCGAGGCAAGGTGCGACGTCTCCTGCTGGCAGTCAATCATTGCCACGCCGTTCGAGCGCAGGAAATGGACGAGGTAGGCGAGGGCGACCTTGGAGGCATCGCTCACCCGCGCGAACATCGACTCGCCATAGAACATGCGTCCTATGCACACCCCGTAGGCCCCGCCCACCAGCTCGCCATCCAGCCAAAGCTCAGACGAATGGGCGAGTCCGCGCCGGTGCAGGCCGGTGTACCCGCGGATGATCTCGTCGGAGATCCAGGTGCCTGCGGCGTCCCGCCGGGGGCCGGCGCAAGCGTGCATGACGGCCTCGAAATCGGTATCGAAACGCACTTCCCACCGCCCGCCCGCATCCATGCTCTTCTGTACCTTGCGCAAGGTCTTGCGCAGGCTGTGGGAAATCGAAAACTCCTCGGTGTAGAGCACCATGCGCGGATCGGTGCTCCACCAGAGGATGGGCTGTCCTTCCGAAAACCACGGGAAGATGCCGTGGCGGTAAGCCTCGATCAGGCGCGCCGGGGAAAGATCGCCGCCGGCAGCCAGCAATCCGGGCGCGCCATGCGCTTCGGTCAAGGCTTTCGACACGTCGGGGAAGGGCATGCCGGCTTCCAGCCACGAAATCATGGGCTCACCAAAGTGGATCGCAGAATTGCACCGACAATGTGCAATGCCTTTGGCTGACGGCTGTGCATGACGAGGACATCCATTAAATTCAATGACTTGCGGTATTGCACCAAATTGGAACGATTTTTGCTCCAGTTCAACGCCATTTTTTCACTATGCACTTTAACAGGGAGTTTTTCTTCATGGATGGACTGAAAACCGGTGCCGATGCCTTATTCATCTTGCTAGGCGCCATCATGATTCTTGCAATGCACGCCGGCTTCGCGTTTCTCGAACTGGGCACCGTCCGCAAGAAAAACCAGGTCAACGCCCTGGTCAAGATCTTAGTGGATTTCGCGGTTTCCACGATAGCGTACTTCTTTGTCGGCTACACCATAGCCTATGGCGTCAACTTTTTCGCGGATGCGGGTACCCTGTCCGCGAAAAGCGGTTTCGAGCTCGTGAAGTTCTTCTTCCTGCTGACCTTTGCTGCCGCCATTCCGGCCATCATTTCCGGCGGCATCGCCGAGCGGGCGAAGTTCCATCCGCAGCTCGTGGCGACCGCCGTGCTCGTCGGGCTGGTCTATCCCTTCTTCGAAGGCATCGTCTGGAACCAGCAGCTTGGCGTTCAGGCATGGCTCAAGGCCGTCTTCAACGAGGAATTCCACGACTTCGCCGGATCGGTGGTGGTCCATGCGGTTGGCGGCTGGGCGGCGTTGCCCGCGGTCATCCTTCTCGGCGCGCGCCGCGGACGCTACTCCAAGGACGGCGCCATCTCTGCGCACCCGCCTTCGAACATTCCCTTCCTTGCGCTGGGCGCATGGATCCTCACGGTCGGCTGGTTCGGCTTCAACGTCATGAGCGCCCAGACGCTGGACAAGATGAACGGCCTGGTTGCCTTGAATTCGCTGATGGCCATGGTGGGCGGCACGCTCGTTGCCGTACTGCTCGGCAAGAACGACCCCGGCTTTGCCTACAACGGTCCGCTCGCGGGGCTGGTCGCCGTTTGCGCCGGTTCGGACCTCATGCATCCGCTCGGCGCGCTCGTCACCGGCGGCATCGCGGGCGCGGTCTTCGTGTGGATGTTCACCCTCACGCAAAACAAGTGGAAGATCGATGACGTGCTCGGCGTGTGGCCGCTGCATGGTCTCTGCGGCGCATGGGGTGGAATCGCGGCCGGCATCTTCGGACAGAAGGCGCTGGGCGGCGTCGGCGGCGTGTCATTCGCTTCCCAGCTCATCGGTACCGTGATGGGCGTCGCGATCGCGGCGGCGGCAGGTTTCGCGGTCTATGGCGTGCTCAAGCGGACCGTGGGCATCCGCCTCGATCCGGAGCAGGAATTCGATGGCGCCGATCTTTCGATTCACAAGATCACCGCTACCGCAGAGCGGGAAACCAGCTGGTAAACCTTGGCTGCCCGAGCCCCGGCGATGCCGGGGCTGGCGGCTTGCATCGATTGGGAAGCGCGCCTTAGTCGGGCCGGCGCATCGGCTTGAAGATGTCGTGGGTATGCAGCGAATAGGTCGCGCCGTTTGCGCGCACCCTCGCCAGTTCATCGAAGAAGGAACGAAGCGTATAACTCACCGTTGGAAAGGCGATGTCGTCCCACGGGATTTCCGACTCGGCAAAAAGCTTCACTTCGAGGCTTTCCACACCGGCTTCGTAATCCAGGTCCAGCAAGGTGGCGCGATAGAACATGTGCACCTGGTGCACATGCGGCACATTCAGCATCGAGAACAGCTCGTGCAGTTCGACGCGCGCGCCGGCCTCCTCGTGGGTCTCGCGCATCGCTGCCTGCCAGGTCGTCTCTTCGTTCTCCATGAAACCGGCGGGAAGCGTCCAGTAGCCATAGCGCGGCTCGATCGCGCGCTTGCACAACAACACGCGCGTTTCGCCTTCGTCATCCCAGACCGGAATCGAGCCGATGACCATCTTGGGGTTCTGGTAATGGATGGTTCCGCAATGCGTGCAAACATGACGCGGCCGGTTGTCGTCGGGCGGAATTTGCAGCGCGACCGGATGCGCGCATTCGGAGCAGAATTTCATGAGTGGCAAGGGCCGATAGACAGAAAACAGGGCGTTGTGAGATGCGTCAAGTGTATCACCGCATCGCTTCAGGTGAATTGCATTTGCGTTCATCGCCAAGACCCGCTATACTTCGGTTCTTCAGACGCGGGGTGGAGCAGTCTGGCAGCTCGTCGGGCTCATAACCCGAAGGTCGCAGGTTCAAATCCTGCCCCCGCAACCAAGTCTCACAAGTCTTATTTCCACGCCTAACATCCAATTAATAACAAACCGGGCGTCGGGTTTGCAGCATCAACTGGTTTTCCCTGACCGGGCAGCATCCGATGATGCCTGCCGCTGACAATAATCCTGCTTTACGCGACAAAAACAAGACGCATACACATGGACACTGTTGAGGCCAAGAAAGTCCTCGAAACTGCTTTGCTTTGTGCGCACGAGCCGCTGTCGATCAACGACATGAAGAAGCTCTACATGGACAACGGAGAGGGAGAATCCCTTGTCAGCGCGGAAGCAATCAAGACCATGCTGGAAGAGCTGCGGAACGATTGGGTCGACAAGGGCATCGAAATCGTATGCCTCTCCACCGGCTGGCGCTTTCAGAGCCGGCCGGAGATGAAGAGGTACCTCGAGCGCCTCAATCCCGAAAAGCCGCCGAAATATTCCCGCGCCACGCTTGAGACGCTGGCGATCATCGCCTACCGCCAACCGGTGACGCGCGGGGACATCGAAGAAATCCGCGGCGTCACCGTGAACTCCCAGACCATCAAGATGCTCGAAGATCGGGGTTGGATCGAGGCAATCGGCCATCGTGACGTCCCCGGACGGCCTGCGCTTTTCGCAACGACCAAGCAGTTCCTCGATGATCTCGGCCTGACCTCGCTCGATCAGCTGCCGCCGTTGCAGCCTGTAAGCAAGGACGGCGTGCAATCCAGCATGCTTCCTGAAATGCAGGCCTTGCAGGCAAGCCTCGACAGCGACGCAGCGGCACGCGAGGAAGCTTCCCCCGGTTCACCGCCTGCCGACCCGTCGGCAGAACAAGACGGCGCCGCGCATGCCGCGCCGAGCAACCTGCCCGACGTGGTCAATGGCGACGACCCGGTCGACGCCGGAATCACCGATAACGAACCTTCTGCCACGGCCGGCGAACAGGCAGCCGAAGACGCAGAACGCGCCAAGCAAAATAAAGAACCAGACGATGAACCTGCCCAGCCAACATGATGATCAGCCGGCCGCCGGCAACGAAATTCCGCCTGCAGCCGCAGCCGACGATCAGCCCCGCGCGAGTGCCGATGGCAATGCCGCGCCGGAGGAGGGCGAAATGACCGACGGCGATGCGAAGAAGACAGCGAAGCGCGGAGTGCGCGGTCCGCGCAGCCTGCGCCGCACGCGCGGCGCAAAGGCCGTGCAGGCGGATGCCGATGCGGGCCAGGCCGAGCCGATGTCCGAAGGGACGGGCGAAGCGGTTTCCGCCGAACCCGAGCAGCCCGGATCGGAAAAGAGGCGTCCCGAGCGGCAGGCCCGCAAACCGGATGGCGCAAGAAATTCTCAATCGCAGAAGCCGCGCGAAGGCCGCGACAAGCCGGCCAAGGCACCCGGCGCACAAGGCGGCAAGCCGCAGCATGCCAAGTCCCAGCAACGCGCCCGGCCTGATGCCGAAGACATCTTCGCGTTCGTGACGTCGGATGCTTACGACAGCGCGGAAGGCGGCAAGGGCGGGCGCCCGGCGCCTGCCAAGGCGGTTCGCCGCGACCTGACCGCCGAGGACGATGCGCCCAAGCTGCACAAGGTGCTCGCCGAAGTGGGTCTCGGTTCGCGACGGGACATGGAAGAACTCATCATCGCCGGCCGCGTCTCGGTGAACGGTGAACCTGCCCACATCGGCCAGCGTATCCTGCCGACCGACCAGGTGCGCATCAATGGCAAGCCCATCCAGCGCAAGATCACGAAGAAGCCGCCGCGGGTGCTGATGTACCACAAGCCAGCGGGAGAGATCGTCAGCACCAGCGATCCCGAGGGACGTCCTTCGGTATTCGAGCGCCTGCCTCCCATGAAGGCCGGAAAATGGCTCGCGGTCGGACGGCTCGATTTCAATACCGAAGGCCTGCTGCTGTTCACCACGTCGGGCGATCTCGCCAACAGGCTGATGCACCCTCGTTACAACATCGAGCGCGAATATGCGGTTCGCACCCTGGGCGAGCTCGAAGAGGGCATGCGCCAGAAACTGCTCAACGGTGTCGAGCTCGACGATGGCATGGCACAGTTTTCCCGCATCGCCGATGGCGGCGGCGAAGGCGTCAACAAGTGGTATCGCGTCATCATCGGGGAAGGACGCAACCGCGAAGTGCGGCGCATGTTCGAGGCGGTGGGCCTTACCGTGTCGCGCCTGATCCGAACTCGCTATGGCTTGCTGACCCTGCCGAGCAATCTCAAGCGCGGGCGCTGGGAAGAACTCGATGAACATGCGGTGCGCGAACTGATGACCCTGAGCGGACTGGAAAAGCAGTTGCCATCCGCCCAGCAAAAGGCGAAAGGCGGACCGCAAAGGCCTGGTACGAACGGCAATTCGCAGCTGAACCAGCAGCAGAAGCGCGGTCAGCCACGAAGCCAGGGCCAGGGCCAGGGTCAGGGTCAGGGCAATGGTTCGCAGCCGCGCGGCCGCCAGCCGGATCCCCTGCAGACCGCCCTCGGTTTTCCGGATGCAGGACGTGCCCGGCGTGGCGGAATGGGGCAAGGCAAGGCTGGCGGCTTTAATCTGCAGGGAGCAGGCCAGCGTCGCCGGCCACGTTGAATGAAGCGGCGATCCGGGACACCGTCATTCGCGGTTTTGCGACCGCAGGTTAGGCCCCGGTTTAGCCCGGATTTCGTCTTGATTACCATTGCGGTGGTCAAAATAAATGTTTATAATTAGAGAGTTAACGGAAGTTGGCTGCCAAAGGGTGCCGCGCCCGCTGTTTTTGCGAGGTGCATGGTGTAAATGGCAAGAAATAAAAAGAGATGGGCACATGCCCATTTTTTTTTTCTCGAACGATTTACGCAGTCGGCGGAAGGCTGTTTTTACGGAGAGTGGTGTGCGGTTGCTGGAACTGATTGAAAAAACCGTCGCGGGCATGGGCTATGAACTGGTCGATCTGGAGCAGGCAGCGCGCGGCCTGCTGCGCGTCTACATCGACTTTCCTCCCGAGTCGGACAAGGAAAGCATCACCGTCGAGGATTGCGAGGCGGTAAGTCACCAGTTGTCGCACCTGCTGACCGTGGAAAACATCAACTACGAACGGCTGGAAGTGTCTTCCCCCGGGCTGGATCGTCCGCTGAAGAAGCTGAGCGATTATGCGCGTTTCGCGGGCCAGGAAGCCGTCGTCAAGTTGCGGATGCCGATGCCCGGCACCCCGAACAGGAAATCTTTCCAGGGCGTTTTGCATGAGCCCGAGGGAGAAAACCTGAAGCTGGAATTTGAAGGAAAAGAAGGGCCGGCGATGCTGGAATTCACGCTCGCCGATGTGGACAAGGCACGCTTGGTGCCAAAAGTGGACTTTAGGAGTCGCAAAGCATGAGTCGCGAAGTATTGTTGTTGGTCGATGCGCTGGCACGAGAAAAAAATGTCGATAAGGAAATCGTATTCGGAGCGCTCGAGCACGCGCTCGGGCAAGCGACCAAGAAACGGTACGAGGGCGATGTCGATGTGCGCGTATCGATCGACCGTGAGTCGGGTGAATTCGAGTCGTTCCGCCGCTGGCACGTCGTGCCCGACGAGGCGGGTCTGCAGCTTCCCGACCAGGAAGTGCTGCTGTTCGAAGCTCGCGAACAGATCGCCGACATCGAGGTGGATGATTACATCGAAGAACCGATCGAGTCGGTCGATTTCGGTCGCCGCTTTGCGCAGGATACCAAGCAGGTCGTGCTCCAGCGCATCCGCGACGCGGAACGCGAGCAGATCCTCCAGGACTTCCTGGCCCGCGGCGATTCCCTGGTCACCGGCACCATCAAGCGCATGGAGCGCGGTGATGCCATCGTCGAGTCCGGCAAGGTGGAAGCCCGCCTCCCCCGCGACCAGATGATTCCCAAGGAGAATCTCCGGATCGGCGACCGCGTCCGTGCATACATCCTGCGCATCGACCGCAATGCGCGTGGCCCGCAGGTGATCCTTTCCCGTACCGCCCCTGAATTCATCATGAAGCTGTTCGAACTCGAAGTTCCCGAGATCGAGCAGGGTTTGCTTGAGATCAAGTCCGCAGCCCGCGACCCTGGCGTCCGCGCGAAGATTGCGGTATTCACCAGCGACAAGCGCATCGACCCGATCGGTACCTGCGTCGGCATGCGCGGATCGCGCGTGCAGGCGGTCACCGGCGAGCTCGGCGGCGAACGTGTCGACATCGTGCTGTGGTCCGAAGACCCCGCCCAGTTCGTGATTGGCGCCTTGGCACCGGCGAATGTTTCCTCCATCGTGGTTGACGAAGAGAAGCATGCGATGGACGTGGTCGTCGACGAGGAGAACCTCGCCATCGCCATCGGCCGCGGCGGACAAAACGTGCGTCTCGCTTCGGAACTGACGGGCTGGCAGATCAACATCATGACGGCGGAAGAGTCAGCCGACAAATCCGCGGCAGAGACGGCGGCCATCCGCTCCCTGTTCATGGAAAAACTCGATGTCGACGAAGAAGTCGCGAATATTCTTGTCGAAGAAGGATTCTCCAGCCTCGAGGAAATCGCTTACGTGCCGATCAACGAAATGCTTGAAATCGAAGCATTCGATGAAGACACGGTCAACGAACTGCGCAACCGGGCGCGCGACGCCCTGGTGACCGAAGCGATTGCCTCAGAGGAAGGTCTCGAGGGCATGGAAGACGCCCTGATCAACCTGGAGGGAATCGACCGCGTCAGTGCCGGCAAGCTTGGACTGGCTGGCGTGAAGACGGTCGAGCGCTTCGCAGGCATGGCCTACGACGAATTTGGCGCGGTGCTGGCCCTCCCGGTCGAGCGTGCGCGTGAACTGATTGAAAACGGATTTGCTGATGTGACCGACGATGAAATGCGGCTGATCGACGCCAAGTACGATGACAGTGCCCGTGCGTTGCAAGCCAAGGCGCGCGAACTCGTGGACGTGAAATGAACGAGTCCGCCCCCATATACATAGCCGTGTCACATAGAAAAGAGGACTGAATGGCGAGCACCAACGTAGCCCAATTTGCCACCGAACTGAAAATGCCCGCGGACCTCCTGCTGACTCAACTGCGCGCTGCGGGCGTTGAGAAAAGTTCGGCGTCCGACCCGCTGTCCAAGGAAGACAAGGACAAGCTGTTGAATCACCTGCGACGTTCGCACGGGTCTGCCCCCGATGGGGAAAAGAAGAAGATCACCCTGACCCGCAAGGAAACCACCGAGATCAAGCAGGCGGATGCGAGCGGCAAGTCGCGCACCATCCAGGTGGAAGTGCGCAAGAAGCGCACCTTCATCAAGCGCGACGAGCCGGCGGTCGAGGCACCGCGCGCGGCCGCGCCGGAGTCTGCCCCCGTGGTCGATGCGGCGGAAATCGCCCGCCGCGAAGAAGAATCCCGCCGCCAGGCCGAGCTGATCGCTCGCCAGGAAGCGGAACTGCGCGAAAAGCAGGAGCGCCTTGCCCGGCTCGAAGCCGAGCGTGAAGCCCAGGCCGCCGCCATGAAGAAGGCGGAAGAAGAAGCGCGCGCCCGTGCCGAGGCCGAGGCCGCCGCAGCAGCATCCCGCCAGCAGAAGGAAGAAAAGGCCGAGCTGACCGCCGCCGAGGAAACCAAGCGCAAGGCCGACGACGAAGCCCGCAAGGCCGACGAGGATGCACGCAAGAAAGCTGCTGCGGATGAAGCCAAGGCAGCCGCGGAACGTGCCGCCGCCACCGAGCGCGCCCGCCGCGCCGTCGCGGAAGAAGTCGCCCAGATCAAGGCCATGATGAGCGCGCCGCGCAAGGTCATGAAGGCGCCGGAACCGACCGCAGCGCCTACGGTCGCGCCCGCGCAAGCCAAGGCTGCCGAAGGCACGCTGCACAAGCCCGCCGAGAAAAAGCCGGGCGACAAGAAGGAAGACGTCAAGAAGCCGGGCGACAAGAAATCGATCAAGTCGGCCAACGTGTCGTCGACATGGCAGGACGATGCCAAAAAGCGCGGCGGCATCAAGACCCGCGGCCCCGGCGCTACGAGCAGCCCGACCGGCCGCGACGGCTGGCGTGGCGGCCCGAAGGGCCGCCGCTCCCATGGCAGCGATGACCAGCGCGAATCGAATTTCCAGGTGCCGACCGAAGCCGTCATCAAGGAAATCCACGTGCCCGAAACCATCACCGTCGCCGAGATCGCGCACAAGATGTCGGTGAAGGCATCGGAAGTCATCAAGCACCTGATGAAGCTTGGCCAGATGGTCACGATCAACCAGGTGCTGGACCAAGAAACCGCGATGATCGTCGTGGAAGAAATGGGCCACAAAGCGTTCGCCGCCAAGCTGGACGACCCCGAGGCCATGCTGGAAGATGCCGGCGAGCACACCGACGCCGAGGCATTGCCGCGCGCTCCGGTCGTGACCGTCATGGGCCACGTCGACCACGGCAAGACCTCGCTGCTCGACTACATCCGCCGCGCCAAGGTTGCCGCGGGTGAAGCCGGCGGCATTACCCAGCACATCGGTGCCTACCACGTGGAAACCCGGCGCGGCATCATCACCTTCCTCGATACGCCGGGCCACGAAGCGTTCACCGCGATGCGTGCCCGCGGCGCCAAGGCGACCGACATCGTCATCTTGGTGGTGGCGGCCGACGACGGCGTGATGCCCCAGACCAAGGAAGCGATCGCCCACGCCAAGGCGGCCGGCGTGCCCATCGTCGTGGCGATCAACAAGATCGACAAGCAGGGTGCCAACACCGACCGCGTGACGCAGGAACTGGTCGCCGAAGGCGTGGTGCCGGAAGCCTATGGCGGCGACGCGCCGTTCATCCCGGTGTCTGCGAAGACCGGCCAAGGCATCGACGACCTGCTGGAAAACGTGCTGCTGCAAGCCGAGGTGCTGGAGTTGACCGCGCCGGTCGACGCTTTCGCCAAGGGCCTGGTCATTGAAGCCAAGCTCGACAAGGGCCGTGGCCCGGTCGCGACCGTGCTGGTGCAGACCGGCACGCTCAAGCGCGGCGACGTGGTGCTCGCCGGTTCGTCCTACGGCCGCGTGCGCGCAATGCTCGACGAAAACGGCAAGACCATCGCCCAGGCCGGTCCGTCCATCCCGGTGGAAATCCAGGGCCTGACCGAAGTCCCCGCCGCCGGCGAGGAAGTCATGGTCATGGCCGACGAACGCAAGGCACGCGAGATCGCACTGTTCAGGCAGGGCAAGTTCCGCGACGTTAAGCTGGCGAAGCAGCAAGCCGCGAAGCTGGAAAACATGTTCGAACAGATGGCAGAAGGCGAGGTCAAGAACCTTCCGCTCATCATCAAGGCGGACGTGCAGGGTTCGCAGGAAGCCATCGTGCATGCCATGCAGAAGCTCTCGACCAACGAGGTGCGGGTGCAGGTCGTGCATGCGGCGGTGGGCGGCATCAGCGAGTCGGACGTCAACCTTGCCGTGGCGTCGAAGGCGGTCATCATCGGCTTCAATACCCGTGCCGATGCGTCCGCCCGCAAGCTGGCAGAAACCAGCGGCGTCGACATCCGTTACTACAACATCATTTACGATGCGGTGGACGAGATCAAGGCGGCGATGTCCGGCATGCTGGCGCCCGAGAAACGCGAGCAGTCGCTTGGCTTGGTGGAAATCCGCCAGGTGTTCCACATCAGCAAGGTCGGCTCGATCGCCGGTTGCTACGTGCTCGATGGCACCGTCAAGCGTTCCGCGTCGGTCCGCCTGCTGCGCGACAACGTCGTCATCTGGACCGGCGAGCTCGATTCGCTCAAGCGCTTCAAGGACGACGTCCGCGAAGTCAAGGCCGGCTTCGAGTGCGGCCTGTCGCTGAAGAACTTCAACGACATCAAGGAAGGCGATCAACTCGAAGTCTTTGAAGTCCAAGAAGTAGCGCGTACGCTGTAAACAAGTTCGCGAATCCGCACCGGCACCGCCGGTGCGGCTATCCATCCATTCCGCGTACCTCCATGACACCCGGCCTTCCTGAGGCTGGAGTGCCGTGCATTTTCTTTCTGGAAGCCAGGCCATGGCAAAACACAGCAAATCCATTCCCGGCCGCGGCGTTCGGGTCGCCGACCAGATCCAGCGCGACCTGGCGGAAATCATCGCCTACGATCTGAAAGATCCACGGGTAGGCATGATTACCATCACCGAAGTCCAGGTGACCCCGGACTATGCCCATGCCAAGGTATATTTCACCACCCTGGTCGACGATGCCGAGGCGATCGCCAACACCTTGTCCGGACTGCGGAAAGCCGCCGGCTTCATCCGCGGCCAGCTGGGCCGACGGCTGACCATCCATACCATTCCCGAGCTGCATTTCGTCCACGACACCTCGACTTCCCGCGGCATGGAATTGTCGAAGCTGATCGATGAGGCGAATGCCACCCGGGCCAAGGACGCCGACGTCTGAACCCTGTTTCCTCCCATTCCATGGCGCAAACAACGCCCAAGATTCCGCGCGTCCCGGTGCACGGCGTGCTCCTGCTGGACAAGCCGGTCGGCCTGTCCAGCAACGATGCGCTGGTCCGCGCCAAGCGATTGCTGAATGCGCAAAAGGCCGGGCATACCGGGACGCTGGACCCGTTCGCGACCGGCCTGCTGCCCTTGTGCTTCGGCGAAGCCACGAAGTTTTCCCAGGACCTGCTGGAAAGCGACAAGACCTACGAAACGGTCGTGCATCTCGGCATCCGCACGGCGACCGGGGACACGGAGGGCGAGGTGCTCGACACCCGCCCGGTGGATGTCAGCGCCGAGCAGATAGAGCGCGTGCTCGCCCGTTTCCGCGGCGACATCTCCCAGGTGCCGCCGATGTATTCCGCGCTCAAGCGCGACGGCAAGCCTCTGTACGAGTATGCACGCGCCGGCATTACCCTCGAGCGCGAAGCGCGCAAGGTGACCATCCATGCGCTCGACCTGCTTTCCTACGAAGCGCCAACCCTGCGGCTGCGGGTAAGTTGCAGCAAGGGCACGTATATCCGCGTCCTGGGCGAGGACATCGGCGCGGCGCTGGGATGCGGCGCGCACCTGAACGCCTTGCGCCGCACGGCGGTGGGCACCCTCACGCTCGATGGCGCAATCGGCTTGCCGGATCTGGAAGCCGCTCCCGCCGCACAGCGCGAGGGCTTGCTTGCTCCCGTCGATGCCTTGCTCAGCAGTTTCCCCCAGGTAGTGCTCGGCGAGGAACTGGCGCGCCGCTTCCTGCAAGGACAGCGGCTGGCGCTGCATGATGCCGGCCTCGCGCTTCCCGCATCGGCAGGGCGGGTGCGGGTCTATGCCGACGACGGCCGGCGCCTGCTCGGCACGGCACAGTTCGCGGCCTACGGAGTCCTGGCGCCGGAACGGCTGATCGCCACCGCGGCCTAGCCTGCATATTGCCAGGCGCGGCCGGGCGAAAAAAATCGCAGCGCCTGCAAACCAAGCAGAAATCCTCTTGTCATAGTCGCTCGTTACCATGCCAGCGCATGGACAGGACCATGGATTTTCCGGCCGGACTCCTTTCATTCCAACCAACTCATTGAAATGGAAGGGTTTTCCTAAGGTTGATCCTGCTTGCCATGCTATAATTTTCGGTTTTCCGTCTCCCGCTCCCCACTCCCATGTCACACACCCAACGCGCCCTGCGTAACATCGCCATCATCGCCCACGTCGACCATGGCAAAACCACGCTGGTGGATCAGCTGCTGCGTCAGTCCGGCACCTTCCGCGAAAACCAGCAAGTCGATAACCGCGTCATGGATTCCAATGACCTGGAAAAGGAACGCGGGATTACCATCCTCGCCAAGAACTGCGCCGTCGAATACGAAGGCACGCACATCAACATCGTCGACACCCCGGGCCACGCCGACTTCGGCGGCGAAGTGGAGCGCGTGCTGTCGATGGTCGATTCCGTGCTGCTGCTGGTCGACGCGGTCGAAGGCCCGATGCCCCAGACCCGCTTCGTGACCCGCAAGGCGCTCGGCCTCGGTCTCAAGCCCATCGTCGTCGTCAACAAGATCGACCGTCCCGGCGCCCGCCCGGACTGGGTCATCAACGCGACCTTCGAACTGTTCGACAAGCTCGGCGCGACCGAAGAGCAGCTCGACTTCCCGGTGGTCTACGCTTCCGCGCTCAATGGCTATGCCAGCCTCGATCCGACGGTCCGCGAAGGTACGATGAAGCCGCTGTTCGACGCCGTGCTGGAACACGTGCCGGTGCGCGACGACGATCCCGACGGTCCGCTGCAGCTCCAGATCTCTTCCCTCGATTATTCCTCCTACGTCGGTAAGATCGGCATCGGCCGCATCAAGCGCGGCCGCGTGAAGTCCCTGCAGGACGTCATCGTCATGAACGGCCCCGACTCGACGCCGCTCAAGGCCCGCGTCAACCAGGTGCTGAAGTTCAAGGGCCTCGACCGCGTACTGGTCGACGAAGCCCAGGCCGGCGACATCGTGCTGATCAACGGCATCGAGGAACTCGGCATCGGCACCACCGTGTGCGCGCCCGATACCCCGGACGCCCTGCCCATGCTCAAGGTCGACGAGCCGACGCTGACCATGAACTTCCTCGTCAACAGCTCGCCCCTGGCGGGACGCGAAGGCAAGTTCGTCACCAGCCGCCAGATCCGCGAGCGCCTCGACCGCGAACTCAAGTCCAACGTCGCGCTGCGCGTGACGGATACCGGCGACGAAACCACCTTCGAGGTCTCGGGCCGCGGCGAACTGCACCTCACCATCCTGCTGGAAAACATGCGGCGCGAAGGCTATGAACTGGCCGTCTCCCGTCCGCGCGTGGTGTTCAAGGACATCGACGGCGTGAAGTGCGAGCCCTACGAGCTGCTGACGGTGGACGTGGAAGAAGGCCACCAGGGCGGCGTGATGGAAGAACTCGGCCGCCGCCGTGGCGACCTCCAGAACATGGAACCGGACGGCAAGGGCCGCGTGCGCCTCGAGTATCGCATTCCCGCCCGCGGCCTCATCGGCTTCCAGTCGGAATTCATGACGCTCACGCGCGGCACCGGCCTCATGTCGCACATCTTCGACGACTACGCGCCGGTCGATACCAACAAGCCGGAACTCGCCGGCCGCCGCAACGGCGTGCTGATTTCCCAGGACGATGGCGCTGCCGTTGCCTACGCGCTGTGGAAGCTCCAGGATCGCGGCCGCATGTTCGTGACCCACAACGACCCGGTGTACGAAGGCATGATCATCGGCATCCATTCGCGCGACAACGACCTGGTGGTCAACCCCATCAAGGGCAAGCAGCTCACCAACGTGCGCGCTTCCGGTACCGACGAGGCGGTGCGCCTGATTCCGCCGATCCAGCTCACGCTGGAGTACGCCGTCGAATTCATCGAGGACGATGAACTGGTCGAAATCACGCCGAAGAGCATCCGCCTGCGCAAGCGCTTCCTGAAGGAACACGAGCGCAAGAAGGCGTCGCGCGAAGCGGCATGATGTGACGCGGCGTCCACGCCGCGACCTGACGACCCGGACATCCATGGCGCAAGCCGGACGATTCCGGGTTTATTCTTTCAGCGTTCCAACTTAACCATGCAAACCATTCCGCGCGCCGGCAACGCAGCGGCACGGACGGCAACCCGGCCGTCCGGCGGACATGTCCCATGCAATTCCTGACTCCCCATCGACGAGCCTTGCTGCTCATGATCGCCGCTCCCGCCATGTGGAGCATCGCCGGCGTCATCACCCGCCATCTCGACGCGGCGCGCGGATTCGACGTCACTTTCTGGCGCAGCGTCTTCTCTTCCCTCTGTGTTGCCGGCGGCATGCTCGTTCAGCAGGGTTGGCGCGGCAGCGTCACGACGCTGCGCGGCCTCGGCAAGGTGGATGTCTTCAGCGGCCTCATGTGGTGCACGATGTACGTCGCCTTCATGATTTCACTGACCAAGACCACGGTCGCCAATACGCTCATCGTCATGAGCGTGGCACCCCTCCTGACCGCCTTTCTCGCCTGGGTCGTGCTGAAGCAGCGCATCCCCGGCCGCACCTGGCTGGCGATCGCGGCCGCGATGGCCGGCATGGCATGGATGTTCGTCAGCGGGCTGGGCGAGCTGGCGGGCGGCCACCTCATCGGCATGTTGATCGGGCTCGCGGTGCCCGTTGCGTCGGCCACGAACCTGATTCTTATCAAGCGCGCCGGGCAGGGCGTCGACCTGATTCCCGCCGTCTTCCTCGGCAGCGTGTTTTCCGCCTTGCTCATGCTGCCCTTCGCGAGTCCGTTGCAGGCGTCGTGGCATGACATCGGCCTGCTGGCCGTGCTGGGCGTGTTCCAGCTCGGATTGCCCTGCATGCTGATGGTGAAGGCAGCGCGGCACCTGTCCGCGCCCGAGGTGGCCTTGCTATCCTTGCTGGAAGTCTTGCTGGGACCGATCTGGGCCTGGCTCGGCGCGGGCGAAGTGCCGGCGCATGAAACCCTGGTCGGCGGAGCGATCGTGATGGCGGCCCTCGTCGTCAACGAGGTCGCGGGCATACGGGGATCCATGAGTGCATCTCGCCGGACCGGCGAAATGGGATCCCCGCCTTCGCGGGGATGACAGCGCTCCGATTCTGGATTAGGCCGCGACCGTCTTCACGTCCGGCACCGGCTTTTCCGCCTTCAGCACGTCCGCGATCGCGCCGAACAGCTGGTCGATCTGCGGCTTGTCGATGATCAGCGGCGGCGACAGCGCGATGATGTCATTCGTGGTCCGGATCAGCACACCCTTTTCCCAGAAACACTTCAGGAAGACATCGAAGGCGCGCGCGGTCGGCTTGCCCGGAACCGATTCCAGCTCGATGCCGCACACCATGCCGAGGTTGCGCACGTCCTTCACGTAGGGCAAGCCTTTCAGGCTGTGCGCCGCTTGCTCGAAGTAAGGCGACATCGACGCGGCGCGATCGAACAGGCCCTCTTCCTTGTAGACATCCATGGCGGCAACGCAGGCCGCCGCCGCGAGCGGGTGGCCGGAATAGGTATAGCCATGGAAGAACTCGATGGCGTTCTCCGGCGCTGCCTGCATGAAGGTGTCGTGGATGTCCTGGCGCACCAGCACCGCGCCCATGGGCACGGCGGCATTGGTCAGGCCCTTGGCGCAGGTGATCATGTCCGGCACCACGCCGAAGAAGTCGGCGGCGAAGGACGTGCCGAGCCGGCCGAAACCGGTGATCACTTCATCGAAGATCAGCAGGATGCCGTACTTGTCGCAGATCGTGCGCAGCTTCTGCAGGTAGCCCTTGGGCGGGAGGATCACGCCGGTCGAGCCCTGGATGGGTTCGACGATGACCGCTGCGATGGTCGAGGGATCATGCAAGGTGACGATGCGCTGCTCGAGTTCGTCGGCCAGTTCGGCGCCATGCTCGGGCAAGCCTTTCGAGAAGGCGTTGCGGCCGATGTCGAGCGGATGGCGCAGGTGATCGACGCCCGGCAGGGCGGGGCCGAAATGCTTGCGGTTGCCGGCGATGCCGCCGACCGCGATGCCGCCGAAACCCACGCCGTGGTAGCCGCGCTCGCGGCCCACGAGCCGCGTGCGCAAGCCGTCGCCGCGCACGCGGTGGTAGGCGAGCGCGATCTTCAGGGCGGTGTCCACCGCTTCCGAGCCGTCATTGCAGAAGAACACCCGGTTCAAGCCCTCGGGCGCGATCGACGCGAGGGCCGTCGCCGCCTCGAACACCTTGGGATGTCCCATCTGGAAGGTCGGCGCGAAATCCATGGTCCCGGCCTGCTGCTGGATGGCGGCGGTGATCTTCGGATGGCAATGGCCCGCGTTCACGCACCACAGGCCCGCGGTGCCGTCGAGGATCTTGCGTCCATCGTCGGTGGTGTAATGCATGCCGGACGCGCCCGCCAGCAGTCGCGGCTTCGCCTTGTACTGCCGGTTCGCGGTGAAGGGCATCCAGAAATGTTCGGTATTGATCGGGTTTGGCATGCGTAACCTCGTCTGTAAAAGATGGTGTCGGACTATCTTAGTCTTTTTGACACCGAATTGGTGCTGGTCCCCGGCGGCAAACGGAAAATGAAAATGGGCCGAGGGAATGACGATCTACCTCAACGTAAAGCTTCGGACAATCCCGTGGAAGCTGCATTGATCTTGGTTAATGTCGTTCCTGGCATGCAAGGAAAGGAAATCTTTCCCGGAAACATGGCAGGCCGAACGGAGTCGGCACGGCCCGCGCTGCGGAACGACGGCCGGACAGGTACAATCGCGTCACTCCAGAATTACGCAAACTCCCCGTGAAAACAACGTCTTACAAGCCCCGCCGGCTATCGGTCGCGCCCATGATGGACTGGACCGACCGCCATTGCCGAATGTTCCACCGGCAGATCACCCGCCATACCTGGCTTTACACCGAGATGGTGACGACCGGCGCCCTGATCCATGGCGACGTCGAGCGCCATCTCAAGTTCAACGAGGAAGAGCATCCGGTGGCCCTCCAGCTTGGCGGCAGCGAGCCTGCCGACCTGGCGAAAAGCGCGAAGCTGGGCGAGCAGTGGGGCTACGACGAGATCAACCTGAATTGCGGCTGTCCGTCGGAACGCGTGCAGAAGGGCGCATTTGGCGCCTGCCTGATGGCCGAACCGCAACTCGTGGCGGATTGCGTGAAGGCGATGCGCGACGCCGTCGAGATCGACGTTACCGTCAAGCACCGCATCGGCATCGACGAGGTTTCATCCTACGGTTTCGTGCGCGATTTCGTCGGCACCATCGCCGAGGCCGGCTGCCATACCTTCATCGCCCACGCCCGCAATGCCATCCTGAAAGGCCTGAGCCCGAAGGAAAACCGCGAGATCCCTCCGCTCAAGCCCGAATACGCCTACCAGCTCAAGCGCGATTTCCCGCATCTGGAAATCATCATCAATGGCGGCATCAAGACCGTGGAAGAGATCGACCTGCATCTGCAGCACGTGGATGGCGTCATGCTCGGGCGCGAGGCCTACCATAACCCCTACCTGATGGCGTCCTTCGATGCGCGCTACTACGGCGACGACGCGCCGGTGAAGTCGCGGCAGGAAATCATCGAAGCCATGCTGCCCTACATCGCCGCACAGCTCGAGCGTTACGGCAACAACGGCGCCGGCCTGCGCCTCAACAGCATCACCCGCCACATGCTCGGCCTCATGACCGGCATTCCTGGCGCGCGCGCGTTCCGGCAAACCCTTTCCGACGCGCGCAAGCTCGCACTGGGCGATCCGCGCCTGCTGCTCGACGCGGCCGCGCGCATGCAGCCGGTCGCGGCCTGAGGAACCAACCGCGAAAGCCAGCCTCCATCCAGCATCAACGATGGAGGCGAACGATGGCACAAGATAAACCCGACATTCCCCCGCAACACCAGGATCACCAGCCCGGCGTGCAGGCGCAGATGCGCCCGCAGCCGGAGTCGAGCGCACGCGGCTACAAGGGCAGCGGCAAGCTCAAGGGCAAGGTTGCCCTGATCACCGGCGGCGACAGCGGCATCGGCCGGGCGGTCGCGGTGATGTTCGCCAAGGAAGGCGCCAACGTGGTGATCGGCTACCTCGACGAGCACCAGGACGCGGAGGAAACGCGGCGACTGGTGGAAGCGGAGGGCCGCGAATGTCTCGCCGTCGCCGGCGACGTCGCCGATTCCGCCTTCTGCCGCAAGCTGGTCGACACCGCGGTGCAATCCTTCGGCAAGCTGGACATCCTCGTCAACAACGCGGCCCAGCAATTTCCCCAGCAAAGCATCGCCGACATCAGCGACGAGCAGCTCGAAAAGACCTTCCGCACCAACATCTTCTCAATGTTCTACACCGTGCGCGCGGCCATTCCTCACCTGAAGCCGGGCGCGCGCATCATCAACACGACCTCGGTGACGGCGTACCGCGGCAGCGGCCACCTGCTGGACTATTCATCGACCAAGGGGGCGATCACGGCCTTCACCCGGTCGCTCTCGCAGCAGCTCGCCGAGAAGGGCATCCACGTCAACGGCGTGGCGCCGGGGCCGATCTGGACGCCGCTGATTCCGTCGACCTTCCCGCCGGAGGAGGTCGAGAAATTCGGCAGCAGCGTGCCGCTGGGAAGGCCGGGCCAGCCGGACGAAGTGGCGCCCGCCTATGTCTTTCTCGCTTCCGAGGATGCGTCGTACATGACCGGCCAGATACTGCATCCGAACGGCGGGGAAGTGGTCAATTCCTGATGTCGGTGCCGCGGCACGGCGGTAAGCAGGCATGCCATGGCGGCGATCGTTGCCGCCAGCCGCCATGGCGTCAGTATTCCTTCAGGCGGTTGTAGAGCGTCTTCAGGCTGATGCCCAGCGCCTCGGCGGTGAGGCGCTTGTTGCCGCTGTAATGCTTGAGCGTGGCGAGGATGATCTCTCGCTGGGCGTCGGCCAGCGGCGTGCCGACGAAGAAGTTCAGGTAGCCGTCCTGGACCGTGGGTTTCTTCACCGCCAGTTCGGAGATGCATTCATCGATATCCAGCGTGTCGGTGCCGAGGATGAAGGCGCGGTGGACGACGTTCTTGAGTTCGCGCACGTTGCCCGGCCACGAATAGGAACGGATGACGTCGAGCGAATTGCGCGAGAACACCTTCTGCGTCTTGTCCTTCTCGTTGAGCTCCGCCAGGAATTGCTGCGCCAGCAGCTCGATGTCGGTGCCGCGCTCGCGCAGCGGCGGAATGCGGACCGGAAACACGGCGAGGCGGTACATCAGGTCCTCGCGCAGGTTGCCTTGCTTGACCGCGGTTTCCAGGTCGCGGTTGGTCGCCGCGATGAGGCGCACGTCGACCGCCACCTCATTGTCGCCGCCGACGCGCGAGAAGCGGCCCGATTCGAGCACACGAAGCAGCTTGACCTGCATGTCGACCGGCATCTCGGTGATTTCATCGAGGAACAGCGTGCCGCCGGAGGCGTGCTCGAAGTACCCCACGTGCTGGCGCATCGCGCCGGTGAAGCTGCCCTTCTCGTGCCCGAAGAGCGCGGCCTCGATCAGGTGCGCCGGTATCGCGCCGCAGTTCACGGCGACGAAGGGCTGGTCCTTGCGCATGCTCTGGCGATGGATCGCGTTGGCAACGAGTTCCTTGCCGGTGCCGCTTTCTCCTACCAGCAGCACGGTGGCATCGGTTGCCGAAACGCGCTCGATCTGTTCATAGAGACGCTCCATCATCGGGGAGGAGCCGTACATCATGCCAAAGCGCTTCATTGATTTATCGACGGACATCTTGTTTCCAAAGGTTCGGCGAGACACTCGCCGCGTGATGAACGCATCCTGCCGCCAGCCGCCCGGGCCGGGCGCTCCGGCATGGGACATGACAGGTTGGACGATTGTTACATCTTCGCCCGGGAGATCGCTTGCGCTAATTCATTGTCGTTGCGCCGGGCGAGAGGCTCGCGCCGCGGCGGCGGGATCTGGTTGAGCTGGCTCATGCGAGAGCCGGGCGGGCAGGAAACGACGATTTGGACGGCAGGGCAATGGGGCAGGGGGCCGGCCGCTCATCGTCATCGCCTCGGGCGAGCAAGGCATGTCATGCGACAGGAATAGACCTTCACGTTCTTAAGACCCATCCGGATGCGCAAAGTTTTACGCCGCGGGCCGGTTGCAGCCTCTACGGCAAACCCCGCAAGGATAAGCCCGAGGGCATGCGTGTTGTCACATTCAGTTACCCGGCTTTGACAAAAAAAGAAGAACTTCTCGCAAGCCCAAGAGTCAAGAACGTCACAACTTCCATTTTTTATGAAAGGAACAACAATGAAGTCCATCGCTAAAACTTCGTCGGTCTTGCTGGTCGTTGCTGCCCTGGGCGTTGCCTTCACTGGTTGCGATCGTCGTGCCGGCGACTCTTCGTCTGGCGCAAGCGGTACGTCGGGCTCCAGCATGTCCGGCTCCTCGAAGTCTTCCGGCTCGAGCGGCACCACCGGTACCGGCTCCACGAGCGGCTCTTCCAGCGGCACCTCGAAGTAATGCAGTCTGGCAGGTTCCGACACTTCGCGTGACGGTCCTGCGGTATTCGCACATGGCTTGACCGCCGGCACTTCCGGCAGTCGGGCATACCCGGCAACGCGGCATTGTTCCCCGCCAACGCAGGCCACCTGCGCAGGCATGCGGTAAAGACAGGGGCAATGGCAGGCGCTGCCGGGTAGCTGCGTTCTTTCTCGTTTTTGCATGTCAATTCCGGAACCAAATGCCGCGTGCGGGTTCCGAGTCAAGCTCTCTCCAAAAAGAAAAAGGCAGCGGTCGCATTCCCTCCTCGCCATTGCGATAGGGCAGATGAAGGCTGCGCCGAACCTGCTACGCTTCACTGAGACTAGAAAGAGATACCGAACCATGCCGCACGTTCTCATCGTCGACGACGACACCAACACCCGGGAAGCGCTCGCGGAAATCACCGGCGCAGAAGGATTCACCACCGCGGTCGCGGGCAACATCCGTGAAGCGCAGGAACAGATCGCACGACAACGTCCCGACGTCGTGCTGATCGACCTGAAGCTGCCTGACGGCAGCGGGATGGACCTGTTCAATGACATCGAGGCGCGCGCGACCACCGAGATCGTCCTGATCACCGGCCATGCCAGCGTCGAAACCGCGGTCGAAGCGCTGCGGCTGGGCGCGGCCGACTACCTTACCAAGCCGATCAACTTCAAGCGCCTGAAGGCATTGCTGTCGCGCATACCGCGCACCGTCGACCTCAAGGAGGAAATCGGCGTGCTGCGCAGCGAGTTGCGGCGTCTCGGCCACTTCGGCCAGATGCTCGGTGCCGCGCCGGCGATGCAGAAGCTCTACAACCATATCGGCCGCGTGGCCCCGACCGAGGCCACCGTGCTCCTGCTCGGCGAAAGCGGAACGGGCAAGGAACTCGCGGCGCAGACCATCCATGAACTGAGCCTGCGTTCCCGCCATCCCTTCCTGCCCGTCAACTGCGGCGCAATTTCGCCCCAGCTGATCGAAAGCGAAATCTTCGGGCACGAGAAAGGCAGCTTCACGGGCGCGGACCGGCAGCACAAGGGTTACTTCGAACGGGCCAACGGCGGCACGCTGTTCCTCGACGAAATCACCGAGATGCCGGTCGAGCTGCAGGTGAAGCTGCTGCGCGTCCTCGAGACCGGCACCTTCATGCGCATCGGCAGCAACCAGGAAATCGACACCGACGTGCGCGTGGTCGCGGCCACCAACCGCGACCCCGAGCAAGCGGTGCAAGAGGGCAAGCTGAGGCTGGACCTGTATCACCGGCTCAACGTCTTTCCGCTGCGTATTCCGCCCCTGCGCGAGCGCGGCGCCGACATCGAGTTGCTGGCCCAGCATTTTCTCGACGAACTCAATGCCGCGCACGGCACGCAGAAGGTGCTGTCGCCTGACGGACTGGCCTGCCTGAGCAACTATCACTGGCCGGGCAACGTGCGCGAGTTGCGCAACTACATGCAGCGGGCCTTCATCCTGTCGGACCACACCATCGACGCCGCCGCCCTTGCGCCGGTCATTACCACACAGTCGCCGGTCGGCCTCACGCTCGCCATTCCGGTCGGCACCTCGCTGGCGGACGTCGACCGCAAGCTCATCTATGCCACGCTGGAACTGTGCGGCGGCGTGAAGAAGCGCGCGGCGGACATACTCGGCATCAGCCTGAAGACGCTGTACAACCGGCTGGAGGAGTATGGTCCCTACGAGCCCGGCGCGCACAAGGGTACCGAAACGCCGATGCAGGGCGGCACGGACTCCTACCACTGATTCAACGCCGCCCGGCCTCGGGCTCCCTTCCTTTCAAGGAGAGGGAGCCAAGGCGAACGACCCACCTTCACCCCGCCGGGATCCTGTTCCGCGGCGCCATGGTATTCACCACCACGATTAATTCTTCCGGCGCAACCGGTTTCGTGAGATGCATCTGGAAGCCCGCGGTAAGCGCGCGGATCCGGTCTTCGCGTTCGGCGAAGGCGGTCAGCGCGAGCGCGGGCATGCGTTGCAGCGGCCGGCTCTGGCCGTCGGGCGACCAGTGGCGCAGCTTGCGCAACACCGCGTAACCATCTTCCTCCGGCATCGCGATGTCGCAGATGAGCACGTCGGGCATGGCGTCCGGCGCGAGGGTGGCGAGCCAGTCCGTGACTTCCCTGCCGCAGGAAGCGGCATGGATATTGGCACCGGCCGCGGTGAGCAGGATGGAGAGCGATTCGCGCGCCTCCGCCTGGTCGTCGACGAGCAGGATGCGCAGCCCGGACAGGGAGGGCAGCGCGAGATTGGAAATGACGTTGTTCTCGAGCGCATTCACAGCCGCGTATTTGTCGGTGCGGTGGAGCAAAGGTAACTCCACCGTGAAGGTCGTGCCGCGGCCTTCGCCTTCGCTTTCCACCCGGACCCGGCCGCCATGCAGTTCCGACAGGTGCCTGACCAGGTAGAGGCCCAGCCCGAGGCCGCTCTGGCTGCGCGTGCTCGACGTATCTTCCTGGCTGAAGCGGTTGAACAGGTGGGGCAGGAAGTCCGGTGAGATGCCGATGCCGTCGTCGCGCACCGAGACCGCGATCATGCCTTCGGCTTGGGCGGCGCTGATCCACACGTTGCCGGCGGACTGGGTGAACTTGATGGCATTGCTCAACAGGTTCCAGATGACTTGCTGGACGCGGTCAGAATCCCCGTTGATCTGCTCGGTGGTCACGCGGTAGTCGCAATGCAGGCTGACCTTCTTGGCGGCGGCGAGGTCGCGCACGCTGTCGACCGCGGATTCCAGCAGGGGCAGCAAGGCATGCGGCTGCATCACGAGGCGCAGGCGGCCGCTCATCATGCGCGTCACGTCGAGCAGATCTTCGATCAGCCGCACCTGCTGGCTCACGCCGGTCTTGATGCCTTGCAGCGCCCGCTGCGCCAGCGGAACGCCGGTGATGTCCTTGATGTAGTTTTCCAGGACGTGCGCCCAGCTCTGGATGCCGTTGAGGGGCGCGCGCAGCTCATGGGAAACCACCGAGAGGAATTCGTCGCGCGCCCTGGCCGCCGTCTCGGCCTGGATGCGCGCCGCGCGCTCGCGTCCGAGCAGGTCGTCGTTTTCCTTCTGGATGCGGGTGCGTTCGGTCACGTCGTAGGCGAGTCCGATCACGGAGCCGATCTGCCCGTCCGGACCCCGCTCGGGAATGGCCCGGCCGGAGAAATAACGCGTCGCCGCCGAGGCCGGCAATTCGAATTCGAAGTGCTGCACCTCGCCGGTGTCGAACGCGGCCTGGATGGCCTGGTCCCAGGCCCTGACCGTCACCTCGGGCAGGCCCAGCTCAGCCTTGGTCTTGCCTATCCATTCCTCGGCCCGGATGCCGGCCAGCTGCTCGGTGGCGGCATTGACGTACACGTGGCGCATCGCACGGTCGAGCCGCGAGACGATGTCGGGAGAGTTTTCCACCAGCGTACGGAATTCGCTGTCGACCCGCGGCGCCGGCATGAGGCTGGTGACGTCGGCGATCACCGCGACCAGCGCGCCGTCATGGTCTTCCTCGCCGTCTGGCAGCAGGGTGAACTGGATGTGCCGCTCCCTGGAGGCATGGTCGCGCAGCACGATCTGGCGCTGCGCCGCATGGCCGTCGAAGGCGGCGTCCAGCGACGGCCGCATGTGCTCGAATGCTTCCTGCCCGACGACGTCGGACAGGCGCTTTCCCAGCAGGTCGACGGCGCGGTAGCCGAAGACTTCCGCCTGCGCCTGGCTGAGGAAGCTGACGCGGTAGTCCCGGCCCAGGCGCAGCACGGCGAGAGGCAGGGAGGCGCTGGCGGGAATGCTGGAAGAGGCTGACATGATTGTGGAGGCGGAGGCGGGGTCATGGAAAGCGCGGGTCCCGCGTTCTTTCGACCGGGTCCGCGAATAATGATCCTGTGCGTCCTTGGACTGGTGCTTGCCTAGTGCCGCCATGGTGTTCGAAAATCCCGCCGCCGGCGCCGGCTGGCGGCGTCCGGCAGGGACACCTGCCCGATGGCCGCGCGCGCCCGGCGTCCGGCACCGCCTTGCCCGGCGGGCCGGGCAGGATGGGTCGGAAGCGCGAAGCGGGTTGCCGCAGTCATCAGGTGTGCCTCGATACGGACCGGCGGGCCGGCCCGGTAGCAGGGTTGATCAATGTTCCGCCGGAGCGTGGCCGGGAAGGCCCGCCCCGGGCGGGGCTCAATTGGTTTCGTTGCTGACTTTCTTTTGATTCACGTTCAGGTCCAAGGTGGAGAGGAAGGCGGCGAACTGCTCGGCCACCTGCGGATGCTTGAGCGCATGCACCACGGTGGCTTCGAGGTAGCCGATCTTCGATCCGCAATCGTAGCGCCGGCCCTTGAACTCGTAGGCCAGCGCCGGGTGATCGGCGAGCATCGCCGCGATGGCATCGGTCAGCTGGATCTCTCCGCCCGCGCCGGGCTTGACGTTCTCGAGATAGTTGAAGAGTTCGGGGCGGAACACGTAGCGCCCGACCACGCCCAGCGTGGACGGCGCATTTTCCGGCTGGGGCTTTTCCACGATGTCCGCGATGCGGTGCATGCGCACGCCCATCGACTGCGGACGCACGATGCCGTACGAACTGGTCTGCTCGAGCGGAACGTTCTGCACGCCGATGATCGACGCTTCGTGCTGCTCGTAGATGTCAACCATCTGCTTGAGCACCGAGACATCGGCCTCGATCAGGTCGTCCGCCAGCACCACCGCGAAGGGCTCGTCGCCGATCAGCGGCCTGGCGCAGAGCACGGCGTGGCCGAGGCCCAGCATCTCGCTCTGGCGCACGTAGGAGTAATGCATGTTTTCCGGGAGCAGCGACTGGACTTCCTTGAGCAGCTTCAGCTTGCCGTGCGCCGCGAGTTCGGCTTCGAGCTCGTAGGCCTTGTCGAAGTGATCTTCGATCGTGCGCTTGCTGCGGCCGGTGATGAAGATGATCTCGGTGATCCCGGCAGCGGCCGCTTCCTCGACGGCGTACTGGATGAGCGGCTTGTCGACGACCGGCAGCATTTCCTTGGGAGATGCCTTGGTCGCCGGCAAAAACCGCGTTCCGAATCCGGCGACCGGGAATACTGCTTTACGGATTTTTGTCATATCGTTTCTCTCTCTGCAAGCTGTGGTGGTGTCCTGGTGGATCCTTCTTCGCGCCGGCCGTCATGCTTGTGCCGCGGCACGTTCCCGGCGGCGCGATATGTATGTCATCGAGTTCGGAGTCCGGTTCGCGCGCCGGAACAAACATGTCGGAAGCAGCGTGGGTAACGATTACATCGCCGCTTCCTTTTTACACATTTGTCACTATTTCGCGGGCAACATGAAACGCGGGAAATCGCCTCTCCTGCTGCCTGGCGTCTCGCGGCGCGGGGAAGTTGCCGGCCGGGGCCTCTCTGCTCGTCTGCCATATCAAGCAGAAAGCATACCGACCGCCCTCTCGCGCGCACGTGGGCTGCGTCAACAAGCATGGCCGAGTCCTATTGAGGCAAATCAGCGCGGAAACTTTCTTCGTTCGTATAGTTGACCCAGTCTCGTCGCCGAGACGCCAGCCCCTCCGGTAACGCTGCCGGAGCCACGCGGCCACGCCCGTTGCCTTTTGCCCATTGTCCAGCCCATGTCCGAGATCGGTGTCGTCTTTTCCTGCCCGCGCAACGCGCCATGCGTGACGGGACGGGCCGGCCTTGTCCGCATGCAATGCGTGCCATCCGGAAACCTTGTCCGGCGAGAGACGCGGCACGGGTCTTGCGTAGGCCTTGCATGATGCACGGTCTCCCATCAGGCACCGTGCATGCTGCCGCCCTCGAGGCGGGGCAGCGGGCTCGGGGAGGGCTGACCCACATAGTTCATTCCATGCGTGCCGCCATGGCGGCAAACGCTGCATTCGACTTCAACACATTGATTTTCCCGGCAAGGAGATAGCATGGCTTCTGCAATCATCGTTTTTTCGCATTTGCGTTGGGATTTCGTGTACCAGCGCCCGCAGCATCTGTTGTCGCGGCTTGCCAAGCACCACCCTATCGTGGTCATCGAGGAGCCCGAGTTCCATTCCGGCGAGCCGCACCTGAAGACGTATTCGCCGGCCCCCGGCATCCTCGTCTGCAAGCCGCAAACCCCGGTCGACATGCCCGGTTTCCATGACGACCATCTTCCCTACCTGCGCCAGCTCGTCAGGCAGGTCGCGCGCGACTACCAGGACCACATCGCCTGGTTCTACACGCCGATGGCGCTGCCGCTGCTGCAGGAGCTCGATCCGAAGCTCGTGGTCTATGACTGCATGGATGAACTGGCCGCTTTCAAGAACGCCCCGAAACAACTGCTTCAGCGAGAAAGCGGATTGTTGAAAGCGGCCGACATCGTGTTCACCGGCGGACAAAGCCTCTACCGGTCCAAGCGCGATCGCCATCCCAACGTGCATTGCTTCCCGAGCAGCGTCGACGCCGCGCACTTCGTGCAGGCCCTCGACCGCAGCAACTCCCACCCGGCGCACAAGAACATTCCCGGTCCGCGCCTCGGCTTCTATGGCGTGATCGACGAGCGCTTCGACACCGAACTGATCGCGCAGGTCGCGGCCGCCCATGCCCAGTGGCAGATCGTGCTGGTGGGCCCGGTGGTGAAGATCAGTCCCGACAGCCTGCCGCGCGCCGCGAACATTCACTACATGGGGCAGCAGCCCTACGAGGCGCTGCCACACTTCCTGGCCGGCTGGGACGTCTGCCTGCTGCCGTTCGCGCTCAACGAATCGACCAAGTTCATCAGCCCCACCAAGACGCTCGAATACATGGCGGCCGAGCTGCCCATCGTCAGCACCCCCGTGGCCGACGTGGCCGACATCTACAGCGACGTGGTGGCCATCGCCGGCGACGCGCCGTCCTTCATCAAGGCCTGCGAAGCAGCGCTGCTGGCGTCGCATGACGAATGCGTGGCCAAGGTGGAGCGGATGCGCAAGATCCTCGCCTCGACGTCCTGGGACGCCACCGCCGACAAGATGCACGAGCTGATGATGACCACGCCGCGCCGCAGCCAGGAGGAAGAGGAAGAGCAGGACGCCGCCGAGCTCTCCGACACGCTGGCGCAGGTCAACCCGCTGCGCCAGCCGGAAACGCTGCGCTTCGCCAGCACCGCCATCATCGGCGCCGGCCCGACCGGCCTGTCCGCCGCCTACCACCTCGGCCACGACGCGGTGCTGTTCGAAAAGAACGACATGGTGGGCGGCTGGTGCCGCTCGATCAAGGACAAGGGCTTCACCTTCGACCACGCCGGCCACATCATGTTTTCGAATGATCCCTACGTGCTCGAGATGTACGACACGCTGCTCGGCTCCAACCTGCACTGGCAGGACCGCGAAGCCTGGATCTACAGCAAGCAGACCTATACCCGCTATCCCTTCCAGGGCGCGCTGTACGGCTTGCCGCCGGATGTGATCAAGGAATGCATCATGGGCGCCATCGAGGCGCGCTACGGCAACCAGCCGAAGGCGGCGGTCGCCGCGCCGGCCACCGGCGCGAAGGCCGGCGACTGCTGCGCCGACAATGGCATGGAGCTCACCGGCGGCAACGTGACCGCGCTCGACAAGCGCAGTCCCGCCAACTTCGAGGAATTCATCTACCAGGTCTGGGGCGCGGGCATCGCCAAGCACTTCGCCATTCCCTACAACCGCAAGCTGTGGGCCGTGCCGCTGACCGAGATGGAAACCTCGTGGCTGGGCGGGCGCGTGCCGCTGCCCAACCTCGAGGAAATCATCGAGGGGGCGCTCGAGCCGTCCGCCAAGCCGATGGGCCCCAATGCCCGCTTCGGCTATCCGCTGCGCGGCGGCTTCCAGGCGCTGATGTCAGCCTTCGTGCCGCACATCAAGGGCAGCATCGAACTCAATGCCGACGTGGTCGCGATGTCGCCGCGCGAGCACCGCTTCACGCTCGCCGATGGCCAGGTGGTGGAATACGACAACCTCGTCAGCACCATGCCGCTTCCCGAGCTGGTGAGGATCATCGGCGACGCCGCGCCGGAAGAAGTGAAGCAGGCGGCGGCCGGGCTGCGGCACATCTCGGTGCGCTGCGTCAACATCGGCGTGGCGCGCGAAAGCATCACCGACAAGCACTGGATCTATTATCCCGAGGACGCGACCATCTTCCATCGCATCTTCGTGCAGGGCAACGCCAGCCCGGACTGCAATCCTGCAGGCGGATTCGGCATCACCTGCGAGATCACCTACTCGGACCAGTACAAGCCGCTGCCGCTCTCCGGCCAGGAACTGATCGACCGCTGCATCGCCGACTGCATCAAGGTCGGCATGCTGCGCGCCGACGACGTCATCCTGACCGCGCACGAAGTCGACATGCCCTATGCCTACGTGGTGTACGACCATGCGCGCGCCCGGAACGTGGAGACCATCAAGTCCTGGCTTGCGATGTACGACATCATTCTCGCCGGCCGCTACAGCGAGTGGGAGTACTACAACTCCGACCATGCATTCATCGCCGGCAAGAAGGCCGCGGAAAGCGTGAAATGGGTGGAACAGAAGAGCGCGATCGCCGCCGAGTGAGGGGCGGGGCCGGCCGGGCCGCCAGTGCTGTCCGGGTGGCCCGGGGCGCGCTGGCGGCCTGGGCCATGGCGCTGGCCTGCCCTCCAGGGATGGCCGCCGCGGATCTCAAGCCAGGGGCCGGGCCGGATGTCCAGGCCCCGTCCCTGACCCGTAGCAGCCGGATGATCGGCATGGCGGTGCGCGACCTCGACGGCCGCAAGGTGGGCGACCTGCGCGACATCGTGCTCGATGCGCGGCGCGGCGAGATCGCCTATGCGGTGATCAACTTCGGCGGCGTGCTCGGCGTCGGGGCGAAGTACCATGCCGTGCCCTGGCAAGCCCTGAAGCGCAGCGAGAACGGCCGCTGGCTCATCCTCGCGGCCGAGCGCGACGCCATCGCCAACGCGCCGTCCTTCGACCGCGGACGCTGGCCCGACATGTCCCGGCCCGCCTGGGCCGCGGCCATCGACGCCTACTGGCGCGACGTCGTGGCCGGCGCGGGCGCGCGGCCGGCGCCGGGGGGAAGTGCCGGGCAATCCGGCGGACAGGGAGGCAAGTAAGCCGGCAGGACTTGCCGGATCAGGAAACCGGGGAGGGGAAATGTTCGAAGCTGTCGACTGGAATGCGATGTTCGGCCTGAGCGTTCCGCCGCTCGAACTCATCGTGCGCGGCACGGCGATGTACTGGTTCCTGTTCCTGCTGTTCCGCTTCGTCATCCGGCGCGACGTTGGCGCCGTCGGCATCGCCGACATCCTCATCTTCGTCATCGTGGCCGACGCCGCGCAGAACGCCATGGCGGGCGAATACACGTCCGTCACCGATGGCATGATCCTCGTGTCCACCCTCATCGGCTGGAACTTCCTGATGGACATCCTGAGCTATCACTCCGCCCTGGTCCGGCGGTTCGTGGAGTCTCCGCCCCTGCTGCTGGTCAGCGAGGGGCGCCTGCACTACCGCAACATGCGCAAGGAATTCATCTCGGAAGACGAACTCTGGACCAAGCTGCGCCAGCAGGGCGTCGATTCGCTCGACAAGGTCAAGCTCGTCTTCATGGAGCCCGACGGGCAGATCAGCGTCATCAAGAAGGAATGACCGCCTCGCCGGCAGCGCTTGCGCCGCAACATCATGCATGCCGGCAGCGGGAAGCCTTTCATCGGTGAAACGAAGAGTCCGCCGCATCGATTTCCTGCCTCTCTTGGAAAGCTTGCAGGAACTATCACACTCGTTTTCCATTCCTACTGATCCCTTGTGACTATACAAACGTTCAGGCGAGCCGGGAAGGCAACGAAAAGTTAGTTCGTGTCTCCTCTCCAACTGCATGCACGCCGGAAAACAATCATGGGCCGCGCGCACCTGCCGTCTTCCCCGGAGGCTTTCCCCACTCCCTGTGACTTATCGAAAGGATGGTGTCATGAATACAGCATCACGAGACAATTCCGGCATGATGACAGGGCTTTTCCATGACCGAGACAGCGCGGAGCGCGCATGGCAAGGTCTTTCGCAGCGCGGTTACACCAAGGACGACATCAACGTCGTGATGTCGGACGACACCCGCAAGCGCCACTTTTCCGATGAATCCGGCACGACCACCGAGCTGGGCAGCAAGGCGGCCGAGGGTGCCGGCATCGGCGGCGCGGTCGGCGGCACCCTGGGCGCCATTCTTGCCGCGGCAACCGCGGCCGGCACCAGCATCGCCTTGCCGGGAATCGGCCTAGTGGTAGCTGGCCCGCTCGCGGCGGCCGCGGCAGGCGCGGGCGTTGGCGCCGCGAGCGGCGGGCTGCTGGGCGCGCTGGTCGGCTGGGGCATTCCCGAGGAACGCGTCAAGCATTACGAGAGCGGCCTCAAGCAGGGCGGCATCTTGATGGGCGTGCGTCCGCGTTCCGACGAAGATGCCGGCCTCATCGAGCAGCACTGGCGCAGTTCCAACGGCCAGCACATCTGGCGCCCGGGCATGACCGGCGATGACACGAGCGATGTCCGCACCGATCGCCTGTCCAGCGGCGGCCATGCGGTGGTCGGCGTGTACGACAATGCCAGCGATGCGCAGAGCGCCGTACAGGCGCTCGAGTCGGCCGGCATCCCGCGCTCGAGCATCGAGCTCAATACCGACGCTACCGGCACCTACGGCGCCACCGATACCACCCTGGGCACCGCGGCGAGCGCGTCAAGGACCTCTGCGACCACCCGGCTCGACGACAGCACCACGGTGGACGGCCAGCACGAGCGCGGCTCGGGCATCGGCAATTTCTTCCGTTCCCTGTTCGGCATGGATGACGACGTCCGGCGCGAAGACCACGACGTCTACAACGAGTCGCTGCGCCGCGGCAGCCAGGTGCTGACCGTCGAGGCACGCGACGACGACGAGGCCGAGCGCATCACCGACATCCTGTCGCGCTACAACCCGGTGGACATCGACGACCGCGCCAGCCATTGGCGCCAGCAGGGCTGGTCGGGCTATGACGCCAGCGCGCCGCGTTTCTCCCAGGATGAGATCCAGCGCGACCGCGACAGCTACCTGCAGGCGCGCGCCGGACGCGACACCACCCGCGACACCACGCAGACCGGCGAGTCCGCGCGGATTCCGGTCGTTGAAGAGCAGCTGAAGGTTGGCAAGCGCCAGATCGAGCGGGGCGGCATCCGCGTGTACCAGCGCGTGCGCGAAACGCCGGTGCATGAAACCGTCGAGCTGCGCGAGGAACATGTGCGCGTCGAACGCCGTCCGGTCGACAAGAAGGCCACCGAAGCCGACATTGCCGCCTTCAAGGACAAGTCGGTCGAGCTGCGCGAGACCGCCGAAGAGGCAGTCGTTTCCAAGACCGCGCGCGTGGTCGAGGAAGTCGTGGTCAACAAGGAAGCAACCCAGCGCACCGAGCAGATCAACGACACCGTGCGGCGCACGGATGTCGAGGTCGAAAAGCTTGGCGCTTCCGACACCCGCCGCACCGCGGGCGTGGTGGACGACGACGCGTATCGCCGCCACTGGCAGTCGACCTACGGCAGCGCGGGCGGCAGCTACGAGGACTATGACGCCGCCTACCGCTACGGCTCCAGCATGGCCGGCAACGACCGCTACAAGAACTACCGCTGGGAAGACGTCGAGCCGCAGGTACGCAGCGACTGGGAGTCCAACCATCCCGAGAGCACCTGGGACAAGGTCAAGGACGCCGTGCGCTACGGCGCGGAACGCGTGACCGGCAACCGCGGCCACTAAGCCGAATCGCCGGGACGCCTGCCAGGCAACCCGCTGGCGCGGCGTGAAGTTCGCGAACTTCACGCCGCGCCATTCGCGCAATAACATTTCGCGCAAACACAGACAGGAGACGACATGGGACTCGGATTCGATATCGGCCGGATACTTGGCCAGTACCAGGGCGTGGACCCGCAGCAGCCACCCAGCGAGGTGGAAGATCATTTCGACCAGGTGGCCAGCAATGCGCCGCACGAGGACTTGAGCGAGGGCGTCAGCGAAGCCTTCCGCTCCGACCAGACTCCGCCTTTTCCCAACATGCTCGGCCAGCTCTTCGGCCAGGCCAATCCCCACGAACGTACCGGCATGGTGAACCAGTTGCTGGGCAGCCTCGGACCGGCCGTGCTTGGCTCGCTGCTGAACCGCGGCGGAGGCGGAGGCATGGGTGGACTTGGCGGACTAGGTGGGCTGGGCGGCCTGTTGGGCCAGCTCGGCGGCGGCGGCGGTCAGCCGCAGCTCACGCCTGAACAGGTGAACCAGTTGCGGCCCGAGCAGGTGGAAGAGCTCGCCCAGCATGCGGAGCGTGAGAATCCCGGCATCATCGACCAGATGGGCCGCTTCTGCGCGCAAAACCCGAACCTGGTCAAGGGACTGGGCGGAGCGGCGCTCGCCATCGCGCTCGGCAAGATGGCGCAGCGGCGCGGCTGAAAACCAAGCCAGCCGGAAACGCGAGTAGCCGCGGGCGCATGCCCGCGGCTACTCGCGTTTCCCCTGCGCGCCGCACTGTACGTTATCCATGTCCAAGCACCAGGAAACTTCGCTGCCTGCATCGCTGCCCTATGACCCTAACCGGCTGCTGGACGCCTTGCTCGCCTGGATGCAGCTCGACGATGACAACAAGCTGGCCCGCGCGCTGCGGCTGTCTCCCGAGCTCATCAAGAGCATTCGCCATGGCCGGCTGCCGATCCGGCCGACCCTGCTGATGCTGATGGCCGAGCACGCCGGCCGCAGCCTCGACGAGTTGCGCCAGATACTGGGCGACAGGAGAAGCAAGGCACGCATGCCGGGACGGCGGCCCCTTGCCTGAAGGCGGACTGGGGGCGGGTTCCCCAAAGAAAAAAGCAGGGCAACTTGCGTCGCCCTGCAACCCGAACAAAGGCAGTTACTGCCTTCACACCACTCGCTCACTACAACACTGCACGCACTTCCACTACAAAGCCTTTCCCATGACGGCCCATCGCGCTTATCGCCTTAGCGGCGCCGGTGGCGCAGCGCCATCGGCCGGCTGGACCGCATGCCGGTCGTTCCTCCGCCCGCGCTGCGCCGGCCGGCGGGCCGGGGCGCGGACTGATGCGGCCGGCGCCACATCATGGTCAGGAGGTCGTCATCGAAATCATCTTCTTCCTGCGCCAATTCCAGCAACTCACGGAGTTCTTCCTGGTTGAAGCCGGGACGCGAGCGCGTGAAGGCGGCGTCGCCGACGTCGATCGGCTCCATCGGCGGCTGGATCTGGTCGGTCTTGAGCAGCACATCCCATTCTTCCGTCATGCTGTCGACGATCTGTCGGGCCAGCGCCTGTTCGCTCTCGCTCAGGCCGGCGTCGTCGAATTCCTCGACCACCCACCTGCCGCCGGCCAGGCCGGCGGATTCGCTGGCGCAGCGCAGGGTGTTGAGCACCAGCGCATCGCCTTGCGGCACGAGCGCGGCCAGCTGGCGGCGCATCTGGATCACCACGTAGGCGATGCCGATCTTGCGGGTGCGCCGCAGGGTTTCCCGCAGCAGCGCATATACCTTCTCGCCGCCCGGCGCTGGCGCCAGGTAATACGGCGTCTCGAAATATAAGCTCGGAATCTCTTGCGCCTCGACGAAAGCGAAGATGTCGACCGCATGGGTAGACTTCAGCTCCACCGGGGCGAGTCCCTTTTCAGGCACGATCACGTACAGTCCTTCCTCTGGTTTGTCTTGCATCGGCGGCGCATCGCAGCCGTCCTCCCGTGGACCGGCGTCCAGGGTAATGTCGTCATGCCGGCTCGCCGGGCTCAGCGAGACCGGGGCGGGGGGATAACCCACTCCGACTGTTCCTCTCCATCCGCGGCGGGACATGGCGTTCCTTCCCTGCGGCGTCAGTGGATGCTGCGGCGGGACCGGGTCTTCGACTTGGGCGCATCGTCGTCTTCCACGATGTCGTCGGTCTCGCCGATTCCATATTCTTCGCGCAGCTCGAGCCGGCGCTGCATCATGTCTTCGGTAAGCTGCTCCAGGTCCATCTTCGCCTTGGTGACCTGCTTGAACATTTCCTTTTCCTCTTCCTCGACGTGGTGCTTGACGTACTCGCCGAGCACCGTGAACTTGGCGTTGTAGAGGTCGTCGCCCGGCTGCATGGCATTGAGCTCGGCGATCAGCTGCTTGGCGCTGGCATGTTCCACTTCGGCCTCGTCGAGCATGTCCTGGTCGTCGAGGGCTTCGCGCAGCGCGGGGTAGAACAATTCCTCTTCCAGCTGGGCATGCACCGTCAGTTCGGCGCAGGCCGCTTCCACGAGCAGCTGGCGTGCGTCGTCATCGTCGTCTTCCTTCATCTTCTCGAACTGCTTGAACATGTCGAGCACTTTCTTGTGATCTTCCTTCAGCATGTCGATCGCATCGGGTTCCTTGCGCGAGCGTGCACGGGCGGCACGTGCCGGAGCCTTTGCAGCCGTCTTGCGGGCGGTCTTGGCGCTGGATTTGGTAGCGGTGCTGCGTGGCATGGATTTTCTCCTCGTGGTGTCCTGTGCCTGTCCATCGCAAGCTCCATGCCAAGCTGGCAAGCCCGGTTTTTCCCGCATTGCAGGGGGAGCGGGGAAGAGACGGCATGCCATTTTTACCCGCCTTATCCGCACGACTTACATGCGCGCGGCCCGAGGCTGCGCGCGCGTCCGAAAACCTGGCCGATGCCGTGGCGCATCGAAGGCGGTCGCCAAGCATTTGCAAGCGGGTGTAAAAGTTACAGGGCCGGGAAAGAGCGGGGATGTGGCGGGAAAAAATTTCCAGCCAGGGAAAGGGCGGCTAGCTGCGCGCTCCGGCAGCGATGTCCTGCAAGGCATTGATCAGCGGCATGCCGGACGAAACCCCTTCGCCGCGCAGCAGGGCCATGCCGGCATCGGCGACGCTGTAGGGATCGACGCGTTGCAGGCAGGCATGATGGCCTTGGGGGCAGACGCTCTTGTAGCAGAAGCGGCAGTCCACGTCGTGGAACAGCACCTTGGCCGGCACCTGCCATGGCGTGTGCTGCGGATTGGTCAGCGCATACAGGTCCACCACGGGCGTGCCGAGGGCGGCGGCGAGGTGGGCCGGCCCGGTATTGTTGCAGATGACCAGGCTGCAAGCCTCGATCAGGGCAGCCAGTTCGCCCAGGCCGAAGCGGTCGGCCACCGACAGGGCGCCGGGGACCTGCGACGCGATCGATGCCGCGAGTTCGCGTTCGCCCGCGCCGCCGGTGATCAGCACCAGGCAGTTGGAACGTTCGACCAGCATGCGCGCCGCGCGGACGAAGGAGGCCGCGGGGTAGCGGCGCGAGGCCGCGGTGGCGCCGGGATGAAGCATGATCCATGGCCGGTCGGTCGGCGCGGCGAGTTCGCGCAGCACGCGCTGCATGCGTTCGCGGTGTTCGGGCAGCACGCGGAATGACAGGCGCTCGTCGGCGGTCTTCGCGCCTACCGTGGCGACCAGGTCGAGCTGGCGCCTGACCTCGTGCCGCACCTGCTGCTCCGGCTCGGTTTCCGTCACCCAGTCGGTGAGCAGGCGGTACGGGTTCTCGCGGCTGTGCGCCAGCCTCAGCGGTATGCCGGCGAGATGGCACAACATCGCCGAAGGAAGCGGATTCTGGCTGTAGACGGTAAAAATGACGGCCGCATCGAAATTGCCTTCCGCCAGCAAGTCGATCATCTTCCGGTCCTCGGCGGGCGGATGCGGCGCGCCGTTCTTCAGCCAGGGCGCATCGTAGGCGATGACGTCGTCGATCTCGGGAATGAAAGGCGCGACGGCGCCGCCGCCGGAAGAGGTGAGCAGCGTGATGCGCGAACCGGGAGAGGATTCGCGCAGCGCGCGCATGGCGGGCGTGGTCATGAGCACGTCGCCGAGGTAATCCAGCCGCACGCAGAGGATGCGGCGTGCCTGCTGCCAGGCGGCTGAGGTCATGGCGCGGCGCCGCCCAGGCTGTCGCGCGGCATGTCCCGGTCGAAAGGCGCGGCATCCGCTGCGGCAATGAAGCGTGCGGCTTCATGCAGGTCGGCCGCCTTGGCATCCGGCGTGCGCAGCGGCGAAAGCTTCCATTCCGTCTCGTTGCCATTGTCGATCAGCACGGTGCGGCAGCCGGCTCGCCGGCCGGCTTCCACGTCATGCAGGATGTCGCCGATCATCCACGATTGCGACAGGTCGATGCCGTGCTCCTTGGCCGCGCGCAGCAGCATGCCCGGCATGGGCTTGCGGCAGGTGCAGGAAATCGCGTAGCGGCCGATCACGCCGTCCGGACTGTGCGGGCAGTAATAAAAGCCATCAAGCGTCACGCCATACTGCACGAGGCGTTCGGCAAGGCGGTGCTCGACCGGCTGCAGCGCGTTCTCGGTGAACAAGCCCTTGGCGATGCCTGACTGGTTGCTGACCACGATCAGCTTGTAGCCCAGGCTCTTGAAGATCTGCAGCGCCGGCCCGGCGTTCCAGCTGAGCCGGATCAATGCCGGGTTGACGTTGTACGGCACGTTTTCGACCAGCGTGCCGTCCTTGTCGAGAAAAATCGCGCGCATGAAATGGTTGTCCTTGGGATGGTTTCCGATTGCCGCGTTACCGCCTGGCCGCCTGGCCGCGCCGGCTCAGGGCCAGGAGCTTTCCTGCATCGGCAGCACCATGATTTCCGGGATCACCGTCTGCTCGGGCAAGGTAATGACGGCCTTGACGGCCTTGGCGACGTTGACCGGGTCCTGCAAGGTATTGACATCGATATCCGGAAAGCGATCCAGCAGGAAGGGCGTGCGCATGCCGCCGGCCAATACCGCCGTCACCTTGATGCGATGCGGCCGAAGCTCCGCGTGCAGCGCGTGCGACAGGCCGAGCACGCCCCACTTGCTGGCATGGTAGGCGCTGGCGTTCGGCCAGGCGCGCTTGGCGGCGGTGGAAGCAATGTTGATGATCTGCCCGCCGCCTGCCTGCTTCATGTGGCGCGCCGCGTGCTTGGACAGCAAGAAGGGGCCATACAAATTGGTGCGCATCACCCGGTCCCAGTCCTCGTCGCCGAGTTCGTCGATCGGACAGGTGACGTCGGTGCCGGCGTTGTTGATCAGCACGTCCAGCGCGCCGAAGCGCGAGATGGTCTCGGCGATGGCGCCTTCGGCTCCCGCCGGGTCGCCCACGTTGAAGCCGATCGCATGGGTCTTGCCCGGCGCCGATTCCAGCAGCGAGGCGACTGTCTGCGCCTTGTCGAGATTGATGTCGCCGATGACGACGTTGGCGCCGCAGGACGACAGGACGTGCGACAGCGCGGCGCCGAGGCCGCTGGCGCCGCCGGTCACCAGGATGGTCTTGCCTGCCAGGTCGCGGGCTTCGGCGGGGTTGGGAACATAGCTCGATACGGTAACGTTGCTCAATCTCTTCTCCATCGATGATGATTCAATCCGGCGCGGTTTCGATATGCGCCGCTGCAATCCGGACCAGCGTAGCGCGCGCCCCGCGCCGCCGGCTTGATGTATGCCGGGCGGCGCGCGCGGCGGGAAAGCGTTTTCGCAAACGGCGCGCATCCCGCAAGGCATGCGCGCCTCGGATCAGGTGCGTCAGGTGCGCAGGCTCAGTTCGCCGGAGGCGGCGAGCGGCGCGAACAGGAAAGCCTCCGCCGGCGCAAGGGTGCGCTCATAGACGTCCGCCAGGCGGGAGGCGACCGTGTTCCAGGTGAAATGCTGGTAGGCACGGCGCATGCCCGACCAGCCCATGCGCTGCGCGAGATGCGGATGCCGGTGCAGCCAGGCCAGGCGTTCCGCGAGCGCGTCCGGCGCATTGGGCGGCACGAGATAACCGGTCTCCCCGTCGACCACCGTGGTCTTGATGCCGCCGACGGCCGTCCCGACGACGGGCGTGCCGCATGCCATCGCTTCCAGCGGCGTGATGCCGAAGGGCTCGTACCACGGCGTGGTAACGAACACGTTGGCGGCGCTGTAGTAGTAGCGCAGCTGTTCGCGCTGGCGCTGGCCGGTGAAGGTGACCGCATCCGTCACGCCCAGCGATTCAGCCAGTCCCATCAGGCGGCCGAGTTCCGGCGTGGCAACCGGATCGGGCCGCTCCGCGTTGCCGCCGACCACCAGCAGGCGCGCCGGCACCTGGTACTGCTGGCGCAGCAGGGCCAGCGCGCGGATGACGTTGTCCACGCCCTTGCGCGGCACCATGCGTCCAAGCTGGAGGACCACGAACTCGTCGCGGTCGAGTCCAAGCTGCTGGCGCGTGTCGCCGTTCACCGGCTTGAATTCGTCCGGGTCGACGCCGCAGGGCACGATGTCGATGCGTTCGCTCGGCGCGCCGTACAGGCTTTCCATGTCGAGCTTGTCCTGCGGACATTCGGCAATGATGCGGTCTGCGGCATGCATGAGGTTTTCCTCGATGGCGAAGCGCACGTCGGGAAACACGTCGGCATCCTTCTGGCACAGCCGCCTTACCTTGCCCAGCGCATGGAAGGTCATGACGAAGGGAATGCCGAGCGCCTCCTTGATCTGTTGCGCCACCATGCCGGACATGAAGAAGTTGGCGTGCACGAGGTCATAGCCGAGCTTCTCGCGGCGCGCGAAGCGGATCACGAAGCGGCCGAACTGCTCCATGTGCGGCAGCATGGCCTCCTTCGGAATGAAATGCGGCGGACCCGCCGGCACGTTCACTACCCTGACATGGGGCATCCATTCGACGACCTGGGCTTGTGATGCGGAATCGCGCCGCGTGAACACATCGACCTGAAAGCCCTGGCGGGCGAGGTGCCGCGCGACCTGGGCAACGTAGACGTTCTGGCCGCCGCTGTCGGTGCTTCCGATGAGCGCGAGGGGTGAAGCATGTTCGCTGATGAGGGCAATTTTTCGCATGGTTTGCAAGTTTGATGTTGTCGCGATTTTGTCTGCGATGTTGTTGGTATGTCAGGCGGGTTGGGCTGCTAAGCAAACCATGTACCCGACGGGTTGTCTGGATCGTCGACGCGTGCGCCGGATGGAATCTTGTCGCCTGCGGCGGGACGGGCAAGGACGCGCGGTAAGAACTGCCTGTCGGTGTAAAAACGTGAGCGACCAAAGCAAGCCTTGCAAGTCTTACCTGCAAATTTTTCCCGTTGCTCCTGGGGCAAACAAGCCCGTGCTATTCAGCGTCTCCCGTGGCCCGCGGCAATTTTCCCGAATGTGTTAAGCGGTTGGCACATTAAGTGCATGAAAAAACGATCACGGTGGCTTTCCCGCGGTCATGCGATCGTCCGGGAAGCTGGTTACCTGACAGTTGATAAAGGAGAACAATGATGTGGAATAGCTCACTCAAGCTGGCCGTCGCGGCGGCCAGCGTTGCCGCCCTGGCGGCATGCGGAAGCACCCAGACTGCCAGCAACGCCGGCACCATCCCGGTGACGACGACCACGGCCTCGACGACCAGCAGCGCTTCCGGCTTCGGCGTCGTGCAGGCGATCGACCTGGTGCCGCGCCAGCAGGCCGCGGGGATCGGCCTCGGCACGGTGGCCGGTGCCGTGGTGGGCGGCGTGCTCGGCAACCAGGTAGGCGGCGGCACCGGACGCACGGCGGCAACGGTCGCCGGTGTGGCAGGCGGCGCGCTTGCCGGACGCGAACTCGAGCGCAACTCGCAGGGCGCGGGCGCAGGAACGGGCGACATGTACCGCGTGACGCTGCGCATGGACAACGGCGCCGTCCAGACCCTGGTGCAGGAGACTGCGCCCAACCTGCAGATCGGCGAGCGCGTCCGCATTTCGAATGGCGTGATCGTCGAGCGTTTCCGCTGACCGCGGCAATAAATGCATCAAGTTTCGACGCGGCGCGGTGAACCTCGCCGCGTCGCGTTGTCAAACCTGCATGGTGATTCCGCCACGCAGGGGGAGTCATGCGCTTCGGAAATTCAAGGTGAAACAGTTCGCACCGGTCAGGCAGGGCAGGCGGCAGTCGCGCGCTTGCCCATGCTTGCGCGCGCCTGTCCCGCATGCCGCTGGAAGATCCACGGCACGCGCAGGACGCGGAAGCCGATCCGGGCAAGCGAACGAAAGCCGCATAGGCAAAGGGAGTCGATGAATGGCAGCAAACGAATCTTATGGAGGGCGCAATACGCGCCGCGAACCCGTGCCTGCCGGTGATGAATCCAGCTACATGCGCAGGCCGCTCTTCCCGGCGGTGCGCTGGGGGGCGGTGCTTGCCGGCGTCGCCGTCGGGGTATCCGTGCAGCTCGCGCTGAGCCTGCTCGGTATCGCCACCGGCCTGTCCACCACCGACCTCGCAGAAGGCGAACCCATGGGCGTGGGCGCGTTGCTCTGGGCCGGCTTCAGCATGCTGGTGGCCGCATTCGTCGGCGGCTACGTGGCCGCGCGCATGTCCGGCCTCAAGCGCAAGGCGGATGGCGTGCTGCACGGCGCGGTGTCGTGGGCGGTAACGACGATCTTGTTCGCGGCGCTGGCGACCTCGGTGGGCGGCAGCCTCGTGAGCGGCGTGTTCGGCAACATGGGGCAGCTTGCGCGCCATACCGCGGCGGGCGATTCGCCGGTCGCCGCCTTGCTGCGCACCCAGGGCGTGAGGATAGATCCGGATGCCTTGCGCCAGCTGCAGGACTACCTGCAGGCGGGGCAGCGGGAACAGGCGACCCAGCTCGTGGCCAGCATGACCGGCGTGGATGCAGCCAAGGCGGCCTCGCTGGTGGACCAGGCGCTGATCCTGTCGGGTTCCACGAGCGCCGCGTCGCCCCAGGGCCGGGCAGCGACGGAGCAGGCGATGCGTGCGGCCGGAACGACCGCATGGATCATCTTCGGCGCGGTCGCGCTGGCGCTGGCCATCGGCATCAGCGGCGGGGCGCTTGGCGTGGCCGGCTCGCGGCGCGTGAGCTGGGCGGGAAATACCAATCTACATCGTTAATGGCCCGGCAAGGCGCCTGGCGGAAGGGAAAGCATCATGCAACGACCGGCGGGGAATACGCCGAAAGGAAAGGATCGCCGCCAGGGGCCGGCGCGCTTCATGAAGGTCAGCTCGCGCGACTCCGGCATGGCGGCGGAGCTGCTGCTCGACTGTGAAGTCGTGTCGTCGGAAGGAGGACGCATCGGGCAGGTGGTGGAATTGCTTGTGGACGCGCGCAGCTACCAGTTGCGCTACGTGCTGGTCAGGAAGCGCCGCGGCGCCGACATCGTGATTCCGTGGACGGCGCTGTATTTCGACGCCGGCCACGCCAAGCTGGTTTTCTATACCTGCCACTGATCCTGCGGCCAGTCATTCAACCGGTGCGCGAGGCGTCAGGATCATTCCTTCGGCAGGAACAAGCCCTCCTTGCGGGCGGCAACGACGCCCGCCCTGGCAATCGCGCGCATGCACATGGCGACGGTTCCTGCGAAGGCTTCGTCGTACCAGGCATTCGCTCCGCTGACGCCGACGACGATGCCGTCCACGATCGCGGTTCCCCACAGCACGGTATCGCCCGGCGCGAGCAGGTGAGGATACAGTTCCTGCACCACGTGGCTGTCGAGGCCGGTGCGCCACGCCACGCGCGCCTTCGCCCGCGCGAATCCGGCATAGTCCGCATCCCACTTGCTGCGGTCTCCCACCGCATGTTCGTACAGGATGGCTTCCTCGAAGCTGCACGTTCCCGGCTTGCGCAGCGGATCCATCACGACGATGTAGAGAAAGCCGCTCTCGCCGACCTCCTTGTGCTTCATCGCTTCCTCGATCAGCGGCATCGCCATGCCGACCGCCTTTTCCGCCGCATGCCGGCCGGCCAGTGTGCTCGTCCTTGCTTCCATCGTTTTCCCTTCGTATGTGCAATGTGATCAGTTCGTGACGAACCGGAAGGTTGCGTCCCAGTCGGCGGCGAAGCGCTCCATGCCGAATCGTTCCCGTGCCGCGCGCCGCGCGCCCTCGCCGAGCCGGCGCGCCAATGCGGGGTCTTCCACCAGGGAAAGCATGCGCTCGTTCAGCGTCGCTTCACTGGTGTCGATGAATCCCGAAACGCCGTTGTCGATCACGGTTGCCATCTCGGTGGTCGCGAGGCCGACGACAGGCATGCCGATCATCATCGCTTCGATCACCGCCAGACCGAGGCTCGTGTAGCGGATCGGATTGTAGAAAAAGCGGTACTTCGCCATGAATGCCGGCAAGCGCGCATGCTCGATCTCGCCGAGGCCGCCGGCGTCCGCCGCACCCATGCCGACCAGGTCGAGCGGCACGGCCTTGCGCGCGCGCTCGAAGACATCGAAGCCCAGCCTGCGCCCCCGGGTGGCGATGTTGTTGATCACCACCAGGCCGCGCGCGGTGCCGCCCTCGTAGCGCACGTCCCGCGGCACCATCACGCCATGCTCCACCACCCTGACCGGCGTGCGGCCGTTGTTCCACATGAGCGCGTTGAAATGCGTCACGTGGACCAGCAGCATAGCGGGGTCATCGACAGGATGCGGCATGTCGGTGGGATGTTCGCGCGGCGTGTCATGCTCGAGATAGATCTTCGGCAGCCGGCGCTGCGCCTCGCTGAGGTAGAGGAACTGGTCGTTCAGGTATTGATCGTCGTCCTGGAACAGGATGCAGTCGAACTGCGCGTCCTTGGCCGACGAGACCGGCAGGTCGATGACGTTATCCCCCCAGGGAATGTGGCCGCACTTCCCGCCATATCCCGGCGGGCGGTCAGGCTTCGACAGCACGTAGAAGTCGTGCGGCGCCTGGGTGAGGTAATACAGGTAACTGCCATGGGTATGCCAGGTAAGTATCTTCAGTCGGCGCATGGGTCGCAATGTCGTGGAAGGTAAGCGTAGATGCCGCGGCGGCCCTGAACGATCGGGCCGTCCCGATTCATCCGGACCGCCGGCAGCGGGCCTTGCGGCAAATCACCGCGGCGGGCGCAAGCGGATCAGAGCAGGGCCACCTTGAACTTGTAGGAGCCGACGGCGCGCCAGAACACGGCCAGCGGCGGAATCAATGCCGAAGTGACGATCATTTCCGCCACGTGCGACGGCCGCTTGCTGGTGCGGCGCAGGCGCGCCAGGCAGAAGCGCCCGGTGAGCAAGAGCCACACGAGCGCGGCGGGAACGCCGATCTCCGCCGATTCCGACAGCGCACCGGCGATGGCCAGCAGCAGGGCCGCCACCGTGGCGTAGAAGTCCCATCGCGCGCGGCGGCGTATCTTTTCCCGGTACATTGCCGGATGTTTCTTGAACAGCAGCGCATCGAACTGCACCTTCTTGACCTGGGACAGGCTGACGCCCCAGTGCGCCGGCCGGATGGGATGCGTCATCACCGCGTCCGCCGCATGGACGATCCTTGCCTTGCCCGCCAGCAGGTTGAAGTACAGGTCGGAATCCTCGCGCCATGCGAAGCGGAAGCGCTCGTCGAAGCCGCCGGTGGCTTCCATCGTGCGCTTGCGGACGAAGCAGTTGGCGGTCACGAATTCCGCCGCCTCGAGGTTCTTGGCGTCAAGCTCGTAGTCGGTCGGCGTGCCGTTCAGCGGCATGACGATCCGGCCCCAGACCGCGTCCACGCCGTCGTGGAAGGCATCCACGCCATGCTGCAGCCAGTCGGCGCGGGCGATCGTGTCGTCGTCGGTGAAGGCAATGATCTCCCCCCTGGCGGCGCGCCACCCGAAATTGCGGGCCGCCGCCGGCCCATGCGGCCCGGGAGAGGGCAGGTAGGTGATCGCCGGGCCGCTGCCCGCCGTATGCTCCGCCCAGCCGGTGACGACGTCCTGCGTACCCTCGTCCGGCCCGTCGTCGACGATGACGATCTCGTACCGGCGCGGATCGAATCGCTGCAGCACCAGGCTGGCGATGCAGCGATTCAGCATCTGCGGACGCCCCTTCGTCGGCACGACGATGGTAGCGACGATTTGCACGGCGGCGGTCGTGCTGCCGTCGCCGCGCGGAAAAAGTTGCGTTACCTTGGCGCCATGGCGTTCGTGGCGCTCACTGCGCGCCGGCCGGGCGATGGGTTTCTCCGCCGGATCACGGCTGTCTGCGTCATTCCTCGGCGAATAGCGTCGCTGCTCACGGTTGAAGGCAAGAACTTTCGACATGGATTATCCCGCTGAGATGGAAGTGCTGCTGGTTTTCGATATTGTCCGGCGGTCGATGCAAGAGCCGTTCCATGCATCGCGCGCCGCGATGCCTGTCAGGCGAGATGCGCCGCGCGTGGCGGGTCGGCATTTTCTTCGCCGTTGAGCTGCATCTGCCAGAGACTGGCGTAGGGGCCGCCGCGTTCGAGCAAGGCCGCGTGGGTGCCGCGCTCGATGATGCGGCCGCGCTCGAACACCAGGATCTCGTTGGCGTTCACGACCGTGGAAAGCCGGTGCGCGATGACCAGCGCGGTGCGGTTCTGCGAGAGCTGGTCGAGTTCGGCCTGGATGGCGCGTTCGGAATGCGAATCCAGCGCCGATGTCGCCTCGTCGAAGATGAGCAGCGGCGGGTTCTTCAGGATGGCGCGCGCCAGCGCGATGCGCTGCTTTTCCCCGCCGGACATCTTGACGCCGCGCTCGCCCACCGGCGTTTCGTATTTTTGCGGCAGGGAATCGATCAGTTCATGGATGTGCGCGGCCTTCGCTGCGGCAACGATATCCTCCATGGTGGCGCCGGCCCGGCCATAGCCGATGTTGTAGGCGATCGTATCGTTGAAGAGCAATGTCTCCTGTGGCACCACGCCGATCGCCTCGCGCAGGCTGCGTGTGCTGACGCCGCGAATGTCCTGCCCGTCCACGCTGATCCGGCCGCCGCCGACGTCGTAGAAGCGCAGCAGCAGCCGGGCCAGCGTCGACTTGCCCGAGCCGCTGCCTCCCACCACCGCCACCGTCGTGCCCGGCGCGATCCGGAAGCTGACGTCGTGCAAGATCGTGCGTCCCGGCTCGTAGCCGAAGCTGACGTTGTCGAAAACGACTTCGCCGGCCGCCACCCGCAGCGCGGGCAGGCTGGGCGATTCTTCGATTTCCGGCTTTTCCCGCAGCAGCTGGAACAGCTTTTCCGCATTGACCAGGGCATCCTTCGCCTCGCGGTAGACGAAACCGAGCGCGTTCAGCGGCAGGCAGACCTGGATCACGTAGGCATTGATGAGCACCAGGTCGCCGACCGACATCTGGCTGGTCATGACGCCCTGCCCGGCAAGCAGCATGACCGAGGCCACGCCCATCGCGATGATCGCGCTCTGTCCCACGTGCAAGGAAAACAAGGCCTTCTGGTTGGACACGGCCGCTTCCGCCCAGTGTTCCATGATGTGGCTGAAGCGGTTCGCTTCCAACTGTTCGTTGGTGAAGTATTTCACCGTGTCGTAGTTGATGAGGCTGTCGGCAAGCAGGCTCTTGGCATTCGAGTCGAGGCGGTTGACGCGCCGCTGGAACACCGTGCGGCGCGTGGTGAACAGGACCGTGAAGCCGCAATAGATGATGAAGGTGACGGCGAGGATGCCGGTGTACCAGGGGCTGTATCGGCTGGTCATGATGCCGATCACCATCGCGATCTCCAGCACGGTGGGTACCAGCGTGAACAGGCCGACGCCGAGCAGGAAGGCGATGCCGTTGGTGCCGCGGTCGATGTCGGGCAGCAGGCCGCCGATGCGGCGCTGCGCATGGAAGCGCGCGCTCAGCGCATGCAGGTGGGAAAAGGTGTGCAAGGCATAGGAGGCGACGGTGTGCTGGGTCACGCGCGAAAACACCAGGTCGCGCAACTCGTTGAACAGCGTGCTCGAGAAGCGCAGCAGGGCGTAGCCGACCAGCAAGGCGGCCGGCAATGCCATGACATGCTCGGGCCGCGAAAGCTCGTCGACGATGCGCTTGAATACAAGTGGAACCGAGACCACGGCGATCTTGGCGACGATCAGGCAGGCGAGCGCCAGGGCGATGCGTGCCTTGAAGCCGGCGATGACCTGCCACAGGTCGCTCAGGACCTGGCCGGCCCGGGTGGCCGGCTTGCTGGCGGGCTCATTCATGGAAACGGTAGCGGCGTGTTGGCTCATCGGTCTCTCTGGAAATGGTGAAGGGTCGGCAGGTGAGACTGCCACGTGCAGCAGCTAGATCCATGGATTCCGGTGCGAGCGGCGGCATGGTGCCGTGGAAATGGTATGGAACTTGCACCTTGCTTTCCAGTTCCGTCGCATTGATCCGTCGAAAGGAAAGGGCGATGGCATCGTGCCGCGCCAGCATCATGCCTGCACTGGATCAACGCCACGGAACACCATGCCGGGAAGACCTGACCTCGCTGCACCAGCGTCCCCGCCACATGTCTTCGCTGGATTGCCGCGCTGCTTTCCTGCATTCCGTAGCAGTATCCATTCCACGCCCGCACGGGCATGGCATCAGAAAGGAAAATGAATGATGACGGAAATCGTCGGCTGGATCAGCGCTGCCATCCTGGCGGCAACGATCTCCCGCCAGGTATATACGCAGTGGCGCACGAAAAGCGTGGCAGGCGTGTCGAAGTGGCTGTTCATCGGACAGCTCTCCGCTTCGCTCGGCTTCACGGTCTACAGCTACCTGGTGGAAAACACGGTGTTCGTGCTCACGAATTTCTTCATGTTCATGACGGCGGTGGTCGGACAGTTCATCTACATGCACAACAAGCGCAGGCAGGACAGGGAGCAGGGCAGGGAGACACAAGACAGCAAGGCTGCCGCATGAAAAGCCGGCCCGGGGCAAATTACATCCGCATGTAGTTCTTACTCGTCACCCCTTTGTCGTCGCGCCGCTGCCGGCATGCAGCCCGCGTCCCGGCGCCAGCCAATTGATCCCGCTTCGCGGCGGCCCGGGTACATCACTTGCTAGCGAACGGGATTCGCCAAAGCGGGACGCGGCCCTGCACATGGAAGGGCAACGCCGTCCACCGCTACCTCAACATACCAAGGAGAATCCGTGTACACACTGGGGATCAATGCTGCCTATCATGATTGTTCGGCCTGCCTGGTACGCGACGGCGAAGTCATTGCCGCAGCTGAAGAGGAACGCTTCACGCGCATCAAGCACGGCAAGCGGCCGGTGCCGTTCGCGACATGGCAATTGCCTTTCCATGCCATCGATTACTGCCTGAAGGAAGGCGGCATCATGCTGGCCGACGTGGCCCACATCGCCTATTCCTACGACCCATGGCTGCTGCTCGGCGAACGCACAGGACGGGAAAGCATACAGATTCCGCTCGAGCCCTCTGCGCACAAGAGCGAAGACTGGATGTCGCCATGGGACCCGCTGTTTCTCTCGTACATCGTGAATGCTCCCCGCCAGCTGGCCAGCGGCGCGCCGCACCATATACGCAATCGTTTCCGCGGCGTGAGCCATGACGGCCCCTTCCGCTGGCATTTCGTCGAGCATCATCTCGCGCACGAAGCGAGCGCCTTCCTTGCCGCGCCCTATGAAGAATGCGCGGTGCTAACCATGGATGGCCGGGGCGAGAAGGCCACCACCAGCTATGGCTTTTACCAGGACCGGCGCTACAAGCGCCTCAAGCAGGTTAACCTGCCGCATTCGCTCGGGCTGCTCTACGAATCCGTCACCGACTACCTCGGTTTCCTGCACTCGTCGGACGAATACAAGGTCATGGCGCTGGCTTCCTATGGCAAGCCCGAACACCTGAACCTGTTCAGGGAGATCCTGCGCTACAAGGGCGAGGGCGATTATGAAGTGAAGAACGTGAACTGGGCCGAGCTGCTCGGACCCGCGCGTGAACGCGGCTCGGAATTCACGCGGCATCACATGGACATCGCATCCTCGCTACAGGTTGCGCTCGAGGAAACCGCCCTGGAAATGGTGGAGTGGCTGCACGCGCAGACGGGCGCGGACAACCTCGCCATGGCGGGCGGCGTGGCGCTGAACTGCGTCATGAATGCCTGCGTGCGCGACAGGGGGCCGTTCAAGAATGTCTGGGTGCAACCCGCGGCGGGCGACTCGGGCACCTCCCTGGGCGCGGCCCTGTGGATCGATGGCCAGCAGCGCGGCATGTCCCAGCGCCACTGGCACATGAATCATGCCTTCCTCGGCCCCGCTTTCGATGACAAGGAGATCGAGGAATTCCTGCAGCAGGCCAAGCTGCCTTACCGCCGCGCCGCCAACCTGTCGGAAGACGTGGCCGACCTGCTGCTGCAGAACAAGGTCATCGGCTGGTTCCAGGGGCGCATGGAATATGGCCCGCGCGCGCTCGGGGCGCGTTCCATCCTGGCATCGCCGATCGACCCGGCGATGCAGCAGCGTCTCAACCAGATCAAGGACCGCGAGGATTTCCGACCGGTGGCGCCGGTGGTGCTCGAGGAAGCCGCCGCGGACTGGTTCGTCGATGCCGGCTATTCGCCTTTCATGGTTTTCGTATACGACGTCCGCCCGGACAAGGAAGACAAGATCCCGGCCTGCCGCCACGTCGACGGCACGGCCCGCATCCAGACGATCACCCGCGAGCAGAACGCGCCTTACTACGACCTGATCAAGGCCTTCGAGGCGCGCACCGGGGTGCCGGTGCTTATCAACACCTCGTTCAATACGCGCGGCGAGCCGGTGGTGTGCAACCCGCGCGACGCGGTGGAGTCGTTCGCCAGCACGCCGATCGACGCGCTGGCCATCGGCTCGTTCATCGTCGAAAAAAACTGGCAAGGCTGAGCGGCGCCGATGATGCAAGGTCAGATCTCCCTGGCGCCCGCAGGCGGATCATTGCCGGCGCCGCGCAAGATCGCCATCTTCCGCGCCTTGCAGCTGGGCGACATGCTGTGCGTGGTGCCGGCGCTCAGAGCGCTGCGCGCCGCCGCGCCCCGGGCGCACGTCACGCTGATCGGCATGCCCTGGGCGACCAGCTTTGCCAAGCGGTATTCAGCCTACGTGGACGAGCTGCTCGTGTTTCCCGGCCATCCCGGCTTTCCGGAACAAGCCGCGAACCTCGGCGCCTTTCCGCATTTCCTGTCGGAGGTCCAGCGCCGGCGCTTCGATCTCGCCTTGCAGCTGCACGGCAGCGGCGGCTTGAGCAATGCCTTGCTCAGCCTGTTCAATGCCGAACGCCAAGCCGGCCACTACGTGCCGGGCCAGTACTGCCCTGACGCCGATCGTTTTCGGCCGTGGCAGGAAGAGGAACACGAGGTTTTGCGCTTCGTCAGGCTGATGGAATTCCTCGGCATGCCGGCGCAGGGAACGCAGCTCGAATTTCCGCTCGGCGACGCCGATTTCCGCGCATTGCAGCGCAGCCACGCCGACCTCCCGGCGCCGGGCACTTATGTATGCGTGCATCCCGGCGCCAGGCTGCCCTCGCGCCGCTGGATTCCCGAGCGCTTCGCCGAAGTCGCCGACCGTTTGGCCGGGCAAGGCTTGCGCGTGGTCCTGACCGGCTCGCCCGACGAGGCGGCGGTGGTGGCCGCCGTGCAGCGGTCGATGCGCATGCCCTCGCTCGATCTTTCCGGCAAGACCGAGCTCGGCGCGCTGGCGGCGCTCATTGCCAGCGCCAGGCTGGTGGTGTCGAACGATACCGGCATTTCGCACGTGGCCGCCGCCGTCGCCACCCCCAGCGTCATCGTTTCCTGCGGCTCGGATTCCGTGCGATGGGCGCCGCTCGACCACGACCGCCACCATGTGCTGAGCGCGCCGGTGGCATGCCGACCCTGCATGCATCTCGAGTGCCCCATCGGTCATCTTTGCGCCACGGCGGTCAGCGCCGACGCCGTTGCCGCGGCCGCCGCGCGCATCCTTGCCCAACATCCAACCGGAGCTCTTTCATGAGAGAAACACACAGCAAGCGCGTCCTCGTCACCGGCGGCGCCGGCTTCCTCGGTTCGCACCTGTGCGAATACCTGCTCGGGCAAGGGCATGACGTGCTCTGCGTCGACAACTTCTACACCGGCACCAAGCGCAACATCGCCCACCTGCTCGGCCATCCCCGGTTCGAGCCCATGCGGCATGACGTCACCTTTCCACTCTACGTTGAGGTCGACGACATCTATAACCTGGCGTGCCCGGCATCGCCGATCCACTACCAGAACGACCCGGTGCAAACCACCAAGACCAGCGTGCACGGCGCCATCAACATGCTCGGCCTCGCGAAACGGGTCAAGGCCAGGATACTGCAGGCATCCACCAGCGAAGTCTACGGCGACCCGCAGGAGCATCCCCAAACGGAGCATTATTGGGGACATGTCAATCCGATCGGGATCCGCTCTTGCTACGATGAAGGCAAGCGGTGTGCTGAGACGCTGTTCATGGATTACCGGCGTCAGCACAAGCTGAATGTAAAGATTGCGCGGATCTTCAACACCTATGGTCCGCGCATGCATCCTAACGACGGACGCGTGGTTTCCAACTTCATCATGCAAGCGCTGGCAAACGAACCGATCACGATCTATGGCGACGGATCCCAGACCCGGTCGTTCTGCTTCGTCGATGACCTGATCCGCGGCTTCGATGCACTCATGCAAAGCCCGGACGGCTTCTGCGGCCCCGTCAACCTCGGCAACCCGGTGGAGCACACCATGCTGGAGCTGGCCGAGCGCATCGTCTCCCTGTGCCATTCCCGCTCCGATATCGTGTTCCGCCCCTTGCCGAGCGACGACCCGACGCGCCGCCGTCCCGACATCTCGCTTGCCAGGGACATGCTCGGCTGGGAGCCGGAGGTCAAGCTCAACGAAGGCCTGTCGCGCACCATCGCGTATTTCCGGGAGCTGAGGGCGGCGGAAACGGGAGACCTGGCCGCGCCCTACATCGAATCCTTGCCGGGCATGGCCGCCGCGCGCGAGGTGGGCGGCGGCGGGGCGAATGGCGTGCATTCCATGCACAAGGGCATGCCGTGAAGACAAGCCGCCTGTTCAAGGCATGCAAGCCGAGCCGCAAGACGGTCGCGGTGATCGTGCTGCTGGCATCCTCGCTCGCCGCATGCGGCGTGGAAAGCGAAGCGCCGCGCCCGCAACGCGGTCCTTCCCGCCTGATGACCGGGGAAGGCGGCGAACTTACCCATGCGCTCATGGACATGAGCGAACGCCCGCCACCCTGGCGTCCCGGGCCGATGTAAGGACGGCAACGAAATCAGGCCGGTTCTTCTCCGCACTCCTTGGCATGGACGTTGCATGTCATCGCTCCAAGGTTTTTTGGAGATGGACGATGAGGTTACCGGCCAAGGCGCAGCAGGTCAGCATAGAACGCGCCATGCAGGCGGCGCATGAAAAACGCGCCGCATTCATCGAGGGTACGCTCTCGGTATCTCCCGATTCGCTGGGTGTCGTGATATTCCCCTGCGTGGACGGCACGCAGCGTCTGCAGGCGCCCAACGATTACGTGGCGAGCGTGTTGCGCAACGCCCGCCTTTCCACGCTCAAGGTCAACCTGGCTTCGCACGGCGAACGGCTGGCGCCGGCCGGCGTGCGGCCGTCGCCCGAAACCGGCGGCTGGATCGCCGACATGTCGGCGCGGCTCGGCGCGGTGTGCGACTGGGTACGCGAACAACCCGAGACCCGGGACGTGCCGATCGGGCTGTTCGCCGGCGGCGACTGCGCGGTGGCAATGATGAGGTTGGCGGCGGAAAGCCCCGCAGGCATCTCCGCGATCGTGTCCAGGGGCGGACGGCTGGACCTGGCGGAGCGCGCCCTGCTGACGCGCTTGCACGTGCCGACGCTGCTTATCGTGGGCGGCCTCGACCAGCGCCTGCTCGGCTTGCACAGAACCGCGTTTTCCCAGCTTCGCTGCAGGAAAAAGCTCGAGGTGATCCCGGGCGCGACCCATGCCTTCGAGGAACCGGGCAACCAGGAAGTGGTGGCGCGGCTAGCGCGAGGGTGGTTCCAGCTGCACGCCACCGGCGCGCCGCAATCGGCTTTCCCTCATTGAGCGCATTCCCTCGCCATTCCTAAACGGAAGGGCCGTCCCAGGCCGCGAGGGCGCTCTCCAGGCTGTTGCAGAGCAGCTGCCGCAAGGCGAGCCAGCCTTCCGCGCCCGGACGCACCTGCGCCTGGTTGACCTCGAGTTCGATTCCGACGTAATCCGCCGGCGCGAAGCGCCGCCGCAGGTGCACGGTGAAGCCGTCGGCGGTGCCGCGGTAAGGATAGTTCATGCGGGCGCGCAAGCCGGGTGCCTGCGCGCGCAGCGCCGCGCGCCAGTGGCTGCATAGTGCGCTTTCGCCATCGCGTCCCGGATCGTAGAGGAAGCCGACGTCGGCGTTTCGCAGTTCGCCATCGAAGACCGGCGTGAAGCTGTGGCAGGACACATGGACCACGCGCCGGCCCGCGGCGACTTCCCGGCCCACATGAAGCTCGGCGGCCGAGCGGAAAGGCTGGTAATGCCGTTCCAGGATTTCCATCCGCAGGGGATGGGGCAGCGTCCTGCTGAACTCGGAAAACTGGCCAGGGTGGCCGGGCGAGCGGTTCAGGTCCACGAGCAGCCGGCTGACGGTCGTTGCCATGAGCGGCGCGCCGAAATGCGCGGCGAGCTCGCGGGCGTAGCGCAGCGCGCCGATGTCGTAGCCGCGATGCGTGCGCAAGAGCTTGCCGTTGCCGGCGAAACTGGCTCGGTAAGCTTCGGGGATGCGATTGCCGCCGTGCTCGCAGGTAAAGAAAAGACTGACTGCGCCGGTCATTCTTGCGCGTCACAAGCCGGTGAACATGCGGTTTTGCTCCAGGCAGTCGCAGAGTTCCTCGTACACCGCCTTGAGCCTCGTGCGGCCGGGCTTGTCGCCGGCGGCGCGGCGGATGCGGGTGGAGAGGCTGCCCTGTTCGAGGTAAGTCTCGAGCGGCTCGCTCCAGACCGCCATGTGCAGGGAGTCGTCGCGCCGCATGGCGTCGATCAGGTGGCGCCACAGCTGGTGCGCACTGCACTCGTCGCCGGGGTAGCCGAGCAGCGCGAGGTAGGGCGCGTGCGAAATGACGGCGGATTCGCCGTCCCGGATGCAGGCTTCCAGCATTCCCGCCAGCGCGGCGGTCGTGACTTCCTGTTGCGCCACGAGCGGGGCGGTGCTTTCCCGGTAGAGCGTCCGCACCGCCGCGCAGGCCGCGGCCGCCACCGCGATGTCGGCGCGCGGGCATTCCTGCGTATCCACTACCCGGATCTCAATGGCGTTGCGATCGAAGCGGGCGATGGCGCCGCGGGAATTCAGCCATTCGTGACGCAGCACGCCGTCGGGATCCTGGGACGCGATGTCGCGGTACATGGGAGCGAGGATGCGTTGCTCGTACGCTTCCCGAGAGGTGATCGTTTCCGGAACCACCATGCCGGAAATGGAGGGAAACTGGCTGGCATTGTCCCAGTAGACACGCATGCGGTAGTCGGCCCAGCCGGTCAGCGCGCCATCCGCGACCGGGGAGCTCGCCGCCAGCGCAGGCAGGATGGGCAGGATCAGCCTGATGGCGGCATGCAGGCGCGCGAACTCCGCGTCGCCGGCGAAGGGCAGGTTGATGTGCATGCTCTGCAGGTTGGCCCAGCCATGCCCCTTGGTGTCGAAGATGCGGTCGTATGCCTGGTAGATCGGGCCGTTGTCATGGGGCCATAGCCGGGTCTCGGCCAGCGGGTCCATCCAGGGATGCATCGCGGTGGGCATGAGGCGCGCGTGATGGGCGGCGAGCCGCTTGTTGATCTGCTGCACTTCGTCATGGAAGGCATCGGGGAGCATGGCGAGCGACGTGATCGGACGCTGGTTCTTGACCTCGATGACATGCATCACGAGTTCGTTCGACCAGCCGAACAGGCCGCGTTCGACCTCGTTGCGCTGCGCGCCGGCGTCGTCGACGAACAGGCGGTCGGCGATCGGCCGCACCGCGAGGCTGTCGCGGTCGACGATCATGTATTCCAGCTCGATGCCATATCCCTTGAAGGCGTGCAGGCGCACGGGCTCATCCTCGTCGCTCATGGAACGTGTTTCCCCTTTCTTGCATCGATGCGTTTGCGGAACACGCCCATCACTTCTCGATAGAGGGCATCGCCGAGGATGGCGTCTTCGTTGCCGGCATCGACGTTAGGATTGTCGTTGATCTCGATGACGTAATACTGGTTTCCCACCTGCTTGAGATCGACGCCATAGAAGCCATCGCCGATCAGGTTTGCGGCCTGCACCGCGATCGACACTACGTCGTCGGGCACCTCGCCTACCGAAAGCGCTTCGGTCCGGCCTTCCGACATGCGCGAATGCTCGTGCTTGATGATCTGCCAGTGCCCGGGCGCCATGTAGTACTTGCAGACGAAGAGCGGCCGGTGGTCGAGCACGCCGATGCGCCAATCGAACTCGGTGGGCAGGTATTCCTGCGCCAGCACGAGTTCCGATTCGCGCAGCAGGGTATTCACCTTCTCGAGCAACTGCTCTTCCGACTCGACCTTGACCACGCCCACCGAGAACGCGCCGTCGGGCTGCTTCAGGATGCAGGGCAGGCCAAGCGTGGCAACGATCTGGTTGATGTTGCCGCGGTGGACCACCAAAGTCTTGGGAATCGGGATGTGGTTGCGCGCAAGCAGTTCGCTGAGGTAGATCTTGTTGGTGCAGCGAAGAATGGAATCGGGATCGTCGATCACCACGAGTCCGGCCTCCACCGCCTGGCGGGCGATGTCGTAGGTGTAGTGATCGACGCTGGTGGTTTCGCGGATGAACAGCGCGTCGAAGTCGGCGAGCCGGCGGCGGTCGCGCTGGCTGATCACTTCCGCATGGATGCCGACCGCGCGCGCCGCCTCGGCGAATTTGCCGAGCGCCTCCGGATTGGACGGCGATTCCGGCCGTTGCGGATCGTAGAGGATGGCCAGCGCATGGCGGTCGCTCGGGGGACTGCTGCCGCGGATCTTTTGCTCCCGGAGATGCTCGACGATCGCCGCGCGGGTCGATTCGAGGTGATGCGCGGGGATGTCCTTCACGCTGCCGGAGTAGATCCCGCACAGGCGCCAGTCGTCGTTGGCCCTCTCGAAGCGCGCATGCAGCACCGGCGTGCGCAGGAGCTTGAAGAGTTGTTCGCTGATCGGCTGGTGTTTCTGGCCGGCGTCGCGGCCGAAATAGATGTTCAGGTCGACGAAGTTGGCGGTGTCGCGTACGAAGGAGCAGTCGATGAGATCGCGCAGCTTGTCCGAGACGTCATGAGTGAGGGTCTTCGAGTGCAGGTCCTTCATCGCCTCGACGTCGGGCACGGGCTGGTGGCCGCGGGCCTCGGCGAGCAGCGAGACGTAATAGCCCTCGCTTTGGTAGCGATAGGTGCGGCAGAGGTTGAAGACTTTGGTTGAGTTGCAGTCCCCGTATTCCGGGTCCATGAGATAGGTTTGGGCGGTCACGACCGTGACGCCGGGGATGTCGATAGGCCAATCGCTGCTTTGACTAACGACGAATAAGATGTTCATGGTACTTCCTGTCGCGGCTCGCGCGGGGGGTGAATGATCAGTAGGTTGGCGTCGTGGGTGACGATGCCGAGCAGGATGGCATTGACGACGCGGTCATCGCTGATCCAGTATTCGTGATTGCTGGCATACGGGTTCTGCTGGTAGGGATCGACGACCAGCACCTGGCGGCGCGCTTCGTCATAGCCGCCGATGATCACGAAATGCCCCGAGGGAATGCCGCGCACGTCGTCCGGTTCGTCGTTGGGTCCGTATTCGCGCGGCACCCGGTAAAGATAGGTCGACGACAGCCCGGTGATGATGGGCAGGCGCCGCCGCAGGATGCCGCGGATCAGGTTGCGCGACAGGTCGAGCAGGCGCAGGCGGCCTCCGAGCTTCAGGAATTCCAGATAGCCGTTCGTTGCGTGCTGCAGGCGGTAATCCATCTTGAGTTCGCGCTGGCGCCGCAGCCTGTCGTCGATGTCGACATCGGCGCGGTTGAACCAGGTAGGGTCGAACACGTTGAGGTTGTAGGTGTAGATGTTCGCCCGGTAGCCCCGGCGCAGCGCATCGCACGCCAGGAAGACCGCGAACGTGCCGCCGTGTTCGAGGCGGCCGGTGCGGGAAATGACCTGGTCCAGCGCTTCTGAATCTTCCCAGTAGCGATAGACGGCATGCAGGCAGGTCGGGCCGCATGTGGTTTCGTCCGGCTGCGGCAGGATCTTGACGGGTAATTGCAATAAGGGTCTTGTCACGGAAAAAGCGCCGCCTTTCGTTTGCATGAAATCCGTTTAGCATTTTCGGTGCCAGCCATGCGGGCCATCGTTGCGTCGCTGGCGCCGGGCCGGGAACCGGATGACCCGCCGATGATGTAAAAGTTTCCACCTCGCGCATGGACCCAATGAAAGTCCTGCAGGGCCTGGGAAGGGCGCCGGGCACAAATACTGCATTGGCGCAAGCGGCAAACAGGAGGACAACGCCATGAAGATGAAAGCCAGCATGCTTGCGGTCGCGATCTCGGCCGGTACGGCCCTTACCGCGGGACATGCCGCCGCGCAAGCGCATTTCCCCGGCTATCCGATGCCCGACCAGCAGGCCCAGACAGACCTCGCCATTCCGCCGGCCAATAACGGCTCGAGCGGCCAGTCGTCGGGATCGTCGGGACTGAACGTGGAAGCGGGGATCGACCAGGCGGCCCCGGCGCCGGCCGCAGACCGTCCCAAGCCTGCCATGCAGGGAGACGTGACTTATCTCTGCGGCGGCGTCGGCGAGGAAGAAACGGCGTACGTCAAGTCGGCCGCGCGCGGCTATGACCTGATGCTCACGTTCGCGTCGCAGGACGGTTCCTACCTGGCGAATGTCGACGTGGCGGTGCGGGGGCCGGATGGCAAGCCGGTGCTGCAGGTGAAATGCGACGCACCCATCCTGCTCGTGGAATTGCCCAGGAGCGGCACCTACCGCATTACGGCGGAAGCCGCGGGCCATCGCATCGAGCGCAGCGCGCGCGTTCGCGCGGCGCGCGGCAAGGGGGCCACCCTCGCCGGCCTGACGCTGGTCTGGCCGCAGCAGGTTGCGGACGCGCCGGCGGTGCGCGACCGCGCGACCGGCGGCGGAAGCAACCCCGGCCAGAGCGGGAAATGAGAAACGGGCCGGCACGGCCCGCATGCTTTCCCGCCCAAGCAAAAGGCCGGCGCATGCGCCGGCCTCGTGATCATTCAGCCCTGGATGACCCGCCCGGAGAGGCGGCGGCCATCCAGCGCGGGACGGTCCCGGAATTACTTGTTCTTATCCGCGGCGCCCTGCACCTTCTCGCCGCCGCGCTCGATGTCCTGGCCCATGCCCTTCATGGTGTTGCAGGCAGTCAGACCGAAGGCGAATGCGATCATGCCGATGAGAGTGACGATTTTTTTCATGATGTTGTCCTTTCAGTTTAACGGAGAGATGAAGTACTTCTATGTCGACATGCCCTGTTCAGATTCTTCGTGGCATGTCGATCATGCAGGCGGATAACGTGAAGGCATGCGCTGCACGATGTCTGCTACGAGTGTTATGAGTCTGGTAATAGCATCAATGTTCGAAGGATTGCGCAGCGTCAAATTTGTCGCGGCGTTGCTTCCCTGCGCGGCGGCGCGCGCGATCCGCTTCGGCCCCACGGCAATGAGGGCCGCTACGGCAGCCGCGCAGACCACCGGATGCTGCGCCATCCAGCGCAGGGCGGAGTTGCGCGGCATCATGGCCTTGGGAGGCAGGGCGTATGCCGCGTGATGGCCGACGGGATGCTGGCGGTTGACCACCACTTCCGGCTGGTTGAGCAGCATGCGCCGGTATTGTTCGCGCGACGCCTGCATCCGGTCGAGGATCTTTTGCCGTTCTTCTTCGAGTGAATCGCTCATAGGGCTTCCTTGATCGCAGTCATGTCGCGCTTGAACTCCGTGCGCAAAGTGGTGGCCAGCGGCACTGAACGGAAATGCTTCAGGCAGAGGTTCAGGCAGACGGCGGCGATGCCGCCGTAGAGCAGGACCACGAACCACGCGGCCAGCGTCCTGTAATCCGAATCCCAGAAAGTGATGATGATCGCCAGTCCGAGGAAGATCGTGGCGAGCAGGCCGAACAGGCCCGCCGCCGCGAATCCGGCGAGCTTCAGCGCCATCTGGTGTTCGCGGATTTTCAGCTCGACACGCAGCAGGTCCATGTAGTCGCCGATGCGGTCGAGTGTGATCAGATAGAGTTGCCGTGACTTTTGTAAGGCGGATAGCATCGGTCTTCTCCCATGCTTGGTTCACGCAAGCGGCCGGGGCTGCCGCTGCCGGCTTGCCGGCGTCCCGCAGGCAAGCCTCCCCGGCCGCATTGCTTGCTGCGGCGGTTTGGCCGGGCTTAGCGGCGCTTGAACAGCATGCCGAGCAGCAGGCCGGTGCCGACCGCGACCGCGACGGACTGCATCGGCTTGTCCTTCACGTACTCGGTGGTCGATTCCATGCCGCGGTTGATCTGGCGCGATGCCTCGTCGGCGATGCCCTTGGCGGCGTGGCGCAGCGAGCTGAACTTCGCCATCATCTGCGCATGCGCCTGCGACAGTTCGTCGTCGGACAGGCTGGGTGCGCGGTTGACGAGGGCGTCGAGTTCGTTCTTCAGGCTGGACAGGTCGCTGCGCATGCTGGCGGCGCTCTGCTGCGCATTGCCCTTCGCTTCGTTGAACATGCCCTTGGCTGCCTGGGTGAAGGTCGATGCCTTGTCCTTCAGGTTCTGGGCGGCGTTCTGGACGGTGCTCTGCGCATTGCCTTGGGTACCGCCCTGGCCGGCGGCCTGGTTTGCTGCGGACTTGTCACTGCCATTAGTCTGTGTGGTGTTTGTTTCCATGAATCGCTCCTTGGAGGAAGTAGGATGAAAAACGAGCAACGCATGACGCATTGCCTGATTGCATGCGGTTGCCCGCAATCAGGCGCGGCAATGTCCCGCATCTCGCCGATCTACGTTGTGACTCGCCCATGACATCAGCAAGCCGCATGCCAAGTTGGCAACAAGGTATATTGCAGCCGGCACAAGGCCATTCCCTTGCGCGAACGCCAAGTTGCGGTCGACGCATGCGCAATTTTTGTCCTGTATGGATGTAATTCTTGCAATGCAGTGCCGCAAAACGGGTTGTGGATGAAGCATGGCAACAAAGCACTTGCCGGACGGGACGGGGGGCTAGGATAATTGTCTGCCAGCAATTCAATCATTTCCACGGTCCCCGCCGTGCCCATCGGAGGAGTCGTTCATGTCCAGCAATTTCGGCCCGGAAGAGGCGCGCAACTACATGCATTCCCTGCTGAAGGCAATGCACCAGATGAACGGCTCGGACCTGTTCATCTCCGCGGATTTTCCGCCCAGTATCAAGTCGCAGGGCGCCATGAAGCCGCTGAGCCAGCAGAAGCTCACGGGCGACATCACCCGCAAGCTTGCGTACAGCCTGATGAACGACAAGCAGCGCGCGGAATTCGATGCCGAGTTCGAGTGCAACTTCGCCATCTCGCTGCCCAACGTGTGCCGCTTCCGCGTCAACGTCTTCGTCCAGCAGCAGCAGGTCGGGATGGTGATCCGCACCATCGCATCGGAAATCCCCAATTTCGACAAGCTCGACCTGCCGCCCGTACTCAAGGATGTGATCATGACCAAGCGCGGCCTGGTGCTGGTGGTCGGCGGAACGGGGTCGGGAAAGTCGACCACACTCGCTGCGATGATCGACTATCGCAACGCCAACTCGGCGGGCCACATCATCACGGTGGAAGATCCGGTGGAATACGTGCACAAGAACAAATCGTGCCTGATCACCCACCGCGAAGTCGGCGTCGACACGCATTCCTGGCACCACGCCCTGAAGAACACCCTGCGCCAGGCGCCCGACGTAATCCTGATCGGCGAGATACGGGACACCGAAACCATGGAGCATGCGATCGCGTTCGCCGAGACCGGGCACCTCTGCCTCGGCACCCTGCATGCCAACAATGCCAACCAGACCATCGACCGCATCATCAACTTTTTTCCCGAGGAGCGGCGCACGCAATTGCTGGGCGACCTGTCGGCCAACCTGCGGGCCATCGTGTCGCAGCGCCTGGTGCGCACCGAGGACGGCAAGGGCCGCAAGGCGGCGATCGAGATCCTTCTCAACACCGCGACCATTTCCGAGATGATCATGAAAGGCCAGTTCCATACCATCAAGGAGAACATGGCCAAGTCGCGCGAGCTGGGCATGCGCACCTTCGACCAGGCGCTGTTCGATCTCTACAACGCCGGCCACATCGGCTATGACGAAGCCATCCGCAATGCGGATTCGGCCAACGAACTGCGGCTGCAGATCAAGCTGCGGGGCGAGCGCGGACAGGCCGGCGCCGACAATGGCGGCCTCAACCTGGCCATCGCGGAAGAGGAAGCGGAAGAGGAAGCCGGCGAAAAGAAATGACAAGAGGTGTGGCGCCGACGCATCCCGCGACGAATGCGTCGCGGACGGCGCGCATGATCCGGCGAACTTAGTTACACTGCGGGAACAGTCACACAGCGCCGCAGATCCGCCATGTCAAATTCGCCAGAATCCACGCCCGGCGTGCTCGTCGTCGAAGACGATGAACATATCGCCCACGTCCTTCGCTTCATGCTGGAACGCCAGCAATACCGCGTGGAGGTGGTGACGGATGGACGTTCGGCCCAGGAGGCGATCATGCACGGGCCTCGTCCCGACCTCTTGCTGATGGACGTGATGCTGCCTTACGTGGATGGCTTCGAACTTGTCCGCGTGGCGCGGGCGCGTGCCGGCTGGGAAGACGTTCCCATCGTCATGCTCACCGCGAAGACCTTGGAACAGGACATCGTCCGCGCCCTCGATGCCGGCGCGAACGACTACGTGCTCAAGCCCTTCCAGCCCAATGAGTTGCTGGCGCGCGTGCGCCGCTACGTGAGGGCACGGTGATGCGCGTCGCCGCATGTCTTTCCGCCTGCCTGGCCGCCATGATCGTGCCGCTGTCCTGCGCCGCGCAGCAGGCACCGCTCGCAAGCGACGTCGGCCTGTCCGTCGGGCGCGAACAGTTGAGCAACGGCTCGCCCGACTGGCGCGAGACGCAGATACAGTTCAATCACCGCCTGGCGCCGCGTCATCTCTTCGGAATGTCGATCGGGCAGACGGAACGTTTCGGGCTGCGCGATTCGCAGCTCGGAGCGAATTATGTCCTGCCGTTGCGGCCGGACCTGACGGTCAGCGTCGAGGGCGGCGCCAGCGGCACGCATCGCGTCCTGCCGCGCCATGTGCTCGGCGCCGGCGCGCAGTGGGAGTTCGCCCCGGCCTGGCTGCTGCATGCGGGCGCGCGTGAATCCGCCTACGAGGATGTGCACGTCAACCAGGGCATGCTCATGCTGGAACGCTATGCCGGCAATGCCAGCGCATCGCTCGCGTGGCGCCCGGCGCGTGCGCTCGGCACGACCGCGCATGCCTTCGAAGCCCGGGGTAACTACTACTACGGCGAACGCAGTGCCATCGGGCTCATCCTTGCCGCGGGCGAGGAGGCGGCCAACGTCGCCGGCGCCGCTCCCGGCACGGCGGCGGTCGTCATTACCCGCGTCAAGGCCGCTGCGCTGACCGGGCACCACTGGCTCGACCGCCGGTGGGCGGTCAACTACGGCATCAGCCGCACACGCCAGGGCGATCTTTACTCCCGGAACGGCATCAATCTTGGCCTACAGTACGCTTTCTGATCCCTACCTGGTCGTCGCCTTCTGGACCGGCATCGTCGCGCTTGGCCTGACCCTGCTGCTGGGCGCGCAGATCGTGCTGCTCCGGATGACGCTGCGCCGAACCGAGCGGCGCGAGCAGGCGGTCGTCTCCGCCTGGCGGCCGCTGCTGCATGCCGCCCTGATGGAAGAACCGGTCGATGCCTTGCCCGTCCTGCAAGACGCCGAGCGCGTTCCCTTCCTCAAGCTGTGGGTGCACCTGCACGCATCGGTGCGCGGGACTGCCAGCGGCGCGCTCAACCAGCTGGCCTACCGCCTGGAGTGCGACCGGCATGCCCGCCGCCTGCTGAAGGAGGGCAACCGCGCCGAAAGGCTGCTCTCGGTGCTGGCGCTTGGTCATTTGCGCGATGCCGCTTCCTGGGAACAGTTGTCCGCCGCCGCCTCGGAAGATGACAGCGTGCTCTCGCTCAACGCCATCTGGGCGCTCGTCCAGATCGATGGCAGGAAGGCGGCGGACCTCATGCTTCCCCGGTTCATCGAACGCGACGACTGGCCGCTGGCCCGGGTAACGACCATCCTGATGGAAGCGCGCGCCGATTGCTTGCCGCTGTTCGCGGACATCCTGCCCGCGTTGTCCGCGGGTCGCCCCCAAACCTTGCCGCGCGCCCTGCGCATTGCCGAAGGGCTGCGGCTCGAACTCCCGCCGGACGTGATGCGGCGCTTGCTGCAGCACGCGGACGCGCCTGTCCTCGTGGGCGCGCTGCGCATCGCCTCCGGCCCGGAACTGCTGCCCCTGATCAGGCCCCTGGCGGAGCATGCCGAATGGCGCGTGCGCGTGCAGGTCGCCAAGGCGCTCGGCCGCACCGGCGGGCGGGAAGAGCTTGCGGTGCTCGAGCGCCTGCTTTCCGACAGCCAGTGGTGGGTGCGCTACCGCGCGGCGCATGCGCTGGCGCGGCTGCCGTTCGTGGGCAGGGAGGGATTGATGGACATCGCGGCACGCTGCAGCGATCGTTATGCGGCGGACATGCTGCGCCAGGTCAGCGAGGAGGGAGCATCCGCATGAGTCCGCATCAATGGCAGCAGCTGGTCGTCGATGCCATCACCTGGTTCGTCCTGGCTTACTTCATCCTTCTCAACGCCAGCTATCTCGGCCTGAACCTGATATCCATCGTCGCGCTGCGGCGCCACAACCAGGAACGCGTGCTGGACGAACTGCCCCGGGTCTATTCCGGGATGGAGCCGCCCATCAGCATCATCGTTCCCGCCTACAACGAAGAGGCAACGATCGCCGCTTCGGTGCGCTCCATGCTGCAGCTTTCCTATTCCGAGTTCGAGATCATCGTGGTCAATGACGGTTCCCGCGATGGCACGCTGGCTGTGCTGCAAAAGGAATTCGGGTTGCTTCCCTTCCCGGAGGCCTACCGCGTGCAGCTCGACGTCAAGCCCCTGCGCGGCATCTACCGTTCGACCCGCTATCCGAACCTGCGCGTGATCGACAAGGAAAACGGCGGCAAGGCGGATTCGCTCAACGCCGGCATCAACGCGTCGCGCTATCCGCTGTTCTGCGGCGTCGATGCCGACTCTGTCCTGCAGCGGGATAGCCTGCAGAAGGTGGTGAAGCCCTTCGTCAACGACCCCTGCATGGTCGCGACCGGCGGCACGGTGCGGGTGGCGAACGGCTGCCAAGTGAGCGGCGGATTCCTGACCCGCATCGGCCTCCCGCGCAATCCCTGGGCGCTGTTCCAGGTGGTCGAATACCTGCGCGCCTTCCTGTTCGGCCGGACCGGCTGGTCGACCATGAATGCCATGCTGATCATTTCCGGCGCATTCGGCGTGTTCCGCAAGGAGACGGTGATCGAGGCCGGCGGCTACCGCAGCAAGAGCATCGGCGAAGACATGGAGCTGGTGGTGCGCATGCATCGCATGCTGCGCGAGAAGGGCCGGCGCTATCGCATCGAGTTCGTCCCCGATCCGGTATGCTGGACCGAGGCGCCGGAAGACCGCAAGACCTTGCGCAACCAGCGCATCCGGTGGCAGCGCGGCCTGGCGGAAAGCCTGACCGCCAACTGGGGCCTCGCATTCACCCGGCATGGCGGCGCGCCCGGCTGGGTGGCATTCCCGTTCATGGTGCTGTTCGAATGGCTAGGTCCGCTGGTCGAGCTGGGCGGCTACCTGTTCATGCTGGCCGCCTTCTTCCTCGGGTGGGTTTCCTGGCAGGCGTTTGCCGTATTTCTCTTCGTTGCCATCGGCCTGGGAATCCTGCTGTCGGCTTCCGGATTGCTGCTGGAAGAAATGTCTTTCCACCTTTACCCCGATGGCAGGCAGATCGCCTTGCTCGCCCTGGTTGTGGTGCTGGAAAACCTCGGCTACCGGCAGCTGAACAGCTGGTGGCGCCTGATCGGCTTGTACCGCTGGGCCACGCAAAGCGAGGGCAGCTGGGGCACGATGAAGCGCAAGGGCGCATGGACCGGAGACGGCGCGCCTTGATGCGCCGCCGCGCCACCCTCCCTACTGCCGTCCTCGGAGCCTCCTTGTGCGCGGCCCTTCCGGTTGCCGCCGCGCAGCTCATGGCCTGTTCCATGCCGGATGGAAGCATGCAGGTGCAGATTGCCAGCCATGCCGACCCGGGGTGCGCCAGCGTGGCCTTGCCGCTCGATGCCCGGCAGGTCGATACGGTCCTGCCGGTGCCCGCTGGAATGCTGGCAAGCTCCAGCCTGCTGGTGACGTCGAAGCCGGAAGCGGCCGACGGGGAAAGGCGAACCATCATGAGTGCAGGCTCTGGCGATGGCGCAGGCACTGGGTCCATGCCACCAGTCTTGCCGATGGAAAGCGAACTGCTGTCCCGCATGCGTCTTCAAATCTTTGGCGCGGAAGAGCGCGTTCGGGCCACGTTGAAGGATGGGCAACTGCGCATGACATGCCGGCCCGGCGCGCGGCCTGCCGGTGTCATCCTGAGCGATGACGGCGTCATGCCGCTGGCCGACCTCGTCCTTGCGTTGCGTCTGCAGGGGCGGGGAAGGTTCGAGTTGCTGGCGGCGGACGCCGATCTCGCGCAGCGGGAGGCGGGAACGCGAATCGGCTGGATCGACGCCTTGGGCGAAGGTCAGTCCGTCTGGCAGGTAGCCTTGCCGATGCAGGGCTGGGACAGATCGCGATGGCGCCATTTCTCGATCGCCTGCGGCACCGACGGCGGCGAGCTGAACCTGTCTTCCTTCTGCCTCATGCCGGATCGTTCCCGGCCAGCGCCGGCGCGGGCGGCCTGGCAATGGGATGCGGCCGAATGGCGGCAGGACCCGGACAGCCTCCTGCGGCGTGCCCGCGGACAAGGCATGCGTGCGCTCTTCGTGTCGGTGCCGGTAACGGATGGCGCGGTGGCCGATGCCCCGGCGCTGGCGCGCTTCATCCGCGCAGCCGCACGGGACGGCATCGCGGTCTGGTCCGTCGATGGCGATCCGCGCATGGTCATGCCGGCGGAGCAGCCCAAGGCAGTGGCCCGCGCCAAGGCCTATGCAAGCTATAACGCGCGCAATCCCGGCGCGCGCCTCGCCGGCATGCAGTTCGACGTCGAACCCTACCTGCTCCCGGCATATGCCCTCGCGGAAGCCGATTGGGATGCGCGCTACCTGGCCCTGGTGCGCGCGCTCGCGGCGGCAGGGCAGGGGACGGGCAGCGCCGGGGGAAAAGGTTTGCCGCTGGAGATGGTGGTGCCTTACTGGTGGCACGGCAAGCAGGCGCTGCTGCGTGATCTCGCACCGCATGTGGCCAGCCTGAACGTGATGGATTACCGCACCCGGCACGATGAAATCTATGGCTTCGCCGCCCCCTTCCTCGATTGGGGACAGCGCTTCGGGAAGCAGGTAAGGATTGCCCTCGAGGCAGGGCGCGTGGCGCCGGAACGGCACGAGCGCTATGCGAAAGCGGAGCGTGGCGACATCTGGCTGGTTGGCGCGGGCAGCCATGCCGTGCTGCTGCATCTTGGCGAAGCGCTGCCCAACCCGTCGGGACCGTCGTTTGCGAAGACTGGCGAATGGCTCGCCGATGGCAGCGCCACCAGCTTTCACCAGGATGCCGAAGGTCTCATGCGCCTGCTGCCAGAACTGGAAAGCCAGTTTTCCGCCTGGTCCTCCTTCGGCGGCATGGCCGTGCACGGCCTGGATTAAGGCACCCGGCCGTCAGCCGCCCAGCGGCAGGCTGACCTCGAAGGTGGTTCCCTGTCCCGCCACGCTGTCGAAGCCTATCGTTCCGCCATGCGCTTCGACGATGCTCTTGCAGATGTTCAGGCCCAGTCCCGTACCGCCTTTCTTGCGCGAATCGGTGGCGTCGGCCTGGGCGAACTTGCCGAAGATCCGGTCGCGGAATTCGTCGGGGATGCCGCTGCCCTGGTCGCGCACCGCGATCCGCACCCGGCCATCCTTCCGTTCCACGTCGATGTCGACGATAGCGCCGGAAGGGGAAAACTTGATGGCGTTCGACAGCAGGTTGGTCATGACCTGGATCATGCGGTCGGCATCGATGCGGACGATGGCGTCGCCACCGCCAGGCTGTTGATCGTTGCCGGCGGCAAGCCGGACGTCGACGCCATACTGCGTGGCGTATCCTTCGATGGCGTCGATGGCCTGACGCAGCATGGGCAGCAAGGGCTGATGCTGCATGTGATAGGTCATGTTGCCGGAGGCGATCTTTTCCACGTCGAGCACGTCGTTGACCAGCCTGACCAGGCGCTCGCAGCTCTGGTAGGAAATGTCGATGAGCTCGCGCGCATCGCCAGGAAGTTCGCCGGCGATGCCGCTGGCCAGCATGGAGAGCGAGCCGCGGATGGACGTCAGCGGCGTGCGCAGTTCGTGCGAGACGGTGGAGATGAATTCGTTCTTCATCTGCTCTACCTTCTTGCGGTCGGAAATGTCATGCAGGAAGGCGCCGAAGAAGTAGCCATCGCTGGCGCCGCCCAGGCTCACCGTCAGTTCCACCGGAAACTCGCGTCCGCTGCGGTCGATCACGAGACGTTCCATGCGTCCGCCCGGCGCCGTGCCGGTCTGGCGGTACATGGCGATCGACTTGCGCAGGCTGGAACGGTAGCGCTGCGGCAGCACCAGTTCTTCCAGCGGCAGTCCGAGCACCTCCTCGCGGCGCCAGCCGAAGGTTTTTTCCGCCTGCGAGCTCCACTCGTAGACCTTGCCCTCCATGTCGATGGCAACGAAGGCATCCTGGGCGCTTTCGATGATCGCCTGGATGCGCCGCTCGTTGGCGCGCACCGCGGCCAGCGCCTGTTCGAGCTGATGGGTGCGCCGCTCGACGCGCTGCTCCAGCGTGAGGTTGAGTTCGCGCAGCGCGGCGGTCTTTTGCATCAGGTCGCTCACCAAGGACTGCAGCGAGCCTGCCAGCGAACGAACTTCGAAATAACTCCGGTCCATGGCGGGAATGGCGACCGCCTCGCCGCGCTGCATGCCCTGCGCGGCGCGCGCCAGTCCCCAGAGCGGCCGGGTGATGCGGCGCGCCAGCAGCAGCCCGAGCGCGCTGAACGACAGGGCAATCGCGATGCCCCAGAACATCACGCGTTGCCGGATGCGACGCACCGGCGCGAACGCCTCGTCCACGTCGGCGCGCACCAGCACGCTCCACCCCAGGCCGGGATAAGACTGGTGGCCCTTGGTGGGGCTGAAGCCGACGAGGTAGCTGCGGCCGTCGGGCCAGGTTTCCACTTCGTATCCTTCGGCGCCGCGGGCGCGCCGCACGCTGCCCTGGTCCAGCGTCTGGCCTTGCAGGCCCGCCGGTCCGAGCAGCGCCTTGCCTTCGCGGTCGACGATCAGCAGGTCCACCTTCCTGCGCCGGGCGATCGGTTCGAGGATGGACTGTTCGACATCGCGCGCCCATTGCCAGGACAGGTGGACGCCGATCACGCCCTGCGCTTCACCGTTGCGGCCGGCGATCGGAAAGGCGATGTCGACGAAACGCTGCGGCTCGCTGTCCTGCGAGGGCAGCAGTTTCGCGAGAAGTTTCGCTTCATGCACGTCGCCGACGTTGACGCCCTTGAGCGCATTGCCGAACCACGGCCGCTGCGACACATCCGCGCCTTCCAGCATGCGATGCGATGCAAGCAGCACCTTGCCCCGGGTATCGACCAGGCCGATCCAGGCATAGTAGGGATAGGTTGCCATGCGGGCGTCGAGGGTGGCGCGCCGTTCGTCGACATCGTCCTCGGTGCCGGACAGCAGGTCGGGGCGCTGCGACAGCAGCTTGATCTCGCGGTAACGTTCATACATGCTGCGGTCCAGGCGCACGCTGGCCTGGTGCGCCACTTCGGCAAGGCCATGGCCGATGCTTGCCTTCACCTCCTCGATCGCGGCCTCTTCCAGCACTTCCGCGAGCAGCACGGTAAGCAGGATCGACATCCCGGAAAAGGCGAGCGCAAGATAGGCGCCGATGCCGCGGTCGTTGACGGATTTCTGGAGTCGTTTCAGGAACATGCGCTGGCGTGCAAACCGGGGTCGTGATGTCGTGCCAGAGCGTATCATGACCGCGCTCCGGCAACGATAGGTGAAATGGCAAGCCGGCACCGGCGCATTGAATGGATGACACGGACAAAATGAAAAGGGCCCGTGACTTGACGACACGGGCCCTTGCATTCTGGCTCCCCGACCTGGACTCGAACCAGGGACCTGCGGATTAACAGTCCGTCGCTCTACCGACTGAGCTATCAGGGAATGGAGACGCGCATTATAGGAAGAATTGCCGCGCGTGTCAAAGCCCGTGAGCACGGGGTTCCGGGAGTCAAGCCGGCCGGGCTTGTCCGCCATGCAAGGCATGCATGCCGGGCATAGGTCGAAAATTCCTCGCGTCCGTCTCCAAACATATAGAATAAATGCTTCTTTCATGTTCACCGCCCGCGCGAGGGCTGCGGTCCGATCGCGCCGGCCATGCCACGGGTCTCGAATCATGCGCCTCACTTCCTACACCGACTACGCATTGCGCACCCTGATGTATCTTGCGTCCCACCGCGATGAACTGGTGACGGTGCAGGAGATCGCCGATTTCCATGGCATCGCGAAGAACCACCTCACCAAGGTGGTCCACCAGCTTGGCCTGATGGGCCTGATCGATACGGTACGGGGCCGCAACGGCGGCCTGCGGCTGGGACGCGAGCCGCGCGACATCAACATCGGCGACGTGGTGCGGCAGACGGAAACGGATTTCTACATGGCGGAATGTTTCGACGAAGACAAGGCGACGTGCGCCCTGTCGGCCGCCTGCGCGCTCAAGGGCGTGCTGGCCAACGCCACCCATGCCTATCTGAAGGTGCTCGACGGCGCGACGCTCGAGAGCGTGATGCGGCGCTCCAGCCTGCCGCGACAGGCGTCCGGATCGCAGCCAGTCAGGATTGCCAGAAAGGCAGTCGCTGCCGGCGCGGAGTGAGAAGCTGGCTGAGCCGCTGACCCAGGCGGCTCCCTTTCAGGGATGCTGATCGGCCATGACGATCTGGTTGCCGCCCGCGTGCTTGGCGGCATACAGCGCCTTGTCCGCGCGGCGGAAGCTTGCGTCCGCGCTTTCGCGCGCGTCGAAGGCCGCCATGCCGATCGAGGCGGTCAGCCTGATCCCCGGAGCGAATGACGCCCAGTCATGCTGCAGGACGGCTTCGCGCATGCGGTTCAGCGCCGCCTGCGCCACATCGGGCGAGGCGCCCTTCAGCAGCAGGACGAATTCATCTCCGCCATAGCGGGCAAGGTAATCGGTGGCGCGCATTTCGCGCTGGATGATCGCGGCGAAGGCCTTGATGACCTCGTCGCCGGTCTGGTGGCCGAAGCGGTCGTTGACTTCCTTGAAGCTGTCGAGGTCGAACACCGCGATGCAGCAGGGATAGGCCAGGCGCTTGAACGACTGGTATTCCTGGTCGAGCCGGAAATTGAGATCGCGCCGGTTGCCCACGCCGGTAAGCTCATCATGCACCGCGAGCTCGCTCAGCTTCTGCATGGCCGCCTCGAGATCGGCGGTGCGCTGGGCCACCAGGTTTTCCAGGGTGTTGCGGTATTTCTGCAGCTCCTGTTCCTGGCGCTTGCGCAGGGTAATGTCGCGCACGATGGCAACCAGCAGCGGCTCGCCGTTGAAGTTGAAGATGGCGCAGGATGCTTCCACGTCGATGATCGTTCCCTCGCGGTCGCGGAACTGGGTCTCGATCGTGACGGAGTCGGTGGTATTCAGGGCGGCAACGACGCCGGCGCGGTGATCCTTGTTCACCCAGAGATCGATGTCGCCCGCGGTCCTGCCGAGCACTTCATCGCGCCGGTAGCCGGTCAAACGCTCGAATCCCGGGTTGACATCGATGAAGAAGCCGGTCTTCAGGTGTGAAAATGTCGCGTAATCCGGCATGGCGCGGAACACCCGCCGGTATTTCTCAAGCTCCAGTGCGATGTCTGGAACGTGTCCTGTCTGGTGCTGCATGGTCTCCTCGCTTTCCCTCTTCGGAGGGAAAGAAACGCTGGATGGCGCCCGTCGGACAGGGCGCTGTTGTCATGATTCAATATTATGCATGCTGGCGATTTTCCGCTTCCCATGTTTTGGAGGCTGATGCGGCCACCTCCCGGAAAACCGCCTTCCTTGCCCGATGGCATCCCAGCAGGCACTTTGCCATCGTTCGCACTGCCATGGCAACCTTCCGCTGCACCGGCCGTCGCCTCGCGGGCACGAAGAAGTCTAAGGCGTCGGCACTCCGGAACTGGGAAAGCGAAGGATGACGGCGAAGCGCTGCCCGGCGACGCGCTCGAAGCGCAATTCGCCCCGGTGCGCGCGCATGACTTCGTCGACGATGGACAGGCCGAGGCTGGCGCCGCCCGCGGCCGTGTCGCGTGCCGAGAAGGGCTCGCGCACACGGGCCCATTCGGTCTCGGGAATGCCGGGGCCGTCCTCGATCACCCGGATTTCGACCTGCGCGCCGAGATCGTTCATCTCGATGTGCAGGAAGCTGCGCGCGCCATGCTTCAGCGCATTGCGGAGGACGTTGCGCAGCGCCTCGCGCACGCTGACCTCGTCGGCATCGACGAAGCAGTCGCCGTCCGGCACCCTGAGCTCGAGGTCGAGCGGCCGGTCCGCCTCCGACAACACCTCCATGGCTTCCTTGCGGGTCAGCGCCTTGAGGTCGATGCGCGCCTTCGGCACCGCGTCCGCCCGGTGCAGCACCATCGCATGCTGCAGCAGCTGGTTGACCAGGGAGCCGAGGTCATGCAGGCGCTGGCGCAGGCGCTCCAGATAGGCCTGGCGCTTGTCCTCGTCGGTCTCGGCGTCAAGCAGCTCGAGCTGGGAAATGAGCGCGGTCACGGGCGTGCGCAGCTGGTGCGCCGCTTCGCCGATGACCCGCTGCATGATCTGGCGGCGCGCGGCAAGGCGGACCATGAAGGCATTGATGGCGCTGACCACCGCATGCAGTTCGCCCGGCACCGTCATCTGCAGCGGCTGCAGGTCGTTCAGGTCGCGCTGCTGGATGGCGCTCTCGATGCGCTTGAGCGGCGACAGCGCCTGAAACAGGGTAAACATGCCCGCTATGGCGGTCAGGATGCCGGTCACCAGTATCACCAGCAGCACCTTGGTGACGAAGCCCTGGAGGAAGGCGGAGCGGGCGTTGCGGCTCTGGGCCATCATGACCACCGCCCAGCGGTTGCCGCTGGCGACCGGCATCGCGCGGCCGATGACGGCGATGCGGATCGGCAGGTCCTGGTAATGGCCATCCATGAGCACCGGACCGGAATCCAGCTTCTTCCAGGGAATGTCCGGGCGAAAGTCCGGATCGCCGGCGATGCTGCGGCCGTCCGGGCCGAGGACGTTGAACAGCACCCGGTCGCCCGGCGTGAGCATGGCGAACGCCGCCACCGGCAGGTCGATGTTCACCCGATCATGCTCGTACCACAGGTTCTCGGCGATCTGCAGCGCGCTGCCGGTCAGGATGCGGTCGTAGGCATCGTCGACTGCGATCTGGGTCGAGAACCAGATCGCGCCCAGCAGCAGCACCGCGCTGGCAGCCAGCACAGCTGCCATGCGCACCACCAGCCTCGCATAAAGCGACTTGCCGACCTTGATCATTTGAGCGCGAGCTGGTAGCCGAGGCCGCGCAGGGTGCGGATCTCGAATTGCGCCGCGCCCAGCTTCTTGCGCAGCCTGGCAACGTATTGCTCGATGGCGTTGGCGCTGGGATTGTCGTCGATGGTGAACAGCCGGTCGACGAGCTCTTCCTTGCCGAAGATGCGGCCGGGCCGGGAGGCAAGGATCTCCAGCAAGGTGACTTCGCGGCGCGTCAGGTCGAGCGGCAGGCCGTCCAGCGCCGCCGCGCGGCTCTTGCGGTCGATGGTCAGGTTGGCGCAGGCGAGCATGTTGGTGGCATCGCCGCCGGTGCGCCGCAGCAGCACCCTGACGCGCGCCTCGAGTTCGCGATAGTCGAAGGGCTTCATCAGGTAGTCGTCGGCGCCGGCATCGAGGGCACGCACCCGTTCGTCCACCTCGCCGCAAGCGGTCAGCATCAGCACCTTGGTGTCGCGGCCCGCGTCCCGCAGCCGCGACAGGAGGGTGAAGCCGTCAAGTCCGGGCAGCATGACGTCGAGGATAATCAGGTCGTACTCGCCTGTCATCATGCCGGCGGCCATGGTGCCGTCCGCCGCCCGGTCGACGGTATGACCGATGCCGGACAGCTTGGTGACGATCGCCTGGGCGACGTCGTCGGTATCTTCAACCAGGAGGATGCGCATGGCGGACCGCGGGAAAATGTCAGGTTCGTTACAGCTTCGGCCCTTAGGATGTCTCCACAAGCAAACTTAGTCAATCCATCCAAGGAGACGATCGTGAAAATCGAGACGCAGGTGCTGTCCCGCCAGGGGACGGACGCCGGACTTCCCACACCCCTGCTGGAAATAGACGGCGTGACGCTGCAATACAAGACCAGCGAGCATCTCGTTACCGCGACCCAGCACGTCAGCTTCAACGTCTACCCCTCGGACCGCTTCGTGCTGCTCGGCCCGTCGGGTTGCGGCAAGTCAACGCTGCTCAAGGCGATCGGCGGCTACCTGCAGCCGGTCAGCGGCAAGATCCGCCTGAAGGGCAAAGAGGTAAGCGAGCCCGGACCCGACCGCATGATGGTGTTCCAGGAATTCGACCAGCTCCTGCCGTGGAAGACGGTCAGGCAGAACGTGGAATTCGCGCTGCAAGCCAGCGGCCGCCTGAAGGGCCGGGAGATGCAGGAGCGCGCCGCGTACTACATCGAGAAGGTCGGCCTGGCCAAGTTCATCGACAGCTACCCCCACACCTTGTCGGGCGGCATGAAGCAGCGCGTGTCTATCGCCCGCGGCATGGCCATGGAGCCGGACGTGCTGCTGATGGACGAACCCTACGCGGCGCTCGATGCGCTCACCCGCCGCAAGATGCAGGACGAACTGCTGCGCCTCTGGGACGACACCCGCTTCACGGTGCTCTTCGTGACCCATTCGATCGAGGAAGCGATCCGCATCGGCACCCGCATCCTGCTGCTGTCGCCGCATCCCGGCCAGGTCAAGGCGGAACTCAACAGCATCCCGGAAAGCGAGCTCGGCACCGCCAGCCAGGCCGCGCTGGAAAGCCGGATCAATTCCATGCTGTTTTCACACTGATCATCCGAGGCGCATCATGCAATCCAATCCCGCTATTCCCGTTACTCCCGTCTATCGTCCAGAGATCGTCCTCGACCCGTCGCACGTGCCCGCCGCGAGCGTGCAGGCGCCGCTGTCGGCCTGGGAGTCGCTCTACCGCCTCGGCTGGCTGCGCAAGACCGTGCTGCTGGTAGCGCTTGCCGCCGTCTGGGAAATCTACGGCCGCTGGCTCGGCAACCCCTTGCTGTTTCCCAGCTTCAGCGAGACCATCAGTGCCTTCCTTTCCGGCATCGGCAGCGGCGTGCTGCTCGAGCGGGCGGCCGTGTCCCTCAAGACGCTCGTTGCCGGCTACGCGATCGGCATCGGCCTCGCCGCGCTGCTGACCACGCTGGCCATCAGCTCGAAGATCGGCAACGATTTCCTGGAAACGATGACCTCGATGTTCAATCCGCTGCCGGCAATCGCATTGTTGCCGCTGGCACTGATCTGGTTCGGCCTCGGCACGGGCAGCGTGATCTTCGTGCTGGTGCATTCGGTGCTGTGGGCGGTCGCGCTCAACACTCACGCCGGTTTCCGCTCGGTGTCCAAGACCCTTACCATGGTCGGCCAGAACTACGGCCTGAAGCGCTTCACCCTCGTCCGCTCCATCCTGGTGCCGGCAGCCTTCCCGAGCATCCTCACCGGCCTGAAGATCGGCTGGGCCTTCGCGTGGCGCACGCTGATCGCGGCGGAACTGGTGTTCGGCGTGTCGTCGGGCACCGGCGGACTGGGCTGGTATATCTTCGAGAACCGCAACCAGCTTGAAACCGCGAACGTGTTTTCCGGCCTGTTCTTCGTCATCATGATCGGCCTGTTCGTGGAAAACGTGATCTTCGCGAACATCGAAAAACGCACCATCCGCCGCTGGGGCATGGCGCACTAAGCAAAGAACCTGAACCGATAACTCAAACCTACAAAAGGAGACTCGCATGAAACGCAGAAGCTTCACCAAGCTCGTCCTCAACACTGCCCTTGCCGCCCTCGCCGCGTCCGCGCTGTCGGCCCACGCCGAAGCCGGCAAGATCCGCATCTCGCACGGCTACGGCATCCTCTACCTGCCGCTGATGGTGATGCGCGACCAGCAGCTCATCGAGAAACATGCGAAATCCGCCGGGCTGGGCGACGTCAAGACGGAATGGCTGACGCTCGATGGCGGCAACGTCATCAATGACGCCATGCTTGCCGGCAATCTGGACGTTGCCGGCATCGGCGCGCCGGGCTTCATCACCCTCTGGTCGAAAGCGCATGGCATTCCGCGCTCGGAAGTGATCGGCCTGGGGGCGCTGAGCACCTCCTCGCTCTGGCTCAACACCAACAACCCCAACATCAAGTCGCTGAAGGACTTCACGCCGAAGGACAAGATCGCCATCCCCGGCATCAAGACCTCGCTCTCCGCCGTGGTGCTACAGATGGTCGCGGCCAAGGAGTTCGGCGCCGACAATTATGCGAAGCTCGATCCGATGACCGTCAGCCTTGGCCATCCTGAAGCCGTGGGCTCGCTGTTGTCCGGCAAGACCGAGATCACCGCCCACTTCACCTCGCCGCCGTTTTCCTACCAGGAGCTGAAGGATTCGCGCATCACCCGCGTGGTGGATTCGGCCAAGGTGCTGGGCAACATCACGCTCGACGTGGTGTTTGCCGCCAAGCCCTTCGTCGACCAGAATCCGAAACTGACGAAAGCCTTCATGGCGGCGCAGGAAGAGGCGAACGCCTATATCCAGAAGGACCACAAGGGCGCGGCGGCCACCTTCCTGCGCGTGTCCAAGGTGAAGATGACGCAGGATGAAGTGGAAAAGATGCTGGACGATCCGGAGACGCAGTTCTCGACCACGCCCAACGGCATTTCGCAGTACATCAACTTCATGGGCAAGGCCGGCACCATCAAGACCAAGCCCGCGAAGTGGAATGAGCTGTTCGTGCCCGAATTCCAGTCGCGCCAGGGAAGCTGAGGCCGGCGGTCTTGACTATGCCTTGGCCCGCTTGCCGCTGGCATCGATGACCACCTCGCCGTCCTCCTTGGCAAACGGCCCTTGCTGCGGCAAGGGCAGTATGTCGAGCACCAGTTCCGATGGCCGGCAGAGGCGCACGCCCCAGGGCGTGACGACCAGCGGGCGGTTGATCAGGATCGGCGTGACGACCATCGCATCCAGCAATTGGTCGTCCGTCAGCGCGGGATCGTCCAGGCCGAGTTCGGCATAGGGCGTGCCTTTTTCGCGGATGGCCTCGCGTACCGTCAGGCCGGCCTTCGCGATGAGCGCCTGCAGCGTGGCGCGGTCAGGCGGCGTCTTGAGGTATTCGATGACCGTCGGCTCGACACCGGCGTTGCGGATCAGGGCGAGGGTATTGCGCGAAGTGCCGCAACTCGGGTTGTGGTAGATCGTGACTTCCATGCACGGGCTCCTTCAAGATGATCGTGCCCGCCAGTTTAGCGGATGGAGGCAGTTGGTCACGCCGCGAATACATTGATCCGAAAAACAGAAAGGCCCGGTGCGACCACCGGGCCTTTGCTTTTTTCGAACCGGGAATGGCCGGACGCTTATTTCCTGGCTTTTCGCCGGCGCGCGGCGCCAAGGCCGATGACACCCGACAGCAACAGTGCGACCGATCCGGGTTCGGGGACGCGGCCGCTGACCGCGCTCGTCCTGACGTAGATGGTTTCCGGCACGCCGCTCACGACGCCATTCACGCCATCGGTGACCCGTCCGGCGGCGAAGTCCTGCGCGTCGACATGGCTGAAATCGCTCCAGTATTCAGTGGTGAAGAGATAGGCAGAGTGATCGGTGAAGGTTCCCGGGTTCACGATGTTTCCGGGATTGCCCGGCGCGATGAAGTCGTTCCAGGCCGGATGCGATGCCCACTCCGCCGCGGTCGCGGTACGCCAGCCTTCGGCGGCTCGATAGGATGCGGGGGCGATCTGGTTGGGGCCGAATTCATTCGGGGCGATCGGTCCGGCGTACACCCAGTCCAGTCCGGTGCCATTGAAATTGATGAGCACCATGCTGTCCGGAATAGCCGTCTGTGAATTGAAAATCACCGCATGGGCATTGGCGATGAGGCCAAGAGCCAGTGCGGCAGATGCAAACAGTTTTTTCATTTTTTTCTCCCTTGCGTTTTCAATCAAGTGGTTGGGTGTGACGCAAGCTAGTAACAGCAGAAAGCATGCCTGTCATGAGCCCCGGAAAAAAACCTATAAAAATTAATAACTTAAATTTCAAATTTTTGAGGCGTTTCGAGACGAGATTACTAAGTGTAAAAAGTACCGACAGCTAGGAGGGCGACGGAGGCAGGCACTTGGTCTTACGTGGAGCCGGGGGACGGTTCGCACGACGAAGCTCCGTTGCGCCTTCATGGCCTCCACCTCGAACGCCAGCCCAAGCCGGATAGATATGTAATGGACATCCTCTTGCGTGCTACAGGATTCGTCATTTTGGTTAGATGCCAAAAGGACGTCCGACAAAACCGTCATTTATTCCTCTGCTTGTGAACGGTGCAAAGAAAAAGAATCTTCGTTCTGTTGTGAGTAACCGACAGACTTCTCAGAAAAGAAAAATAGTGCCTTGGAGCAATAAAAGTGGCTGTTATGATTTTTTAAAAAAATAAAGAGCGACTTAAAAAGTCATTAAATTAAATCCTGGGTATGGTCATTTGGAGGAATCGTGTTTTCATCTTTGCGCACTAAGCTACTGGTCATTAGCCTCGCGGGGGTCGTACTAAGCGTAGGTGGGCTTGGCGCAGCTAATTTCATTACAGCCAAGGTTCAATTGCAGGACGCGCTGGAAGAGCAATTAACGTCTGCTGCAAAAAGCAATGCCGCCGCGCTGGAGGTTTGGCTCAGGGCAAAACGGCTCGTCACCGCTTCGATGAAAGAAGCCGTGACAGCGGACGACCCCGGCCCGGTATTGCGTGCCGCCACGGCGGCGGGCGATTTAGAGAGAGCTTATATCGGCTATCCGGACAAGCGGATGGTGTATGGGGATGGCAGCAAGGCTGCGGCTGATTACGACCCGACGGTGCGTCCCTGGTACACGAAGGCGCTGAAGGAACGGGGACCCACTCTGACCGCTCCGTTCAAGTCTGCGTTGTCCGGCGTGCGCATCGTGACGTTTGCAGTTCCGGTTGGTCCGCCTGAAGCGCCAATTGCGGTATTGGGCGCAAACATCGCATTGACGCGCATCGCGGCGCAAGTTCGCGCCATCAAGCCAACGGAGAACAGCTACGGCTTTCTGGTTGGCGGCGACGGGAACGTCATCGTCCACAAGCAGGATAAATTCAACGAAGTGCCGGTCAAGGATGTGCAAAAAGACCTTAGCGCAGACGGACTTAAGGAATTGGCGGCATCGAAAAAAACGCTTGCGATCACGCTGGAGAACCGCGATGTATTGATGCGAGTCGAAAAGATAGAAGGCGCGGACTGGTACCTCGTCATTGCGCTCGACAAAGCCGATGCGACTGCCGGCCTGACCGCGTTGTTGAAATCGTCTTTACTCACGGCATTGCTGGCGGTTGCATTGGCTGCCAGCGTCATCGGCATTCTGGTGGCGCGTTCGCTTCGTCAATTGGAGGAAGTTCGCCGTGCCATGGTCGACATTGGACAGGGCGAGGGCGACCTGACCCGGCGGATCGAGGAAGTCGGTAAAGACGAAGTTGCCCAGATTGCCAAGGCCTATAACCGATTCGTCGACAAGCTGGCCGCCACGATCAAGAGTATCCGCTCCAGCAGCGAGGCCGTAAAACTCGGGGCTGGTGAAATTGCCCAGGGCAGCATCGACCTTTCCTCCCGAACCGAACAACAGGCGGCGTCGCTGGAGGAAACGGCTTCTTCCATGGAAGAGCTGACGTCGACGGTGCAGCAGAATTCCGCGAGCTCCCGCCATGCGAACCAGTTGGTCATGGCATCCGCCGAGTATGCGGAAAAAGGCGGCAAGCTGATGTCGGAGGTCGTGGATACGATGGGACAGATCAGTTCCTCATCGGCAAAGATCGGCGACATCATCGGTGTCATTGACAGCATTGCATTCCAGACCAACATTCTTGCCTTGAATGCGGCGGTAGAAGCCGCGCGAGCCGGAGAGACGGGACGGGGCTTCGCCGTCGTTGCGTCCGAAGTCAGAAACCTGGCGCATCGCTCCGCGCAGGCCGCCAAGGAAATCAAGGCGCTTATCGACACGTCGAACGAGCAGGTCACGCGCGGCGTGAGCCAGGTGGAAAAAGTCGGTTCGACGATGGATGAAATTCTAAGCAGCATCAAGCATGTGACCGACATCACCAGCGAGATTACCGCGGCGAGCGAGGAGCAGAGCAGCGGGATTGCGCAGGTGCATCAGGCGGTGACGCAGATGGATACCGTGACCCAGCAAAATGCGGCATTGGTGGAAGAAGCCGCTGCCGCCGCGGCCAGCTTGCAGGATCAGGCAGCGGCACTTGCTGAGGCGGTCGGTCAGTTCAAGCTGGATGACTCGACTCCCGCGATGGCGCCAACCTCGGCCGTGACATTCGCCACCGCGACGCCGTCCGTCCGCAATTTGCCGGCGCCCCGGAGGGCAAGGCTGAATTGAATGCCAGGCTGGGTTGGACCTCAGGAGAGGCGCCTTCGGGCGCCTTTTTTATCGATGACCGGATTGTGTCCGTGTCGTTCGCCACGATTCAGGAATTTCATTCATGCCGCAAACGACGGCGAATTGAGGATGCTTTCGGCGTCAAAAACAACAAAGCCCAGTCGGGTGACTGGGCTTTGCGCTTGTATTCTTTGGGGTGGCCGATGGGACTCGAACCCACGACGACAGGAATCACAATCCTGGACTCTACCAACTGAGCTACGGCCACCATTGAAACATTCGCCGGAATGAACATCCGGCAAGCTCGCCATTATACAAAGCCAAAGGGAATGTGGCAAATGTTCGGCGAAGAAAGTTGGCCGGTCATTCGGCGAGGAGATGCGTCACCTCGACCTCGAGCGCGAGCAGGCGCTTGAATGCATGCCGCAGCGCCGTAGCATTGCCGGTGGTAAATGCCATGGTCCGGCCGGAGCCGGGCAGGGCAGGGCACGCGGTGCCGACCAGACGCACGAGCTGTCGCGCTACAGGTTCGCCGGTATCGATGATCGTGACCGGCGATTTGCGCCTGGCGAAGGCGATTTCTTCGATCAATGGCCGGACGAAAGGGTAGTGGGTGCAGCCAAGCACCAAGGTGTCCGCGCCGGCGTCGAGCAGGGGCGGCAGGTAGCGTCCGAGCAGGCGCGCGGTATCGGCGGAACGCAGCTCGCCCTTCTCGACCTGGTCGGCCAGGCCGTGGCAGGCCTGGGTCAGGAAGCGGACCTGCGTGGCGGCCTGAACCTGGTCGTGCAAGGCCTGGAATCGCGCGCTGGCCAGGGTGCGCTCGGTGGCAAGCACGCCCACGATGCCCGAGCGGGTGGCAGCTGCCGCTGGCTTGAGGCCGGGTTCGACGCCGACGATGGGCAGGGCAGGATGGCGCGCGCGCAGGGCCGCGATGGCGGCGGCGGTGGCGGTGTTGCAGGCGACCACCAGCGCGCCGATGCCCTGGCCGGCGAGAAAGTCCGTGATCGCCACCGAGCGCGCGCGGATGTCTTCCTCGCTTCGGCCGCCATAAGGCGCGTAGGCCGCATCGGAAAAATAAATCAGGTCCGCCTGCGGCAGGAGGGCGCGGATGTGCCGCAGCACCGACAGGCCGCCGATGCCGGAATCAAAAACGCCGATGGGCACCGCAGTGCCCATCGGTGCATGGTCCGCCGTGGTGGACGTCATGCCGTCATCTCGTCATGACTGCGGACTCAGGCCGTCGCCAGGCTGATGCCCTTGAAGTTGCCGGTCGCGATGCGCTCCTGCCACTCCTTGGGTCCGGTGTTGTGCACCGAGATGCCGTTCGAATCGACCGCGACGGTAACCGGCATGTCCTTGACCTCGAACTCGTAGATCGCTTCCATGCCGAGGTCTTCGAAGCCCAGCACCTTCGCGCCCTTGATCGCCTTCGAGACGAGGTAGGCCGAGCCGCCGACCGCCATCAGGTAGGCCGACTTGTGGTTCTTGATCGACTCGATGGCGACCGGGCCGCGCTCGGCCTTGCCGATCATGGCGATCAGGCCGGTCTGGGCGAGCATTATGTCGGTAAACTTGTCCATGCGGGTGGACGTGGTCGGGCCGGCTGGGCCGACGACTTCGTCGCGCACCGGATCGACCGGGCCGACGTAGTAGATCACGCGGTTGGTGAAGTCGACGGGCAGCTTCTCGCCCTTGGCCAGCATGTCCTGGATGCGCTTGTGCGCGGCATCGCGGCCGGTCAGCATTTTGCCGTTCAGGAGCAAGGTCTGGCCCGGCTTCCAGGACGCGACTTCTTCCTTGGTCAGGGTGTCGAGGTTGACGCGCTTGGACTTCTCGGTGTCGGGCGTCCAGTGCACTTCCGGCCATTCGGACAGCGCGGGCGGGTCGATGTAGGCGGGGCCGGAGCCGTCGAGCACGAAGTGAGCGTGGCGGGTGGCCGCGCAGTTCGGAATCATGGCCACCGGCTTGGACGCGGCGTGCGTCGGGTACATCTTGATCTTGACGTCGAGCACCGTGGTCAGGCCGCCGAGGCCTTGCGCGCCGATGCCGAGGGCATTGACCTTCTCGTACAGCTCGAGGCGCATTTCCTCGGTCTTGTTCTGCGGGCCGCGCTGCTTGAGTTCGTACATGTCGATGTCTTCCATCAGCGACTCCTTGGCCATCATCATGGCCTTCTCGGCGGTGCCGCCGATGCCGATGCCCAGCATGCCCGGCGGGCACCAGCCCGCGCCCATGGTCGGGACGGTCTTGAGCACCCAGTCGATCACCGAGTCGGAAGGATTGAGCATGACGAACTTGGACTTGTTTTCCGAGCCGCCGCCCTTGGCCGCGACCTGCACGTCGACGGTGTTGCCGGGCACGACTTCCATGTGGACCACGGCCGGGGTGTTGTCCTTGGTGTTCTTGCGGTCGAACTGGGGGTCGGCCACGACCGAGGCGCGCAGCACGTTGTCCGGGTTGTTGTAGCCGCGGCGCACGCCTTCGTTGACGGCGTCGGTGATCGAGCCGGAGAAGCCTTCGAAGCGCACTTCCATGCCGATCTTCAGGTAGACGTTGACGATGCCGGTGTCCTGGCACAGCGGGCGCTTGCCCTCGGCGCACATGCGCGAGTTCGTCAGGATCTGGGCGATCGCATCCTTCGCTGCCGGGCTCTGCTCGACCTCGTAGGCGCGCGCGAGATGCTTGATGTAGTCGACCGGATGATAGTAGCTGATGTACTGCAGCGCTGCCGCCACGGATTCGATCAGGTCTTCTTGCTTGATGATGGTCATGATGTGGTTCGCAAAGGTCAGTGGAATAGACGGTGTCGTGGCTGTTCGAGTGGGCGGAACCCGGGGGAAGCCGCCTGCGCCAATGTGTCGACCAGTTCGTTCCGGCCGCGGCGTTCGGACATCGGCGCCAGGCTCCGTGCGGGTCGCCGCATGCGGGCCGGAATTGAAACCCCGACATTTTACACGCTGGCAGGAGGCCTTTCCGGATTTTCTTGCGATGCAACAAAAACAAGAGGTATGAGCTTGCTCAATATCCAGGCGGCAAAGAACAGAGATAACTTGAAAGGATAGGCTGCCGGATCCAGGAGGCCCAGCGGGGGCGCCCGCCAGGCAGTGTAAGGCTTCAGTAAGACAGAACAATTAACTTTGCGTCATTCCAAATGCCGCCTGAGGAGACCTAGCATGTCCGAGACCGATTCGTTGAAGCAAGAGAGCAGGATGTTCGAACCGCCCGCCGACCTGGCAAGGAACGCTGCCATTTCGGGCATGGAAGGATACCGGACATTGTGCGCCGAAGCAGAGCGCGACTATGAAGGCTTCTGGGCCCGCCTCGCCAACGAGAACCTCGCCTGGCACAAGCCCTTCACCAAGACCCTGGACGAATCCGCCGCCCCGTTCTACAAGTGGTTCGAGGACGGCCAGCTCAACGTGTCCTACAACTGCCTCGACCGCAACCTGCAGAACGGCAATGCCGGCAAGACGGCGGTGATCTTCGAAGCCGACGACGGCAAGGTCACCCGCGTCACCTACCAGGAACTGCACGACAAGGTCTGCCAGGTCGCCAACGGCCTGAAGTCGCTGGGCGTCAAGAAGGGCGACCGCGTCGTGATCTACATGCCGATGTCGGTCGAAGGCATCGCCGCCATGCAGGCCTGCGCCCGCATCGGCGCCACCCATTCCGTGGTCTTCGGCGGTTTCTCCGCCAAGTCCCTGCAGGAACGCATCATCGATGCCGGCGCGGTGGCCGTGGTCACCGCCGACGAGCAGGTCCGCGGCGGCAAGCAGCTGCCGCTCAAGGCCATCGTCGACGAAGCCATCGGCATGGGCGGATGCGAGCACCTGAAAAGCGTGGTCGTTTACCGCCGCACCGGCGGCAACGTCGCCATGCAGGCCGGCCGCGACCTCTGGCTGCACGACGTCACCGCCAACCAGCCCGCGACCTGCGAGCCCGAGTTCGTCGGCGCCGAGCATCCGCTCTTCATCCTCTACACCTCCGGCTCCACCGGCAAGCCCAAGGGCGTGCAGCATTCTTCCGGCGGCTACCTGCTGTGGGCAATGCTGACGATGAAGTGGACCTTCGACATCAAGCCCGACGACATCTTCTGGTGCACCGCCGACATCGGCTGGGTCACCGGCCACACCTACATCGCCTACGGCCCGCTGGCCATCGGCGCCACGCAGATCGTGTTCGAAGGCGTGCCCACCTATCCGAACGCCGGCCGCTTCTGGGACATGATCGCCCGCCACAAGGCGACCATCTTCTATACGGCGCCCACGGCCATCCGTTCCCTGATCAAGGCTTCCGAAGCCGATGCCAACGTGCATCCCAAGAACTTCGACCTGTCCTCGCTGCGCATCCTGGGGTCGGTCGGCGAGCCGATCAACCCGGAAGCCTGGATGTGGTACTACAAGAACGTCGGCCGCGAGAAGTGCCCGATCGTCGACACCTTCTGGCAGACCGAGACCGGCGGCCACATGATCACGCCGCTGCCGGGCGCGACCCCGATGGTGCCGGGTTCCTGCACGCTGCCGCTGCCGGGCATCATGGCCGCGGTGGTGGACGAAACCGGCAACGACCTGCCCAATGGCCAGGGCGGCATCCTGGTGGTCAAGCGTCCGTGGCCGTCCATGATCCGCACCATCTGGGGCGATCCGGAACGCTTCAAGAAGAGCTACTTCCCCGAAGAACTCGGCGGCACGCTTTACCTGGCGGGCGACGGCTCCATCCGCAATGAAAAGACCGGCTACTTCACCATCACCGGCCGCATCGACGACGTGCTGAACGTGTCCGGCCACCGCATGGGCACGATGGAAATCGAGTCGGCGCTGGTCGCGCATCCGCTGGTCGCCGAATCCGCGGTGGTGGGCAAGCCGGACGAAACCACCGGCGAATCGATTTGCGCGTTCGTGGTGCTGAAGCGCGCCCGTCCGGAAGGTGACGAAGCCAAGCAGATCGCCAAGGAACTGCGCGACTGGGTCGGCAAGGAAATCGGCCCCATCGCCAAGCCCAAGGAAATCCGCTTCGGCGACAACCTGCCCAAGACCCGTTCCGGCAAGATCATGCGCCGCCTGCTGCGCGTGCTGGCCAAGGGCGAACAGATCACCCAGGACGTCTCCACGCTGGAAAACCCGGCCATCCTGGATCAGCTCAAGCAGGCGCAGTAAGCACGGCCCAGGCCGCAAAGGACAACAGAGAGGAGTCACGAGCCCGAGGAGACAGGAAGGGCGTTGCCACAAGCAACGCCCTTCTTTTTTGTCATCGCGATGGATCTTTCCGAAGAAAAACCGGAAGGACTGGAAAAGCCCGAAATGTCTGCTATAATCTGCGGCTTCGCATATCTGCGACCCGAATCCAGGAGAGGTGGATGAGTGGTTTAAGTCGCACGCCTGGAAAGCGTGTATAGGTTCATAGCCTATCGGGGGTTCGAATCCCCCCCTCTCCGCCAGACAAAAAGCCCGTTGGAGTCCAACGGGCTTTTTTACGCTTGTAAAGTGACCGGTGTCCCCCCGTTAATGGGAAAACCGCCCGGGAATTATTTTGGCACGTCATTGAGCCGCGGCACTGCCTTTGCTACTTCTACCCGACTTTCCGGGCTGCCGGTTGCATCAGGAGGAATCGCGCTGCGCATCCAAAAATTTGCTTGGGGCTCACTGTATGTGATCGCTTTTCATTAGATTGTGCCGAGCACAAAGTAACTGAACATTGTCAGCCTTGAGGGAGGTGCCTCCCTTTGCGAACGGTAGAATGTGATCAAAGTGCAATTCGTTAGTTGCGCCGCACATCGTGCATTTTCCTCCGTCTCTTTTCCAAACCTCCAGTTTTATATCGGTAGGAATAAGCCGACGTCTTTCAGCATCGATTCGAACAGGTTGTGATAAGTCTTCATCCCCACTCACTGCGACCAATTTGAATTTGTGAACTGTCCTGAATTCATCGGGCTCAGACCAAGCATCGACTAGATGGAAAACACCATTGTAAGACCATATGCCCGCACGAATTTTTTCGTAAACCCGAACGCGCTCTGGAAGGCGGTTCCCCGCATTCGCTGCTTTAGCTGCGGCATAAAATTTTCCGTTTTGTGTGGGGCCACCAGTTGCAAATTTTAGCGGTTGATCTACAACTTTCGGGTTAGGGCAAGAAGCAGTCTTTGGCATATCGTGGCCCTCATAGATCAGAGTAGTCCCATTGTCTTCTAACTGCCTATCCCAGTAGGCCTATGGTGCGCCAGGTGATGATGCCGCAAGCGAAGTGAAGGAAAGCGAGATAGTTCTTCGCTTTCTTTGCCCAGCGAATCAGCAATCCCCGAAACCGGTTCAACCAACTGTGCGTGCGCTCCACCACCCATCGCCTGGCACGCTGGCCTGCTCTGCGCCGCTGCGCTTCTTCACCGCGTGATCGGATGTGTGGCCGGTAGCCCATTTCCACAGCCAGCCGCCAAATTTCCGGATAATCGTAACCCTTGTCCATGCACAGGCCCTGCGGCCACACCGTCAGCAACGAAGGACGCTCAACCTTCAAGGCCTCCAGCGTCGGCCTGGCCAGCTTCATGTCATGGCGGTTGGCGCCATCAATGACCACTGCCAGCGGAAGACCGTTTCCGTCAGTGAGCAGGCTGCGCTTGACGCCGCCTTTGCCGCGATCTGTCGGGTTGGGTCCGGTTTTTTTCCCGACCCAACGGGGCCTTGGTCATCGCACCGTCGAGTGCCAGCCAGGACCAGTCGATGGACCTTAATGCCGCTGCACTGAGCAGCCCTTGCATCCAGAACTCCTCGAACACGCCGGCCTCCACCCATTCCTGGAAACGTCGGTGGGCCGAGCTGCTCGAGCAAATGCCGGTGCCGTTTAAGGCATTCCACTGGCAGCCAGTACGCAACACAAACAGAATGGCATCCATGGCCGCCCGGTCGCTCACACGCGGGTTATGACAACCCAGGGGATGCGGCTTGCGTGGAGGTAAAAGCGGCTCCATCTGTGCCCAGAGTCGGTCGGGTAACCGCCAACCATCGTCCTGCTTGACCATGCCCATGATCATCTCCTCTTCCAGCATGGGCTTGGACCGCAAATCAGCTCGCAATTTCCCCTTCTAACACCCTACTGGGATATGTAGTAAGCGATCCCGATATGGAGCGTTTGGGCGGACAGACATAAGAATCACGGAATGATTGCCCCTTAAGCCAAAATTCATTCCTTGCTGGAGGCTCACACCTTCTCGTTGGCACATTTCAATGTACGAAATTACGTTGTCACTCACTTTATGGCCCCACTGTTGGTTTAAGCGAAATTGTAATGCGAAACTAAAAACCAGAAGTAAATCCAACTACTTATTGCGTATTCGACATGAAAACATAAGAGCTTCTGTTCGGCCCGAAAATGGAGATCAAGCTCGGGCTCACTTAAGTGGGGTAAATCTCCTATACAATTTAGCTCGTTGTGATGCATGGCAACATTAACTAGCATTTCAAACCCGACCACACCCCGATATCAATCCCGCAACACCCCATCCTCGTCTCAAACCCATCGTTGCGCGAAGCTTACATTCGCTCTTTTCCCTGGACGAAATTTGCATCATTTCTGAAATGACGTGGCTACAATGAAACGGCCACGGGATGCCGCCGTGGAGACAAGACGCGCACAACAGCGGGAGCAGGGAGAAGGTAATGCGATTTGGATCGATGTCGGTGGGCGCTCGCCTGAGCGCGGGGTTTGGTTTCCTGATCGGGCTGATACTCCTGGGGAGCGCGCTGGCGCTGTATCGCATGGGCGAGATCGAGGAGCGGCTGGAAGACATCGCCGAGGAAAAGATCGCCAAGATGGCATACCTGACCGACATGGCGGAATCGGTTCACGTGGTCCAGCGAGTGTCGCGCACCTTGCTGCTATTGCAGGATCCCGAAAAGAAGAAGCACGAGCTGGAGAAGGTCAATGCCGCGCGGGTGAAATACGACGAGGCGTTTGCCAGGCTCGAGAAAACCCATGCCAGCGAAGCCGGGATTGCCTTGCGGCGCAAGACGCATGAACTGCAGAATGCCGCGCGGGCGGTCAATGAGAAGCTGATCGGCATGGCGATGGCCAACCAGACGCAGGAAGCGGCCGATCTCCTCCTGAACACCGCCATCCCTTTGAACCAGCAGTGGCTCGATGCCATGCACGAGAACATCGAGCTGCAGAAGAAAGCCACCGAAAAGGATACCGCGGAAGCCAAGTCAGCCTATGCGAGCGCGCGCTGGGTCACCATCCTGCTGGCGATCGCTTCCATCATCAGCAGCATCGGCGCGGCCTGGGCCATCCGCCGAAGCATCACCGACCAGCTCGGCGGCGAGCCGGCCTATGCCGCTGACATCGCCGAGCGGATCGCGTCCGGCGACCTGGACATCGACGTCGTGACGACGGGCGGAGAGCACAGCCTGCTGGCCGCCATGAAGCGCATGCGCGACAGCCTGGCCCACATCGTGGGGCAGGTCCGGGACAGTTCCAACCAGATCGTCAGTGCCTCGCAGCAGATCGCTGCCGGCAACCTCGACTTGTCTTCGCGTACCGAGCAGGAAGCAAGCTCGCTGGAAGAGACCGCGTCCTCGATGGAGGAACTGAATTCCACGGTCAAGCAGAACGCCGACAACGCGATGCAGGCCAACCATCTCGCGAGTTCGGCCTCCGAAGTGGCGCACAAGGGCGGGGCGGTGGTCGGCAACGTGGTCAGCACCATGGATGCGATCAGTACCTCGGCCAGGAAGATCGTCGACATCATTGGCGTCATCGACGGCATCGCCTTCCAGACCAACATCCTCGCCTTGAACGCGGCGGTGGAAGCGGCCCGCGCCGGCGAGCAGGGACGCGGATTCGCGGTGGTGGCCGCCGAGGTGCGCACGCTGGCCCAGCGCTCGGCCAACGCCGCCCGCGAGATCAAGGCCTTGATCGACGACTCGGTGGAAAAGGTGGAGACCGGCAGCCAGCTCGTGCACCAGGCGGGCGACACCATGTCGGAAGTGGTCGACAGCATCCAGCGCGTCACCGACCTCGTGGGCAACATCTCGACCGCCAGCCAGGAGCAGACCGCCGGCATCGACCAGGTGAACAGGGCAATCAGCGAAATGGACAACGTGACGCAGCAGAACGCGGCGCTGGTGGAAGAAGCGGCTGGCGCGGCCAGGAGCCTGCAGGAGCAGGCGGAAAAGCTGTTCCAGCTGATCAGCGTGTTCAAGCTCAAGGATTCTTCGCGCTAAGCGAAGCGCCACCGGCGCTGGAGATAAGCATGGCTGTCATCGCCCGCATGCTTGGCATGCGGGCCTTTTTTGCGTGGCCGGATTGGCGAACATTCGAAAGAAAAGTTCCATTCCTGCCGCGTCGTATCGCAAGGATTAAAGCGAATTAATAGCTTCATCGTGTTGAAACAAGTGATTCCCCGGTGCAACTCAATCGGGGAATCTGGCTGGTGCGTGCCGTCGCCGCTCGCCCACGCAGCCAGCCTGACCTCCCTTGTTCGACACGACCATGACACGCCAAGCCAATATCACCCGCCGCCTTTTCCCACACGTTGCCCGTCGCACCGTTCTGCTCGCCATTGCCATCATGCCTTTCCTTGCCGCCTGCGGCGGAGGCGGGACATCATCAACGCAGTCGCCCGTTGCGGTCGTGGTCAAGGCGAACGGCGAAGCGTCCGTGCAGGCGCCGCATGTCATCGAGGCGTATGGCGAATCCACGTTCTCGAATGCCATCACCGGCGCGAACGAAGTCGAGCGCCTGCAGCAGCTGCTTGCCGGAAGCTATGACGTCATCAACCGCGCCATGCCGGGCACGTCCTCGCGACAGCAGTTCGAAGGCACCGATGGCAAGAACCTGCCCTGGGCCGAGCAGCTCGCGGCAAGCCGGGCGGACATCATCATTTTCAACCGCGGCATCAACGACGCCAACCAGCATTTTTCCGACGAGGAGTTCAACCGCATCATGACCATCATGATCACCTCGGCGCTGGCGGCGAAGAAGAGGGTCATCCTGCAGACGCCGAACGTGACCCGAACCGGCACGGCGCTCGACCAGAACGTCGACCATTTCGCCCAGCTCGTGCGCGAACTGGGCGCAAACCTCGGCGTGCCGGTGTCCGATGGCCATGCCATTTCCGAGACTATGCCTAATCCGGTGCCCGACACCATCCACCAGAGCGAAGCGCTGTCGCAGGCGATGGCCACCGACCTAGCGCGCATCGTCCGGGGCCTGCCCTGAGCCTTCCTCAGACTCCCTGAGCCACATTGGAAAGACAGCGCCCCCGCGTCCGGAAGGAGGCGGGGGCGTGTGGTGCTTGCGCCGGGCGCCGCGCGGGCTTACTGGTCGCGCGTGACCGAATTCAGGACCACGTCAGTCGCCGGGATGTCGCCGGCTCCCTGCACCGTTGTGGTCGGCACCGCGCCGATGGCATCGACCACGTCCAGTCCCGAGACGATCTTGCCGAACACCGCATAGCCGGGGTTGCTGGCATCCTTGTAGTCGAGAAAGGTGTTGTCGACGAGGTTGAAGTAGAACTGCGACGTCGCGGAGTTCGGATCGGTGGTGCGCGCCATGGCGAGCGTGCCGCGCGCATTGCTCAAGCCGTTGTTGGATTCGAGCGGAATCGGCGCGAGCTGTCCATCCTGCGGGACGAGTCCCGGCTTGAAGCCGCCGCCCTGCACAACGAAGTCCTTGATCACCCGGTGGAAGATGGTCTGCGAATAGAAGCCGAACTGCACGTAGCGCAGGAAATTGATCACGGAATTCGGCGCCTTGTCCGGATAGAGTTCGGCCACGATGTTCCCCTTCGAGGTCGAGAAGGTGACGCGCGGTGCCGGAACGCTCAGGGTCTTCGAGTAGATCACATCGCCCGAGCTCGTCTTGACGGTAACCGGGAAGTCGCCGGTCGCCGTCACCGTGCACTTGAGCACGTACTGCGTGGGCGTGGAGTAAACCCCCGTGCCCGAGGTGCAAGTCGGCGTATCGGGCGTCAGGGACTGTCCAGCGACGAAGCTGCCGACGAACAAGAGCGTCGCCGTCGAGCCGTAGGCGAGGTTGTTGGCATGAACTTCGAAGATGGCGGATTTGTCGCCGCCGCTGCCGCCGCAAGCGGCGAGCAGGACCGGCAGGAACAAGGCAAGGCGCAATTTCATGGTGGGCAGAACGATAGTCAGTGAAAGCAAGGGTTTGCAGTGGCGCCGTTGCAGCCAGGCCACCTTCGAGGCCCGCCATTCTCGCACAGTTTGACGGTGGATCGCCTGCAATATCAACGGCTTGCAAGAATGGGTAGACCATTTCCCACCACACGGGCCAAGTCCGCGCCGGCGCCGCCATGGCCTTCGCAAAACAGTGCGGGAAGGACAGAGGATCGATCGCGGGAACGATGAGAATGATGGCCGCCCGCAGTTTTTTTTCCTGTTTTGCAGAACCGATGCAAATAAGGCATGTCAATCCGGCGAATGGTACAAATGGAGACAATCATGGACCGAAGCTCGATCTTCGTGGCCTTGAGTCATATGGAAGGACCCAAAGTCGATTCCTTCACCATCTGCGAACTCTATGCAGCGACGGTGGCCGATATTGCTGAAAAGATCAGCAACGATGAAATGCGTCGCCTGCTTGTGGTTGGCGCCTATCTGTTTTCCCGGGAAAGGGACAGCGACGAGCCTGGCCAGATCGAGTTTCCCATGAAGCATCTGATGCAGTGACGTCCAGCCGCGACGGCCTGGTTCACGAAGCAGCGGGGCAGCATCGGGACAGGCGTCGAACGCGGCAAAGGCAAGCCGAGGAGAGAGGCGAGGGCCGGGTGTCCCGCGCCTGCCATGAACCCAGTCATTCCCTGACTAAATATTGCCGATTGAATGGTATCCTCATGGATCGATGCCGCGCGTACCGGCATCGGCAGGGTGCGCGTCGCCCCTGTCCGTCCATCCCGCTTGAGCCTGATGCTGATTACCACGCCCGTACGATTGCGCAGCTTGCTGCTGCTCCTGACCGCGCTCGGCTTGCTGCCGATCGCGCTGGTCGGCGGCTGGGGCATCCGCGCCACCATCGACCAGCAGGAACAGCAGTCGAGGGCGGCGGTGCTGGCGATCTCCCGCGCGCTGGCGAGCGCGGTCGATGCCGAACTCGAATCCACGATCAGCAGCCTGCGTTCGCTGTCCTACAATTCCACGCTGGTCTATGGCGACCTGCTCGGCTTCTACAACGTGGCGCAGGAAGTCACGCGCGAGCGTGCTGACTGGCGGTCGATCGTCCTGACCGATAATCTCGGCCGCCTGCTATTCAAGACCAACGCGCCCTTCGGCTCGACCGAGTCCCGCATCGTCGATCCGGAATCCGTCGCGCAGGTCATCGCCTCGCGCGAACCGGTGGTGGGCTCCATCGTCAAGAAGGTGAACGGTCCCGCCGCGTTCGCGATCCGCATTCCCGTCATCGATAACGGCAACCTGACCTACACGCTCAGCGTCGCGGTGAAGCCGGACCGCATCGTTGACATCCTCAAGCGCCAGAACGTGCCGGTCGACTGGGTGATCGCGGTCCACGATGCGACCCTGCATCGGGTTGCGCGGTCGCGCGACCACGAAAAGACGGTCGGCGCCAACATCACGCCCTCCCTGAACACGCTTCTGGCAGAAGGCAATCAGGAAGGCGTGGGCATCAGCCGCACGGTGGAAGGGGTAGAGGTGATCACCGCCTTCACGCGCACGTCCCATCATCGCTGGACGGTCGCGGTCGGTGCGCCCACCGCCTACTTCGAGCAGCAGATGCTGCAGCACTTCACGGTGTACGGCGCGGCGATCGCCGCCTCGCTGCTGATCTGCTTCTCGCTGGCCGTGCTGATCGCGCGGCGCATCGCCGGCAGCATCGACGGCCTTGAACGGCAGGCGGTGCGGCTGGTCCAGGGCGATCCGGTCGATGTGATGCCCAGCGTGATCCAGGAAGTCAACCAGATGGGCGCGGCATTGCAGGCCGCCTCGACAGAGCGCATCGCCGTCGAGCAGGAGCGCGAGCGCCTGCTCGAATCATTGAATGCCGCATTGGGCGCCGCGCAGGAAGCCGGCATGGCCAAGGACAATTTCCTTGCCATTCTCGGCCATGAGCTGCGTAATCCCCTGGCGCCGATGGTTGCCGCGCTCGACCTGCTCGATGCGCGCGGAGAAACCGCCGGGCTGCGCGAACGCGAGATCATGCGCCGCCAGGTCGGCCACATGAAGCGCCTCGTCGATGATTTGCTGGACGTGTCGCGCATCACGCGCGGCAAGCTGCAGATGCGCCGCGAGCCGGTGGCGCTCGCGGATGTGATACAGCAGGCAACCGACGCCGTGCAGCCGATGATGAGCCACAAGGGCCGGCGCCTGCTGGTCGACGTGCCCGGGAACGTCTGGGTGCTCGGCGACGAGGCGCGCCTCGTGCAGGTGGTGACCAACCTGCTCAACAACGCCATGCACTTCGATCCGCAGGGACCGATCTCCCTCATGGTCAGGAAGGAGCCGGAGCATGCCTGCATCGTTGTCAGGGACCGTGGAGCCGGCATGAGCGCCGAGACGGTGGACCGCATCTTCACGCCGTTCTACCAGGCGCCGCAATCGCTTGCGCGCCAGTCGGGCGGCCTGGGACTGGGCCTGGCGATCGTCAAGAGCATCGTCGACCTGCATGGCGGGACGGTCGAGGCGCGCAGCGATGGGCCGGGCAAGGGCAGCGAAATGACGGTGCGCCTGCCGGTCATCGCGCCGCCGCAGCTGCAAACGAAAGCGCCGCCGCCGGTGGCCGATGCGCGCCGCAAGCGCATCATCATCGTCGACGACAACGTCGACGCCGCCGACATGCTGGCCGAGGTGTTCCGCCTCGACGGGCACGAGGTGGATGTCTCGCATGATGGCAACTCCGCGCTGCGGCAGATGGCCTCCGCCACGCCCGACGTGGCGATCCTCGACATCGGCCTGCCAGACATCGACGGTTTCGAACTCGCAAGGACGGTCCGCGCGCGGCATGATCCATCCGCGGTCAAGCTGATTGCGCTGTCCGGCTACGGCCAGGAAGGCGACAAGGCCAGGGCGGCGGAAGCGGGCTTCGACCTGCATCTCACCAAGCCCGTCGACATGGACGAGCTCCGCCAGGCGCTTGCCTGAAACAGGATTCCAGGGCCGCTCGATGGCGCGGCAATGATTACATTGATGGCAGTTTCTGTATCTGTTTGTAGCTCGGGTAAAGCTTTGTAAAGCGAATATTACCGGGCCGCAAGCACCGCTATATTGAGGCTGTCAGGGCTGCTCAACAGCGGCTCTTACACCTCCTCCCTGCAGTAAGTTTTGCCCGTTCGCCTCCCCGGCGCGCGGGCTTTTTTCTTGCGGGCGGCTTGATGGCAGCCTTGTGCATTATTGAACGCCGCCGATCGCCGCATCAGGTCTGCGGCGGTCTTGGAGCGGCTGCGGCATCCTTCCTTTCCTGCGGCGCCTTCGACTCCTTCGGCTCCTTCGGCTCCTTTGTCGTGTCGGTCTTGTCCGCCTTCGGCGATGCGGACTTGCTCGCGGACTTGCCCGCAGGCTTGGCGGACGGCTTGCTCTCGCAGGCGATGCGCTGCATCTGGTCTTCGAGGGAGTCCGGAAGGATGTCGATCATTTCCGGCTTCTGCCGGATGCGCGCCAGCGGTTCCCCGCCCCCGAAGCGCTGCTCGTAGTACACCGATTCCAGGACGCCCACGCGCATGCCGGCACAGTCGATGCTTACATGCTCTCGCAGCGACAGGTAAGGCCTTTCCTTTTCCAGGTAGGCGGACCGCAGCAGTTCCCTGTCGGTCCACGCCAGCATCGTTCCATTCTCGCCGCGGCGCACGCTGCGATGCAGGAAGACCGCCGCGTCCTGCAGGGCGCGCAAGCCGCGCCACGAAGGACCCATGCTGAACTCGCCCTGGCGGTATAGGGACGCCGCGCTTTCCGGCGCTTGGTCAAGCACCGACTGGAGGCGGGACGCTTCATCCGGCCCTTCGGTGAGGTAGGCAGGGTCGGCGGCGCAGGCGAGGGTGCTCGCGCCCATGGCAATGGAAACGATGAACTGTTTGGCTTTCACGATTGGCATTCCACTCTTGCACGACGCGGGATCGCCGTGCCTTTCGTGCGAAAGCATACCCGAAGAAAAGGCGTTCTCGCGGGAACATTGCATACCGGAACCTGTCTATTGCCCTGTTTCAAGAAGGAGCTGCACTTGGCAATCCGGTTTCGGGTAGGAGATACGGTGGCTTTCCGGCGCGATGTCGCCGAGCGGTGCCGTTCGGAAGAACTCAGGCAATTCAGGGGGACGGTGGAAGCCATCGCCGGCGGCTGGCTGTTCCTGCGCGAGGAGAGCGGCCGCGAGAAGGTCATGCGTGCGGAAACGATGTCACGCGTGGCGCCGAGCGGCGTCATCCTCGAAGTGGTCTGAACTTCATCCCTGCTGCGCTTTCATACTCCTCCATGAAAAATTCCCAACGCGCAGCAATGAGTTTGCTGATGCTGTATTGCGCCATCCTGTGCTGCGGCTGCAAGCGCGCCGACGCAGCCGACGAAGCGGCGAATGCCGCGCCTCCCGCGCGCAGGGCCAAGCCGTCGCCGGCGCCGGTCGTTCCCGTGCTCGGCATCCGGGGCTGATCCCTGGCGTCTGTTCGCTCACGCAACGCGATGCGTGGCGGAAACGATTGCCTTCATGGCAGGAAACATCCGTCGTGGAATGAACATCCACTTGTTCGGCTGGACTAAGAAATAAGATAAGTCAACGAGAGCGTTCAGCGGAATGCCGCCGATGGCGCCGGGACCGCTTGCCATGCAAGGGTTCCGTGCCGGCCGCATCGCCAAGGGCATTCCGCCAGCCGCTCGCAGGTCCACGTCGCAGGAGGCGCATTCATGGCAGACGAGATTCGCCCGTCAAGGCAGTCATGTTCATCCCGAGTCCAGTACTGTTGGCGTCTCGCCATACCGTTCTGGATGTTCCGCGATGCCCATCGCGGCACGGTCGAGCAGCGCATCGCCAATTACCGGTATAACCGCGAGCGGCGCGGCGTGCTACCGTTCTACGTGTGGAAATGGATTGCGATCGCCTTGTGCCTGATGCAGGTCATGCGCATCTTCTCCGACCTCATGGCGCGGACCGCAGCGCAGAGCGCGGATCATCTCTGCGTCACGCTCGCCTGCATGAGCGCTGGCATCGGCTTCGCATTCGCCTGCATGGTCATCGTTCTGCTGACCGCTACCTATTTTTATCTTGCCTGGGTGAAGCAGTAGCGCCCGTGCCCGGTTCCTTGCCAGTCAATTGCCGCGGAATTTCCACGCCCTGACGTAATTGATCCTGAAGGCGTTGTCCGCGCCCTGCGGGGTATAGGGGTTGGCGCGGCTCAGGCTGCCGCTCCCCGCCGACGGGCTCGTCTCCTCGTTCACCATCCACAGGCCGATGTAGAAGTAGAGCGGCGCGCGTATCGCCGCGTGGTTGATCGCCTTGCCCATCTGGACGCCATCGAAGTAATAACGCACCGTGTTTTCGTCCCAGCGCACGCCGTACTTGTGGAAGCCGGCGGACAGGTCGGGCACGGTCATGACATCGCGCGCCCGGAGTTCGCCGATGAAGCTGTCGGGCTTGCTGGCGGCGGTCACGACGAAGTCGACGGCATGCAGCGCCTTGCTGGACCACGCGCCTTCGGGCGCGCCGGTGTAGGCGTGCATCATCGCGATCTCGGGGCCGTCGTTGGCGGCCAGCGAAATGACCGGATGCAGGCCGGCGCCGGCCGGCAGGCGGGCTTCCACCTCGAAGAAGCCATACTGCTGCGCGAATCGTTTGTCGCTTACGATGGTGCGGTCGAAGAATCGTCCGCTGTCGTCCGCGACGGGCCAGATGAGGAGCGAGCCGCCGGCAAGCTTGTAGTTGCGGACGGGGTGGTTCGGCTTGTAGTAGATGTCGGTGGTCCACTTCGCCGGGTCGATGGTGTCGCCCTGGTCGAACTCGTCGACGAAGCTGAGGATGTAGTCCTCAGCGCGCTGTCCCGCGGGGCCGGCGACGGCGGCCTTGTCGCGCGAACCCGTACCGTTCGTGCCGGCGCTGCTCTCGCAGGCGCAGAGAGAACCGAGCAGGCATGACAAGGCAAGGAGGCGTGGCAGGAGGCTGGCAAGGGAAGGCATCATGCTGGATGAGGGCGTCGTGCGTTCGATTGGGTACCGGTCGGAGGCGGAAGGCCCCTGGCGCAGCATGGACGGCCGGCAAGGCCGCGCCGCGTGCGTCCCGCAGCGGGCTGGGGTCGTCCGGATGTCAGGCTTTGCGGAAGAAGAACTTGGTGAAGCGGTAAACCATGGCCCGCAGCTGGTGGATCATGTCGGCCGGCGTTGGCACGCTGTGTTCCCGGCGGCTGCGCCTGCTCGAGGACCGGGTGCGGCGGTACATGGCGCTCGACCGGCTGCTCTCGACCGGATCCGGTGAAAAACGGAAGCCGCTTCCGGAGCGGTTGCGATCGGAACCCGCTTCGGACTGGGCGATCCAGTCGTCGTGTTCCTTGCGCTTGACCGGGTCGGACAGGACTTCGTAGGCGGAATTGATGATCTGGATGATCCGGATCGCTTCCTTGTTGCCGGGATTGCGGTCGGGATGGTATTTCTGCGAGAGCGTCTTGTAGGCAGCACGAATGACCTCGGGAGGCGCGTTGCGCGCCACCTTCAGATTGTCATAATGCGTATGGATTCGCCCCATGGTGTTATGCGTCGGTTTGCTCGAGGGTGTTCATTGCCGGATTTCATAGTAGGTCGGAACCGGCAATGGTCTCCTGCTCAAGATCAACGATCCACGCGCATCAATCGCAAGCCTGCGACGGGGGATCAGAGATATTTCGCCATGTACAACGTGGGGAAGGCGAATGCGGTCCAGACCTCGACCGTCGTCTTGATGAGGTATTCGTTCAGAGCGTAGGCGGCTTGAAATTGTTCCATTGCTGACTCCAAGTAAAGGAGAGAGCAATGTAGCAAGCCAGGAGGCAACGTTATTGACGTTTATCAATTCCTGCAGGTAATTGCTCGTCGCCGTCGTCCTTCCAAGATGACGTCCGCAGATGGGGCAGGTATTCCGGATGGCGGCGCTGCACGAAGTCGACCAGTCCTTCGCGGATCCGGCAACGCAAGTCCCACGCGCGGCCGGCATCGCCGGCGCTCACCAGGATGCGCACCTGCATGGCGCGTTCGCTCGATTCCACCACTTGGGTCTGGACCAGACGGCCATCCCATTCCGGCGCGTCGCGGCACAGGCGCTCCGCCTCCTCGCGCAGGAGGGCCACCGGCATCCGGTAGTCGACCCAAATGAGCACGGTGCCCAGGATGTCGGCATTGGTGCGGGTCCAGTTCTGGAAGGGGTTCTCGATGAACCACTGCAGCGGAACGATGAGCCGGCGCTGGTCCCAGATGCGCACCACCACGTAGGTGCCGGTGATTTCCTCGATCTGGCCCCATTCGTTCTGCACGATGACGACGTCGTCGAGGCGGATCGGCTGCGTGAGCGCGATCTGCATGCCGGCCAGGAGATTGCCAAGCACCGGTTTCGCGGCGAAGCCGACGACCAGGCCGGCGAATCCGGCGGAGGCAAGCAGGCTGGTGCCGATCTGCCGCAGGAGGGGCAGCGTCATCAGGGCGGCGCCCGAACCGATCAGGATGACGACCACGATGATGGTGCGGCCAAGCACCCTGGTCTGCGTCTGGATGCGGCGCGCTTCCAGGTTGTTGGGCGTATCGGCCGGATGCAGTTCGATGATCACGTGCATGACGGCGCGCACGCAGCGCACGCCCAGCCAGGTCATGGCAGAGATCAGCGCCAGCGCGCCTACGTGGCGTACGGCTTCCACTCCTGCCAGCGTGTCGGGCGCGTTGCGCAGGATGACCTGCGCCAGCAGCAGGAACACGACGGCCCTGCCGGCGCGGTGGCCGTATTGCAGCAGCCGGCGCGAGAAGGGCAGGGGCGCGGCAAGACGCTGCAGCACCGGCGTAAGGAAATGGTGAATGACGACGGCGACGATCCAGGCAAGGATCAGCTGGATGGAGATGGCCATCCAGGGCAATTCGCGCAGCATCAGCCACCAGGGAGCGAGCGCCACGCCGATGGTGGCGACCCAGTCTTCATTCATGGGCAAGACAGTGGTTCGGGAATGCTGCTCGGGTAAGGCCGCGCAGGGCTAGCGCCGGCGGATCGCCGGCGTTCAGGGGAACGAGGCTCCGGCGCCGCTTGCAGCGCGCCCGCAAGCATGTCGTTGCGTGCAGGACGGCGATCGCCTCGCAGGCGGGACGCGGGCCTCCCGGCACATGGGTGATGCGCCCCAAGTCAGGAGCGCGGCCGGCGCGGCTCGCTGACGGGATGGTGATCAGGCACGGGGTCGTCCTTCGGTTCCGGCTCCTGCTCGGGAACCGGTTCGCTGACGGGCACGGGTTCCGTCGGCACCTGATGGTCTTCCATTGTCATTCTCCACCTCCTGTTCGAATTCACGGGATGCCCATCCCTCGGCCGATGGCAATTCATGCTACGCGCGCGGTAGCCTTCATGCTTGATGGAGCGCATGGAACGTCATGCTATAAGCGGAGGTGATAACTGCCATCACGAATCGAAAGCAGACATTCCCGGTGCCTTGGCCTAAAGTAATACCTGTCTCCTCCAACTCTCCTTGAATTGGATTTACCCGCTCTCCGCAAGGTCAGCGGGTTTTTTTTCGTCCGCGCGAAATCGCGGCTAAATGAGTGATGGACCGGAAGGAAAAAGGAAACCCAGGCTCGGCCACTGGCGGCCGCGCCCGGAAAATGTGAATGGCGTTGACGGCTCGATGACATGCCTTGGGCAAGTCATCGAGCTTCGCGCCGGTGATGACGATGAACCACGTAAGCCAGAACGCGCATCAGGCTGCGCGGCCGACAGGCGGGACAAGCGGAGAGGGCATGGAAGTCAGCCCGCGTGCTTCCTCCCGCCGGGGAAGCATGGAACGGGCATGGCCCTCGCCGCTCAGGACGATGCCTGATTCTTCGGCTTGAACTGCTTGTCGCTGATGCGGAACTTGGTGCGGCGGTCGCCCATGAGTTCGCGCAGGTCCTTGATGCTCAGGTCCGACACTTCATGCATGCGGATCAGCAGCGACGCCCCGACCGGCAGGCGGCGGTGGCGGATCTTGCTGATCAATGGCGGCGCCACTTCCAGCGCGCGCGACAACGCCGCATCGTTTTTCAGGTTCAGCCTTTCGATCAAGGATTCCAGCAGATTGTTGGGATCGTACTGGAACTGACCGTGTTGCTGTTCGCTTTTTTGTTGGTTCATCTCGCTCATCTGTCAAAGTCCCCGTTGAGTGGTTCAGGTATAAGCCGGTTCTATTCTGACCAATCAGTTAGATGCTTTTTTGATAATGGTCAGAAATATACTGATCTTCGCGGGCCGTCTGATGTGTGTCATTGATTACCGACTATCCGTCTCGCAGACGACGCGCCCGCGCGCGCCGCACTGCCATTGAGCCTGTCTCTGCCGCAGGCGCAACCGGGTCAGACGAAATACGCCGCGCCCAGCACAAGCGGCGTGCCGCTGACGCCCGCGACGACCAGTCTGCGCGCGACGCTGTGGATCTCGTCTTCGAACGACCTGTAGGTCGCGAGCGGATCGCTCTGCCCGCCCTTCTTGCGGCGCAGGTGCGCAAGCGCGTTCTTGGACACCAGGCATTCGCGCCCGATGAATCCGACTTCCACGGTGAACGTCACGCCATCCTCGCCCACCCTCGGTTCTGCGATTGTTCTGCTCATCCGGTCTCCTTCGATGTTGTTTTCGGTCGTCGCGGCCAGGCTGCCGCTGCCTGCAGCCCTGACGTTCCCGATGGTAACGATCGTCGACAAGGCCATCTTGACAGGAATCAACGTACCATTGGACGCGGATCATGCCCGATACGTGGTCATTTCCCGTTCGCAGGAAGGCCCGTCGTGGCGCAGGATGCGGGTAGTGGCGTCGCCGCGTGCGACCTTGACGCAGGTGCAGTGCGGCGCGCCGGTCGTTCCGCTCACTTCGGAGGCCGGGTTGGCGCTACAATCGGCTGTGCGCCTTCCATCCGCGAAGGCGGAAAAATGAATTGGAGACCAGGCAATGTACCTTGATCACCCGAAGATCAGCGCCACCAACAGCAATACCGAACCCGACCGCATCGAGCGCTTGAACCGGGTTTACGGCTACGCCGTTGCGCTGGCAGACGTGGCCGGCGACCCGGCCTTTCTGGGAAAGCTGTCGCACCTGCACGACCACAAGGGCAATCTCATCGTGGTGTGGTTCGAGGCGCCGTCGGAGCAGGAAAAGAGTTATTTCGAACGCAGCTGGCAGAGCAAGGTCGGCGACGAGACGACCAACGTGAGGCACGAGCTCTGGGTGAACTCGGAAGAGGCGCAGGAACAGACCTGACGCCGGGGATGCCGCCCGCGGCGGGCGCGGGCGGTGATTGTTTCATGCCTTGCCGATCACTTCGATCCCGGCACCAGCGTCAGCACGTTGCTGGGCGAGATCTGGTCCTGGATCTGCTCGATTTCCTGCAGCAGGTTCATCAGCGCCCTCAGCCACGGATAACGCGCATAGCGGATCGCGCGGTTGCTCGACTCGAGGTCGGCGATCAGCTGCGGCGTCATGATGTGGGGATGGCGGGTGCTGCAGACGCCGCCATGCAGCTGGGCGCGCCGTCCCAGGTAGGCGAGCGCGCAGGCGCGCTTGTAGGCCAGCGCATTGTCGAAGCGTTCGGCCAGCGCCTTGTTCTCCTTGAATCTTCCGACATGCTGGCGATAGGCCCTCCAGTCGCCTTCCCGAATCTCGATTGCGCCGGAAGCGCCGCCGCTCTCCGGCGTCTCCGACTGGCTGCGTTCGGGGCTCTCTTTCTCTTGCTCTCGTACTGCTGACACTTTGCCTCCCGGGCGATGTGAAGTGAACGCGCGATGGTCCATGGATGGAATGGGATGATTGGACGCGGGCCGTCGCGGAAAAGTTCACGGCGGAAACATATTCCTTCGAGAGGGCATGCAGGAAGTTCGGTACCGCACTGTGAGCATCCTCATGGAGAGGGGCACTTTCTTTTCTTGCGTTTGCTGGCGGAAATGCTTTACTGTCATTACGGATATTGGTGTTCTGCGAGAGGCTTCCAGTAGCCGTACTCCTCCAAGGTTGGAACTTGCCCGCCGTCCGCGAGGATGGCGGGTTGTTTTTTGATGGCTTGAGGCGAGACGTGACCATGGATGATGCAAACCAGGTGAATCTGGCAAGCCGGGACGCCGGCGGCGAAGCCACCCTCACGCCTTTCGCGGCACTTAGGCCCAAGGGTGCATGCTGGTACTGCAACCAGCCGCTGGACAACGTCCGGAAGTTCTGCAGCAAGGACTGCGCGGACGACTACCGCACCGAGGAAGAAGTCTTCAACGGTTCCGCCGGCTGAGACGATTTCCCGCGATTCACGCGACGGCTTCCCAGGCCGCGCCGGACTTTCCATGAAGTTAATAAGGATTGATGCTTCGCAACCGGTCATCCCCGACCCATAGGCATTGCTCAGGGCCGCCTGACGTGGCCGGCGTATCGTGATGGTTCACGCCCATGCCCTGGAGCCTGCCATGACGCCCGACGAAATTGTTGCCGACCTCCACGATAAGAACCGCGACCTTCTGTACTCCCGCGATGACATTCACGCCCTGACGCCGGAACAGGTCCTCAGCCTGCTCGACGCCGCCGCCATGCAAGGCTTCCGGCTGGGCAGCAACGTCGCCCTGTCGATGGTGAAGGGCAGCCTGCTGGTGCAGCTGTCACGCAATGCCGTCAACCGCGGTACCGCAATCTGACAAAATGATCAAGTAGGGCGATACACAGCGTTACATTTTTCCTGGTCAACACGATTTCCTTCCTTGCGTTAAGTTCGTAGTATTCACGCAGACCGTTTTTGACCGAAGGAAATGTATGAAAACAAAGGCCTTACTGGCATTCGCCGCGACATGCGCATGCATGTCCTCCGCCGCCATCGCCGCCGAATGGGATGACTATGCGCGCGTGGTGAGCGTTTCTCCCCAGCTTGAACAGGTGAACCGGCCGCGTCAGGAATGCCGCACCGAATACGTCGCCGTTCAGCACCAGTACCCGGCCCAGCGCGGCGTCGGCGGCTCCATCGTCGGCGGCGTGGCCGGCGGCCTCCTCGGCAACCAGGTGGGCAACGGCAATGGCCGGACCGCCGCCACCGCTGCCGGGGCCATCGTCGGCGCCATCGTCGGCGACCGCATGGAAAACACCGCCCCGGGCGGCGGCGCGGTGGTGGAACAGCAGCCGGTTCAGCGCTGCTATACCGTTGACCAATGGGAAACCCGCAACAACGGTTACAATGTCACCTACGAGTACAACGGGCGCACCTACAGCGCGCTGATGCCCTATGATCCGGGACAGCGCATGCGCGTGCATGTGGCCGTGACGCCGCGTCCCTGAGCGCGGACACGCCGCACGCCGCGGCCCGCGACGAGCAACCTGAATCAACCGGTACCGTGCCGCGGTGCCGGTTTTTTTTCGCCATGACCAACACACTTCCGACATTCCGCGTCCTGCTCCTCCTCACCGCAGCCAGCCTGGCCGGCGGTTGCGCCAGCCTCTCGCCCGAGCAATGCCGGCAGGCGAACTGGGAACAGATCGGCTATGCGGATGGCGCCCAGGGGCTCTCTGGGGCGCGCGTCAACGATCATGCGAAGGCCTGCGCGGAATCCGGCGTCCGTCCTGACCTGAATGCCTACCTGCGCGGCCGCTCCCAGGGCCTGTTCAGCTACTGCCAGCCGGAAAACGGATTCACCGTTGGCCGGCGCGGCAGCGAGCAGAACGCGGCGGATTGCCCGGCCTCGATGCGCGGTGCCTTCATCGACAACTACCAGCGCGGACAGCAGGTCCATGCCATCGAACAGGACCTGGCCCAGCGCCGCGGACGCCAGAGCCACAATGCCACACGCACCCGCAATGCCAACGACCGCATCAACGCGATCCGGACCGAGCTGGCGCGCAGCGACCTTTCCTCCGAGCGCCGCAACGCGCTCTTGACCGAGTTCAACAGGCTGGTCGAGGAAAAAAATACAATCAACCGCGACAACGCGATGCTCGCCATCGAGGTGGATCGCCTGCAGATTCAGCTCAACCACGCCTTGCGGTCTTTCGGCCGTTGAACGACGGCCTTGAGGCCGGTGCCGCGAGGTTCACGCCAAGTGCGATTTCCTTGCGCTGCACTGTGCGGCGACTCTCTTCGGGGAACAATCGCCTTGATATCGGGTCAGCTTGTCACTAACAATTCTTATCCTTCTGTTAACGACACGAACCGGGTGATGTGACCGGGCATGACGGGCATGTTCCAGCCATGCCTGTCTCCGGCACTTGCCGAGCGCCTGGCGAAATGCGACCTCGAATCCCGACTTGCCGCTTTCCTTGCCGACGCGGCCGATCCGATCGGCGCAGCGATTCTGCGCAGGGCACGAGATTCCATTCCGCCTGGCATTCCCGAGCCGCGAAGACCAACCTTCGTCTTCATCGCGCGTCGCACACGCGCGGCGGCTCTCCCACCATGGATTGACCTATGACCACAAGCCAGACCCATCAAGCCCAAGCCAACCCCAAACCGCCGCTCGAACTATGGGGCGGCATCGAATGCACGGTCGTGCGCCTGCGGAACGAGTACCGCGACCAAGTCGCGGAGACCGGCCACCAGGACCGCATCGAAGACCTCGACGCCATCGCCGAAATGGGCATCAAGACCCTGCGCTATCCGGTACTCTGGGAGACCATTTCGCCGGACGATCCCGAGACCTGCGACTGGCGCTGGCATGACGCGCGCCTGCAGCGCCTGCGCGAGCTGGGCATCAATCCCATCGCCGGCCTGGTCCACCATGGCAGCGGCCCGCGCTACACCGACCTGCTGGATCCCGAATTTCCCGAGAAGCTTGCGCGCCATGCCGAGAACGTCGCGCGCCGCTACCCCTGGCTGGAAATGTTTACGCCGGTCAACGAACCCTTGACCACCGCGCGCTTTTCCGGCCTCTACGGCCACTGGTATCCCCATGGCCGCGATACCGCGACGATGCTGCGCGCGCTGTTCAACGAATGCCGCGGCGTCAAGCTGGCCATGGCGGCGATCCGCCGCGTCATCCCGGGCGCCCGGCTGGTCCAGACCGACGACATGGGCAAGGCGTTCAGCATCCCGGATCTGCAGCACGAGGCCGATTACCAGAACGAGCGCCGCTGGCTGGCCTTCGACCTGCTGGTCGGCCGCGTCGGTCCGCAGCACGGCTGGTACCAATCCTTCCTCGACGCCGGCGTTCCGGAAACGGCCTTGCAGGACCTGGCCGATGAACCCTGTCCGCCTGACATCGTCGGCATCAACCATTACCTGACAAGCGAACGTTTCCTCGACAGCGACATGGACCGCTACCCCTCCGGCTTCCGCTGCGACGACCATCCGCATTACGTCGACGTGCAGGCGGTACGCGTGCCGCTCGCGAACGGTGTGACCGGGCCGGAGGCGCGCCTGCGCGAAGTCTGGGAGCGGTATCGCCTGCCCATCGTGGTCACCGAGGCCCACCATGGCGGCGCCCGCGACGACCAGTTGCGATGGCTGACCCAGATCTGGCAGGCTTCGCTCAAGCTGCGGGAAGAGGGCGCCGACATCCGCGCGGTCACCATCTGGTCGATGTTCGGCTGCGTGGACTGGAATACGCTGCTGCTGTGCAAGGACGGGTTCTACGAGAGCGGCGCCTTCGACGCGCGCTGCACGCCGCCGCGCCTGACCGCGCTGGGCAAGGCCGCCGCCTCGCTCGCCAAGACCGGCAGCTTCGATCATCCGGTGCTCGACGGCATCGGCTGGTGGCAGCGCGAAGACCGCTATTTCTTCACGCCGGAACCGCACCACGCCGCATCATCCGCGCCATCCTCTCCGGCCATCATCAGCCATCCCCGCAAGCTGGTCATTACCGGCGCGACCGGAACGCTCGGCCAGGCGATGTCGCGCATCTGCCATTTCCGCGGCCTCGCGCATGACGTGCTGAGCCGCAAGGACATGGACATCGCCGACGAATCCTCGGTGGAAGCCGCGTTGGCGCGGCATCGGCCCTGGGCGGTGATCAATACCGCCGGCTACGTGCGCGTGGCCGAGGCGTCGCGCGAGCAGGAGCGCTGCTTCCGGGAGAACGCGCATGGCGCGGAAGTGCTGGCCCGCGCCTGTGCCCACCTCGGCATTCCCTACATCACCTTTTCCTCGGACCTCGTGTTCGACGGCTCGCTCGGCCGCGCCTACGTGGAGAGCGACGAGCCCTCGCCGTCGTGCGTCTATGGCAGCAGCAAGGCGGATGCGGAGCGGCGGGTCATGATGGCCCACCCCGAGGCGCTGGTGGTGCGCACCAGCGCCTTCTTCGGACCCTGGGACCGCTACAACTTCGTTCACAACGTCCTGCGCGACCTGGCGTCCGGCGTGAAGGTGGAAGTGCGCGACGACGTGCTGGTGTCGCCGACCTACGTCCCGGACCTCGCCCATTGCTCGCTGGACCTGCTGATGGACCATGAAACCGGCATCTGGCATCTCGCCAACCAGGGCCTGGTGTCGTGGTACGAACTGGCCGAGCGCGCCGCCCACCGGGCCGGCATGGATACCGCCGCGCTGGTGAAGACCCACGGCGGCGGCCGGGGCATCACCGCCCTGAGCAGCGAGCGCGGACTGATCCTGCCCAGCCTCGCCAGCGCCCTCGACCGCTACATGCATGAAAACACGATGGCATGGAACGCCGACAAGCGGGCGGCCGCCTGAAACAGGTTTTCAGGCAAGACATTTTGCAATGCAGGGAACAGCCTCGGCGTGAAATACTCCAAACAGTGGACCGGGCGGCCGTGGAGGACGCCCGGCACGGTTGGCTGGCCCGCTGGCGGCGCATTGAGCGGCGGGCTGGCGCGCTGGTCATCCACCGACATAAGGAAAAAGAATGGCTGAAACCGCGTATCCGCGCCCGCAACTTGTGCGCGAGCACTGGTTGTCCTTGAACGGGCAGTGGAAATTTGCCTTCGATAACAACAAGCAGTTCAAGCACCCATCCGATCCGATCGAATGGACCCACGACATCACCGTTCCCTATCCACCGGAATCCAAGGCGAGCGGCATCGCCGACCGCGGCTTCCATTCGGCCGTCTGGTACCAGCGCGAGTTCGACATCCAGCCTGAGCACGGCAACATCCTGCTCCACTTCGGAGCAGTGGATTACCAATGCAAGGTCTGGGTCAACGGCCATCAGGTCATCGAGCATGAAGGCGGTCATTCGTCTTTCCATGCGGACATCACCCGCGCCCTCGGCGAAGGCACGCGGCATACGCTGACGGTGTACGTGGAAGACGATCCGCTCGACCTCGCCAAGCCGCGCGGCAAGCAGGACTGGCAGCTCGAACCGCACTCGATCTGGTATCCGCGCACCACCGGCATCTGGCAGACCGTGTGGCTGGAACGCGTGCCGACCACCTACATCAAGACCCTGCGCTGGACCCCGCATTTCGACGGCTTCGAAGTCGGCTGCGAAACCATCATCGCCGGCGACCTGCAGGAAGACCTGACCGTCGAGGTCAAAATCCGCAATGGCCGCAAGGTCCTGTCCGACGACCGCTACAAGGTCATCAGCGGCGAAGCCAACCGCCGCATCGCGATCTCCGATCCGGGCATCGACGATTCGCGCAACGAACTGCTGTGGAGCCCCGAACACCCGACCCTGCTCGACGTTGACGTCATCCTGCGGCATGGCGAAGAGGTGATCGACAAGGTGAAGTCGTACACCGCCCTGCGCTCGGTGGAAATCAACCGTGACCGCTTCATGCTCAACGGCCGGCCCTATCACCTCAAGCTGGTGCTGGACCAGGGCTACTGGCCCGACAGCCTGCTGACGCCGCCCGACGACGACGCGCTGCGCCGCGACGTGGAACTGGCCAAGGCGATGGGCTTCAACGGCGTGCGCAAGCACCAGAAGATCGAGGATCCGCGCTACCTGTACTGGGCCGACCGCCTCGGCCTGCTGGTCTGGGAGGAAATGCCCTCGTCCTACCGCTTCACGCCGCAGGCCATCAACCGCATGGTGCGCGAATGGACCGAAGTCATCGATCGCGACTACAGCCATCCCTGCATCATCGTGTGGGTGCCCTTCAACGAATCCTGGGGCGTGCCCAACCTCACCTCAATGCAGGCCCACCGCAACGCGGTGGAGGCGCTCTACCACCTGACGCGCACCCTCGACCAGACGCGGCCCGTCATCGGCAACGACGGCTGGGAAGCCTCCGCCACCGACCTGCTCGGCATACACGACTACGATCCCGACCCCGAACGGATCGCGGTCCGCTATTCGCACCAGAACGCCAAGGACCTGTTCGACAGGCGGCGCCCCGGCGGACGCATCCTCACGCTCGATGGCTATCCGCATCGCGGCCAGCCCATCGTGCTCACCGAGTTCGGCGGCATCACCTATGCCAAGAAGCCGGAGGAGGGCGTCAACGGCGTCTGGGGATATTCGCTTGCCGCGAGCGACCAGGAATTCCTCGATGCCTACAAGCGCCTGCTGGAGGTGGTGAACGAGACGCCGCTGTTCTCCGGCTTTTGTTATACCCAGTTCGCCGATACCTTCCAGGAAGCGAACGGCTTGCTGACGGCGGACCGGTCGCCGAAGCTGCCGTTGTCGGAGATTTTTGACGCTACGCGAAATGTGAAGCCGAACCAGAAGCGGTCCTACGGGATTTGATGGGGCGGGGGGCTTGGTCCTCTCGCGGCGCCGGGTGTTGGTTTCGAATGCTGACGGCATCGGCATCGGCATCGGTCATCTCCGCCTACCTTTGTCATCCCCGCGCAGGCGGGGATCCCATTTCGGTCGTCCGGAGAAGCGAACAATGGGATTCCCGCCTTCGCGGGAATGACAGGAGAGGCAGGTGCTCCAGGACTCAGGTACTTACTCCGGCGGAGAATGGTATCTCCCAGAATCATCGAACGAGGTCGTCCAAGCTGACTCCCACATGGCGGTTGAAGCAGCGTTCTATGGGTATGTCTTTGTCCACCGACCAAGCCATTACCGCATCAGCATCACGCAGCCACCAAAGCGAACGGATTAAGAAATTCATCCCCCGCATAATGATGCACTCCGTTCTCCCAGTATTGTCCCTGCAGCACGGACTTGCTCCCGACGATCGTTGTGAACACCGCGCCCTGGTTGCCGACATTGGTGTACCACTCGTGCATGACGCCTTCCTTGTTGCCCGAGAAACCGGTGGAGTCGTAGGTGCTCTTGTCGAAGGCGTGCATTTCCACGCCTGCCCACGTCCGGGTGAACGTTTCCCATCCAGTCTGGTGAAGCTTCATGTTCGCGTTGTGGTAAACCCAGTCGTGACGGTCGACGTGGTCGCCGCTCAGCCTGTAAGTATCGGTCGTGATGGTTTCGCCCTTGAGGTTGAAGGTGTCGACTTCGACGACGGGGGAATTCCCTTGCGAACTCTGGTGCGTTGTCCGGTTGATGACTTTCCCGGACGCGACGTCATGGCCCTGCTCGATGAAGCGTCCCAAGTTATCGACGAAGTTGTCCTGCACCACGGGCGAGTTCGGGTCGGCGCTGGCATGCACGAAATCGTGGAATGCATGCGTCTGCAGATCCTGTTCGCGGCGCACCTCGCGTCCCGCCCCATCTTTCCAGTCAAAGGCTTCCCAGATGACCGGCGAAGCCGGGTCGGCGGTGGCATGAACGCGATCGTGGTAGAGCGAGGTCTGCAAATCCACTTCGCGCCGAACGTCCCGGCCCGCCCCGTCCTTCCAGTCGAACGCCTCCCAGATGACTGACGAAGCCGGGTCGGAAGTCGCATGAACACGGTCATGGTAAAGCGAGGTGTTTGGGTCGAGGTCGCGCCGGACGTCACGGCCAAGCTCGTCCCTCCAGTCAAAGGCTTCCCAGATCACGGACGACGCCGGATCGGAGTTGGCATGGATGCGGTCATGGTAAAGCGATGTTTTGGGATCGAGGTCGCGCCGAACGTCGCGGCCGAGTTCGTCTTTCCAGTCGAAGGCTTCCCAGATCACGGACGAGGCCGGATCAGGCGTCGCATGGATGCGGTCATGGTAGAGGAAGGTCTGCGGGTCCATGTCGCGCCGCACGTCGCGGCCAAGCTCGTCTTTCCAGTCAAAAGCTTCCCAGATGACCGGTGAAGCCGGATCGGAGTTGGCGTGGATGCGATCGTGGTATAGCGTCGTCTGCGTGTCCAGGTCCCGCCGGACGTCGCGGCCAAGTTCGTCCTTCCAGTCCAGGGCTTCCCAGACGACTGGCGAGGCCGGATCGTAGGTGGCATGGATGTAGTCATGGTAGAGCGTCGTCTGGTCGTCGTATTGCCGCCGGACCTCGCGGTTCGCGCCATCCTTCCAGTTGAACGCTTCCCAGACGACGCGTGATTCCGGGTCGCTTGATTGATGCACGTAGTCGTGATACAGGTCGGCAAGGATGTCGTGTTGATGGCGTACTTCCCGCTGCAGGCCGTCCTTCCAGTTGTAGGCTTCCCAGACGACCTTGGATTCCGGGTCGCTGGTTTCGTGGACATAGTCGTGATACAGGTTTTCACTGAGGTTGACGTCGTGGTGGCGCACCTCGCGGCCGGCGCCATCCTTCCAGTTGTATGCCCGGGCGATGAGCTGTTCCTGCGCGTCGAAATGCATTTCGTTGTAGAGGCCGTCCGGCTTCGTGACGGTGAAGATGCGTTCCTTGAAGCTGCCGTCGGGGTTGCGAAGCGATGCGTCGGTGAGGATGTTGCCGTTCTGGGCGACGAAGCGGGTGGTGGTGCCGTTTTCGTCGGTGGTTTGCGAAGGCGGATTGATGAATGATTTTGACACGCGCTGCGTGTCAGACGCGAAGGTACCGTATTCGGTCCATTTCTGGTTATTGAAAGCATCCCATTTTTCGCTATGGACCACCACTGGCGATGACGAGTCAAACGTTCGTTCCGGATCGGGGTCCTTGATTACCAACCCAGAAGAACGGAAAAACTCTGTCGCTGCTTGCAAGTTAAGGGCATCGATTCCGTTATCGTACCCGCCGCCGATATCGCAATGATTACCGATCGAATCCTTGATCGTGATGTCGCTCTGACTTGTGTAATCTGCAGATTCAAACTCATAGCGATATTCATTTTCCGCTCGTACGATAGTAATGTTGTTGGCGTTCGGCGCAAAAGCTAGATTGCCCTTAATCTGAGAGTACACGGGATCGAAAATTAAACCGGCGCGTACCTTGATCTGACCGGGAGGAATAAGAATTTTTGAATTGTCGGTCGGATCAACTAGGCCTTTTTCGTAAAGAAGTTGGGAGAAAATGGCGGCAGAAGCGCCTCCTCTACTAAAGGAGGTCAACATCACATTCACGTTTCCGCCTGGATGATTCAACAGCCAAGTTTTAGCAGATATGGCAAATTTTTCATACGCAAGGTTGGCCGATGTGGCGATGTACGAGGTAGGGAGAACTACATCGAGCGCATTTTTCGAACCCGGGCCGGGGAAATATTCAACGTCTGTCTTATCATCTTCAATCGCGCCGAAGGTTTGTTTAAATAGTTCGGCTACGTTCGTGTCAAATGGGTTCTTCGACAGTTGAACGTTATTCATGTCGTTATTTGTTCCATCGAACCCAGCAAAAAAGATGTATTCGCCAAATGGGACATGATCGCGTGAAGAATTAGCGATGTCCATCGACTGATGGACCGCCATAGCGATTTCCGATGAGATTAGCAAATTCGTGGCCGGCTTATCTAATTGAAGTTGAGTTTCCATCCCAATTTTCTAATATTTTTGAATGAGCACTGCCCTGCCTTTCGGCATGCTGAATGCGTTAAATTTAAAGGAATCGATGCGCTAGATAAGGCGCCGACTTTTGTAATAGGCGACTAGAAACAGTTAAAACTGCTAGCTTTCTGAATCGCTTGGATACACTTGATAAACCTTCTTATGTTCAAAACCGGTGAATTCTGAACTTGGCCAGTCTGCCGGTTTTGGTTCTTGCGTTAGAAGATAGATGAAGAGATGATCATTTCTGATGACGAATCGAACAATGCACTTTGTTATATCTGACGGTAATCTCTTCTTTAATTCAGCCGATTCTTCGAATACGATACCTGTGGCTTTATTTCGCCATTTCACGTAAAGGAAGTCAGGTTTTAAGATGTACCCTCCCATTGCCATCCGCTGGCCGGCTTGGTCCATGGCAACCGCATAGCGTGACGGTGACGCCACCGGCTGCTTTGAATTCCCGTACTTGAAGTCAAGAATTCTCGCGTTTGGGCTATCTAGAATGGCGTCGAATTCAAATGTATGGAAAACCACTTGAGGTTGACTGGCACATCCTGCGAGACATACAAAGAGAATGGCGGTGCGGGTGACGGCTCGCAGCTTGACGCGAGTATTTTTCAGGAAATTGACTTTGCTGTTCATCTCGGTTGCCGTCGCTTAGTTCTCAATTAATCCGCTTATCGGTCGAATCGCCGTTTGCTAACACTCTATGCAGTGCCAATGGATCGTCATACTAGCATTTGCTTTCCGAGCGCCCTTGTCAAATTAGTGTCATTAGTTTTTTACACTCATTGAGGTTCACTTTCCACCGCGCGGCGAGGGCAGGGCATGACGACCCGCGGTGGCTGGTGAACTGCGTCACGAACGAACCCTGCCGGATTTCAGTTGTGCGCAACGACCAGCCAGGCAAGCCCGAGGAAGAGCTGAAAACAAAGCCCTCGTCTCCCGGGGATGTGCAGGTGGCGAACGGCAATCTGGCGCGGACGAGGATGGTGATGAAGGACCATCCCGATTTTTACGACGACGCCGAGGACGGACCGGAGTTTCACAAGATCCGGCCGCTGATCGAGGGCGCGGCGACATTCAGCGAGTGCATCGACGTCAGCGACGTGGCGCCTGGTTACGTCATGCTGTGCTCGTTGTCGTCGGATGCAAAGGCAATGCATTCGCTGATGCTGTTGTACCCGACCATGAACGGCGCATGCGGAAAAGCGCCTTTCTGCGCGTATTACTTTGAACCCCTTGCGAGGCGGCAGGACTGAGGCGAGGTACGAGGAGGCCCGCTACTCCTCGCCCGTCCGCCGCGACATCACCGACCCCGGCTCATCTCCGTCCTGTTCGATCTGGTGCGAAAACGGTTCGACCGAATCGAGCCGCCGCTGGCGGTCTTCCCTGATCGTGGGTCCCGCCTGCATGTACAGGGCGATGACCTCGGCGAGCTGCGTCAGCACCGTGAGATGGGTGCGCTCATAGCCGTGCGAGGCATCGGCGCCGAAGCAGAGCAGGGCGGTTCGCACGTCCGCGCCGGCGCTGACGGCGGCGCCGGCGTCGGAATGGTAGAAGCGGAAGACATCCCGGTGGGCGGGGATACCGTGTTCCTCGCAGAGGGCGAGCAGGCGGCGGGTCAGGTGATAGTCGTGCGGACCGGCCGAGTCCATCAAGGGAATCGTGACGCCGTTCTCGCGCGCGCCCTGGCCGGCGGCGACGGGACCGATGTCGATGCCGATCACTTCGCTGACGTCGCTTTCGATGACGGCGCTTGCGCCCGAGCCGACTTCCTCGGAGACCGTGAACACCACGTGGCAGTCCATCGGAACCGCTGCCTTGGCGTCCAGCACCGCCTTCAATGCGGCGAGCACCGACGCCACGCCTGCCTTGTCGTCGAGGTGGCGCGACACGATGAAGCCGTTTTCCAGGATTTCGGGCGAGGTGTCGAAGGCCACGTAGTCTCCGATGCGGATGCCCAGCCCGGCGGTCGATGCGGCCGATTCCACCGCTTCGTCGACGCGCAGTTCGATCTGGTCCCAGCTGACCGGCTGGGTATCGATCGCCTCGTTGTAGACGTGGCCGGACGCGAGCAGCGGCAGGACCGAGCCGCGGAAGCGCTTGCCGTCTTCCGAGAAGATGGTGACCCGTCCGCCTTCGGCCCAGCGGCTCGACCAGGTGCCGACCGGCATGAGCGCAAGCCTGCCATTGGGCTTGATCTCGCGCACCATGGCGCCGAGCGTGTCGAGATGCGACACCACGGCGCAGGCCGGGCTGGACTTCCTGCGCTCCGGCATGTTGCGCCGGAGAATGGCGCGCATGGTGCCGCGGCGCGTCAGTTCGTAGTCCACGCCGAGTTCGTCCAGCCGCGCACCGGTGTAATGCACGATCTCGTCGGTGAAGCCGGTCGGGCTGGGAATGGCAAGGAGGTCGAGCAGGGTCCCGACGAGGTAACCCTTGTCGATCTCGAGTTTATGCAGGTCGCTCATGCGTATTCATGCGTTCTCATGCGGTGTAGGGAAACAGGAGGTCGATGAAGCGCTGCGCCGTCGGTTGCGGGTCGTGATTGGCGAGGCCGGGCCGCTCGTTGGCCTCGATGATCACGTAGGAATCGCTGTCGGGCGAAGGCACCAGGAAATCCAGTCCGACCACGGGAATGCGCAAGGCGCGGGCCGCGGTCTCGGCTGCCTCGCGGAGCGCCGGATGCAGTTCGGCCGTCACGTCATGAATGGTGCCGCCGGTGTGCAGGTTGGCGGTCTTGCGCACCTGCACGACCTGTCCCTGTTCCGGAACCGACTCCAGGCTCAGTCCCTGGCCAACGAGGCAGCGCCGGGTTTCCTCGTCGACCGGAATCCTGCTTTCGCCGCCGGTGGCTGCGGCGCGGCGGGCGCTCTGGGCGTCGATCAGCTTGGCGATGGTGGCATTGCCGTCGCCTGTCACCTGCGCAGGACGGCGGATCGCGGCGGCGACCACCTTGTAGCCGATGACCACGATGCGCAGGTCCTGGCCGCTGCAGAATTCCTCCAGGACGACCGGTCCGCCTTCCTGCCGGGCGCGGTCGATGGCGTCCCGCAGATGCTCCGGTGTGCGCACGTCGATGCTGATGCCCTTGCCTTGCTCACCCAAGGCAGGCTTCACCACCACCGCGCCATGTTCCTGCAGGAAAGCGTCGTCGGCCGCGGCGTCGCCGGCGGTGCGCTGGCGCGGGACGCGCAGGCCGATGGAGGCGAGCCGCCGCGACGTCAGGACCTTGTCCTGGCACCAGGTCATTGCCACCCCGCCGGTCAGTTCGCTGAGCGATTCCCGGCACACGATTTCATGGCCGGCATGCCGCAGCTTGAAGATGCCCGCCGCCGCGTCGAGCACCTCGACGCTGATCGCGCGCCGCCGCGCCTCGTCCACGATGATCCGCGCATACGGGTTGAGCGCCGCGATGTCGGTGGTGTCGGTGAACAGGCCTTCATTGATGGCGTTCTTGGTCTTGATCACGAAGCCGGGCGCCTGCTGGAAGCCGAGCTTGCGGTAGAGGTTGATGGCTTGCTCGTTGTTGTGCAGCACCGAGAGTTCAAGGTAAGCACTCCCGCGACGGGCATAGTGCTTCATCAGGTAAGTCACCAGCGACTGGCCGGTGCGGGCGAGCGAGGTTTGCGGATCGACCACGAGGCACCAGAAGCTCGCGCCGCGCTGCGGGCAGCGGAAGGCGGCGGCATGGTCGATGCCCATCACCGAGCCGATCACGTCTCCCGTCTGCTCGTCTTCCGCGACGAGGTAGGTGATCGCTTCCGAGGCGCGCTGCGACCAGACCGTGGCGGTGTCGAGCAGCACCATGCTGCGCATGCTGTACAGCCGGTTGATGGCGGCGATGTCGGCGCGCGTGGTGAGCGGGCGGATGATGACGCCGGGCGCCCCGTCTTCCATCGTTTCCGCCGGGTCGAGCTCGCGCCGGAACAGGAGGGACGGGTCGAGGAAGAGATCGACCGGCGCTTCCGCCAGCACCAGCTGCGGATCGACCACGTGCAGGGCGATGTCGCGCTTGCCGGGCGCTTCATTCAGCATCGCTTCCGCGAGGTGGCGGGGCGAGTCGAAGGAAGGGCCGTACAGCACGCGCCCCCAGCCTGCCTCGATGATGGCGTTCGGCAGCATGCCCGCATTGCCGGCGGCCTCGCTGCCGTCGCCGGCGAAGTTTTCAGGGAGGTCTTCGTTTTGACTCGCCTGCTGTTCCTGCTGCTCCAGCCTTTCCTGGTAGTCGTGTTCGCTGTCGTCCAGCCCCGGCGGCGGCATGGGCCTGCCCGCATCGGCGTGCTGGTTTGTTTCGGGATAACTCATCGTCATTCTCCAAGTAGGGTAATCCTTGCCATGCCATGGCGCATCTCGCGCCGCATGGGCATGCGTTCCGCGGGCGCAGGCCGGGCGTTCACAAGCCGTGGGACTGGAGCCAGAACTCCAGCAGTGCCACTTGCCAGATCTTGGAGCCGCGCAGCTTTGTGATGTGGCTGTCGGGCGATTCCATCATCTTGTCCACGGTTTGCCACTGGAAGAGGCCGCGCTCGCGCGCCTTGCGCGAACCCAGGATGTCCCGGATGCCGTCGAGGAAGTCGCCGCGCAGATATTTCAGCGCGGGGACGGGGAAGTAGCCTTTCGGCCGGTCAATGACTTCGGCGGGGATGACCGCGCGCGCCGCTTCCTTAAGGACATACTTGCCGCCCTCGGCGATCTTGTGCCTGGCCGGGATGCGCGCCGCGAGCTCGACCAGTTCATGGTCGAGGAAGGGAACGCGCGCCTCCAGGCCGAAAGCCATGGTCATGTTGTCGACGCGCTTGACCGGATCGTCGACCAGCATGATGGTGGTGTCGAGGCGCATCGCCTTGTCGATGACGCTGTCCGCGCCGGGCAGGGCGAAGTGCCGCGCCAGGAATTCGCCGCTGAAGTCGCGCGAGACGAGTCCGGGCGCGAGGATCTCGCCCATTTCCGCGTGGTTGCGGTCGAAAAACACGCGGCGGTAGGCATCCGCTCCCTGGTCCGTTTGCTGCACGTCGGTCAATGGCGGATACCAGTGATAACCGCCAAAGACTTCATCGGCGCCCTGGCCGCTTTGCACCACGCGGCTGTGCTGCGAGACCGCGCGTGACAGCAGGTAAAAGGCGACGCAGTCGTGGCTGACCATGGGCTCGGCCATCGCATGGATGGCTTCCGGCAGGGCGGTCAGCAGGTCGCCTGCGGGGATGTGTATCTTTTCATGGACGGTGCCGTAGTGCCGGGCGACGAGGTCGGAGTAGTGGTATTCGTCGCCCGCTTCCTTGTCCACGGCGTCGAAGCCGATCGAATAGGTCCGCAGCTGCGTGGCGCCGGCCTCGGCCAGCAAGCCGGTGATCAGGCTGGAGTCCAGCCCGCCGGAGAGCAGGACGCCCACCGGCACGTCGGCGACCAGCCGCCGCTCGACCGCCAGCCGCAGCGATGCCAGCACGATTTCCTTCCATTCGTCGAAGCCGCGCCCTTCATCCTCGGCGCTGCGCTCGAACGACAGCCGCCACCAGGTTTTCTCTTCGCATTTGCCATCCGAATGCACCGTCATCCAGGTGCCCGGCGGCAGCTTGCGCACGCCGCGCAGGATGGTGTTGGGCGCGGGAACGACGGCATGGAAACTCATGTAGTAATGCAGTGCCTCCGGATCGATCGCGGTGTCGACCCCGCCCTTGAGCAGTGCGGGAAGCGTGGAGGCGAACAGCATGCGCTCGTCGTTGCGCGCGTAATAGAGCGGCTTGATGCCGAAGCGGTCGCGCGCGAGGTAGGTAATGCCGCTGTCGCGCTCCCACAGGGCGAAGGCGAACATGCCGAGCAGGCGGTCGAGCGCCTTCGGGCCCCAGGCATGCCAGGCCTTGATGATGACTTCCGTGTCGCCGTGGGAGGCGAAGCGGTAGCCCGCCGCCATCAGTTCCGCCCGTAGCTCCGGGTAGTTGTAGATCGCGCCGTTGAACACGATCCCCAGGCCGAGCTCGTTGTCGATGAAGGGCTGGTGGGCGCGCTGGGACAGGTCCATGATGCTCAGGCGCCGGTGCCCGAAGCAGCGCCCGCCCAGGCTGAAGATGCCTTCGCCATCCGGCCCGCGCCGGGCCTGGCTCTCGGCCATGTCCGCGACCAGGCGTACGTCCGCGAACCGGTTATCGAACCGGATTTCTCCTGCTATCCCGCACATGATGCATGATCCTCGCCTTAATGATTGTCGTTGCCGCCTTGCATGCGTTTCGGCGGTTCCGGGAGGACGTCATGCAAAGGGCATGGTTGTGTTGATAACAAAAGCGGGGATATGTTCCTTTGTCGCAGGCAGGTGCCGGATGACGGCAGGCAATGAAACGGCTTATGCCTCGTCCGCCGTCTCCGCACCGCAACATTTCTTGTACTTCTTGCCGCTGCCGCAGGGGCAAGGATCGTTGCGCCCGATCTTCGGGGCATCATGCCGCACCTGCTGCACCGCCGACTTGCGGCGCGGCTTCCAGAACTGGTGCACGTGCGGAATGGCCGCTTCGACCTCGATGGCAAGCTTGCTGCGCTTGACCTCGTCGTCGACCAGCGGCATGTCGTCTTCCTCGATCTCCTCCGCGCCGAGCAGGACGATCGGCCTGGCCATGTCGGCCAGCGGGGATTCCCACAGCGGTTCCCAGGCGTCGGCGCGCAATTGCATGCCTTCCCAGAAACCCCAGGCCCAGCCCTCGCCATCGATCAGGGTCTTGCCGTTTTCCTCGAACTCGCAGTAGAGCGGTTCGAAATCCTTGGGGGCGACGTCGAAGGTCATCAGGATTTCATTCATGAAACGGCCGATCAGGCCGACGATGCGCTGCTGTTCCTTGGGCGTCTTGAAAGCGGGGCCTTTCTCGCCGGCAGATCCCCAGACCACCGGCAGCCACTCTGCCATCGGCACCTCTTCCGGACCGATCGCCAGCGCGGTGAGGAAGCCGTGCAGGGAGTCCATGGTCATGCCGTCGTCGGCGCAGCGGTCGGAGAGCAGGAACTGGTCGAGTTCCTGGAATTCCTTGTCGGAGAGGGGATTGTCGAGATGCATGATGTTGATGGTCTTTATGTCGATGGTATCGGGGGCGCAGGCGCAAGTGTACTGCGCCCCGCCAAAAAAAGAAGCCGGCCCGCAGGCCGGCTTGCATGGAGCGCCGAAGATCAGTTGTCTGTCTTGGCGTTCGAGTAGATGCGGCGGCGCTTGGGTTGCACCAGGAACTTCACCTTGCTCGAATCGATCACCGAGTTGCCGGTGACTTGCGAGGCGCAGCCGATGCAGACGGTGACGTTCTTGCCGCCGACGGGCACCGTGGCCTGCACCGGCGAGGGCGGCAGGCCGCCGCCGGTAAAGATGCCCGAGGAGGCACCGCCGCAGGCGTCCGGCGTGCCGATGCCGCCGGAGCGGGTGAACAGGTTCACCGCGTAGCCGCGCGCCTCGCCGAGCTGGGCCGAGCAGGAGGCGCCGGCCGGCACTGGGCGGTTGGTGCTGAAGTACACCATGCCGCCCGCGATCAGCGCCGAGGTGACCGTCTGTTCGCCCTGGCCGTTCTGGTTCAGCTTCATGTACCAGCCATTGCTGGCCGAGGTCGGCAGGATCGGCGTCTGGTCGCAGGTGGTGTTGGTCGTCAGGTCGGTCATTGCATCGAGGTTGAGTGCCGCGGTGCTGGTCGCCACGATGGACAGGTCATCCTTGAACACGAAGAAGCGGTTGACCACGTCGCTGTACGGATAGTGCTGCTGCAGCGGGTGCTCGCGGTCGCCGGAGCCGATGGCAAGGTAGACCTTGCCGGCGACGGCGTAGGCCGCCGGGCCGTAGAGGAACTTGCGGCCGTTGTCGGCGCCGCTGGCGTTGGTGTAAGCCACGCGGCGGCCGAACCAGAGATTGGAAGCAAGCGTGGTCTTGTCGTAGTTCACGAAGTCCAGGCGGTAGACGTTGCCGCCGGTGTCCGCCGCATACGCATAATCCGCCATGCCGTCGGCATCCACGTCCACCAGGGTGATGTCCGCCGCCATGCTGCGCGCGCCGGTGAAGGTGAAGGTGCGGATGACATCGCCGGTATTGGCGTTCAGGATGTAGATCGAACTGCCCTTGGGCGAGGTGCAGGCGGGCGACTTGGTGTTGTCATCCTCGCAGGCATCGTAGCCGCCGCCGACGATCAGCACCGGCGTGGTATCCGAATAGCCCTTGATGCGCGCCACGCGCGGCGCCGACCAGGTCTGGCCCATCCCGGACATGCCGGTGGTGCAGTTGGTGTCGTCGGCCAGGTTGGGGCAGCCGATCGCCCATTTCAGGCTTGGCGTGTCGGGCGTGGTGACGTCGAAGCTGTACAGCATGCGTCCGCCGCGGCGCATGGTCGGGAAGATCCAGACCTTCGTGTTGTCGCTGTTCTGGTAGAAGCCGAGCGGGCCGTCGAAGAAGTAATCCTTGTTGCTGCCATCGCTCGGATACAACGCCGGAACGTTGACGTTCGGCGAGTCGCTGCTGAGCCGGCTGAGCCTGGAGTAGAACTCCGGCGCGATGAAGGCCCACTTTTCCTTGCCGGTGTTGGCCTCGACCGCGCGCAGCGTGCCGTCGTTGGCGCCGTAGTACACCACCACGCCGGTCGTGCCGCCGTAGTTGATCGGCAGCGGACGCGAGTGCACCACGTCGCCATGGATCGACGGACGGGTCTTGGTGGCATCGCCCCCGCCGGTCTCGTTGTTGACGTCCTTGCCGGAAATGAAGTCGACCAGGCTGGAAGACAGCCCGGAAGCGGCGCCGAACGAAGTCAGGCTGCTGCCGGAACGGGTGTAGATGGTGCGGTTGACTGCCCAGGTGGTCGCGCCGCTCGGATTGTTGCCCTTGCGCAGCACCTCGGCGACCGCGCCTTTTTCCACCAGCGGGCCATCGGGCAGGTCGGAGTAGGGGCTGTAGCCATCGCATTTGCCCTTGATCGTCGACGGGTCGAGCAGTTGGGACGTGGGCGACATGCCGTCGGTCACGCTTTGCCAGTAGGTCGCCGAGTCGCTGGTCCAGTAGCTGATGGCGCAATCCGTCACGAAGCCGGTGACCGGGTTCACAGCCAGCTTGGGCGGGCTGTCGTTGTCGCCGAGTTCGATGTTGCCGCCCTGGTTGATCAGTTGATAGCGCTTGAGGTTGCCGAACCAGCGCGGCTTGTTGTCCGGGCGGAACATGCCGATGAACACCTGGTTTTCATTCTGCGCGCGGTTGGTTGCGTTGACCGGGAGGCTGGCGGAAGCGAAGGTCGAGTTGACGGCCTGGATCTCGCTCAGGATGTTCTTCAGCGCCTTGACGATCTCGGCCTCGTTCATTGCCGAAAAGTACTTGCCGCCGCCATTCTTCGCCATGCTCATCATCAGCGAGGTGTGGTCGGCGTTCGGCTGCTTGTTGTAGACGTCGATGGTATAGGTCGAGATCGACTTGCGGTTGCTGGCATCCCCGGCGAGCGGCACGCCGCCCTGGAACATGAAGCGGGCCCATTCGTCGGCATTGCGCGGGCCGTTGTCGGCCACGGTGGTGGTGCTCAGCACGTTGGTCTGCACGAGGTTGGTGCCCAGGACCTTGTACTGGTTGCTGCCGGTGGCGCAGGTGCCCCCGGGAACGGTGGCGGTCTGGGTCACGGTGTAGCGCTTCTTCGGCGTCAGGGTCTGGTTCAGCACCGCCTTCTTCGTACGCTGCGTCGTACAGATGTTCGCGTCCGTCATGCTGGTCATGGTGTACGAGCAGGTGTAGTTCGCGGGGCAGGTGGCGCTGCCGTAGTCATTGCTCGCCATGCTCCATTGCGTGGTGCCGCTGGGCTGTCCGCCGGAACCGGTCCAGTAGCAGCTGTTGGACGTGATGTTCGATTGCGCCACGCCGCCGGTGGCATCCTGGCCGGCATCGACCGAGTAGGTGCAGGAAATGGCATTGGCGGGGCAGGTCAGGCCGGCCGCCGCGCCCGCGCCGGCCGCGGTGGCGGCGGGGGCGGAGCTGAGGTAGGCGGTCGTTCCGCTCGTCACCACGGTCACGTTCGGGTTGTTGACGAGGTCGCCGAGACGGCAGCCTTCGGTGAAGGTGGAACACTGCGCCTGGAAGTCGGTGGCGGTCACGGTATCGGTATCCGAGGTGCCGTTGCTGTACTGCTTGCAGCTCTGGGTGTACTTGTCGGTGACGCTAGCCGAAGTCACCGTGCCCTTGGCGCTGTACAGTTCGCACACGTTGTCGCTGGTGTTCATGCCGTAGCCATAGGCGGTCTGCGCGGCGCCGAGGCTGGAGTAGCACAGCGAGGTATTGCCGAGTTCGGTGCTGGAAGCCGCGCTGACGGTGATGCTGGTAGTCACGCCAGGCATGCGCAGCTGCGTGGTGTCGCCGCCGAGCGCTGCGAGGCGCGCGGTATTGGCGGAATCGTCGGCCGCCGGTCCGCTGGAATTGGGGTTGCCGATGAAGATGACGTAATTGTTGGTGCAAGTGTCCGCGGCGCTTAGCGGAGAAGCGAAGTTGCTGTAGGTGGTCGAGTAGCCCGCCGCGTCGGTATCCGGGTTCGGCGCCGCGCTCTGGCCCCAGTAGCTGGCCGCGCCTGCGAAGTAGTTGTAGACGTCGTACATCAGGTTGCCGTAGGGCGTGCGCGAGTTGCGCTTTTCGCTCGGGCTGTTGATGTTGTTGAAGATGGTGGTCAGCTTGGTGCCGAAGTTCGTCCGGTTGGTGCTTTGCGCCATGTCGCGGATGGCGTAGCGGACGAAGCCGCCATTGTCGTTGGCGTTGCCGTTGGTGACGAATTCCATCAGGCCGAGGTTGATGTTGTCCGTGCTGGTCAGGGAGTTGACGACCGTCTGGATGGCGCGCACTTCCGCCTGTCCTTGCTGGATGCCGCCCGGCCACTGCTGGCTTTGCCGCGCCCAGTTGGAGGTGTTATCCAGCACGATCAGGATCTTGGGACCCGAGGCGCTGGTGGCGGCCGCCTTGAAGATGTCGGTGTCTTCCGCCAGCGAGGGCAGGGCGGTGGTCAGCGCGGCGGCGCCGAGCGACAGGGCCAGGCAAACGGGTTGGAGGTATTTTTTCATGATGGGACCCTTTGGCTTCATCAGAGCAGTCAGGACGGCAGGCAGCTGCCGGGTACGTCTTTTTCGGATACCGGAACGGCCACGCCCTGGACGTAATTCACGGTCGCGTTGTTCACCATGTCCTTGGACTGGGCGCGGATTTCCCACACCGTGTCGTAACAGGCGGAATTCACGGTCTTGCGTTCCATCGACATGCCGGTCTGGTCCTGTTCCTGGGCGCAGGTCACTTCCTGCAGGTCGCTCAGGTCGGGCGGGATGTAGGGCTGCGCCTTGACGCAGACCGGCTGCTGCAGCGTCACGCGGATGTCGTTCGTGCCGTCGCCGTTGACGTCCACGCACTTGGTGTTCGCACCGCAGTTGGGATCGGTGATCATCGCGGCCGGGTTCTGGTAGAACTGGTCGCTGATCGCCTGGTCGACCGCTTCCTGCGCGGCGGAGTACACGTCGTTGTGCTGCTGCATGTTGCTGACCGACTGCAGGCTGCTGTTGCCCAGGTTCGCGCTGGTCAGCGCCAGCAGGGTCAGCAGCACCAGCATGATCAGCGCGACCATCAGCGTCACGCCCTTCTGGTGTTTGAGCATCGGTCGTTTCATTGTTTTCTTCCTGCTGCGTTGGCCAGGCGGATGCTGGCCTGATAGACATGGCGCTTGTAGCTGTCGCTGAACGGCCCGTAGCTGTTCGACGTGCCGTCGGCCTTGCTGCCGAGGACGTAGGTCTTGGTATCGGTGTAGCCCGGCGTCTGCTCGGTGTTGCGTGCCAGGAGGTTGAGCTTGACCGAGGTGACGTTCTTCCAGTTGGGCGTGTTGGGCGCGACGCAGCTGGCGGAGTACGTTGCGGTGTAGGTGTCGGGGCTGGCGTTGTAGAGGTCGGCCGTGCCGTCGCAATTGGTGTCGATGCCGTATTCGACCTGCATGTTCTCGATGCCTTCCACCAGCGGCACGATGGTGAAGCCGCCGGCGCCGAGTTCCGCGCGCTTGAGGGTGGGGATGCCGTCGCCGCTCTGGTCGTTGTTGGCGATGAAGTAGATGTGCGTGCGGTAGCGGCGCAGGGGGGCCGCGGCGGTGCAGTTCAGCGCGTTGAGGGTGAGCAGCGAGGTGTCGGTGTTCAGGTCGAAGGGGGTGGCCGACTGCGTGTTGCAGAGCGCCACCTGCAGGTAGGGAACGCTCGTCTGTACGGCATCGCAGTTGGTGCCGGCCTCGCCGACGTAGCAGGTGCTGGCGCGTCGGACCACGATGACGTCGGTGCCGGTCTTGACGTCGCTCAGGCAGCTCAGGCTGTTGCTCTCGTCATAGCCCTGGATCACGATGGGCAGCGCCGCCTTCAGGGCCGCCACGCCGGTCTGGCAGGGGTCGGGCGTAGTCAGCGGCGCGGTCAGGCGGCTGACGTCGAGCTCGCCGTAGTAGCCGGCGATGCGCAGTTCCTCGGTCAGCATGTCCATGGCGAAGCGGCCGTTCTCGATCTGCCGGTTCACCTTCTCGATTTCGCTGCGCGTCCTGTTGCTGTTCATGAAGGTCGCGGTCAGGCCGGCCAGGATCAGCAGGCCGATGGTGAGCGCGATCATCAGCTCGACCAGGGAGAAACCGCATTGTGTGCGTGATGATGTCATGTCGTTGCCTGCCTGTTAGCAGTTGGGCACGGGAATGCTTACCCGCGTGGCGATCGAGCGCCGCATGTTTTCCGCGCCATACTGGCCGCTGCCGCAGGTCAGGCTGGGCGCCTGCGTGGCATGCATGCCTTGCCAGGAAACGGTGATCTGGTAGACGCCGGCGGTGCAGGCGCCGTTGGTGCCGTTCGGCGCGCTGATCTCGGTGATGCAGCCGCGCGCGCCGTTCATGGCGCCAACCTTTTGCGCGTTCGCGCCGCCGGTCGTTTCGCCCGCGCCCTGCAGGGCCTTGCTCCATTCGCACTTGTCGCGCTGGGCCTGGTTGGTCAGCGTGCTGCAGTCGGACGCGGGGCTGTCTCCCGTTCCCAATGCGCTGCCGGTGGCATAGTCGCGCACCACGGCGACGGCCGAGGTGTAGCTGGCGTTGACGGTGGTCGAAAACTGGTCGCAGCGGGTGGTGCTGCCCAGCGCCTTGACGTTGCGGCAGGGGATCATCGGCATTGCCTTGATGCGCTCGGCCATGTCGTTCAGTAGGATCACCGCCTGGCCGCGCTGGTAGGCTTCGAGCATGCCGATGTTGACCTTGTTCTGCAGGCCGGCCAGGCCCAGCATGCCGAAGGCGAGAATGACGATGGTCACCAGGACCTCGATCATCGTGATGCCGCGCTCGCGCCGGCCTTGGTAAGGAATGCGGCTTAGCATGATGAGTTGCTCGCAACGGATTTCTGGTAGGGACGGCCGCTCAGGTCGACGTTCACGCACATCTTGGTGGTGGCCGCGGTCGAGCTGATGCTGAAGCTCGGCGCGGTCGAGCCGGTGATGCGTCCCGACGGGCGGTAAGTGACGTTGCTGCCGGTGATGGCGATCCTGCTCGTGGCGCCGTGTTCGAGCAGCTTTTTCGAGACCGAGGCATCCGGATCGGCGATGTACCAGCCCTGGTCCCATTGCGAGGCATTGACCGCTTGCAGCGTGACGTTGGCATTCAGGCGCAGGGCTTCGCTGCGGGCCTTGGCGAGGGCGATGTAGATGTCGGTGGCGGCCGATTTCATGCGCTGCCTGGCAATCATCTCCGTGAAGGCAGGGCCGGCCATGGAAAACATCACGCCGCCGACCGCCAGCGTGATCAGCACCTCGACCATCGTCAGCCCGCGCTGCGGGCGGCGTGGACAACATGGAACGCGCGGGGAAAGTATCTTCATGGCGTGCTTACCACTTGCTGCTGGGCGATTTCGCGCCCGAACTGTCGATGCTGAGGGCGCCGTCGGCCACCTGGCGGCCGGTCGATATCGGGGTCGCCGTCGCGGTATAGCTGGGCGGGGTGGAGGTGGGAGCGGTGATCTCGATGGTGTACTGGGCGAGCACCTTGTCCGGCACGGTCACGCCGAGGGTGGAGAGGCTGTTGGTGTAGGTGCGGGTGTCGACCACGTAGGTCGATTCCTTCTGCGCGATCTCCATCAGCACCGCCTGCGCCTGGGCCCGGTTGGACTTGACGAAGTGGCTGGTGTACGACGGATAGGCGATCGCGGCGAGCACGCCGACGATGGCCACCGTCACCATCAACTCAATCAGGGTAAAGCCGCGTCGGTCAGCACGCATGTGGTCTCCAGTTTAAGGCGAAACATTTCCAAAAGGTAATGATGAGATTATTGGCATCTGGTGCCGAGAGGCAATATCGGGCCGATGACAGGTCGGAAAGCGGGAACGAGTGGTTACGAAAGATGACGATCAGTCAACATTTCGTGGCAAGCGCCAGACGCGCGCGCAGAGACGGTCAGTCGCCAGGCCGTACAATGGGCGCATGACGACGAACTGGAAATTCACGGGACTGGATCCCGATACCGTGCTGGACGCCCTGGCAACGATAGGCATGCATGGCGATGGCCGCCTGCTGGCCCTGAACAGCTACGAGAACCGGGTCTACCAGGTGGGCATGGAGGACGGCCCTCCGGTTATTACAAAGTTCTATCGCCCCGGACGCTGGACCGACGAACAGATCGGCGAGGAACATGCCTTCCTCGCGGAACTCGCGGCGCAGGAAATTCCCGTCGTGCCGCCGCTGGCCGCCGCCGACGGCGCGACCCTGCATCGCTTCGGCGCCTTCCGCTTCACCGTGTTTCCCCGCCGCGGCGGACGCGCGCCCGAAATCGACGATGGCAAGACCCTGGAATGGCTCGGCCGCTTCATCGGACGCATCCATGCGGTGGGCGCCAGCCATCCTTTCATTCACCGGCCGGCCATCGACATCGCCAGCTTCGGCGACGCGCCGCGCCGCTTCCTGGCGGAGAACGGTTTCGTGCCGCCCGACCTGCGCGCCGCCTACGACAGCGTAGTGGACCAGGCGCTGCAAGGCGCGCGCCATTGCTTCGATCGTGCCGGCGACGTGGCCCGCTTGCGGCTGCACGGCGATTGCCATGCCAGCAACGTGCTGTGGACCGACGCCGGCCCGCATTTCGTGGATTTCGACGACAGCCGCACCGGGCCGGCGGTGCAGGACCTGTGGATGCTGCTCTCGGGCGACCGCCGCGACATGACGCGGCAGCTAGCCGACCTGCTGGCCGGCTACGAGGATTTCATGGCCTTCGACGAACGCGAACTGCACCTCATCGAAGCCCTGCGCACCCTGCGGCTGATTCACTACGCCGCCTGGCTCGCCAGCCGCTGGGAAGATCCCGCCTTCCCCGCCGCCTTCCCCTGGTTCAATACCCAGCGCTACTGGCAGGACCACATCCTCGCGCTGCGAGAGCAAGTGGCGCTGATGGACGAGCCGCCGCTCTGGTAGCTCAGGTACGCAATCAGGTACGCTGGGCGGATTGCGCCAGCCGGTCCAGGGCTTCGATGGTCCTGGCCGGATCGGCGTCGGCGTTGGCGACCAGCACCGCCCGTTCGATGGCTTCGTCGCGTCCGTTCCTGCCGTAGTAATTAAGCAGGTAATCTGCATTGTCGGTGCCGGGAATGCCCATGGCGTCGTCGCGCGACAGCTTGCGCACGTACCACACCGCGTAGCCGTTCGACTCTTCGCAGCAATAGACTTCGGCCACGTGCCACGGACCCAGCGGATGCTCTTCTGGATCGGTCTGCCACACGATCTTGCGCCACAGGTGGTTTTTCTTGGACTCGCTGATGGAACTCATGTTTCTCCCTTGGGAATGTCTCGTTGGTTGGCAGCGCGCCGCCGGCGCGCCGGTCACGCCGGTGCGCGGTCGATGCGCTTGGTGAGGATGATGGATGTCGACGTCTGGCGCACGCCGTCGATCGCGCCGATCTGGTCCAGCAGGCGGTCGAGCTCGCCGGTCGAGGCGCAGCGCAGGGTCAGCATGTAATCGACCGAGCCGCTGACCGCGCACAGGGTCTCGACCTGCTGCAGGCGTTGCAGGGCATTGACCATGGCATTCGCCTTGCGCGGATCGACGTTGATGCCGACATAGGCGCGCACGGCGGGCTGCACCATGTCCTGGTTCAGCTTCACCGCATAGCCGGCGATCACGCCGCGCTTTTCCAGGTTGCTGATGCGGGCGATCGCGGTGGTGCGGGCGATGTCCACCCGCTTGGCGATGGTCGAGGTGGGCGTCCTCGCGTCGTCCATCAGCAGGGCCAGTATCTTGTTGTCGATGTCGTCCAGTTCCGGCTTCATGTGATCGATTTGTATGAACGTGTCGTCATTTTGTCTCGAAAGCCGACGATGTGACAACGCCTTGGTCGCTATTTTCTGACATCGCTCACCCGTAAAGTGGTTGGTGTCGATGCAACCACATCGCCAGGACATCCACAGAGAGGCCACAATGACAAGCAGACTGATCCTCCTCGGCGCCGGCAAGATCGGCGACGCCATCCTGAACCTTCTCTCCCACTCGGGCGATTACCGGATCACCGTGGCGGACTGCGATCCGCAACGCCTGGCACACATCCGCCGCATGGAGTTTCCGGACGTCACCGCCATCGAGGCGGACATTGCCGACCCGGTGTCGGTGACGCGCCTCATCGATGGCCATGACCTCGCCCTGTCCGCCTGTCCCTATTTCCTGACGCCGGTGATCGCCACCGCCGCGAAGAAGGCCGGCGCGCATTATTTCGACCTGACCGAGGACGTGGAAAGCACCCGCGTCGTCAAGCAGCTCGCCGACGGCGCCAGGACGGCCTTCGTTCCCCAGTGCGGCCTCGCGCCGGGCTTCATTTCCATCGTCGCCAGCGACCTCGCCTCGCGTTTCGACAGCCTGCGCGACGTCACCATGCGCGTGGGCGCCTTGCCCACCTTCCCGAGCAATGCCCTGAAATACAACCTGACCTGGAGCACCGACGGCCTGATCAACGAGTACTGCAATGCCTGCGAGGCGATCGTCGACGGCCAGCTGCGCGAGGTCTCGCCGCTTGAGGAGGTGGAGCGCTTCTCCCTCGACGGCATCGACTACGAAGCCTTCAACACCTCGGGCGGCCTGGGCACCCTTTGCGACAGCTTCGAGGGCAAGGTGCAAAACCTCAACTACAAGACGGTGCGCTACCCGGGGCACCGGGATATCATCAAGGTGCTGGTGCGCGACCTGCGGCTCGGCTTGCCGGACCGGCGTCCGATCCTGAAGGAAGTCCTGGAATCGTCGATCCCCATCACGAAGCAGGACGTGGTGCTGGTCTTTGCCAGCGTCTGCGGCATCCGGGAAGGGCGGCTCGAACAGGAAACCTATGCCAGGAAGATCTACAGCCAGAAGGTCAACGGCGAACTGCTCTCCGCCATACAGCTCACCACTGCCGCCGGCATCTGCACGATGGTAGACCTGGTGATGCAGGGCAAGTTGCCGCAGGCCGGCTTGATCCGTCAGGAACAGGCCCGCCTGGAGGATTTCCTGGACAACCGGTTCGGCCGCTACTACGCGGCATGAGCAAGAATCAGCAAGGAGGAAGACGATGCAAACCGGAATGAACCTGGCAAGCTTGCTCGATGCGCTGGGCGTGGACCTCGCCCGCCATGAAGGCGGCGACCTGCAGGCGGTGTCTCCCATCGACGGCGCCGTCATGGCGCGGCTGCGCGCCGATTCCGCCGCGGCCACGGAGCAAAAGATCGCCCGCGCCCAGGCCGCCTTCGAGGCATGGCGCATGGTGCCCGCGCCGCGCCGCGGCGAGCTGGTGCGGCTTTTCGGCGACGAACTGCGCGCGCACAAGGAGGAACTCGGCCGCCTGGTCACGATGGAGGCCGGCAAGATCCTGCAGGAAGGACTCGGCGAAGTGCAGGAGATGATCGACATCTGCGACTTCGCGGTCGGCCTGTCGCGGCAGCTCTACGGCCTCACCATCGCCTCCGAGCGGCCCGGCCACAGGATGATGGAGACCTGGCATCCGCTGGGCGTGGTCGGCGTGATCTCCGCCTTCAATTTCCCGGTGGCGGTATGGTCCTGGAATGCCGCGCTTGCCTTCGTCTGCGGCAACAGCGTTGTCTGGAAGCCCTCCGAAAAAACACCGCTCACCGCGATCGCGACCCAGGCCCTGTTCGAGCGCGCCATGCGCCGCTTCGGCAACGATGCGCCTGACGGCCTGTCGGAGCTGGTCATCGGCGGACGCGAGGCGGGACAGGCGCTGGTCGACGATCCGCGCGTGCCGCTGGTCAGCGCCACGGGCAGCACCCGCATGGGCAAGGCCGTGGCGCAGCGCTGCGCGTCCCGCCTCGCGCGCAGCATCCTCGAGCTGGGCGGCAACAACGCGATGATCGTCGCGCCCAGCGCCGACCTCGAACTCGCGACGCGCGCGATCGTGTTTTCCGCCGCGGGCACCGCCGGCCAGCGCTGTACCACCCTGCGCCGGCTGTTCGTGCACGAGAGCGTGCACGAACAGCTCGTGCCGCGCCTGAAGAAGGCTTTCGCTTCCCTCCCGGTCGGCAATCCGCTCGAGGCGGGCACGCTGGTCGGCCCGCTGGTCGACGCCGCCGCCTTCGCCGGCATGCAGGCGGCATTGTCGGCCGCCCGCGGGCAGGGCGGGGAGGTCACGGGCGGCGAGCGCGTCAGCGTCCCGGGATGCGGCGACGGCTTCTACGTCCGGCCGGCGCTGGCGGAAATGCCTGCCCAGAGCGGGATCATGCACCAGGAAACCTTCGCGCCCATCCTCTACATCGTGCGCTACCGCGAGCTGTCCGAGGCGATCGCCTGGAACAACGCGGTGCCGCAAGGCTTGTCGTCCAGCATCTTCACCAACGACCTGCGCGAGGCCGAGGCCTTCCTCGCCTCCAGCGGCAGCGACTGCGGCATCGCCAACGTCAACATCGGCCCGAGCGGCGCGGAGATCGGCGGCGCCTTCGGCGGCGAGAAGGAAACCGGGGGCGGCCGCGAATCGGGCTCGGATGCCTGGAAGGCCTACATGCGCCGGGCGACGAACACCATCAACTACAGCCGGGCCCTGCCGCTGGCGCAGGGGATCAGCTTCGATGCCTGAACCCGGGCAGCGCGTTCCTGCCGGGAGAAGGCTGACGAAAGTTGTTGCCGAACGGCCAGCATTTGATTTTCGCGAAGCCGTCATCGCACTTTCAAAAGAGTTCGGCGTCCGACTTCCCTATAATCTGAACATTCCCGAATCATGGAGCACGGCATGAACGCAATCGAGCGACTACAGCAGGACAGCAGCACCGCGGCACCCCAGGTCACCCGCAAGACCTTCGACGAAGTGATGGTTCCCACCTACGCGCCGAGCGAGATGGTGCCGGTGCGGGCTTCCGGCCTCGACCTGTGGGACCAGCAGGGCAAGCAATACCTTGACCTGACCGGCGGCATCGCCGTCACCGGCCTGGGGCACTGCAGTCCCATCGTGCTGGAAGCCTTGCAGAAGCAGGCCGCGACCCTGTGGCATGTCGGCAATACCTACACCAACGAACCGGTGCTGAAGCTGGCCCTCGCCCTCACTGGGGCCACTTTCGCGGACCGCGCCTTCTTCTGCAATTCCGGCGCCGAAGCCAACGAAGCCGCATTCAAGCTGGCCCGCAAGCATGCGCACGGCAAGCATGGCCCGCACAAGTCGCGCATCGTCTCCTGCTTCAATTCCTTCCACGGCCGCACGCTGTTCACGGTCTCGGTGGGCGGACAGTCCAAGTACACCGAGGGCTTCGAGCCGCTGCCACCGGAAATCGATCACATCGCCTTCAATGACATCGCTGCCGCCCGCGCCGCCATCACCGACGACGTGTGCGCGGTGGTGGTCGAGCCGGTGCAGGGGGAGGGCGGCGTGATGCCGGCGACTCCCGAATACCTGCAAGCCCTGCGCGAGCTCTGCGACCAGACCGGCGCGCTGCTGATCTTCGATGAAGTGCAATGCGGGATGGGCCGCACCGGCAAGCTGTTCGCCTACATGGGATACGGCGTCACGCCCGACATCCTGACCGTGGCCAAGGCGCTCGGCAACGGCTATCCGATCGGAGCGATGCTGACCACCGACGAGATCGCAAAGGCATTCAGCGTCGGCGCGCACGGCACCACCTATGGCGGCAATCCGCTGGCCTGCGCGGTGGCCCTGTCGGTCGTGCAGACCATCAACACGCCGGCCTTCCTGGCGCGGGTGAGTGCCGCCGCCGCGCGGCTGGTCGCGGGCCTGAATGCCGTCGTCGCGGATTATCCGGCGATCTTCTCGCACGTGCGCGGCAGCGGCCTGATGCTGGGCATTGTTCTCACCGATGCCTTCAAGGGCAAGGCCAAGGACATCACGAAGCATGCCGAGGCGCTCGGCCTGATGCTGCTGATCGCCGGCCCGGACGTGATCCGCCTGCTGCCGGCACTGGTCATCTCCGACGAACAGATCGACGAAGGCGTGCGCCGCCTGCGGCTGGCGGTCGACGCCTTCCAGGCCGCGCGCTAGACCGGCGGCAACGAGGAAAGGGGGAGCGAGCATGTTCGTCGTGCGGCCCGTCGAGGAAAGCGACATCGCCGGCCTGGAAGAGCTCGCCCTGGCCGCCACGCCCGGCGTGCACACCCTGCCGCGCAGCAGGGCGGCCATCGAGCGGGCGGTGGAGCGCTCGGTGGCGTCGTTTGCCGCGCATCCCGACGTTCCCGGCGAGGAAATGTATTTCTTCCTCATGGAAGCCGCCGATCCAAGCGACCCATCGCGCCGGCGCATCGCAGGCACCGCCGCGATTGCCGCCACCGCCGGCGCCAGCGGCACCTTCTTCGCCTTCCGCAACGACGTGCTGCACCAGGTCTCGCGTGACCTCAACATCAGCCACAACGTGCATGCGCTCACGCTCTGCTCCGACCTCACCAGCCATTCGCAGCTGTCGGGCTTCTACCTGCGCAGCCGCGAGGGTGCGGGCGTGGAAGCCGCCTTGCTGTCGCGGGCCCGGCTGCTGTTCGCCGCCATCGCGCCGCACCGCTTCGGCGACAAGTTCTTCGCCTCGATGTCGGGCATGACGGATGCCGCGGGCCGCTCGCCCTTCTGGGAAGCGCTCGGGCGGAAGTTTTTCCAGATGGATTTCCTGGCGGCCGAGCGCCTCATCGAGGGCGCGCGCAACCGCACGCTGATCGTCGAGCTCATGCCGCATTACCCGGTCTACGTCCCGCTGCTGCCCGGAGAGGCGCAGGCGGCGATGGGGCAGGTGCATGCCGAGGGCAAGCTGCCCTTCCGCATCCTGTCCGACGAAGGCTTCGAACCCGACGAATACATCGACATCTTCGACGGCGGACCCATCCTGCGCGCTCACAAGCATGCGCTGCGCTCCTTCCACGCCGGCATGACGCGCACCGTGAACAGCGTGCAGCAGGACGAGGGCAACGACGAGATGGAGGGCAGCTACCTCGTCGCGGCGGCCGGGGAAGGCTGCTTCCGCGCTACGATCGCCGATTGCGCGCCGTCCGAGCTCTCGGATGGCGTGGTGCTGCCGCCGGACGTGCGGCGGCTGCTCGCCGTGGGCGACGGCGACGACGTGCTGTGCGTCAAACTGTAGTCCGAGGAAAGGGGGAAGCCAGCCATGCTCGTCGTACGCGCCATCCAGGAGCAGGATCTCGACGGCCTGCTCGCGCTCGCCTCGCGGGTTGGCTCCGGCATGACCACGCTCAAGCCGGACCGCAAGGCCCTCGGCCAGCGACTGGAAATCGCCTGCGCCTCGTTCGCGGAGCAGATCCCGCCGCCGCAGCGCGACTACGTGTTCGTGATGGAAGACGCCGCGCGCGGCAGGCTGGCGGGCGTCTGCGCCATCAAGGCGGCGGTCGGGCTCGATGATCCGTTCTACAACTACCGCATCGGCACGCTGGTGCATTCCAGCAACGAGCTCAAGGTGTTCTCCCGCATGGACACGCTCTACCTGTCCAACGACCTCACCGGCTGCGCCGAACTCTGCTCGCTGTTCCTGCATCCCGACTACCGCAGCGGCACCAATGGCAAGCTGCTGTCCAAGAGCCGCCTGATGTTCATCGCGCAGTTCCCGCAGCTGTTTTCCGAGAAGCTGATTGCGGAGATGCGCGGCTTCCAGGGGCCGGACGGCAAGTCGCCGTTCTGGGACAGCCTCGGGCATCACTTCTTCAAGATGGATTTCGACCGCGCCGACGACCTGACCGCGCTGGGCAAGAAGTCCTTCATCGCGGAACTCATGCCGAGGCATCCGCTCTACGTCGCCTACCTGCCGAAGGAAGCGCAGGAAGTCATCGGCGTGGTGCATGCCGACACCGTGCCGGCGCGGCGCCTGCTGGAGCAGGAAGGATTGCATTACGAAGGCTACGTGGACATCTTCGACGCCGGACCGGTGCTGCAGGCGCGCATCAGCGAACTGCGCGCCCTGCGCGAAAGCGAACTGGTGCGGGTCGAATTTACGGAAGCTCAATCGAATCAGCCGCCAGCCATCGATCCGATCATGATCGCCACCACGGCAATGCGCGATTTCCGCGTGATCGCCGCCGGCACGCAGCCGGACGGAAGCGCGGCATTGAACCGCGAGCAGGCGGACCTGCTCCGCTGCGCCGCCGGCGACGTCGTGCGCGCCTTGTCTCTTACTCCAAGGAAGCCAGCCCATGCATAGCCACTACATCCAGGGCCGCTGGTTCGCCGGCGATGGCGAGCCCTTCAATGTCATCGATCCCGCCACGGGTGAGGTCGCCTGGTCCGGTGTTGAAGCAAACGAGCCGGAAGTCGACGCGGCATGCCGGGCGGCCAGGGGCGCGTTCGCGGCATGGGCGCTGGCGCCGCTGGCCGAGCGCATCGCCATCTGCCAGCGCTTCCGCGACCTGCTCAAGGAAAACGCCGATGTCCTCGCTCGCACGATTTCCGGCGAGGTCGGCAAGCCGGACTGGGAAGCGCGCACCGAAGTCGCGACCATGGCCAACAAGATCGACATTTCCGTGCAGGCCCATGCCGCGCGGACCGGCGAATCCCGCGCCAGGGTCGCCGACGGCGAGGCGGTGCTGCGCCATCGCCCGCATGGCGTGTTCGGCGTGTTCGGTCCCTACAACTTTCCCGGCCACCTGCCCAACGGGCATATCGTTCCCGCGCTCATCGCCGGCAACACGCTGGTGTTCAAGCCAAGCGAGTTCGCGCCGCAGACGGCCGTGCGTACCGTGGAACTCTGGGAAAGGGCGGGCCTGCCGGCGGGCGTGCTCAACCTCGTCAATGGCGGGCGGCGCACCGGCATCAGCCTGTCGCAGCACGCCGGGCTCGACGGCATCCTGTTCACCGGCAGCTACCAGACCGGCGCGATCCTGCATCGACAGTTCGCCGGCCACCCCGGCAAGATGCTGGCCCTGGAAATGGGCGGCAACAATGCGCTGGTCGCATGGGACGCGGCGAACATCGATGCCGCCGTGCACCACGTGATCTTTTCCGCCTTCGTCAGCGCGGGCCAGCGCTGCACCTGCGCGCGCCGGCTGATCGTGGAAGACGGGCCGCGCGGCGAGGCACTGCTGCGCAGGCTGGTCGAGGTCGCTTCGCGCATCGCGGTCGGGCGGCATGACGACGATCCGCAACCCTTCATGGGGCCGGTGGTCTCTGCCGCTGTCGCCGGCAAGCTGCTCGATGCCCAGCGCGCGCTGCTCGCCGGGGGAGGCAGGGCGCTGCTGGAAATGCGTCATCTCCAGCCCGGGACCGGCTTCCTGTCGCCGGGCATCATCGACGTCACCGGGGCGGCGGGCGTGCCCGACGAAGAGTGGTTCGGCCCCTTGCTGCAAGTGATCCGCGCCGGCAGCTTCGACGAGGCGGTGCGCCTCGCCAATGCCACCGAATACGGCCTGGCGGCGGGCCTGCTGAGCGACGACGCGGCATTGTGGCAACGCTTCTCCGCCCTGGCGCGCGCCGGCATCGTCAACTGGAACCGGCCGACCACCGGCGCCGCCAGCACCGCGCCCTTCGGCGGCGTGGGCAAGTCCGGCAACCACCGGCCCAGCGCGTATTACGCCGCCGACTACTGCGCCTATCCGGTCGCCTCGATCGAGAATCCGGCGCTCGAACTGCCGGCGCAGTTGTCGCCGGGCCTGCTCTTCTGAATTCCCGAACCGCATCGCAAAGGACCCGCATGACCGCACGCGAATACAACTTCGATGGCCTCGTCGGCCCGTCGCACAACTACGCGGGACTTTCCTTCGGCAACGTCGCCTCGTTCAGCAACGTCAAGAGCGAGTCCAATCCGCGCGAAGCGGCGCTGCAGGGCCTGGCAAAGATGCGCGCGCTGGCGGCGCGCGGATTCGGCCAGGCATTGCTGCCGCCCCACGCGCGGCCGAACTTCGCGTTGCTGCGCAGCCTCGGCTTCACCGGCAGCGATGCGCAGGTTATCTCCAGCGCCGCTAAAACCTCTCCCGTGATTCTCGCGGCGGCCTACTCGGCGTCGCCGATGTGGACCGCGAACGCCGCGACGGTCAGCCCATCTCCGGACACCGCGGACGGCCGTGCCCATTTCACGCCCGCCAACCTCAACAACAAGCTGCACCGCTCGTACGAGCATGTCCAGACGGCGCGCGCGCTGCGGGCGATCTTCCATGACGAGCGACACTTCGCGGTGCATGACGCCTTGCCGCCGACTCCCGCGTTCGGCGACGAAGGCGCGGCCAACCACACCCGCCTGTGCGCCGATCACGGCGCTCCGGGCGTGGAAATGTTCGTCTACGGCAGGGTCGAATTCCAGCCCGACGCGCCATCGCCGAGGCGCTTCCCGGCGCGCCAGACGCGCGAAGCCAGCGAGGCAGTCGCGCGGCTGCACGGGCTCGACCCGCGCCGCGCCGTCTTCATCCAGCAGGATCCTGACACCATCGACCAGGGCGTCTTCCACAACGACGTGATCGCCGTCGGCAACGGCAACGTGCTGTTCTATCACCAGCAGGCATTCGCCGACGAAGCGGCCAGCCTCGACGGCTTGCGGCGCGTCCTGGCCGATACCGGCGCGGACCTGGTCGCGGTGCGGGTCGATGCGTCGGACGTGACGGTGGCCGATGCGGTCGGCAGCTATCTCTTCAACAGCCAGCTGCTGTCCAGGCCGGAAGGCGGGATGGCTTTGCTCGTACCCCGGGAATGCCGCGAGAACGCGGCGGTCGACCGCTATCTCGACCGGCTGGTTGCGAGCGGCGGACCGATCGACGAACTGCTCACCTTCGACCTGCGCCAAAGCATGCGCAACGGCGGCGGTCCCGCCTGCCTGCGCCTGCGCGTCGCCTTGACGGAGCAGGAAGCCGCCGCCATGCACCAGGGCGTGATCATGACCGAGGCCTTGCACGCCAGGCTGGTGCCCTGGGTGCAGAAGCATTATCGCGACCGGCTCGCGCCGGCCGACCTTGCCGACCCGCAGCTCGCGGTCGAAACCTGCGCCGCGCTGGATGAATTGACCGGCATCCTCGGCCTGCCGTCGCTGTACGACTTCCAGTGCTGATTCCGCTTACGGACATCCTGTGCCCCGGGGAAGCATTAGGGCTCATTAACACCTCATCAATATATTCCCTGGCTGCACGATAATGCGGCGCAAGCCTGCCAGCGGCATTCCATCGTTTCCTTGCGCAATCGCAGAAATCTTCTTTAATAAGCTTCAGGACTTTCTGCGTTAAGAAAATAAAAATCGGTGCCATCCGGCCTAAGATGGAGTTCGCTGCCAGCCTGCCGGGCAGCGCGCCGGCGCCAACCGCGCCGGCCGGGGCAATCCCCACCAGGGATGCCCATGGCATTGCCGGCCGTTGAAAAACCATGTCGCGTCCATGCAAGACGCGCGCTGCGGGCCGGCGCACACCACCAGTATCCCAATGGAGACCGAAATGACTTTGACTTCGCAGGATTTGCGCGCCGCAGCACTCCAACAGGTGCTCGCGGCCATGCCCGACGGTGCCGACCGTACCCGGGTCGAGGCCCTGATCCGCGCCTGGCTGCAATCGGTGGAAGAGGAAGATCTTGCCGGATTGAGCGTCGACGCCCTGGCATCCCCCCTGTGGAACGCGTTTTCCCGCATGGCCGTGTGGCGGCCGGAAGAGGGCTGCCGCATCGAGGCGGTGAATGCCGCCGACGGGCGCGGCGGCATGGCGACGGCACTCCTGATCCTGAATCCCGACATGCCCTTCCTGGTCGACTCCATGATCATCGCCATGCGGAAGTCCGGCATCCGGTCGCATGCGGTGCTCAACGCCGTGCTCGCGGTCGAGCGCGCGCCGGACGGCAGCCTCCTCCGGGCCGGAAAGGCGGGCAGCATCGACAGCAACGGCAACGGCCAGGCATCCGCCGGCGCCTCCCATGAATCCTATGTGCTCTGCCTGCTGAGCGAAAAGCTGGCGGACAACGAACTCAATGCCCTGGTCAGCGCCATGCGCCTGACGGCCAGCGATGCCGCGGTTGTGCACCGCGACGCCGCGGCGCTGAAGCAGAAACTGTCCGACGTGGGCACCGCCGCCGCCGCGCGCGAAGCCGGCGGGCAGGAGGTCGCCGACTTCCTCGAATGGGCGCGCCATGGCGGCTTCGAGCTCTTCGGCTATGCCCGCTACCAGGTCCAGGCGGGACAGCGCGAATTGGTGCGCACGCCAGGCAGCGCCCTCGGCGTGCTGGCCGACCGCTCCCATCCCGTCTACGGCACCTGCCTGGCCGGTATTCCCGGCGACTTCGACACCCTCGCCGCGCGCAAGGAAACCCTCTCGGTGGTGAAGGCCGACACGTTGTCCACCCTGCACCGCGACCAGCAGCTCGACTTCATCGGCGTGCGCGACAGCGAGGCCGACGGAACCATCCTCGGCGAGCACTGCTTCGTCGGCCTGTTTTCCCGCACCGCCAGCGCCAGCGGCCTGCAGCAGATGCCGTTCGTGCGCGTGCGCACCCGCCAGATGCTCACCATCGCCGGCGTGCGTTCCGAAGGCTTCCGTGCCGAAAAATTCATCGAGATACTCGAAACCCTGCCCCGCAGCGAAGTCCTGGAAGCCGATCCGGCCTGGCTCGCCCATGTCTGCGCCTCGGTCGTCGCCCTCTACAAGCAGCCCCGCGTGCGCCTGTTTGCGCGGCGCGACGTCTACGGCAGGCATCTCAACGTGCTCGCCTACATGCCCCGCGAGCGCTATGGCGCGCACTCCACCGACAAGCTGGCGCGCACCCTGCGCGACATTTCCGGCGCCAGCGACGTCCGCGTGCAGACCCTGCTCGCCGACGGTCCCCTGGCCCGCGTCTACCTGATCGCCAGCGGCGCCGGCATGACCCTCGACCTCGACCGGCAGGTGATCGTGCCGCTGCTCGACGTTCTCGAAGGCTGGCACCACGCGTTCGACGGCCTGGTGGACGGCACCGAAGACGGCGAGCTGCGCCAGGCGCTGCGGCGCTTGCGGCCCGCGCTGCCGACCGAGTACATCAATGCGGTGTCGCCGCAGGTCGCCTACCGCGACTTGTCCATGCTGTTCGGCAATGCGCAACGCAGCCGGGTCCGGGTGCGCATCGAGATCGGCGCCGGCGAAGCGGTCAGCATCCGCCTGCACTCCATCGATGCCGTGCCACCCTTGTCCGCCATCCTGCCCGCGCTGCAGAACGCCGGCGTCGGCATCCTGCGCGAACGCACCCATTCCATTCCCGCGCCGGACGGCGGGCGCTTCTTCGTTTCCTGCCTGTCGGTGGACAAGGAAAGCGCCGTCAAGCTCGCCCGGCCGCCGGTCGCGCAATCCGCCCAGGAACTGTTCGAGTCGCTGTTCAACGACGAAGCCGAGGATGGCCGCATGAACGCCCTCGCGATCGAGGCCGGCCTGCGCATCAAGGAAATTCAGCTGGTACGGGCATATGCCAGCTACTGGCGCCAGGCGGGCTGCCGCTTCAGTCTGCGCTACATGGCGGAGCGGCTCAAGACCCAGCCGGCGCTCGTGCGCACACTCGTCGAGGCCTTCCTTGCCCGCTTCGATCCTTCCCTGTCCGAGGAACAGCGGGCCTTCGGCACGGCCACCCTGGCGTCGTTCAAGCAGCGCGTCACCGAGGTCAACCACGCCGATACCGAAAACATCCTGCGCAGCATCGCCGACCTGATGCTCGCCACGCTGCGCACGTCCTACTTCCAGGAAGGGAAGGGGACGCAGGGCGCCCAGAGCGGCGACACCATCATCTTCAAGTTCGACAGCAGCCAGCTTGCGCTCCTGCCGCAACCCCGGCCCTACCGCGAAATCTTCGTATTCTCCCGCCGCTTCGAAGGCGTGCACCTGCGCGGCGGCCCGGTGGCCCGCGGCGGCCTGCGCTGGTCAGACCGCATGGAAGACTACCGCACCGAGGTGCTCGGCCTGGTCAAGGCGCAGATGGTCAAGAATGCCGTGATCGTTCCCGCCGGCGCGAAGGGCGGTTTCGTTTGCAAGATGATGCCCAAGGATGCCACCCGCGAAGTGATCGCGGTCGAAGGCGAGTCGGTCTACCGCCTCTTCATCGCCGGCCTGCTCGACGTCACCGACAACCGGCTGCGCGGCGACATCGTGCGCCCGCCGGCGACGGTCTGCTATGACGATCCCGACCCCTACCTCGTGGTCGCCGCCGACAAGGGCACGGCCACCTTTTCCGATATCGCCAATAGCATCGCCGTCCGGCGCGGCTTCTGGCTGGGCGATGCCTTCGCCTCGGGCGGCTCCAACGGCTACGACCACAAGAAGCTCGGCATCACCGCCAAGGGCGCGTGGGAAGCGGTCAAGCGGCATTTTTACGAAATCGGACATGACCTTGACACCACGCCGGTCACCGCCGTCGGCGTCGGCGACATGTCCGGCGACGTCTTCGGCAACGGCATGCTGCTGTCGCGCCGGCTCAAGCTCGTCGCCGCCTTCGACCACCGGCATATCTTCATCGACCCGGATCCCGATGTCGAGCGCTCCTTCCTCGAACGCCAGCGCATGTTCGCCCTGCCGCGCTCGTCCTGGGACGACTACGACAAGAGCCTGATCTCGCCCGGCGGCGGCGTCTGGCCGCGCACTGCCCGCAGCATCGAGCTCTCCGCCGAGGCGCGCGCGGCGCTCGGTATCGAGGCCGCCACCCTGGCGCCGGAGGAACTCCTGCATGCCATCCTGCTGGCGCCGGTAGACCTGTTCTACAACGGCGGCATCGGCACCTACATCAAGGCGTCCAGCGAGACGCACGAACAGGTGAAGGACCGCGCCAACGACAACATCCGCGTCGATGGCCGCGAACTGCGCTGCAAGGTGGTCGCCGAAGGCGGCAACCTCGGCGTCACCCAGGCCGGCCGGATCGAGTTCGCGCTGCAGGGCGGGCACATCTTCACCGACGCCATCGACAACTCCGCCGGCGTGGACTGCTCCGACCACGAAGTCAACGTCAAGATCTGGCTCGATGCCGAGGTCAATGCCGGCACCTTGTCACCGGAAGAACGCAATCGGCTGCTCAACGACATCACCCAGGACATTGAGCGCCTGGTCCTGCGCGACAACGCCCTGCAGACCCACCTGCTGGTGCGCGAGGCGCAGGCGCAGGCCGACCCGGCCATCGTGGACGGCTATGCCCGTCTCGTGGCGGCGCTCGAGGGCGAAGGCGTCCTGTCACGCAAGCTCGAGCAGCTGCCCGGCGCTGCCGAACTTGCCAGCCGCCGCGAAGCAGGGCGGGGACTGGCCACGCCGGAACTCGCCGTGGTCGTCGCCCACGTCAAGAACCGCTACAAGCGCCTGCTCGCCGAACTGCCGCTGACCGTCCAGCCCTGGGCGCGCAGCATGCTGGTTCCCTATTTCCCGCCGGCCATGGTCGCCAGCCGCGACGTGCTGGCGCATCCCCTCGCCAATGCCATCCTGGCGACGGTGCTCGCCAACGAAGCGGTCAACCGCTGCGGCCCGCTCATGATCTTCGAGCTGGCCGCGGCCCGCGGCGCCGGGGAAACCGATGCGGCCTGCGCCTGGGCCCAGGCATGGAGCGCCCTGAACCTCGCGCCGGTGTTCGCCGCCCTCGATGCCTCCGCGCTGAAAGTGCCGCGCGAGACATCGCTCGACATCGACCAGCGCACGCGCGCCTTGCAGAAGGCGCTGATCGAAGGCGTCCTGTCCGTTCCCGAAAAGCAGCTTCGCGATCCTGCCGTGCTCGGCGACCTGTCCCGGCTGTTCAGCGAGCCCGAGATCCTGCGCGAGCTCGCGGCCCCGCACGCTGAAGGTGCGCCCGGCGACGCCGGTGCCGGCCTGCCGCCGTCCTTCGTTCACGCATCCCAGGCGGTGGAGGCCATCGAAGGCATCGCGGATTTCCTGTTCGCCGGACTGTCCGTGCCCCGCCCGGATGGCATGAGCCTGCCTGCCTTCCTGCGCCTCGGCATGGCCTTGCGCCGCCAGGCCGGCATCGACGGACTGGAGCGGGTGCTGACCCGCGCCCAGGCCAGCGTTGCGCAGGAGCCGCTGCGCGACCATGCGCTGCAGGCCTTGCGGCGGGCCCAGCAGCGCCTGCTGGCGCGGGTGCTGCAGCAGGTGCCGGTCGGCACCCAGCCCGGTGACAACCCGGCTGTCGTGGTGGAGGCGCTGATGGCCAAGCTGGGCGTCCGCGCCGGACGCGCGGCCGACCTCAACCTCGAGCGCGCGGTACTCGATGCCTGGGCCTTGTCCGAAGCGGCTTCGGCCGGCGATGCGGGATGAGGCAGACCGTGCCGCCACCAGCAGGGAGCCCGAAATGAGTCATGATGCGGCGGCGCAGGCACTAGCCAACGCCGACTTCACGCTGATCGCGCGACGGTTTGCCGACGCCGGGTGGGCGGTCGGGCTGCCCGCCGAGGGGATTCTTGCGGTATCGGCTCCGGCCAGCGACGGACGGCGGCCGCGCCTGCTGCTGTCCGTCGGCGTGCATGGCGACGAGACCGCCCCGATCACCATGCTCGCGTGCCTGCTGGATGCCATCAGCCGGATGCCGGCGGCGCTGGCATGCGACCTGATGCTGGTGGTCGGCAACCCGGCGGCGATCGCGCAGGGCAAGCGCTTCCTCGAAGTCGATCTCAACCGCCTGTTCCGGACACAGCGGGAAGGGCTCGACGGCATGCGCGAAGCGGCGCGCGCCGATGCGATCATGCAGGCCGTGTCGGCTTTCTTCGGCGGCGACGGCGTGAATGGGGATGGCCTGCGCTGGCATCTCGACCTGCATACCGCGATCCGTCCGTCGCGCTATCCCACCTTTGCCGTCGTGCCCGACGTGATCGCCGAAACGGAGAAGCCAGGGTTGCTGGGTTTTCTCGGCGCCGCCGGCATCGGTGCCGCCATACTCAGCGGCAGTGCCGCCGGCACCTTCAGCGCTTGGACGGCCGCGCGTTTCGCTGCCACCAGCGCCACCCTCGAGCTCGGGCAGGTCAGCGCGCTCGCTGGCAATGACCCCGGGCGCTTCGCGGACACCCGTGCCGCGATCGATGCATTGCTCAGGCGCGGCAAGCCGGTGGGCGGGCGCATGCCCGAGGTGTTCCGGGTCAGCCAGGAATTGACCAAGCACAGCGACGCCTTCCGCATGGCGTTCGGCAAGGACACCGTCAACTTCACCCCACTCGAGCCCGGGTCGCTGATCGCCGAGGACGGCGGGACCGCCTACCGCGTCGGCAAGCAGACGGAGTATGTGGTGTTTCCCAATCCGGACGTACGGCCCGGGTTGCGCGCCGGCCTGATGGTCGTGAAGACATCGTTTCCTCAAGTGCAGGGATAGCGAAGGTTCGGCCTGAAGCAGGCCCGGCCGGCGTCAGTCCGGCAAGCCCTGGCGCACCCGCACCGCCTCCGCCACGGCGGCCCGCAGGCCATCGAAGCGCAAGGGCTTGGCAAGGCAGGCGGCGGCTCCCGCCTGCAGCGCGGCGTCCATTGCCGATGGGTCGTTGAAGCTGCTGACCAGGATGACCGCGGGGCGCGGCAGAAGGGCCCGGGTCGCCGCCAGCACGTCCATGCCGCTCATCCCGGGCATGGAAACGTCGCATAGCAGCAAGTCCACCGACCCGTGCGCCATCATGCGCAGGGCGTCTTCTCCGCTCGACGCGGTCTCGGCGCGGAATCCAAGCTTCTCCAGCAAGGCCTTGCCCGCGAGGCGCTCGACCATGCCGTCGTCCACGACCAGGGCGCGCGGTGGGGAAGTCTTGTCGTTTTGGTTCATGGCCGGGAATCTTTGGCAGCGTATTGGCCGAGGAGGGCGATGACGCCTTCCAGCGCCGCCGAGATGGCGTCGATGCGCCGGCCCACATCGGCCGGGTCCGGCGCTGCGGGCTCGCGTGCCAGCCTTTCCAGCGACTTGCAGGACGCCGCCAGGCCGCGCGCGCCGATCGAGGCGCTGCTGCCCGCCAGGGCATGGCTCGCGCCGGCGAGTTCCGCGAGGTCGCCACGGGCGCAGGCGCCACGCATGCGCGCCAGGCGGGGAAGGTTGTCCTGGCAATACAAGGCCGCCAGTTCGGCATAGACCGCGCCGAAGTCCGCGGCCGCTTCCTCCAGGCCATGCGCATCGATGGCATGACTGTCGGTTTCTGTTGGCTTTCGGGGATCCATGGCGATGTCGGGGAAGCTTGCGGTCGGCGGCTAGGCAAGTATAAGGCGGATTGCCACGGGCGGCAGGCCGCCGGGCGGTTCCGGTCACGCTCCCCGGCCAAACTGACCGGCAAATGCCATTCTGTTTGGCGCCTGGAACGGTTTTCCGTGCGGGATAATATGTGGTAACGTCCGGCCGAGCCTCAATCTTGCTGATCTTGCATCCGGCCCTCCGTCCGCGGTCGGGACCGGACACCAGCAATACGACGCTTCCACCGCTCGCCAATGCCCCCGGAAAGCATGGCAGGAGCGCACCAGACAGAGCAGGAGCCCGCGATGGAAACACGACAATCACCCGGCAAGGAACTCATCGACGACGCGGCGCCGGACGACGAGCTCGCCGGCACGCGCGGCCCGATGGACCTCAAGGCGATCCGCGAAGCGATTGCCCGGGTGGAGTCCGAAGCCAAGGCGACCGTCGCCGCCGAAAACCGGGCGCTGGCCGAGTCCCGCGCCCACATGCTGGCCGAGGACCGCGCGCGGATCGATGCCGCTGCCGCCGCCGAAGCCTATCAAAAAGCCAGGGCCGAAGAAGATGCCATCGCCGCCGGCCGCGCCCGCCTCGATGCCGAGCGGCGCGCCCGCGAAGCCAACGAGGCCCGCGCCGCCGCCGCCCGGCGCGAATTGCTCGAACTCGAAGCCCGCGCCAACGCAGAAGCGGAAGCAAAGCGCCTGGCCGAGGAACGCGCCAAGGTGGAAGCGGAAGCCCGCCAGCGCGCCATCGAACAGATCGCCGTCGAAAACAAGCTGGTGAACGAGGCCGCCAACGCCGCCGAGCAGCTGGCGCGCCAGACCGAACTCGTCCGCTGGCAAGCCTCCCAGCGCATTGCCACATCCCAGTCGGCCCGGCAGGAAGCGGAAGACCGGGCCCGCGCCGAAGCCCGCATGCTGGAAATCGCGCGCGAGGAAGAACGCGTCGAGCGCGACGCCCGCATGACGGCGGAAAGCCTGGCCCGGGCCCGCGAGGAAGCCCTTTCCCTGGCGCGGGAACGCGAGCAGGCCGAGGCGCTGGCGCTGGAAGCCTCGCTGCGCCGCGCGCCCGCCGAAATCCGGGCCCGCGAGGAAGCGCGCAGCCGCGCCCTGGTCGAACAGCAGAACGAAGCGATCGCCGCCGCGCGCGCCGAACTCGAACAGAAGGCCGCTGACACCCTGCGGCTGCGCCTCCATGCCGAAACCGAACTGCGCGACGCCGCCGCCCGCCGCGAACAGGCCGAAGCCCTCGCCCTGACCGCCGCCTCCGCGCGCCGCGAAGCGGAAGACCGCATCCGGCAAGCCACCGAAGCACGGATCGCCATCGAGCGCGAATTGCAGAACCTTGCCCTGGAACGGGTCGAGGCCGAACAGCAGGCGGAAATCGAAGCCAGGGCCCGCGTCGAGGCCGAAAACCGCGCGATCGTCGAAACCCGCCAGCGGCTGGAAGTCGAACAGCAGGTCGCGCTGGCGCTGCAGGCCCGCGCCGAGGAAGAACAGCGGTCCCGCCAGATCGCGGAGAAGCGGGTCGAAATCGAGCGCGCGTCCGCAAGGCTGGCAAGCGAACAGGCGGCCGCCGAGGAGCAGGCATACGCCCGCGCCCTGGAACACAAGGAATCGCGGAAGCAGGCTGCCGAGGCCGCCACCGCCAAGGCGCGCGACGCCATGGAACTGGCCCACCTGGAAAAGGAACGTTTCCACGCCGAGCAGCAGGCGGTCGAGGCGCTGCAGGAAAAGCTGCGCCTGGAAGAAGCGGCCATCGCCGCCGCGCGCGCGCGGACCGACGCCGACATCGAGCGCGGCGCGGTGCTGCAGGATCTGCAAGCCGCCGACGAACAGGCCCGGATCGCCGCCGAGACCGAAGCCAAGGCGGCAAGGATTGCCTTGTCCAAGGCGCTGGAACGGGCCGAGGGGCAGCGCCGCGCCGCCCAGGCCGCGCTGGCCAAGGCGCGCGAGGCAGTGGAGCTGGCGCGCCTGGCCGACCAGCGCGCCAGGGATGAGGAAGCAGCGCTCGCCGCCCTGCGCGACAAGGTCGAGGCGGAACGCGAGCATGCCCTGCGGGCAAGCCAGGCGCTGGAAGCCGCGCAAGCCGCCCTGGCCGCCGAACAGGCCGCCGCGACGGAGGCCGGGGAACGCGCCCGGGCCGAAGCCGAACGCATCGAGGCGGCACGCGCCAAGGAAGCATCCGACCGCGCGCTGCGCATTGCCAGCGACGCAGAAGCCAGGGCGATCCGCATCGCCGCCGAGGAAAACGAGGCCGCGGCCCGGCTGCAGCGCGAAGCCGCCGCAATGGCCCTGGAAAAGGCCCGCGAGGCCAGCCGCCTGGCCAGTCTCGTCCGCGGCCGCGCCCAGGTCGAGCAACAGACAGTCGACGCCATCGAAGCGCGCCGCAAGGCGGAAGAACAAGCCCGCCAGGAAGCGGAAGCCCGGATCCAGGCCGAGGTCGAGGAAGCCGAACTGCAGCGCAAGCGCCATGAAGAGGAAGCCCGGCTGCGTCTCGCCGCCGAAACCCGGTGCGCCACCGAACGCGAACGCCTGATCCAGGCGGAGCGGCAGGCCGCGCTCGCACAGGAAGCGGCGCGCCTGGAAGAAAGCAGGGCGGCCGAAGCCCTGGCCCTGGCCCGCACCACGGAAGAGCGCCAGCTTGCCGAGCAGCAGGCGCTCGATGCGATCCGGAAGAAGCGGCAGGCGGAACAGGCCGCCCATGCCTACGCGGACAACCGTGCGCGCATCGAGTCCGAACTGGCGCAGGCGGCCACGGAGCGTGAACAGGCCGAACAGGCCGCGCTGCAGGCGATCGCCGCCAAGGGCGAGGCGGAAAAGCAGCAGCTCGCACACGCGGTGCAGCATGCCGAGCTGGCGCGCATGGTGGCCGACCTGGCGGAAGCCCGCGCCCGGGAAATCATCGAACTGACCCGCATGGAACAGGAGCGTGCCGATGCCGAACAGCAGGCGCTCGATGCCATCGAGGAAAAATTCGCCGCCGAGCGCGCCGCCCACGTCGCCGCCCTGGAACGCGCCGGCGCCGAGCAGGAACAGGCGCAGGTGCTGCGCGCGCGCGAACAGGCCGAACTCGATGCGCGCAAGGCCGTCCAGGTCCGTCTCGCGGCGGAACGGGAACAGCTGAAGCAGGCCGCGGAACGCGTCGAATGCGAGCGCCAGGCCGCCGCGCTGGCGCTGCGCAAGACCCGCGACGCCATCGAACTGGCGAAGGCGGAACGCGAACGCCTCGAACTCGAACAGCAGGCGGCGCAGGCGCTGCAACGCCAGCGCGATGCCGAAGCCAGGGCGAAGGAAGAGGCCAGGGCGCGCCTGCAGGAAGACGAGGCGCGCGCGGCGGCAGCCGAGCAGCGCATGGCGGCCGAGGAAACGGCACGCCTCGCCAGCGAAGAAAAGCGCGCCGCCGAGGAAAAGCTGCTCGGCCACGCCCTCGAGCAGGCCGAACGCCAGCGCCGCCTGGCCACCGCCACCCGCGAACGCGCCGAGGAGGCCGCCTTGCTGGCGGAGGCGGAACAGCTGCGCCTCGCGACCGAACAGCAAACCTTCGCGTCCCTCCAGGAAAAGACCCGCCTCGAACGTATCCGCCTCGCCGCGCAGCAGCGCGCGTTCACCGCCATCCAGGAAAAGCTGGACGCTGAGCGCGCCGCCAGCGACAGCGAGGAAGCGCGCGCCCGCCTGCTCGAGGAGCAGGCCGCGGTGTCCCGCCAGCGCGAACTGGCGGCGCGGGCATTGCAGGATGCCGAGGCGCGCCAGGCCGACGCCGCCGGCGCCATGCTGGCGTCGGCAAACGCCCTCGCCGCCGCCCGCCAGGAAGCCGCCAGCGCCGCCGAATCCCGCATGCTCCAGGCCCAGGCCCTGCTCGACGCGGAACAGTCCCGCGCCCGGGCCGAAACGGAAGCCCTCGACCTGTTGCGCCAGCAAGCCGAACACGCGCTGATTGCCGAACGCGAGGCGCGGGAGCGCGCCCTCTCCGCGCGCGATCTGGCGCGCCTGACCTTGCAGCGTATCGAAGAGCAGGCGCGTGCCCGCCACAGCGAGGAACAGCGGCTTCGCACCGAACAGCGGGCAATCGACCTGGCACGCCAGGCAAAGGAAAGAAACGACGCCCGCGCGCGGCAGGTGGGCGAAGGCATCGCCCGCGCCGGCAAGGAGCAGGCCGAGGCCAATGCCGCGGCGAGCGCCCTGATGAAGACGCTTGCCCGCGACGGTGCGGTACTCGCGGCCTGGCGCGAAGAGGCGCAAGCCTTGCTCGCCCGCGCGCCGGAAGAAGTCAGCCAGCCGCGCTTCATCCGCCGGCCGATGGCCGCAGCCATGGCCGGGCTGGCCTTCACCGCCGGCGCCCTGCTGGCGGGCGGATGGTACCTTCGGCAGCAGGACGCACCGGCGGCGCAGGAGGTGGCCGTTGGCGGCGCTTCGGCCGGAACGGTGAATGCTTCCTTGCGCTTGAGTTATCGGCTTGATGACGCGGATGGGCGGGGTGGAGTGAAGGCAGAGGAAGTTGGCGGAGTGCCTGCCGCTGGCGGGTTGCCGCGCTGAGCGGATAGAAATGGTTGTGGCGCGCTGGGCCAGCGAAATGGGATCCCCGCCTGCGCGGGGATGACAGCGGTAAGCGCGAATGACAAAGCGTCTCCCGCTTGACGCAGAGTGGCACGCTTGACCACACAATCCCTCCACACCCCCACTCCCACGTTGCGCGGATGTCCATTGCTCATTCCTCAAATGGCGTTATCCAGCCAGCGAGGTTAGAATGCACTGGTTTCGAATCCGGGACGTCGCTGCTCCAGATGACGCGCCGGACACAGCGGACGAAGGACACGCCAGGCGCATCGCCCCATCGGGCATCCACTCGACATAGCAGAATGAAAACCATGAAATTTTTACCGCGGCCGATGATGCCGGTCCGGCTGGCCGGCAAGCATCTCGCACTCACCAGTCTTCTTGCGGTCGTGATGTCGTTCTCCGCGCATGCGGATGATTATGCGGATGTGTCCAAGCTGGTGCGCGCCGGGCAGCATGCGGAGGCCCTGAACCGCGTCGAGGCGTCCCTGGCGAAGAACCCGCGCGATGCGCAGATGCGCTTCATGAAGGGCGTGATCCTGGCCGAGCAGAACAAGTCCAACGAAGCGATCGCGGTCTTCACCAAGCTGACCGAAGACTATCCGAACCTCCCCGAACCCTACAACAACCTCGCCGTGCTGCATGCCGCGGCGGGTCAGTATGACAAGGCGCGCGCCGCGCTCGAGTCCGCCATCCGCACCAACCCGAGCTACGCCACCGCCTACGAAAACCTCGGCGACGTCCATGCCAAGCTTGCCAGCCAGGCCTACGACAAGGCGCTGCAGCTCGATTCCGGCAACGCCGCCGCCAAGTCCAAGCTCACTTTGGTGAAGACCCTGGTGGGCAATACCGCCGTGGCCGCGGCCGGCAAGCCCGCGACTGGTTCGGCTCCGGCGGCCCCGTCGGCGCCCGTGACCATCGCCAAAGCGGACGCGGTGCCGCTTCCCACCACCTCGCCCGCGCCGGCCCGTCCGGCTGCCGCCCCGGCACCGTCTCCGGCTCCTGCCGTGGCGCCTGCTCCCGCGCCGGCGCCGGCAGTGGCCGCCAAGCCGGCCAAGCCCGAACCCAAGGCGTCGCGCGACGATGACGAGGACGACGAAGTGCTGGCCGCCGTCCATGGCTGGGCCAAGGCATGGAGCGCGCAGGATGTGAAGGCCTACCTGGGCCACTATGGCAACGACTTCCAGACGCCGGGCGGCCAGGCCCGCAAGGCCTGGGAAGACGATCGACGCTCGCGCATCAGCGGCAAGGGACGCATCAATGTCCGCGTCGAAGCGCCGCAGGTGGCGGTCAACGGCAATACCGCCACGGTGAAGTTCCGCCAGGTCTACAGCTCCGATCGCCTCAGCGCCAATACCCGCAAGACCCTCGTCATGGTCAAGCACGGCGGCAAGTGGCAGATCAAGCAGGAGAGCACGGGCGGTTGATGGTGATGGCGAGATCGAAGGGCAGGGCAATGCGTGCCATGCATGTCGTTAGAATTGGAGCCGCCGTCCTGCTCGCGGGACTGGCATTGGCGCGTCCCGCCGTCGCGGTCAGCCCGGCGGTGGCGTCCGCCGCGGCCGCGCTCAGCAAGCCCGACCCGGAAGCGATGCTGATCGACGTCTACAAGGAGCTTGGCGCCAATCACCTGCGCCTGGCCTTGTCCAAGGCGGACCGGCTGGTGGAGCTGTATCCGAATTTCCGGCTCGGCCACCTCATCCGCGGCGACCTGCTGCTGATGCATACCTTCCCGGTTGCGACCTTCGGCGCGGTCAGCGGGCAGGATGAGCGACTGAAGAATCTGCGCGAAGAAGCGATGGTCAGGCTGAAGTCGCTGCGCGAGCGGCCCGATCCCAACCTGGTGCCGCGCTCCATCCTGCAACTGCGCCCCGACCAGAAGCATGCGCTGGTGGTCGATGCGAAGCGCTCGCGGCTCTACGTCTACGAGAACCGCAACGGCGAGCTGAAGTTCGCGGCGGACTACTACATCAGCCAGGGCAAGCTCGGCGTCAACAAGTTCAAGGAAGGCGACCAGAAGACGCCGATCGGCGTCTACTACATCACCGGCCGACTGTCGGGGGAGCGCCTCCCGGATTTCTATGGATCCGGCGCCCTGCCGATCAATTATCCGAACGAGTGGGACAAGGTCAACGGCCGCAGCGGTTCCGGCATCTGGCTGCATGGCACTCCGTCCGACAGCTACAGCCGGCCGCCTCTGTCCTCGGATGGTTGCGTCGTCCTGACGAACCCCGATCTCTACCGCATCTCCACCTCAGTCGAGATCGGCAAGACGCCGGTGGTCATTAGCGAAAACGTAGAGTTCGTCAACAAGACGAAGTGGGAAAACGACCGCAGCATGGCGGCGCGCCTGCTGGACAACTGGCGGCGCGATCTCGAAACCATGGACGGCGGCCGCATCCTGAATCATTACTCCAGGCAATTCCGTTCCGACCACAATGAAAACCGCGATGGCTGGGTTGCCAAGCAGCAGCAATCGCTCCACGGCGTGAGGGACTTGTCGGTGGTCCTGCGCGACGTCACACATTTCCTCTATCCGGGGCGCGACGACATGCTGGTCAGCACCTTCACCCAGGATTCCTTCGTCGGCAAGAGCCGGAGTTCGCTGCGCAAGCGGCAGTACTGGGCACGGGAAGGAACGACCTGGAGAATCGTCTTCGAAACCAACATCTGAGCATATCTGAGGCATCGTGCCGTTCGGAAAGCCGGGCGGTACGCGAGGCCGGATTTCACGAACAAAGGGTGGCGGCACTTGTGGTCGATCACCCTTTTTTTCATTTGTGAGTTGTTCGATTGAACTAAGTTTTTCCCGCGATGGTCATTCCGATACACATGCCGGATTGACCAGGCAGGTTGGTATGCGGTGCCAGTATTGCGGTAACGAAAAGTCGGCGGCCATGACATGTCCTTCATGCGGCCGCGCCGAAGCAAGACAAGTCGCGCGACACGTGCCGGGCCGGGCTGCGCCGAAAGCGGCGCCCTCGGCCACGGTGCTTGCCTGCCGCGGCTACCGCAGGCTCGATGGCGATCCCCGCGGCCAATGGCAATTCCTGCCCGTCCGGCTGCAATCGATTTCGAGGACCAGCCATTTGATCCGACCCAGTTCTTCCCGTCATGCTTCACCCTCGCCGCAGGACGTGCCGCACGCCCGGCGTGCCGGCCCGGACCACGAGGCGCGGCAGGGGGCCGACTCTCCATTCCAGCATGGCGCCGACCCATTCACGTCCGCCCCGGGGCCGGACCATGCCGTGCCGCCCTCGGTCACCCCCAGGAAGCCGATGCGCAAGCCCAGCTACGAGGAATTGCGCAAGCTGGCGGCAATGTACGACCAGCCTCCGCCGCGCAGGCGCGGACGATGGCTGACGGCGATGGTATCGGTGTTCCTGGTCGGCGCCTGTGCCGGTCTCGGCGGCGTGTGGTGGCTCAGCCATGGCCAGCCAGCCACGCTCGCGGCGATCGTCGACACGGCAACCCGGCACGCGTCTGCACGTCGGCCGTCGCCTGCCGGGCCCGCCGATTCCGCCCGTCCTACCCGACCCGACATGGCCGCCGGAGGCATCAGCCCTTCCGAACTTCCATTCGATGGTTCGCGCGTCGCGGTTGCGCCCAAGCCCCAGCCGCCTGCCGTGACGCCAGGTGAACTGCCTTATGGCGGACTCGCGGCCGTCCCCGGCGATTCCCTAAGGGACAGCAGCGGCAGCGGGTCGGCGGGCAGCGCCGCCGCGGGCACGCCCGAGGCTCAGGCTTCCGGCGATACGAACGCCGTCGCTTCGGCCGGCATGCGTTCGGCCGACTCGCTCGCCGGTTCGGCGGCTTCCGCGCCGGCATCCCCGGCTGCCGATTCAAACGCCGCTTCGTCCGCAGCGCAGGGGGCGGCACCCGCCGCGGGCACGGTCGGCACGTCCACCTCGGCCAGCGCCCAAAAACCGCAGCCCGCCGCGCCGGCCGACAAAGCTTCCAGCCCGAACGCCGCGTCGTCGGCCATGGTCGCCGCGGCCGCGCGCGCGAAGCGCCAGCAAGCCAACCGCGAGCTCGAGCGGATCCGCAGGCAGGCCACGGAAGAATTGCGCCGCAAGAACGAGGCGCAGCGCCTGCCCGGGGAGGCGAAGGCGAAGCTGCGCCAGCCCCCCGCGCGCACTGCGAGCGCGGTCCAGCACGGCAAGCCCAGGCAGGCGCGTACCCAGCTTGTCCAGGCCCAGCTTGCCGCCTGCGAGAACGCCGGCAATTTCCTCATGCGCGAGCAATGCAAGTGGCAGCTCTGCAGCGGCAAATGGGGCAAGGACGGCTGCCCCTCCTACACCAGTTCCAACACCCTCACCTACTGAACGGCGCCGTCTCCGCGCAGCCATTTTCTCCTCTCGATCCTCGCTCTTCCACCATCGGCTTCGCTCTGTAATTACGTTGTTGGTATCACTGTTCAGACAATGTAAAAACAAAGCGGCATCGAAGCGGTGCTTCGTACCAACAATGTCCGCATTTTAGTTTTCCAGCCGGAAATTTTGAGGTACGATGTAAGAACATTCTGTTAAAGGAATTTCTATGAAGTCTGCAATCCGCAAAATGGGTAATTCTCAGGGTGTCCTGATACCCAAGCCGTTTTTGCTGGAAACCGGCCTCGATCTCGGCGAAGTGGACATCCAGGTGGAGAAGGACGCCATCGTGATCCGCAAGCCGAAGAAGAAGTCGCGTGAAGGCTGGGCGGACGCGGCGAGGCAGATTGCAGCCAAGACGCAGGACCAGGTCATCGCCTGGCCCTTGCTGCCCAAAGACTCGGACGCCGATTTTTCATGGTGATGCGCGCCGAGATATGGCTGATCGATTTCGATAAACCGGTCGGCAGCGTGACGCAGAAGCGGTGGCCCTGCGTCGTCGTCTCCCCGGAGGAGATGGACGAGTACCTGAGCACCCTGATCGTCGCTCCCCTGAGCACGCGGGACATGCCGGCGCCGTTCCGCATTCCGGTGAATTTCATGCAGAAGGATGGACTGATTCTTCTTGACCAGATCTGCACGATGGAGAAGTCCCGCCTGGTCAGGAAACTGGGGGTCGTCAGCGATGACACCATGGCCAGGACGCTGGAAGTACTACAAGAAGTTTTCGCTCACTAATAGAAAGATACTGACATGCAGCATAATGACTTTCTGTCCGAAATCCGCGATGTCAACCTGAGCTATTTGATGATCGCGCAGCAGATGATCCGCCAGGACCGCGCGGAAGCCATCTTCCGGCTTGGCATCAGCGGCGAGATCGCCGACCTGATCGCCAGCATGAGCAATGGCCAGGTGCTGAAGATGGCGGCATGCAACATGATGCTGTCGCGCTTCCGCTTCAACGACACCGCGATCCTGTCGACGCTGCTCAATGAGAAGGCGGGCGCGAACGCGGCGCCGGTCCACGCGTCCATCCTGATGGCATCGCAGGCGCCGGAGGCCATCCTCTGATGCGTGCGGACAAACGCCGATGATCGCGAAGCGACGACATCCGGACACGGTGCGCTTCGGGCCGCGAGGCCCGAGGCCGTCGGCGTTTGTCCGCACCCCATGCGCCAGGCGGCCAGGAGCCTGACATGCAGTATCCGGCCGTGGATTTCGATTACCTCGAGCGGGAAACCGAACGGCAGAAACGCCTGCAGCAGGAGGCGCGCAAGGCCCTCGAGCTAAAGAAGGCGCGCCTGCGCGGCGCCGAGCCGGAAGCGCCGCCGGAAACCGCCGACCACCACGACGAGCCGCCAGCGCCCGCCGTCAAGCCCATCTCCGTCACGGAAAAGCCGATCGCCGACGTCAACGACACCATCGACCGCGTGCGCAGCATTCCCGAGCTGCGGTCGGCGCTGATTCCCATCGACCACGCGCTGGAAGGCGAGGGCTGGAGCAAGCCTTTCTTGCTCTCGAAGGCCGATCTCGAACCCTGGCGCTCCTACCTGCGCGGCTACCACGATTCACGACTCTTCCCGCATGGGCGCAAGCCGGGCGCAAGGCCGGACGAAAGCACGCTCGACCACGGCGTGCAGGCCCTGCTGGAACTTAAGCGCATCGAGCCGCGCCTGATCCTTGATCCGGCGGTTCAGATTGATCAGCCGGTGGAATATCTCGACCTCGCCGGCGAATTGCGCAAGTGCGCCGACCCGATACAGGCGCGCACCCTGGCCGGCATCGCCAACGACGTGCATGAAGCGCAGTTGCAGAAGGCGGTCGAATGCGGCCGCGAGCTGGGCAACCACCTGTGCGATGCGTTGCTGGGCGAAGGCCACGTCAACCTGATCAAGGCCTGGGAAAAAACCTTCCGCCGCAAGCCCAACGTGAACGAACTCCACGTGATGCTGACGACGGGCCGGGTGCGGGAGATCGCAGAGACTCCCCGGCCGGCGGCGGAAAACCGTCCTCAGGCGCCGGTCGACGCGGAGCGCCGGCAGGCGGCGCAGGCGCAGGCGCAGATGCAGGCGCCAGCCCAGGTCCATGCACCATCCCAGCCCCTGGCCGAGACGCCGCCCCCTCCAGCGCGCGCGCCCGAGCAGCGCCGTGCCCTCGTCGCCGTGGTCGGAGACGACGAGCCGGAAGCGTCGCCTGCCTCCCCAGCTGCGGTATCGGTCGAAGCCGAGCCGAGCTTCATGCGGTCGCTCGAGAAGCGCATCAAGCTTTCCCAGCGCCAGAAGCTGCTGCTGCACATCCTCCATCTCGCCGTGTGCTGCGCGGCGCTCGCTGCCTACGTGCATTTCGTCTGACCGGATGGATGCCCCCGGCAGCCGCGCACGTCCTGAACACGCATCCGCCGGCCCGCCGGCGCGGCAAGATCCCCGCCCCCTCCCGTGAACCATGTGTGGAAGGGACCGCTCCAACGCATCCGCGACGATACCCGGACAATGACAAGAAAGGCGAACACATGATCCGTTCCACCAAGATTGTGGCCACCATCGGCCCGGCCTCCAACGACATCGACACGCTCAAGCGCATGTTCCGCGCCGGCGTCAACGTGGTCCGTCTCAACTTTTCCCATGGCAAGGCTCAGGACCACATCGACCGCGCCGCCATGGTCCGCGATGCCGCCGTCGCCTGCGGCGCCGAGATCGCCATCATGGCCGACCTGCAGGGACCGAAGATACGCGTGGGCAAGTTCGAGAGCGGCAAGATCATGCTCGACAAGGGACAGAAGTTCATCCTCGATGCGGCCTGCGAACTGGGTAACCAGGAGCGCGTGGGCCTCGACTACAAGGAATTGCCGAACGACCTCAAAACCGGCGACGTGCTCCTGCTCAACGATGGCCTGATCGTGCTGACCGTCAACCGGGTGGCCGGATCGGAAATCCACACCACGGTGCGCATCGGCGGCGAGCTGTCCAACAACAAGGGCATCAACCGGCAGGGCGGCGGCCTGTCCGCGCCAGCGCTGACCGCCAAGGACATGGAAGACATCAAGACCGCGATGAGTCTGCAGGCCGACTACATCGCCGTGTCCTTCCCCAAGAACGCCACTGACATGATCATGGCCCGGCAGCTGGCCAACATCGCCGGCGAAAGCGCCGGCCACCGCCCGATGATGATCGCCAAGATCGAGCGCGCCGAAGCCATTCCCGCGCTGCAGGAAATCCTCGATGCGTCGGACGGCATCATGGTGGCGCGCGGCGACCTCGCGGTGGAAGTCGGCAACGCCGCCGTGCCGGCGCTGCAAAAGCGCATGATCAAGATGGCGCGCGCGTCCAACAAGCTCGCCATCACCGCCACGCAGATGATGGAATCCATGATCGTCAACGCGGTGCCGACCCGCGCGGAAGTGTCCGACGTGGCCAACGCGGTGCTCGACGGCACCGATGCGGTGATGACCTCCGCCGAGACCGCCGCCGGCAAGTATCCGGTCGAGACCGTCGAGGCCATGGCCGCGATCGCCCTGGAGGCGGAGCGCGCCAATGTCTGCAAGCTCGATACCGATTTCGTGAACGTGGTGTTCAACCGCATCGACCAGTCGATCGCGTATGGCGCGCTGTTCACCGCCTATCACTTGCGGGTCAAGGCGATCGTGGCGCTGACCGAATCCGGCTCGACCGCCTTGTGGATGAGCCGGCAGGACATCGACATTCCGATCTTCGCCCTCACGCCGCGGATGAGCACGCGCCGCAAGGTCGCGCTTTACCGCAACGTGACGTCCTTCGACCTGCCGGCCGCCGCCGACCGCGATGCGCTGATCCGCTCCGCCCAGGAGCTGCTCGTTGCCAAGGGCAAGGTGCACAAGGGAGACCTGATCGTGCTGACCTGCGGCGAGTCGATGGGGCAGATCGGCGGCACGAATTCGCTGAAGATCATGCGCGTCGGAGAATAGCGCGCAGGAAGCGCACGGGCCTGCCGGCCTCAGGCCGCCGGGTCATCCTCGAACAAGTCCTTCGCCTTCGGCTGCGTACGGGGAGCGGGCTGCGCTTCCAGTCCCTCGGCAGGGTAACGCTGGAAGAAGGACTCGGCCTCGTCGACGGGGCAGTTCAGCCAATCGTCGTACTGGTCAGGTGCGAGCACGATCACCATGCGCTTCTCGTCCTCGGGCTTGTGGAAGCGCTGCATCAGCGGGTGGCCGTCGGCATTCACCGTCAGCATGGAAAAGGACAGCAGCGGCAGGCCGTTGGGGCCTTCCTGACGGTGTTCCCAGATGCCCGCGATACCCATCGGCGCGCCGCCGGTCATCGCGATTTCCCAGCGCTCCGCCTTGCCGCTTTCATAGTTGGGCTCGAAGATCGCCGCCGCGGGGATGATGCAGAACTGCCCATGCTTGAAGGCGCTGCGGAAGCTGGGCTTGCTGGCGACGGTCTCGGTGCGCGCATTGTAGGTCTGGCGCGCGAGCTTCAGGTCTTTCGCCCAATGCGGCACCATGCCGAACATGCCCAGCGCGGCGGCGCGGTCGCCATAGAGGGCATCGTTGCCGGGCGTGCGGATGAAGGGCGCCATGTAGCCGGGATAAGTCTCTGCCTTGTAGTCGGAATCGGGCGCAGCGACGCCGAAGTGCTGCTCCAGCTGTTCGCGTCGGGAGGGGATGTAGTTGGCGCACATGAGAGGCCTCGGTGCATGACAGGAATGCATGCATTATGCGTCAGGCATGATGGGGCCGTGGCAGCGCGAAGACGATGGAAAGACATCGCGCAAAGAAAAAAGCGGTTGTTCCTGATGGAACAACCGCTTCTGTTCTGGTAGGCCGTGCTGGGCTCGAACCAGCGACCAACGGATTAAAAGTCCGCTGCTCTACCAACTGAGCTAACGACCCGAAAGACCGAGATTATATGGAGTCTTGGTGAATGTGTCAAACGTGGAATTGCAGCACGGCATGCAATTCCGGGCCGCGCTTTGCGTTACTTCAAGGCCGCGAGACGCTCCTTTGCGGTCTGCGCGGATTGCGAATCGGGGTACTGCGCGATCAGTGTTTCGAGCGTGCGCTTCGCCGCCGCCTTGTCCTTCAATTCCATCTGGCAGCTCGCGATGTTGAGCAGGGCATCGGCAGCCTTGGGGCTGTCGGGATAATTCTTTACCACGACCTGCTGGGCCGTGATGGCGTTCTTGTAGTCGCGCTGGGCGTAGTAGGTATTTCCCAGCCAGTACTGCGCGGAAGGGGCGAGTCCGGATTGCGGATAGCGGCGGGTAAAGTCGAAGAACGACGCGCCCGCGTTGCGATAGTCGCCGGCCTTGAAGAAGGCGAGGGCGGCATCGTATTCCTGCTGCTCGGTCGGGCCGAGGAGCACTTCCTTGCCATCCACCGTGGCCTTCTGCGGCTCGAGCTTGCGCATGCGCGCATCGAGGTCGGTGTAGAAGTCCTTCTGGCGGCGCTGCGTGTTGGCCAGCTCGTTGGTGAGCACCTCGATCTGTCCGCGCAACCTGGCGATTTCCTGGCGCAGCTGTTCGTTCTGGCTGTTGAGGTCGAGGCTGTTGGTCTTGTCCGCCTTGGCGTTGATCTCGTTCTGCATGTTGGCCAGTCGGCCGCGGATCTCGAGTATCGCCTTGCGGGCCTCCTCGTCTTCGAACAGCGCGGCATGCGATTGCTGCGGCAGGACGGACAGCAGGGACAGCGCGGCCAGGACGGCGGCACCGGCGGTTGAGCGGATGGTGTTCTTCATGTTCTGCCTCGGGCACAAGCCAGCAAGGGTAGGGGCCGGCGCTTCCCGCCTGCGCGAAATGCGTTCACGGCGGCGGCAAGCACGGGCAAGACCGGGGCGGCATGGCAGCAATGTTCGCCATCTTGCCGCCCGCGATGCATGCGATGGTCAGCAATTACTGGTAGACGATGTCGGCACGGCGGTTTTCCGCCCAGGACGCTTCGTCGCTGCCGGTTGCCTTCGGCTTTTCCTTGCCGAAGGATACGGCTTCCATCTGCGACTCGGGCACGCCGAGCAGGGAGAGCGACTTGCGCACGGCTTCGGCGCGCTTCTGGCCCAGGGCCAGGTTGTATTCGCGGCCGCCGCGCTCGTCGGTGTTGCCCTGGATGACGACCTTGCGTGCCTTGTTCGTGGTCAGGAACTTGCCGTGGGCTTCCACCACCGGCTTGAACTCGTCCTTGACGATGTAGCTGTCGTAGTCGAAGTAGACGCTGCGCTTGGCGAGCACGCCCTGGGTCAGCGGATCGACGGAACCGGTCGTGACCGTGTTCACGCTGCGCGTGTCGGCGGACGGCGCGGTGGTCGCGGTCGGGGTGCGCTCTTCGACGGCGGCCTTGTCGTCGAGCTTGACGGAAGAGCCGCAGGCGGCGAGCACCAGGGAGCCGGAAAGGATGAGGGCGAGGGATTTCAGCTGCATTTTATTCTCCTGATAATGCGCAAGTGTTGGTGTGAAAAACTCATTTCATGAACGGACCCCAGGTCGGCTCGCGAACGTCGCCGGCCTGGACGGTCAATCTGTGCTTCACGCTGCCATCGACCGAGACCACGGCCAGCGTGCCGCGCCGGCCGGACTCGGTGGCATACATGATGTACCTGCCGTTCGGCGAGAAGCTGGGCGATTCATCCTTGACGGTGTCCGACAGGCGAATCTCCTGGTCGTTGGTCAGGTCGAGCGCGTACAGCTGGAATTTGCCGTCGCGGCGTGAAATATACGCGATTGTCTTGCCATCCGGCGATACCCGCGGGCTGATATTGTAGCTGCCGCGGAAGGTCACGCGCTGTGGCTCGCCGCCGTTGAGGCTCATGCGGTAGATCTGCGGACCGCCGCTGCGGTCGCTGGTGAAGTAGATGCTCTGGCCGTCGGGCGCGAATTGCGGCTCGGTGTCGATGCCATTGCTGGAGGCGAGGCGGCGCAGGCCGGTGCCGTCGGCGTTGACCATGAAGATCTGCGTCAGGCCCTCGCGCGACAGGGCCACCGCGAGCCGCGAGCCGTCGGGAGACCAGGACGGCGCGGAATTGTTGCCCTTGTAGTTCGCCACCACCGTGCGCTGGCGATGTACCAGGTCCTGCACGTACACCACCGGCTTCTTGTTTTCGAAGGAGACGTAGGCGACCTTGGTGCCGTCCGGCGACCAGGCGGGCGAGATGATGGGCTCGTTTGAACGCAGCGCCACCTGGGTGCCTTCGCCGTCCGAATCGGCGACTTCGAGGCGGTACTCGTTGCCGGACTTGGTGACGTAGGCCACGCGGGTGGCGAACGCGCCGCGCACGCCGATCAGCTTCTCATAGATGTCGTCGGCGATCTTGTGTGCCACCACCCGCAGGCGGTCGGCGCCGGCGGCTTTGCTGAAGCCCGAGAGCGGCGCAGACTTCACGGTGTCGAGCAGGCGGTAGCGAACGTCGTAGCGGCCGTCGGCCAGGCGCTGCACGCTGCCGACCACCAGCGCGTCCGCGCCGCGTGCCTTCCAGTCGCCATAGTTGACCTGGGCGTTTTCGGACATCGCGCCGCCGGCGTCGATGATCTTGAAGTAGCCGCTGCGCTCCAGGTCGGCCTTGATGATGCCGGTGATCGGTTGGGTCGCGGTGCCTTCGTCGGCGAAGGCGGCGATGGCGATCGGGATCTGGCGCGCGCCGACGCCGTTGATCTCGAACTTGAGCTGGGCGCTGGCCGATGCCGAGGCAAAGCCCAGGACGGAAAACACGACCGGCAGGAGGACGCGAGTGATGTTCATGGTCTAGAGATCTTTCGGAGTGTGCTTGAATGTGAAATCCGACGGTACTTTACCCGTTGACTTGTCCGCCGGGAAGGGCTCGGACTTGCGGATGGCGCGTTCGACCGCCTCGTCGAAGCCGCTTACGCCGCTCGACCGCAGCTTCTTGATGCTCTTGACCGAACCGTCGGGCAGCAGGTCGACGCGATATTCCACCGTCGGGTTGCCCTCGATGTCGGCTGGCGGAATGAAGCTGGTGTTGCCGCGGATCTTGGTGCGCAAGGTGTTGACGTAGGTGGCGTCGCCGCGCGGACCCTGGGCCTTGGGCGCGTCGCCGCTGCCGCCGGGGCCGACCGCGCCGGAGAGGCGCCGCATTTCTTCCTCGCGCGACTTGGCGAGAAGCTTCTCGTTGGCTTCGTCCTGGCGGCGCTTGGCTTCGGCCTTTTCCGCCTTCTCTTTCTTTTCCTTCTCGAGCTTCGCGAGTTTTTCCTTCTCGGCCTTGTCCTTTTCCGCCTTTTCCGCTTTCTCCTTTTCCTTCTCGAGCTTGGCGAGGCGTTCCTTCTCCGCCTTTTCCTTCTCGAGCTTTTCCTTCTTCAGGAGTTCTTCGCGTTCCTTCGCCTTGGCCAGCTTCTCGGCTTCTTCCTGGCGCTTCTGCTTGATCCTGGCGATCTCTTCTTCCTGGCGCTTTTTATCCAGGGCGCGGCGCTTCTTTTCCTGCTCCAGGGCGATGTCCGGCTTTTCCTCGGGTTCATCCTCGGCCGCCTTGGGCGGCGGCGCCTTCACCACCGGCCGCGGTTCGGGTTCGGGCTTCGGCTCGGGCGCCTTGACCTGCTCCTCCGGCACGGGCGGGGGCGGCGTGGGCGCGGCCTCGCGCACCTGCGGACTCCAGACCTCGGCTTCGATGGTTTGCGGCGTGTCGTTCTGCCAGCGGATGCCGACCCACAGGAACAGCACCAGGAACAGGTGCATGAGCAGGGCCAGCACGATCGCGCGCCAGCGCCCCGACTCGGGAGGCACGGCGTAGGGCTGTTGCGCTGGCTGGTAGGCGGACTGCTTCATTGCGCTCATTGCTTCGTCGCCAGTCCTACCCGGCTGATGCCAAGCTTCTTGGCCTCGGAAATGATCTGGATCACTTCGTCGTACTTGATGTCCTTGTCGCCGGAAATCATGACCGGCATGTCGGGATTGGCTTCATGCAGGCTGCGCAGTTTCTGCAGCAGCTGCGCCTTGCCGGGCACTTTTTCTTCCTTGCCGCCGCCGCTCTTCTGGCCGTTCACGCCGATGGTTGCGCTGGTGTCGGGGCGAAGCGAGATCTGGATGTATTCGGTCGGCGGCAGCGCCGACTTGGCGGCGGTGGGCAGGTTGATCACGCCGGGGTTGGTCAGCGGCGCCGCGACCATGAAGATCACGAGCAGCACCAGCATCACGTCGATGTAGGGAACGACGTTGATTTCCGCCTTGAACTTGCGGCCGCGGCCGCCGCGCATGCTGCTTTGGGCCATCAGCGAACCTGCCGTTGCAAGATGTTGGTGAATTCTTCGATGAAGGTCTCGAAGCGGATCGCGAGGCGGTCGATGTCGTGCGAGAAGCGGTTGAAAGCAACCACCGCGGGAATCGCCGCGAACAGGCCGATGGCGGTGGCGACCAGCGCTTCCGCGATGCCGGGAGCGACCGCGGACAGCGTGGCCTGCTGCACGTTGGCCAGCCCGCGGAAGGCGTTCATGATGCCCCAGACCGTGCCGAACAGGCCGACGTAGGGCGAGACCGAACCGACGGAAGCCAGGAAGGCAAGATGGGATTCCAGCGCATCCATCTCGCGCTGATAGGCCGCGCGCATGGCGCGGCGCGCGCCGTCGATCATGCTGCCCGGATCGACCGGACCCTTCGCCCCGAGGCTCGCCTTGACCTTGTGGAATTCGCTCATGCCCGATTCGAAGATGCGCTCCAGGGCGCCGCTGTTGCCGCCGTTGCGGCGGCGGTTCGCGGCCGCTTCTTCATACAGCGTGGCCAGGCTGCCGCCCGACCAGAAGGCGCGCTCGAAGTCCTCGGTCTGGGAGCGGGCATTCCGGATCGCGAACAGCTTGAGGAAAATATAGCTCCAGCTCGTCAGCGAAACGAAGGCGAGCAGTCCCATCACCAGCTGCACCAGCAGCGAGGCGTTCGTGATCAGGGTCAGAAAGGAGAGGTCTTGGGTAACGGTCATCGAAAATCGGTCGTATGATAATTGCGAAAGGGTTGGCTCATGTTGAATCACCGCAATTTTTTACATTTGCGCGTGTTCGCCGTTCAGGAAACGGCTCCCGTTGCCCGGATGCGCTCCAGCACCACGGCGGGAATGGGGGTCGGACGAAAGGATCGCGTGTCCACGCAGCCGACCTTGATCGAGCCGCTGGCAAGCAGAACGGGCGCCTCCCGCCCGACGCGCCATGCTTCTTGTGAGAATTGTACCGAGGCGCGTCCGAGTCTTTCGACCACGACGGTGAGTTTCAGTTCATCATCTAGTTTCGCGGGGGCATGATAATCCACGGCGGTGCTCTTGACCACGAACATCGCCTGATGTGTTTCCGTCAATTCCTGCTGGCCGATGCCGGCCGCGCGCAGCCATTCGGTGCGCGCCCTCTCGAAAAACTTCAGGTAATTGGCATAAAAGACCACGCCGCCGGTGTCCGTGTCTTCGTAATACACACGCACCGGCCAGGCGAAGGGCAAGGATGGATAGTCCGGCATCAGGCGGGATTGCGCTTGACGTTGAAGGCGTTGAAGCCCTGGCAGACCGGCATCATCTCGATGTAGTTGATGTTGACGTGCGCCGGCAGGGTGGCGATCCAGTAGGCTGTATCGGCGATGTCCTCGGCGGTCAGCGGCACGGTGCCTTCATACACTTTGGCCGCCGCGGCATCGTCCTTGAGCCGTACGTTCGAGAATTCGGTGCCGCCGCACAGTCCGGGGGCGATGTTGGTCGCGCGTACGCCCGTACCCACAAGGTCGGCGCGCAGGTTGAGCGTGAACTGGTCGACGAAGGCCTTGGTCGCGCCGTACACGTTGCCGCCCGGATAAGGATAGGCGCCGGCCACCGAGCCGAGGTTGATGACCATGCCGCTGCCGCGCGCGACCATGTCGGGCAGGATGGCGCGGGTGATCGTGACCAGTCCCTTGCAATTCGTGTCGATCATCGTTTCCCATTCCTCCAGCGACGCCTTGTGCGCCGGCTCGATGCCCAGCGCGAGGCCGGCATTGTTGACGAGGATGTCGATGTTCTTCCAGGCGGCGGGCAAGGATTGCAGGCCGGCCTGGATGGATGCCTTGTCGCTGACGTCCATCGCGACCGGCAGCAGCTTGTCGCCAAGCTCGGCAGCGAGCTGGTCCAGCCTGTCCTTGCGGCGCGCAGTGGCGATGACCTGGTGTCCGTGTTGCACGAATTTGCGCGCGATCTGCGCGCCGAAGCCCGAGCTGGCTCCGGTGACAAGTACGATCATGACCATCCTTTCGGTATCGTTGGGGAGTTGGGTCCTGCGCGGCGCATGGCCGGCAGGCATTCCGGCAAATTGCAAAATTGTATCCGAAAGGCGAGACGAGGCCCGGATCCGTTCTTGCTGAAACGGGAAGGCTCACTTACAATGTGGGACCATTTCGTCTCACGTGACTGGCGACAAGCCGGCCCCGACTTGGCAGCACGCCGGAGCATTCACGGCCTGCCATCCGCATCGGAGCCCGGCGAAGGTGGATATCCACCGGGGAACGTGAGATCTCAACGCCGTTCGCCTGGGCAGCCCAAAATGGAATGCACGACTGAGGCTGCCTGTCTTTTCCCTTGGCCCCTCATTCGATTTTTTGGCAATGTCCCGAATGCCGGGTCTGCCATGCGGCTGCCGCGTACCTGTCCGGTGACGGCTGCGTTGACCCAGTTTTCGCACATCAATCGACGGAGTTTCACATGTTCGCTAAAGACCACACCATCGCCAAAGTCGATCCCGAGCTTTGGTCCGCCATCCAGCAGGAAAACACCCGCCAGCAAGACCACATCGAGCTGATCGCCTCCGAGAACTACACCTCGCCGGCCGTGATGGAAGCGCAGGGTTCGCAGCTTACCAACAAGTATGCCGAAGGCTATCCCGGCAAGCGCTACTACGGCGGCTGCGAGTACGTCGACATCGCCGAGACCCTGGCCATCAACCGCCTCAAGGAACTGTTCGGCGCGGAAGCCGCCAACGTCCAGCCCAACTCGGGCTCCCAGGCCAACCAGGGCGTGTTCTTCGCCATGCTCAAGCCCGGCGACACCATCATGGGCATGTCGCTCGCCGAAGGCGGCCACCTGACCCACGGCATGGCCCTCAACATGTCCGGCAAGTGGTTCAACGTGGTGTCCTACGGCCTGAACGAGAAGGAAGAGATCGATTACGACGCCATGGAGCGCCTCGCCCATGAGAAGAAGCCGAAGATGATCATTGCCGGCGCGTCCGCCTACTCGCTGCGCATCGACTTCGAGCGCTTCGCCAAGGTCGCCAAGGACATCGGCGCCTACTTCATGGTCGACATGGCCCACTACGCCGGCCTGATCGCCGCGGGCGTCTATCCCAACCCGGTGCCGCATGCCGACTTCGTCACCTCCACCACCCACAAGTCCCTGCGCGGTCCGCGCGGCGGCGTGATCCTGATGAAGGCCGAGCATGAGAAGGCCATCAACTCCGCGATCTTCCCCGGCATCCAGGGCGGTCCGCTGATGCACGTCATCGCCGGCAAGGCAGTGGCGTTCAAGGAAGCGCAATCCCCCGAGTTCAAGACCTACCAGCAGCAGGTGGTCAAGAACGCCGACGTGCTCGCCCGCACGCTGATCGAGCGCGGCCTGCGCATCGTTTCCGGCGGCACCCAGTCGCACGTGATGCTGGTCGACCTGCGCGCCAAGAAGATCACCGGCAAGGAAGCGGAAGCCATCCTCGGATCGGCGCACATGACCTGCAACAAGAACGCCATTCCGAATGACCCGGAAAAACCCTTCGTCACTTCCGGCATCCGCCTCGGCAGCCCGGCCATGACCACGCGCGGCTTCAAGGAAGCAGAGGCCGCCAAGGTCGGCAACCTCATCGCCGACGTGCTCGACAACCCGCATGACGCCGCCACCATCGAACGCGTCAAGGCGGAAGTCAGGAAGCTGACCGAAGCCTTCCCGGTGTACGCACGCTGACACGGCACATCCTCTTGAATCACATGGGCGCCTCCGGGCGCCCATTTTCATCCTGACAGCCTTCGCGCATTTCGACCGGTTGCCAGGGCGGTTTAATTTCCGCCTAACAATGCTTGTGTTTTTTTCCGGATAGTCCAGAATCAAGGTTTTCTGGCCGGCGCGATGCCGGTTGCTCAAGAGGTTGTCAGCCCCATGAAATGTCCCTTCTGCCACCATGACGATACCCAGGTCATCGATACTCGCGTGTCGGAAGAGGGCGACACCATTCGCCGGCGCCGCCGCTGCGCCCACTGCGACAAGCGCTTCACCACATACGAGCGCATCGAGCTCTCGATGCCGGTCGTCGTAAAGAAGAACGGCAGCCGTACCGACTACGACGCGGCCAAGCTGAGGAGCAGCCTGATGCTGGCCCTGCGCAAGCGGCCTGTCTCCGCCCAGGCGGTGGATGGAGCCATCCAGCACATCGAGGAAAAGCTGTTATCCAGCGGGGCGCGGGAAGTCATGTCCGGGCACATTGGCGAACTGGTCATGCGCGAACTCAAGCGGCTCGACAAGATCGCCTACATCCGCTTTGCGTCCGTCTATAAGAGTTTCGAGGACGTCGCCGAATTCCAGGATGTGATCGCCGAAGTCGGACCGGAACGCAAGGCTCCAGCCAGCTAGCCTCAACCCTTCCCAAAAAATCATGCATGTCATGCGCCACGCTGGCGCAGACTTTCGTTCGCCATGAATGTTGCAATAATTACAATAAATATGCGGGTGTGTCCGATGGATTGGACGCATCCATACCGCCCGAACGGCAGCGAGCACGGTTTCTCTCTTGTGGAAATCCTGGTTGCTCTGTTCGTGCTCGGCCTCGGCGTTCTCGGCGCGGTCGAACTTCAGCTCGCTGCGGGGCGAACCATACGGCAAAGCGCCACCCATACCGCCGCGGTACACCTCGCCACCGACATTGCGGAGCATCTCCGCCTCAATCCCGCCGGGCTGGGCGGCGGTTCCTATCTTGGGGCAGATTTCCGGGCAAGCGAAGACATTCCGGCGGCCGGACAGGGTTGCCATGACCGAAACTGCATGCCGCAGGAACTGGCGCAACAGGATCTCGCGGAATGGAAACGACGTTTCGCGAGCGAGGTGCCGGGCGGGCGGCTGCGGATCTGCCGCGACGCCGCGCCATGGAATTCCGCAACGGCCTCGCTGCAATGGGATTGCAGCGGAGAGGGAACGGCGCCCATCATGGTCAAGATAGGCTGGCCGCGCTCGAGACGGGACGGCGCGCCGCAGGCGAACGCAGGCCAGTTTCCTCCCCTGGTTTCCCTGATGGCGAGCGCCGATGGATCGTGAACCAGTGTCGCATCCGGCAAGCCGCCGCGTCCGGCGGCAGGCGCATGGCTCCCAGCTTGGCTTGACGCTCGTCGAGGTGCTCGTCGCGACCGCGATCGGCTTGCTCGTGACGCTGGCCTCCCTCTCCATGCTGCTCGGCACGCGGGCGGGATACCTGACGGGTGACGAAGCAACCCGGCTCGACGAGGCGGGGCGCGTCGCGCTCGACCAGATCGCCCGCGCCATACGCCAGGCAGGTCGCCCGGAATGGATGGCCGACCGGCCGCCCTTCGTGACGACCGTCGACATGAGCCCGGATGTCATCGGATGGGACGCCCACAGCGTCAGCGCCACCTCGCCGGGAATTGATGCCCCGCTCAGCCGCGCCGTCAATGGCAGCGATCTCCTTGCCCTCCGCTTCTTCGGGGCGGGCGGCGGCACTGACGGCGACGGCACGGTATTGAACTGCGCGGGCTTCAGCAAAGGCCGGCCCGCCAGCGTGGATACGGCGGACAGCGAACGCGGATGGAGCGTTTTCTATGTCGCCGAAGACGCCAACGGCGAACCGGAACTCTATTGCAAATACCAGGGAAGATCGGCCTGGTCGGCGCAGGCCATCGTCGGTGGCGTGGAATCCTTCCAGGTGCTGTACGGGCTGGATCTCGACGGCGATGGAACGCCGGACCAATTCGTGAATGCGGGCGCAATCCGCGCGCTCGATGACGGCCTCCCGGTGGCGGCCGGTACAGCTGCGGAACAGGCGGCGGCGCGCAACCGGAGCACCTACTGGAAGAAAGTGGTGGCGGTCCAGTTCGCGTTGCTGATGCGCGGCGGCATGCCGGTTCGGATGGATGCGACGGACAACGACTACATGCTTTTTGGACCGGACTATGCTGCCACCCTGGGCAAGACGGATACGGGTACCACCATCCATGAGTCAGCCCTGCCGCTGAAGTCGAGGAACCGTTTGCGCCGCGTGTTCCGCATGACGGTGCAGCTTCGCAATCATGCGGATGGACGACAGGCATGAGCCGGCATCACACCACCTCCCAGCAGGGCGCGACGCTCATCGTGACCCTGTTCATGCTGGTACTCGTCATGTTGCTCGGCGCTTCCGCCGCGCGCCTCGCATTGCAGGACGAGAGGGCAGCACGGGCTGACCGGGACCGTCAGTTGGCCATGCAGGCAGCCGAAGCGGCCTTGCGCGATGCCGAAGCCGCCATCGAACTCGCAAAGGGCGCTATCACCGGCGCACTGGCGGGCACCGATGACGATCCGCCTGCCTGGGCGGCGCTCGCGCTTGAAGGACCAGCCGCAGGGTCATCCGAATTCGGCAGCATGACCGGCCAGTCGCTGCAGACTGGAAATGGAATGCCGTCGCGGCTGCCTCGCTACATCATCGAACACTTGCCCGACAACCGGCCGGGTACCGCGGCCGACATCGCCAAGGCCGCTACGGTCTACCGTGTGACGGCGATCGGATACGGTGCAGGCGAGCATACTCGCGTGATGTTGCAAAGCATTTATCGACGGGCAGGAGGTGCATGATGCTGAAGCAATTGACATGGGCATGCCGTGCGCGACTTCCCATCCAGTCTTGCATTCTTCGCCGCATGCTGGCCGCGCTTGCCTTGCTTGCCTGTGCCTTCGCGGCCGGCAGCTTCGTGCTTGCGGAAGACTTGCGCCCGGTGTGGACGACGGCGCTGGTCGTCGATGCGGTTGGCTCGGGGGATGAAGGCAGCGCCAGGCCATCGGCCATCTTCGAAGGCGGTTTTCTTGCCGGGCTGCCCGCCGGATTGCTACGCAAGCGATGGCGGCATCCCGATGGCCGCTTCGAGATGGCGTGGGACGCGGGCGAACTCCTTGGCGGAACGGACGGCGTGCCAGCCCGCATTGCGCCGGCCGACAGGCAGATCCATACCCTGCGCGACCGTGGCGACGGCAGTCACGCCACCGTGCCCTTCACATGGCAAGACCTGTCCCCGGCGCAGCAGGCGTTGCTCGACCGGCCGGTGCCAGGCGGAGCAGTCGACGGTCTGGGGCAGCGCCGGCTCGAATACCTGCGCGGCGACCGCACGCTAGAAGGCAATCCGTTCCAGCGCAGGGTTGGCGTGCTGGGCGACATTCAGCATTCAAACATCGTTCACGTTCCTCCGCCTCCGGACGGCCCAGGCGACGCCGGATATGAGCAGTTCCGGCAGCGCTTCCGGCAACGTCCGCCCATGGTCTACGTCGGCGCGAACGACGGCATGATCCATGGTTTTCATGCGGAACGCGGCACCGAAGTCCTGGCCTACGTGCCGAATGCCTTGATCGGGCGGCTTCCCCTGCTGGCGGAACCGGCCTATCGCATGCAAGCCTATGTCGACGGCGGATTGACGGTGTCCGACATCCTCGTGGGCGGCCAGTGGCGCACCGTGCTTGGCGCCAGCTTCGGCGGCGGAGCGCGCGGCGTGCTGGCACTGGACATCAGCGATCCCGAGCACTTTGGAGCGGGTTCCAGCGCGCTGTTCGAATTCACCGACGCAACCGATCCCGACATGGGCAATCTGTCCGCGCCGCCGCAGCTTGCCAGGTTCGCGGTGTCGCAAGCCGGCACGTCGGAGTCGCGTGCTTTCCTGGTGGCCGCCAGCGGCAACAATGCATCGACAGGCGGCGCCTGCCTGTTCCTGCTCTCCCTCGACAAACCCGGCGGATCGCCCTGGCGGCTGGGAGAGAACTACTACAAGTTTTGCGTCCCCCGCGACAGTGGAGCAAGCGCCGGGCCGGCGGGCCTGAGCATGCCGGCGCTGGTGTACGGCGCGGCCGGCGAGGTGCGCCAGGCTTATGCAGGCGACTCGCAAGGCAATCTGTGGAAGTTCGATTTCGCCGGTAGGCCGCCGTGGCATGGCGCCACGCCGGACAAGCCGTTCTTCGTTGCCCGCAGCGCGCAGGGCGTGCGCCAGGCGATCAGCGCAACGCCGCGCGTGCTGAATGTCCCAGGCGCTTATCTCGTCGTGTTTGGCACCGGGGGTGAATCGGCCGGCACAATTAGCCAATCCGCCGGGCAATCGGTCTACGCCGTGCGTGACGCGATGATGGGCGGCGGCGCTGTGCTCGAACGTCAGCAGCTCGCGCGCCGCAAGACCGCCGACGTAGGGCAGGGGGGCTTGGCGATCCTTGCGCCAGCACCAGCGAACGGGGCCGCGGCTGACGCCGCAGGACCGGGGCGGGACGGCTGGGTCATCGATCTTCCGGTCACGGCCAGCGGCGGCGAACAGGTCGTGGGTTCTCCAATGCTGATCGACGGCAAGCTCGTCGTGGTCACGTCGTTGGCCCGCCTCAGCACGGTCCAGGCGGCGGCGAGCCGCGTTTATGTGCTGGACGCGCTGACCGGGCTTGCGGTGGACGGCATGCCTTCCGCGGCCGGTCCCATCCTGAACGAAGTGCCGGCATCGAGCATCGCCATCGCCGCCGACCCGCCGAAAGTCGGGCCGCGCGATGCGCTTGGCCGGCGCAGGGTGGCACAGGAGTTCGTCATCATCGCGCCGGGCCTTTCGTCCGGCAGCGATACGGGCGCTTCCGACGCGTCCAATGCCGCAAGAGGCTCCGGCGACATGCGGTTTCGGGCGAGCACGACGGCAGGACGCCTGGCATGGCGCGAGATCCCGTTGCTGAAAAATTGAAACATCGCCCACCGAAAAAACGAATGCGCCACCGGGCTGCCGGCATCCAATGACACTCCGATTCCATGACAAAGAAATCGAACCAGCCAATCCGATCAAGCCGGCAGCCAGTCGGCATGACGGTTTCAGCCTCGTCGAGCTGGCGATCGTCCTCCTCGTCGTTTCCATCCTCGCGGCGCTGGCGGCCGCTTCCTACCGCGATGCCTTGCGCAAATCGCGCCGGACCGAGGGGCGCGCGGCCTTGCTGCGCATCTTGCAGCAGCAGGAGCAATTCTTCATCCAGCGCCAGCGCTATGTGCTTTTCTCCGTCGATTCGACCGACGAGGAGGGGCGCGGCTTCAAGTGGTATTCCGGCGCCACGCCGGCAGACAGTGCCTATGAACTCAGCGCCGAAGCATGCCAGTCCGAGGACCTGCGGCAATGCGTCCGGCTTCTGGCGCGGCCCGGCACGGAGCGGGTCGGCAAGCGCTTCAGCGACCCGGCATGCGGCACGCTCAAGCTGGAAAGCAATGGAACGCGGGAAGCCGATGGCAACGATTGCTGGTAGCCGACCGGCCGTTTGCCAAGACGGCCTGACCTCGCTCGAACTCATGATCGCCCTTGCCATCGCGGCCGTGTTGCTCTGCATTGGCGCGCCATCGATGATGGTCATGGTGCAGGCGCAGCGCCTGACCGTCACTGTGAACGATTTTCTTGCCGCCATCCATCTGGCCCGGGCCGAGGCCGTCCGGCGCGGCGAGCGTGTCGACCTCGTGCCGGCCGATGGCAGCGACTGGAGCGCGGGATGGACGATCTTCGTCAACCGCAGCGGAAACCGCATGCCAGGCGCGGAGGATGCACTGGTCTTTCGCGGTCCCCCGTTGCCAACCCGGCTTCGCATCGCATCGACCTTCACCGATGCCGCCCATCCCTACCTCGCTTTCGCCGCCAATGGCCGCACGCGTACCGATGCCAGCGTCCAGCAGCCGCAGGCCGGCAGCATCAGCTTCGCGCTCGATGGCCGTATCCGGAAGATCAAGCTCAATTTCCAGGGCAGGGCGCGCATCTGCGACCCGGCTGCCGAGCCGGCGACCTGTTGACGGCCCGACTCGCCGCCTCATTGCCGCCGCATCGGCGAGACAAGCCGGAAGCCCCCGGCCCTGACGTAAAATAGCAAATGATCCCAACACAGCATGGCTGATTCGACCGGACACGACGTGGAAATTCATACCGACCAACAAGGCATCGCCCGCGCCCTGGAACTCGCGCAGCAGGGGCTGTTCACGACGTCGCCGAATCCCCGCGTGGGCTGCGTGATTTCCAAAGAGGGACGCATCCTCGGCGAAGGCTTTACCCAGCCTCCCGGCCAAGCCCATGCCGAGGTGCAAGCCCTCGCCGATGCGGCGCGGCGGGGCAATGACGTGCGCGGCGCCACCGTCTACGTGACGCTGGAGCCCTGCAGCCACTACGGCCGCACGCCGCCCTGCGCGGACGCCCTGGTGCGTGCCGGCGTCGCCCGGGTGGTGGCCGCTATCGCCGATCCCAATCCGCTGGTGGCGGGCCAGGGCCTGGCCAAGCTGAAGGCCGCCGGCATCGCAGTGCATTGCGGCGTCATGGAAAGCGAAGCCACCGAGATCAACATCGGCTTCCTCTCGCGCATGCGCCGCGGCAAACCCTGGGTCAGGCTCAAGGCGGCCGCCAGCCTGGACGGCAAGACGGCCCTGCACAACGGCGTCAGCCAATGGATCACCTCGTCCGCCGCGCGCGACGACGGCCACTGGTGGCGGGCCCGCGCCTGTGCCATCCTGACCGGCATCGGCACGGTGCAGGAAGACGACCCGCAACTCAACGTCAGGGCGGTCGAGACGCCGCGCCAGCCCTGGCGTATCGTGGTCGACAGCGAACTGCAGATTTCCCCGCAGGCCAGGGTACTGCAAGGTGGCGGTACCCTAATCGTGGCCGCGCGCCCCAATCCGGAACAGGAAGCCGCGCTGCGCGATCGCGGCGCCGATGTCCTGGTGCTCCCCAATGCCCATGGCAAGGTCGACCTGCCCGCCCTCATGCTCGAACTCGGCCGGCGCCAAGTCAATGAATTGCACGTCGAGGCCGGATTCAAGCTCAACGGCTCGCTGGTGCGGGAGGGCTGCGTCGACGAACTGCTGCTTTATCTCGCGCCCAGCCTGATCGGCGATGCCCAGGGCCTGTTCAACCTCGCCGCCCTGGACAGCCTCGATGAAAAGGTCAAGCTGGCCTTCCACCAGGTCCAGCAGATCGGTCCGGATTTGCGTATCCTTGCTCGTTTCGTTTGATCGGATTGCCCCATGTTCACCGGAATCGTCGCCGCCGTCGGCAAAATCACTTCCATCCAACCACTCGGCAACCAGGCTGACGCCGGCGTGCGCCTGCACATCGACGCGGGGCCGCTTCCCATGGGTGACGTCGTCCTGGGGGACTCGATCGCCCTCAACGGCGCCTGCATGACCGTCGTGAACAAGACGCCGAACGGGTTCGAAGTGGACGTGTCCCGCGAAAGCCTCAAGCGCACCGTGGGCCTGGATGCGCCCGGCGAAGTCAATCTCGAGAAGGCCCTGACCCTGTCGGAACGCCTCGGCGGCCACCTGGTGTCCGGCCACGTGGATGGCATCGGCACGGTCCGCAGCTTCACCCCGGTCGGCGAATCCATGGAACTCGTGATCGAAGCGCCCCGGGAACTGGCGCGCTACCTGGCCTACAAAGGTTCCATCGTCGTCAACGGCGTATCGCTGACGGTGAACCGGGTGGCGGACACCGCCGGCGGCTGCGAATTTTCCATCAACCTCATTCCGCATACCGTCGAGGTCACGACCCTGAAGCACCTGGCGGCCGGCACCAGCGTCAATCTCGAGATCGACCTCATCGCGCGCTACGTCGAGCGCATGCTCAGTCTCAAGAATTGACGGCCCGGGACGACGGTTTTTTTGCCAGAGTTGCAGCGATGAAAGGCCTCGCGAGGGTAAATCCTTTAAAATAGCGGGCTCGACAGGATGAATGACATGGTTATTTCGACAACTCAGGAAATTGTGGCGGAACTGCGCGCCGGGCGCATGGTGATTCTGGTAGACGAGGAGGATCGCGAAAACGAAGGCGACCTGCTCATGGCGGCCGAATTCGTGACGCCGGAAGCCATCAACTTCATGGCCAAGTACGGTCGCGGGCTGATCTGCCTAACCTTGACCGAGGAGCGCTGCAACCAGCTCCAATTGCCGATGATGACCACGCGCAACGGCACCTCCTACGGCACGAACTTCACGGTTTCCATCGAAGCCGCCGAGGGCGTGACCACCGGCATTTCCGCCGCCGACCGCGCCCGCACCGTGCAGGTCGCAGTGGCGCGCAATGCCCAGCCGAGCGACATTGTCCAGCCCGGCCACATCTTTCCGCTGAAGGCCCAGCGGGGCGGCGTGCTGATGCGCGCCGGCCATACCGAGGCCGGCTGCGACCTGGCGGACCTCGCCGGCCTGACGCCGGCTGCCGTCATCTGCGAGATCATGAAAGATGACGGCACCATGGCGCGCCTTCCCGATCTCATCGAATTCGCGCAGGAACACGGCCTGAAAATCGGCACCATCGCCGATCTCATCCATTACCGCAGCCGCAACGAAAGCATCGTCGAACGCGTCGCGGAACGCGAGATGCATACCGCCTTCGGCACGTTCAAGGCAATCGCCTACCGCGATACCCCGAGCCGCGGCGCGCACCTTGCGCTCGTGCACGGCGACATCGCCACCGAACATGAAACCCTGGTGCGGGTGCACCAGCCGGTGTCCATCCTCGACCTGCTCGAAACCAAGTCCACGACCCATTCCTGGAACATGGCCAGCGCGATGCGGGCCATCCAGGCGTCGGAACGCGGCGTCATGGTGCTGCTCAATTGCGAAGAATCGGCCGACCAGATGTTCGCCCAGTTCGCCGCGCTCAACGCGCCGGAAAGCAAGCCGCAGCCGCGCGAATCCCGCATGGACCTGCGCACCTACGGCATCGGTGCCCAGATCCTGAAGGACTTGAACGTCGGCAAGATGAAACTGCTTGCGAACCAGCGCAAGATGCCGTCGATGGCAGGTTTCGATCTCGAGGTGACCGGCTACCAGGCCAAGCCCGAATAAGCGACGCCGCGCAACATCGGCGCAGCTTCCGCGAACGGAAGCGGCCCGGCATTTTCAAAGACTGCAACCCCGCCCGGAAGGCGCCCGATCGGCTTTCCGGGGGCAACATTTCACGGAACGCCGCATGGCGTGGAAGGAATCAAGATGACAGTAGGAACATACGAACCGAACCTGAGCGGCCAGGGTGTCCGTGTGGGCATCGTGCAAGCCCGTTTCAACGAGGATGTGTGCCATGGATTGCTGTCCTCCTGCCTGGCCGAACTCAAGCATCTCGGCGTCGCCGACGAAGACGTGCTGCGGGTCACCGTGCCGGGTGCCCTGGAAATTCCCCTTGCCTTGCAGAAAATGGCCGAGACCCAGCAGTTCGACGCCCTGATCGCCATCGGCGCGGTGATCCGCGGCGAGACCTATCACTTCGAACTGGTGTCCAATGAATCGGGCGCCGGCATTACCCGCGTGGGGCTGGATTTCGGCATTCCCATCGCCAATGCCGTGCTGACCACCGACACCGACGAACAGGCGGAAGCGCGCATGGCGGAGAAGGGCGCGGACGCCGCCCGCGTCGCGATTGAAATGGCGAACCTTTCGATTGCCCTCGAAGAACTCGCCGAAGCCACCGAGGAAGAATGAGCAATGACGCAGAAGACCGCCCACGCCAACCCGAACAAGAACCGCACGCCGCGCCACCGGGCGCGTGAATTCGCGCTGCAGGGCTTGTACCAGTGGCTGCTCAACCATGAAGATGCCGGCGCCATCGATGCCCACATCCGCGAAGCGCATGGCTTCGAAAAGGCCGATGCCGAGCATTTCGACGTGCTGCTGCACGGGGCGATCCGCGAGGCGTCGACCCTGCGCGAACAGCTTACGCCCATGATCGATCGTCCCATCGACCAGTTGTCGCCGGTGGAACACGCGGCCATCCTGATCGGCGCCTACGAGCTTGCCAATCACATCGAGATTCCCTACAAGGTCGTGATCAACGAAGCCGTCGAACTGACCAAGTCCTTCGGCGGAATCGATGGGCACAAGTACGTGAATGGCGTGCTCGACAAATTCGCCGCCAAGGCGCGGCAGGTCGAGGTCGACAACGCCCGCAAGCACTGATCCGGCTTGCCAGCGGCGCCGGACCGAGCGGCCGGCGTTGCATTTCCCCCGCGACCTTTCCCCACGGCTTTTTTCCCGTAGCTTTTTCCCGTCGCTTTTTCCCCGGACTTTCGCTGGCCGACCGCCACCGCCATGAATCCTTCCACTCCCGACTTCCCGCTCGCCGCCCGGCTCGCGAACATCGCTCCTTTCCATGTCATGGAACTGGCCAAGATTGCCGCCGGACTGGAAGCGCAAGGACGCCACATCATCAACATGGGCATCGGCGAGCCTGACTTCACCGCCGCGCCGCCCGTCGTCGAGGCAGCCGCCAGGGCAATGACGGACGGCCGCCTGCAATACACCGGCGCGGTCGGCATCGCGTCCCTGCGGGAGGCGATTTCCGCGCACTACGCCAAGGTGTACGGCATCGACGTCGCGCCGTCGCGCATCATCATCACGGCCGGCGCCTCCGCCGCCTTGCTCCTGGCCTGCGCCACCCTGGTGGACAAGGGAGCCGAGGTGCTCATGCCCGATCCGTCCTATCCCTGCAACCGGCACTTCGTTGTCGCGTTCGACGGGCAGGCCAAGCTGATTCCCAGCGGACCGGAACAGCGCTTCCAGCTGTCCGAAGGCGACGTGCGGACGCACTGGGGGCCGCGGACCAGGGGCGTGCTGCTGGCGTCGCCGTCCAATCCGACCGGAACCTCGATCCGCCACGATGAACTGGCGCGCATAGTCGGCGCCGTAAGGGAACGCGGCGGCTTCACCATCGTCGATGAAATCTACCAGGGGCTGAGCTACGACGACGCGCCGTTCTCCGCGCTGTCGCTCGGCGAAGACATCGTCGTCATCAACAGCTTTTCGAAATACTTCAACATGACCGGCTGGCGGCTGGGGTGGATGGTCGTGCCGGAGAGACTGGTTTCCCAGGTGGAGAAGCTGGCGCAGAACCTGTTCATCTGTGCGTCCAGCGTGGCCCAGCATGCCGGGGTGGCCTGCTTTTCGCCGGAGTCGCTGGCGATCTACGAAGCGCGCAAGGAAGAATTCCGCCGCCGCCGTGACTTCATCGTGCCGGCATTGCGGGAGCTCGGATTCAAGGTGCCGGTGACGCCCGACGGCGCCTTCTACGTCTATGCTGACTGCTCCGGCCTGTCGGACGACGCGGACCGGCTCACCATCGACATGCTGCACCAGGCCGGCGTCGTGCTGGTCCCCGGACTGGATTTCGGTCCGCATACCGCACGCAACTACATCCGGCTGTCGTACGCGACGTCGCTGGACAACCTCAAGGAAGCGGTCGTCCGCCTGAAGGCATTCTTCGGCTAGGCGGGTACTTGAAGGTTCTGTGAATTAACTTCAACACCATTGATCGTGCCCTGTCATCCCCGCGCAGGCAGGGATGATAGCGGTGGTTTGGGAGCATTCGCTCTTGTCAAAAAACTTCCACAGATCTGCCTAGACGAAAAAAATGGAGCCGTGTGGCTCCATTTCGTACTGGCGTCTCGTTGCGCTCAAAATTCAAGCTCAAAGGGCGGCGACCTGTTCCTTGCCCTGCGATTTCGGATTGACCGACGCAGCCTCGATCGGCGTGTCCGCCTGCGGTTCGGCCTGCTTGGCTTCGATGCGTTTCGGCTGCGGCGCCGGCACCACGTTCGGCGCGGTCACGGGCACCTTCTTGCCCATGGCGACATCCTTCAGCTTGCGGTATTCGGCCAGCACCTTGGCGCCGTAACCCGCGTCGGAATCCGACGCGCCCGCGCCGACGTACATCTTGAGGCCGGCTTCCACCGAACCGCCGCGCGTCACGTAGTCCTTCAGGATGAGCGACCCGACCTTGATGTTGGCCACCGGATTGAGCGCCGCCTTCACGCCGCCGAGTTCAGCGAACTTGTCGTGGTGGACCTTGGACATCACCTGCATCAGGCCTTGCGCGCCGACGGGGCTTTCCGCGAAGGGATTGAAGCCCGATTCGATCGCCATGACCGACAGGATGAGCAGCGGGTCAAGCTTGATTTCCTTGGCGGTCAAGTAAGTTGCGGACACCAGCATGTTGGCCGCATCGCTGGCGACGCGGTAACGCTTGGAGAGCCAGTTGGTGACGGCCTGCTGCTGCTTGTCGTTTCCGGGATGCTTCGCCTGTTCGTCGTTGAGCGCCAGCTTGGCGCTGCCGGCCGGCTGGGGTTGCGCTGCCGCGGCAACCTTGGGTGCGTCTTCCACTTCTTCGACGACGGTGTCATGGAAGGGCGACAGGGCAAGCAGCTGGTCGGCGAAATCCGGCTTCACGAACATCGTCACCAGCGCGGTGATGGCGGCCATGCCGAGGAACATCAAGGTGTAATGCGCGGTCGTGACGAATCCGCTGAACGTGTCGCGGACGAACACCGCCCATGCGGTCGACTGGGCTGCATGGTGCCGGGGGCCATCGACGGACGCCCGGAGATAACGCTGAATCATTGATCCTCCTGAATCGTCGCGGCAAGCGGAGAAGCGAACGCCTCCCGGGAACCTGACGGTTCCGATGCTGGCCGTGAATCAGTACATCGTTTCAAGCTGCGCGCGGCGCATGCTGCAAACGTCGGAGTCGCTGTCCGGGTCGATCGGCGAGAGCGCCGGTTGGACAGTCAACTTTTTTCGGGTTAGGGCAGACGCCCTTTGAAAACACTCCTTAAAATGTCATGTGGGGTCCCGATCCCCGTGAATGATGAGCTTCAAGTAATGCCGATTGCAAAAGCAGGAAAGGCAAACTCATCAGATGAGCGAATTTTAGGGGGCTGTTTATATCGAGTCAATACTATCAACCAAAGCTTTTATTACTTTCCGGTATTAACGCTCTGCGGCGTTGCAGCAAAACTCAAACAAAATCAATCACTTGGCCTTGCATTCTAAAAATAGATCAAGGACTCAAGATTTGTGAAAAATCATGACATACACGGATCTGCGCGATTTCATATCCCAATTACAAGAACAAGGCGAGCTCAAGCGTGTCCAGGTGCCCGTTTCCCCCTATCTCGAGATGACGGAAATCTGCGACCGGACCCTGCGTGCGGGCGGTCCGGCGCTGCTGTTCGAGAAGCCGCAAGGCCATGACATCCCGGTTCTGGGCAACCTGTTCGGTACGCCCCGCCGCGTGGCACTCGGCATGGGCGCCAGCGACCTGTCCGACCTGCGCAGAGTAGGACATCTGCTGGCCACGCTGAAGGACCCCGAGCCGCCGAAGGGATTGCGCGACGTGATGGGCCTGGGTTCGATGGTGAAGGCCCTGTGGGACATGGCACCGAACGAGAAGCGGTCCGCGCCTTGCCAGGACGTGGTGTGGGAGGGAAATGACGTCGACCTGGGCCGCCTGCCGATCCAGCACTGCTGGCCGGGCGACGTGGCGCCGCTGATCACCTGGGGCCTGGTCATTACCAAGGGTCCGCACAAGAAACGCCAGAACCTCGGCATCTACCGCCAGCAGGTTCTCGGCCGGAACAAGGTCATCATGCGCTGGCTGGCGCATCGCGGCGGCGCCCTCGATTTCCGCGAACATGCCATCGTCAGCAAGGGCAAGCCCTATCCGATCGCCGTGGCGCTCGGCGCCGACCCGGCGACGATCCTCGGCGCGGTGACGCCGGTGCCGGACACCCTCTCGGAATACCAGTTCGCCGGCCTGCTGCGCGGCAAGCGCACCGAACTCGTCAAGGCGATCGGCAGTGAATTGCGGGTGCCGGCCTCGGCGGAAATCGTGCTCGAAGGCCATATCTACCCCGATGCTTCCCACCCGAGCGGCTACGAGCATGCGCTGGAAGGGCCGTATGGCGACCATACCGGTTATTACAACGAGCAGGACTGGTTCCCGGTATTCACGATCGACCGCATCACGATGCGGCGCGATCCGATCTACCACTCGACCTACACCGGCAAGCCGCCCGACGAACCCGCCGTACTCGGCGTGGCGCTCAACGAAGTGTTCGTGCCGCTGCTGCAGAAGCAATTCACCGAGATCACCGATTTCTACCTGCCGCCCGAAGGATGCAGCTACCGCATGGCCATCGTGCAGATGAAGAAATCCTACCCGGGCCATGCGAAGCGGGTGATGTTCGGCGTCTGGAGTTTCCTGCGGCAATTCATGTACACCAAGTTCATCGTGGTGGTCGACGAAGACGTGAACATCCGCGATTGGAAGGAAGTCATCTGGGCGATCACCACTCGCGTCGATCCGTCGCGCGACACCACGCTGGTCGACAACACGCCGATCGATTACCTGGATTTCGCTTCGCCGGTCAGCGGCCTTGGCAGCAAGATGGGCATCGACGCGACCAACAAGTGGCCCGGCGAAACCAGTCGCGAATGGGGCAGGACCATCGTCATGCCGGACGAGGTCAAGGCGCGCGTCGACGCGCTCTGGGAAACGTTGGGAATCTGATCCGCATTGCCGTGCGTCCTCTGGTTTGGGCAGGGGAAACATTTGCTCCTGCCCCTGACGAAAGCCGGACGCCGGCCGGCCTTTGCTGCTAGAATGTGTGTCGGCGGGCCCCTGCGCATTGCGGCGTGGTCAACCTGGTCAGGTCGGGAACGAAGCAGCCACAGCCACTTCCCGCAAGTGCCGTAGACAAGGCTCGCCCCTTCTTCTTCTCCATTGCATTCCCATCGGAAACCGCGCGACGCGTTTTTTCCACTTCATTTCCAGGTTCTCCGTCATTCCCTTGCCTGCCGATTCCGGCGCATGCGGATTTCCCGACATCTGCCCCTGCCGCAGGCGATAACTTGCATCAGGTCAGGTAAAATGCCGGTTACGAAAAATCGTCCGGAAAACAGGCAGCGTCTCTATGTCCTACCAAGTTCTTGCCCGCAAGTACCGCCCCAAGCGTTTCGATACGCTGGTGGGCCAGGAGCACGTCGTGCGGGCCCTGACGCATGCGCTCGACCAGCAGCGCCTGCATCATGCCTACCTGTTCACCGGGACGCGTGGCGTGGGCAAGACCACGCTGTCGCGCATCCTCGCCAAGTCATTGAACTGCGAGACCGGCATCACCGCCACGCCTTGCGGCCAGTGCGAAGCCTGCACCGCGATCGATGCCGGCCGCTTCGTCGACTACATCGAGATGGACGCCGCTTCCAACCGCGGCGTCGACGAGATGGCCCAGTTGCTGGAACAGGCGATCTACGCGCCGTCCAACGCCCGCTTCAAGGTCTACATGATCGACGAAGTCCACATGCTGACCAACCACGCCTTCAACGCCATGCTGAAGACGCTGGAAGAACCGCCTGAACACGTGAAGTTCATCCTCGCGACCACGGACCCGCAAAAGATTCCGGTCACCGTACTGTCGCGCTGCCTGCAATTCAACCTCAAGCAGATGCCGCCGGGGCATATCGTCGGCCATCTCGAGAACATCCTCGGCCAGGAAAGCATTTCCTACGACCCGCCGGCCCTGCGCCTGCTGGCGCAAGGCGCCCATGGTTCCATGCGCGACGCGCTGTCGCTGACGGACCAGGCCATCGCCTACGCGGCCGGCAAGGTCACGCTGGAAGCGGTGCAGGGCATGCTCGGCGCGCTCGACCAGTCCTACCTGATCCGCATCCTCGACGGCCTCGCGGTCAAGGACGGCCAAGCCATGCTGGCGGTCGCCGACGACATGGCGGCGCGCAGCCTGTCCTATAACGCCGCCTTGCAGGATCTCGGCACCTTGCTGCACCGGATCGCGCTGGCGCAGACCGTGCCGGCGGCCGTCCCCGAAGACGTGCCCGAGCGGGAAGACATCCTGCGCCTCGCCAACGCGTTCACGCCCGAAGAGATCCAGCTTTTCTACCAGATCGCCGTGCACGGCCGCCACGAACTCAGCCTCGCGCCGGACGACTATGCCGGCTTCAGCATGACGCTGCTGCGCATGCTGGCGTTCCGTCCCGGCATGGGTGGCGCCGACGAGCGTCCCGGTGCATCGGCAGCCACAGGCCAGGCAGCCCATGGCGCACCGCCCGCCCGTGCAGCCGCCGCTGCACCGGTAGCCAGCAAAGCCGCGCCGGCTTCCGCCAGCGCCGTTGCGCCGCAGCCCGTTGCGCCGCAGCCCGTCGTGCAGGCAGCGCCGTCGCCGGCCGCCCCGGCGCGCGCATCGGTCG
>NZ_JAAIVB010000011.1 GCF_010974945.1 Noviherbaspirillum galbum | reverse complement strand
GCCAAATCGACGCCAATGCGGATAAGCTTCATCTCGGACTCCTTCTTCGACTGGTTGTGTGGAAACTCCAGTGTGACACCTTTGCGTGCCCCTTGCGGGGAGGAGGAGTCCATCCCATTGTTTATGACTGATGGGCCGGCCGTCTTGCATGCCGTTCATCCGCAGCATGCCCCAGACCCGCCGATAGCCATAGGTGGCCTGGTCCTGAACAACTGAGCGGATGGCCTGCAGCGCAACCGTGTCATCGGTCTTGTTACGTGCCGTGCGCCGGTCGACCCACTCCACCGGACGCCGCCTTCTTGCCAGCACATTACTACGCGCAACGCCAAGGGCTTCGCAGACCAGCCTCACTGGTCGTCCCCGGGCAAGACAGGCGAGCGCGCAATCCACTTTTTTCCTTTGGCGAAATCCACCGCTTCCTTGAGGATCTCGTTCTCCAGCGTCTTGCGCCCCAGCGCCGCTTCCAGCTGTTTGATGCGTCGCATCGCTTCCTGCAGATCCGACGCCGGCACCACTGGCTCATTGGCGCCAACGGCCACCAGGGAGCCCTCGGTATAGGCTTTGCGCCACTGGAACAGCTGGCTGGCAGTCACGCCCGCTTCACGAGCTACCAGCGATACCGACATGCCCGGTTCCATCGTGCGTCGAACCCATTCCAGCTTCTGCTGCGGCGTCCAGCGTCTTCGGCGCTCGGTTGTGGTGATGACTTCGACTTCCTGCTTTCTCCCTGAAGGCATAGGCATATTCGGGTAGGGGCAGCGCATTACTGCGCCGCCTCCCCCTATAAACCGTGCGAGCGGCTTTCACCGCACACGGCTTGAATCACATGAGGTCAGGTAGTCAAACCCAACCGGTAGTACGAATTTAAAACCAGAGCTGTGTCCCTGCCTGTGACAGACAGGATGAAGTAGACATAAATTTCCGCTGCTATCCGAGCCACCATCTATCTTCCGAATAACGTGGTGCAAGTCCCATCCCGTTTCTGTAGTGATCCGTTCACCACAGAGAGCACATCTGCCATTTTGACGTCGCCAGATCGCCAATAGTGTCCGACGACTACTGAGCCGGTTTGCCATCTTCGCCGACTCGCGTTTCTCGAAGTATTCTTCACAGGATGCGTCAAACGGATTTGCTGCGCCTTGTATCTTGATGTGCCGTTGGATCTTTACATCGGATGCCTGTTTCAGCCGCAGATGTAGGGTACTTCCATCTTTCTGTTGTTCATCGCACCCGAATACCCAGTGTCGATTTCCTTCTAGTTGGAAGTAGCGGTTTGCAATCCAGTGTCTTCCCTTTTGTGGATGACGACGTTTGGCCCATCTCCATAGGGCTTTCCATATTTGATGGTCTACCGTTGCAAACGTCTTCGATGCCACCACATGACGGTGGTAATTGGCCCAGCCTGTTATCTTGGGGTTCAGTACTCGGATCAGCGTTTCCTGTTTCGCTGATTTCAACGCTCGAATGACGTCACGGATTTCGGTTAAGAAGGCTTTTACGTTCTTCTTCGCCGGCGTGATCAGCAGTTTTTCCTTCGTTGTACCCGCGTGATACTTTCTGATGTGCTGACCAAGGAAATCGAATCCTTCTGAGAGATGGGTGATGCGTGTCTTCTCCTCGGAGAGATGCAGCCCACGTTCAGCAAGGAAGTCCCGCACCATTGGCTTCACCTCTTGTTCCAGTATGTCCTTGCTCTTGCCAGTGATGATGAAGTCATCCGCGTAACGTACAAGATACACTTGATTTCTGGTTGAGCGATTCTTATGGTGGTCTATTCTTTCTGAACCATAGAATGTTCCTAGCAATTCTTCGAGCCCATCGAGCGCCATGTTTGCCAGTGCAGGCGACAGAATCCCACCCTGCGGACAGCCTGCTTCAGTCGGAAACAGTTTTCTTTTTTCGATATAGCCAGCCTTGAGCCATTGCGCCAGAATCCGTTTGTCGATGCATATATTCTTTTGCATCCATTCATGGCAGATCTCATCAAAGCATGATTTGATATCTCCCTCCAAGATCCAAGTCGCGGACCCTTTCCTTGCTGTCAGAATGAATATCTGCTCTATTGCATCCGCCGTGCAGCGACCTAAGCGAAACCCATAGCTGTTTTGGTCTCCTGTTGTTTCAGCAATCGGTTCCAGCGCCAACTTGTACAGCGCTTGCATCGCCAAGTCCTTCTTGACTGGGATGCTCAGTGGACGACGTTTCCCATTTGCTTTTGGGATATAAACCCTTCTCAGCGGCATTGGCCGGTAGCCACGCCGTTTGAGCGAGTCGATAGCTTCGGATTTCTCCTGTGGCGTTGACCATGTGACGCCGTCCACGCCCGGAGTGTGTTTGCCCTGATTTTCCGTCACGCGTCTCACCGCCAATGCCTTGGCGGAGAACGCATGCGTGAGCAGCCATTGCAAGGACTTGACCTTGCGCCAGCGGCCCTGTTGTACTGCCTTCGCGATCCTTGCCTGCAGCTTCCTTACCTCGCCATAGCAGGCCCGCCAGTCAATAGCTGACCAGTCTGCCTTGCGAGTGAAGGCCGCATCCACATCGGTATTGCTTGATGCAGTCATTTGCTTGCCTTCTAGAGAGAAGTTCTCCACGCGTTATCGCGATTGTGACCAGGAGCAAGTCTGCTGGCTTTCACCACGAGGCGATCGTTTCAGCCCCTATCCGGACCATTACAGCCCGGCATTCGCTTTTTGCCCCATCATCTCCCCGCTTCCTCATCAGCGTTCCTTGCGGTCGGCCTGCCTGAATCGCAACACAGGCGGGGAATCGGGCTTACCTTGTTCCGCTGTTTCAACATGACCGATGTAGGTCCCACTTTTTCGCCGGGCGCTTTATTGTCCGTGCAACCCAATATGGAAATGAGTTGACCAGCGCGTGCCGTTTTGGCTTAAGCCATCAGCTTCTTTGGCTCATCATGAGTATCGACGTTTAGCAGTGATTCACATTTGTTGACCATGTCGGTCAGCCAGCCCTATTCCGGGTGAAGCTCCCAGAACTGCGTCATGTTTCACAACATTACCAGCAGCTGCCGTGTGGCATTCGGTACTTGGTCCCTCGAGCTTCGTACCCTACGGTTACCCATAACGCACGTCGAGGTAGGCTACTTCCGACGGAACGGAAGGTTCACTAGGTAGTTTCCATAACGAATTCTCCTTGAACAATTGAAACAGCGACTTTCCAAGTCGCACTCCATAGGTTCATTCCTAGTCGTTAGTTTAAGGAATGCCGATGGTCCTGTCTTTTAGGGGGCTACTTCAGATTCTGAGCAGCTAAAAGAATGGGTTTACAACACACTAGTTCCCATGGCGGAACGCAGGTACAACCTGAAATACTGAGCAACGCAGCGGCGGGCGAAGTTAAATGCTGATTTTCAGCGTGACGCAATTTTTATAGAGGCTAAGAAGGTTCACAACGCAGAAGCTAGATACGTGCAACAAAGCATCAGCGTCATTTTGGTTAAAGATTCGCTGATTGATCTGCAAGAAACTGTTCCACCCGGACTTCTACGAATTGGACAGTCTTTCGTCCTAGATTGGGCAATCGAAGTGCACCAACCGTGCCTAATTCAAGCCAGTCTCGTACAGTAACGATCCCATTGGCTTTGAGTATCTCTACCACTTCCCGCGGATTATTCTGTTCAAGATTACTTAGGACCTCTTCAAGTGTTAAACAGGATCGAGCCTGCATTACGCCGGGAAACTTTGGGTCCCGGCTTCGCATGACTTCTTTAATTTGCAGTAAACGATTTGGGCCTAAAATCAGCAAAAGCTCATCTTCAGGAAGGCATTCCAAGTCCTCAAACGTTGAGACGCCGACAGCCTGAAGGCATGACGTTGTAGACAACGTCAACGCATCACTTTCCAATATTGAATTGGACATATACTTTTGTGGCTCGATATTGCAACTCCTTCCTGTTGGAAGTATCACTCCAATTCGAAAAAGCGATCGAGCGACATCGTCGACTTCCATAGCGTTTAGACCGTGACACCTCAAACCAATTCTGCCTGCGACGCGAACCTGGAGCACGGTACTTATTCCTAACTCCAATAAACGATTTGAAATTTTTACAGGAATGCAGTTCGCTTCTGAAAGTTCAAGATTGTCACGCTCGTCCTCTTTCATGGACAAGATTACAGGGACGCGATCCAACCAGGCCTCATATGTCTCGACGGCTTGAATGACTTGAGCCGAATGCTGACGTGCGGCTTTGGTCAGACTAGGCCCCATCATCAAGTGCTCTACCACTGCGGCCATCGACGAATGGGTTATAGAACGCATTTGTCTTAACGGTTTGTTAAGAATGCTCGACAAATCGCGAGAGCTTACGCCTAACTCTAGTGCAGATGTCCCGCTGGCTGCTGCCTTTAAGGTTTGTAGTAGTTGCCGACATGTCGGACTGTCTTTTAAGCTTGAGTTTGCGTATGGAGAATATGCGTTGATGTCGTTTTGCGGGAAGCACCGACCGTCTTTGCCTACGGCTTTGGCGTCAGCTCTTTTACGCATAATTTTGCCTCGAAGATACAATGTGGTTTTCCCTCATATTACGCTATGAAATCGTCGCTGAATGTTTTCCATACGGACCACTCGCTTGCCGGGCACCATGAAAATCAGCTGACGCGTGGATTGTTGATTGTGCTTCGTTACAGTCCCTTGGCGCACGCAACATGGTGGCGCTTGGTTGACCAAAATGCATGTGTTGAGTCCCTGCCGGCAGCACGATTTAGGACGCAGCAGGCTAGGCTTATCTCCCAACTTCGTGAGGAGAGCCGTGCGGATATACCGCCTATTCGCGGTATTTCAGTATTGCTGACACCAGACCCACGGCAGAGCGAAGTTGCAGTTAAAGCGACTGACCGCAGTCAGATCCTCGATGGCATCATCCAATATGGGGACGAGTTGGTTGTGGCGATCGAGAACAAGATCGTACCTGGTGGAGGACTTCGCCAAGCTACCTCAATCAACACCGGTGGGGTCGAAGTCGACTTCGACAAACATGTGCGTACCGTAGCATGGCAGGAGCTACTTGAGGCTTTAGCCGATCTCAGCGTTCGTGGATTGGTGTCCGGATGTGAACAACAACTCATCGATGACTTCCTTGAATTCGCTGAACATTACTTTCCTCAGGTCGGCCCGTACTCGACCTTGCGCCGCGCCGAACGATCGCGTGCTAGGCTGGAACGCCGATTAGATTCAGTTCTTGCGTTAGCGCTTGGGGTTGAGGAGATGACACGACAGGAATTAGGATCGCGTCACCTGCCTGCTCTGCCTAAAGGACAGCAGCGAAGCGTCGAGATGGCATTTCTGAAGCTGGACCGTGCGGGTAAGCGCGTACTTCTTATACTGTACCCCGGAGACACCCTTTCACAAGCACGTGTACTCTACCAGCGTGCTGATGCGGTGCGCGGGCTGCTCAACCTGCCAGGCTGGACGGTGAGGACAAACTTTCACTGGGGGCATCTCACCTCAGGTCTCTGCTGGTCACATGGCGACATCAACCCTGCTACCTACATCGACTACTGGATCGCCAGGATCGCGAAGGTGAAAATGCTGCCACGATCCAAATGGGACGAGCATTGGGCGGCCTTGGAAAACCTGCACATTGTGGCGCCTGAAGATCGCCCCGAGTTTGACCGGCGATTCACATCAAAGCCCAAAATCTTGAAGGCCGGCATGCGCCCAGGCTTAGTATGCGAATATGTCTGGACGTTTGACGAAGCGATGCGACTTGATGACGAGGGGCATTTTGTCACCGCCGTTCGCGATACAGTAAGTGCCTTTTTGCACCAATTGAAAGAGGTTTGATCTGGTTCTCGTCCATGCTGGATTTGACTGGAGCGATTCACGCGGAGCAGATAACGATCGCTTCGTCATTCAGCGCTACTTGCGCAGCCGTGTAGAAATTTCCGGCACAGCATGAGTAATTGCTCAATATGATGGGTCCTATTTTTATGACCGACGCCGCGTGCAAACAATTGCGAATAACAACATGCTGATTAGCATCAGTGATCCAGGTTCCGGAACAGCGTGGTTTGGCATATCCCTTACAAGCCATGTCCCGATCCCTTGAACTACAAAGCTGGAGGACCAGGCGGAATACCTTGTGAGCACATAGTCATGTCCGCTGGTCGCATCATTGTCGGAATTATTTCTGATCATTCTTGCAAATGAAAGATCATATCCTTCTACCCAACTCGGCTCCGTGGTGATCGCGTCGATAAATACAGCATCGTTGTGCGCGTCCTTGTACGTAAATGTCGAACCCAGATAATTTGCTAATGCATCTACAAGACCATCATTACTGTTAGTGCCTGCGCTCGGCGTGTCTTCAGTCCACCCGAATTCGCTCCATAGCCCATTGACTTCTGCACCTGAGGCAACACGCCAATTACCTGATTGATAAAAATCACTCGCCCGTACTTGGTTCAAAGACAGCCCAACGGTTGTGTCGGTATTGTTGAATTTATACCATTCGAGCTTGTGTACCGTGTCCGAGATGTAAGAATTGTGATCGTGAATGGATACTGGGTTATTTATGATTGCAGGATGCGCTGCGCTAACGGCGAAAAACGAACACATGAAGGCCAACACCCTCAGGAGCATTCTATAAGTCATTATTTGCTTTCCTCAGCCGTTCGTGAAATGTCTAATCGACAGACGTAAGCAAGTAGCAAGCCCGTCTGAAATTCGTCTTAAAATCATATCCTTAGCTTCCGCGGGCAGAAAAAATTGTGGCGACTGTAAAGAAGCCCGACATGCGCAGAGGCGAGCGCACAGAATTGCTGGCGAGTAGATAAACTGAAGTGGCGTGAGCGCTTCAAAGAAAAAGCCGCGCTCCCGAAGGAGACGCGGCTGTTGGATCAAACTTCCCCGGATTTTTCGGGGCAATCAAACTGCTTAACCGCAGCTGCCGATGGCGCCACAATGCTGGCAGTACTCACATCCATCGCGCTTGATTACCGAGGGCGTATTGCATTCGCGGCATTTCTTGCCCACGGCCTTGTACGTCACAGGCTTCGGGGCTTCTGCGGCGACTTCGACAGCGGCCTGACCGGAGTTGCGAGCAGCATACAGAGCTGCAAGCTTCTCCACCGGCACCTGGTTGCCATCCTCATCCAGAAAGCCGCGGCGCTTCAACGCGGATTGCAGCAGGTAGGCGATCGCGGCGACTTCAGAGTCATGGTACAGCGGCACTCGCGCGCCTGACCCATCCTTCTTCTCGATCGTTCCACACCGCACTGGACCCTTATCCCAAGGCACCTCGCGCATGTCGGCCAATATCTCCGCCACCGAATCGCCCTTGCGCGCGCTTCTGGAAAGCAGTCGCATATGGCTGGTGATCCACTGCTGGCCTTCGGACTGACCGGCCGGCATGAACACCTCGATGGGACGCTCGATCGTTACCGGCTGACCATTGACCACGCCATCGACCTTTGCAAACGACATGACCAGGAAAACCTTCTTGGCACCTTCATTCGTCCAATAGGTATCTTTGATGGCCACCGCGTCCAGTTCCCCGAGCGGGCGGGACTCGATACGGTGCGTCAGCGGGTTGTTTTCCACTGGCGCATTCGTCGCCACCGCTTGCGACTCGACGGCCTTCGGCGCTTCCACCGACAGCACGGCACCCAGGATGTCGTTCGGGCGGTACGTCGTGATGCCTTTCAGGCCAGCTTTCCACGCATCCAGATAGAGGTTCTTGAAGTCCTCGTACGGATACTCTGCCGGGACGTTGACCGTCTTGGAGATCGCCGCATCGATATACGGTGCGACCGTAGCCACCATCTGCAGGTGATCGTCTGCCGACATCTCCAGCGCCGAGACAAACGCCTCGGGCAGGCTGGCAACATCGCCGCCTTGCGCCTTATACAACCGATAGGCGTGATCTTCGACAACGTACTGCTTTTTGCTGCCGTCGGGCATGCGCTTGGTGCGGTTGTAGAACCACGAAAACGCAGGCTCGACGCCGTTGGACGCATTGTCCGCAAACGCCAGCGAAATGGTGCCGGTTGGCGCAATCGACAGCAAATGCGAGTTACGGATGCCGTGCGTGGCGATCGCTTCGCGAATGTATGCGTGCAGGCGCTTGGCAAACCCCGACGCCAGATACTTATCCTTGTTGAACAAGGGGAAAGCGCCGCGCTCCTTTGCCAGATCGATCGATGCCAAGTACGCATTGTCGCGCATGAGGGCCGTGATCCGAGAAGCTTTCGCACGTCCCTGCGGACTGTTATAGCGAATGCCCAGCATAATCAGCGCGTCGCCCAGACCGGTGTAGCCAAGACCGATGCGGCGCTTGTTTGCCGCTTCCGTGGCCTGCTCCTGCAACGGCCATTTCGTCGCGGTCAGCACGTTGTCGAGCATGCGCACGGCAATTGCCACCACTTCTGCGAACTTTTCTTCGTTGAACCATGCGTCATCGCTAAACGGTTCCTCCACGAACGCGGCAAGGTTGACACTGCCAAGGCAGCAGCAGCCGTAGTCGGGAAGGCTTTGCTCGCCGCAGGGATTCGTGGCGTCGATGGTTTCGCAGTAGTGGAGGTTGTTTTCCTCGTTGATGCGGTCGAGGAACAGCACGCCCGGCTCTGCCGCGTTGTAGGTGTTCTGCATTATCGCTTCCCAGATCTCCCGGGCCGCGACCGTGCGGTACACCCACTTCCCATCCTCACGCTGCCTGCCACCGGCCTGCTTGATCTCGTCGCAGGGCTCGGCGTCATGTACCAGTTCGAAGGCCGCATCGTTCTGGACAGCCTGCATGAAGGCGTTGGAGACGCCCACGCTGATATTGAAGTTGTTGAGCTGGCCGCGTTCCTTCTTCGCCGTGATGAAGTCGAAGACGTCGGGATGCTCGACATTGAGCACGGCCATCTGCGCACCGCGCCGCGCGCCGGCCGATTCCACGGTCTCGCAGGAACGGTCGAACACCTTCATGTAGGAGATGGGGCCGGATGCCGCGCTCCCGGTTCCTTTCACGCGAGCGCCCTTGGGACGGATGTGCGAGAAGTTGTAACCCACGCCACCGCCGCGGCGCATGGTTTCAGCTGCTTGCGCCAGCGCGGTATAGATGCCGGGGCGACCGTTGACGGATTCAGAGACCGAATCGGCCACCGGCTGCACGAAGCAATTGATGAGCGTGGTCTGCAGGTCCGTGCCGGCGGCGCTGGCAACACGCCCAGCCGGAATGAAGCCATCCTGCATCGCGTGCAGGAACGTTTTGGCGAACGCTTCACGGTGTTCGGGCGCTTCGACTTGCGCCAGGGCGGCGGCGACACGCTGCTGGACTTCGGCAACGGTAGTTTCGCCCCCCTTGGCGTATTTCTCGATCAACACTTCGGTGCTGATGTCCTGCGGTTGCATTGTGGTCAGGTTCGGAGTGACAGGTGCGTTCATGATATTGATTCCTTGTTGAATTGACAAAGCATGCCGAAATTGGCATGGCACCGGATATGTGATGAGAAAAAAAGTCTTCCGACCTCAAATCTTGCCCCAAATCGCAATTTTGAAATAATGGTTTTGATTGGGACAAACTTGCCACAGTCCGCCTGCAGCCGGTTCTTCCGGCCTCTCAAAAGTGCTACGCTGCTGCCTCAGTCACCCCAGGAACCGTTTGCATGTCCAACCGCTATCTCGAACCCATTGTCCAGGCGCTCGGCAATGCGCTGCACCAGCCCATCCTCATTGCCGCCCTGCTGGTGGGCGTGGTCCTCCTGTGCTTGCGGCTCGTCCCCAAGGGCAAGCGTGGCGAGCTGGCAGTCACGGCCGCAAAGAAGCTGACCGTTGACGGCAAGGTCTACCGTGACCTCAACAACGTCACCCTGGCCACGCCGACTGGCACGACGCAAATCGACCACGTCATCGTCAGTCGCCAAGGCATCTTCGTGATCGAGACCAAGAACATGGCCGGCTGGATCTTCGGCAGCGAAAACCAGCCGCGGTGGACGCAGCGCATGGGTAGCGGCGCAACACACCAGTTTCAGAATCCCCTGCACCAGAACGCCCGGCATGTGCGCGTGCTGAAGGAGTTTCTCGGCGTGCCGGATGAGGCGCTGCATTCCATTGTGGTGTTCATCGGCGAAGCCGAACTCAAGAGCCCGCTGCCCGACAACGTGATGACAGGTGGCTTCATTCCATACATCAAGGCAGAGACGTCCGAAGTGTTCACCCCTGATGAGGTGGAAGACATCGTGCAGCGGCTTCAGGCCGGGCGGATGGCGCCGGGACGCAAAACGGACAAGGCGCATTTGGGCTCCCTTGCCCAGCGGCACGGGCGCAAACAGGCCTGACGTTCTGTCGCTCGAACGGGCGATCCAAACGAAAAACCCCGCATGGCCAATGGCGCATACGGGGTATATAGGGTCAAAAGGCGAAAAAGCCACCGGGTAGGCGTGGTTTAGCGCAGCAGGCGGGCGCAATGCCCGATCCACACGCCCATAGCTTTCCAGTACATGGCCATCGGCGGCTTGTGCGAGCGCCAGCATTTCTCGGCGTTTTCCCGGCAATGCGCCTTGAGCTCGAGAAGCAGCTCGCGCAGCGCAGCCTTCGACTCGGGCGGCAGGGCCGCGAGCCGGGCGGCAGCCGGCAGCTTCAGCAAGGGATTGCGTGTTTCGGGACGGCTGGAGCGGTCCTGGCTCCGATCTTCAACGGGGAGGTACATGCGATGTCTCCTCTTTCTCAATGCAGCCAGATGCCGGTGATCAGGAAATGCCACTCGCTGGCCAGAAAGCCGGAAACGCCGGTCATGCGTACCTCGCGCACGCGTTTCTTGGTGAGGTCGTACCGGGTCGCGATGGCGTCGATGGTGATGCGGTGAACGCGCATCAAGCGCCGGATCTCTTTGCCAGAAAGCTGGCAGTGCTGTGCAATGTTCATGAGTTCTCCAGAAAAGTCCTGTCGGACGGAATAGGCGTTGCGGCTGGAGATGTCTCAAAAAACTTAATTGGCGAGGTACAGGAAATACGGCATGGCAGACGCCATCAGAAAGCCAAGGTAAGATAGAAATGTTGCCATAGGTAAATAATTGTCAGCGTAATAACTGGTTCATCTGCACCGCGCTGCCGGAAAGTCTTCATGCCCACCTTAAACGAATCCGATCAGTCTGACGGCGCGGCCCTGGTCACAAGCCGGTCCGGCAAGCTTTGGTCCACCCTGGCGGAAGTCTGCGCCCTCCTGCGGCTGCCGGTGACGCATGCCATTCGTGCGGACGACACGCATTTCCACCATATGCATTACAGGACAGGTCAGCGCATCCACAGCGCCGGCCAGCCTTTTGAGATGCTCTATGTGGTGCATGGCGGGTTTTTGAAATCGGCGATGATCGACGACTTGGGCAACGAGCAGATCCTGTCTTTCCCGATGCGGGGCGACGTCTTCGGCGTCGATGGCATGCACAACCGGCGCTATGGCTGCGAAACGGTTGCCATGTCCAGCTGCGACATCATCCTCGTGCCGTTCAAGACGTTCACCGAGCTGGGAAAACGGTACTCCGAGCTTGACGTTTCCAGCTACGAGGTCCTGAGCCGGCACCTCATGGCGGAGCAGGCGCGGGTCGTCTCGCTTGGTTCCTTGTCCGCTGAGGCCCGGGTTGCGCGTTTCCTTCTCCAATTGTCTGACCGATTCGCGCAGCTGGGCTTCTCGGGGCGTCGGTTCAACTTGTTCATGACGCGCGCGGAGATGGGCAACTATCTCGGCTTGACGCTGGAGACGGTCAGCCGCACGCTGTCGGCGTTCAATGAATTGGGCTACCTCTCGGTGGACATGCGCGCCATCGACATCCTCGCCCCCGAAGCCCTGCGCACGTTGCGGCGCCTGCCGCCCTCGCACCAGCGCACTGCCCGCAAGACTGCGCCAACGGGTCAGCAATGACCGTCCTTGGCGTCGCCTGATCAGTCGAACCAAAAGAAAACGCCCATCTCCGGTTAGGGAGACGGGCGATGTTGCTGCGTTCGGTGCGCCGTTAGAAAACCACGGCGCTCTCTGCATCACCAGCCTTCGGTGGCGCGGTGTCCTGCGTATGGAACACAATCTCGCCGCGGCAATACGCGCGGTGACCAACGAGCGTGACCTCCGAGGCGTACCAGACCGGCCGGTCGTTCATGTCGCAGAACAGGTGCCAGCGCTTGGGATTGAAACGCACTTCCACTCCCCACGTCTGCGCATCCACGGCAACCTCTGTCAGCACGCCGTCCACGCTGGCCATCGGATGCTTGGATTCCTGCCCCGATGCGATCTTCTCCCGGCAAGTCTGGCTGACGTTAAAGTACGCGTCCTTCAGCACGACCGCCTTGCGGTAGTCGAGCACCGCGCCGTTGTAGAAGCCCTTGTTTTCATGTGGCCGCCACGCGCGCTGCCGGCGTGGATCGTGTGCACCGCGACGCCACGCGCCTTCAGGATGTTGAGCGAAATGCGCACGCCAACCAGCGCTCCGGCGTCAGGATTGACGCCCTTGGCGAGTATGCGCCTGGCAACCGCATCGGCCTGCAGCGCCTCGGCCACCTTTTGACATCCTCCCCGGCCTGAAGGCCAGAGATTCCTACGGCGCTCAGGCGCGACGTTGAGCCGTCCCTGAGTCGCTTCGGTGGGTTCCTGCTGCTGGCGGCATTGCTGCATCGCTCACTTCACAGGCGAACCGGGCGTGTCCAGCCCTTAGAATATTGATCGCGCCGACCACATCGGCGTTTTCCTCGAAACCACACGCCACGCACTCGAACCTGGCTTGTGTCTGTCGGTTGGCCGCCGACACATGGCCACAACATGGGCAGGTGCGGCTCGTGTTCTTCGATGGTACTGCCATAAGCCAGCCGCCTTGCCATCCCAGCTTGTAGTCCAGCTGGCGGCGGAACTCAAACCAACCTTGATCGAGGATGGCTTTGTTCAGTCCCGACTTGGCCCGAACGTTTCTCCCCGGCTTCTCGGTGCTTCCTGGCGCCGACTTAGACATGTTCCGTACCTGCAAGTCCTCGATACACACTATCGCGTGGTTTTGGCTGATCGTGGTGGAGGTCTTGTGCAGGAAGTCGCGGCGGGCATTGCCAATGCGGGAATGGATGCGCTGGACGCGGGCTTTCGCCTTCTTCCAGTTGTTGCTGAACTTCGTTTTGCGGCTCATGGCCTGCTGCGCCTTGCGCAATGCAGTTACATGCTGCTTGAAGCTGTTGAGCGGCTCGATGTAACTGCCATCGGAAAGCGTAGCAAACCGGGTAACGCCCAGATCGATTCCGACCGCGCCACCTTGTGGGATGGGTTGATCCACCTCGCGCTCGGTCTGGATGCTCACGAACCACTTGCCGCACGACTGGCTCACGGTGATGTTCTTCACGCTTCCCAGTACATCCCGACTGTTACGGTAGCGAAGCCAGCCGAGCTTGGGCAGGAACAAGCGTGAGTTGACCTGATCGAGTTTGATCTGTTTCGGGTCAGGATAGCGAAAGCTGTCGGAGTGACCTTTCTTCTTGAAGCGGGGGGAGTCAGCCCGTTTGGCGAAAAAGTTGGTGTAGGCCCGCTCCAAATCCTTGAGCGTCTGTTGCAAGGGATGAACCGGCGCATCGGCCAGCCAGGCCGTTTCCGTGCTGTTGCGCCATTCGGTGAGCAGTTTGCACAACCCGGCGTAGCCGAGCTTCTTCTTCCCCTGCTCATAGCACCCCTTTTGCCACGCCAGCGCCTTATTGAAAACGAACCGGCACGAGCCAGCGAAGCGGCACATCTGGCGCTCTTGGTGGCCATTCGGCATCAATTCGTATTTGAACGCTTGAAGTCGCTGCATACTGTATTAACATACAGCATACATTCCACGTTGACAAGGACGGCTACGCCGTCCGCGCTATCCTTCCCCGCCCTGAACGGCGGGGCTTGTCGCGCATCGGGTCAAGCTCTCACCGGCGGTGTCGCATTAGCGCGCAGCATGACGATGTAGTCCGGCATGTCGTCGCTAGGGTCGTAGGCTTCCAGCGCCCAGGTCTTCAGACACGCCGGGCAGACCTGCGCACGCACCGAAGGATTGTGCAGCGGCGCCATCGCCGCGTGGACGTTGCGCTCGCCGTCGTTGCGTGGCGCTGCGCACAGGCGGCGTCCGGCGTGGACGCCAGTTTCAGTTAGATGGACCATCGCCAGTGGCTCCTAAACCGTCTGCGGCTGACGGAACTTCGCCTGCAGCTTGCCCATGAAGTCGCGGCCCTGTTCGGTGATGTAGTAGCAGTCACCGCTCTGGACGAGCATGCCGCGGCCTGTCAGCGTGCCCATGAAGGTCTGGAACTGCGAAAGGGATGCGCCCGCACCCAAGATGGCCGCATACAGGATGCCGCTGGGGCGCCCAGATTGCCGCCTTCGTTGACGGCTTCCAGCACGCCGAGGCCGAGTTGTTGCAATGCATCGATCTGTTGTGTGTTCATTGGCTGCTCCAAATGGGATGCCCCGCAAATTCGTCGTGGTTAAAGACATGGCACATAAAGAAAAAGAGGGCGTAGCGGACGACCCCTGCACGACGCGCCTGGCAAACACTTGGTTTTTTCCAACGAAATCGTTGCATTGCGGCGGGATATGCAGGCACACTTTCGCCGTGTCATTTTGGGGAGGCGGCATGTATCACCAAGTCGTAAGGCAAAAGATAATCAGGGCCTTCGCGGGGCTTAGCGCCGGAAAAATCGATGCCATCACCGGCGAACTGGCGCCCACCGCAACGCATTATTTCGTCGGGACGCACGCACTGTCCGGCACGCGCAGAACGCCCGAATCGATCCAGGCATGGTACGAGCGCCTGCTGCGACTGCTGCAGGGCATTCGCTTCACCGTTCACGAGGTCCGGGTATCTGGCTGGCCTTGGTACACGCAAGTCGAGGCGATCTGGACGGAGACGAACCGGGGCACGGATGGCATCGAAACGTCTGCCGAGGGCGTGAACCTGATTGAAATACGCTGGGGGCGCGTCACCAGCGTGCGGATCTATCCCGATACCGCCGCGTTGGAGCGCACGCTGCAGCGCATCGCGGCCAAAGGGACGGAAGAGGCACTAGCCGCGCCGATTGTCTCCTGACCAGCCGACAAAAGAATAGCGCCCATACCAACGTCCTCCGTCAGGAGAACGCATGGATATGGGCGCGGTGATGTCGATTTAGTGTTGGTTCTTCAGGTGCGGATGCTCCCAGGGGTACAGCCGCTTCTTTCCAAAAAAACACCTCCACCGATGCCGCTGCGGTGAACAGGCTCTTGTGCTGCTGCTGCAGGTAGTACGACGCGCAGCGCGGCAGGACAGCCAGCGTTTTCTCGTCAGGTTCGGCCTCGCAGTGGATCTCCAGCCCGGTACCCATTTCCCAAGGGCCGGTCGGGACCTGTCGGGTACGAATCTCGGCGATCGCTTTTCCCCAGCACGTCACGAAGTTGTTCTTGACGTCGTAGAGCGGGGTTCGCTTGACCAGGTCACGGGCCTGTCCTTCGGTGATTGGTTTCACCTTCAGGTCAGTCACGTCGACATGCCAGAGCTGCCAGGGAGCGCCGGTGCGATCAGGATGCATCGCCTCCAGAATCGCCATGCCTTCGCGGGCGGTAAAGCGACTGTCGAGCTGCACCAGGTTGGTCCCGTTAGGGCGGACGACCCACAGCATGCCGGTGGCGCACTTCCAGGTCTCCATGACCGAGCGGTCGATCTTATCCTTTAGCGCGTAAAACCTCGTCCTTCAGGGCGAGGATATAAGCGCCGGATGCGAAGCCTCCTTGTTTTTCCTTTGGCAATAGATATACTGTGCATACATACAGCCCTATGTCAATATGCCTACTCTGACCTCCTCAAAAGAGAAAGTTGTTCGCGTGCTGCGCCTGAGAATTAAGGACAAGCATGCCGCAGCGTTGCGGGACAAGGCATACTGGGTTAATCAAGTCTGGAACTATGTGAACGAGTTGTCCTTCAAGGTGTGGGAAAGAGAGCGCAAGTTCCTTTTAGGGTATGACTTCGCCACCTACACCAAAGGCGCCAGCAAGGCCGGGGTCGCTCTGCATTCGCAGTCCATTCAGGCAATCGCTGAGGAATATGCCAATAAGCGCAAGCAGGCCCGAAAGGTAAAACTGCGATGGCGTGTTTCAGGTGGTTCGCGCCGTTCTCTTGGTTGGATACCATTCAAAGCCACTGCTTTACGGTATCGCAATGGTCAGCTGTGGCTGTCGGGAATCGATAAGCCGCTAGGCCTTTGGGACAGCTATGGACTGAGCGGCTACGACCTCGGGACGGGAAACGTCAGCGAGGATGCGCGAGGGCGCTGGTACATCAACATTTGTGCCACGCCCAAGGCAAAACCGATGCAGCGGCCAACCCTGTTTTCCGACTCAGTCGGTGTTGATCTGGGTTTGAAAGACTTTGTCGCCACAAGTGATGGCGCTGTGATAGAAGCACAGAACCTGTATCGCGCTCTGGAAGCGAAGCTTCGGGTGGCCCAGCGCGCGAAGAAAACGAATGGGACGAGGGCCATCCATGCCAAGATCGCCAATCGTCGGAAGGATTTTCATCATCAATTGAGCCGCAGGTTAGTCGACAGCTATGCGGCGATCTTCATTGGCAATGTGAACGCGGCAGCACTGGCGAAAACACGGCTGGCAAAATCCGTGATGGACGCTGGATGGTCGCAGTTCCGTACCATGCTCAAGTACAAAAGCGCTTACGCGGGAGTGTGGTTCGAGGAGGTCAATGAAGCGTATTCCACCGTAACCTGTAGTGACTGTAAAAAGCGCACTGGCCCGATTGTCCGGGAAGGATTACGAATAAGGGAATGGACTTGCAGCGGATGCAGCGCGCATCACCATCGTGATGTGAACGCCAGCCGCAACATTCTCGCGCTCGGGCTTGGGCGTCTCGCAGGAGGAATCCCCGTCCTTACCGCGCAAGCGGCAGCCGAAGGCTGAGGTCGGGGAGGAAGTCAAAGAAGTCATCGAGGTAGTTCTTGAGAATGCCGTCAGGGGCCTCGACAATGGCCTGCATCTGGGCGAACAGGCCTTTGACGCCGCGTGCTTCCATGATCGCCGTCGCGGCTCTCGGGCGCGTAGGAAAGTAGCCCACAACCTTGTTGCCGATCTCGGCACACCATGCGGCATGTTCACCTGTGCCGCCGCCGGTGATGGCACCCATGCGGGAACCGTTCTCAGCCGGCACGTCGAAGCGGCCAGTGGCAAATTTCTCGAGCTTGTAGGGGATTGCTGCTGTGTTCATATCTATCTCCTTGGTATGTGGCGCATCGCCACGGTGGCAAAGTGATAGAGATACGCAGAAAAAAATACTGCTTTGCTAAGGAGCCAATCCGTATAATTGCCCATCAAACAACACATTAGGGGACGGAATGAACAGGAAAGTGGTCGTGGGCGGCATGGTCATCGTCGCAGGGCTGGCAGCGGCCAGCTATTTCAGTCCGTACATCACGCTCTACCAGATGCGCCAGGCGATGCAGGACAAGGATGGAGACCGGTTCTCCGACTTTGTCGACTTCCCTGCCCTTCGAGAAAGCTTCAAAGGTCAAATGATGGCGGCCATGAATACGCAGACAGAAAGCATGAAAGACAACCCGTTCGCGGCGTTTGGCGCAGGTCTGGCCACCATGCTTGTCGACAAGATGGTGGACTCTATGATTTCGCCGGCCGGCGTCATTGCCATGATGAAAACCGGCTCCACCAATCCGGTAAGTGCGCGGGTGGAAACGGCGACTGAAAATAATGCCGGCACAAGGTCTCCCGACTTCACGGTCCGCTACCACGGCTGGAACCGCGCGGTCGTGCACCTCGATGAGAATAAAAAGGACCGGGCGGCGTTTGTGTTGCGCCGGGAAGGCCTTTGGAGCTGGAAGCTCGCCGGTGTGCAGATGCCCGACAGCCTATTCAGCAAAAAATGAACGCATTGAGCGAAAGAAAAAGGCCGCATGACGCGGCCTTTGTTGTTTAGCGGTTGAAGCCAGATCAATTTACCTTCAGCTTGCCGCCCTTGCCCATACCGCCCTGGACGTCCTGCGCTACGTAATTGCGGGTCGCCTTGACGATATTATTGTAGGAGTCCATGAACGCCGCGACGAGCACTTTCCCCTGCGGGGTGTTCGTGAAGCCGCCGCCAGCCGCACCACCCAGTCCGCCAAGCATGCCCAGTCCACCGGCCATGTCCCAGTTCTTCGCCGAACCTTCAGCAGCGGCGAGCTGGATGCCCGAGCGGTTGTCTACCATCAGCAGCATCGTCGAGGCTTCATTGCTCTTGAGCGAGCCGGCCACGACTGCGCCCAGCGGACCAAGCAAACCGCCCGCCAGTGCACCAACGCCGCCCGTGCCCTTCGCATTGACCGTCACAGTCGGGCTAAGCGAATAGTCGGCAGCAACCATCTGGCCCTTGCCGTAATTGGAGCCGTTACGCAGTTCACCCTTTGCCTGCAGGTCACGTTCGGTGTTCATGTTGGCCATCGCGCGGCCGCGGTCGACCACGACGAAGCAATTGGATTGCTGCACGATCAGCCGGAGCACTGGAACCGTCGATTGCAGTCCGTATTGGGACATGAACAGCGGGAACCAGGGCTGATTGGTTTCCTCGACGATGGCAATGGTGCCCAGCGGCTTGTCGCATTTCTCCAGCTGCGAAGAGGCGTTCTGTGCGGCCGCGCCGCCTGCGGAGCCGGTGGCAACCGTTTTTGCGCCGCTGTCTCCCAGCTTGGGCATGGTGCCTTCGCAGCCGGTGATCAGCATTGCGGCGAAAAGCGAAACGATAATTTTGGTTTTCATAGTGACCTCTCCCTTGTGTTTGGTCGTATTGGACGGTTGGACGTCGCGTTTAAAAGTGGACTGCCTGACAAAAAGTATATCGCATGAAATCTTAGACGCAAATAAAAACTACAAAAAGAATTTGCGTTTGTGGTTCGCGCTACAGTACCGGGCTAACACTCGGTCGAGAAGAGATCCAATGTGCCTGTTTGAGCCTGGGGCAGCATCGCGGGTGACAGCCAGCCTCCGGTGTACCGGGAAGCTTGACTCAGCCGCGCGAGAAAAGCCGCGCGCTGGGCTTCGTCCAGTTGCCGATAGATGGCGAAGTCCTGCTCGAAGGCCGGCATGTGTTCCGGCTTGATGACGACGATCAGGTCCGTGGCCATGAATTCGCGCTTGAGGAAATCCGAATACCGCACATGGCGCAGGGTCACGACCGTGCCGATGACACTTTCCCGGGTCGTGTAGTCCAGCGTCATTGGTCGCCCTCCTCCCTCGGCTTGGTGTGGTCCGGGCTGATTCGAACGATCTGGCGCCGGTCGCCCATGATGTCACGCAGCTCGCGCACGGGCAGGTCGGTCATTTCGTGGATGTTGATCAGAAGCGCCGCGCCGACTGGGAGCCGGCCATGACGGATTTTGCTGATGACCGGAGCCGTGACCCGGAGCACGCGGCACAGGGCAGCATCGTTCTTCAGATTGAATCTTTTCTTTACGTAGTCGAGAAGTCGGTTCGGATCATATGGCGCAAGAGACCGGGCGGTGTTTTCGCCCTCGATCGGGCGATCCGCGCTTGGCTGCGCCCGGACTGACGATTCTTGAGGTTCCAGCATACTGCGCTCCTGAACTATCCTGATTTCGGCGCAGATTATCACGGAAGCTTTTTTTGAAATAATGATTTCCGCACAAAACGAAAAAACCGCCATTCCGGTGAAAGAATGGCGGCTTGTGGGTCAACAAGCGTCAGGAAAGGAAGTCCTGAGCCTGCTTGGCGTAGCGTTCTCTCGCCGATGATACTTCCGGTTTTACGAGGCCCGCCACGCCGTCGATGACCTGCTGGCGGATCTGGGCCTCGGTGAAACAGCGGTCCACGCCATCGGCGTAACGCTGGATTAAGCCTTTTGGCAGTGTCAGCTCCGTAGGGATTCCCAGCGCCACACCAGCGACGCCTCCCGCCATGTCGATCCCGGTCTGACCGCCGGACACGATTCGCTCAAGGCGGAGCCCCCTGTGCACCAGGTCTAGCACACGGTAGACATAGGCATTTGCGCGCGATTGCTCCCATCCATGCCTGGACAGCGTGCGGATGCCGTTGCCAGCAATGTTCAGGCAGCAGCCTGAACGACTAGCCAGTTCCCGCAGGATCGCTTGCGCAGCCGCCGGAATGTCCATCTCCAGCGGGATCCCGACATAGTTGGGAGTGGACGCTTTCCTGGTTAGCCGTTCGCCGGCCGTCGTGAAATCCACGGCGAAGGCAATGGTCAGATCACCTGTCGCGGCGTTGTGCCAGGTGCGCGGCGCGTAGTGCGGGCTCGCATGCTCGACAATGGTTAGGAGTTCGGGCGTCATGCGGACGTTACTTTGGTGGACTGAAGTGTGTAGGCATACTGTATTGCCAGGTCTCGCGCCTCGTCTTCGCTGTTTGAGAAAGGAAGATCGGCAATGCCGTCGGCGGCTGGTGTGCCATCTTGGGCGGAAATGAACCACTTGTCCAGATTGTGCGCTGGGATCGGCTTGCCTGCCTTGTCCAAGGTATAGACGTCGCCCACCCGGTACCACGACAAGCCGTGCGCCTTGGCAAGTGCCAACCCCTCCATCTTGTTGTCTTCGGCATCGGCACAGTGACCGCACTTGCCGTTCCATCCGTCGCCGTCGAGGACAGCTTCGCATTGACTGCATTGCTCGTCGTCGTCATGGTCATGAATGTCATAGTTGACGTTAGCCTGCGCTGGCAATTCGGTGACGAAATACAGCAGGCGGTTCACCCATGCCATGCCGTTGGTGATGGCAATGCCATGGTCTGTCGAAAGGGCTGTCCAGACGCGGTTTGGCTCGGCGACCGAGATCGCCAGCACGTGCTTGAGCTCGACACCGTACGTTTCGAACGCGGTGCCATTGAAATCGGCGCCTGGAACAAGATGGTTCGTGACCGGACGGAACTGCTCCTGCCATTCGGCGATGGTCATGGTGACGGCATAAGTGAGCGGAGTATCGAGAATGGTGCTGCAGGCGGCTTCTTGTACGGGTGTTGTCATTTGTGTTCTCCATTGGATGCATGCGTTATTGCATGGCGCAACGACATGTCTGGAAAAAACAATCCCGCCAGCTCGGTTGAGCATGGCGGGATGGGGATCAGGCGGCGGCCTTCATTTCGAGCAGTAGCGGCAGAGCCGGCGGCACGATCGGGGCATGCACCCAGGCTGGGGCGTCATACGGCAGTGGACCGGCCTGCCCCTCGTTTATCCACGGCATGACCACCGCAAAGAAGCGCTTGTCGAAGCAGGTCAGGAAGGACGCTGACGTTCCCGCGGCTTGGTTGGCCGTGACTTGCATCCAGCCACGGCTGTCGCCCAGGTCGATGACCGCCTTCTTGAAGCGCACCAGCAGCTCCGGGTCGATCTGGACGATGCCGCCGGCGGCCCGCTTGCCAATGATTTTGCGATACTCCGGATACCGGCCATTGACCATCTGGAAGTCGATGGTTTCCCCGTCGAAGCGGGCAACTGCCTTGACGTTACCGTCCTTGTCGGGGTCGTTGATGATGAATTCCACCTTGTTGTCACCGCGTTTCTTGGGCTTCATTTTGGCGATAACGTCATTGGGGATGATGTGCTGCTCGGACTGGCCGATCAGTTTCGGATCACCGACGTCCGGCAGGTGCAGCACGCCAAGGATGTGGCCGTCGGTTGCCACCAGGCGCGAGGACATCGCGCCGATCTCCAGCAGTACCCCGTTCAGGTAGTAACGGATGTCTGCCTTGGCGGCGAGACGGGAAACAGCGGTCATGTCATTGCGAAACAGAGTGATAGAACGCATGGGATTCTCCAGAAGATTGCCCGGCACCATTGCCAGAGCGGTCAGAGATGCGTTCGCAACAAAAAGAAAAAGGCCCCATCCGAGAGGATGAGGCCTTGTGGGGGTCAAGCATCACTTCGCAACGAGGTTTTCCCGCTGGAGGATGCCATTGGCTGCTGTCATGATCGTTGAGCGATCGCCCTTGTCGACACGATAGAGATAGGTCGTCTCCAACGCGGTTGCCAGCCCCGCTGCTTGCGAGGCCAGGTCATTGCCCTGAAGCTGAAGCACGCTTGCGGTCGACACCAGTACCCGGGAAGACAGGGTGACGCTGATGGAGTCTCCCTCGTCATAGGACTTGCGCACCGATTTCGCAAGCGACAGCAGGATCTCGATCATCTTCGGATCGAGCCGGGGCGCGGCCTGCGCGAGCAAGATGGCTTCTTCCTTCTCGCTCATGTAGTCGATTTCGATGCCCAGCGTAAAGCGATCCAGCAGCGAATCATTCTGACGCTTCGTGCCGCGGTAGTTTGCAGCCTTCACGCCATTGATGCCGTTGCCGGTACCGGCGACCCGGAAGTCTGGATGCGGGAACACCCGTTCACCCGTCTCGGGAATCAGGTACGCCTTGCCGTCGAGGATGCCGTTCAAGCCTGCCACGGTGTCGGGATGCAGGAAGTTGACTTCGTCCAGCAGCAGGATTCCGCCGCTGCGCATCGCAGACAGGATCGGCCCGTCCTGCCAGCCGGTGCTGCCGTCGGACTTCAGGGTGATGCGACCGATCATCTCCTGGAACTCCAGCGATCCCGTGCATTGTTGCCGGTACACTCCCCAGCCAAGACGAGCAGCCAGCTGCAGCACCAGGCTGGTCTTGCCGGATCCAGTCGGACCGGTCAGCAGCAGGTTTTTGCCGATACCAAGGAACCACAGTTGCGCGGTCTTGATGTGCTCCTTGCGAAACACGTACGGTTCCTTCTCCGGAGTGTCCGGGCCGGCAGGCTTCATCGGAAACTTCGCCAGATCGCGCTTGTTCTTTGGCAGGGGAATGCCGAACAAATCGTCGGCATAGCCAACAGTCGGCTGCGGCAGTGCCGTGACGTTGGCTACCATGGCAATTGCTGATGGCGGCGCCGGCCGTGGACGGCTCGACACCGTGAACGCGTCGTCACTCAAATCAAATACGTTGGAACCCACTTCGTTTCTCCTCAAAAGAATGCAGCCCATTGCTGCGGATGGCATTGCATCAGGAGATGGCGGAACAAAAATAAGAGGTGCCTCTTTTTTGTATCGACCGAAGGGGGTCAATGGAATCAGTGACTTAGCTCAAGTTATCCACAGCTTCTGTGGATAGTTGATATACCTCAACAAAACCCGCATGGCCAGGACGGCGCATGCGGGTGGAATTGTCAAGGGTCACGCGGCGACTTCGAACTGGGGAATGAGCTTGTCCCGATAGAGCCACAAGTGGAATTCCGCCTTCTTCGTGGCCTTGACCTTGTTGATCGTGGCACGGTCGGTGATGTTCAGGCCCTTCAACGTGGCTTCAGCTGCGTCGGCCATGGCTTGTGCCTGGACCCACAGGTTTGGCGGCGCGGTCACCTCGGTACCGTCCGCGCGCTTCAAACCCACGGCGTGATTGGCATAGGCCCGACCGCCCTTGTTCACCAGAGCGGAGAACGGGTTGAGCGTAAGGACCTCGCCGGGCGCGGCATTAAGCAGCTTCTGTGCAAGGCGCTGCGCAATTTCCGAGTCCGCATCGAGCGAGACAATGACGTTTCCCTCTTTCGCGTCGAATCCAATCCGGATTTTGTGGTACTCGTTGCCAGCGTCGTCCTTCGTCGTGGCCAGCTTGATGGATGACCATGCGCCGGTCACTGGCCTGGGCTTGACGCCGATGAGCTCGAGGTGGGAACGAGCCACCTCCGTCGCGCCGCCCTTGGTAAACCCGGTAAAACCCGATCGCCACGCGGCTTCGCCCACTTGTTCTGCTGCTTTCTTGAGTGCCGCATCGACCACGCTGTTGTTGACCGGCAGCAGCATGCCGGCGACGGTGTGGTAATGCATGAGGGTGGCAAGACCCATTTTTTTCTCCTGGGCGCTCTATGCGGATTGCATAGCAAGTGGATATGCGGGGAACAGGAAAACCTTTTCGTCGCGCCCACATCTCCCGTTGCCATGATTTTGTCGCAGGCAGCGACGGTTAACAAGGAGATTGATGTGATTCAGGACTACATGTTTTACAGCCATCCGAATCCGGATCAGGCGACCCCAAAGGTATGGGGCGGCGGAAGCGAAGTCAATGGTGGTGACTTACTGTTTTTCGGAGCAGCCGACAAGACGCTCAGCATGCAGGCAAAAGCGCGCCGGTACGTGCGCAACAAGGCTCCCGACAAGGTGCGGGATGGCTATCGCGAAGTCATCCGGCTCAACCAGATCGACAAAGCCGATGCAGTGGCGCTGACGAACCAGATCGCCAAGGCCATTGTCGATTGTGTGCGCACACGGCAGGTCGACATGAAAGACGTTCCAATGGAGCACCGCAGCGAGGTGGCAGCCTTCTTCCGCCGCGAGTATCCAAATGCCGTGCTGGTGAATATGCTGGCGCAGTCGCTCGCACCGAAGATCAAGCCGATCGCCGCTGCGGAACCCGGGCTGACTAAACTCATCCGGGACGTCCAGTCGAAACAGGAGGCCGCGCCCGTGACGGACCTATCCTGGTGAACGATGGAGCTGCCGATCCCCAATGGGACGGCAGCTTTTTTGCGCCCATTTCCCCAAGTTGAAAAATAATCACAAACGCATTGTATAAATTCAAAATGCGAATTAATATGGTTCCAAGGTCGCTCGGATGAGCCGAGCAATGACAAAACTTGGAGAATCAGCAAAAATGTACACGACAGCACAACCCATCCGCAAACGCTTGACGACGCCCATCCTTCCGCCGCCGACTGCTGACACGCCCAAGCTGCGCGCCATGCCGGAGTATCGTCTCGAATCGATGCACGCGATCGAGAGCCTGATCATGCGCTCGAAGATGACCGCGGACCAGTTGATGGAAATCCTGCAGGCCGGCCGCGCCATCTGGTTGAGCAATCCCGAGCGGCACTGGCAGCACCGCGCATACCTGCTGCTGTATTCCACACTCGACCAGGCCTTCTATGTCGTCATCGTTGCCTGCGACCCGGGAAAGAAGACCGGCTCGCTGGTGACGGTGCTGACCCAGCAGCAGTATGAAAACGACCGCGGCGCGATCTGCAAGTACGAACTGCTGCGCGCGCTGCGCTCGAGCGATGCCACCGACGAGCAGGTCAAGCAGTTCCGTTATACGCTGGCACCATCTCGCCGCGAATTGAGGTCACAGGCGAAGTGGGAAGAAAAGCTGGCCGCCCGCGCCCGCCGGGTGACGGTGGTGATCGACTACGTCACGCTGACCGGTGTGTTCGAGCGCATCGAAATTTCCAATCCCCCCGGCCAGGACAGCGAAGCTGTGGAAGCGGATTTGACTTGCCTGGTGAACCAGCCCGGCTTTGCCGAGTGGATCGATGTCGAGTCCGCCAAAAAAGGCGTGGTCGCCCGCGAGATCCTCGGTCTCAAGGCACGTCGCGGCAACGGCGAGCTGGTGACGTTGCTGTCTGCGGCCTGACCGCCATGCGCCGATCTCAAACGAATCGGAATTGACTGGTTACACCCCCGTCAATTCCGATCCCCTCACTTCACCCGCTTCACCCTGATCCCGTATTCCCCGCTCTGCCCGACGAAGTTCTGCCCCATTGCAAGGGCAACCGTTGTCCCGCCGCCGCCCTTTGCCACCTTCGGCAGATCCACGGTGCAGTCGCCGCTGCTAACAGTTTCCATTGCCAGTAGCTCTGACGTCTGCCATTCGAGCGTGACACTGTCCGGCGCGTCGTCGAACGTCATGCGCAGCGAATTGCCTGTGGTGAGCTCGCCCGGCGTGACGCGCGTCGATTTGTCAGCTGCCTGGCAGTCCTTTGCATAGCGGTGCACATGGTTGTAGCTGAATGGGGTAGCAAAATTTTCCCGCGCATAAACCATCGCAGTCAGCACATTCTCAGCGTTTTTCGTAAACTGGACTTCGAATTGCCGCTCGTCTGATTGCGCCATCGCCTCAGAGGCGCAAACCATTGAGACGGCGAGCAAAAGATTTTTCGTAGCATTCATCTTGTTGTCCTTTCTTGGATGGTTTGCCCAGTGCGCCCGTCAGTTAGGCCGCGGCGATCTTGTTCGCCAACTGGTATCCGGAGCCGAGCAGCATGCGCGCCGCGCGCCGGTATTCGGATGGCGTGGCGAACTGGGCGTCAGGCAGCTCCACGGGCCCGATGGGCACCTGCAGCATGTCGGGCTGATCCTTGTGCCAGAGTTGATCGTCCGAATTGAGCATCTGCTTATCCGCATCGATCAGCACTACGGAACCATCCTCGAACGGCGTGCTGTTGGTGGCCTCGAGTGTCTTGCCGGCATACTCATGCGGCGCCGTGACGGGAAAGCGGACCTTGAAGGTCATCTGGTTGGACGTCAGCGACTCGTCCCATGGCCGGTTGACGATGATGACGTTGGCGGCTTCCGTGAATCCGGCTTCCAGAAGCGCTGGCAGCACCTCTTCCCAGGCCAGATCCTTGTTGGTTTCGGCCACGCGCCGGATGACCAGGTTGGCGGCGTCTTCGGGAAAGGCCATGGTTTTCGGGGCAAGGAGAACATGCTGGCGCTCGGGGTCGCCAGAGATCGAATGGAGGACGACGATTTGCATGGTGGCTGATAGGGGTCAGGTTAAGGGCGAAACGCCCGACCAAACAATTCTGCCGCGAAATTGAAAAATGAAATAATGATTTTTGGTAAAGCCGACTTCAATTCATCATTTTTTAATAATTCCAGCAGCCCATTCGCGGAGGCGGTCCAAGATATTTTGAGGGGGCAGTTTGTAGTCGCTGCGCCACCAGAGTTCCGTCGGCCTGAGTGCAAGTGTTCGTTCGCTGGAGGCGCGATTCGCTTGCTCCTGCAGTTCGTTCGCTAAACGGGACACGACCTGTGAATTGGCGATTCTGTCCGAAATATTGGACGGAACTCCGACTAGAACAATCGAGGAAATGGGGAATTCCATCAGACCGCGAGGATTGCGGTTGACGCACAGCCACTCATTGCTTTCCATCGGCCCGTCCAACAAATCAGAAACCAATAAAACATCATCTATAGCCCAAGCACGGCTAAGGTGCAACGTGCCGTACCGTTGAGTCGCAGTTGTCGACCACCCGCTCACAATATCGACGTCCATTGAGATAGATGCTAAGCCCGCACGTTCTGCGGCCAACGCAAGTGCTGGGTAGAGCTCAATGTTGTCTACTGCTCGATTCGCAGTCAGGTATTGCGACCTTGCATCTATTGGCGCAATCGCACGCTCAAGACATATCGAAGGTGATTTATACAACGCGGACAATATCTGTTGGCTTTGGGACGTGATGTGGTTTAACTCGGCGCTTAAATTGGCGAGTTCGTCGTCGGTATACTTGTCTAGGAGATCAACAGCATCCTGGTGACCCTTATTTCCCCCGTCAACACTTCTGTCCGGCCGTGTCGGGAAGCGGATTACACCAAAATTGCGTGCTGCAAGATATGTAAGAACAATCGCATGCGGTGTCAACCGGTCATGCCATACACCGAGTAAAAGTTTCCGCATTTCGGGTGAAATCGCTATCTTGTTGATTCCGCGGAGTGAGGGATGCTTTCCGGTTGCCATAGCGTTGTGGTCTTTCGTACTGTTTGTGATCGTGTTGGTGCCACGAAGAATAGCCCGCAAGGTCGCGATCCTATTTGTTTTTCTCTAAATCAATCAAGAATCCGGCTTCTCTATTTGTCAGCATGGAAACCGGCATGCGTAGATCCATTTTCTGCATAATGCGTTCGCAGAACTGCTGGCGCTTGATCCGCTCGAACATCGAATAGCTCACGGCCGCATGCACGTCGGCCAGGAACGCCAGTTCTGCATCGACCAGGTCGCGCACTTCGGCTGGCGTCATGGTGAGCGCCTTGGCTGGCGCTTCTTCATACTTGCGCTGCAGCTGGAAGGGCCGGAACCGCTTCTGTTTTGGGATGTCACGCGGCATGCTCTTGCCTCATTACGGAAGGTCGGTCCATTCTGTGACCGTGAAATCGCCCGCCTTCAGGGCCAGCATTTCCCGGTTCGGAAATACCCCGGCCACCGTGCCATCGCTGTTTGTCCAGGCCTCCAGCGTCATGCCGGTCACTGCGATCTGCGGCATGTCGTTCTCGAAAAGCACGATTCCCACGCCCACAACCAGTTCCGGCACCACCGTCTTGATCATGCGAATGCGTTTAGGAACCCGGCGTCCGTGGGGATAGCTGCTTGTGCGTTCATGGATGGCGGGGCAGTCGACCACGTCGGTATTCGGCTCACGCTCGATGGTCGCACCGTAAGCGGATAACGCCCGGATCAAAGCCGGATGGCGGCCGTGCTCGGCAATGGCGTGGCGCAGGTCTGCCTCGCTCCACCATTGCAGACTTTCGCCTTCGCAATCGATCACGAGAACCCGCGCCGCATCCATTTCCTGCGCTCGCCGTGACGCGCTGAAATGGGTAAATCTGAAGTCAAGCATCAGGTTCTCTTTTCTTTTCTGCCGTGGACATGCGCCGCATTGGCGCGCACCAGCGTGCCGCAGCGAGGGCATTGATAACCCGGTGCGAAGCTGATGGCCTTGAGTCCCAGGTCACGCCGGGCCGGCCGGGCATGGCCAAACATTCGGCATAACAATTCGCTGATCATGCGCCCTCCTCTTCCCTCATCTTGCGCTCGACTCGCCGGTCTTCCAGCCGCCGGCGGCTGTCTACCTTCCTTTGAATCTGCTGCCGGTAAAGCTCCATGTCGGGCATGGGACAGGTTGCCAGTTCCTTGAGTGTGGCAGACTGTTGTGGTGGTTTGGACGTCTTGTACGCAGGCATGTATATTCCTCAATACGGTGCGGCCGAAGGGTGGCGCAGAACAGCTTCGGGTGGTGCGATGACGACTTTGGCAGGAGACGCTAAGCGCTGATGCCGATGCGGCTCGAGCGGGAAATCTCCGAGAAGTCGCACCGCAATCCGGGACTCGGCTTCTCCCAAGTGGTAAAACCATCGCGTGACAGCTTCACTGAAACGCTGGGAATACAGCTCGTAGAACTGGCCACAACCAGTAATGGCGTCCAGGTTCAATTGCTTGAGTTCGGCGAGTAACTGTTCCTCAGTACGCGGATGCACTTCCTGCTCGCGCTTTCGCCAACCATCTACCCAAGCCATGAATAAAATAGGCTCGTCGGAGATGAACAAAGAGACGCGCTGCGCGGGGTGGGTCTCGTACCCGCACTGTTGAGCCAGGTCCTCGGCCAATTGTCGGTGCAGGCCGCGGTAGTAGAGTACCCGTGAAGCAGCCAATGCCATGCGAGCCTCAAAGGCCAAGTCCATTTTCCCAACTGCGGTATTCGCCTTCCCATTCATCCACGCCCTTATTCGGACTGGCGCGTACGATTTCGCGCCCCAACGCCGGGAACATTACCTGAAGAATGGTTTTTGAAATAATGATTTTTTTGTCGTCGTGGCTTGGCCGATGGCTTCTTGTCGAGCGTTCGTCTATGGACGCTGCACGAAAGCTAACTCTGGATCAGTTGCACGTCTAATCAAATTCCTTACAGAGGCAGGCCCGAAGAGTAGTCACGTCACGATGCACACATTCGAGGACACCCTCCAGCAACGTATCAAGTTGCCCTTTCGTCGATCGGAAGCAATGTGGCTCGATGAGGTAAGTAGGTAGCCGCAGGGCTGTTCCCGCTACGGCGCCTGCCCACCCCGCGCCAGGCATGAGGTCCGCGTACACTGCATCAAGCCCGGCAACGGCGTGGGTGTAAGCGAGCAACTCGTAGAGAAACAAGTTGAGTACTTCCTGCTTGACAGGATTCATCGTAATTCCGAAAGCCTCCGAGGCGAGATAGACACCGTGGAACGGGTGAAGACGCAGTGCATGGATCACGTGCTCAACGTGGTCTGGGAATTCGGCGTCCAGCGGGATGATGACTTGATGATATGAACTGAATGTTGCCTGAATCGGCGCGAGGTCAATAGAGAGCGTGGTGAGCCGGATTCGCAGACTAGGAGAGTGTCTAGAGACAATGTCTACAGGCGTGGCGCGCACCAAGCTGTCATCAAGCGATGAAATGATTTGAGTCGACATGTAGGACACCCTTTAGACCACATTTGAGCGTAGTTAAAGTTAGTGCAACATGGCGCAGACTTCAAAAAAATTCCGTTTGTCCAACTAAAATGACGAATTTCGTCACGGTCAGGTCGGCCCTCGAAGAGCAGATTGAAGCGTTTGCACTGTTTTGGGATAGGGCGTACTGGAGTTCAGGGACGCGCACCGGTGAAACTTACTCGACTTGGCAAGTAAGTGCGTCGCTTTGGTCGCTTGGCGTCGCCAACTCATCCGAACAGCGGAACTGCAGGTTGGGCGGCGTCAGGATTACATCCCCACGGATAACAACCCGATCCAGTGGCAACGGCGTGACGCCGGCAAAGCGAAAACGAAATCCGTTCCAGTCGATCCATCCTGGCACAGTGAAGGAATCAGAGGTCTCAATGTTCGGACCGAGCTCATAAGGCAATCCAAGCAGGCAGAGGGCGGGCACAATTACTCCCTTCCGTTTGCGCATCCAGCGCGTTTGGATATCGAAGAAAAAAGCCCGGAGATGAATCGGGCAAACCCCAGCAGGGGAAACTAGTCTGGGGTGGGACGAAACCCAGTCTGGTTGCACAGGTCACCGCGTGACTGAGAGGATAGGCATGGCCGCAAAGGGCGGAATGCGGAATTGGGCATGTTGTCTCCTCGATAGACGAATTCTCGTTGACGATTGCAATAAGGCGGACGTGCCGTCATTTAGGCCAATTCACACGTCCATCTGGGCTCGTCAATTTCGATAAGTATTGGCATCGAAACAGGTAAACGCAAGAACAATTGACGATACTGATTGCGCTTGGACAGGTCAATCTAGTTCATTAATTTGACGGGGGACGGTTTTGTCTAGTTCAGACCTAGGATTAAAACCTGTTCAATCGACTTGTAGATTCTAAGAGGCAACTTTGTCTATGTTAAAAAAACTGGGAATTTAACTAAAATTTTTTAGCTTCCATGGTCTTGTTGAGCCTCTTTGAAGCAAAGGCGGTCCAAGATCCGGTTGTCGTGGTCATCCTTTGAAGTAAAAGTACCCGAATTTCGGAAGCGAAAGTGGCACCGGCCGACCGGCCGGAAGTAAATGTGCCCGAATCAGACGCTTGAAGGAATTAGGACGGTCTCTTTTCCAACCACTTTGTAAGTGTCTCTTTGAGTTAGGGCCGATCGTCCTTTGACGCGCCCACGCCGGCAGCGCTTGTGACATATCGGCGCAGTTCGTCTGAAATCGCCTGGTGTGTCGTGATTCGCGCTTGCAGGCTGACCATCTCCAGTTCGAGTGCCCGGGACTGCGAGACGGCGGCATCGACCGCCGCAGACTTCTGCGCGAGGCTCTCAGTCAGGAGTTGAATCTGCTTGTCACGGCCGCGCAGTTGCTCGTCTAGCATTGTCGCGCGCTGATCCGCACCGGTCAGCGCCTCGACCTTCTGTTCCAGCTGCCGTAGTTGGGTTTGTGTGTCGTAGAGCACTTTTTGCGCATGCGACAGGTCTGACACCAGGCGCACGCCATCCTGATTCAGCCGGGTCACTTCCTCCTGCTTGACGCTGATCGTCTGATTCGCCATGCGCAATTCCGCCTGAAGCTGTTGGACCTGCTGTTCGTGGCGGCTGGCTTCCTGCTCGCGCTGGGTGACAACCGACTGGCGGTAGTGCTCCAGCGCTTCGCGCGCATGGCGGTGCTTTTCCTCCAGCGATTGGCGGTGCGCCTCGTTTTCGGCAAGCCGCTCCATGAGATCTGCGGCATGCTGCTGGGCAGTGTGCCGGGCGACAGTTTGCTGATGCAGTTCCTCGCGCGTGGTAGCGTGTGCCGATCTCTCCAGCGCCAGGTCAGTTTCCAGCCGCTCGATGGCGGCCCGCATGGTGCTGACTTCGTGCTGAAAACCTGCGACCGCTTCGGCGTGGCGCTTCTCCTGCGCCTGCTGCTCGGTGCGCATGTTGGCGACCTCGACCATGGCTTCTTCATGGAGGCGGGCCGCCAGCCGCATGACCAGGTCCTGCAGTTCCTCGCTCAGCGAACCCCGGTTGGCGGGGCGGTCGCCCTCCTCTTCTTCCAGCTCGCGCAAGTACTTGTGGATCGTCGTCTTCGACCCGGTATTGCCCAAGGCGATGCGAACGGCATCCACGGAGGGGTGCAACCCCTTGGCGATAAGGGCGTCCCGTGCTTTCTCGTACGGTGAAGTAAAACTGCCCGGTTTTATGAAGCAATCGTGACAATCCCCGTCATCAATGAAGCAAAAGTGCCAATTTGCGTCAATCCATCCATTACTTCTGGAGTTCTTCGTTTTGAACCTGGAGGGTCTGAAGGCGATAATTGGCAAAGGGGTCGGCAGCGTCGACATAGCGCATTGCCGACTGCACGTTCCGCCAGCCGACGTATTCCATCAACGTCTTCATGTCCCAGCCGTTCGACGTCGCCCAACTGGCAAAGCCCCGTCTCAGCGAGTGCCCGCTATACAGTTCGGAGGACGGGATACCGCTGTTTTTCAGCATTTTGCGTAGTACCGGAATCAGGCTGTCGATACATAGTGCTTCGTCACTGACATGCCCCCAACGGTCAATTCCCCTGAATACCGGGCCATTCTCTAATTGTGATGCGCAGATCCATTCAAGGTAAGCCTCCACCGGACACAGCCTGGAAAGCGCGGGCGCCTTGAAGGTCGTCCCCTGGTAGGTACGATCCCCTTTTGTCTGCGGAAAATAGCAAGTCATGCCTTCACCGGCGACCGCTTGAACGTGTTCGATCCGCAGTCGAGTGAGTTCGTCACCCCGAAATCCCCGCCAGAACCCCAGCAACAGAAGCGCCTTGTCCCGCCGATGGCGCAATTCGGCCGAGCGCTTGCCTTCGTCCCGGGCTTTCACAATGGCGGTATCGAGCCAATTGGTCACTTGCTCCAATTGATTCAGCTGCAAGGGTTTGGCACGCTTCTCCTGCGCCGGGTGCAGCGCCTGAATCCCACGCAGGACCTTGCGCACAACAGGCGTCTTCGTCGGATCGGGAAATCCCTGTTCGATATGCCACTGCGCCAGGGCTGCCAGCCGATGACGCAACGTGTTCACCGACAGCGTTTCGGCATGGTGGGCGAGATAGCGCGCGACGCTATCGGCAGTAGCTGGCAAAAAGCCGCCCCATTCGACCTCGAAGTGACGGATCGCAGACTGATAGCTTTGCCGTGTATTACTGCGGGTGGCCGCTTCAAGGTACTGGTCGAGTTTATCCATCATGTAATTCTGCGTCGGGCCCAAACCGGGTATTACGCCTAAGATACCCCAAAATTGGGTCTGCCAAGGGGATCAAATTGGATAAAGTTGTATTATCCAAATATAGAATAAGGACTAAAAGTATGCTTAATCGGTATTAAAGTACCATGTAATAAGCGTTACAATAGGCATTACGAAAAAAAACCGGACACTTTCTCTATGGCTAGGACTGGAATCTACAAAACCGACGTTCGAAAGGCCCGCGATACGTTGCTTGCTCAGCGCATCAATCCTTCGGTGGACGCGGTCCGGGTCGCCCTTGGCAACACCGGTTCCAAAACCACCATTCATCGTTATCTTAAAGAGCTCGAGGAAGAGGACGGGGGAGGAAAAGACATCAAGTCCTCCATTAGTGAAGCACTGCAGGATCTGGTCGAACGACTTGCGGCGCGATTGCATGAAGAGGCAAGCCTCCAGATTGACGCGGTACGTGCTGAACAGCAGGCTTCCGAGCGGCGTCATGCCGACGCCTTGATGGCCGCCAAACAAGAATTCATCGAACTGCAAAACCGCTTCCAGCAGCTGGAAGAATTGCTGTCCGCCGAAAAAGCAACCCATGCCGCGACAAGTGAAGCGCTGCAGCAGGAGACGATCGCCCGCCATACCGCCGAGCAGCATGCGACCGACCTGAAGGTGCGCCTGACCGAAAATGAGGCTCACCGGCAGTCGCTGGAAGAGAAGCATCGCCATTCTCGCGAGGCGCTTGAGCATTACCGTCAATCAGTCAAGGACCAGCGAGAGCAGGACCAGCGCCGGCATGAACAGCAAGTGCAGCAGTTGCAGGCAGAATTGCGCCAGGCGCAGCAGACAGTCGTCGTCCGCCAGGAAGAAGTCACGCGACTGAATCAGGAAGGCGCGCGGCTGGTGTCAGACCTGTCCCATGCGCAGAAATCGCTGTACGACGCCCAGGGACAAATTCGCCGCCTGGAGCAGAAAATTGACAGTTTGCAGGCATTCGAACAACGTGCCGCGCAGCTTTCAGCGCAATTGGAGCAGCGCGATCAGCAGGTGCTGCAACTCAGGGAGAAGCAAAATCAGGCAGTCACCAATGCTGAGCAGCTGGCTGCACAGGTTCATGGGCTGCAACTGGAACTGGCGACTGTGCAGGCCAAACTCGCCGCCCAGCAGGAGATGACCGATACCCTGCGTACCTATTTGCAAAAAGCTATTCCATCTAATCTCAACGCCCCCGCAGAGCCCGATACCCTATCGAACAGGTGACCTGCGTTGCATGGCGGGGTTGGCAGAAACGGGTGGTGTCTGTTGATGTCATGACTGAGGCCACTTCCAGCGTTTTTGGCTCTGTGGCTGGAAAGATAAACTTAATTCCAAAGTGCTTCGTTGTGCCAATTAGCGGGGAAACCCATTGCATGCAGAGTTGCTACGGCCGGTAGAGTGGGGAAAGTGGCGAGCAATCTCTTGAGTTTTTCGCCCCAAACATTATTACTGTCGATTTGTTTCAACAGATGCTGCAAGATGCACAGAATCCCATACAGATGGAGCATCGCATGCGGCTGTCCGACAATATGGTCAAGTTTTGGAATCATGCCGCGCTTTGGAGATTTTGGCTGATCTACCAGTGAACGATTCCATAAGCGGCTGTGATGCGCACACACGTTTCGTAGATAATTCAGTGCACGAAGCCAACTAGCGAACAAGCTTTCCTCTGACCCCAAGCCAAAATGTGGAGTAACCGCAATGCGGTCAGCATGCAAGAGGCCTGCATAAAAGCGAGAAAGTAAGCCAAAATCCCAGACTTCGATGGCGATCCAGATTGGCAAGGGAGGTGCGTAGTTGCTGCGGAAATGGTTAATGAATTCCTCGTTCGAGCGTGTGAAATTTTCGCCAAACTTTTTCTGCCATTCGTCGAAATACGATGGCATCGGATCTCCACTGACTCTATGGAAGCGCAGCTTGCTGAACTTAGGATCAAGATGCACCGGGTTGGCATAGCAGAACGGGTCGACACCACCCATGTGATATGCAATTTTAGCCCGGACTGCCACCTCGATCTTTTCAATAGCACTCATGATCAAAAGCTTGAGCTCCGAGTCAAAGTGATAAAGATCAACCGCATGTTGGAAAGTGGTTCCAGCAATAAATTCATCGAGTCTGCGAAATGGCGTCGTTCCAAGTGCAGGGAATTTTCGAAATGGGTATAGATAGCCGCTTAACCGATAATACCCAAGAACCTCGAGCATGCGCAACGCGTCTTGTTCGTTGGAAATAGTCAGGCCGCGCTGTTTCAGCAAGTCTAGTTGTTGCTGATAAGAGAGGTGCGGTTTTTTATAAGCTGGCTTCAAAGAAATTATTTTTCCGCACCACAAATAGAAAACCCAGCCGTGCTTTCGCAGAGGACTGGGCCGTATTGCGTATAATTATAACGAATGAGCTAGCAGAATGCAAATGCATATCGGGACGAGCTGATGGCCATATCAGAAGGTAAAAATTGACCGAACTGGTAAGCAGCCTAAAATATTTTGCAGAAAGCCTCCTACTTGACTTCAACGCGTCGACGAAGGCCGCTACTCAGAGTGCGGAGCCCTACGTCGCATTCAGAATGTGGTGCCAGAAACAAGTCGCTTGTAAATATACGACGAGCGTCGACAGCTCTTGCAGTGTACCAGCAAGCACCTGTAGGGCTTCTTTCGCCACGTTGATATGCCTGATGGTACGGATCGATGCCAATCAAGGCGTCATCGCAACTGCCAGCTAAAACTAAGCCGCTCGGATTCGTAGCATGATACGGCATTCCATTGCGGACCTATAAGCGCTTTGCTTTGAGCATAGGTAATGCGATTTACTGGAGGTGCTTCTGTCGGTTTCCAACGGGTTGTGGCCTTGGAGTTGTTATCTCCCCCAAAACCTGTAGTTGTGTTGCCTTCTTGCTGGTTCGATGCGTTGCTCGAACGGGTGCGGCGGAGCCGGCAGGTCGAACAGGATAAGTCATGCTTCTCCAGATGTTTGCTGAGGTTGAGCGTACGATTTTTTTCCAGTTTCTTGAGCTGACCCCAATTGTCATTTTCAATCAGCGTAGGCATCGAAAAAATGGCTGAATCACTTTTGTGATCCAGCCAAAGATGACAGTAAAGTCACCACACCGGAGAAAATTAACGCTTGAGAATCAATTGAGCATGTCACAGACCGACACCGAGCGAAGCTGCTGTAAACATCCAATCTCGAGCAAGTAACGTGTTCTTGGAAAAAATCGGTCTAGTCGTCCATTGGAGATCGTGGGCAAGTAAAGCAAGTTTTAAACCGCGCGAAGCCTGCATGGGCCATTACCCACTCTCCGTTATGGCATATCGTTAAATGGCGATTGCGGCGTTGGCCCATTGCGAAGGACTGACATTGATGTTCGGTGGTACGAAGCCGGCACCGATGACACCGATATTGTTCAATGCATTGACCTGCACGTTCTGCAACTGCTGAATGTTCTGGTTGATGCCGATGTTGACGTTGGCAACCGAGCCCAGGCCGGCGAGCCAGGAATTGGTGCCGCCCCGAATCGTGGAAAGGGCTTTACTGTCCAGCTCCTGGTCCTGCGGCAAATCACGAATGGTAAGTAGTGTCATGCTATTCTCCTTGAGTGGAGCGCGGCACATCGATGATAATGCGCTGCGCACTGCGTTTAAGCGAGGCTGATGTTGTTGGAGCCGGCCTGGCTCGGGTTAACATTAGAAGTAATGCCAGAGGCAAAGGCGACGTTGTTGCCGTTGTTGACCAGCGTATTTTGCGACTGGCTCATGCCTTGGGTGGCGGTAAAGTTGAAATCGTTCTTGGTCAGTGACAGCGAAGGACCGAATGATGGCATGACGAACGACGGCATGGCGGGATAGGCGGCGGCACCACCACTTACGGCCGACATGGCCTTGGCATCGAGGTGAGCAGCGGCGGACAGGTCTTTGATGAGAAGTGTAGTCATGATAGTGCTCCTTGAGCAGTAGAGTAGTAGGGTCGTGGCACAGAGTCGTGGCAATAGAGAGTCAGTAGGCAGCGGGTGCTGCGATCACAGGAAGCTGATGTTGTTGGAGCCGTTCTGGGTCGGCTTGACGTTGGAGGTGATGCCGGAAACGAAGGCGGCATTGTTGCCATTGTTGACCTGGGTGTTCTGTTCCTGGCCCAGAGCCTGGGTGGCGCTGAAATTAAGTAACCGTTCACCCCGCAGGAAAATTGCGGGAGTCAAGGCCGACGTGGCGAAGTGCTGACCGGCGGCAATGAATAGCGAGTGTGAGCGAGCGGCACGCAACGCGGATGCGGTGCGACGACTCTCACACGCATGGACATCGACCTCTCGCAGCCGGCCCCGCGCGTGCGCACTCTGGAAGAGGCGCAGTCACTCATCGACGCTCTGTGGGCGCTGGCGCAGACACAGGCACGGCAGATCGAAGCGTTGAACCAGCGCATCGCCAAGCTGGAAGAACGGCTCGCCACCAACTCGCGCAACTCCTCCACGCCGCCGTCGGCCGATCCGCATCGCCCGAAGGCGAAGAGGTCGCCCACTGGCAAGAAGCGTGGCGCCCAGCCCGGCCATGCCGGCAAAGCCAGAACCTTGCTGCCGCCTGACCAAGTCACGCAAGCGCACGACTGCCAGCCCGCTCCCTGCCCGGGCTGCGGCGCCGCCGTGAAGATCACCGGTCTCATCGCACGGCATCAGGTGATCGACCTGCCGCCGATGGCGCCCGTGGTGACCGAATACCGGTTGTTCGCTGGCGCCTGCCGCGGGTGTGGCCGCATGGTCGACGCCGCCTTGCCGCCCGGCGTGTCCCATCGTATGACCGGCCCGCGCTTGCTGGCGGTCATCGGCACGCTTGGCGGCGTCTATCACCTGTCCAAGCGGCAGACGCAGGGCGTGCTGGCCGACCTGTTCGGCATCGACCTGTCGGTCGGGGCCATCAGCGAAGGTGAAAGCGAGATCGGCCATGCGCTTGACGGCATCGTCGCCGAGGCGCACGCGCACGTGCAGGCTGCCGCCGTCGTGCATGCCGACGAAACCGGGCACAAGCAGTGCGGCGCACGGCACTGGATGTGGCTGGTGGCGACCCAATGCGTGGCCGTGTTCCTGATCGCCGCCACGCGCAGCGCGCAAGCGGCCAGGACGGCGTTGGGTACGACGTTCGCCGGCATCCTGGTATCGGATCGCTACAATGCCTATGCCTGGGTCGATGCACAGCATCGCCAGCTTTGTTGGGCGCACCTGATGCGCGACTTCACCAAGATCGCCGAGCGCAGCGGCGCGTCCGGCCGCATCGGCGACGAATTGATCGCGGCAACGCAGCGCATGTTCGCCTGCTGGCATCGAGTGCGGGACGGCACCTTGCGCCGCGAGGCGTTCGGCATACAGATGCCGTTCCTGCAGCATCGCATTCAAACCTTGCTGCGGGAGGGCGCGGCATGCCGCCATGCCGAAACGGCGCGCACCTGCAGAAACATCCTGAACCTGCGCTGCGCCTTGTGGACGTTCCTCACCACGCCCGGCGTGGAGCCGACCAACAACCATGCCGAACGCACGCTGCGCCGCTTCGTCATCTGGCGCAAGATCAGCTTCGGTACGCAATCGCCACGCGGCTCGCGTTATGTCGAGCGCATCATGACCGTCGCCGGCAGTTGCAGGCTGCAAGGCCGCAACGTGCTCTGCATCCTCACCCGGGCGATTCAGGCGCACTGGGGCCACGGCACGGCGCCTTCACTGGTTCCAGCTTAATTCTCTGCACGATTCATCACGAATTCCTCGCCGTCGTGGCAGGGTGAACGGTTACCAAAAAACAGATCAAGTTTTCCCCGGAAGTCAGGGAGCGCGCAGTGCGCCTGGTGCGCGAGCAGCGTAGTGAACATCCGTCGATGTGGGCGGCAATCGAGACGATTGCCCCGATGATCGGCTGCACGGCCCAGACACTTCTGGATTGGGTCAAGCGCGACGAAGTGGACCGTGGCGTGCGCGACGGGGTCAGCACCGACGAGCGGGAACGTATCAAGGCGCTGGAGCGGGAAGTCAAGGAGCTGCGTCGCGCCAACGAAATCCTGAAGGTGGCCAGTGCTTTTTTCGCCCAGGCGGAGCTCGACCGCCGATTCAAATCTTGAAGTCTTTCGTCGATCACCATCGCGATATGTATGGAGTTGAGCCGCTCTGCAAGGTTCTGCAGATCGCCCCATCAGGCTACCGACGTCACGCAGCACAGCTTCGCGATCCATCCAAACGCAGTGCCCGCGCCCAGCGCGATGAAGCACTGCAGCCGCAGATCAAGCGTGTCTGGGAGTCCAACATGCAAGTCTACGGCGTGCCGAAGGTCTGGAAGCAGATGAATCGAGAGGGATTTGCAGTGGCGCGTTGCACGGTCGGTCGGCTCATGAAGTTGCAGGGCTTGCGCGGCGCGGTGCGTGGCAAGCGCGTTCGAACGACGATTCCCGACATGGCCGCTGAGCGGCCGCAGGACCGGGTCAACCGCCAGTTCACGGCCAATCGACCGAACCAGCTCTGGGTGTCGGACTTTACGTATGTCTCGACCTGGCAGGGCTGGCTTTACGTGGCGTTCGTTGTCGACGTGTTTGCCCGTCGTATCGTCGGCTGGCGTGTGAGTTCTTCGATGACCACTGACTTCGTCCTGGACGCACTGGAACAGGCGCTCTACGCTCGGCAACCCGGCGACGATGGAACCTTGATACATCACTCCGACAGGGGCGTGCAATATCTCAGCATTCGCTATAGCGAGCGGCTGGCTGAGGCCAAGATCGAGCCATCGGTTGGCAGCCGGGGGGACAGCTATGACAATGCGTTGGCTGAAACGATCAACGGCTTGTACAAGGCAGAACTGATTCATCGTCGCGCCCCATGGAAGACCAAGCAATCCGTCGAGGTAGCGACCCTGGAATGGGTGGCTTGGTATAACCACCACCGGCTCATGGAGCCGCTAGGCTATATCCCGCCCGCCGAAGCTGAGGCAAACTACTACAAGCAACTCAGAACTGCCATTGCCGAACCAGTATTAACTTAAACCAACCAGCCTCCACCGTTGCCGGTGTGGTTCACCGACACCGTAAGTAGAGCTGCAGAGATGGGCGGAATTGGCAATGTCATTTGGTCTGCTTTGTTGCCTTCAGCAGTCGCTCACAACAGAAAGTTGACAGGCAGAAATCGGCCGATTCTGTTGAAATAGTCGTGAAGCAATGTGGATTGCTAGCGCATCCTCAATTCGCTACTTAGATCAATTAACTGCACATGAGGACGCCGGGCGGCTATCTGAACATCTTCATGCCACTGGCTGCGTCGGCACCATCCCTTCCACATATAGCCGTTTTGCCATGCGCCTTAGATTCTGCGCCGTGGCAGCCAAGAGAAACTCATCATGGGCACCCGTCGGACCCCGCAGTCTCAACCGATCCAGCTTTAGAATCCGCTTAAGATGCGCGAACAGCATTTCGACTTTCTTGCGCTCCCGACGTGACTGCGCGTATTCCGGTGTCTGCATGATGCGACGGGCCACGTCCCGGGCATCTTCATGGATACTGCGCACAATCTTACGCGTTGCCGTGTGTGGGCAGCACCATGGTTTCAACTTGCAAGGCGCACAGTCCATCCCGCTAGAGCGATAGTTCACCGTACCGGCCTTCGTGACGTGTACCCGAGCATGAGTAAAGGCGCGCCATTCCTTGCGCAAGGCTTTGCCGCCGGGACAGCGGTACTGATCAGCCTCTGGTTCCCACACAAAATCGCCAACGATAAACGTGCCGTCTTTGCGCTGACTTCGATCCCATACGGGTACATGTGGCGTGATGCCTTTATCCTTGACCAGCCAGCCCAGCATGGCAGCAGATCCATAGGCGGTATCGGCGATAAGGCGGTATGGCTTGATATGCAGGCGCTGCTCGGTCCGGTCGATCATGGTGCGCGTGGCCCGGGACTCGGCCGCATGGCTGGAGGACGACGGTTCGACGTCAACGATAATGCCGTGCTTCACATCGACCAGATAGTTAGTGGAGTAGGCAAAGAATGCCGGGCCGGCGGTGGCAGTCCAGGACGCTGCAGGATCAGTGAGGGAGATCGATTTGGGCGGATCAGTTGGCACGCTGGCCTCCAATGCTGCCAAGTACTCCCTGACTGGGCGGGCGAGACGGCTAGGGTCACCCCAGTCAATGCGTTCCATACCAGGCACCGCACGCTGACGTTGCGCATCGGCCTTGATGACACTGGCATCGGTGGCGAACCCTTCGCCTCCCACCATCCCCTCGACCATACAGCGACGCAAGACAGACTCGAACAGTTCACGAAACGCATCGCTGTCGCGGAAGCGTCCATGGCGGTTCTTGGAGAAGGTGGAATGATCGGGCACGCGGTCATGCACGCCAAGATGGCAGAACCAGCGGTAAGCCAGGTTCAGGTGCACTTCCTCGCACAGCCGCCGTTCGGAGCGGATGCCATAGCAGTAGCCGATGATGAGCATGCGGATGAGCAGTTCCGGATCTACCGACGGCCTTCCCATGTGGCTATAGAACGGTTTAAGGTGGTCGCGAAATGCGGTCAGATCGAGGTAGCGGTCGATCGCTCTGAGAAGATGATCCTGTGGGACGAACGCTTCCAGGTTGATGGTCTCGGTACGTTCCCTTGCAACAAGATTACGTCCCATCATGATGGCCTCCGCTGGTGCATGCCATTCAGTCACCATACATCGGCTGCCCTGAACGTCAATGGGACTTCTTCAACAGAATCGGCCACAAGCGGTCATAACTAATAACCGGCTATCCGATGTTGGCAGCACTCTCATTACGATGGTCCCTTACCCGTGCTCTGGTTCCCTTCCTTGTTGGCTTGAATCGCTCGTAGCAGTTCTGCGCTTGCGGACTGGGAGTAGTCCCTGTGACGTTATCTGACTATGATAAATTTCTCTTGCTGCGCCTGAGGGCGCGACAAACGTTCTCAGGGCGGGGTGGAAGTCCCCACCGGCGGTAATGGCAGTCTTCTTGCCTAGTCCGCGAGCGCTTGCAGGAAACGGCTTGAGTGGTCGACTTACCGTTACCGCAAGATCAGCAGACCCGGTGTGATCCCGGGACCGACGGTTATAGTCCGGATCCATAGTGGGCGCTATGGTGCCGTGGTCGCCACTGGTCTGATCGTGAATGGTGGTATCTACCGTCACGAGTTCGTGGCCCAGGCGGTGATTAATGGTCTCATGCAGGTGCAACTGGATTCCCCCGCATAGCTTGGTATTGACATCTACCCTCCTGCAATAACCTATGGACACAAGCAGGATTGATTAGCGTAGTAAGCGCCGAAGTTGGTATTTCCTGATAAGTTGGCAAACTGCTTTTGTATGGTTTGTATCATTCTGGTTTTAGCAAGCGAAGCGCGCAGCCCTGCAGCCGGATCCACCCCCGGCATAGTCGGGGGTCGGTTCGCGAAGCGAACTGGACTGGAGACAAGCCCAGTAAGGGCGCGTCAGTCGCGGGGGCTCTACACTTTGGATCTTTTTCCCTGAGCGTCGGCTTTTAGCGGCCCTTTGTCAGCACCCCCGTGGGTCAGTTTCAGGTGAAATTCAACAATCTGAGCCCTTCGGCCGCATGAGTACGCTAAAAAAGCACTATCGCGTTCTCATATGCGTTAGCCAATATAAATATCGAATTTTGATTCAAGACATTACTACGTTGCTCAGCGACTATTTCAACAACATCCGTAATCAGCTTTCGTCCGCTTGGTGGCTCCTGGAGTCTGATAGGCATTGCTTACATATGATGCGCTTGCCCTAATTAGTTGGACGGTTTAGTTGTCTACACTGGTAGAAAAAATCGAAAGCAACAAGTAAAAGATCTTCCTGCCGGTTGTGTCCCGTTGCTAAAGGAAAGGATAGGCGACGCCGGTCTAGATCCCTGCCGCATCCGCCCGGCAGTTACGGAACTCACGACGTTACTTCCCTGCCGCAGTCACGGTAGCGACGTACTGTCCGAGCACCTTGATTTGGTCGTCGGTCAAGTTCTTGAACGCCGGCATCTGCCCGATGCCGTTGCGCACAGCCTTCTCCACCCTTGCCGCGTCCGGCTTCAATTCATCCAGACTGGGGCCGATCGCGCCCTCCGCGCCGGCATCCTTCAGCGTATGGCATAACGCGCATGCCGGCACTGCAGTCTTGTTGAACAACGTGCGGCCGGCCGCCAGCTTGTCCTGGGCGAAGACGGTCGGGCTGGCAAGCGCGACCGCCAGTGCGGCGAACGCGGCGCTGCGTGTGATTGTCGATGACATGCGGTTTCCTTTAAACGACAGTGATGGTCAGCGCATGATCGCGCCAGCTGTTGTTGTTGTAGCCACCGGCATTTTCCATGCGGTTCTCTGGCTGGCGGCTGCCTTCGGCATTCGTCACCGCGCAGGCAATGGTGTACGTACCGGGTTCGAGTTTCACCGGCAGGACGAACTGGCGCCATGCGTAACGGCCGAGATCAGGGCCGACGAGGCGCGCCGTCTTCCAGCTCTTGCCGCCGTCGACCGACACCTCGACGGACTTCACCGCATGCACGCCGCCAAAGGCCACGCCCTTGATCTGCGCTATCCCGGCCTGCACTGAGCCATTCTCGGGCGCAGGTGAATTGATCCAGGATTTCGGTCCCATTTCCCACACCGACGGCTGGCTGGGATCGCCCTTTTGACCCGGCGGCGAGACGCGGTAGCCATGCGCCTGGATGGCGGCATCGGTCTGCGCCTCGGTGAAGGCCAGCCGCTTGATGTACTTGATGTTGTTGACGCCGCTATAGCCGGGCACGATCAGGCGCAGCGGTCCGCCGTGCGCCAGTGGGATCGGCTCGCCATTCATTTCCCACGCCAGCAACGCGTCGGCCATCGCCTTCGCCGGCACCGAGCGCTCGACGATCACGCTCTTCGGATCGAGACCTTCCGGCAGCTTTTCGCCGCCGGTGCCGGTCATGTACTGCATGCCGTCGGCCATGCCGCCGAGCGCTTCCGTGAGGGCGCGCACCGGCACGCCGCTCCATATCACGCAGCCGGCGGCGCCGACCTGCCACGGCGTGCCGCTCGGCTTGCTGGGAAAGTAGCCCCGACCGTTGCCCGAGCATTGCAGCACCATCGCCGTCGTTTCCAGTCCCATCGACTTCAGCTCCTTCACCTTGAAGGTGCGCGGATTCTTCACGCCTTCTATCGCCACTTCCCAGCTGTCGCGGTCGGCGACGATCGACGCATCCGGCGCCGGCAGGTTGTTGCGAATGTATAACTGGTTGGTGGGGGTGACGATGCTGGAGCCGAACGCGCCGCGCTTCGTCTCCAGTGTGCTGGATGAATGCACGATCATCGCATCCGGATTTTTCCAGTTCACATAGGCCGGTAGCGGTTTAACAGGGGCCACGGTGCTCGTCACGGCCTGCGCCATGGCGGACTTGGTGAATCCGGCCAGCCCGACAGCTGTCACCGCGGCGGCGCTTCCCGCCAGCATGCGGCGACGGCCCGGATCGGCGATCTGGTCAGTGCGCTCGCCATGCTGATCTGGTTTTGTGTGCATCATGTCTCCTTGATGGAATGTTGACTAACTTGTTCCGGCGGCGGCTCGCCCCGGTTGCTAAAAATCAAGCATTTCAATGACGCGCGAGAAAACCCAGCAATTCCCGGTTGAAGTCGGGGGCATTGCGCACGATCGCATCGTGATTGCTGTTCGGTATGCTCGCCAGTTCGCCGTTCGGCACGCATTGTTTCAACGCAGGACCGGCCAGGGCCCACAGCGGACGGGTGTCGGCGCCAATCGTCACCAGTACCGGCGCGCGGATCGCCTTGACCATGTCGCAGATGATGGGCTGGGGCGGCGCATTGAGCGTGAGCGGCACCGAGCGCACATTCTCCAGCGTTATCTGCTGCAAAGCTTGCGGCTCTTTCTCGAAACCGCCTTCCGGCTGCCGGGTCACGAATTCCCAGAACCGCTTGGTGGCGCGCAGCGCATCGCCCGAATTGGCGATCGCGCGCAGTTGCGCCACATCCTTGCCGAAATCAGCGACTGCCGCCTTGCCTTCGGGCGAACCGGCGATCAGGCTGCCGATTGTTGGCTCGTGCAGCGACAGGCTGCGGAACAATTCAGAATGCTGCGCTGCGGCCAACGTGGCGACCGATCCGCCATACGACCACGCTACCACATGCACTGGTCCAGCATCGAGATGGCGGATGAACGCCGCAAGGTCGGCGGCGTGGGTCTTCTGCGAAAAATTCTGGCCCTCGTCGGTCCACGGCTCGCTGCCGAAATAGCGCTGGGTGTAGGCGATGTAGCGGTAGCGTCCGGCGACCGCCGGGCGTTGCGCTTCCCAGATGCGGTAGTCGGTCATCGATCCGTGCACGAACACCACCGGCACGCCTACGCCCTGTTCGACATACGGGAAATTGACCCCGTTGACCTTCGCTTGGCCCATGCGCGGCACGGTGGACGGCGACGTGACGGCGCAGCCGGCCAGCGCGAGGCCGGCAACGACTGACAACAGCACTTTTTTCATTTCCATTGTTTTCACTGGTTCCCCTGTAGATAGACAGTATGCCATCATGGACCATTTGCCGCGCCGGCGCCCAACTGATTAGCTGGCGCCCACCAGCACCGCCTTGCCGCTGTCGGCGGCAGCATCGCCTTCCATCACAGTGATCTTGCTGGGCGACGCATCCTTGCCCGACAGGCTGTTGGACACTTCGCGCAGCGGCCCGATCGCGGTGCCGTTGGCCATGCCCATCGCATTGGTCTTGAAGCTTGCCACCGGTGTCTTCTGGCCGCTCACATACACGCTGTACACCGTCTGCGGCTTCAGCTTGAACAGCGACACTTCCAGGGAATCGATGACGCCGAGGTTACGCGCTACCACGAAGCCCTTGGCGTCGCCTGACGCAGGTTTCAAGGCAATATTGATCGGGTCGCTGTTCCCACGCGGCGCAAGGTTTGCGGTGCCGTCGCCCTGCGGCGCCGCGTTCGACACATACACCAGCGCCTGCGGCGCCTGTCCAACCGGCACGCGCGCAGTCACCTTGTTGGACGCGGTATCGATCACGTCTACCGCATCACCGTTTTCCAGTCCGATGTACATGCGGCTGCCGTCGTCGGAACCCCAGACGCCGTGCGGCAGCGCGCCGACCGGGATCGTCGTCACCAGCTTTGGCGTGTCGTCGAGCGTATAGACCTTGACTGCATTCTCGCCGCCGATGGTGACATAGGCCAGCGTCCCCGTCGCCGTCTTCGCAAAGCCGATGTGGTTGGTGATCATGCCGGTGTCGAACACGCCCTTGACTTCCAGCGTCGCGGTATCGATACGGGTGACCTTGCCTACATCCTTGTGCGTCATCCAGATTTCCTTGAAGTCGGGCGTGAACTGCAGGAAGGGCGAAAACGGACTGACCACCTTGATCTGCCTAACGATCCGGCGTGACTGCACGTCGATCACATCCACCACCGGATTGAAGCTCGACACCACGAACGCCAGCTTGCCGTTCGGATGAAACAACACCATGCCGGGACCGGGTGTGGTTTCGATGCGGCCGGTTTCCTTGTATGTGGTGGGGTCGATCACCGAGATGTAGTTTTCGCCGCGCACCACCACCCAGACTTCTCGGCCGTCGGCGGTAAAGAAGCCTTCGTGCGGCGAACGGCCGATGTAAGTCTTGCCCTTCACCTGGTTGGTCGCGGTATCGATGAAGGTCACCGAATTGGAACCGTTCGAAATCGCGACCAGGGTCTTGTGATCCGGCGAAAAGCCGAGGCCGTGCACATTGATTTCGCCCTTGTACAGCGGCGACAACACGTCGGGGCGCTGGTTGCCGAGCTTGATCTGGCCGAGCAGCGTGTTGGTGGACGGATTGATGACGGAGACGGTGTTGCTGTTCTGGTCGGCGGTGTACACGCGGTCGGCCGTGCCGGACGTGGCCCAGGCGAAATTGACGGCAAGCGCGCCGGTGACGGCGACAAATAAGAAGCGAGGTTTCATGGTTGTCTTTCAGTATGGTGAGAGGTGTTCACTTCGGCGCGACGGCGCGGGCGTCATGCTGCGCCTGGTGGCGCTGCAGCCACGCCTGCATCACGCGGATTTCGTTCTGCTGTTCGGTGATGATGCCCTGCGCCAGGTTGCGCAGCTCGGGGTCCTTGGTGTTGAGGAGCACGCCTTTCGCCATGTCGATCGCCCCCTGGTGGTGCGGAATCATCATCGTAATGAAGTCATGTTCCGGCATGCCGTTCATCGGCGCGCGCTTCATGCCGTGGTCCATCACCGCCATTGCATCGTCCATCAGGGCAGCGAACGGCTTGGCGGTGCTGGCGACAAAGGCCGGCGGCGGTGCGTCGGTAGCGGCGCCATGCCCGTGCCCGTGCGCATGCTGGGCGGCGGCGGACGCGGCGGCGACCAGGCAAGTGGCGGCGATGCCGGCGCGCAACATCGAACGAATGTCGAAAATATTGGAGAGGATCAGCATTGGATGTCTGTTCATCAGGTTTTTTGAAGTTGCTCGTAGACGACTGTGGCAATGCGCGCCAGTTCACCCTTGTCGGCGCCTGCAGACAGCGCATAGCCGAACTTGCCGTCGATCCAGTAGAAGACATTGACCGGTCCTTCCTGCGCGAAGCGGAAGCCGGTGTCCTTGTTCTGCGCCTGCTCGGTGGAGACATACAGGGTCAGGCGCTGGCCAGCGACGTCGTGGTACATGAATTGGGCGACCGGTCCGGTTTCGCCCGGCAGCAGGCGGCCGCCGATCAGCTCGTAGCCGAGCTTGCCAAGCTTCGGCGGACGGATCTGGCTGCCGATGCGTTTTGATAGCCAGGTGACGAGCTGATCTTCCTGGTCGGCGCCGATTTCCACCGGGCGCTTCACATCGGGGCTATACACCACGTGGGCGATCGCCGCCTGGCGCGCCAGGCTGGCGACCCGTTGCACGTTCGCCGGCGCCGATGCCGGAGCGAGCGCAAGCTCGGCTTGCGGGCCGACACGCTCATGCAGCATCCAGCCGGCGCCGCCGCCAAGAAAGGCGATCGCAAGGCCGGCGGCGAGTTGCTGCAGCATCCAGCTGCGCCGGTGGGGAACCGCATTCAGTCGGGCAGGAACGGGCTCAGACAGCACCGGGTTGAACAGCTTGCGCAGCGCGTCGTTCTGGTTGCGGTAAGCCTGCAGGCGCGCGGCTTCTTCCGGGCGCGCGGCGAGGTAAGCTTCAATCTCGTCGCGTCGCGACTCTGGCAGCAGGCCGTCGACGTAGGCATGCAGATCGGCTTCGGTAACGGGTAATTGGGTCATTTCACGACTTTCAACGGGGATGCGACAGTTTGTCCTTCCATCTGCGCGCGCAACCGTTCGCGGGCGCGCGACAGCCGCGACATCACGGTGCCGACTGGAATGCCGAGCGTGGCCGACACTTCCTCATACGTCATCTCTTCGAGCGCGACGAGCAGCAGGATTTCGCGCTGCTCCGCCGGCAGCGTCTTCAATGCGGATTCCATGTCGCGCAGTTGCATCCTGTCGGCCTGCGGTGCATGGATGGAGGGCATCGGCGTCTCGTCGCCCAGCTCGACAGTGGTGATCGACGGCCGGCGCACCTGGTCGATGTGCAGGTTGTGCATGATGCCGAACAACCAGGCGCGCATGTCGCTGCCGGAGCGCCACGACGACATCCTGCTCCAGCCGCGCTCCATCGTGTCCTGCACTAGGTCATCGGCCCCGGTACGGTCGCCGATCAGCGCCCGCGCATAGCGGCGCAGGCGCGGGATGCAGGCAATCATCAGTTGGGCGCTGTCGTCTTGCATAAAGGGCTTTCGCAAATCGGTCGAGAGCGCACGCTCAATCCTGGACAATATGCCAGACGTTTTTCAGGTTGTCGCCGCTGCGGTCGCCCGGCTTCTGGTCGGAGGCGAAGCGGTAGACCGGCTTGCCCTTGTAGGCGAGCTGTTTTGTGCCGTCGTCGCGGGTGACTGCCGAATACGGTGCGGCAAGCTGGCCGGCGGGGGCGACGACCGGCGGCCACAGGCCGGCACAGGGACCGTTGCAGACGCTTTTTCCGCTGCCGGCGGCGTCTTGGTCAAAGGTATAGACCGTCATGCCGGCGGCATCGACGGCAATGCCGTCGACCTTCTTCAACGGCGGGCTATCGGCGAAGGCGGCGCCGGATACCAGGATAAGCGCGGCGAGGGCCGGCAGAAAGGTGCGGACTGGTTTCATCATGATTCCTAGGGCAAGAGAGCTGGAGCGGGAACGGTCGCACATCGGATCGGCGCGGGACAATCCCCTCCCCGGGATGGAGCGGGCGTTCAATAACCGGCGGCGACGGCCAGCTTTGGATCGATCTGCCAGGTTTCGCTGACCAGCATGCCGTCACGGTAAGTTAGCACGTAACGTACCTTGATCGGCTGCTTGCCCTCGAATTGCACATTGGCCGACACGGTGGACCCCTTTGGGTTGGCCGACTCTTCGAGGTTGGCGACGGTGACCTTCAGCGGTCCGACCGCCTTGCCGAATTTTTCCCAGGTGCCGCGGATGTTGTCGGCGCCGACATAAGTGCCGTCGAGCGGGCCGCCGACCCAGTTCAGCTGCGGATTGGCAGCGTAACCGCGCATCACGACGCCGAGGTCGCCGGTGGCGATCGCATTGAAGTGGGTTTGCGCCGCGTCGGTGGCAGGACCGGCAATGGCACTGCCGATGGAGGCGAGGGAAAGGCTGGCGACGATCACGAAGTGTTTCATGGCAATACTCCTGTGGGTGAATCGAAACTGAATTTGACAGACCTGCTGCGCTGCGGCGAGACATCTTGCTTCTGCCTACACATGCGTATACGAAACGGGGATTCCGTTTATTCCATCGAAGGCAAAAAATTTTTTCCTGGTCGTCCGGTGCCGGACGGCGGCGCCATCCATGCTTTATTAGGCAAACAACGCCATGACAAGCCGGTTGATCGCCGCGCCGCCAAGCGTCAACTAGACGAACAGCAGGAACTTGGCACCCGCCCATCGAATTGCTGACTGGAGCGCGGTGAGGCTGAAGGCCGCCATTGCCGACGCCAGTGAAGCCATCTTCCGTTTGGTGCTATTGGACATGCAGGCGGATGTGGCTCAGACCTATTTCTGCCTGCGTGCCACTTACGCCGAACTGGTATTCCTGCAGGGGACGGTCCGCACCCGAGAATAAAATATGCGAAGCAGCCAGTGTCATTTCGAAATTGGCAACATCAACGAACTCGACCTTGCGCGCGCGAGGACCGGGCTCTCCACGGCCCGCGCCGAAGTGACCGCACTTAACTTGGGGTTAGTTGACGGGGTTTGCCCAACTTGGACTGAAGTGGCTGGCGTTGCTCTCTGTCGAACCGGCCTCATCGCCATGGGACAAAGGCCTGTTTAATGTTGCGAATGGCAGTTTTATATAGCCGTCAAAGGCATTAACGGGTCCAAGCTAATGGAATGGTCGCCCCCTCCCAAAATTGCACCGCAGTAATATGTAGAGGAACTGCGACAACCATCAACCAAGGGAGCGACAAATGCAAATTGCGACGATTGGCCTGGACCTGGTAAAGAATGTGATCCAACTCCATCCGGTAAATCAGCATGGGAGAACGGTAGTCAAGAAGGCACTCAAGCGTGATCAGGTGTTACCGTTCCTAGCCAAGCTTACGCCATGTTTGATCGGCATGAAGGCATGCAGCAGTGCACATCACTGGGCAAGGAGGTTCAAGGGCTCGGGCACACCGTGCGCCTTATGGCTCCTCAGTTCGTCAAACCCTACGTTAAGACCAACAAGAACGACGCTGCCGATGCCGAGGCAATTTGTGAAGCCGTAATCCGGCCAAACATGCGTTTTGTCCCTATCAAGAACATCGAACAGCAGGCGGTACTATCTCTACACCGGGCACGCCGGGGATTCGTCAAAGCACGTACTGCGCAAACTAACCAGATTCGCGGAATGCTGGTTGAGTACGGCATCGTAATGCCCCAGGGGATATGCCACATATTGAAGCGGGTGCCAGACATGCTCTGCGCTGATGAAGCTGATTTGCCGGGCACATTCGTTCAACTGCTTCAGCGGTTAGTAGAACATTTGCGCGAGCTTGATCGGCATGTTGAGGAACTTGAGCAGCAGATTCAGCGTTGGCACAGGGAGAACGAAGCAAGCAAGAGGCTGGCGTAAATTCCAGGAATTGGCCCTATTACCGCCAGCGCGCTTGTAGCCTCTATTGGTGACGCACGTAACTTCAAGAGCGGCAAGGAGTTGGCAGCCTGGCTGGGATTGGTGCCTCGTCAGCATTCCAGTGGCGGCAAGCAAAACCTACTTGGAATCAGCAAGCGAGGTAACTCCTACCTCAGAATGTTATTGATTCACGGTGCGCGTTCCGTCTGGCGCGTGGCAGAGCGAAAGACGGACTACGTGAGCGGCTGGCTGTCCAAACTATCAGAGCGGCGGCATCACAACATTGCCGCTGTGGCGCTGGCTAACAGAAACGCCAGGATCATGTGGGCGCTGCTTGCGCATGACCGAACCTTCAACCTGACTTTCAATATTCCACGATGACGAACCAGATATAGAACACATGAACATGCAACAAAGAGTCCAGTAGTAGAAGAAGAAATACAAGGGGAAAGAACCCTCCACCGATTGCACGGGCAATCATGAAGTGATGGCAGAACAGGTCAGACCGAGGCAGGCCAAACCTATTTGACACGGGGAGCATCAAGCTCGACAGACTGATTAGGAACCTGCCAGCATATTCCATCAGGGACAGAGGCAATAGCCTCGATCACAAGTCCGGATCTATGGCTGCAATCTTCACCGGCGCGACATCATGAATTGAACGCTTGGCAAACTGGGGGCGACCATCTATGTGTGAAAATGTTTTGATGACTTCCAACTCGCACTGAGCGATCCTTCGTCTGTCCAATAGGCAGACGAAGGTCGCTATTGGGAAGCGGCTATGACGGCTTAGGGTCCAGGGTGTGTGAAAACGCCTCAATTTGAGTAAACAAAACTATGAATGAAGGGTCAAACGAATAACACCTAACAAAGGGGATTCGTATGAAGCGCTTCATAGAGGGAGTCGAACGCACGCAAGGCACAATGTTTCCGGCACAGCTGGACGAGTATGTCGCCGAAGACAACCCCGTGCGCGTCGTTGATGCCTTCATCGACACGCTCGATCTGAAGTCGCTTGGTTTTGATGGCGCGGTTCCTGCTGAAACGGGAAGACCTTCGTACCATCCGGCGGTCATGCTCAAGATCTACCTCTATGGCTACCTCAATCGTATTCAGTCGAGTCGGCGCCTGGAGCGAGAAACTCAGCGCAACGTCGAACTGATGTGGCTGATCAACCGGCTCACGCCAGACTTCAAGACCATTGCCGACTTCCGCAAGGACAATGGAACGGCCATCCGCAACGTCTGCCGGCAGTTCGTCCTGCTGTGCCACAAACTCAACATGTTCGAAGGCGGCGAAGTCGCCATCGACGGCAGCAAGTTCAAGGCGGTCAATAACCGTGACAAGAACTACACCCAGCGCAAGATCAAGGCACGTATTGAACAGGTCGAAGAAAGCATCGCCCGCTACATGGAAGAACTCGACCGGGCGGACCGGCAGCCGGAGCTGACGACCAAGATGCGTGTCCAGCACATCAAGGACAAGATCGCCTCATTCAAGCGGCAGATTGATGACTTCAATGCACTGGAGAAGCAGCTGCAGCAGGTGCCAGACCAGCAGATCTCCGAGAGCGATCCGGACGCGCGGTCCATGGCGACAAGCGGGCGCGGCACCGGCATGGTGGGATACAACGTACAGACTGCGGTCGATACCAAACACCACCTGATCGTCGCTCACGAAGTGACCAATGTCGGCCATGACAGAAGCCAGCTTGCCAACATGACCGAACATGTCCAGCAGGTTATTGAAAAGAAGGGCCTTGTGGCCATAGCAGATCGTGGTTACTTCAGCGGTGTGGAGATCCGTGCCTGCGAACTGCAAGGTGCAGTACCACTGGTGCCCAAGCCGATTACGTCAAACAACCGGGCGCTGGGCAAATTCGACAAGCGCGACTTCATCTATATGGCACAAAGCGATGAATATCTGTGTCCGGCCGGTCAACGTGCCCCATGGCGATGCCAGACCGAAGAGCGTGGTGAGTTGCTGCATAAGTACTGGCCTTCAGCATGTCCGACGTGTACGCTAAAACCAAAGTGCACCACTGGCGATTACCGGCGCATTACGCGCTGGGAGCACGAGGAGATATTGGAGCGGATGCAGCGGCGACTGGACGAGCGGCCCGGCTTGGCAATAACACGCCGCTGCACGGTTGAACATCCGTTTGGCACGCTAAAGGCATGGATGGGTGCCACGCACTTCCTGATGAAAAGGCTGCCGAACGTGGCAACCGAAATGAGCTTGCATGTCCTGGCGTACAACTTGAAGCGAATGATAAATATCTTGGGACCGAATACGTTAATGGCGGCGATGAGACGATAGGCCGAAAGGTCTTCTCATGCGATCAAATTGAATCATGGTCGCCAAATTCTCATTTGAGGTCGTTCTGAGGACGTTTCCGCACAACCTCGGTCGGCAAGGGCCAGCCACCGCCATTGAGGCAAGGTCCGCAAAGTGTCCTATAGCTGCCAGCGACACACTCTCCAGCTAGCGCCGCCTGCGGCCAATTCCGGCCTATCACTGGTTCTCCCTAGTTGGTGTTGGTAGAGTAAGTATGACGGTCAACCCAAACCCAATTGCTCACGCAGCACAAACATACAGGCTGCCAAAATCATTGCGAAACTAGATTTCTGTCGGGCATCAACGAAAGATGTTGGGAATCATCTTTTCTCGCCATTTTGTGATTAAATGTGCAATGCATCCTACAATATTTGAAATCGTATGAATCCATTTAACGCGTCGACGCGTATCCGTATTAGTTGAAAACTGAAGGATGGTTTATTGCTTGGGCTGCCATTGTTTCTTGCCGCCCTTTCTTCCTACTGAATTGAACAAGTTAATTTGAAAGGCTTGCCGTGAGGTTGAAAATCGTTGGCGTCCAGTTACGCCGAACCACGCTGAGTGCTGCTGTACTCAGCACTTTTCTGGTGCATGCGTCGGGAGCTTACGCAGCCGATGCCGAAGCCACACTCCCCAGTATCACTATTGAGACTTCCCGTACCAGCCAAATCGGCATTGCGGACTCAGCCAATAGTGGCATCGTGACACAAAAGCAGCTTGAAGCCCGTACGGTTTACCGGGCCGGCGAATTGCTCGAAGCGACCCCGGGCATGATCGTCAGCCAGCACAGCGGCGAGGGCAAAGCCAACCAGTTTTACCTGCGCGGCTTCAACCTTGATCATGGTACCGATTTCAGAACTACCGTGGACGGCATGTTAGTCAATCAGCGCTCCCACGGACATGGGCAGGGATGGACCGATGTGAACTTCCTGATCCCGGAGTTGACCACTCGCCTGGAGTACAAAAAAGGTCCGTACTACGCCTCTGAAGGCGACTTCGCGTCTGCAGGTGCGTCCAGCGTGGTGTATGCGGACAAGCTCGCAGCCGGTATTGCGAGCATAGGTATCGGACAGAATGGTTACCGACGCACCTTGCTGGCGGATTCGCCAGCAGTGGGCAATGGCCATTTATTATATGCATTGGAGCTGTTTCACAATGACGGTCCGTTTGTAATGCCGGACAACTACCGACGTACCAATGGTGTGCTGCGTTATAGCGAAGGCACAGAGGCAAACGGATTCAATGTATCGGCAATGGCCTACCGCGCCCGATGGCAGGCTACTGACCAAATCCCACAACGCGCGGTCGATAGTGGTGCACTTTCTCGCTTCGGTTTCATTGACCCCACCGATGGCGGCGAGTCACACCGGTATAGCCTGTCGACGGCCTGGCGCAAGACTGGCGACTCTTCTGCTACGCGTGCGAACGCATACGTCCTTCACAATCAGCTCGATTTGTACTCCAATTTCACCTACTTCAATGATGATCCGGTCAACGGCGACCAGTTCAATCAACCCGACCGGCGCACGACCTTTGGAGCTAATCTCAGCCACACCTGGGAAACCAAGCTGCTGGGACGGCAGTCAGAGAACACGGTGGGTTTGCAACTGCAGAATGACAATATCTTTAATGGCCTGCATAACACTGTGTCGCGACAGCGCCTGTCAACAACCCGAACCGACCATATAGTCGAAGGCAGCGCAGGTATTTATGTTGAAAACAATACGCGATGGAGCGAAAAATTCCGTACCGTCGCGGGAATTCGCAGCGATTTTTATCGTTTCGATGTGCGCAGTGACAACCCGGTCAATTCAGGCAAGAGCAATGACAGTATCGTCAGTCCAAAATTAAGCCTCATCTTCGGTCCATGGGCCAAGACTGAGTACTACGTCAATCTGGGGAACGGGTTCCATAGTAACGATGCACGAGGTACAACGATCACGATTGATCCGAAATCGGGCGACCCTGTTGACCGCGTGTCACCGCTGGTGCGGGCAAAGGGCATGGAGCTCGGCGTGCGTTCCGAATTCGTGCCAGGCCTGCAGACTTCGTTGGCGGTTTATCGGCTGGATTTCGACTCGGAACTCCTCTTTGTCGGTGACGCTGGTACGACCGAGGCCAGTCGGCCAAGCCGTCGTTACGGCTTCGAGTTCAATAACTACTACAAACCGACCAAATGGTTGACCGTGGATGCGGATATCGCTTTTGCACGTGCCCGATTCCGCGATGCCGACCCCGTTGGCAACCGGATCCCAGGCGCTGTCGAAGGCGTAGGATCGGTGGCGGTTGCAGTGGATAATATTGGCCCGTATTTTGGAGCCTTGCAATTGCGCTACTTTGGACCACGTCCGCTGATCGAAGACAATAGCGTGCGTTCGCACAGTACAACTACGCTAAATGGCCGCATCGGTTACAAGATCAACCCGAAGATGCGGATTGAACTGGAAGGCTATAACCTGCTCAACCGAAAAGCTTCAGCAATTGATTATTACTATGAGTCGCGCTTGCCTGGTGAATCGGCGGCAGTCAATGACGTGCATTTCCACCCGATTGAATCCCGTTCGTTCAGGGCGACGCTGGTCATGAACTACTGAGACTATTGACGTGCTTCACGTCTTTGGCATCAGGTGAATATGGCGATGCTTTTTTGTAGAAGGCGTCGCCATTTCTACAGGCACGATATGGATGTTTCCGTGCCGCACGCCATTTTCCGCAACAAGCTGATTAGCAAAGGTGTTCACTAGCGAAAATGCGCCTCGCAATACGACCGTTTCCATGCAGTTATTGTGGTCGAGGTGCACATGCATCGTAGAGACGCAAATGTCGTGGTGATCGTGTTGAAGTGTCGTCAAACGCCGGGCCAGTTCGCGCTCATGATGGTTATAGATGTAACTGACCGTTGCTACACAATGCCGAGCTTGATTGCTGACTTTGCGCTCCTCCTCGACTCGCACGCGAAGAAGATCACGGAATGCTTCTGAGCGATTAACATAGCCTCGCCGCTCGATGAGATCGTCGAATTGACGGGCAAGCTCCTCGTCAACAGAAATGGTAATACGGCGCATAGTTTTTCCGGAATGAAGATGTCCTCAATTGTATCCTGAAGATATCAAAATTTAGAGCCTATGATGATCCGGCAAAGTAGCAGTATGCTCTCTTGTTGATAAAACTTTTCAGACAAAAAAAGGCCGAACTTTCTATGGTTCGGCCAAGGTCGGCAATTACGCCAATTCACCCTCAGGAGAAGACTCACTTGGATCAACGGGTCTCGATATTCTAAGGTCCCGTTCAATCTTACAGCATCAATTCTTACTTCGGCACCAGCACTGAATCAATGACATTGATGACACCGTTTGATTGATATACATCGTAGACACTGATATTGGCGGCACCGCCGGCCTCATCGGAAACCTGGATATTATGCGGACCATTCATGGCAAACATTAATTTGCCGCCACTTACTGTTGGCAGCGATGCTTTTCCCTGACCCTTTTTGATTGCATCAGACAGGGCTGTGAAATCATATTTGCCTGAAACGACATGGTAAGTAAGAACCTTGGTTAGAGCCGCCTTGCTTTCCGGCTTGACCAGGTTATCGACAGTCCCAGCGGGTAGTTTGCCAAAGGCGGCGTCCGTTGGCGCGAATACGGTGAATGGGCCTTTTCCTTTCAAAGTTTCCACTAGACCGGCAGCCTTGACTGCTGCAACCAGGGTTTTGTGATCGGCTGAATTGACCGCATTATCGATGATGTCCTTTGACGGCAGCATGGATTGGCCACCGACCATGACCTTGTCGTTTGCGAAAGTTGATCCAGATGCCAGCACAATGCTTGAAACCAGTAATAATTGACTGAATTTTTTCATGATTGCCTCTGTAGAAAAGTGGGGATAGTTGAGCGTCCATTCTTATATACGCGGAGGCTACATGAGCGGATTCAGCTACAGGCAAAATTCGTGGCGGTCATATTGCCGAACAATGGAAGTAACGTCTGTTTATGAAGTTCAGCAGTGGCAACGAGGGGTCGAAGGCGTGTGAAAACTCCGTATTAGTTGCTAGCGGAACGTCTGCTATAGAGAATGTTGACAGTCGGCTTGGGGTCGACTGCCGGCGATCAACTGAACACCGTGGATGGCCGCTTCTTGAAGCGATGCGGACTAATCCCTTTTCCAAATCCGCTTATGACTCTGTCTAAGTGAAGACGTCGCCGAACATGGCTCGGGCGAGGTCCAGAATACGCACGCCAAGGCGAGGAGTTCGCTCTCTTGTATTGCAAGCTTGCCTTGGCGGTTGGTCAACACACCGAGAGACGGGCGAATAGAGCCGGCACTCGGCTGTTCAAGGGAAGGCTGGCCCGCAGTCCGCGCTATGCGCGGATCGCGCCGCCATCCGGCGCGAGGTAGGTTGACCGCGCATCGCCGGTCGCACTTACTTAGTCGTTAAATCCCGCCAAATTGCGTTACGAAGGGTATGGACATAGTGCATGATGAATACCCGCTTTTAATACAAATGGTATGGACATGGCGATTTCTTGAATGTCCTTTACACATGCACCTCAACTTAATGTCCATTCCTATTCAATTCGCGGGTGACGGGCAATACCTCAGAGGTTGACCATTCTGGATGATCACAGCGCCGGGACGGGGCTTTGCCGGCTGTTTCGGCTTTGCCGGCTTCTTGGCGGCGGCCGTCTCGGTCGTGAATGTGGGCCAAGCAAATGACATGGGCTCTCCAGTGCTAGCGCGATAAAAACTCGGATGGCCAGCATGCTAACGGAGAAATGAAAAATGAACTAATGGTTCGCTAACCGCTGGATATTCTTATCAGCGCGCCAAGTGCTTTAGATAGTCATCGAGCGGCACGAATCTAGTGGCGACATCCTTTAACTCGCGCGATGCATGCTTCCAAAACACGACGTGAACAGGGAAGCCACGTCTTTTAAGCTTTTCGATGGCTGGGACATAATCTGCGTCTCCGGCCACCAGCGTAATTTCGTCGCCTGCTTTCATTAGCTCGTACGAATCTTCGATCATCGTGGCAACGATGTCGGTATCTATCTTCTTTTCGTGGTTGGCCACATTACGGTCATAAGTAATGACCTGGAAACCGCGACGCTCCGCTGCGGACCACACTGAATCGTTTTGTGGAGGACGCGACCCGAAAAGAGCAGCTTTTGCGACATCTGCCTTTTGCCCCCCCGCAAATTCGAAAAGCTTGCCAAAATCCAGTTTCCAAGTGGGGTCTGTAATTTTGTTTTGTACTGCGGACCAAACATCGGGGACGAGCCCATTTTGATAGGCCGCCACATGCATTCCTTCAATCCAAATATTGGAATTATCAACATACAAAAAATTTGCCATCACAATCTCCCTGTTTAGCTCTTTTCTACGCCAGAGCGTCAATTCGTGCGTCGCTATTTCGCGCGCATGAATTGAATCGCGTCGATCAGCTTTTTCCCACTAGCGCTTTCACGGTGAACTTGCTGGATTAAGATCAATCCAGCGTCCTGCATCGCTTGTGCACTGTGAAATACCGATTGGAATCCTTCCAGTGTTTCACCTTTTGTAGCATCTGGGCGCATCCATCCTGTGGCGCCAATTTTGGTTGCCTCATATGCCTGCTTTGCAACGTCTCTCATCATTTCCCTTTACTTCAATGGCGGAAGTGGGTTCAAGTCAATCGCTGGGCCTGTTAAGCGCTTCAATCGTTCAGCTGGAATTGGAAACTGCCCGATAAGAGCGCGCGCTGCATGCCGCTTGCCCCAACCGGGGTTTTGTCGTTCCATTTCTTCGTCCCATTTTTTAGAGCCGATTTCTGACTGAGCTAAGGTCTTGTGTTTTCTACCCATGTCTTTCCTTTGGTGGTTCATAAGCGCCGGCTTTATTTCTTATCTCCAATGAAATAACTAGTCGTCTTTTATAATCCGTTTCTGAAGTCTCTCATGCTTGGCTTTCAGCTTTTCATGAGCGAGTATTTCGCGCACCAGGTTCCAAATCGTTTCGTTCATCTTCCGATAGTCGTTCGATGTATCGGGTAGGAGCCATTTATCGAGGGTCCGCTTGGCGCATCCAAGCCTTTCTGCAAACGCTTCACGCGTCAGGTCAAGGTCGTGCATAGCGGTCTGCAATAATTCCCGTTGCTTCATCTCATCGTGCTACCTTTTGGATATCCCTATTGGGGATATTACACGATCGAAAAATGAACGCAAACGTTGCGCGCAGGCAGTGCGGATCGTCCATCAGGTAAGGCATCAAATGCTCCTGCGCGGAACGCCGATAAAGCTGCTGTTGCGCACAGGTTGACTTGGGGACCGGTCCAATTAGATTGAAACAAAGAGGCTGTTGGGTGCACGTTTTTAGCGGGCGGCGACGTTTGCGCGATGGATCAAGCGGGACCTTAGGAGGATTTCCCTCGTAGACATCGAACCATCGACCACTGCTGCTAATTATTGTGGTTCAACTTCAGGAAAGCCCTGCTTCTTCTCGCCAGCCGGCCCCGTATATAAGGCGCGCACAGTTGGACTGCAGGCCCCATCGAGGTTTGAGGCACGGACTGGAATTTTCGGCGCGGGCTGTCCTGGTTGCCTGCCGGTAGCTGCTGCGCTCGTCCAGGCAACCTAGCTGGTATGGGCGTGCCGCACACCGGGACCCCCTGCACTCGCCTAGCGTCTCGGCAGGTATAAGGCGGCGATGAAACCACCGCCGGGTAAGCCGCTGGTCGCGGCCGGGGTGAGCGCGCTGCGCTGGGGATGGCGCTTCGCGCCGGGGAAGCCGCTACGCGGCAACGGAAGGCGCTATTCGCGCCGGATGCGATGTGGCCGGTCGATGTCCTTGGTGATGCTGGTACGTGGTGCCTGCTGGAGTGGATGGCGCGTCGGTGCGATGTGCGCTGCTGATGGCGTGTTGGAGGCGGTACAGGGCGCGATGGCGCCGGGTGGCCAGCCCTACCCTGTGCGCTATGATTGGCCGGTTCGTGGCTCGCTCGGCTCGCCGGCAGCGCGGCTGTACGCGCCTGCTGCGCAGTCGCTGGGTCCGAAGGGCTTTCCTGTTTCAAAAGCAGGATGTTCCTGTTCTTCGGGGCTGAGTGCGCAAAGAAAAACCCCATACCGCGTGCTTGCGATATGGGGTCGATGATGTCAATGTTCGGTCAGAACGGCAGGACCTTGCTCTCCAGATTGCTGATTCGCCTCTCCAGGTCAAGGATATAGCCGGCCAGCGCAATGTTGCCGGGAATGCCCAGAGCGATCGCCTTGTCCGCAATGTCCTGCTCCTGCTTGGCTTGCCTCACTTTTGCCTGGTCGCGCCAGATACGTTCGTTCTCCGTCTGGAATGCGGCCAGTTCCGCCCGGTGGGCCTCGAACCCTTCCGTCTCTCCCAGATCCCAGCAGGGATCCTCCTGCCAGTTCCGCTTCAAAGCCTCGACTTCCTCGCGGGTTTTCTCGACGACTGCTGTTTGCATGGTGTCTCTCCTTAGTATCGTTTTTTGAAGTCGACGCCCTGTTTCCAGTTGCGCTCGAAGTGTTTCAGGTACACCGCGGCGAGCTGCGGATTGTTCCAGTGGACGATGACGTTCTCACTGTTGCGCGTGGCGGCCGAACTGGTGAAGTTGTAGCTGCCTGTCTCGACCGTTGCCTCGTCCACGATGATGGTCTTGTCGTGGGCAATTGCGAAGATGCTGATGGTGCGCACCGACACGCCGGCCGTGGCCAATGTGGAGAGCGCTGCCGTGGCCTTGCCGCTCCTGTCCTCATCCATGTTGCCCTTGCTGTCGACGACCATGGCAACATCGACGCCACGCTTCTTGGCGTGCAATAGGGCCGACACAACCGCTGCCGACGTGAAGCTGTAGGCCATGAGACGGATGGATGACCGGGCCGAGTCGATGGTCTTGATCACCAGCTTTTCGGCACCTTCGTTTGGGGAAAACGCGACCTCGATCTCCCCGGTGGCCGGCACCTTGAAAGACCCCGGCTGGAGCATCGACGTCACTGCGCCTTCCAGTTCCTGTGCTGCCGACTTCTTTCTGGCATACGCCGGCGAAATGGCGAGTGCGCAGATCAGGAAGAGTGGAACAATTTTTCTCATGTTGCCTTTCCGTGGTTAGGGGTGATCGCGCAGATAGTCCTGCGGATTTGCGACACTGGATACGGTGTCGAGAAACTGCTGCGCCTTTTCCTGTGTCGCAAAGTAACCCGAATCCCGGGAACCTGGCTCCTTGTCGCCGTATTCATCGGTATAGATCGTACCGATGTAGTATCCGGCGGCGGACTTCAATACTTGCAATGGACTGTATCGCCCCTTTTGGGATGGTTCGATATAGTCAGCATTGGTGATCATGGGGGATTGCATGGTGGCTTTTCCTTTCTGCGTTAGTCGATGTCGTGGATCGGATCTGGGTCGCCTACCCCTCTATGAGGCAGGGACCTAGAGACCTTATAAGCGGCAGTCTGATGGGAACATCGGGCAGTCACTGGGGACTTCCGACCTGATCCACTTGCCGTGTTCGCCCAATACCATTGGGATATATGCTTGCAGCTTCAGGCACCGCGAATGCGGCTTGGACAATATCTCAGGCTTGCCCAGATAATCGCCTGCCTTGCCGTACGGGGCGGTGTACCAGCAGTGCTTGCAGCCGTGACAGGTCGGAACATTAGGCTTTGCTGACTCCCATCGTCTTGAGCCATGCCATCCAGCCCTGGTACCGTGCGTGATACGCGCCGTCCGCGCGGCCATCCCAGTAAAACCCGTCCGGACCGTGGAACTCCCAGTGGTCCTGATGGAAGTGGTATGTCCAAGCCCGTCGTATTTTTACCGCCGGGTACGCCTTGCGGACAAGCGATGTTGCCTCTCGCAACAAGAAACGGGAGACAGTTCCGTCGAGATCGACAGGCTTAGTGGTTTGGCTTCGACGCTGCGCAATCCGGACCTGAATCCTGGCTTTCGCTGCTTGGGCTTCTTCAAACGAACTGGGAAGCATCATCACCAGCTTGTGGCGCTCAGCGCGCTCTTGGTCCGTCATAAAGTCGATTTCGGCACCGCCCACGGCGCCGGCGAAATCCGGGGCAGACACGCGCATGCGCGCTTTTGCCGTTTCCCCAAGCTCATCCAATCTTGCTCGAATTTCCTGAATGTCCACGGTTGCCTCTCTCAGAGCGGATAGACCGAACCGGGGCGAACCAGTTTGGCGTGATAGGGAACCGTCTGGCCGTTAACCGCACAGGCGATGACGTGGTTTTTGGCGGCATCTTCCTTATCCTGCGGAAGCAGGCGAATCCAGCCACCCTCGTTTTTGACCACCGTCATGCGCAGGATGTCTTCCCGGGCGCGGCTGTAGATCACGTCCACCTCGTCGCCAGCTTTGATCGCCAGCACCCAGAAGCGGCGCGCGGCTTCGTCCTCGTCAAACGCCGGGATGGGCGAGCCAAGGTTGCCGTCGATGCCGATGCGACTGAGCAGGCCTGCGGCAGCGAGCAGGTTGAGAATCCGGACTTCGTTCGGACCCACATCCTTGTGCAGCATGGTAATTGACGTCTCTTCTCCCTGAACGATTTCGAGCCTGGTGCTGTCCAGATTGACGACGTGGCTGAGCTTGCGGCTGTTGATACGGCCGGTATTGACCCGGACCGGCACCTTGGCCTGGAACATGCGTGCGGCCCAGCCGCTGGCGGTGAGGTCGACGATGGGTTTTACTTCGATTGCGATGTTCATTTTCCTTCTCTCCTAAAATAATGGGCAAATCGCCCGTTTTGCGTCAAAGCGAAGGAAATGAACGAAAAATTTAATATTTTGGGACCTGACACATGCCGGCCCGATTGACCCAGACGCTCTCCCGCATGGCCTATGCGAGCGCCGTTGGCTTCGACACGAAGTCCGACCCGCGCAGGTACCAGGGCGGCAACCTCGTTCCGCACTACAACATGGCGCCCGGAAGCTGGCCGTGGATGCTGCATCGCCTCCACCTCGGGCGCGAAGAGATGGATACCGTGCGCTTCGGCTTCGAGCCGCCCGAGGATGGCGCGCGGATGTTCAAGGCTGTGGGCATCGACTTCGCCATGCGCGAGCGGTACTTCCGGCATATGTGGCGCGAGGGACGGGCTATCGTGCCGATTGAGGGCTACCATGAGTTGCCGCCGGATGGCTCCAACCCGTGGTACGTGCGGCTGCAAGAGGGCGGGATCATGCTGTGCGCCGTTATCTCGTCCTTCCGGCCGTACAAACCCGAACGTCTGCCGGGCATGGGATGGTGTTTTGTGACTGCTGGCCAGCTGGGGTTTGGCAATCCGCGCGACCTGGTGCCGGTGATCCTGTCGCCGCAGGACGCCCGTGCCTGGATGGATCCGGCAACCAGTGCGGAAGACGCCGAGCAGCTGGCAAGGACAAAGGCGCTGTCGGCAAATGCCTTCCATGCGTTTCGCGTCTCCAAGCGGGTACTCTCTGACGGGGTAAATGATGAAGGCCTGATTGCGCCGGTGTAGCGCAAAGAAAAAGCCCACACGGCGACATGGCGCGTGTGGGCTTGGTGGATCACTGTTGCTTGTACTCGATGGAAGTCGGTTTTCCCGCCGCTTCGCAGCTATCGCAGCAGGCGCCGATTTTTTGCCAGCGGCGCGGCGCATAGGGCGGCTTGACGGCCCGCCGAACCACGAAATGCTCAGTGAACTCCAGCGAGCACTTGCAATACATGCACTCGGTGCTCATGCCGCCTCCCCTTCTGCGCTCGATGCGTTGCCAGCCGGGTTTTCCAACTGCAGCAGGTCCATGGATTTGCGGCACATGTTGCTGTTGCAGGTTCCGCCGGCGCAGGCCTCATCCATGCAAACGCCGGCAGGCACCACGGTTTTCGCCATGCGCGCAATGAGATCCTGCACTTCCGCACGGCGATAGGCCGAGTCCGGATTGGCCAGCAGTCCCTCCACGGCGTGCATGAGGGATTCGCCAAGCGCCTTGTCGTGCCTGAGCGAGCTCAACTCGGACTGCGCTTGCGCGGCAGCTTCCTGCGCCTCGGTGGCACGAATCATCCAATAAGTGGAGTCCCGGCCGTTCTTGGCACTTTCCTCATGCTGGGCGACCACAAGGCTCAGGCCATCGATCTCGGCCCGGCACTGGGCGATGTAATGCACCAGCTCCGCACGGCTTCGGTTGGAAAAGTCGCCTTCGTCCAGCAAAGGCGCATCTCCCCACAGGCCCGGCAGTGGCAAGGGCATCCAGTGCGTGGCGGCGGCGGCAACTTCGGACTGAACAAGTTCCCCGCTTTCCGGATCGACATCGCCAAGCAATTCTTCCGTTTTGATGTCGAAGAACTGCTCGCCGCGGAAGTCCGATCCCTCGGTATAGACCAACACACGGTCGACCGTCTGCGGATCGGGCACGCGGTCCTTAAGCGACGTCATCCGCTGCAACAGTGGCGGCGAGTACTTGCGGTATCCCACATGCCACATGTGTTCGGCTGCCGCCCGGGTGGTATTGCCGGGCGTCTTGTTCAGGTCGTGGTACATCTCGACCAGTTGCAGTCGCTGGGATGGCGACACCGCCTCGAGCACGGCTGGCGTGATGACTTTCGGCGCCGCGGCGAGCATGTGGGCAAGCAGCTCGTGCCAGCGGAAGTTCCCCGGCATGGACGGCGGATTAATCAGGCGTTCGCCCTGGCTGCCGTAGCACAAGGACTCGATGTATCTCTGTCCGGCTTCTCCCATCGCCGACGTGTATTCGATTTCCATTACTTCCTCCCAAAAAGCTAACCAAGCGTAGCGCCACGACATGCGGCCACAAGAAAAAGGGACTGTTCGGCGCGATCGTACCGAAAAAGGCGATTTTGAAATAATGGTTTTGTCTCTTATTTTTGAAGGCGCATCTCTGCCTGCAATGGGACGCCGGCATCAGTCGGAAACCATGCATTGTTCGCGGCAACCGCCGCTTCTTAAGGAGATCGCATGATTGAGTTTGAAGAACTTCCTCATGGCCCACTGCTTTCGCATGGCCAGGACATGAAGGGGATTACCGTCGTCGACCATACGGAAGGCGTTGAAGCGATCGTGGCAGAGTTCCACGACAACTTCGACAATGGCCGTAACCGGGTACATCGCTTCGTATCCCTGTTTCGCCATGCAGAGCGCATGGAAACCCTGTTGAAGGATCTGGCGGCCAGCGTCACGCTGGACGCCAGGACACTGGCACGCTTGCAGGAACAGGCCCGACGCTTGGGGGACGACATTGAGCGCGAAGAAAAGCTGTCGAACACCGATCGGGGAATCCAATCCCTTCAGGCACACAACGATCCGCGTCAGGAGGGCTGAGCACATGCACAACAAACGCGTTTCGTCGAACCCCTTCGCTGGCGACAGCGCCGTCGACCAGGCTGCCCTTGCCGGCTTCCGTGCCGCCTTGCGCGGAAAGACCCGGATGCCGAGTCGCTATGCCATGGACGACCTGCTAAGCGCTGCATGGCAGATCGGACAACGCCGCGGACACGAGGCCAAATGATGACCATTTCATTATTTCTGCATGGCAATTCGTGCAACAATGCGGGTGTTTGTTCTGCGACCGCCTTCAACGTACCAAGGAGATCTATGAGTTCGTCCAACCCGTATCCCAAGGATGCCCGTGTCGATCGCGCCGCGCATGATGGCTATAGCGCCGCTGCCCAAGGACAAAAGCTTGCGCCGACCGAGTATGCCGACAATGGCGACTTGAAGATGGCTTGGATCATCGGCAACCGCCGCGGCCACTTCGACCTGAACAACGCCTAACCGCGTCCTTTGATCCACTCGCCCGCATGCGCCCTCACCGGCCATGCGGGTTTGTTTTTTCGGTGTCGACATTTCTAGGGCAATGCTTATTCGCTCCCCCGCATGGGAGCTATTCAATGGAGAATACGAAGGCCCATTAAAGAATCGCCGAGACCCCGCTTCAAGGACCTGATACGCAGGATGGCAACTACTACGTGTCCTGCTGAAACGACCAGGGCAGGTATCGCCTGCTGCTCGGTCCCTTTGTCAACGACCACGTCGCCGCGCTCAAAGAAGTCGACAAAGTGCGCCTCTACGCCGCCCAAGTCGATCCCAAGGCCGTCTGGTATGCATTTGGCACCTGCCGCATGGAGCCGGGCACGGACACGCCCGATGGCATCCTTAATCGATTCTGGCCGGTAGAGTTTGAGCCGGGCACCCAGATCCTGAGAAGCACACGCGACGCTGTGACGCCGCCCGTTTGCTGATCTTCCCTTCCCGCACGCGCCGTTTGGCGGTGCGGGATTGGCTTTTTGGAGCAGAACCATGTACCGGAATGCTTGCGGCCGGGGCAAGCCTGGCCCCTGCTTTCAGCCGTCGATGACGTCGACGGCGTTGCGCTCGTGCCTGGCGAAGGCATAGCAGTTGCGGCCATCGCGCTTGGCGTCGTACATGGCGGCATCCGCTCGCTTGATGATCGCTGCTGGGTCGCTGTCGTCGCTGCTACCAACCACAATCCCGATGCTAGTGGTCACGTGAACCTCACTCTGACCAACCTGCAGGGGATCGATCATGGCATCAAGCACCTTTTGTGCGATGAGAACCGTATCGTCCACCGGATCATTGACGTCCTGCGCGATGATCAGGAACTCGTCCCCCGCAAGCCGTGCCACCAAGTCGCTATCCCGAACGCTCTGGCGCAGCCGCCGTCCAAACTCGATGAGCACCTGATCGCCGGCGTCATGACCATAGGTGTCATTGATCTGCTTGAACCGGTCGACGTCAAGGAACATGACGGCAAATGGCTTCCTGCTGCGCCGCGTGCGCGCCACCGCCGATTGAATCTCTTGCAGGCAAGCGGTTCGGTTGGGCAGCCCGGTCAGTGCATCGGTCAGCAAATCCTGTTTCAGCGCGAGCTGGTAGTTCTTGCTGTCCGTGATGTCCTGCGCCAATGCAAAAAAGCCTACGACCCGGCCGCGGGCATCGGTCTCAGGGACGAACTGGGTGGTCAGGTGTTGATGCTTGCCCTGGTAAGGGCGGCTGTGTTCGAACGTGGTGTGCTCTCCTGCAAGCGCCTTATCCATCGACGGCGCCAGCGCCGCATAGGCGGCTTCATGCAGGACATCCTTGGCGAACCGACCCTCAATGGCGTTCCGGTCGAGTTCAAGCCATTCGGCGCCCGTGCGGTTGACGAACTGAAAGCGCTGCTGGGCATCGAGGTAGGCGATCAATACCGGCGTGTTGTCGGTGATGATTCGCATGCGTTCCTCGCTGGCCGCCAGTGCCTGGGTGCGCTTGGCGACCTTGTTTTCCAGCGACGCGTTCAGGTCTCGAAGCGTCTTTTGGTTGGCCTGCAGATCATCGACCAGGGCCGTCAGCGCCGAACCCAATTCCTGCACCTCGACATGATGTGCATTTGTCGGCGCCAGGCTGGCCGCCTGCCCCAGTCGCAAGCGGCGTGCGCCGTCTGCCAGCGCCACGAGCGGCGCGACCAATCCGCGGGCATGGAGCACACCGAACGCGGAAAAAACCAGTGCAATGCCAAGTCCCAGCCAAAAAATCAGTTGCTGCGTCCGCCGCACCGGCTCAAAGGCGGACTTCACGTTCTGCCGCACCAGCACCGTCCATCCGAGCCCCGGATACGCTTGATGGCCACGCGTGGTGGCATAGCCGACGAGGTATTCCTCCGTGTCCGCCCATCGCTGAATCCGGTATCCGTTGCCCTTCGTGCCGTTGCCAGAGCCATCCAATGCTGGGATGGGACGGGCGATATTGCCCACCGGCGCGACCAGGATCGTGCCATCCTTGGACACAATGAACCCTTCAACACTGGGGCTGCCTGCCACAGCCAGCACGTCACGCTGCATCTGCGCGGCCCAGTTCCAGCTCATGTGGGCACCGACGACGCCTGCCGGTTTGCCGTCAGGACCGGAATACGGAAAGGCGACATCGACAAATCGGGGCGGCTCACTTCCCGCGTAGGGCAGTTTGGCCGCCAACAACTTGGCCTCATGCACATCCTGGATATGCGTGCCGGCCAGCGCGCCGCCAAACCAGGGCCGCTTTGAGACGTCAACGCCGGTCAGCAAACTCTTGGTATCTACCAACACGCGTCCCTGCAGGTCGGTGACACCGATCCACGCATAGTAGGGATACGCCTTCTGGATGCGTTCAAGCCGCTGCTGCTTGCGAGCCAGAGGCTCGGAGGGATCACCGAGGTTGCCCTGTTCGGCCAGCAGTTCGAACTCGCGATAGCGCTCAGCCATGCCCTGGTCGAGCTTGTCGGCCGTCTGGAACGCCATCGCTGCCAGCCGCTGTCCGATCTGCTCCTGCAAGCTCGCCGTGACGGTCATTTCGACGACGGAAATCGTGACCAGCGTGAGGAGGATAGACATCCCACAGAAGCGCCAAGCCAGATCGGTTTTAAGCCGTTTGTGATACGCCGCGCGAAACAACAGCATGCTGACTCCCTTGCATTACATTCGAATCGTGGTTTTGCAACCCTCCCCCTTCCTTTTGTTCATGAACGCAATTGCCGCAGGAGGGGTTGGCGGGCATTGCTGGGCTCCTTGCGAAGTCGGGAAACGACATCCGGTCAGCCGTCGATGTGGACCGCGGGCTGGGAACTCCCAGATTGTACGCACGAAGCCAACGCCGAAATAATGATTTTTTGTTGTCATTTGCCTCTTTTTCCGCGTGGGCGCATCTCCATCGCCAGGCCTTTCTGGCTACCCATTTGGAGAAAACCATGACGTTCAATGCCTTCCAGCAGCACGCCGCCAGCACCTTTGAAGGCGGCGCCTTCAGTCACTTCACGAGCAAAGACGACGTCGACGCATGCGGCAATTCCCTGTTCCGCTTCATCATGACCGAGTTGTCGGATGCCGAGGATTGCGCAGACACCGGTGACGCCGTGGGACGCCTCGCCCTGGCTGTCGGGCAGCTCAACGAGGTCCTGCGCGGCATGAAACAGGTCACGCCCTCCCAGGCGCCGGCCGAGCCGCTCACCGAAACAACCCGGCTCTATCTCCTGCATCGCCTGTTCGAGGAAGCCCGTGTCCGCGTTTTCCGGCTCGACGACAGCTGGACCTACACCGTCCATACCGAACGGCGCATTCTCGACTGGGATGCGGCGATTCGGGCCGCGGCGGATGCCAATCTGGTGTTCCTGCCTGATTGGGATGTTGTCACCGGCGCTTTGGGACTGGACGAAAGTTTCGCCTATACGGCGCAACAGCAGCGCGAGTACATCGACCAATACCTGCTGGCGGAGTACGTCGCGATACACGCGATTGAAGGCATGATTTTCCTTCCCGACGGCTCGCCTTCGCTCGGCGGCTGGACTGGGTGACTAAGTGCCCCACTGCAGGCAGTCCGGGCAGCAATCGTCGCCAATGTTCGTCCGGGCGACTGGGGCAAGGTAGAAGAGATCGTCCTTGACTCAACGAACTGGACCTCCGCGGAATCGGCAACCTATCTGGACGAACTGCTGCAGGAGATTGCCGGCGCCACCAACATCGTCGTCGAGTACGACCTGAGCTCACCGGAAAAGCGTTACCGCGCCCGCTACGACGTTTAAGCCCCACCCCGCATGTGCCCTTGGCCGTGCGGGTATTTTTTTACCAAACATGTCGGGAACAACGAATTGGCGTTGGATTTCTCTTTGGAGGCAACGATGCAGTACACAAACACATGCCATTTTATCTCCCGGGCCGCCGCTGACCGCTATTTTCGACAGTACGGATATGCGGACGCAGCCGGTCAACTCGCCGAAGGCGCCATCATCCTCGGCCCACCTTCGCTCTTGCCAGGACAAACGATCTCAATAATCCACGACGAAGGTAGATATTGCATTTGCTCGCCAGACCCGGTGATGGCCGCGCCGCCGGCAAGTCTTCAGGCAGAGATCGCCCTGCTCTCGCTGGAGGACAACAGGATTGTTCTGCCGAAGACCCGCCTCAAGCAATACACTCAAATCAAACACCTGATCGAAACCAGCGGCGGGCAGTACAACGCGCGGGGGTATTTTGCGTTCGATGCCGGGGTCGACGTGGCGCAGGTCTTCGACAGTTTGTTAGCTGGTAAGGCGCTCAATGCGAAGAAGACGACGCAGTCATTCTTCACTCCGGAAGACTTGGCTCACCGCATCGTCGGCGCCGTTGGATCGGTCGAAGGCAAGGTAGTCATGGAGCCAAGCGCAGGCCATGGCGCGCTGGCAGATGTCGCAGAAGCGGCCGGTGCCAAGCTGATCCTCGTCGAAAACTATCGGCCGAACGTGTTGGCGCTTCAGGCAAAAGGATATGACGTGATCGAACAAGACTTCCTGACGGTGACACCCGAGCAGACGGGATTGGTCGACGTCGTCGTGATGAATCCTCCCTTTTCCAACGGGCAGGACTGCGCTCATGTCTTGGCCGCCTACCGCTTCCTGAAACCAGGCGGCGTGCTCTCTGCCATCACGTCGGTAAGCTGGATGCACGGCAAACAGAAGAAGCAGCAGGCGTTTTTGAGGTTCCTGCAGAACCTTAACGCCCAGATCGACGACATCGATGCAGGAGCGTTTGCGGAAAGCGGTACTGGCGTTCCGACATTGCATATCGTCTTGAGTAAGCCACTTGACTCGGAGCCGGTCGCGAGCAAACTGGTGGCGTCCGAATCCGTAAAAGGTGCCCAATTCGGCTTTAGCTTCTGACACTAATCGTAAGACGCCGCTTATCTAATACTGATAGTCTCTGCTTTGTCGCTAGGCAAGCAGAGGTTAAGTGCTGACATGCGCTAATGGTGGACCGGTTCGATATAAGCGCCGAACGGTAGCGCCGCAGTGCCTTTAGTCTTATAAAATAATGCCCCTATTCCATTCTTGGAACAGGGGCATTACTATTTATTTAGGGCGGTCACGTATTTCTTGACTCATCTCCCCAAGTCGCCGATCCAACTCTCCGATATATGCATTCGTGCTTTCCCATTCCGAATCGGCATCTGCCGCCAAATTAGCGAAGTGGGGATCTTCCACTTCGATTTGTTCCGTGCTCTCTCTGCTCAACGACAATCGTTCCGACAACTTTTTTTCTAGCTCTTGCTCGTTCACGATCATGAACGATGGGCTAAACGGTCCGTCAAGGTAACCCACACCGTGCGGCGAATCTCCGTAAAAATCAATATCTACCAGACCCCCTGATATGTTCCATTTGCTGAGAGGACCAGATAAATTTTGAACACATGCCCTCATGCGCGCTCTCAAGTCAATGAGAACTTCTTTTTGTCCGTCAGCGCGGCCTAGTTTATATCCCAACCAATAAGCTCCGAATGCCAGGACAACGGCGAGAAACTCAACCATATCATTTCCTTCTGAGTTATCTGCTTTCCTCGCAGTGTCTAGCCCTGGCTGTCAGTCGCGCGCTTCCAGTCAATAATTGCGCCAAGAGCATGCATGCGCAAAGTTCCACAGTTTTGGCACACTACGACTGCGACCGGTAAAGTACCGGAGTCAGGATTCATGCCACCTTCGTTTGGCACGAAGACCAGGCTCGGCGTCGCCCCATCGCCCGCCATGATTTTAAGAGCGTGGCGTCCACAACAACGGCATTCTTCAGTAGCGCCCCTTTCAAGAAGAAACGCTTTTACATCCTGGGGGGTGACGGACGATATTTTTTCGTAAGCCATAATTTTCCTGTTTGGTATCCTTGATTCGCGGACGCTTGCAGCTTCGATGAGTTTTTGATGCGACTACATTATAGTCCGTAGTCTAATAGCCCACTATTTGATCCCTGAGAAGGGCGCAATGCCTAAATCAGGTGCATTGCCCTCGAAAATCTGTTCAATCTGATCAAGGCTCAATGCGTGTTTGATAGTGCCAGACGAAGCCCCATCTTTTCTAATGCTATTTTGACTCCTTCGAGGCAAGTGGGACCAAAACCGTCGATCCTCATGAGATCGACCTCCGTCTTCGCGAGCAGCTCACCAAGGGTGTAGATTTCGTTGGCCACAAGTAGATTATGCGCCCGTACTGGTACCGGATTTGGCATATCAATCAGTGCCATCTTTGAGTCGTAGCCAAGCATTCTTTGACGAGGGACTTGAGCCCTATCGCTCAACCAGTCCTTGGCAAGGTACTCGGTTAGCAGATCCAATGCTTTGCGGGCGTCCTGGTCATTCTTGATGATCAAATGCATTTCCATGTTCGTTCTCCTTCTTTCCATGTGCAGCAGTTTCCACGAGTGTTTCTTCAGTGATGACTGCGTTTGAAACGATGAGCCGCGGTCACGAGCTCTCCTTCTCCAGAAACGATAACGAAGCAATTGAGGTGCTCAGTGAGATATCCGGCGAGGGGCCCGGCGTACTTTTTCATGCGCTTCAATGACGTTTTATCGAAGTGGTACCGTATTGTTCCCGCACCAACGTGCTCTGCACGACCGTAATTTATGAGCAAGTCGATAACCAGGGGCGGAATTCCGCGCTGCTGCACCCGTTGAGCTGCATGCTTTGTGAACTTCATGTCTGATTCCTTTGCGGCGAATCTACTTGCGGCGGTGCAAGCAGGGTTAGGAATTCATCCAACTTTTCGCACTGCGCCATATTCAGAACGTTTTCGAGCGGAGCAACAGACCGCGTACGCATGGCGTGAACAAGCATGACTTCCTCAGCGCTGAGAAACGCGCCGAGATAGGGCTCGATTGCTTTCCATGTTTCGAGGTCGTATTCCATAAGGCACAGTCTTAACAGGTCGGAAGGATTACATTCCAGCGCCTTGGCCATGAGGCCGACCTTATCGAGGGGCAGTTTTGTCTTACCCTGCTTGATCATCGTGATCATGTTTGGTTTGTTAAACCCGACCTCGTGGGCGATCTGGGTCTGAAGCTTATTTAGCTCGCCGATGCGCGCGTCGATAAACTGAGCAACTTTGCTCATGGCTTTACCCCTTTCGTCATTGCCAGCAGCTGGCGATCGACAGAAGACGATTCCGCTCGGGCGACAGTTTGGCGCACTCGCAGTGAAAACAAGTCATGTGGCAACTTCAGATAAGCGGCGATCTCAGAGAGAAGTCCTGGTGCAAGCAAATACATCCCCATCTCTTCAAAGTCTTCTTTCTGGATCGGTACACCATGTTTCTTCAGAATGTGCGTAACATCCGGCCTGTTTTTCTTCCCTTCTTGCATCCACAGGTGTTCTTCCCGTGCCCACAAAAACGATATCAGGTCACTGATCGTTAAAAATCCTGCTCTAGCAAGGTCCATCTCTCCTTTAGCCGACTTGCGTGTGATAGGAATGTACGTGCCCTTAGCTTTAATCCAATTTTGAGCTTCCGCGAAGTGAAAACGCGTTCCCTCCACCCCTGCCGCTACCGGCGGGGCATTCGGGCCTTTACGGCTTGCCGCGGAGCGAATGGACATTTCCTCCATGTCGGCCAGGATGGCTAGCTGCCGTACCGTCAGGGTCTGGGTGCGTTCGAAGTCGCCGTCCACGTCTAGAAAGCCCCGCATTCCTTCGAGATTGAGTCGCGCTTGGGCCAATTCGATGACTTTCCACACTTCTTCCGCGTACTCTTCCACCATCCCGTTCATGCTTGTCCATTGATGAGCCACGGCAGAGGTTCGCAAGTCCTTGACGATGAGTGCTACCCAGGTATAGCGGGTTTCATGCTCCATCGGTTCGACTTGGCTTTTGTCCATCTCGCCGTGATATGCGAGGTCATACATCGCCTGAAGACAGTTCGCAAAGGACGTCTTTTCGATATCCCGGAATGAAGGAAGCTCCTGCGCGGCAATTTGTTCGTCCCAGATTGCCAACGAGTTCGCATTTAAGCTGCTTTTCAGGATGCTCCAGTCTTCCTGTCCGCCCATTACCCAGGCAAGAACCCGGATCTGATGCAAGAAGAGGTAGGACACATAGTATTGAAAAGTGGTTTTATCGATGCTGCTCGGGTAAAGCCAGGTTTGTCCGGTTACCTGCTCCGTCGATCTTTTAGCCATTTCTCCTCCAGTGCAATGCTGTGTATATTGATGACATTGCGAAGCATATACGCGCACTGCGGATATGTCAACCGTCAATATTGACGGTATTGCGTTTTGGGCGATGCTGTTCATGAGGGGCCGAATGAAATCCACTTTTTCCTGATAACGCATTTCCCTCCGTTACGACTTTTCAACGGAGACGACAATGCAAGTTCTTTCCCAAACCGGGGCGACTGCCTCTGCTGTACCTGGCGCCCAAGCCGAAATGTTCACCGCCCAGCCTGCGGAAGATCCCCCGAAGCGCCGCACACCACCCAAGACTGTGACCCGTGATGTTCCGGTGGTCGATGGCAGCATGTTTCCCCTGAATGACGATGTCTCGCCCGATCGCTTCTGGGCCGTGTTCGTCAGTGGCGCCTCGGCCTACTACGACGCTAAAGGCCTGTCCGAATTGGGACAGGCTATTGGGGTCGTGGCTGACAAACTGGTGTCACGCGTCATCCTGCTACTTCGCACGCATCTTCGCCGTGGCGGGAAACTGTTCATCGACAGCGGAGCCTATGGCGCATTCACGGCATGGGACAAAGGCAAGGCCGCCAGTCCACTGGCCGACTTTGCGGAAGTGTTCGCCACCTACGACCAGGTGATCGATGACCTCTCCCCTGCCCTGATGGACAACGTCATGTTGGTCATGCCCGACGTTCTGCGCAATCCGGAATGGTCCCTGCAGCTTTTACAGGAGCACCGGAAGAAAATCCTTGGCTACATCGACCGGGGAATTCACGCCGTCGTGCCGGCGCAGCGTGGGCCAGTGCCTGCCGGCGAGACGGTCAATCGGGTTGCACGCATCCTCGGTACCCGACGCTTCACGGTGGGCATCCCGAGCGCTGCAGCCGCCATGTCGCTGGCCGATATCGCGACCATCCGGCATGACCGCTTCCATATCCTTGGTCGCGGCTCGATGGGGCTGCCGCTGTTCCAGCGCACGTATGCCTTCCTCGAGCAAAATCCGGGTGCCCTTGTATCTGCTGACGCCAACCGGCTGCGCACGAACATGCCGGAAGTGTCATACCGGCATGCCGAACTTCGGGACGAGTTCGACGGCACGGAGTGGTCGGGTCCCTTTGATGATACGGAGATCATCTGCGACCTACTGGATCAGCGGAATATGCTGACCAAGCGGCAGGTGGAGATGCTGGCGCAAGCCTACGGCATCACGGACCGGGCGACTGTTCTGCAATGGATAAAGGCGCACAAGTCGGGCAACGGTTTGCGGGAACTGCTGGAGGAGATCGATCCGGAGCTGGACTGGCTCTGGCATTACGCGCTACGGGCAAGTCTAGGCGAGGCGGCAAAGAAAGCGTTGTCTGCCCGGTTGCGCGCGGTGGCGGTGTCCGATGTCTTCGATGCGATGGAGGCGGCATGAAAATCTCCATCATCAGCACCTGCACAGGTAGCAAGGCGCATGAGGTACCGAACCAGTTGACGCTGGCGGATTTCCAGGCCGGAAAGGCTCACTTTGAAGCACGGCGCCGGGAGGTTGCCTCGTTTGGTCTCTCAGCCGGTTGCATGTACACCGGCGAGCACCATGTTCATTTGATGCGTGGGGTAGCCGCCGCACGGGCGTCCGGCCACCAGGTCGACGTCCACATCATTTCGGCGGGTTTTGGCGTTCTGGCAGAGAACGACGAGATCGTGCCTTACGACGCGACGTTCAACGACATGGAGAAGCACGACTGCATCGAATGGGGACGAGAGCTTCGCATCCCCGAGCGCGTACAGGAAATCCTGTCCGAGCCGGCCGACATGTCGCTCGTGTTGCTTTCCGAAAAATACCTGAACGCAGCAAACGTGGATGCGATCAAGGAGGTGGCCGGTCCGACCTGGGCAATTTGCGCCAGTTCGGCGGTGAAGCGTTTTTCGCCGTCGATCCAGAAGGTGCCGCTGGTGCAGGCAGATACTAAGCGCTTTCACACGACCATGATTGGCTTGAAGGGGGCGGTCGCCGCTTTGGTGTTGGCAGCGAGAAACCCGTTAGCTGAATTGCGCAGCTTGTCGAGCGATCCTCGGCAGCTGTCGCTGCTTTGATTGCACTACCCCGGTCCTGCTTGCAGGCCGGGATTTTCTTTTGATCGACGTCACCTCTGGGGCAAACGAACACGCTACGCTAACCGAGGTCAAACGACGATCTCACAGTCGTCTCTTTTTCCTTGTGTCTATTTCTTTCCGTCCGGAGGAACCATGCCCCTGACCGCCACAACACGGATTGTGCCGCTGACACTGACGCCACCATATCGCCAAAACACGCCTGCTGGCCAAGCGAAACGTGCCTATTACGATCTGCTTTGGCAGGTTGCCAACAGCCAGGAAAACACGGTTGGCGCATACCTGCAACTGTGCTCCGAACGCAATCTGACCGGCGCTCGGTACCCAGGGCAGAAATCGCCTGAAATCATCGTCAAGCCTGAAGAGTTTGTGTCCTACGCCATTGAGCACGGCTGGCTTGCAAAGTCCTGACTTCTATAACCCCTCGAACATAGTTGAACGATTGGCCAGTTAAAATTTTTGCAGCATCTCTCTCTACCACGACCCGCGGCCAATACCGCATAACCGGAGAGAGAGAAAATGACCACCCCTTCTATTGCCGCTTCCAGCGGCGCCCCATTCCTGATGACGGCCGACGAGATTGCATCCGTTGGCCTTTTCCAAGGCAGGATCGCCGCGCACTTTACCCTGCAGCGCCGCTTTGGCGTCGCCGGCGGCCCGGATGAGATTGTCCTGTCCGACCAGGGCTGGGAGATTGCCTATGACATGGCAGCAATCTACCGTGTGCGCCTCAAAATCCCCCATATCCGCGCACTGGAACTGCTCCACGCAGCCGGGGAGTCCGGGCTGGCACAAAACACCCTGTCCAAAGATACCTATGTCGCGCTTCGCCAGATAGACGCGTGGCTCGATGCAAAAGCCTTCCATCGCTCGCTGGCGGCAAGCCTCGCCAATGACGAGTGCCGGTACCGCGAAATTCGGGAGTCCAACCGGCTGCTATTCGTTGCGCACGATGTCGATCGCCATATGCCCGTGTATTACCTGACGGCGCTGGGCCGGGAGCTGATACGCGTGGCGCACGCTGTCGGCCAGAACATGATCGCCGCGCGGCAAGAACACCTCGCTGCCCTTCATTGACCACCTGTCCCGCTCTGGCTTTTCGCCAGACGGGATATTTTTTTACGCGCATCTCCAGTTGCCACGCCAATTCCGGCGTGTCATCCAAGGAGAAAAGCCATGTTCACCATGCGTTTTCTGGACGGCTCCCCCGTCCCCCAGCAGTACCTGGACCAGGTCACTGCCCTGACCCAGGCCGCAGTCCGCGCTGAGCAGCGCGTCGATGGCGACGAACTCGAAGCCTACTCGCTGACGATGCGACGCCGCTTGATCGCCGAGGCCCACATGATGGACTTCGACTTCGGTCTGGGCGCGGAAGTCATCCGTGCAGCACGGGGCTGGCAGAATACCGATTCCAGCCTGTGGTTTCATCGCGTCCATGTCGTGCATGCCGACGGCGGCCGCCAGCAGTTGCAGTTCAACGTGCAGTTCCAGTATGGCGATGTGACCGTGGCCGAGGCTTACACTATCAACGCGGAAGTAACGACCATCCATCGCGCTCGGGAGGTTGCATGATCGAGCGCTTTCGCAGGAATTGCATGGGCACGACCAGCTTCACGGGGAAGTTCGCCGGCATGCGCAAGGAACAGGAGTTTGTCGTCTATCCGGTCCACGCCGGCCACTTCGACGGGCGACTCAAAATTCAGTCGGATACGCGCATCGGCTATGTGGAAGCGGCAACCGGCATCGTGTACCTGACCAGGTCGTTTGCTGGCGGCGCCTACAACCACCACCTGATGCTCGCGCAACGCGTGGACAAGTTGCAGGCGGAGGAACTGCTTCTGCTGAAGGGCCACGTCATGGATAGTGCCGGAAGCAGCGTCGGATCCCGCGGCGTCACCACCGACAATGCGGGAGCGCTGGAGTTTTTCGGCACCACTGGAGAGGCCGCTGTCGGCATTTGATCACATCACAGCACAGGACCCATGCGGGCCTGTGCTTTTCTATTCGTCTTCGGTGATGAACTTCATTGGAGAGCCGTCGTGGTTGCGGGGAATGCCACTTGGCTCAGTCGTGGTTGCTCCAATGAACGCATTACGCTTGCAGAGCAGTGACTCGCCCTCTTTTTTACAAACACATTTGCCTGCACCGACATAGGTTCTCAGGACTCCGGTGGACCTGGCGAGATTGTAATTGCCGGTAGCCTTCCAGCAGGCGTCGTTCTCTGTCGCGCCACGGGCTTCGAGCTTGATGACTTGAACGATGTAGTCCTCCGGCTTGGGCACGTGCACAGGGTAAGTCGCATCGGACTTCGCCGCTGCCGATTGCGCAACGTCAGACTTGCCACATCCAAAGAGCGAAGCGGCCAGAAGCAAACCAAGTGCTAGAAAAGTGAGTTTTTTCACTGAGATGTCTTTCGGAAAAAGGGTTAGCCGCGGTTTTAGAGCTTCGGAGCGCTGACGGATCGGGCCTTATCGATCTCTTTATTCTGCAGTGACTGCATCAGTTCATCTTGCTTTTTAAAATCTTCAAGGGTCACGCGATAATCCCAAATTTTGGTAGTGAACGCGTTGGCGATCTGTGGGTTGACGGTGTTGAATACGGTTGCGAAGACACTGATTCCGCAGCGCTGAGCTTCGTAACGGGAAATATTGACAAGAAACTTGCAGTTCTGCCCGGTTTCCGGTGTGCCGGTTGCGCTCATGCGCCATTCCAACCGGGTATTGCTATCGAATGCCGATGACGGCGTTCCGTACTTTGCAATCATCGCATCGACAACAGCTTTGACGGATGGCTTTTCTGCGGGGCGGTCCTCGCGGTCAATAAACATAACTTTCCCGGTGACAGGCGTAAATTTTGTCTTCAGTGTGCTTCCCGTGGCGCTGTTGTGAAACACCAGTTCCGCTGTTGATGCAGCCAATCCCGGGCTTGCCGCATACTTCATTGTTCCCGCCAAGGCGTATCCCGAACCTTTCAGCGCCGCCATGACCTTGTCTTCTGTGTCGCCAGTATGAACTCCGAGAACGTCATTTGTCTTCGGTACTTGGGCAAAGCATGATGCGCTCAATGTGGCGAGCATCGCTGCCAAGAGCAGCGATGTTGAATTCACTTTCATTTTCACTCCCTCTCCCTTGAAATTATTCGGTCCAGATCAGGCTGACGCCAGCTCCATTTGCTCCGGGGTACTGCGCTTTTTGGGCAGGTCGCCTCGCTGCTCCATCAACTCAATCAGCCGCGCAGCATGGTTGTAGCCGATGCGCAATTGCCGCTGCACCAGCGAAATCGATGCCCGATCGGCTTGCAGCACGACTTCCCGCGCCTGCGGATAGAGCTCGTCGTCATTGGCGGGAAGTGCTTCCGGTGCCGAGTGCGACTCCTGCACCCAGTCCTGCTGTTCGTTTTCCTCGCCGCCCAGCGCCACCGTCATCGCGTCCAGCAATCTGGCCAGCTCGCCGGTCATCACTGCGAACGCTGCTTCCAGCCGCCCCTCGTCATCCATCACCTCTTCAGGGCTCTCTTTGAGTACATCCAGCGGCGCAACCTTCTTGAGCGTCAGGTTATCGGTCAACACGAACGACACGCGGTCGTTCCACGTCATGGCCAGCCGGGTGCAGCGCTTGCCTGCCGCAATGTGCTCCTGTACCTGCTTCGTCTCCATCGCATTCACATATTTGACGCTGGCCTTGGTTTCCCCCGTCGCCTTGAGCTCGGTTTCGGCATCGACGGTAAAGCTGTCCGGGGCTTCGTCCGACTGTAACCAAGTCGTCATGGCTAGGGTGCTGGATTGCTTGACTTTCCATGATTGGATCGGAAAAGTCTCGACGGCCTTGCGCAGCAGGGTAACGGCTTCCTCGGCCGCCGCAACTGTGGCCGCATCCGACACCAGCCAGCCATTGATGGTATCGATCCATACCATCGTTGCCTTTTTGACGGCAAAGGCGCGAGGCAGCAACTCGTCAGTGACCGTCTCCTTGATTTCCTTCATCTGCTTTCTGCCGGGCTTGAAACCTTGCTGTTCTTCCAGTTCGCATGCGCGGATGGCCGCCGCTTCGTTGATGACGGCCGTGGGCAGCAGCTTCTTCTCGGTGACCAGTTTCAGCAGGAATTGCCCGTGGCTGGCATAGACCAGACGATCATCGTTGGTAGGCGATGCCCATCCCGTGCTTTGCATCTCCAGGTTGCCGCACGGCGCGAACTGCATCTTCGACAGATAGCCGGTCAACTGCTCGGCGGTGAGCTTGTACTGGCGCGGCAGGCGATACACGGTGAGGTTTTTAAAAAACATGGCGGGGCTTTCTGCAAACGTCGGTTTGGAATCAGGAGGATTGGTACGACTGGTGCGCGTCATGGAACCAGTCGCGGAATTTCTCCGCCGGCATCGGACGAGCATAGAAGTAGCCCTGGCCGGTGGTAATGCCTAGGTCGACAAGCGCCTTGGCGGTGTCTTCCTGTTCGATGCCTTCGGCGATGATGTAGCGCAGTCCGAAGGCGCGGGCAACTTCCACCGCGGCCGCAATGATGGCGCGGTCACGTTCGCCCCGCGCACCATTGCACAGGTCACCAACGAAGGACCGGTCGATTTTGATGCCGTCTACCTCAAATGCTTTCATGTACGCGGCGCTACTGCGCCCGGTGCCATAGTCATCGAGATAGATGCGCACGCCATGTGCGCGAAGTTCGGCAAACAGGCCGCGCGCCAAGGCGAGGTCCGTCATATCGAGGTTTTCCAGCACCTCGATCGCCAGCATCGCGGGCGGGAACCGCGGATACTTCTCCAACAGCACCAGCGCCCGTTCCGTAAACAGACGATTGTTGAAGAGCTTTGCCGCCACATTCACTGACATGGCAAGCGGCATCCCTTCGTCCATCCACGCAATGCCTTGGCGCAGCGCCTGCTCGAGCATGGCGCAGTCCAGTTCCAGCAAGCAGCGTTCTGATTTGATATAGGGGAGAAAATGTCCCGGTTCCATGACCGTGCCATCTTCCTTTATGAGACGCGCCAGGGCTTCAGCGCCAGTCGGCAAGCCCGTAACGATGTTGACCTTCGGCTGGAAGTACGCCCGAATCCGGTTCTCATTCAAGGCACGCAGCACGTCGGACGTCACCCGGTTGCGCCTGGACTCTTCGGCCTGCTTGGCGAAGTTGAACAGATTGCAGTACTGGCCGTCGGTCAGCAGGTTGTCCAGCATGGCGGAATAGGCATGCATGAGCAGGCCCGACGAATCGGTATCGTCTTCGGGGAAGACGCTCGCGCCTACAAGGACGCGGCCGGACTCCCCCCGCCGAAGGACGTTCAGGAAGCCAGCTTGGATGACGTGCATCTTTGCCGCTGCCTCGGTAATCGATCCTGCCGAAGGAATGAAGGCGATGAAACTGCCGCCGCTGTATTGTGCACAGTCACCCTCAGGGCCCACGCACTGTCTCAAGACGGCGAGCAGCCGATCCGCTAAGGCGGCTGGTAAAACACTGTTGTCCAATACCGGCGCGTTGGCAGCGACAAAATAGACGGCCACCCTGGTATTGTTGCCCCGCGCACAGGACACCGCATCGGCCAGACGGTCCAGGCAATGCACCGAGGCTTCCAGAGCGTTAATGCGACTTGGCGTTGGTAGGGCGGACATCCGGGGGTCTCTTCTTGTTCGGTATCGGGAATGTCTAGGGATGCGCTCTTAGCACGGCCTTGATCTCGTGCACGCTCAAATCGGTGATTTCGAGCATCTTGACGATCATGGCGGCCGGGACCGGGGTGCGCCGGTTACGAATGCGCGACAGCGTCGCCGTGTCTACGTCCAGCGTGCGCGACAAGGCACGGTCGGTCGTAATGCCGAGCTTTTCCATCAGGAGGTTCAAGAGTCGTTCGCCGCCGGGGTCGTACCGGTGCGAGGATTCGCCCACATATTGCGAACTGGCGTTTTCGTTCTGGTGGCCGACGGTGCTCACGGTTTCCATTCTGATCCTTTGGGTCATGCAATCTGGTGTGAGCCTATTTTCCGCAAAACTGCGATTTTGGAATAATGGTTTCGCTCGCTTTTAGCGAAACATATGTTTTTTTATCGAGTCCACCGACAACTCACCCACCTCAAGCGATCCATCATTGAAGTAGGACGTTGGCGTGGTCTTCACCGGATGCGTCTTCATCCACTCAAAGGAAGCACGCAGGGTTTTCTCCCCCGACTCGCATCGCGCCGGGGTCGGCACCGTGCCATTGATGCTCGCCTCATAGGCGGCAACCGGATCGGCGGCGCACAGGATCGACATGGCCTTTTGCTGGGAATCCGCGCCGAGAATGGCCACCAGCAGCGTGCTGATCTCGATATCGGGCGTAGCCTTGAGCTTCTTGTAGTACGAATGGCAATACGGGCAATTCGGATCGGCCACAACCATGACCTTGGTCTTGGCGCCGATCTGGCCGCTCTTGATCGTCAACTGGTGCGGCAGGGCCGGGAAATCAGCCGCCGCCAGGAGCGTCGTGCGCTCGCGGGTGACGGCCATTTTCTTGACCAGGTCGATCATTTCGCCAACGATGGCGAACTGCCCGTCCCGGCTCACATAGACGATGGTGTTGTCAGTCAGCGCCACTTCAAACAGGCCGGCGATCGGGGAAGGCTGGATGCCTTTTACCGTGGCGCCCTCGCCTGCCATGCGGGCGCGAATCAGGGAATCCGTTGCCGAGTCAACGGCAAACGCGGAAGGAAGAACGACGGCTGCCAGCGCTGCGACGAGCGTGCGGCGGATCACGCGCAAGCCCCGCGCGTGGCGAGCATGGACATCTGCAGGAAAAAAATTCCCTCGTCCGAAATGCGCAAATCGCGCAGGACCGGATGCACCGCCATGCCTTCGACCGGCGAGCGCGGCACAGCAACGCGGAACAGCCCGCGGCCGAGATCGGCAATGCGGTTGCGACGCGCCAGCAACAGCAGCGCCGACTGGATCTGCGCTGCCGTATATCCCCTGCGGCCAAGCACCTCATCCTTCAGGACATCATCGGTTCGCACTTCGCCACCGATATCGACTGGCTGGTTGCGAGCGATGCGAAGCAGGGAGGAGAACACGTCTTCAGAGATGATGGCTGGGCGCGACATGGGGGACCTCGACAAGGAAAGTTTTTCGGGACTGCCTTCCGATTTGTGTTGATTATTATCATTGATTTTAAGAAACGCAATCTTTTTTGAATACAAAGTTAAGTTTGTATAGTTTTTATCCGTGAGATCAGCCCGAAAAAGGGAAAAACGCGGGAAAGTTTGAAAGTTTTTTCTTTTTGTCGGAACGTTGTTGGCCTGCGCCCAACGGAAAGACAACCCCATCGCTCGCCGCGAGGCATCCGGGGCAGGGAGAAAACCACCCCTGCCCCTCTACCTCATAGCGTGTGGCGCTCCACCAGCGTCAAGGATTCGCTCGCGCCAGGTGCTCGCCCGTTCGGTGCTCGCCTACGGCTGCGCTCCGCATGCGGCCTGCGCGCCTGTCCTTGACCCCGGCTCCGCTTTTGCGAATTTGTTCCATTTTTTCTTAAACCGTATTGAGTCGGCGGCAACACGGCATGGAGAGGCGCATCGGCATGACGCGATGTTTGCTCCATTTTTTCTTAAACCGTATTGGGATGCCGGCCGCAGCCAGCACATTGAGGGTCAGATCACTTTGGTGAAATCGACTTCAAGGAGATTGGGTATTTCGGCTTCGATGCGATTGGTGGCAACCCCGGCACGAGTAATGCCGTCGCGGGATTGCTTGATCGAACGCGAGAAGTCGACGACGCGCATTGCCATGGCCTCTCGCTTGTCAAGCAGCATCTGCAGATGGTTCAACAGCCTGCGCACGGGTAGACGGTTGGTCTTCAGTTTCGGTAACTTCACTCTGGTCAGGCGCTCGGACACCGGCTTGTAAATGTTCGGCCCGTCACCACCGAACCAGACCACAGCATTGGGCACCCGGTTCTGACGATCTGCTCCGGTCCCCCCCGCCAGCTTGAAACGAACACTGATTTTGCCGGTATAGGCTCCCTGCGCCTGGTGGAGCAAGGCGTTTGTCCGGGCAATCATCTTGTCGAGTTCGAAGATGGCGCCAGTGGCCAGCTGCAGGTCATCCAGCGCTCGCTGGTACATGTGCTCCGGGTACTCGGGGAACTCAGTGTACTTGGACAGGGCACGGTTGATGCGCGCCTGCTTTTTTTGGGCGGCCGCAGGACTGAGCGGCACCTTCTTCTTTGCCTTCGGACCTCTTTCAAACACCATCAGGAGCCTCCTGTTATTACGAACAGGGACGTTGTAGCACCAATTCCGAAATTGAAATAATCCTTTCGCTTTTGCATAGTCCATAGGCTGGCGTTCCGGCAACAGAGCGACGGCGTGTAATTGGGCCAAAGTCTTCCGGCCACACGTCGCAGAGTGTAAAAGGACCAGCAGCAGCCACGGAACATCGGCGCAATTTGCTCAAAAAAGCAGCAAAAAGTTGGACCGAAAACCGTCGATTTGGGTTTGGTGGGATGCTTATTATGTTTCTGCGGTATTCGGGTTTGGTGGGATGCGTATTAGGCGCGGCTAATGGCACTGGCGCGCGCTCCTGCTGCCCCAGGCCCTGCAACCGTGTGACCTCCAAGGCCCTTGCCGCGCGCCCGAACGGCCTGTTTGACGGCCATGCGAAGGGTTCGTGGCCGTAAATCTCCCGGCTTTTCGTCCCTGCCCCGCGGCTTTTCCCGTCTATGGGCGTGTGCTTATGCCGGTATCACGTGGTGCGCGGCCAATTCAGGTGGATCTGGTTATCTCGCCAGCGAAATACGCTTCCGACAAGGCCAATACGCCATATATGCGTGGATTCCATACGCGTGTTTTTCGTACGTGCGGATTCCGTACGTGCGGATTCCGTACGTGCGGATTCCGTAGGTGTGCAATCAGTTATACGAGTGGATTCCATACGTGCGGATTCGCACTATATGTGTGGTTTCCATACGCGTGGATTCCATACATGTGGTTTTCGTACGCGTGATTTTGCCTTGTAAGTGTGAATACCGTATGCGTGGATTTGCCCTGTAAGTGTGGATTTCATACGTGTTGAGCACTGGATCATTATTTCATTTTAGAAAAGTGTGCTATAACGCCCTCATGTTCTAAAAAGGAAATTTTTTTAATGAGAAAGATTATTGAAAGGAGCCCTTCAATGGAAACGTCAGTGTCAGTTGGTTTGGATATTGGTCACTCCGCACCCAAATCTGTGTGGGCGAATTCGCTTCATCCGGGGGAACATCACACAGATAGCTTCCCGACATTCGTGATCAAGGCTTTCGAGCTTGGGCAGGACACCCCCAGCACCTCTGCCATGACAGTGGAAATCGACGGCGAGAAGTATTTCATCGGCGAGACCGCCCGCCGCCAAGGTCGCATGGAGCGATTCACTGGCCTGGACGAGGATTGGATCCATTCGGCCAAGCATGATGCGCTGGTTGTCGGCGCGTTTCAGCGTGTACTGGCCAACATTGCGACCCGCCAGCCAACCCCGCCAAGTCACTTTGAGGTGGTCGTTGGATTGCCGTCCGGGTTGTTCATGGCCCAGCGCGATGCCTTGCGCGAACGCGTGACCGCGCGCCTGTCGAAGTTGCTTAAGGACGGGCAAACAATTGCGGTGCGGCCGCAAGACCAGGCATTTGGGCCGCTGCAGGAGATTATGTTCACTCAGGACGGCAAGATTAACCCGTCAAGGGATCTGGAAAACGAGTCCTGGGGCGCGATTGAGGTCGGGCAGTTCTCAACCGACTTTTCCCTTTTCGAGCAAGGGGAGCGGATTGAATCTGCAGCCGGATCGTGCAGCGGCATGTATACGGTCTATGAGCGACTGGCTCCGCAGCTCAAGAAGGCTAAGCTTCCAAATGACTTCCTCGCACTCGACATGGCGGTTCGCACGGGCGAGATCAAGATTTTCAATGATGTGACGGACGTTCGGGAAATGGTTGCGAATTCAGTTGCGCCGCTGATCGATGAGATTATTGAGACGGCGACGGTTCGGTTCGGTACCCGGCGCAACTATCTGACCGGCCTCGTCATCGCTGGTGGCGGCGCTCCATTGATGCTCGACCGGCTCAAGGAGTTCATTCCATGCGCAAGGATGCCCGAGCTGCCCCGCTTTTCCGTTGCCGAAGGTTTCTGCCGCCTCGGCTTGCATGCCGCTTCTATCGCGAAGCAATAAATCTGTGGAGGACGTTATGGCTGCCGGCGTGGATCTTAATGACATGAAATGGCAAGAGCGGTTGATGCGTACCTTTTCGACCGAGTTCAAGAAAGACCCGCTTGTTCACACGTTCATTGTTTCTGCCCCATCGCGCCAACTGACCAAGCTGTTGCACGAGGCGATTCATTGCTTTGTGAAGGCAACTGGCCATCCAGCCGGCGACCCTTCGTTCCAAGTTGAGGTCGCTAGCCGGGGAATGAACAAGCTGGTGAAGGAAATTGTGGGTGCATCCGGTAACAGCGATCTGACCGCGAAAGTCGCCCCTGCTTTGGCAGACGAATCACTTGCTGCTGTCGCGTCGCCCGCGGCGTCTTTGCCGGCTGAACCAGACGTTCCGTTACGAGGGGCCGCGATTCAGACTGGCGGGCAGGCCTTGCGAGCGGTGCCAACCAATCAGCCTATAGAACCGAATGAAAGACGATTGCCCGCTGTTCCAGCATCGGTAAGCCCAGGTTCGACAATGGATATCCATGAGAGCGCGATGATCAACCAGGCCGATGCTCCCTCGATCGTGGAATCTTCGCTTGAAGTGACGCCGCAACCTGTATCTGCAGTTCCAGCGGCTGACGCTCCCCCGCCTGAGAAGCCCCGGCAAAATCGCATGCTTGCCACAATGCTCGGATTATCAAAGCCGTCCACGCCGGTGAGCAGCAGGACAGGATTTGGCGGTTGAATGTGGCTGGGGGTTCTCTTTTAACGGATTTCGGATTCGGAGGTGTAATGAACATCCACTCAACAATCCGCTGGGCCGTCTGGCGAAACACGGTCGAGCCGGACCGCTTCGAGGCTATCGATGTGTCGGCGCTCGATTTGGGAATGGCTCCCCTGCCCTCCCCGCCTGGCGCCGGCTGGGACATGCGCCTGATTACCTACGCGCCCACCGCAGCCAAGGCGATTGCAGACACGCGCTCGCTGGACGATGCCGGGATGCTGGATCCGACTGCGCCGTGGGGCGATGTGATGGAGAGGTGCGTTTCGCTGGATGGCATGCTTTCGCTGGTTCCTTCGGCGCCAAGTCACTAAGCCGTTTTCACCGCCCGCCTAACAACCCTGCCGAGCGCAGGGTTTTTGTACCCTGCTCTTCCTGCCTCAGTCCCCTGCTCCCGGCGCGCGCCGGCGACGAATCCCCAGCATCTTCCTGATCTGGTCGCGGCACTCGTCCACCTTCGTCGGCACCGCGCGTTGCATCATGGCGCGACGCAGCGCGGCTTCAGCCGCCGCCCTCGCCTCTTCGACCATCGACAGCGTCCTGGTAGGCATGACGATTTCGGTTGCGGCTACCTCTTGCGGGATGTCGCCAAACAGATCCGCTGCCATTTCCAGTGCTGGGCCCAGATCGTAGTCCAGCTGCTCGATGCGGTCGAACGCGTCCTTTAGTTCAAAGTACGTGGTAATCGGCCGGACTTGGTGCTCGAGTTCCAGGGCGCAGGCGGCAGTCTGCGGCTCGCCGATGAGTCGGGCGCGCTCATGCAATCTGGCGCGATGGGCATCGGTCCAGACAAGCTCGCGCAGGAACGGCGGCCAGTAAATGCCCTGGTCGTCCTTCCACCAATGCTGCGGCGTGTTGTCGTGATTGCTCATGTCTTGGCCTGATCGTTCTTGTTGGCAAGTTTACTCGATGACTGCCGGCGCGCCAAAGCGCTGGTGGTTCGGTTGTGCTTTTTTGCAGACATCCGAATTAATGTTTTTTAAAGTAGGAAAGGAAAGTAAACCAATATGCGGTGGGACATTCCTGTCCCGCGAGGCTTGGTTGGTCCTCTCTTCTACGGCATGTCGTCTACGCGGCTTCAGTGCATCGAAAATCTTCGTCCGGAAGTCTTCGACGTTGGTCGTGCCGTAGTGTTCGAGTAGCCGCTGCGTCATCTGGCGTGTGGTGTCGTCGTTGAGAGACGCGCCTTTGGTTTCGTCGGTAGCCTGTGGCGGCTGGGCGCTGGATGCCGGCGTCTCCCCGGTTGTATCAGGGACTTCGATGGTCGCAGCACTGATGAAGGGCTCATGCTCGTCGCTTGGCCGCAGCTTACCGCTCTCGACACGGGAGTAGACCATTTCGAGTTCGGTACCGGTCAGCGTCCTGATGCTTTGGGTGTGGTCGCGGTATTCCGCTATGCCGTCGAAAACCTTGACGACGATACCGTTCGATCCGTAGAACGTCTTGTGGCGGCAGTAGGTAACGATGGCACGTTGTTCTTTGGCTTGGGTCTTCTTGATCGGTGCCGGGCCATATTTGCGGATCTGGCTGGCACGTCCTGCATAGTCGCTGATCTTTTGCGTCATTGTTTTCAGGTAATTCACAGCGCGTTGCCCGGTCAAGCCGTCGGCCTGCAGGTAGGGGCGGGCGCAGACGATGATGTCCTCCAGTTGGTATTTCGGCTTGTCTCCTTCGACCTTGGCAGCCAGGCCGCGCAGGTAGGCCATGTCCTTGTCGCGGATATCGAATTCGCCACACGCGGCTTTGAGTTCGTCGGGGAGTTCGATGGCCTTGTTTTGCTGATGCTTCTTACGCAGTTCGCGCATGTCGTCGGCAAAGGGAAGATCGGACTTGCCGGGGTGCTGGATGGAAGATGCGGCCGCGATTTGGGTCGCGCGGTCAGCGGCGTCGGGGCAGGGTAGGCCGACCAGGACGCAGAAGGCGCTGGTGAAAGAATAGGTATTCGACGTCCATGCGCCCTTTTCGTCGCCTGACTTTGCACGAAGCTGAGCGCTGTCGGCCAGGGTCATCCATCCCATTTCGCGAAAGGTGGCGACTGACCTGGTGACAGTCTTTCGGCTGACTTCTGCGATCCCGGCAATGGTGCCGACCTCGACTCCGATTGGCAGCGTGCCGTCGAATGCGTTTGCACGCGAAAGGAATGCGCACAAGACTTGGAGTTCTGCTTTTGTCAGCGGTCGGTGAATGGGCGAGTAGTTCAATGCCTTCCAAATGGCGTGGTAGATGGCTCGCGGGTAATGGCCGAACTTCTGCTCAAAGGTGTCAATATCAAACGGGTGCACGGTATCGCTCCGCTGCCCAGGAATGGGCGCAAAGGGTCCAGGTCATGCACGGCGGGGAAGGGTAGGGGTGTGTATTACCCGGCGTCGTTGCGAGTAATCGCAAAAACAGCCCCGAAGTGCGCAATTTTTGGCTGTGGCTTATTGCGCTCTGAGGTACTTCGGGATAGACTCGAATCTGTTCAGTGATTTGCTTGGTCTTTTCCCGAAGTCCTCCAGATCGCAGCTAGGCCCCGGTTCCCGCCGGGGCTTTTGCTTTCTGGGCCACGAAAACTGGGTCGTTTTATGGACTCATTCTTCGTTTTCCTCCTTCATTTTTTCTAAGTCATTGATTTTTAAACTGTTCCAACTTGGAACGCCTACTTTTCCGACTTCAGCGCAGCTATTCGAGACTCAATCAGTTTTTTCAAGCTCTCGCTAATGGCTTGTGCTTCTTCTTCGGAAGCAAATTCGATTCTCAAGCTTTTCTTGACCAAGCGTTGCTCGGCGTAAGCTGCCTTGCCAAGCTTGTAGACCAATGGTCTAGCGACTTCGACGGTCGCTGCCGGCTTGGAGGCTTTCGTCGCTGCTGCCAACGCTTGGGTTTCAGTTTTCAGTTCACCGGACGCTAGGCGGTGCATTGCTTGTAAAACGTGCGACCCATGTCCGGCTTCGACCAGCTTCACTAATGAGCCTGCAAGAGACGCCCCGATCAGCCAAGGCGTTTCCACCAGAAGGGCATGAATTTCCTTTGGGAAAAGATCAAACTGCATTAGCCGGCTTAGCGCCGCCTTGGAAATGCCGGCCTTGGCTGCCAACTCGTTTTGGCTGATCTGGGGATGCTTGGCGATAAACCGTTTGTACCCAAGGTACTTGGCATAGTCTGGCAACTTTGCTGCCATGGCGTTAGCAAAGAACGCCATATCCTCCGCCTGGTCATCGGAGACCTCGCGCGGCCACGCCTGAATCGATTCCCGACCAAGCTCACGGAATATTGCTACACGATTATGTCCGGAGACGATCTCGTACTTGCCATCCTCGCGCGGTCGCACTGTAATCGGAGAAGCGAGTTCGTTATGCGTCAGGTTGTCTTTGAGATCAGCATATTCTTGCTCAGTGAGCTTGCGCCGCCGGCCGGGGATTTCAATCAACCGGTCGAGCGCGATCTCCAACGCACCTCCAGATTCCTTTGCCCGTCGGAGCTCCCGCTCCAGTTCGGCGACTTGAGTCGCGGCTTTGGCTTCATATTCTTGCTGGAGTCGCTCGGCGTCTTCGCGCGCCTGACGAAGCGCAATTTGTGCCGCCTCCGCTTCGCTCTTAAGCGCATCATTGGAGGCTCGCAGCTCTGCGATCGCCTCAGGACTAATGTCTTTGCGGACTGGAGACGCCTCGGCGTTCTTTAGTGCCTGCTCAAGTTCCGATACCCGTGCTTCAGCTTCTGCGAGTTTGGCTTCGGCTGCGTCCCGCTGAAGCGCGACTTCCATCATTGCGCCAGGCGCCGTTTTCATTCGGTTCGGCTGGCTGATAGGATCCTTCGCCGGCGTGATCCCGGCAGTCAAGGCCGCCAGCCTCTCAAAATTCTTGCTTGCCATTACGCTCTCCAAGCCAGGGCAATCTTCTCAAGGATGTCGTCACAGAACTTGTCCATTGGCTCCTTGAATCGGCGATATGCTTCGACGGTGCCCTCGGCCTTGCCAAGGTCATAGATTGTTTTCAATTGCGCAGCTGCCATTCGTGCTGCCGCACTCTCCGGGATTTCGAGAACGTTGATGTGACGCCCATATGCCTGTTTCAGCCATGGCTTCACCAGTCGGTGTCCTTCGGAGGGCTGAACTTTAGTCATAACGACCGTCATGAACGCATACGTCTTGGCCGCAAGATTCGGGTCATGCTTGCGGAAGGCGCGCAGCAGATCGTCGAACAACCCCCAAAACTGAACACTCGAAGCGAAGTCAAGCGCGTCAGGAGGGCAGGGCATCACCAGTCCATCGGCTGCAAGCATGGTATTCATCGTCAGATGTGAGAGGCTAGGAGACGTATCAAAGATGATCACGTCGAACTCCTGACGCAACGGCTCGATGCCACGTTTGATGAAATTCCAAAAATCAACTTTCTTGGCGGCCTTCGCTGGCAGAGAGAATTCGGCAGCAAGGATGACGCTGGCCGCCGGAATTAATGACAGGTTGTGCCAGTAGGTTGGCTGAACCGCATATCTCAGGTCCGGTTGGTCTTCCTCGATATACGGCATGATGGTGTGCTCGTAATCGACATGCTCCTCGGGATTGATGCCGAACATCTGTGTCGCTGTCCCTTGGCCGTCCTGATCGATCAGCAGGACTTTCAGTCCACGGAGCGACAATCCTTGAGCGAGTGCGACCGCGGTGCTCGTTTTGGCCACTCCACCCTTATAATTGACGACGGCGATAGCCAAGCCTTGTTGTCCCTCGGGTCGCTTGGGGTAATTGCCCAATGTGTTCACCCACTGAATGACCTCTTCCAAGGTGTACTCATGGGCTTTGGAACCGGGAATTTTTGTGCCGTAAGGAAGCTTATGCTTTTCCGCGAGGTGCCGAATATGGCCCTTATCGATTTTGCATAGTTCTGCGATATACGGGCTTTGGAAGGTGGGTGGCGTCTTTGCTGGATTGGGATGCTGCATGATGCGATGCACTTGATCTAGCACGCTACGCGCATCCTGAGCGACTTGACTTAGGTCATCTAATGTGACTCGTTCTAGTTCGGCGAGCTTGTTTTCCACGTGGGTCACTTGATCGAGCATATCGCTTCCTATCCGTTTTTGTGTGACTCGGCATTTTCAAGAAAATTTCAAAAATGCTGAATACCGGGATATTAACGTTAACTCGAAGTAACCGTATACCGATTTTTGCAAAGCTGCCATCTTCCGAAGACACTCAATTGGCCCAGTTTTGGTCCTCTTTTAATGTGAAGGCTGTGCCAATTGGGCGAGAAGCGTCCTGCAGACATCAAGTGCCAGTTTTCTGCTCTTGTCTGACAGTGCACCCGTGAATGGACGCCAGCGATCGGTCCATCGCTTGGCCTTCGGCTCTCCGATCCAGTCGGCGGCGGCGATGCGATAGGGCCAGTCTTCGGTATTGCCAGGGGCGAGCCGGTCCAGGAAATCGCGGTATTGCTCTATGTATATAGAGGCAAGTGGTTTTCGGAGCTCCAGTGCCGCGAACAGCACAAGTCGTTCGGCCTCCTTACGGTAGGCGCGATAGGTCGATGGCTTGGCCTTGTACCCATCCAGCCATGCCAATACCGCTTCCCGATCGGCGGCAAAGCGGGCCGGCGGGACAAAGGCTTCAATCGGCGCAATACCGGAAGAGGGCGCGCGCAGCCGATCAAGGTCGCAATGCCGCGACTTCTTATGTTCCTTGTGCCGCTTCAGTGCATGCGGACCAACCGTCGTCTTCAAGCTGGTGGCGATATATGGGCTGGCCAGCCACGTCGCCAGACTGCGAGCGACTTTTTCGCCCACACCCGGCACCAGCTTGAACCACCAATACCCCTGCTCGTTGATGACTGCCACCAGTTTGCCCAACGTGGGAATCTCGGCCGCGATGAGGCGGGAGGCCAGCGACGGCTCCAGCCATCCCGCCACCCCGTCCTTGGGCGACGGATCGGCATGCAGCAAATGCTCGAACTGGGACAGCACCGCGACCTGGCGCCGGCGGATGCGCTCATTGCGCTGCGCGCGGCGATCGGGCGGGGCATCGGCCAGCGCCTCCTGGTAGATCTCCAGCAGCTCGGACTCGGAATACATCTCGTACGGATCGCGCTCCTGCCGGAACTCCTCGAGCGACATCGGTTGCGTTGCTGTGCTGCGCAGCTTGTCCGGGTCGAGCAAAAGCAGTCGCGCATCCTTGAATTCGCGCCCGCCGCGCTCACCAATCACCATGACTTGCTGTCGGATCGATTTCAAATGCGCCTTCAACACGCGCAAGTCCAGATCGCTGTCACCCACGGAAAGATACCGGCGACCGAGGACCGGCAGCGGCAAACCATCGAGGTAGCCGCGCAGGAAGGCCAACTGGCGCTTGCCAAGGCCAATCGCAACGGTGCCGGCGGAGCGCCAGTTCCTACTCATAAGTCGTTGATTCCATTGAGCCTGACAGCAAAGTCGAAAAGGTGTCCAAATGAGGGGTTGGATTTAAGCAATCATAATGCAGTTTGAGATAAGTGTTGGCGGTTGTTGAAAATGCAAAGTGGAAAAAATACCCCGAAGCTTGCGCAACGGGGTAGGGTGGTCGATCACCAATCAAGGCATGCATGCGCGGGCACGCTCGACTGGATCATGGATGTGGCCGTCACCATCGGGATCTCGATGGGTGTCTCGGCAATCGGTACGCGCGCCGGTGATGGCGCATTGGTCTTCACGGCAGGGAAGGGATCATCCACCGCGACGGGGCGCGGCTTTGGTAAATTTGTCTTCTGATACCGGGCAATCATGTCTTGCGCGATGCCGGCCAGTTTCATCAGGCGCGAAGCATCCGCCGATGTCAGCGCTTCCACGGCCGAGCCGGAGTAGGGCGCGGCGATATCCGACGCGTGCAGGTATCCTGAGCCGACGGCAGCCAGGTCGGTGGCAAACCGGATCAGGAAACTTTCTTCCACGGGCGTGATCGGTTGCCGGGCATTTTCAGCCAGCGCATTCCAGCGCTGCATGTACTGCCGGCAGAAACCGGGGAAGGGCGCCAACAGGGACCGCACGTCCTGCTCGGGACATGGCGGCGGGCCAAGGTGGCAATATCCTTCTGTCTGACACTCGTTATAGAGTGCGACCGGCTGCAGGATGCGCTTTCGGCGCGACCGCGCAACCGGCTCCAGATGGAACGGGTCGTCGGAAGAGCCGTTCGACCTGACGCCATCTTCCGGCTCGTCGACGAACTTGAACCAGATCGCCGTCTGCGGCATGGATCCTCCCATCAGGTTCTTACCTTGAAGGCGGAAAGCTTTGCTGGTTCCCCACTTCGGACTCTTGCTGCCCAACAGGTCCTGCTGCATCCACAGCAAGGGGACGTTGGTCCCGGCATAGAAGGTGCCGTCTGCCTTTTCCGGCAACGTGGATAGTCCCTTCCACGGATGCGGCTGGACCAGACGCGTGAGCATCCAGCCGCGCATCTGCGCGACCTTGTCCAGGCAGGTTTCGATATGTTGCTCCATGTGTTTCTCCCAAAACCGCTCAACGTTGATTCGCCGAGCGTGGGGAAATGCGGCATAAAAAATAAAGCACGCCAGGGCTTGTGGCCAAGGCGTGCTTTTGGAGTCAAACAGGTGAGTGCTGCATATTTTACGCGTGATGGGACTGCGGCGGCGTGGATGCACTCGCGGCGAGTTCAACGGCAGAAGCCATCACGTCAAAATAGCGGCTCAACATCTGATCCCGGAGATCTGCAAACGGACCTGTGCCGTTATACCGAGCTGCTGTCAATACGTGGTGACAGCGAGCTCGCATCTCCTCAGTGTCCATCCAATCGTCCCGGCCTAACGTGAAGACCAAGCCGGAAGGCTCTTGGACTGTGACTTGATCGTTCGTCGCCGAAAGGACCAGGTTGGGGGACTTGTTGCGGTGTCCAGGGTCTGGCTTATAAAAACCGACCATTCCCGGAGAAATCGTTTTCGCGCTCATGATTGTCCCCTTTAAAAGGCCGGTACCAATTCCGTGCCCAAAAATGCGGCCGCCTTGGCAAGCTTGCCTTGAGATTTTACGCGCACCAGGTTCGCGTACGGGAAGACCAATACCGGTTTTTTGCCGGTGACATTGCCATACTTGTCGGCGGGCAGAAAGACCATTCCTTCCTTGGCGTCGAACTGCGCAAGCACATAGAAGGGTTCATCGCAGAGATACTGATAAAGCTGGCCAGCCTGGATGCTTTCCATGGCCTGACGCTCGCGCAGGTCGTTCGCACGAAATCCCAGCTCCATCGCCCACTGCTCCAGCTGCTGCGGTGTGAGCGCCACTTGCTTGCCGTCGACCTCGCGGTAGACATTGCAATCGCCGCCAAGCGGGATCACGAATTTCAAAGGCTTCATTTCCTTCTCCAAAACGTTGCCACGCAAAATCGCGTAGTTGCCGATATGTTTGAGCAGAAAAAAGAAAGCCCGCCGCGGCAAGATGCCGGGCGGGCAGGGGAGTCAACGACTCAGGATTGCGGTCCAGTTCAGGCGGGTTCCGGCTCTCGGACAGGGACAAGCACGTCCAGCGGCCGGCAGCAAATCTCGCGCTCAGAACGGATCGCGCCGTCGCGATCGCAATGCCGGAAGTAGATCCCGGTGCTGTTCTGGACTGCTACGACGTGCAGCTGGTACATGCGGTGGAAGAAAACCGTACCGGGAACAATCCGTGCCAACTGCTCCTGGTCGTGTAAACGGTGGCCAGCGATGCGCAGTGAATCGGCCAGCGCAAACACTTCTGCCGACGTCATTGGAACTTGGTTGCCATCGACAAGCTTGCAGGGAAGCGCGATGCCAAGTCCCGCGTTTTCGATGAGGACGGCAGAGCGAATGGGGTTGGCGTGGGAGTCAGGGATTTTCTCGATCATGTCGGTCTCCAATGAGATAGCCATGCGACACTGCATGGTTTCCGAGATGACGGGAGAAAAAAAAGCAAACATCGATCTACGCGGCCTTTTTGGACGCCGTGAAGGCATGTCTATCTATCTCAAAACAAAAAGCGGCGCACACGGCGCCGCCTGCTCCTTGCATCCAAGCGATCTAGCCTTTGAATTTGGCAGCGGCTTCCTTCAGCGCCGGCGACGGCTTGAACTTGGCCACCTTGGTCGCCTTGATTTTGATCTTCGCCTTGGTCTGCGGGTTGATGCCGGTACGCGCGGCGCGTTTGGTCACGGTAAAGGTGCCCAAGCCGGTAATGCTGATGCGGCCATTCTTGCGCACGCCTTCGTTGATCACGTTTACGACGTCTTCGAGGATGAGTTGCGCAGCGTTTTTCGCAAGCGCGTGACGCTTGGCCAGATGCTCGACCAGTTCGGACTTCTTCATGTGTGTCTCCGTATAAGAAGTGAATGACGGGAAAGATGGTGTGCGCCTATTCTAGCGAATTGAAATAAAGAAAAATACCCGCCCGGCCAAAGGCCGAAGCGGGTAGGGTGGTCATTGATCAGTCGTTGTCGGCAGCTTTCTCCTTGATGCGGCGGATCTGCGAGAGCTTACAGTCGTCGAACGCCACGTCATCGCGCTGGCCAAGCAGCACCGGCTGGATCAGCGAGCCGCCTTCCTGCCGATACAGGTAGCGCACTTCCACCAGGTCCCCTTCGACGGGAGTCGACTGGTTCGCCGGCACCGTGACGTTGCCCACGAAAACCCGCTCGCCGCGGTCATCGAGCAGCGCCAGCGCCACGGAGCGGCGCGTGTCCGATACCTCGTCCACGATGCAGGTAGCCGACTCGGTAAACTTGAACTTGAGCTGCGTGCCGCCTGAGTTCGGGCGTCCCGGCGTATAGGGAGCATCGGCCCGCTTGAAGACAAAGCCCTCGATCCGTGTCCGGTCGGCCTTCGCATACTGTTCGGCCTTGTCCTGTGGGCTGAAAAAGCCGTCGACCGGCTTCAGCACCCCGTCATGCTGGGCCAACAGGCGCTGGTAGGCCGTGTACCGTGTGACGACGCTGCCACCCGACTGGTCCACGCCGTTCAGTTCGAGCATGTCGAACACGAACAGGGTATTGCCGACGAGCTCGCAGTCGAGCAGTACTGATGTCACCGGCAAAGCCAGCAATGCTGCCTTGACTGCCTCGGGGATCGGGCAGGTCAGGCCCAGCTTGTTGCCTGCGGTGACCTGGTCGCCGATACGCCGCGCCATCAAACGCTTGCCGTCCTTCTTTTCCTGCATGAACCACGACGGGTCAGCCAGCAGGGTCGGGACGTCGGCCTCGTCCACTGCATTGAGCAGCTGGGGCAGGGTGCCGAAGGACACGCGCTCCACGGCAACCACGGCTGGTGCATCGACGCTGTCGGTGCGCACGTACTGTTTGCCCAGGCGCTCCTTGACCATGGACTCGAACTGCTTGATGGCTTTTTCCAGCGGAACCGGCTTGGCCGGTTTTGAGCCGGGGGTCAGTGTGCCGCCAATCGGGCCATACTGGTACGCGACCTGAAAGCCGCCGTCCACTTCCTTGACCTGCATGTGGTACTGCTTGTTGCTGCTGCCTTCGGTGCACTTGAAGGACGCGGTAGGCAGGACTGCTGCGGTGGTGTTTTCCATGTTGATCTCCGTTGAAGCTGGCGAACCATTTCGCCAAGCGCTCGGAAATGCAGCGTTAAAAATAAGTCCTGCACGTTATTTTTCCGCCCACATGTCAATCGCTCGGCAATGCGTGCCGACGCAAACTACGACAGACAAGGAGAAAAAATGTCTTTTGATCACAGCATGAACGCGGAAATAACGTTTGCGGACAACGTGTCTGTTGAAGCCGCACTGAATGCGCTGACGCCACTTTCGGAATATTTCGGTTGGACCCACGAGGAACTGCTGTCCAATACCCTGTATGGCGACAATACCGTCTCGATGGCGCTAGAAAGCGGGATGGTCCAATCGATCTCGCTCTATACCTGCGGCGATGTCGGCGATTCTTTCCCTGAGCTGGTCCATGACGTTGCCCGCATCCTCAATGCCATCGCAGAGCCGGGATCTATCGAGCTGCGGGACCATTCCACTGGCGATCTGGAAAACGCAATTTCGACCATTTGGTACGGACCTCCCGAAGGCGTCGCCAAAGCGCAATTGGAAGCGGCGTGGAACAATGCCAGGGATCTCCTGCGCAGCGCCGGCGCATCGGTGGAATGTCTGGATGCCATGGCATCAGCCGGAGGGTTTCTGCCCAGTTTAGACGCCATGGACCTGCAAGGTCCTGGCAAGGAGATTACCGAGGGGGATGTGGCGGACTACATGCTTAAACGCATCGAAAGCGGTGATCTCGCCTTGGAGGACATACCGGTTCGCCTTGCACGGTACGGGTTGATGGAATCCCGGGTATTCATCGCGGAGATGAGCGAACGAATGGCGATGCAAGCTTAGAATCAGATTGGACGGTGACGCCCAGACATTGATGAATACCAGCCCGGACCTCATTGAGGTGCCGGGCTTTGGTTTTTCATGAAGGGTGATGAGAATAAAAAAACCACCTCCATGATCGGAGGTGGCTTGTTGCTGTTCAAAGAGCCAAATTCAAGCGCCTCCCAACGCGGAACGAAGGTCCCCAGCAATGGCGATCAGTTCATTCCAGTCTTCGGCCTTGATTTCGCCGGCCGGCTGGCCGCTGCGAAGGGACGCGGCGCGGTCAATCTTTTCGATCAGCCGGCGAGCATGCACGATGACAGGGAAGGGCGCGTCACCCTGGAGTGATTGCGACTTGATTTCCCTGACCTTAAAGAACCGGATGATGGTCGGTTCGCCTTCAAAGTCATCGCAGACGAAGCATTCATCTTTGAGTCTGCCCGCGGCAATGCCGCCTTCGGTCAGGATGGTGGTGAAGATTAGACCTTCGTTTTCCCAGTGAAACAGGACAACTTGGTTTTCCGGATCACCCGTTTCGGTGGCGATGTCCCAGTTCTGGACGTATGGACCTCCGTCGATGGTGACAAGGTCTGCGCTTGCGAGAAGCGCATAGAGCGCCGCGTTCGGGGATGCCGGGAATGAGACTGTGGTGGCATTCATTTTTTTCTCCAGTGGTACCAGCGAAATTGCATGGCGGTTGGAGATGTCCGTGAAAAATTAACGACATGCGGCATGGGAGGCGCCGGGCAACGAGGGAAGGGCGGTATCATTGACAAGAGCAATTGGCCGGGCTGTAGGAGGTAGGCATGGAAAGACACACGAAGATTTTTGTTTTTGGCAGCAACCTGGCGGGCCGCCACGGCAAGGGCGCGGCGCTGTTCGCGCGTCAATACCATGGCGCGATAAACGGCAAGGGCGAAGGCTTCCAGGGGGCGAGCTATGCGATCCCGACGAAGAACCAAAAGTTGGAAAGCTTGCCGCTTGAGCAGATCAAAGAGGCCGCCAATCGGTTCAAAGCGTTTGCCGCGACTCACCCCGAAATGCTGTTTCAGGTGACGCCCATCGGATGCGGTTTGGCCGGTTACGTGCCTGTTGAAATTGCGCCGATGTTCGAAGGTTGCCCAGACAATTGCGAGCTCCCTGACGAGTTCAGGAAGGTTTTGGAACGACAAGCATTTTTTTGAGCATGGATTTCACCCCGATTAAAGAAAGCGCGCTCGCGTATTTGCACACGAGCGAGGACGACGAAGAGTGGCCGGATGTAAGTTCGCGCTACCATGTACTAGGCGGAGCGCCCGAGACAGTGTTGCTGCTGGTGTCATTGCTGGAAAAGCAGGCGTCATCCCCGGACACGCCGACCAGGGAAGAACTGGAAGCGCTCGGACAACTGGTGCGCCACATGGCCGACTACATCAAGCGCAACCAGGGCATCAAGGCGGATCCCGAACGGGATGATCTGCTGGCCAGATCGCGCCAGCTGCTCGGCCTCATCGGCATTTAACATGGGAGAAAGTAATGGCTCAAGGCCGCAAGTGGGTAGTCCTCGCAAACAAGAGCATCGCAACGAAGGTCGCAACGATGTCGGAAGCGGCGCGCGAGCATTTCGAGGAACGCGCCGGAATGCTGGAGTTCGAAGGCGGCATGGCCAGGGCCGCAGCAGAACTGCTCGCGCTGGAACAGACAGAGCAGGTATTCGGAAAGCAGGAAAGCGCGTTTGCTTTTTAAGACACAGTGAGGAGTGCGAGATGATCAAGGCCGATAACAAGAACCGCAGTCGCCGGCTCAAAAAAAAGCTGCATCTCGGACAGTTCCAAGAATTCGGATTCACTGTCGATATCGTGTTTTCCGGGGCCGAAAGCGGCGACGAGGCAGAACGCTTCATTGATGCGTTCCTTGGGGAAGTAATCGAGCCCCGCAAGCTATGTTACGGCGGTTGGCTCGAAGGGTTCGTGGCACATGAGGCAAGAGGATCAGCGACGGAAGATGATCGTGAGGCGGTGGCGGCTTGGCTTTCTAGTCGTTCAGACGTCAGAAGCTTTCATGTTGGGCCGTTGATCGATGCGTGGCACGCCGACTCGTAATATTTCATCAACGATACTCTCTTGAAATCAGCGTGTTACGAGGATATATTCTTTGGGACAGGAGCTTGATATGAAATTTTTTGTGAACGAAAAGGAATCCCCGGCACAGCAAGCGCTGTCGAGGGCCATTGTCCGAGAAACTGCGATAGGCGTGTTCTTGGGCGTTGTTGCCCTGACTACAATCTTCGCCAAGTGATCTACGAACCCCAGTCAAGAGCCGGGGTTTTTCTTGAAACTAATGTTGTCTTTTTATTAACATAATGTTGTTTATGCGAAAGAATTGGGGCAGAGTAAAGTATGTGGATAAGGGGCTGCAATCCTACGCATAATATTGGTACTCAATACCGTTCTGGATGGAGCCAACGATTTGAGCTTGGTTCTCCGGACTTTCGCTAAAACTCACCATTACGGTCGCCGGCGACTGTTTCACTGGCGCACCCTTGTCGACGATGTTCGTCCAGAAATCGGTTTCGAACTGCTGCGGTGCGCGGTGGAGCACATTGTTATAGAGCAGCGTGACAAACTTCGATGTCGTTGGGTTGTCCCCGTAGAGTGTCTTGAACTCGGTCGAGGACATGAAATTCTGCGCCAGTTGTGAAAGTGGCGTTCCCATGTCCATTGCCTTTAGCTGCCAGCCAAGGCCTGCCACGTCAGGTTTGCGGTTGAATGCTGCCTGATAAAGCCGGTAGACCTTTCCTGCATTGTCAGCCGTATCGAGGGCGATGTTCTTGTCAGAAAACTGCAGGCGCTGGATGTTGGCCAGCGTGTCTGTTCCGTCCGTACCCTTGGCGTCCTTGACGTTGAATCCGTTTGCGGTTTTCGTGATGACGTAATCCGCAGCCAACCCGGAAAACCCGGCCATGTTGATGCCCGTTCCTCCGTCCAGCAGGTCGTTGCCCGCACCTCCAATCAGCAGATCGTTCCCGCCATTGCCGCTCAACGTATTGTCCGCAGCATTGCCAGTGATAGTGTCGTTCCCTGCCCCGCCCGCTGCGTCTTCGATGAGGGTGCCGAAATTCACGGTGACCTGTCCGGGAGAAGACATCAGGTCGGATTTCGCGCCGATGTATCCCCAGTAGCCCGGCGTCAGGTACAGCGTGAGCGGTTGCGTGAGTGCCGTGCCATCAATTTTGTCATGCCCGCCGCCATCCCAGATCATGTTGGTGGTGGTTGTCGACAGTTGGTAGATGCTGTCGCTCGTATCCTGATGACTCGGCCCGTAGATGTATTGCAGCGCAGCGATGTCAAATGGCGAGTATTTGAGGTGATAGTTCTCCTTGAAAGAGATATAACTCATCACTGACCATTTCGAACTATCTTCAGCCGACGGTAATGCCGGTCCGGGCTCGTCTCCTCCCGTTGCGGTGTTGTGCAGAAACGTATGCTTGAGGCCAAGCGCATGTCCCAGCTCGTGAATCATCGTGAGCGCGGTATATGTGCCGTCAATCGGGCTTGTCAAATTTGCGGTGGTCGTTGCCAAGGCTACGTCATCGCCATCAAACCCCTCGCTTGGATAGCTCGCGTGCCCATTCGATATGGTTTGGGTGGAGTTTGAAAAGAGGATGGTGTTTAACGCATCCGTCGTCGTTGTCTCGACAAACTTGAGATCGAGGACGGTGCTGATATAGGTCAGTGCCGTGCGAGCGAGTGCTTTTTCCGTTTCGGTGAAGGCGACGAACGTCGTTGCATCAGCCCCTGTTTTATAGCTCGGCGCCGTTGTTGGAAAGGCGAAATAGTAGGTCTTGGAACTGCCAAGAATGGTGGGAATCCTTGGAGCGCCCGCATCAGTGATACTGTCTATCCAATAGGGGAGCTTTTGCACCCCTGGCGCCCAAGTCCAGTTCTGAACCTGTGGACTCGTCTTGTAAAAGTCGACGTAGACCGTACCCTTGTTGTTGCCGCCCTGGTCATATATGTAGTCATAGAGACTGTGGATGAGATAGGTATCGTCACCGGTGCCGCCATAAAGCTTGTTCGACCCGGTGCCGCCATCCATAATGCTGCCGTTGGTTCCTCCGTAAAAGATGTCGTCACCGGGACCTCCAAGCAGAGTGTCGCCGTTAGGTCCTCCGTAAAGCTTGTCATTACCCGGACCGCCGTCGAGTATGTTTCCCGAGCCTGATGTGGCCGTTAGAACGTCGTCACCCTCTCCGCCCAGAAGTGTCGATTGGGTCGCAGTACCGTAGATATGCAAATCGTCATTGCCCGCGCCGCCGTCTAGCAAGTTTCCCGATCCCGTGCTGACATACAACGTATCATTGCCAGCGCCGCCATAGAGCTTATTGCCCGTTCCGCTCGTTGCACTAAGATAATCATCCCCATCACCACCGTACATCGTGGATTGCGTGGCAGTGTTGTAGGAATAAAGCTTGTCATTACCGGCGCCACCGTCAAGGATATTGCCGGTTGCAACAGTCGCGTTGAGCGTGTCGTTACCGTCGCCGCCCAGCAGCGTTGCATCCGTTACCTTGTCGCCCACATAAAGAGTGTCGTTCCCTGCCCCGCCATCAAGCACAATTTTGGAGCCGCTGTAGGCAGACAATTTGTCGTCGCCGTCTTCACCATACGCCTTGCCGCCTTTGGCCTGATAGTAAATGGTAATGACATCATCACCGCTGCCACCGTATATGGTGTCGGTGCCATAAAGGCTATAGAGATTGTCATTACCTTCGAAGCCCTGAATGAGATCGTCCTCGGCGGTGTCGTACAAGGTGTCGGTAAGTGTCGTTCCCTTAACCAGCATGGCAGCTCCCTGAATTTTGATCTTTCTAATAATGTTATTTCGACATAGAAATCGCTTTTGAACTAATGGGATTCAAGAAATGAAAAACCCGTCCAAGCCGATGGCTTGAACGGGTAGACGGTTCAACAATCAGATCAATGCGATCTGCTCAATCGGCATCGCCTGTTCAGAACTCACAATTTCTCCATCTGATCCGTTGGATGAAACCATGCCCGGCACGTGCCAGTCGCACTGGTTCTCGTCCAGGTGCGTGGCGTTATAGACGACGTGCTTGTCTCGATTTGGATCCGCCGCTTCCAACTCACCGATCGACACCGTGTACTGCGCCGGAATCGGCTGTCCTTCCGCCGCATACCCCAGCTTTTGGGCCAGCTCGGTTGCCGTCTGGACGCGGTACTTGTTCACGTCCGGTGGCGAAACCGTCACCGTCACCGTGGTTTCTCTCGGCGCCAGCGGCGCTGCCTGCATCAGTTCCCGGTAGGCCGCGATCATCGCCTTGGCGCTGCCGGTACATGCCATTTCAGCCGGATAGGCGACTTGACGCACGAAGTCGCCAATGGCCGAATACCGCCAGCCAGCCAGCTTCCACGGCCCGCCGTCCACGGATTGCAGCATTTCCGACTCATAGGCCGACACTTGCAGCATGCGGATCGACGGCATCCTAACGCGGCCAATCACCGGCTCGGGCACCAGGCTCTTGTCGACTTCGGCAACGGTGTCCTCACGCTTAACGATGCGCCACGGCGAGAACGGCCCGAAGCGCCCGTACACGGCGATGATGACCTCCGCATCGCTGTGCAGCGACAGCAGCACTTCCCTGCCCGCTTCCAGTTCCTCGACCAAATCATTGCGGCCGGTCGAATGCAGCCTTGCCTTGGCAGCTTCCCATTGCTCGCGGTCGATGGTCCCGCGCCATGAGTCGCTGATCTTCAGGCGCACGGCAACGTCGGGCATGATGACCGGTTGCGCCAGCGCCCTCTTCCATCCCTTGATGTAGGTCTGGGCAGTGATGTCGCCGCGCGGCGTGCGCACCATGCCACCTTCGCAGACGGCCGCGACGTGGAAAACGAAGTGCATGACGTCCTGGTACGAGCCGATGGCGACCGCGCTCCATTTTGGGGTATGGGGGTAGCAGTTGGACTCATACGTCTGCTCGAACAGAACGTAGACGACGGTACCATCCGAACGCTTAAAGCCGGAGGCCAGTTTGCCGCAGGTGATTGTTGCTCCCATGTTTGCATCTCCTAAAGAAGTGGCGATCGCCACGGTTAAAAAACAAAGTGGGAGAGATGCAGCGGTAGAAATAAGAAAAACCGCTACCCCGGAAAGGAGTAGCGGTTGGTGGATCAGGCGGCGAGGCGGTCAACCATTCCCTTCGCTTGCTTTGCAGGCTTGGGGGTAGGCATGATGAATCCGAACCGCTTCCATGTCTCGGGAGAGACTGGCAACGGCGAGGTCCTCCCTGTTTTCAGGTTCATGAACAGCCCATGATGAGTAATGCGTCCATGCCGGAACAGCTCGAATAGCAGCTGGCAGGCCTGCATCGCCATGGCGGTATTGATGAACAGCGACTGCTTCTCCAACGCTTCGGCCAAACTGCAGCTTGGCGCATCGTCAGCGGCGTCCAGCGACGGATCAACCAGTTCGGGGAACAGGTCGCCGGCATGCGGCAGGCGCGGCGTGTCATCCCGGTCCATGCGGCTCGGCACTTCGCCAAGAATAACCTGCCCGTCGGACATGCGGTTTCCGCAATCAAGCCAGTACTTCGCATGGAAGCCGTCCGAAGCCGCGTCGAGAATGGCTCGACGCGCCCGTCTGTTGTCCACGCAGCCGATGACGATGTCTGATCGCAAGGACGTGCGGCTGGCTACGCGCTCTACCCTACTTTCCCAGCCCAGGCCGAACGCGACGTTCAATCGGTTGATCAGCGTGGGAGCCTTGTGCGAGCCGACGTCAACCGGGAAGAACGCCTGCCGGCCGACGTTGGACTGCGACACCACGTCGTCGTCCCAGAGCGTCACGTCAAGACCGCCCGGATGCCCGAGGGATAGCAACGCGAGGTGCAAGCGTGCCAAGCCGTTGATGACTTGGCTTCCTGTGCCGCCGGCGCCGATGACGTCGATTTTGACTTCCCTGCGTAGCAGATCAGAATGGATGAAATGCTCTTTCATAGGTTCTCTCCAATGTTTGGGGCCGCTGGCCGTAAATGCGGTCAGGCAGCGTTACATACAGTCCGTTGGCACACAGGCGAAACTTCGCCTCAATGACGGTATTGACCCGGCCCAGAACGCCGGCAAGCTTGAACTCGCCCCGGTCATCCCGGTTGTCCTGCCCAGAAAAAAATGCGCCGAGCTGTCCGTGCGAGTGCAGGTCCAATAACAAGTGTTGCCCCGCTTGCAGCCGCGGCCGCTGAAACACGACTGACGCGACCGTGGCAGAAGTCGGCACCATCGGCAATAGCGTCTGATCATCTGTCACTTCGTCCCAGACCACCCATGCCGCACATTCGAGCGGGTAGACTTCCTGCGCCATGATGATGAACTCGTCCATCAGGTGAGACTTTACGGGGACTGCCGACAGCGTTTGCTTAAGCGTCCCGTACGGCATCGCCACCTTCTCCTGCCTAACCAGCGGCCAGCACAGGTACAGCCAGGGGCGACGGGCTTCCAGCCAAAGACCATCGGACGCCGCCAGAAAGCGGTGCCCATTGGCTTGCAGCGGGACGAAGGGCTCATGGCGCGGAACCATGACGGTAGGCGTGACGCTTTGCAGCGCAGTATCGATGGGATTCATCACAGCGCACCTCGCGCATGCAAGTCAAGGTAGTCGCCCAGCGTGACCGCTTTCTTGGACGAGCCATTGCGAAACTCCACAAGGACGTCCGGGAAAGTGTCATGCTCGCCGTCCAACATATCCCGCCAGAACGCAAACGGCCCGAATTCATGCTTGAGCAGCTGGTTCTTGCCATGGATGTTTGGATGCGTGAAAGCCGACGCGAAGAATGCCGTCGTCCAAACGTTTGGATCCATGTTCGCCGCGGTCTGCGGCATGACGGTCGAGCCGGTGCAGATTTTGCCCTGCGACCAGACATTGAAGTACGGTGCGACATAGAGCTTGGTCTTCGCGGTAGGCCGCTCATCCGTCTTGAGGGCATGGACAAACCAGCCTTTGCGGGTCACGGCGAACAGCAATGCCGGCTGCGGTGTGATTGCTGCGCGCTTGCCGATCTCCTTCGTGTCGAAGGCGATGCGGCGGTGACCGGACGGAACCCACCAGATGGTGACTTCATCGGAGGCCGCCAGAATGTGCGGATCAAGCAGGCACAGTGGATTGACGATCGTTTCGGCCAGGCTCTTGATGACGTCCCGGACCGCGTCTTCTGTCGCACGCACGCCCTCGGCCAAGATCGGCCCTTTTTCTGTCTCCACGATGGGGTGAGAGGTGACAAATGCGCGCCTGCCGGCGGCGCCGTCGCTATAGATGATGAAAGCCTTCTGTGCCCGAAAGGTAGGTGCGGAGCTGCTGATGGTAATTTCCATGTTTTCCTCCAAAAGATGGGCTTGCGCCCGGTTGTCGTAATGGAGGGATATGCGGAAAAAAAAGAAACGGTCGAAAACGGCTGATGCATTGAATGTGGTCGAGGAATATCGACACTTGGTTATACACCGTATAGACTTGCTTCTTCTTCAAGAAGATGACATTTTCAAGACGGTGAATAGTGAAAATTCCATCCCGTCCGAAGTGCTGATTGAGAGACTGGATTATTCCTTATGCGTACAAACAAAATTGTTTTAATCGGCAACGCTTCTATATTTGCTGCGGCTATTTCGGGATGCAGCACTCCTGGAGCATTGAGGAATACCACCCCCGACATCGTCGCTAACAGCATAAAGTCGGCTAAGACGGTCGCTATATGTATTACAGATCGTTGGGAGAACGGCGCAGGCTACTTGGGAACGACCGTGCCCGTGAGTATGAGGGAAACGGAAAAAGGCTATACAGTCATGTGGCTGAACGGTATGGGTGGTGCTGGAATGCTCGCCGATATCGACAACACAGCGAGTGGCTCACGTACTTTGTATTACCGCGGGGGTGTCATCGGTTCAGGTACATTCGAAGCGTCACTACGCGAGTGCCAATAAACTATAGCGAGATCCTTGATTGTATTGAAGGGGCGTCTGTCCGTCTTGATGTTGATGTCAGTTACGAACGCATACGAAAGGGCTAGTCTTTGAAGACATTTTTTTTACTCACGGCTGGAGTCGTTGGGGTGATCGGGTTTTTGTACCTCCGAAGAGATAAAAAATTCGCGATCGCGTGCGGCGCAGTCGCGCTGGCTTCTTCCTTGATGGCGCTGCTAGGATAATCGGAATTCTAAGAATGCTATTAGCAAGCCACACCCTGCCGGAACATACTATCCCCGTAACGACGCCCAGTAAGACTTTGCAAATATCTGGTCATGCAACACGTTCGGTAACCGGCAAAAATTGGGGGACATCTATGCGGAAATTGACAAGGTTGTTTGCACCGGTATTGATTGGCATTGCGACTATTTCGGGTTGCGCAACGTACAAAACTACCTTGACCAATTCGAAAGGACAGTCCGTCACCTGCGAGGCGAGCGGGAAAAGCGGAATTGTCACAGGCGTATATCTGCGCCAGGGTTTTGAGGCGTGCATTGCCGACGCTAAGGCACATGGGTTCATGCCATCCGATGCTGTTGCGGGTTCGAGTGATCAGTCCGCACCCAAGTGACATAAATAAAGCCGCAGCGCCCGAAGGCGTCTGCGGCTGGGTTGCTAGTCGTCGTTGAGGGCGAGCAGCAATTGGTCAATGGCATGGATCAGTTTGCATCCGTCGAAGACACCCTGCCACCATTTCTTTACGTTTCCAACATCCCGCAAGTCCACCCTGGCGAGGTGCACCAGGTCGGTATAATTGTCGGAACACTGGTTGGCCATGTTCTCGTAGTCATCCGCCGCCCGGCCGATCTGGTCCTCGTCCGAGAACCGGATGATGGCTTGCCGGAAAAACGGCTCCTGCTCGTAGCGATCGACAAAACCGAGGTTACCCGTTCCTGCCTTGAACACGTCTGCCGCGGCCAGTGTTGCGTGAACCACCTGCTTGGCCCATTCCGGCGTGTCGGGGCGTTGAATCGCTTTCAGACATTGCGCTGGCGTGAGCAGCAGCTTGGCCTTGTCTGCCCAGTCGGGCAAGCCTTGCTTGAGCACGTCAGCCGTGATGCGCTCGTCATCATCTTCATTCGGGTCGGTTGTCCCTTCACCGTCCTCATCCAGGTCGATATCGTCTCCGTCTTCCAGGTTGTAAAGGTACGGGATGTCGTGCAGCACATGACTGATGGTGAACACGCCGATACCGCCCCATGCCGCCCATTCGAGCGCAGCGTAGACGGTTTGTCCCAGCCCCGGCTCGATCCCCTCCAGTGCCGCGATCTTCTTGCCCACAAAAACCGTGGGCATGCTCTGCGGCGCCATGAAAAGCCGCACCTGTTCGTCGGCGGTTGGCATCTTGTCCTCGTCGATATGGTCATCGAGCCGGCCATCGACTTCGTAGTAGTCGTCCTGGCTGTCAGAAATGCCGATCAAGAAATTCGACAATTCGGTACTGCCGAGCGTCGAATGCACGCCGCGGCGAAGGACGGATTCCAGCAGCGCGGGGATTGACACATCGGGGTCGAGGTCCGCCTGCTTGATGACGCCGGCGCGGTACAGTTGCCGCACCAGAAGCACGAGCGACGGATGCGTGGGCTGCTGGAACTCCATGGGAATTTCTGCAGCCAGGCGCGGTATGGTCAGAACAGGGGCAGCAGGAATTCCTTGGGCACCTGCATGGCCCGGCCCCTTCGGGATGAGCCGAGCGTACTCAACATCGAGAAACATTTCACGTCTCCTTCTGTGATCGATTGAAGAAGCGGCGCGATGCGCCGCTGGCCCTTGTCAGTCGATGGCAGGGTGGCTTTCGCTTCCAGCCATGCGTCAAGCGGCTTCTCATTCATGTCTAGCCCTTGGCGCCAACCGCACGCGCGAAGGTGTAGACCGCCTTGTCGCCCTTGACTTCGGGCCCCTCGATGGTCGCGTTGACGAGCTCGGGGAACGAAGCGCCATAGACTTCCTTGACTTCTTCCACCGACATGTGCGCGCCGGGGTCTGCCATTTCCGCGCCGTTGTAGGAAAAAACACGGGTCAGGGTTTGGGTTTGGATTGCCATGATGCGTATCTCCTTAAGCGAAAATGTTGTAGTCCGACGTCGCGGCGGAGGTTGCCGGAACTGATGCGGCAGGTGCCAGTGCAGCGGCGGCAAGAGCGGGAGCATCATCGCCCTCTTCCGCGTCGTCGTTGTCGTCTGCAACGGATGCCGCCGCCGGTTGGGAGCCGAAGATGAGCGTGTCGTCTTCGTCCGTCTTGGCCTTGGCAGTCAACGTTTTAGCGGCAACCGACTTGGCTGCCGTCGCCGGCTTGGCCGCGGTGGCTTTCTTGGCGGCTTCCAGTGCTGCGGTGGAAATGGCGACCTGGTCGACCAGCGATTGACGGGCGCCAGTGAATTGGGCCAGCGCAGTGGCGAACTCGGCGTCCAGTTCTTCGGGCGAACCGATCAGCACCAGCGGCTGGGCCAGCCCGACATTGCTGCCGGCCTTGACCTTGGGGGAAACGACCACTTGGATCTGCTCGCCCTTGGCTTCCAGGGTGAGAGTGAGTCCGGTTTGTTTCAGTAAATCTGTGAGTTGCGCAAACATGTAGATCTCCTAGAAAAATGAGCGGAATTGCTCAGGGAAAAGTCGAAGCACAGGGATATGTGCCCGAAAAAAAAAGCCTGCGCCGGAATATCCGGGCAGGCTTGGTTGGTCAAACAGGGAAAATCAGGACGGGTAAATCATGCATTTGGGCACGCAGCCCTCGTACTTGAAACCATCGACTTTCATCAGCGCCTTGATGATCTCGTCCTTCTTGCCGGACATGACCTTGCTGAACTTGTCGCCCAGCGCGGCTTTCAGGCCCACTTCCTCGGCCAGTACCTCGATCTCGCTCTTGGTGAGCAGCTCGAAGAACTTGTCCGACAGCGACCAATGCACGGTCATGTCCACCTCAAGGAATTTGAGAACGGAACACAGGTTCTTCTCCGAGATACCGTCCATTGCTGTGGCAGCCAGGCCCAGGAACATCGTCTTTTTGCCGTTCTCGTCGAGCTTGTCGGCCAGATCGAGCGCGATACCGATGTCGTAGAAAGAGGACGTCACATCCGAACCGGAGAGCTTCCTGAGTCCGTCGGCCATCTTCATTGACGACACATGGTTGATGTTGCTGCACACCGCCAGCGAAATCAGTACCACCAGGTTGCGCTGCGGCTGCTTGACCAGTTCGGCCTTGGCGATCTTCCGCCATTGCTCAACCCTGTATTCCTTCAGGCGCGTGCTTTCCTGAATCTGCACCTTGATCTTGGGCGCTGCCTTGGCGGGAGCCTTGGCACCGGCTTTCGCCGTGGATGCCACCTTGGCCTTGTCGCTGGTTGCCTTTGCGGCTTCAGGCGCATCCGTTGCTGCCGGTTGCGCGGCTGCTTCCTCTGCGGCCTTCTGCTTTTCCGCTTCCTCGACAGCCTTGGCATACTCTGCCGCCTTCTTGCTGTTGCACACCGTATCGAAGCACAGGTCCTTGAACGTCTGACCCAGCTTGTCCGGCGTGGCCGACACGACTGCCCCGAAACTGGCGCAGGCGCGGCAGGCCTTGGCCTGTTCCTCGCCCACGCCCTTCTGTCCATCGACCTTCAGCTTGATGACCGTGTACTGCTGTCCGGGGCGGACGATTTCGACCTTGGGGAACTCGTCGACCAGGGCGTCACGACGCTTGACCAGTTCTTCCTCGGTCTTTTTGTCGTAGCAGGCGCCGTTGGTGCAGGACCCGCGGCCGACCGATTCACCGAACAGCACGGACTGGTTGTCCGAGTTGTGCTGGCAGCCGGCGCAGTCATCCTTGGCGAAAATGGCCGATGCCATGCTACGGGCGATCTTGGCCAGCATTTCCTTGCAGGCTTCGACCGTGATGCCGTTTGCCAGAATGGCATCGAGCGCCTTGTCCTGGATGTCGCGCGGGGCAGCAGCCAGCAGTTCCGCATGACCGAGCTTGATCTTGCGCTCGTTCAAGGCGGTCCGGGACTTCTCCGACAGATTGTTCAGGGCCAGGCGCTTGTCCAGCACCTCGCGCGACCAGCCAAGCAGCCTTGCGGCTTCGTCGCGGTCATTGCGGCAGGTGCCGAGCACGCGTGCGGCGGCTTCGGCTTCTTCCGACGGCGACATGTTGGCCCGCTGGACGTTCTCGATGAGTGCAGCGGCTTCTGCCTCGTCATCAGTCATGTCGCGGATGCTGACCGGGATCTCCGGCAGGCCTGCGGCGGTCGCTGCCCGGAAGCGGCGCTCGCCGGCGACGATTTGGTAGGCGTCGCCCACCGGACGCACCAGGATCGGCTGCAGGATGCCCTTCGCCTTGATGGAGGCGGTCAGTTCCTCCATCTCTTTCGGATCGAAGTAGGTACGGGGGTTCTTACCGGCGTGGATGGCCGACAGGGGAAGCATGGGGGTAGTTTGTGCGACTGCTGCCTGCATGTGGATCTCCTTGGGAAAAGAGGCGAAATTGCCTCGAACGTGGAAAACGGGGCGGTCCCCGCAAAACAAAGCAGTTCGAGATGCAAGCTCAAAAAAAAGGGCCGACAATAAAAAACCCGACCTCATTGCTGACGCCGGGCGGAGAGTCAAACGCAATCGCGTGTCAGGACTGGCGATGGGCCATCATCCGTAGTGCGCTTTGGCGACATTGAATATGACCCATTGCGCATCCTGTCCGGTGGCCAGCGGCAGGTTCAGTGTGTTGCGGTCTGTTTCCGAGTACCGCGTGGCCTGATTCAGCGGCACCCATCCGTCCCGGTCCGACCAAAAGCCTGAGCCATCGGCGGCGGCCGACTCGTTGGCCGAATAGATCACGTAGCCGCTCTTGACGTCCCGGGCAAGCTTCCAGATTTCAGCCGTATCGGCTTGCCTCCAGTGCCGCTCTTCGCCGCCGGCGTGGTAATAGAGCATCTCGGCAGTTTGCAGACCAATCTCATCCAGCGTGAGCTCCGCGTCGTCGTCCGGACGGTACCCGACATTCGACTCGTACCAGGCGTTCATCTGCTCCCGGCTCAAGGTAGATACGTGGTCGATGACAACCTTCGGCATGGCGCTGGCGTAGTTCTCCAGAAGCGCGAGAATGTCCGCATAGTCGTTGGACTGGATCACCGGCGTGATGTAGTCCATGTGCGCATCGTGCAGATGCAGGCTGAATCGCGGCAGGGTTGGCGTGTCCCGGTCTTCCGGACGGGCATAGTCGACGAACAGCTGCAGGTAGTGGCCGTTGCCTTTCTCGACGCGCCAGCTCGGGCAGGCATTGTTGTGCCAGGACACGTCCACGAAGCCGCCAGGGATCTGGACGTCGAGTACGCCGAAGTTCGGGAACTCTCGCTGGTACAGGGGCGGCTGTTGGGTTTCTTCGCCGGACTCGGCATGTTCCCGCGCTTTTGCCTCGATGGCGCGGGTGGACAGACGAAACGCCGCCTCCCCTGCCTGCGCATTGTCGTCGGAAACATCGACGATGGACGATCCGTCAGTGCTTCGCACGTACAGGGAAAGATGACCGTCATCGTCCAGCGACAGCGTGACGTGATAGGCACCGATTGAAACGTGTTCGGTTTTCATGTGATTCTCCAATTGGAATGGTTGCGCCGGTCCGGGTGGACGGGCGGTGCATGCATTGCGAATGGAGATGTGGTGGAACGGAAAAGAAAATCCCCGGCGCGCATGGCGACCGGGGATTGGGTATCAATGACTCGAAGGCGGTGAAGCGACTGCCCGCCTGAGTGTCCAGCTAAAGACATGGTTGCCGGGATGCTTCACCCGCCGAAAGCCGCCCTCCTCCAATGCCCGTGCCACGTAGCCGGCACCATCCTCGAAAGGGAGCCTGCCGGGGGCGCCCATGGCCTGAAGCTGGCGTATCGCGTATTCGACACCGCTTTCGCCCAGCCGAATCTTGCTCAAGGCCCGCTCGGACACGGTCCGGCCGTCTTTGGCGACGATCAGGGTTCGGGCGGACGACCTGCCGTGATAATGGCCGGAAAGCGCACGATAGACGATCCCGGCATGGCCGGGGAAGACCTTGCTGCCGTCTTGCGCATATCGCGCCATGGGATCGGAATAGGACAGCACGCCAGCGATCTGTGGCAAACGCGCGCGCAACAAACGAAAGGCACGGCTAACGAACCAGCTTTCTGCATTGAAGCCGAGCAGTGGATCGTCCAACAACACCAGGCGGCCAAGCTCAACGCCCTGCCCGGCTTCCACCCCGAGATACTTGGGGACCGCGGCGTTCTGCATTGGTACGCTGAACACGGCGACACCGCCGAGGTATTCGTCACCACAGACTGGCTTCACGAACAGGCCCACCCGGAACCGGGCTGCCGGATAGCTGCCCGAGTAATGATGGCCTAGCACGAACGGCTTGGCGATCGCTTCTGGGATCTCGGTCACCTCCACGCGCGACGGGTCGAATCGGACTGCCGGCGGGACGAATCTGCTCTGGTGCTGGCGCCAGCGCTGTGATCCGGCCTCGCCGGTCAGCCACTCTAAAGACATTTGCTGCATCATGCTCTCCTTGAAAAATGGGCAAAGTGGACGAGATGCATCGGAAAACAAAACGCGTTCGCAACGGACATGAAAAAGCCCCGCATTTGCGGGGCTGGGTAGGATCTGTATGGTTAAACGCGGTGCCGGGCGATTGCCTCATCAGTCATGCGGCGCGCTTTGTCGATGGCGTCGTCGGGGGCTTCGGCCATGATGCGGATCGCGATCTCCTCGCCCGCGGTCCAGAACGTAACTAGGTGCGGGACACGGGGCTGCAGATCCGTCTCCGGCGTGTTGGGCTGCGCCACGCAGGCATGAAAGCCGGTACGATCAGCCATGCTGCACCTCTGAAACGCCCGCCCTGGATTGGTTGGCAAGAACATGGCATTGCTCGGGCAGGTGTCCTTCCGCCTTGGCCTGAGCATATGCCGCTTGCCACGCAAAATACTCGTCCAGTTCGCGCTGCTTGGCGCCGGTCAGCCACTTTTCCAGTCCGGCATAGGTGCCAGCGTTCTGGGAGATATGCCACGCTGCGGCCGTGATCGCATCGTCCCGGCTGGCAAACAGGCTCGCGGCAAAGACAGCTTGGCTGGTTTCATCGTCTTGGTAAAGTTTGTAGCCCCATTCCTGGGCTTGGATGTTGGTTCGGAAAACGAAACCGGTCCAGCCGTGGTGGCGGAACATGAATGGGGTCCAATCGCCTGTGATGAGACGTTCGATTTTGCGTGCGGCGTCCTTCTTGGCTTCGGTCACGTTCCTGCCTGTGCCGTCCATACCGCAATAGGTGATGCTGACTTGTTGTGTCATTGGATTTCCTTTGGTTCAAAACTGGTATGCCCTGCGGGATTGCGGAGCGCTCGGAGATGTAGCGAACACAAAAAGAAAACTCCCTCGCCGGCGGCGAGGGAGCAATAGGTCAAGGTCAACTGGGCGATGGGACGTCGTCCAGCTCGTCAAGCGCGGCAATGACTTCCCAGTGGAGCATCCAGCCAGCATCAGGGATGTAGAAGCTCAACGACGCCTGATGGACAACGACAGCCTTGGCAGCCCAGTTTCGCCATGACGCGAGCGTGCATTGCCTGGTCACCCCTTCATCGCTCGCCGGGCGGCTCGTCTTGATGTAGGTGACGATGTCGTCCTCCACGACATGGACAATCCGATATTGCGCGGCGTTGCCGCCGGCACTGGCCATGAGCTTGTCCAGCCGGGACGGTGTGATCCGCGGATCGCGGGTGTCTCCAGCGCTCGCATTTGCGATCAGCCGGGAGCGCGCGTCTTGAGTCATGCGTCGCATGGCGGTAATCAGCCGCCGTCGCTCAGCGCTCAATCTGGCCATCATCGGCATCCATGATCGAATCCACCAGAACGCGGTCGTAGGGCACGATGATTGGATCGTCGACATCGTGCACGACCACGCCATGCGCATGCAGCAATGCCAGCAGATCCTTGTCCTCCAGGGCGTCATGCCCAAGAAGATCGCCGATGTTCAGATCGTCGTCTGCGCCGGCATAGACAACCTTCCCTGCTTGGCTGGACTGTACCCAAGCAGTGACAGCACGCCGGATGGCGCGGATAGCCTGGTCAGCGTCGTTGTGCAAGGTATCGATGTGCAGCACCGCGAGATTGGTGATTTCCAGCCTGTCCAGTCGGGAAAACGCAATCGACATGGGGCGCCACTGGCCTGTCTGCGCCTCGTCATCCTTGTCTTGCGGTTTTTCCTCTGGCTGCGGCTCCGGCAACTGCAGGTACGGCATCAGCGCCTCAAGGAGCGATCTGCACATATACGTGGGCGTTGCTTGTTCCGGAAACCGGACCAACACCTCGTGATCACCGCCCATGCCCTGTCCACCTTGTTCCAGCGTCACGGATTGACGGGATTTCTCCGTTTCCGCAACCACCTTCAGGTCCAGCCATTGCCATTTGTCCGCGTTCCTGTAGCGAACACGGATACCGTCGGCCCGCAAAGTGCCGTCATCCTGCACGTTCCGAAGCGGGGTGCCGTTCCACAGCGCCAAGTCCAGCAGACAATCCGAGAACTGCAGGAAGGTCGCGTGCAAGGTTTTGACGAGGTCGCCTGCAGACTTGTGCCATGCCTGCTTGCGCGCGGCTTCGTTTTGGCGCTTTTCCCGCTCTTGCTGCACGATTTGGGCAAATACGTCTTTCGACATGGTTTTCTCCTAGATGAGTGCCTGCCACTATTGGCAGAGCAGGAGAAATGTCGAAAAATGAAAAAGGAATCGTTCTTTGGCGGTTAGCTTACAAAAAGCGCGAACAGAATGAACAGGTTCAGCGCCATGCAAGCGCCCGCCATCAATTGCAATCGGGAAATGCCGATCGCCATCTTGTCGATCCTTTTGTCGATGTTTGAAAAAGCATCGGAAAATCGATTCATTGGGATCCTCGTCGTTCAAGCTTTCAGCATAGACCAACTGTGCGGGCGATGTCACCGTTGAACCCCAAAAACAAAACCCGCCTGTCCGAAGACAAGCGGGCATAAGGATCAATACGGCTGCATTTCCAACTGGAAAGAATTTGAATCGAAGTGGTGGCAACAGAGGCTTACGCTGCCGTTTCCATCCAGCGATGTCCACCAGCCAGACGGGGATTCCACCAGCTTTTCCAGCATGACCAGGTGATCCACCGGGCCGCGATGGAAGTCCACGGCGGCGTCGTAGGCGTAGTCATCCGAATAGACGCCGTTGCAGCGCAGGTTCCTGAACTGGTGATTTGCCAATGCGCGCTTGGCATGCGCCATCGTCCATTTCGCCGGCACCTCCCTGAGCGGCTTCAAACGGTCCAGGGCGAAGGGGCTGAAAGTGTTGGTGCCATTGCCCTCGGAGTAATGCAACCTCACTTCGTCGGACACGTCGATCGGCTCGAATCCGTACCGCCCGGCGGCAAAGGAAAGCGTCGACAGGTATTGCGCGATCGTTTCCGGCCGCACGTCGCCGCCCAGTTCCCGGCTGATGTGGTTGTAGGTGGCCACCGGATTATTGAAGCGCGACTCGACGTAGTAACACCGGACGACCGCGCCAGGCTTGAAGGCGTTGTCCAAGAGGCGCACGCGCATCCCGGTGTGACTGTAGTGATAACTCAGGTGCGGGTCTTCGAAATACAGGGTATTGCAGGTACTAAGCAGGTCGGGCGTCGGCTCGCCCTTGCGAACGAAAATGTCCATCTTGGTATCTCCAAAGTAGCAGGCAAGTCGCCTGGCCCGTGGAAATGTGCGGACAAAAAAAATGCCGCCACCCGGATGGGTAGCGGCTTTGGATCAAGCAAACAGTTCTTCAGCGGAGAATAGATCGGTTGGCGGATGATCGGCAACCGGTTCCTCGTCGAGAACGGCAAACAGCGGCATGTCGTCAGCAGCAGTCGAGCGAAGCAGCAGCGTATGCTGAGCTTCCGAAATGCCATTGGCAATCAGGTGCTGATCCAGTTCCGCTGGCGTGACGTTGAGCTTTTCTGCAAGGTGGCGGAAGTACTGCGCCCTTGTCGCCATGTTCTGGTAGACCGCCGACATGCCAGAGGGAAGCCTCAAAAAGCCCTCATTGAGCCAGAACCGCGCCGACTCGAGCGGATCCATCCATTGTGCCTGCTGGTACATCTGCATGTCGAAAGTTGCGGTGACAAACAAGTTGGCATCCATCGGGTCCACCTCCATCTGGTCCGCCTCTTCGAAATACACCATGCGCTCGCCTTGTGTGGATTGCGCATAGGCGCTTGAGCGGTCGGAATGGCGGTAACGATTCCATTTCTCGGCCTCAAACGAGTACAGGCCCCAAGTAGGCACTTCCGCATCAAAGGCGCCAACCTTGTACCACCCATGGACCGGGATTGCCGGCTTGGGAACGGGTGTTTTTGGCGCTGGCATGTGATACCGCCTGCCCAGCGTTCGCACGTTGAACCACTCGCGAATCGCCGGGAAAGCCCCGTCGCAAAAGTGATGCATCGACAGCTGGAAATCGACAGCCACGAGCTTTCGTGGCGTAACGAACTCGAACTGCGGCGAGCACAGTTCTTCATTCTCCGGGGTGCGGGGAATGCGGCCTGCCACGTAATCGGCTTCGTGCTGCTCGGCGCGATCGGCTTCCATGGCATCCAGCGTCAACAGGTAACGAAGCAGCTGGATGCGGTACGCATAGGAATACGTGTCCGGGGAAATACGGATGTATCCCGCGTCGCTGATGGTGCGGCCCACGAGCTCGCGCTTGGACAAATCCCATTGGTTTTCCAGCAGCAGGTTGCGGAAGCGGTTCAGCCCGGCCAGGTGCGCGTACTGCGGCTCCCGGATCATGGACTCCATGCTCTTGTCGCGCTCTCCACTGAGCGTGCACACAGCGCAGCCTGTACGCGCCCCGCAAGCGGCCCGGTTGCCGCCTTCACCCAGGACGATGGTGCAAGTACCTTCGTTCGCGTCCTTGTAGAGCTGGTGAAGGCGGACAAATGTGCGGGCGGGGGCAATTGGCGGAAATGGCGCCGTTCCCTCGTCCATGAACCTGCTGATGCATTCCCACACATCATCCGTGCTCCACGAAGCGATGATCGACAATGACAGGTGGCCGGCATTGTCGCGCACCGGCATGGATTCGCTTTCCTGTCGGTCGCGCATCGCGCGCTCCCTGGCTTCGGACTCGTCAAAGCGCGTACCGATCAAGGTCACGATTTCCCGGTAACCGCGAGCAGCCATGTCCTTGGCCAGCCGGGTGCGCAAGCGAATTTGTGGGGTCAGCTTCCAGTCGGAACTGTTAGGGTTACTACCATCAAAAGTGGTAACAACTCCGATCTTCGACGCATACTCCCGCGCACTATGCTTGTTGTCTACCGGAAAACATTATGGTAGGCTTTTCAACATATGGTGCACCAGTCGAATGTGTAAATAAGTGCTCCATGGGTTAGAAATATCTCTTAAAGCAGTAGTGCTGTTCAGGAGTGCTTTTATGGGTGGTCCGTGGGGTCAGGAGCAGATCGATGCGGCGCGCGAAGTGAAGTTCTCGGCCGTACTGGATTTTCTCGGCGCTTATTACAAAGTCGACGCTGATTATGAGCCGCTTGAGCCCGGACGTAAGAGCCGCCGTGTGCACGTTTCCTATGGCGGACGGGACTTCCGGTTCGTCGTCACAGACGAGAAGTTCGTCAACGAGCTGCTTCCGCCAGAAGCAGCCAACCGCGGTGGCGGAGGCGCAATCGACTTTGCCCGGCATGTCACCGGACTGGGATTCGTGCCGGCAGTGAAGGTCTGCCTGGATGCCCTAACTGCGCGGCAGGAGCGGTAGATGAGCGACACTGTCAATTACGCGGTCCGCACAACGGTGTTCGAGGACGGTGAAAGGATGCCCGTCCTGGTGGATGCTGCCACCGGAATTCCGCTCTACGACCCTTGTGTCTACGCTTGTACCGATATCCGCCCGAACACCGGCTCGTCAGCCACAATCGAGCAGGCGCTGCGCGGCGTCCAGTTTCTCCTGACCTTCATCGGGGAACGGAAGATAGAGTTGGAAGGGCGGTTCGCGTCGGCGCGGTTTCTTGACCTGCACGAGTTGGACGACCTCGTTCGGACAGCCTACCTTCCAATGGACAGCACGCCAACCGGCGGCCGAAATATGGAAGTGGCAGCCCCGAAGGTGATTAGCCTCGATAAGGTGCGCAGTCGTGCTGTTAAGACCAGGAAGGAATCCACGGTCGCTCTCAGCACTGTTGCCATCCGTCTTTACTATGCCGGCGCGTACCTGGAATGGCTGGGGCATCGTGCGGCCCGGCAGGTATGCAAGACGCTTGAGCAAAAGACCGAGTATATGGACCTGTTACGGGAGTTTCTTGGTCGTCTGCGCTCCCGCACGCCGAAGGCGCGAGGGCAATCCAGCCGCCTAAGCCTCACAGCGGAACAGAAGGCCGAACTGCTTCGTGTGGTCGATCCTCGCTGCCCGGACAACCCTTGGGAGGGCGAGTTCGTCCGCGAGCGCAACCGTCTCATCGTCCTGTGGGGACTTGGTACAGGACTGCGGCGGGGCGAGCTGCTTGGTTTGCGAATCAAGCTGCTCAATTTTCGCCGGAATATGGCAGAAATTGTCCGGCGGCCGGACGACAAAAAGGATCCTCGAAAGTACCAACCCAACACCAAGACCCGCGAACGGGGCATCGGCATCAGCGAGGAGTTGGCCTATTTGACCCACGAGCACATCGTCAAGCACCGATCCAGCCTGCGGGGAGCCCGGAAGCATGATTTCCTGTTCGTCGCCGACGATACGGGGCTGCCGCTATCGCTGGCAGCGCTCTCCAAGGTCTTTCGGACGCTACGCGAGCGACACCCAGCAGTAGGCGATGGCTTGAGTTCGCATGTCCTACGGCATACCTGGAACGAAGACTTCTCCGAGGTGGCCGACAAGGCAGGACTGGCGCCGGAGGACGAACGCCGCGCCCGCAACCATGCCATGGGCTGGTCCGACTTCTCGAATAGCTCCGACCACTATCTGAAGCGCCGGACACGACGCCAGGCGACCGAAGCATCCGTGAAGATACAGCAAGCCGTGGTGGGAGAGGCGACGAAGGGAGAGCAGGATGACTAAAGCCATGACCGCGCGTGCTCCCAGTGTACCGCAGGCTGCTGCCCGCACCATCGACGGAATTGAGTTTTATCCATCGGCGCTAAGCTGGAAGATTCCGACTGCGCACGGGGCGGTTTGCTTCAACTTTACCAACTTGCCTGGCGCCTCCCAAGAGTTTTGCCACCAAGCGCGAGATGCATTTGCAGCGTTGCTTTTGGCGAATGCGCCTGAACGGCTCGTGCGCTTGCTGAGCCGGACGCGCGGGATTCTAAAATTTCTCGTAACGACTGATCCCACTCGCGTAATTAACCAGTTGACCGCCGCAGATCTGGAAAACTATGGCGCTTCGTTGCCGAACCATCAACAATATTTCCTTCGCCAAGCGCGCGACATCCTGGTCGAATGGGCAAAGACAGGAATTGGAGGACTGTCTCACGATCTTCTACTCTTGCTCCCGACACTGGAAACCAAACACCACGAGATTGGCGCAGCGGTGCTGACGATGGATCCAACGAGTGGTCCCCTGACGGATATTGAATACGAATCCGTGATAGCGGCGCTTCGGCAAGCGTATGCCTCCGGCGAGATGTCCGTTTCAGATTATGCCATGATGGCCCTTGGCATTTCCCTCGGATGCCGATCGATGCAGCTAGCGATGATGAAGGTGAAGGACTTGAGCATTGGCCGTCGCTCTGACGGATCAAGGATCTATTTGCTTCAAGTTACACGGCTCAAACAAGGCCGAAATATCCGCCCGCGGACGCTGTTCAAGACACGAGAGCTTGCGCCGCCCATTGGTGCGTTGTTGGAGCAGCAGATCGACATTGTGACGAAGTGGGCGGCGAACAATGGGCTTGATCCAGATGAGGCACCTCTATTCCCATCCACGACTAAAGCACTGCACGACAGTCGCGTCGTGCTTACTGGACTTAAAGGACATCACAACGCAAAAAGCGCAAGTTCCAAGATTTCGGAGCTACTCAGCGGTCTTCGTGTAATTTCGGCTCGTACCGGTAAGGAGATGGAACTATTTCAGACCCGGATTCGGCGAACGTTCGGATCACGTGCTGCCGCCGAAGGGTTGCCCGCCGCCGTTATTGCCGAACTGATGGATCATAGCTGGGTTGATTCAAGTCTCGTTTACATCGAGGCCCGTCCCGAAATCATGGAACGCATCGATAAAGCGCTCGCGCTCAAGGTTGCGCCAATCGCACAGGCATTCGCCGGCACTTTGATGACTCGCCCGGAAGACCTGTCTGAAGGTAATGTGCGCATCATCCATCTCGACACCCCAGAACGACTTGAAGCAGTTGGCGGCTGCGGCAAGTTCGACTTCTGCGGGCTGGCAGCGCCTCTTGCCTGTTACACCTGTGCCTATTTTAATCCGTGGCTTGACGGCATCCACGAAGCCCTGCTTGAACGACTTCTGGCTGAGCGAGAGGAACTGCTGACGCTCACCGATATACGTATCGCGTCTGTCAATGACAGGACCGTCCTTGCGGTCGCAGATGTCGTCAATCGCTGCCGCACGGCTGCTGAAAAGGGTGCAGTATGAGCGAGGCCATACCACTTATTCCGCGCGTTAAGTTGGACGCCGAGGGCAATCTCGCCAAGTTCATTGATCACGCCAGAAACGATCTAACCTCATTCGGCGCCAACCTTAATTTCGATACCGACTGGTGGGACGTCACCGACTACTACTCGAAGAAGGGGCACCGAAATTCCAAACAAGGGACGATCACGATCCACTTCTCCCAACGCCTCAAGGAAGGCGGCGCTCCTTTCTGCGACCAGGTCAAGGGCTTTGCCAAGGCGTACATACGCAGCAACTTGGGGAATCGTGCATCCGCATCGTTTACTTTCGCTATAACAGCCTTTCGCGCGCTGAACGAGGCAATTCAGCAGCTTGACGTGCAAAGCCTTGTAGATTGCGACGCATCGGTTTTTAACAAGGCAGCGGAATTTATCAGGGCAAAGACGGATGTAGGGGATAACGAGTCAGCGGGGTATATGCTGGCCAAGATTGCCCGTTATCTTGATGAAAAAGGAATGGTCTACGCCCCTCTTCACAACTGGCACTACCCGCGCATCCGGAAAGCGACGGGTGGCCGAGTCGGGCCGGAGTTCGAGCAGCGCCGACAACAGAAAATGCCAGATCCTGCTGCTTTGGACGGGCTCGCTCAAGCCTTTCATCTCGCTGCGGAGCCCCGCGATGTCTTGATTACATCGGTCGCTGCCATCTTGTGCTCAGCGCCGGAGCGCATCAACGAAGTAATGGTGCTGCCGGAGAACTGCGAAGTTGAGCAGGATGGGAAGGATGGGCGTAAGTATCTTGGCCTACGCTGGGCCGGTTCAAAAGGGGCGGCTGACCATATCAAGTGGATACTTCCTGGAATGACGGACGTCGTCCGTGAGGCGCTTGCCAGAATCAGGCGTATTACGGAACCAGCTCGTGAAATGGCACGATGGTATGAGCAAAACCCTGAAAAACTATTCTTGCCGCCTGAATTGGAGCATTTGAGAGATCAGGACATCATGGTCCTTGATAAAGTTTGGCAAATTGTCAATCTTGCGCCTAATAAGAGAGCAGTGCGAAGCTGGATGCAGAAAGCGGGTATTCCTTTCATCTATATCCCCTTTCAACACCCGATACAGGGTGAAATACAAATAAAAGCCGCTCGTTTTGCTGACATTGAGCGCCATATTGTCAACACGCTGCCGCCGGGGTTCCCGATTTACGACGAGGGTCGAGATCTAAAGTATTCAGAGGCGCTATTAGTCATTCCGGGAGGGTTATTCGGGAATCGGAGTGACGGCGATGGCAGCCGGTGTATGTTTGAGGTCGTGAAATACCATCACATTGGATGCGCCTTGGGCCAAAACAAACTTTCCGGTAGCACGACCGTGTTTCAGCGAGTGGGTATCGACGCCGAGGGGAAGTTGGGCATGCGGAGCCATCAATTCCGCCATTGGCTTAACACCTTGGCGCAAGGCGCCAACCTGTCTCAGGTCGACATTGCCAAGTGGAGTGGCCGCGCGAGCGTCCACCAAAACGTGGCCTATGACCATGTGAGCAGCGAGGAGATCGTCACCAAGCTCCGCGAGGCCGTCGGCGACCATGCCAAGGCCATCGGGCCGCTGGCCGAAATCCCGAAGAACCTGCCGGTCAGCCGCGTCGAGTTCGCTACCATGGCGGTGCCGACCGCGCATGTCACATTGTACGGTTTCTGCATCCATGACTTCACCAGCACCCCCTGCGAAATGTTCCGCAAGTGTCTCGATTGCCGGGAACACGTCTGCATCAAGGGCATACCTGACAAGACGCAGCGCGTCCGGCAGGCGCTGGAAGAAACAAAACAGATGCTCGTCAGGGCGCAGCAGGCAGTCGTAGAGGAGGTCTACGGCGCTGAAGACTGGGTGGCCACGAACCAGGCTGCCGTCAACCGTATGGAGCAGCTGCTGGCCATCCTGACCGATCCTACGGTGGCGGACGGCGCCGTGGTCCAGTTGAGCGCCACGAACACCTATTCCTTGTCCGAAGGGGCGCTGCTGGACCGCATGCACCTCGAAGGCTCCGGTACGCCGACGCTTCCTGGCGCGGCCCCAAGAAAGGCTTTGAGATGATGAAACGTTCGCCCAATCTCACTGCGCAACGGATCGACAAGATCATCGAAATCATCCATGGTTGGGAGGGACGACTGACTTGGCCGGCACTCATCAAGGCCGTGGCCGCGAAAATGCACGCCACTTACACGCGCCAGGCGCTGTTCAAGCAGGAGCGGATCCGGGTGGCTTACGAAACCTACCGGGCGAGCAAACCCGATGCCGTCGGCGGCAGGCCAGTGTCGGCCGCGCTGAAGGCGTCGATGGAGCGTATTCAGCGGCTGGAGCTGGAAAACGCGGGGCTAAAAAAGCGAGAGGCGCTGCTGCTGGAACAGTTCGTCCGATGGGCGTACAACGCCAGTACGCGTGGGCTGACGGAGGCTTTCCTGAACCAAGCGCTGCCGCCGACGAACCGTCAGGGGAACAAGGCGTCCCGGCCGCACAAATGAAAAATGCCAGGTCTTCGCCGTTGCAGCGACTTCCTCACATGGACGGAGTCAAAGCAGTTTGGCAAGTGGGTATAGTCCGCAATGCAGCAAGAAGCGGCCACTGACGATCTTAAGTTGACTGCCGGCAATCGACCCACAACCGACAGTGGGCTTGGCCGAAAGCTGCCTTTCACCTACCTGCTTAAGCCGTTTTCACACGGCCTGAACCCATTTCTGCCATCGCTTTATCCCGCCCCTTGCCATTATCAGTCGTTCGTGGAAGTTGAATCAAAGCGTTTTCATAAGACCTGGCCGGAGACTAGTATTGGCTAGTTACCAGAAGCTAATGATCAGTTTGATCACCATTGATCGAGACAGTAGCCGCCTCCTTCTTTCCTCCTTTCACTAGTTTCCTGAATCCAATTGCAAGCTTGCTGCGTATCTACCTCGGTCTCGCAAAAAGGCGCGGGTGTTATCTTGTCAGGGAGACAACATGAAATCGCTTGGAATGGCGGGGTTGCTGATTTGTGCCCTAGGGGTCGGCACTGCGCCGGCGGCACTGGCGCAGGCAATGCAACCGGACATGGGCAAGCTGCTTGCCACTGGGGGAGTCAGCCAGATCGAGGGCGCTGGCGGAGGCGGCCTCACGCCTTGGGCTCTCATCACCGGCTATGGTACACGTGATAGCTTCGGCGCAAACGCCCATTACACGACGGTACGCACGCAGGACTATGCCCTTGATACCGTGGGCGCCGCGGTCGGATTTGCCGATTGCGTCGAATTTTCAGTGGCGCAGCAGGTTTTCAAGGGTACCGGCGGCGCGCTTGATGGACTCAGGATCAGGCAAAACATACTCGGGGTAAAGCTTCGCGTGGCAGGTGACGCGGTGTACACGCAGGACAGCGGGCTGCCGCAGATCGCTGTCGGTGCCATGTTCAAGCAAAACAACGGCGTCAGTGGGCTGCCTGGCGTAACGAGTGTCAAGCAGCTCGGCGCGATGAAGGAAAGCGGCGTTGACTACTATGTTTCGGCGACCAAGATTCTGCTTGAGCGCAGCCTGGTGCTGAACGGCACGCTGCGCTTCACCAAGGCCAACCAGATGGGCCTGCTCGGCTTCGGCGGGGATAAGAGCGACAAGTACCAGCCCATGCTCGAGACCTCGGCCGCCTACCTCTTCAACCGCAGGCTGGCCGGCGGCGTCGAATACCGGATGAAGCCAAACAACCTCAAGGTCGATAACGAGAAAGATTATTACGACGCATTTCTCGCTTGGTTCCCGAACAAGAATGTCTCCGTCACTGCCGCCTACGCGTGGCTGGGCGATATCACCATCCTTAATCCGCAGCGCCAGAAGGGTTTCTACCTCTCGCTGCAAGTCGGTTTCTGAGGAAGCTAGCATGACACTATTCAAACGCGCGCTGCAATTTTCCCTGCTTGCCTGCTGGTCGGGCTTGCTGGTCATGACTGCACCCGCTGCGCACGCGCAATCCACTGCCGCATCGGACGAAGTTTTCCAGGGGATGGGCGGCAAGCCTGGCATCGAGAAGATCGTTCAGATTTTTCTCCCGATCGTACTGGCCGATGATCGGATCAAGGACAGCTTCAAGGACACGGACATGGAGCGGCTGGGCACCTTGCTGGCCGAGCAGTTTTGCCATCTCGGCGGCGGTCCTTGCAAGTACAGTGGTAAAGACATGAAGACCGCTCATGAAGATTTCATCATCACCAACGCACAATTCAATGCCCTGGCCGAAGACTTGCAGCTCGCCATGGAAGAATACGGCGTGCCGTCGCGCATTCAAAACAAGCTGATTGCCAAGCTCGCCCCGATGCAGCGAGAGGTGGTCACCAAATGACGCGCCCTATGATGCGGTTACTGCTCACCATCCTGGCCGCTTCCGCGGCCGTCGCCATGCTGCCGGCACATGCCGGTGCATTGGCAGCCACGGCAACTGACAAGACCGGCGCGATGATGTCCAACGTGGTGATCTATGCGACGCCGGCCGATGGTGCGGCATTGCCGCCGGCTGCTGCCCATGCCACAGCCAGCATCTCACAGGAAAATCTGCAGTTCACGCCTTATGTCACCGTGGTGCGTACAGGGACCGCGATCCGCTTTCCAAACAATGACAAGATTGAACATCACGTCAAGTCGTTCTCTTCTGCAAAGGAGTTCGAGTACAAGATTTACGATAAGGGTACCCCACCGCCGGTCGTGTTCGATAAGCCGGGCGTGGTGATTGTGTATTGCATGCTGCACGGTTGGATGCGTGCTTACGTGCTGGTGGTGGACACGCCGCATTTCAACAAGACCATGGAAACCGGTATGACTATGCTGGAGGGACTGCCCGACGGAACCTATGAGGTTCGTGCGTGGCATCCCGACATGGGTACAGTGCGGCAGCCATTGCTTCAAAGAGTGAAGATTTCAGGCGGCGTGCCTCAGCCACTCGCATTTGACTTCGACTTTGTGCCGAAAAAGTTAAAAGGGCCGAAATAGTCGCTACACTACCCGTGTCGATCTCGACAATGTTCGCAAAATGCAAGCAGTAGAATCCGCCTCTCTTGTCCCGTCTTCCATAAAACGGACGGCGGTTCCGAAGATTTTTGAAAATCAAACCAACGCAAAAGGTAGAGCAGAGATGTCTACAACCTGCTCATGTCCGCTTTACTTTAATTGAATATCCTAATGTAGTCTTCCGCAAGTGCTAGCGGATTGTAGCGTAGGGCATCAAAGTAAGTACCTCTTAGTATCAGGGTCGCACAAACAAAGTTTTTTTACAAATTATTACTATAGGAAAATAAAATGTGCGCTTCTGCCTTGCCGGGGAACGCCTTGTCTTCCACTTCCTTTACTTCCCTTCTCGACGCAATCATACAAACATCTCATGATGCGTTTGTGGCCATTAACGCCAACGGCGAGGTGACGCACTGGAATGCAATGGCCGAGCGCATCTTCGGCTGGCGGCACGCGGAGGCATTTGGCAAACCGTTGGGCGACCTGATTGTTCCAGCTGATCAGCGCCAGGCACACGAGGCTGGAATGGCACGGTACCAAGCCACTGGGCATGGGGTTGTAGTGAACAATCGAGCCAAGATGACCGCGCAACGCCGCAATGGCGAACTGTTTCCCGTTGAAATGACAGTTTCGACGACGATGGAGAGTGGTCAGCGAGTGTTCTTCGCGTTCATCCATGACATGTCCAGGCAACAGCGGACGGAATTCGAATTGCGTCAACTTGCATCCACCGACTTCCTGACGCAGATGCCTAACCGCCTGCTTTTCAACGAGCGACTACATGAAGCTATGGCACGCGCCAAGCGCACGCGAAAACCTATGGCCGTATTTTTTATGGATATCGACCACTTCAAGATGGTCAACGATACGCTCGGGCATGAGGGCGGTGATGCCATCCTCAGGGAGTTCGCAAGGCGCTTGCGGTCAAGCCTACGTGAAGTGGATTTTGCAGCCCGGCTGGGCGGCGACGAATTTGTGGTCGTCGTCGAGGGCATCGACGCAAAAAAAGGGATGTCCACCTTGGCGCAAAAAATCCTCGATAACATGCGCTCACCTTTTGCGCTGGCAACCGGCCAGATAGCCGTCACGACAAGCATCGGAATTTCGTTCTACGAAGGCGACGAATCGGTGGCAGCGGCGCTTGTTAGCCGGGCGGACCAAGCGATGTACCAAGCCAAGCGGTCAGGGCGAAATGCCTTCCGCATCTTTGGTGAAAGTTCGCCTGTGCTTCAACGGCTTGAGCCCACGCCGTTGCCGCTAGTTAAATTCGTGGCCACCACTGCGCGAAGGGAGTTGGAACTCGTCGCATTCATGCAGGAATCACTGCGCTCAATCCGCCAGCACCTGGGCATGGAGGTGGCGTTCGTGTCTCGCTTTATCAACGGAAAGCGCGTTTTCATGTCAATCGACGCGCAGAACGGGGTTACGCCCATCGTGGTCGGCGGATCGGACCCAGTGGAGGATAGCTATTGCGCGCGCGTGGTGGACGGCCGGCTGCCCCAGATCATCCCTGATGCGTTCGATAATACCGAAGCGATGTCACTGCCAGCAACGCAACTGGTGCCAGTGCGCGCTCACCTGAGCGTGCCGATACGCCTGAACAACGGCGAAATTTACGGTACGTACTGTTGCTTCAGTTCAACTCCCGACCAGTCGCTCAATGAGCGCGACCTTGGCGTCATGTATGTCTTTGCCGACATGTTGGCACGACAAATCGAGCGGCATGGTTAAATTTATTGTCATGCCTCTAGCGTCACAGACAGATAGTAGCGCCGGAGGCGCATGTTTAAAGGCGATGTCTTTGGTCTTCCCGGCAACGCACCGGATAACAAGGTTGGCGACGTCTCTGGGAAACGTCATCATTTTTGAGGCCAGCAGGATGTGCTGCCGGTTCGAGTTACCAAAGTTCGAATGAAAAATCACTATTTGCGTGATGGCAGATCAGGTAAGGGTAAGGCACTTAACAAAACAATTCTGCGGTAAATCCTAACTCGGGAAACATTCCGGCCGACTGGTATTGGTTACGCACACAAAAGGCCGAGGTGTGAGCGTTGAACTGACTTTCAATGATGGCTCATCGCTTCGTGAAGTGATGGAGGTGTGCCGAAGAGCGATCCTGAAAAATCGCTATCGCGCTCTTTACTAGAGCTAATTTCATAAACATCTTCGCAGCAAGATCATAAAAAACGCGAGATGAACAAAGCCAGTGAACCGAGTACCGTCATGTTCCTAGCGGGTGAGGACGCTTCGGTATTTGTTAAGCCATGTGAACAGCCGCTCGATCTTCCAACAGCGCTTATAGCGTCGTAACTTGCGACCATCTTGGGTCGGTTTGCGATCGCGGCCAGCGCGGTGTGGTGCAATCAGTTCAATGCCGCTTGCGGCAATCTTGTCATTGAACGGATCACCGTCATAGGCACGATCCCCAACAAGTCGCGATTTATTTCGTGCCTCTGTCGAATCTCTGGTGCACGGTAGTGAAGTGAACCATCTTGAGGGATAGCTACTGGCCGGACGCGGGATTTGCTTGGTTTCAGTTCGCCGGCGGCTTCAAGTCACCTTTTCGACCTTAACAATCTAGTGGCGACAGGCAACGTGCGACTCAGACCGTTCTCCACCCAATCCTGGAAGCCGACATTCGGTTTGATTGCCATCGATCAAGAAAGTCGTCACACCTTGTTCAGATTTTGCGTTTCCCGAATCCAATTTCAAGGCCGCTACGTATCTGTCGTGATGGTGCAGAGCGGCGCGGGTGGGATGTTATCAGGGAGGCAATATGAAGTCCTTCGGAATGGCTGGTGTGGTGGCCTATGCCCTTGTAGCCTGCACTATACCGGCGGCAATTGCACAGGCAATTGAACCGAACATAGGCAAGCTACCTGCCATTGGGCAGCAAGACCAAGGACATTTCGGTCAAGTGACAGTAATGATTGTTTGAAGTAGTTAATGCTGTAAGCGATTGGAAAAATTTTGGAACAAAAATTTTTGAACTTGTTGCTTTGGTTGATCGCGCTAGGGTACCTCGGAGTAATCATGTACGCGTGGGCCATTGGTCGGCAAATGCTAAACTTTCATCACATACGACTTTGCTCACAATCTTTAACGCGCGGAAAGAGTGCGATGCCACGAGCAGGGAAGAAGTCTGCTAGCTCTAATAATTCCTTAACGGCCTTCCAAGATCCAGATGTTGTTTCAACTTATGAACCTTCAGACTTCTTCAACGTAGAAGACAAGGATTCAGGGAGCTCCGGCCTGCTCAAAATTTCTGGTGATGGAAAAGTGGAAATTGACGAGCTGCTTGAGATGCTCGACTTGATTGAAATGTGGCTTGTGGCGAAGCGTCCGGACATTGCGTTGAAATTTCTCGCGCCGTTCGTGAACCTAGAAAGAGTGTCCTCCCCCATTCCTTGGATTGCATTGCTCGAGGTATATGTTGCGTTAAACGACTGTTCAAGTTATGAAATGGTTGCTGAGAGGATATTAAAATGGTTCAACGTCGAAGTTCCGTCTTGGCATGATCGCGCGAAGTGGACTGAATTAGCCTCATTGGGCGACGTGCAACATGTAAGAGAAAAGCTAGCCAATTTATGGGAAACCGAAGAAATTGGCCCCTACTTGGACAGCCTCATCAATGATGAACGTGGGGGTCGTTCCGGGTTTGCGATCGGCATCTTCAAGGATTTGGCCAGACTGCACCGAATTGCTAAAAAACTGGCGCAGGGTGAGCTTGACGATGTAAATGCGGCAAAGGATGCCGATTCTATTCTTTATGCTGATGCAAAACCCGCTATCCCATCAGCAGTGCTCTCTTCCGCTGTGGCTCGCTTTGAAATCAAAGAAGGTGCCACTAATACTGTTTATACGAAAACTGGAAGGGGAGCAGTGAGTCGTATTTCAGCTTCTCATGAAACTGCGATCACTAAGGAATTACTTTCTTCATTTGCAGATGATTTAGATTTAAAACAAGGTTTCTGCTTAAACCAGAAGCAAGTCCCATCGTCCGTATTTGGCCGAAATGTCCGTTTGTGACGAAATATTGGAACGACTGTAATCACGCCCTTTTCAGACCTTCTGCTTCGATGACACAGGAGGCGAAGGAAGCACCCGGCCTGCATGGCCTCTTTCGGTGAAGCCCTGCCGGCCAAATCAAAGTCACACTTCGGTTTGCTCTGCAATTTCCAATGCATCGTCAACTTCGATCCCCAAATACCGCACCGTGCTCTCCAGCTTGGTATGGCCCAGCAGCAGTTGCACGGCCCTGAGATTTTTGGTTCGCCGATAAATCAGTGTTGCCTTCGTCCTTCGCATCGTGTGCGTTCCATAGGCAACCGGGTCCAAGCCAATCGAATCAACCCAAAACTCGACGATGCGCGCGTACTGCCGTGTTGACAGGTGTTCGGAAGTCGTTATCCGGCTAGGAAACAAGAACTGGCCAAAGGTAAGGTGAGCCTTGTCGATCCATGCAGTCAATGTTATTCGGGTTTGTTCGGTGATTTCGAACTGCACGGGACGGTGGGTCTTTTGCTGCAGGACGATGGCGCGATGGCCAATGCGACCACCCTGCGCCACGTCACTGACTGACCTTGAGTTTCACTAGGTCGCACCCTCTAAGCTTGCTGTCGATAGCCAGATTAAATAGAGCCAAGTCGCGTGTGCGCTGCGCAAGTTGCAATCGCGTTCGGATGGCCCAGATTTCCTTAAGCTTCAACGGTGCCTTTTGGCCTACCAGCTTTCCTTTGTTCCAGGGAGTGTGGGTAGAGGTGGAAAGAGCGACAGCGGTATTGACCTTCATAGGATCCTCCATCGTTGAACGGTCGGAATCCTATTCTGCGCGTTATTTCACCCCTGAAACTTTCTCTCCACATGAATGGCGGCTATCTGGCGCTCTCCGGTCAACAAAAAACTTTCCCTGAAGCGTCACTGCCGACCCAAACCCGCCCCCCAGTTCGTCCTTATTGTAGAGAGAATCGAGGCTAGTGCTGCGCTATCAACTGGTTTGACGAGGTGATGGTCAAACTTAGCTGAGTTGCGGCGACAGGCTCATGCCAACCCGCAGTTGCCCCTCAGCTCTTGCTGATTGCGGATAGCAAGGTTGTCAATTTCGACATGTCGACTGGTTTGACGAAGTGATAGTCAAACCCGGCAGCCAAGCTGCTTGCTCGATCACTGTCCTGTCCATATCCAGTGACGGCAACGAGCACAGTCGAGACGTTTTCAGACTGCAGTCGCAGGCGTCGCGCCAATGCGTTACCGTCAATGACCGGCAGTCCGATATCGATCAGGCAGACCTGTGGCCGGTAGAGCTTGGCCCGATCCAATGCTTGATACGGACCGTGCTCTACAAGTACCTCGTGTCCCTTCGCTTCAAGCAACAGCTTCAACATGTCGGCCGCATCGACATTATCGTCGACCACTAATATTCGCAGTAAAGGAGCACATGCCGACTGCGAGGCGCTTTCTGTATGTAGTGTCCCGTCAGGATGCGCCTGTTCACGCAGGCGTGGCAGGGAGATCGAGAATGTACTGCCTTGCCCAAGCCCATCGCTTCGGCAAGTGACTGTGCCACCGTGCAGATCCACCAGGCTTTTCACCAAGGCAAGTCCCAGTCCCAGCCCGCCGGAGGAGCGGTCGGATGTGCGCTCGGCTTGGGCAAAGAGATCGAACGCATGCTGCGCCGTTTCTGGTTTCATTCCGATACCATCATCAGAGATATGGATCAGGACATCCGATTCCTGCACGGAGGTACTTAGGATGATATGGCCGCCTTCGGCCGTGTACTTGGCCGCATTGTTGAGCACATTGGCGAGCACTTGAACCAGGCGTTTTTTGTCCCCCATCACAATGGCTGTCTGCGGTGCCAAGCGGATTGTCAACTCATGTCTACGTGCATGGATTAAGGGACGGATCTGTTCCACAGCATCCGCCACCACATGCTGGATGTCCAGCGCCACCTTATCCAGTTCGATCAGGCCACGGGTGACCCGCGAGACATCAAGCAGGTCGTCGATCAGGCCAGTCATGTGGCTGACCTGCCGTCCAATGATTTCGCTCGTTTTCTGCACCCGATTCTCATCGAGCTTGACCAGTTGCAGCAGCTCGGCGGCCGCGCCAATTGGGGCGAGCGGATTCCTTAGCTCATGCGCCAGCATTGCCAGGAACTCGTCCTTGCGCCGGTCGGCATCTTTTAGCTTTTCCTCGGCCTCTTTGCGACCGGATATGTCCCGGAAGAAGACGGCGAGTCCGTTATCCATGGCGGGATAAACCCTGACTTCAATCCATGCAGTCTTTCCGTTCGGGTAAAAATAATGAAACTCGGTAGATTCGGGAGTACGTGCGTGCATGACACGGCGGTACAGCCGTTCTACGTCGGAGCCAACAAGCTCTGACCAGATCTCCCAATGGTGATATCCGATAACCTGCCGTTCATCCAGGTCACTGAGCAACAGCCCCTCCGCATTGATATACAAGACGATCCAATCCTGGTCGATCATCAAAAAACCCTCTGTCATCGTATCGAAGACAGCTTGGCTGCGGTCGCGCTCGATGCGCAATTCCTCCTCAATGCGCTTGATATGCGAAACATCGGTATTGGTGCCGATCATGCGCAATGGCTTGCCATCGGCGTCACGATCGATAACGGCACCGCGTCCCAGAATCCATACCCAGCTACCATTTTTATGGCGCATACGGTATTGGGCAGAATACTTTTCGGTCTCTCCTGCGGCATGCTTATCCAGTGCGGACAAGGTCTGTGACAGATCGTCGGGGTGAACCAGACGCCTCCAGCCATCGTAACTTTCCTCGACCTCGGTGTCGCCGTAACCGAGCATGGCTTTCCAGGTATGCGAGATTTCCACCTTGCCATTCGGAATATCCCATACCCAGACACCACCTCCGGACGCCTCCAGCGCCAGTTTCCAGCGTTCCTCGACCTGCCGCTCGGCAACACGCGCTTTGTAGGCATCGGTAACATCGTGGCCTTGGGAAAAAACACCGATGACCTTGCCGTTGGCATCATAGAACGGTTGGTACACCAGGTCGACATAGCGCTCGACCATGGGTCCGCCTTCCGTCGGCCTGACATATCCCTTGATGCCCTGACCGACCCATGGCTGGCCAGTCTGGTACACGGCGTCAATCAGCTCTTTAAATCCTTGCTCTAGCAACTCCGGCAGCGCCTCGAATACTGGCTTGCCGAGCAAGTCACGATGACCGACCAATTGATAGTAAGCATCATTGACCATCTCAAACACATGCGATGGCCCCATGGTCACTGCGACGAAGCCTGGACTCTGATTAAACAGGTTGCGCAGATGGCTGCGCTCATCCTTTAGAACCCGCATCATCGCTTCATGCATCTGGGCACGGCCAAAACTGTCCAGACACAAGTCTTTGGCCGCCGGCGGACTGCCAGACGCCAGTTGGGGATCCTGGCTCATGCGATAGAGGTGAGTGACATCGAGCGCGTTCTGGACGACGAAAGCAACCTCGCCATCTTGTCCGAGCACGGGAGTATGCACCGCGCTCCAGTAGCGAGCTTCAAAGCCGTTGCCCTCATCGCGTGACACGGGCACCGCGTAGCGCAGTATCGGCGTGGTATCGGGCGTGCCTGTGGCAATGGCTCGCTCCATCGAAGACTTGACCTGTTTGACGTTCGTGGAAGACGGATCAGCGGGATTTTCCGGGAAGGTGTCGAACACCCATTGCCCGATCAATTGCTCTCTGGTTGTTCCCGTAGCGTTGAGGTACGCGTCGTTGGCTTCAATGATCGTCAATGATTTATCCACGACCAGATGCGGATAAGGACCTGCGCGAAAAAGCGCCTCGTAGTCGGCTTTGTTTTCCATACACCCATACTCGCATGAAATGAGCCAACAGAATCCGCCAGCAGACGGTTCAAGCAAAAAATGCCTGCCGCCTCACTGTCTCGTGAATGAAGATGGGAATGACATGCAAGGCAGGTTTGCGACGAATGAGTTTGGACAATTCGAATCTATCCAGACCAGGAAAATTCGGATCGGAAACGATGAGTGATAGATTGGCTGTTTGAACGTTTGCGTACAGGCCCGTACAGATAGAAAACCCGATTGCTTTTCGGCCAGTGCCTGTGACCTCGACCGATGCTGCAAGTCCGGACGCGTTGAGCATCTTCTAAGAAGCATGTGACTCAACAGGGTTGTCTTAGAATAGGAGTAGATGGGAAGCCATTCCGGCGTTGCACTGTCTGGTCAAGGCAACTAGGACGAGCGATATGGATCTTAATGAAGTTGAGGTGGCGTGGAACTAAGGACTTTTGAAGCTTCTGCGCCGAATTCGTCCATATTCAACGGCTTGACCAAATATTTCGAGATTCCTAACAAGTTGCTTCGGTACATATCCTCTGCCGTCTCTGAAGCACTGAGGATGAATACCGGGATGGCAAATAAAGCCGGAAGAGTCCGTATCTGCTTAAGGACTTCGAAACCATCGAGATCAGGCAGTTTTAGGTCAAGCAAAATGAGGGCAGGATTGCCTGATTTCCTATCGGAATAAATACCCTGGCAAGTCAGGTAGGCCATCGCTTCCACTCCATCGCGCACCAAGTCGACGACATTGATGAAGCCACACGCCTTGAGAACGTTGAGCGTGACGTAAGCCGCGACTTCATCGTCTTCAATGAGCAGGAGATGTTTGGTCATGGCGCGATTATAGCTTGGCCGCAGGGAGTTTCTTGCCGACCAGACTCCAGGAGATCTGTTCGCCATATACAGTCTTTGCAGTGCCGTAGGATCCGACTGTATCGTCGCTGGCGATCTTGTCGAAGACTTCACGAGCCGCATAAAGACTGGAGGCGTAGATAGCAAATTGTCCAAGGAAGTACGGAAGATTATCGTGGCCGGACTGAGGGTGCATGAAACGTTCTCCAAAGCTCGAAGCAAGGAACCGTTTCAGATTCGGGTAGACGATCACTCACATGCGAGGTGTACCGCAGCGACAGTGGCCGGAAATCTGACGTGTTAGGTGGGAGGCGTTATCTGTGGAATCGCATACCGTGCAGACAAACCTGTCTCTAGTACAACCAATACACGGGTAAACCTTTCATGTAAACAAAAATCTACTGAAAGTCGATGCTGGGATTGAAAAGCATCTCAAATGACTGCTATTGGCCGATTGCTGCCTGTCAAGATTTCCCAGCGACAGGCAGCTTTGCGCCAGTTAGCCGACTTTCGAAGGATGAAATTGACGGACAGCAATCGGCCAAAAGCAGACCATTTTTACTCAAATTCAATTTCTGCTGTTCAAACTGATTTGTCATCCGGCCAAGTTTTTCTTATTCCCTAAATTGGCCGCAGTGCTGTTTCATAAACGCAATGTATTCATGAAACGAGCATAATTTTTTGGTGCTGTTCTCTGCGAATATTCAATTAAGGTTGCGAAAATTAAAACTGTCCTTATTCATTCGACGTGCGCTTTCTTGAAAAAAGATTGGTCTAGCAAGCAGCTATTTCCATTCAAATTGTTATTTTGGTACAATCGGTCCAAATTAATGGCATTCCTTCATTCATGGGCAGGCAATTAGAATTTGATCGAGCTGAGGCAGTCGCACTTGCGGTCGAAGCATTTTGGTTTAACGGCTATCAAGCCTTGCCTGCGCTTGAGCTGGCCGATGCTATGGGTGTGGCCAAGTCTTCCCTGTACAACACATTTGGATCCAAAAAGACGTTGTTTCTGGAGGCGCTTGACCACTACGCACAAGCGCAACGCGCCCGTGTCGTCCGGATGACACAAAAAGCAGACATACAATCCGAGCTACGTAGACTGTTGCTCGATGTCGCATGCGATAACAGCGCTGGCCGTGGGTGTCTGCTGGTCAACACGGCGACGGAGCTGGGCATACGTGACTTGGACGTGCAGCACCATGTTAAGGCAGGGTTGAACGGAATGATTCAGGCCTTTGAAGAAGTCATTCGTGCGGGACAGGCCAATGGCGAGATTGGGCCACACATCGTTCCCGCAGAACGCGCTTTTATATTCGTTGCGGGCATTTCCGGGCTGCGCGTGTTGGCCAAAAGCGGTTTTACTGGAAAACAGCTCCAACCCATTATTGAAAATTTGCTGTCTGGCATCGGGGGATAATTTTTTTATCAATTTTGGACGTGTTAGTCCAAAAAGGATGCATTTTCACTCATCATTCATTGTCTAGGAGGCTCTTCATGAATCATGTCGCAAAACTGTCTTTGCCATTGACGAATCTGGACACGGCAGAAGGCCGTACTAAAGAGGTGCTAGAAGCTGGCAAAAAATCTGCAGGCGGCATTCCCAATATGTACGCCGGCATGGCGAACGCACCGGCGCTGCTGGACACCTATTTGCACGGGTACCAGCTTTTTCGCCGTGAATCCGGCTTTACCCCAGCCGAGCAAGAACTGATATTTCTTACCATCGCACGCGCCAATGAATGCAAGTACTGTGTCGCCGCGCACAGCTTCATTGCAGAGGCAGTGTCCAAGACGCCGCAGCAAGCGGTACAAGCTGTACGCTACGATGGCCCGATCGAAGATGCCAAGCTAGCTGCCTTGAGAACATTTACCCAGGTAATGGTCGCGTCTCATGGCAAACCAACCGAAGAACAACTGGCCACGTTCCTGGCTGCTGGGTATTCGGAGAAGAACGCCTTGGAAATTATCTTGGCAATCGCGGTGAAGACGATCAGTAATTATTCCAATCACCTGTTCCACCCCGCGCTTGATGCCAAGTTCGAGGGGCATGCCTGGGCACCCGCAGTCTGAGTCGAAAGAAGTCTTCTGGGTGAATACCAACACCTACAACTGACAGAGCCAAGATTGGAGAAACTAGAATGCGCCAGCACGTGATTGTGTTTGATGTGAATGAAACCTTACTGGACATCGAGATTCTTGGTCCGTTTTTCGCGCGCACTTTTGGCGACGCACGGGTGATGCGCCAGTGGTTTTCGGAGCTCATCCTTTATTCGCAGGCCTTAACGCTAAGCGGAGAGTACGTGTCGTTCGGTTCGCTTGCTGTTGCGGTGCTCAACATGGTCGCGGCAATCCGAGGCATCTCCATCGCGCCAGGAGATATAGATGACTTCAAAGATCATATGAGTCGCCTACCAGCCCATCCGGATGTCGTGCCCGCGCTCGAATTGCTTAGGGACGCAGGTTTTCGCATGGTGACGCTAACGAACTCTGCGCCCGACGCCGGCCGGGCGGTTCTCCAGAAAGCGGGCCTGCATCAATATTTCGACAGGCAATTTTCGGTCGATATGGTCAGACGTTTCAAACCTGCTCCTGAAACCTATGCAAGTGTCGCCTCGGCACTCGGCGCTGATGCCAGCACGCTACGGCTTGTCGCAGCGCATACGTGGGATACCTTGGGCGCACTAACGGCAGGGTGGAAGGCGGCTTTGCTGACCCGCCCGGGAAACGCATCTTTGCCTGTGGGTCAGCAGCCCGACATCATTGATCAGGATTTGCTCGCCCTAGCGCGGAAAATCATCAGCACTGACCAATAGCACACGACATTGCGATGCAAGTGGCGGCTTCTATGAATCTGGCGCAACCCTTGCACGCCTCGCATCGCTTACTTCAATTCTCTTTACTCATTCCCATAACATATGAAATCCTCTGAAGACGCAGCAAAGCTATTCGCACCCGCCGTACTTGGCGACTTGTCGGTTAAAAACAGGATTGTGATGGCGCCGCTGACTCGCAGCCGCGCAGCGGCCGGCAACGTTCCGCATGAACTCAACGCTCGCTATTATGCGCAACGCGCTTCCGCCGGATTGATCATTTCCGAAGCAACACAAATCAGCCCGCAAGGCCAAGGCTATCCGAAAACGCCCGGTATCCACGATGCCAAACAAATCGCCGGGTGGAGGTTGGTGACGAAAGCAGTCCATGAGCAAGGGGGCAAGATTTTTCTCCAACTGTGGCACGTCGGCCGGATCTCGCATCCCATCACTCTGGGAAATGGCAATCTCCCAGTCGCCCCTTCCGCAATCAAGCCAGCCGGAGAAATCTATACCGAACAAGGCATGCAGCCATTCGTGACGCCGCGCGCGCTTGCCACGGAAGAATTACCGGCTTTGGTTGAAGAGTTCCGTCGCGCGGCCGCCAACGCCAAGGAAGCTGGCTTCGATGGTGTGGAGATCCATGCCGCCAATGGCTATCTGATTGACCAATTCCTCAGAGACGGGACGAACAAACGCGACGACGCTTATGGCGGGTCGGTAGAAAATCGTGGCCGGCTTCTTCGGGAAGTCGCGGAAGCAGTTCTGTCAGTCTGGAGCCCTGCCCAGGTGGGCGTGCGGCTCTCTCCCACGAACCCATTCAATGACATTGCGGACTCCAAACCGCAGGAAACGTTTGAGGCGATCGTCGAACAGCTTAATGCATATGGGTTGGCCTATCTTCACGTAGTGGAAGATCGAAACACCGGCTTTGATTTCGGCAAGCTGCGCAACATATTCAACGGCGCATATATTGCCAATGGCGGGTACGAACGCGAGAGCGCGATTTCCGCAATTGAAAATGGCGACGCTGACTTCATTGCATTCGGCAAGCTATTCATCGCCAATCCAGACCTTCCGGAACGCCTTCGCTTGAACGCAGGGTTTAATCGTCCGCGCGAGGAATCGTTTTATGCGGGCGGGTCAGAAGGTTACGACGACTATCCGCCGTTGCATGCCGTGACAGAATAGGAAGACAAATGGTGGTTTGGCCTTTGCTGGCGGAATAACAAGGGTGGCTCGGAGAACGTGAGCCGCCTTTCGAATCAGCCGGCAAGGGGTTGCTTGGTGTCGGGGCCAAGCATGTATTCTCGAACGAGTTCCCTTGCCCGGTGCAAACGGCTCTTGATGGCTCCGGGTTGTTCGTCCAGACGCTCAGCGATTTCGGCGATCGTCAGCTCTTCGAAATCCCGCAGCAGCACCACTTCGAGGTAGTGCGCAGGCAAGGACTCAAGCGCATTGGCGAGATCTACCCTCAATGCCTCGTCCGTGCGTGCTGCCAACTGTTGGTCTGCAACCTCCGCTTCCAGCGGTTCGTGCCTGAACATCATGCGTTCGAGCCTTCGGCATTCGCGCTTGATCACTGTGAACAGCCAGGCAGAAAAAGCTGCGGCGGCCTTGAGTCCGGATACCTTACGAGAAATGACCAATAGCGATTCCTGGACAGCGTCGTCGATGTCACTGGCATGGCAATGTCTGCGGGCATAACGTCGGGCATCCGCCTGACAAACTGCCAGCAGTCGCATGATCGCCGCTTGATCTCCTGTCTGAGCGGCCAGGATGAGGTTTTCGCGTTCCACCGTGTTGGCTTCCATGGTTGCTGTCTTTCACTGATATTCAGTTCACATTGACGGTAACAGGACGCAAGTCTTCGAGCAAGGCGGTTTCAGAAGCGCGTCGTCATCGCAGTCAGCCAAGCCGGAGAATTCTCCACCAGCCATGTCTCAACCGGTTTGTCGGCACCGGAGAGAATCATGATCGAAATGGCGAGCATGACGGCTCCCATGAGCAGCTTGCCGGTTTTGCCCGCCTGCATGAGCTTGCCACGCGACCTCATCAGTGCGGTACGGGAAAGGTAAGCAAGCCCAATGACCGGCATGGCTGCGCCAACGCCGAAGACCCCCATGAGCGATGCCGCCTGAAGCAAGTGGCTACCCTGGCTGGCCAGTACAATGGCCGCGCCGAGTGTCGGACCAACGCAAGGACTCCAAACAACACCCAGGGTCACGCCGATGAGAAACTGCCCGCCGATGCCGTTGAGCGTGAGCCGGGACACAACATTGTTGCCAGCATCCCCGATTCCAGAGGTGGCAGAAGCAAATCGCTGCTGCAGGCGCGGCGACATCAATACAAGCCCCAGCACGCCCAATAGCGCGGCTCCCATGCTTCTAAAAATACCGACGTCAAAGCCAACAGCGGATCCAGCCCATGCGATCAGGGTTCCGATAATGGCATATGACATCGCCAGCCCGCCGGCCAGCGCCAGTGGCGCGCGAGGGTGCTCCGCCGTCGCCGAACCCAAGAGGATCGGCAGGATAGGCAGCACGCATGGCGACAACGTGGACAACAGTCCGGCGAGCAGGCCAAAGCCATAGGAGCCAAGCCCAAACTCCATCAGTTAGCCGCCTTCTTGAAAATGGTCTCGATCCCGGCCGGCGAGGTATCGCCAACCGAGCGGCCTGTCTCCTTCCCCCCCTGGAATGCGATCAGGGTGCTCTGCGATGTAACCTTGAATTGCTTGAGCACCGCCTTGTCAGCATCAAAATCCACCATTAGGATTGACACATCCTTGTAAGGGGCTTGTTTCGACAAGTCTTCCACAATGGGCTTCTGGGCCTTGCAGGTCGGGCACCAGGTCGCTGACACATCCACCACGACCGGCTTGCCCTCCTTGGCCAGCTTGTCGAATGTCGCTTGCGTATATGGCGCAGGATCGGCAGCCGAGGCTATTGCTGTGAAGAAAGTAAATGCGACGGCAAGTATGTTCAGCTTTTTCATGCAATTCTCCTTTTGAAGGACAGAAACGGATCGTTTGATGCAAAGAGGCGGTTGGCAGGCAAAACGGTTCGCGGCCATCCCTATTTTTGCAAAATTTTTCCTGCGCCCCTGCCGGGGAATGCAAAAAAGTTTTTCCCGGCGCGAACCCGATTGCGGAGATACCGCCTCTTAGCGGGTGAGGACTATCCTCATCCAACAACTTGAAAAGGATAAATCGATGAAAACCAACCTGAAAATGGCGTCGCTGGCCGCTTTGACTGCCGCTACCCTTGCCTTGCCCGCCGCTGCCGAAGAAGCCGCAACACCCGCGAAGTGCGCACCCAGCGCGATGGCGAAGTGCGGGGCGAAGTGCGCGTCAAAGTGCCATGCGAAAAAGCATGACATGAAGAAGGACGGCAAGTGCGGCGCGAATAAATGCGCTCCCAAGTGCGGCGCCAACAAGTGCGCACCCAAAAACTAGGCTCCGTGAAAAAACGGCGACCATGCCCGGAAACCGCTGCTGCCGCACCGGCGGCAGCCTTCCGTCTGCTCGAAACCTATGCGAACTTGGCCAAAAAGGGCGAACACCTACTGGGAAACCTGCTAGATGGAACCCCGCCGCGGCAGTGGGCGCATTACCCAGAAGCGGACGCAATTGACCAGTCAGGCGGCTATCAATGGTTCTACCACTCGCACAGTCCTGCCGATCGAGAGGTTACGAGCGAACATGGGCATATCCATCTGTTTGCAAGAAAACCGCTCTGGGGCAGAAGACTACGGTTAGGATCGGAGGGGGCGTTTGCCATGTTGTGCGGGAATCCCCAGGAAAACCCTGAGACGCGTCACCTAGTCGGCCTTGGGTTCGACGCGAAAGGGATACCGATTTCCCTGTTTACCGTCAACAGCTGGGTAACGGGTGACTTGATGCTGGGAGCAGATTTAACCCTCGAATTGCTCCAATCGATAAATCTGAATACAGGGCATGCTGATATTGATACGGTCATCGAGTCGGTCGTTCGACTGTGTGCTCCGGAGCTGCAGGAATTGCTGCGGCGACGCGATGAGGTCCTGCGTAGACATCAAGGACCAGACAAGTTGTTCGACCAATCGCTGGAATTACTATCGGAAGTCCATATTGATCTGGACAAGAAACTAGCAACAGTCGCGATCATGTAGAAAACGGGCTTAAAGAGCAACCAAGGATTGATTCCCAGTTCTCCTGCCACAAATTGGCCAATACGCATCACCATTCGGTTGTCCGTGTACAGCCAGCGCAGGAGGCGTTATTGCGTCGCGGCGATGTAAAACGCCTTGGTTGGATACCGCCACGAAAATGCGAAATTGAACGGCAGGTAACGGAACGTTGCAGTGTCAGCTTGGGGTCGATTTCTGCCGGTCAACTTTTCTTGGGCGAGGTCCGCTTTCCTCCTTGGAGCGGCCAGTTCGCCAATAGCAGCGTAAGCCTCCATGCGGAAAATCGATCAATACATTCACACGCAGTGAGTCAGGCTCTTGGCCATTGAATGTGTAAACAACACGCTGTTTTTTGCACTTTTGCGACTAACTTGTTGACGCTTTCACTAAACGCTTTGGTCCTTGCTCCTGCGGCGCATCGCCAGAGGGCAGCTCCGTGTACTGTTTACAGTAGAAGAGTCACCATAACGGCTACACGCCCTTCCGCCCATGCCGTTCTTCTTCTTGGCGCTGGACTGCGGGGTGCGGATCAGTGTGCCGCGGCCGCAGGTGGTCACGACAAACTGGGTAGCCAAGGATGGCTCGACCGTGTGAACGGAAACGTTTAATTGGTGCTGCTCGCTGTAGCGCCGGATATCCTCCAGAAAGTCGTGCAGATGGAATGTTACCGCGGGATTTTCAACGCCTGTCTCGGACGTCGTTGTGAGGTGCGGAACATCTGGCAGGCCGAGTTCCCTGGCGCGACGAATCGCCTCGAGCATCAACAACGCCACGACGGTCGAGTCCTTGCCGCCGGAAATGGCGGCACAGCAGGGGGTGCCGATGCGGATGAGGTCAAGGATTGTGGCGATTGCCCGCTCCATTTTGTCTTGGATCGTCTCGACACGGCGAACGATCTGGATAGTTGCTTGCTGCATTTGCATCTCCTTTGGAAAATGCCACGCGGATTGCGTAGTGCAGGAGATGTTTCGAACGAAAAAAGTCTGGAAAAAGAAAAGCCCGCATGGCCGGTTGGCGCATGCGGGCGGTTGGTAGGTCAGGCTGTTACCGGATCTTGAAGGGAGGCGATGACTGCGCCCCAAGTCCAATCGTGGTTCTCCGGCATGTCAATGGCGGTGTGCACCACGGTCGTCTTCATGGCCTTGGCAAGCCGGTCGGCGAGGTCATGCAGATCGGGATCGCCATAGTCCGGGTCGCGCGTGCCGATGATGTCGCCATGGACAAGCAATGCCTGGTCCTGGCTGGGCATGACAACCATCTGCACGGCCGGCTGCGGTGCCAGCAAGCCCGTGGCAACCGCGGCGGCCAACTCCTTTCGGACAGTCTCATCCGTGACGGAGTCCAGCAAGCGCCTGGTCTTCGTCAGCAGGATGCCTGCCGCCGCGTCCCTGTCTCCCTTGGCAAGCGCCGCGTCCAGGTGCAGGCCAAAACCGCTGATGTCGCTTGTGGCCTCGGACACGTCCACCCGGTTGCTGCAGAAGTATCCCACACCGCCGAACTGGAACAGGCGCATCTTGTCGCAGTGCCAGGCGCCTTCCCAGCGCATCCCCTCAAGCTTGTGACCGTCATCGAACCACTGCGCCAGTTGGAACAGCGGCGCGAGGTCTGCATCCGTTTCGCCGTCTCCGGCTTCGAGTGATAGCCGCTCCACAAACCCGGCAAAGGCCGGATCGGTGATGCCAAGCTTGCTGCCGATTGCCTTCAGTACGGCATCAAGGCCCGCGTCGTCGGCAAGTTCGATGCCCTGGTCAGCGGCGTAGGCGATAAGGCTCTCCTTGACCGATTGCCAGCGTGTGTCGCTCCCCTCTGCCTCGCAGTAGATCATTGCCTGCTCCACCGGGAAACCGGAATCGACCGAGTACGCTGCAAAGATCGCTGCAATGATTGGCGTGACCCCGCCATTTGCCCCGAAAATCAGGATGCCTGTGCCGTCAAAATAGGTGTTTGCCATTGTTTTCTCCAGAAAATGCCTGCGCCAATCGCAGGGTAATTGGAGATGTCCTGACAGAAAAAACTACACAAGATGGCGGAACAAGGTACCTGACAAAACTTGTTAATTTGCAAAAATGAACTACCATGTTTCTGCCCGAAAATCTTTGGAGTCAAAGAAAGTCATGGCCGATACTGACCCGTTGGACCTCATTTACAGAGGAATAGTTAATCGCAAAAACAATTGCAAGATTTCCGGCGCCCGTCCTTTCGGCGATGCGATGGTAGCGGCAGCCGAATCCTTTCTGAAAAACCCCAGCCAGTCTGCTCTCGATACATTCGCACAAAGTGAACGTGCCTGGGTACGCTACGCTTGCGAAGGAACAACAAGGCTGTACTCCCACGACTTTGAAAAAGCTTTGAAGAAGGGGCAGATAAAATTTACGGGGAACGTGATCAAGAATTCTTGGAGCCGCAAAGACAATCCATCATGTGGATGGGTCTATAGTTTCTGGACTCCGGAACGACCAAACCTCGTGAAAATTGGCTCAACAACGACTCACCCACAGGACCGAGCAACGCAATTTGCCAAGAAGTATGGGATAACTGGGATCAAGGTCATGTTCTTTTTCGAAGTGGAAAAGCCGAGGCTTGCTGAGCATGAACTGCATAAAGTGTTCAAGGCACAACGCGTAATGCAGGATAAGCGTGACAGCATTGAGTGGTTCGAAGTAACACCAAGCGAAGCATGGAGGGCCGCAGGCTTGGCGATTAAAAACCTGAGGATTCCTGAAGTAGGACGAAGCGCACGTCACCCGAGGATTGATGAGTACACGCAGATTTCGCTGCAAAGCCGGGAGCCAGCGCGCAAGCACCTCTTGACTGCACTAAGTGGCGAGTGGTCGCAAGGAGGACGCCGAGTGACACAGCAGGATGTACTGAACATGCCGAACCCTAAGACGACATCATCCACTGATTCAATGACATCACCAAGAGCGAAGATTGGAGCGAGAACGCGCATCGCAAGAGCAGGCGCGGTCGTAAAAGCTAGAGGCGCCAAAAAGGAGCGAAGAGCTTAACGAGACTTTAGCCAGCCACGCTAATTGTCGGTGTAAAGCTCTGTTGAGATCACCGGACTGCCTTCGCGGTTGGCAATCTCTTCGAAAATGCTGCGGGCCTCATCCAACGGAAAATCGAATATCTCAGTTGCTTTCGTTTTTTTTCCACTATGTTGATAGTCACGTTGTTCCCGATATTCTTTCAGCTCTGCTTTTAATTTTTCTTCGATGCGACCCTTTGACATCGGGAAATATGCGAAGTCAATAAGCTTCCAGTCACGCACCTTGCCGTAGCCTCGCGAAATAGCGTTGAGACGCTGCCGGGGCGCATTTTTCGTTATTCCCACTTTAATTAATCGCTCGCTTTCGCTGTATGCCAAATAAACGTATCCTGGCGTGTTGTGATTTCTTTGCCAGCTGAGCCCTTTAGAATCGCATTGCACACAATGTCCAGCGCGCCGTTTTAAGCGATGCCCGCGATTGCAAGGACTGCGGACCAAAGCAACCTGCATCGACAACCGTTCGAGCGCGCGCATCCAACTTCGCCTATTCATCAGTGTCGCATCCAGAACTTCATGTGCTGCAATGTCATGTCTTTCAAGAAAATTTATTTCTTCGCTTGTCAGATCGAGGTATTGTTCAGCGAATTCCGGGATGTCTTTGATGAAGGCAGGGTCAAGCCATGCGGGAAGCGAAGCATCGTCTAGGCGTTTAGCGACGCTAAGAACGAGCCTTTCCTGTTCCGGATGATTGCGTAGCCTTTTTACGAACGCGTCAATCTGAGCGCCCAAAACATTTTTTGTCGCTTTACTATCGCCGTATAGTGCTTCTTTTCTGACCATCTGTCGGATTTTCCGTATACATTCGAATTTAAGAACATCGACCAATCCAACGCTTTCCGGGATTTGCGTGGATATGGACGGTTTTTTAGACAAGGTCGGCGGCGCCGCGATTGAGTCGGAAAGAAAGACGCGAGATTTATGTTGCAGGCGAGATGAGTGATGTCTTAACTGAACAGTCTCTTCTTGCGTCGAATACTGCAGCAATTCAATGACTGCTTTTGAATAGGCTTCAAAAAGGAACTCAAGCTTTCTGTTCCTTGATTCCGACGTCGTCTCACTTCGAACAATCGAATCAATCCAGCGCACAAAATTGGTGATCAACCGTTCCCGTCTTATTTCCGCTTCCCGTTCAGCCTTGGTCATGTTGTTTGTCGCGCAGCACTCAAAGATATATTAGCGTTCCATAAAACACGTGGATGTGCAAACTTTTGTCCATGCTGAAAGCAGAAAAAAAATGGACAAAAATTTGATTTCGCCAGAAAAAGTCGCCACACTTTTCCGATGTCGACTTTTCAATGGAGTGGCTAGTATGGGTAGACAAAATTTTCCAGAAGCCAGGCGAGCGATGATAAATGCGCTGGCCGATGCGCAGCGTGTTTGGATGGAGACGATGGCCGGCGAATTCTTTTCAGATCCCTCTGATCCCGTGAATCTTGAGATTTTTCTCCAGGCACAGCTTGAAGCAGCCTCTAACTTCTTTCGGGCATACGAAGCTAGAGCAACCGTGATGCGAACATTTGCACTGACGCTTCTTGATGAAGCCTCAGATAGCTGATGCTGGCACCAATTGATCGCTTTACCTTTCCCCTAAAACTTCTTCTATGTCTTTACCACCATACAGGCTGACCTGTAATAAGTGCGGCCATTCGAGCGGCCTGAACAGATCCATTAAATTCAAATACGCAGGTCAGCCAGTCGAAGAACCAGTTAGACGAGTGGGATGGTGTAACGCATGTGATGGTGTCACCTATCAACTTGTTCCTTACGATAGGATATGTTTCGACGCAGATTGTAATGAGACTGAACGTTATCGCGGCGCGTCATTACTCACCCGGATGTTGCTGCGTATTCTTGGAAATCCAATCGGGCAACCTACCAAAGGCGCTCTTGAATTGGCACGCAAGCGCCTGGAGAACTTTTCTTCGCAGGCTTTTCCGCCGAGATGTCTGTCTTGTGGAGGAACGGACGTTTACGCAATTGATCGGAATTCACCGGGTCAAGGGGTGACTGTAAAGCACCGCTGCGGAGGCGAACTGGTTTACTCAGCGAATGCCATTCGCATTGCAGCTGGAAAGGCGACTACGGTAGCCTATAACGCACGCGGCCAGCGAATAACTGGGAGCTCGTAGGTATTGAAAAAGCCTGCCACTCCAAAAGGGAGATGGCAGGCTCGTTGGATCAATGGAGACAGGCCTTGACCTTGTCCACAATCTGCTGGTGCGTTAACGTATACACATCAGCGAACGCAAAATAGGCGCGTCCAATCCGCACATATATCGTCGTCACCCGGCCGGAAATCGGCTCGGACGACATGAACGATTCGCTCTCCCCATACACCCGCCACTTGGTGGGCGGCAGTTCTTCCAGCGCTGCATCAAACTGGGCAGCCGTGATTGGTGTCACTACCTTGTCGATGACGGATTGCTCCAGTGCGCGGGAAGCCTCTTCCAACGTCAAGATCTGCACGTCGGGAACGCGTGCTTTGACCTGCTCAAACGTCTCACCAGAAATCATGCTCTTGCCATCCGGGCGGATAGAATCGATGACGCAGCGCTTGGCCGCGCTATAGAAATACATTTCCTGCATAGCTTTCTCCTTGGACAATACCCGCCCTCATTGGCGTAGCGGCCGAAATGTCTGGAAAAAGAAAAAGCGCCAGGTCCCGGAAAGGGACGCTGGCGCCGGAGATCAAGCTGCCGGGGCGTTTGCTGGCTTCAGTAGGGAAATGGCGACATAGAACGCTTCGGCGCCTTCCTTTTCCTGGTCCATGCCGAAAAACGCCTGTAGCGGAAATTCATCCATGGCGATCGTCTGACCGACATGGGCAGCGGCGACAGGCCGGTTAAACCAGCTAAGCACTCTATCCAGCCCCAGCGCCATCACTTCCGTCTGTGCCGCTTCGGTGACAAAGAACGCCCCAGACAGGAAGTGACGCTCCACGGCCTCGTCAGGGATCCGGTGGAAACCACGGTCCGCAGGGTTGCACGCGCCGTTTTGCCGGATCAGGGACAAGCGCTCTTCCAGTGATTGGCTTGCGAAGTCGATGCCACGCTCGGTATGTGCCCAGTCAGCGGCGTCGTCCACCGTCGTGCCGTATGCCTTGGCAACTGCTGCTTCCACGTCAACGAACGACAGGTGCGCACGCGACACTTCCTGAAATGGCAGACCTCGGGGCGTCAAACTCACGGCCACGCCATCGTCTTCCCGCTCCACAATCACCGTGACCGTGTCCGCGCGCAGAAAAACCGCTTCAGCCGAAGGGGATACGGCAAAGGTGCGACCAAAACCGTCTGACACCGGCTCAAGGGCCGGCGCCGCGGCGTCAAGCCGGTACGCGCGCGCCACATCCTGCCTGAACTGGATCAGTTGCGCGATGGCCTTGTCTACCTCGCCCGGCAGGTCGGCCGGGGAAGTGCCTTCGGCGAGCGCGGTCTCCCAGTCTGCCATCATGGTCAGCGCAGCTTCGGCTGCCGCACGGCTTGCGGTATCGGTCAAATGGTTGCCGGTTTTCGCCTTGATCGAGTCGAGTTTTTCGCAGTTGAGCAGCACGGCCTGCTGGATGGCTGCGGAGGCGAAGACGCTGTTGATGCGGGTAGGGCGATTGGTTTGCATGTTTTCTCCATGGGTTACAGGCGGGATTGCCTGGCGCCAGACATGCAAAGACAAGAAAAAGAAAAGCCGCCACCCCTATCGGGAATGGCGGCATGCGGATCAAAACAAATCGTAAACTATGGAAACTCCCGATCTACCTGCTCTTGTTCAGAGCGATCCCCTGTCGTGAAATCAACCTTTATGCCGGTAAGGCAGCCTGCTCGAACTGCTCAAGCGAGTCCAGACACGACTGTTTTGTCCACGCATCGCGGATGCCGATGAAAATCGGTTGGCCGTCATCCGTTGCCGATACGCGCAAGCACAAGTCAGCCAGTTCGACGGGGTTGGATTCGACCTGGGCGTTGCGTCCTGCCAGATGGGCGTGAAGCCAGAAGGCTTCGGCATCGACGGTAATGCCTTCCATCAGGAGTTCGGAGCCATCGTATTCCCATTCGGCCGTGAAGGACTCGTTCAGGGACAAGATCCCGGCCTGCCCCACGATGACATTGAGCATCGTGATCCGGTCGACAAACACCTGATCCAGCGTAATCTTCGCCCATGAGGGACTGGACCGGCGCGAATCCGTCGGCGTGGCACGGATGAATACCGGGTGCGATTTTCCGCCAAGCGCGAGTTTCAACGGATGGTCCGCCGGCGCACGGGCGACAACCCAGCCCGCCTGTTGCATGGCTTCGCCGACGCCAGCGAGCGTCTGGGGCGGGATCGCCGCGGTCGGCAGATGGACGACGTGGCCGCAGCACGGGCATTCACCTGCGGGCATGACTTCTCCTGCTTCCACTCGGCTTTGCAGATGTTTGATGCTGGCCAGCGCCTCGAGCGCTCCCTGCCAGCCGCACGCGCCGCAGATACAGACTACTTTTGTTTCGGACATGTTTTCTCCATGGTGATGTTGGCGACCATTCGCCAAGCGGCGAGACATGCGGCGCGAAGGAAAAGAAAAACCCTCCACCGCGCAAGCGATGAAGGGCTATGTGGATCAGGCAGTTACCAGGTCAATACTTCGGCAACCACTTCTTCTGCAGCCTCGGCAACCAACCCGTTGAGCTTGGGCTCTGCCCCAGCACGGGAGGCATCCAGTTCACTGAGCACGCGTTCTGCATCGGCGCCAGCCTTGACCGACACCGACGCCGTCTGCTCGCCCGTATGCTTCGCCATGAGTTCATCGATCTTTTCCTGCGTGACGAGGCCTTCGGCAACAAGCTGAGCGTACACCTTGTCATGCGCGACGCTGCCCTTGCGCACCGACCGGGAAACGATGACGCCACCGCCAGCAGTGCTCTTTTCATTGGGCGGAGCAAGCGACAGGAGCGTGGCCTTGGCTTTGTTCAGCAGCGCTTCCTGCGTATCGAATTCGCGCTTCCGGAGTAACCACGCATGACCGGCGGCCTCAAATTCGTTGCCGGCCGGTGGCACGTCGTCAAAGACGCATTGCCGGAACACGGTTGCGCGCTTCATCAGTTCTTCCTGCATGGCCGGATCGGGCAGAACTTCGACGATGGCGAGCTCATCGATACCTTCGGCCGCCTCTTCCTCTGTTGGCTCGTAGTAGGACACATAATGCGCCCGGGTGACCGCACCGTCGCCGGCGAGCATCTGCCACTGGATTTGCGGCACATACTTGTCAGGCACGCGGCCAGACAGCGCGAGCTGGTGATCGGCCTTGGAAGGCACCTTGATTTCAACGACCAGGTCGCCAAAGTCGGACAGGCCGTCCAGCGACGCACCAACCCAGGGATAGGTCGTGCTCTCGATGCAGACGTCGTGGATGTCGTTGCCGGTCTTCTCGATGTACTTCTGCCGAGCGACCGGTTCAAGCAGGGTTCCCCGGCGCATCGCCGGATTCACCGGGCGGGGAGCGGCGCGGTTGGTCATCTCCAGCCACAGCTTGTGCGGGGTGGACCAGGGCGAGCGCCCGGCGATGATGACAGCAGAGGTTGCGGTGATGCGGGGGCCATCGGTCAAGTCGGCTCCATTGCGCCAGTCGTGCCAGGCGGGCGTGCGCTGTGGGATGTTAATAATTTTCATGGGTTCTCCTTGCGTGTAAGCGGCGTCAGCCGCGAAGTTGGCGTTGCAAGGAGAGATGAATCCAAAAAATTAACGGTGCCGAAAACAAAGAATTAGTTCGTTTTGCTTACCATTCGCAAGCCGTGCAACAAAATTGCGCGCAACTCACTTTTTTTTGGAAATAGTTGGATTGGCCGGTTTAGATGGGATTAAGGTAAGCGAATAAATGCCGTTTGATACTAAAAAGCTGGGAGCCGTTTAATAACACATAAAGAGGGGGCTGTTGATGAAACTGCAAGACATTAGAATCGGTGCGCGCCTGACACTTGGCTTTGGAATGCTGTTGCTGCTCATGGTCGCGTTGTCTGCCTTTGCGATCATGCGCATGTTGACGATCGATGCAACGGCGGCGCGAGAGTCCCATCTGGTATCCCAGCGTCTGCAGCCGCTCTACGAGGCGCGCGGTGCGCTCGCGCAAACAGGAATCGCAGCACGCAACGCCTATATCTTTACAAAGATGGACGACGCAAAGCGTGAGTTGGCCATCCTGGATCAGCAGCGGCAACTCTATCTCGATGCGCTCAATAAGCTTACGCCGCTGTATGCGGGTGACGCTGACTTCGCCAAGGTCAGCGACGGCTTGATGAAGATGGCAAACGAGCTCAAGCGGCCCCGCAAGTACCGGGAAGCGAACGAGATGGAAGCGTTCGGCAAGTTCCTGGTCGAGGAATGCAGTCCGCTTCGCCGCCAGATTGTTATCGACATGGACGTCGTGATTACCAAGGCGGAAAAGCAGGTGGCCGAGGCCACCGCTTCGGTGCACGACATCATCTCAACCTCGCGCACGATGGTCATCACGGTCTCCGTCATTGCTATTGCATTGGGCATGTGTTTGGCAGCCATCCTGTCGCGCAGCATTACACGTCCCCTCACCGAAGCGGTTGCTTTTGCGCGCCGGGTAACCACGGGCGACCTGACCGGGCAAATCGATGCCACGACCAAGGATGAAACCGGACAACTGAAAGCGGCACTGAAGGAGATGAACGACAACCTGTCGCGGATTGTCGCCGATGTGCGCTCAGGCAGCGACCAGATTGCCAATGGAACGACCGAGCTGGCCACCGGCAACCAGGACCTGTCATCGCGCACCGAGGAACAGGCCAGTTCACTAGGCGAGACCGCATCGTCCATGGACCAGATCACGTCCACCATCAAGCACAGCGCTGACAATGCGCAGCAGGCCGATAGCCTCGCACGCTCGGCCGCGGAGGTGGCCTCCGAAGGTGGCGCCGTCATTGCCCAGGTGGTCGACAAGATGGCGGCCATCAATGCGTCATCCAGGCGCGTGGCCGACATTGTCTCGGTGATCGACGGAATTGCCTTCCAGACAAACATCCTCGCGCTCAATGCGGCGGTGGAAGCGGCGCGCGCTGGCGAACAGGGGCGCGGCTTCGCGGTCGTCGCAACCGAGGTGCGCAACCTCGCGCAGCGCAGCGCGGCAGCAGCCAAGGAAATCAAGACCTTGATCGCCGAGTCGGTGGAAACGGTCGAAGCCGGTGGAAAGCTGGTGAACCAGGCCGGTGCCACCATGGACAGCATCGTGAGTTCGGTAAGCCGCGTCTCCGACATCATTGCCGAGATCACCCAGGCCAGCCGTGAGCAGACAGCCGGCGTCGAGCAGGTCAATACCGCCATCTCGCAGATGGATCAGGTTACGCAGCAGAATGCAGCCCTGGTCGAGCAGGCGGCCGCGGCATCCGAGGCCATGCAGGAACAGGCTGCGCAACTGGCGGCAGTAGTGAGCGTATTCAAGCTTGCCAATTCGCGCAGCACCTCGTTGGGCTCGCAGGCGGCGCCGGCAAGTTCACGGAGCATGCCCGCCCTTCCCCACTATGCCTGACGCGCCAATGAAAAACCCGCATGGCCAGTGGCACATGCGGGTGATTTGATCAACGGGTCAGACCAGGTTGTCCGACTCTCAACTTCGGGTGCATCGACACCAGCACCGATCCATACTGCTGGTGACTGACGGCACCCAACTCAGCGGTGCGAACGCCGCAGCGCAGATTGCGATTGCAGATCCGGGCGACGCAGCAAACGAGGCTGGCGCGAATTTTCACCATGACCGCCTCCTGCTGGAGACGGAAGCACTCTGCAAATGGTCATAGACAACAGCGCTACGGGCCATGTCCTGCATGCGCCAGGCGTGCACCTTGGCGCGTTCTTCTTCGATCCACTGCAGTTTCTCCTGCTGGATCATCTTCCAGATCGTGACCATCACCATGCCGAGGAACACCAGCGTGCCGACGACGATGCCAATCTTGGCTTCCAGCGGCAGGAAGTGCTCGTAGCCGGTGACCTGGAACGCCAGGAAACCTGTCATCGCGATCGCCAGCAGCGACCACAGCGACACCGCCGCATCCGAAATGAACTTCGGGGCCATCACCATCAGTGCCCCCGACAGCCACAGCAAAAGCGCCAGCGGCGCCGTATCCAACTCCTTGAGGAACAGTTCCATCTTGCATCTCCTTAGAAAATGCGCCGCCAACCATTGACGTAGCGGGATGAGATGCACTGAAAAAAATAAGAAGTTTTAGTACTGAACGGCGCCTAGCTTGGAAGAAACGACCGCAAGACGATCCAAGGCATTTTTATCATCACTCTTCAACACCCATAAGGTGGCTTGTGTGATGTTGTTGAATCGCGGGGAGCTGTTTGCAAGGTCCGCAGGTATTGACGTGGATATCAGTACTCCATCGCAGCGCCGGTCGAGTAAAAACCGCGAAAGATGCCGCTTGTGACGGTCAATAAAGTCAGCGTTGTAATGCGCCAAAGCTTCCAAAGCGACTCTCACTGACGATTGGACCACCAAGGATCGCGCAGGCGCGGTGTCGTCGAGGTTGAAGGCCACAATTCCTGGAAAACCAGTCTTTGTAATCTGACGTGTACCAATTTGCATTTGTCTTTCTACATTAGCGTCCGAGTAGACCTTTTTACAAGCAACAGAGTAATTGCCAAATTCGAATCTTGCAATTATGTCCGGTGGGTCAACTAAATGCGCGCTAACCTCTGCGCGGAGCAGTCGTGCGAATAATTCGATTTCCCAGAGGGCATCTTTCCCTTGCGAATAAGTGCGTTCTTTTAGGTCTACATCTTTTTTGTAATGCGCTCTAGACAGTGACGTGAACCCTTAACTTGATAAACCGCGAGTATAGCGTCGGCTATTCGCCATGCATGTCCAGTATCGATGAGCTGCTTAATGTCCCATTTATCATCTATTCCCTGCTCCCATTGGTCTGCGAAGCATTTTGCAGTCTTAAACAGCTTTCCAAGCGTAGATGTTGGATGAAATCGAAGATGTAATGATTCAAGTGCAGCCTTTGCGGCATTACATTTTTCGACAATTTCCCGATAGGTTTGGACACGGTCACTTTGATCCAACAATGGAATATTCATAGAGAGCTTTACGGTCACGTTGTTTTATTGTCGGCACTGCGCATAGTATAAATAAAGAAGAAAAACCCGCAGACGCCGTATGGCGCTGCGGGTAACTCGGTCAACGGAAAGCCGATGCCGGGCGGGGCATGGACTCGATCTCGCGCTCGATCTCGGCGATCAGGCGCACACGGGCTGCGAACCAGGTCAGCGCGCCGCGATGCACGGCGTCGATCAAGCGCTTGGCCAGCTCGCAGACGGTCTCGTAGGCGCAGGTGATGCGCTGTTCCGAGGCGATCATGCTGGCGAAGTCGGCGAAATCCCTTTCCTCGGTCGTGGCGGGCAATGCGTTCATGGCGATCTCCAAGAGTGAGCGGGCTACCATCCGCGGAAATGTCGTAGCAGATCGCTATGTCGCGGAAAGAAAAAGAAAACCCCGCCAGCTCGGTTGAGCGTGACGGGGTGTGGATTCAGGCGTCAGGTCGGGCCGCAGGATTCGCCAAAGGCACCCTTCGGCAGCTTCCAGTCCTCGACAAGGATCGGATCGGTGTATTCCTCCGACAGGGCCAACTGGACGTAGTGCGGGTCCATGTCGTATGGCGTGCCACGGTTGACCGCTTTCATGATGTCGCCGTCCCGGCGCAGCGTGCAGTCGAAGTCCTGCTCATAGGCGTGGATCTTGATCACCCGCTGAGGCGCGATCTGGTAGACCGATGCCCATTGCGACGGCGAGCCAAAAATGCAGGTCATGCAGCTCGCCCTGCCCCATCCAAGGTGATACGCGGGATGCGGGTTGATCCGGTATTTCTCCATGATGTCCCATACCTGCTGTTCGGTCCACCCATGCACCGGACGCCATTGCCACACTTCCCGCTTGCCGTTGGACGTTTTGTGATGCTCGGCGATGGCATAGCCTGCCCTGGCCCGGCTTTCCTCGGCGCGTTCGCCTGTGACGAGCAGGGTGCGCTTTTTCTCGAAGCGCGGCTGGTTGGCGATCGCGGTCGAACAGACGTCAATCTTGAGCGAAGACGAGCAATAACGCGTGCTCAGCGATGCGGCTTGCTGGGGAAACTTGCGGCGGGTATTAGGTTCGCCTCGCACACCACCGGCCTGCCCTATCCCGTCTGGCGTCTCGAACAGCACCGGCGCGGTCAGCTGATTCTCGCGCAGCATTTCGCGCTCGAAGCCGCCTTGGCGCCAACTGAAGTACAGGGGAATGTCCAAAGCCTCACACAGCTTTCGGCAGTAGTCCCGCGTACACGGCCAGTCCATGAAAGCGGGGGCTTCCCTGCCGTCGACATCGTGGTGCCAGCACTCGATGCGTTCCTTCGGATAGCCAATTTCGAATAGGTGCAGCAGACAGGCGATAGAATCCTTTCCGCCTGAAAGTCCAATAATGGCGCGGTCAAACACAAATGGGTCCAGCGTATCGGCCGTGACAAACAGCGGCGGTTGAGTCATGTCCATGCTTCTCTCCTGGTAAGAAATCCGCGAGGTTTCGCGTAACGAAGAGAAATGCGTAAGCAAAAAAAACACAGGCGCCGGGAGGCAGCCTGTGTTGAATGGATCGAAGTCAAGCATCTTCCGACAAGCTATGCCGGCAGGACGAGTGGCAATGGCGCGGTGCGCACGTGCGCTGGCTTGTCGAAGGCGTACAGTTCAGCTTGACTGAAGTAGTCGGACGTAGCCGTTGGAAGGGCGCCAGCGGGAGTGGGCGTGCAAGCAGCGCGGCTGTCTGTGACAGGCTGGGTAGGACTCAAGACAATCATCATGTATCTCCTTAACGGGGCCAGGCGGAATTGCCTAGTTCCCGATATGGACCGAAAAGAAAATACGTGGTGACGAGCGCGCAGAGGCAGATGCCTTTTGCCAGAGAGTGTCCCGCGAATAGCGGGTGGCAGTCAGAAGATGCACACGAAATTTTTACCATTTGCCGAAAAGTTCGCGCCGACGCTTGGCGTATTCATGCCTTTGCGCGTTTGTTGGTACTTTCGGCCTCAGATATTGGACTCGACGGGACGACCCTAAAATTGAAAAGCTGCAATTTCGTTGAGCAATGGGTAGATTGATGTTAAAACGGGAGAATAAGAGAACCTTTATGGGAGACGCGCCATGAAACATGCACAGCTGCCGCACCACCGTCACGCAGACAAGATAATGCTCGGCACGCTGCTCCTTGGATTCATTGGTGCCCTTTGCCTGGCGAACTGGCACGACACATGGAGTCTCGCATTCGGAATTGGTTTGCCTGCGGTGCTTGTTGCCTTGATCGTCCATGGTTTGGCTCCTGGATCGGTCGCGTCCCGGTGCACCATCGCGACCATGGCCATGGTCTTTGCGGGACTGCACATTCATCAGGCCGCGGGAATGATCGAGTTCCACTTTGGAATTTTTGTCATGCTGGCGTTCCTGCTTTATTACCGGGACTGGAAGCCGATTGTCGTCGCGGCGGGAACGATCGCTGTCCACCATGTGTCGTTCAACTATTTTCAGGAAATGGCGTACGGACCACTGTGTTTCACGCAGACGGGATGGGACATCGTGTTCTTGCACGCGGCCTATGTCGTCCTTGAAGCCTCCGTGCTCGTGTATCTCGCGATTATCCTGAACAAGGCAGCGGTGACATCAGCAGAGCTGGACGTCTTGATTCGTTCCGTTAAAGCGAATCCGGGGATTACCAATCTCGCCCTTCCCGACACCGACCTGGCAAGTGAGCAAGCTAGGGCCTTGCACGCAACGTTGAAGGATATGGCAGAGACAGTCACTGCTGCGAAAAGCACCACGACGCTGGTGGACAGTACGGCAGAAGACATGGTCGAGAGAACCACCGCGATGCTGGCGGCGACCGAAGTGCAGGCGGCCAAGCTGGAGCACTCTGCGCAGCAAGCCAATGAACTGCTGGAACAGGTCGAGCATCACATGAGCAATACGCTGCAAGCCACGGCGGCGGTGTCAAGTGCCCGCGACGTCGCTGTCACTGGGGGAGAAGTCGTCAAGCGAGTGGTCAACACGATGGACGCGATCCGGCAGAGTTCGAATCGCATTGCCGACATTATTTCCGTCATCGACGGTATCGCCTTCCAAACCAATATTCTGGCCTTGAATGCAGCAGTCGAAGCGGCTCGGGCGGGGGAGCAAGGTCGGGGATTCGCGGTTGTCGCTAGCGAAGTGCGTAATCTCGCTCAACGAAGCGCGGGTGCGGCCAAGGAAATCAAGGAACTGATTCAGGCCTCGGTGGCGGAAGTCGAGAAGGGAAATAGTAACGTTGCCGAAGCTGGCGTCACGATTCAACGTGTTGTCGAAGCGGTGATCGAAGTCAGCAGCACGATGGATGTCCTCGTCGACGACTCTCAAGGTCAGAAAGAGATGCTGCGCGAGGTCAGTCTTGCGGTCATCGACGTCCATGCGTCGATGGGCCAAGCGAAGGAAATCGTCGAAAAAACGGAGCAAGGCGCCCGCGATCTCCAGCAAAGGACACAGGACTTGACCGTCAGGCTGGAGCATTTCCAGCTCGATTGACCCGATCTACCTGCGAGCGCCAAGGTGGCGCTCCACGCAGCGATCGAATGCGGCGCGTTCCTCCGCTGTGAAGGCATGCCTGCCGGTGAGCGGGATGCCGGCGTCGGCGGCGCACCCGGCAGCGATGAGGCGCGCCTCGGCAGCTCCCGGCAGGGTCAGGCCGGCGGGCGCCGGCAATTCCGTTCCATTCAGAGTGCCAACGAGCGCGATGACATACGGTGCGACAGCAATAGACAGCACGATACCCAGCACGGCCTTGCGGCGGATGCGATAGGAACTGTCGCGTATTGTGACTGTGGTGTGCGATGCGATTGCCATGACAATGACTCGATTGCTTGAGCTATTGATGTTTCCACACCTCCAATAATGGGTGCTGACCCGGCGCAAGCAGTGGCGCGGTTATCCCACGCCAATGACTTGAGCCTTTTTCTACTGGGAAATCATAGGCTTCGTACCCGTAAAAAGAAAATCCCGCGCCAGCATGTGCTGTGCGCGGGGATAATTCTTCAACTACCTAGTGGATTAGGCCAGTTCAAGCAACAGCGGCTGCTGCGGCTTCGGTGACTCATCAGTGAGCCGGAAATCGGTGCTGATGCCGTTCTGCTCCAATACCGTCACCAACGCCTCAGCAAGCAGTTGCTGTGCGCTGCCGATGGCTTCCTCGTCACCCCTGCCCCGATTGCCGAAGGCAGTGTCCAACGGACCGACCCATCCCCATTCACTCCTGCCCTGCGCACGCTTTTTGACCTCGGCGCGGACCTGCTTGTCGAACTTCTCGGCCTTGTCGTACTGCAGCCAGAAAGCGTCGGACACTCGCTCATTCTCGGGGGGCAACCAGGCGCGCTTGCGGCCCACCATCCTGTTGAGACGGTCGATCAGCACCGCGCTCTTTGCAAAAAAGTGAATCGTCCCTGCGGCGGGGTAATAGCGCACGTCAAAGTACGAACTCTCCACACGCTCGCCAGCCCGAAGGTCGGCGAAGCGATTGGTGAAGATGTCGACCAGGCCAACTTCGGGTACGCGCTTGCCGTCTAAGACCGCGAAGACCTTATCAAAATCTCCGAGCAATTGCATTGACCTGTAATCCATTGAGCGGCAATAGCTTTCGGTGCGGTGATTCGGCAGGATGACGCGCGTGGTGCGCAAGCGCATTCCTGCTTGCCGGTGCCGGTCATTGCTTTTCCAACCCTTGAAATACACCGTATTTTCGCTGTGGTACTTGGTGAAAAGATCGAACACGTCGCAGCACATGTCCTCAAAGATTGCGCCCTTGGAACTGATCAGTCCGTGCAAAAAACCGTGGATATTGGCCACCGTGAATTCCAGCTTCTTGATGTCCTTGAACTCGCTTTCGAGACGCTGCTGCGCCGCTGAAGACAGGTGCTCCCTTACATTGGTGGAGCGCAGCACGCTGGCCCACGCGCGGTCTTTCAGGTCGTGATACTCCCTGGCCAGACGCTCCTGGACAAACGACACCGAGCCATCCTGCTTCGTGCTTTGGCCGCTGTCGCGCATGGCCATCGTCTCTCCCAGCATCGCGGTGTAGTAGTTCGACTTTGCCTGCGCAAAGGTCGCTTCACGCATGGCACGAACGGCTGCATTGAAGGTCAGCACCAGGTTCTCGATGGCTGTGTTTGGAAGAGACGGCAAGAGGTCTTCGCTGAACCCGGCGGACAGGCCACTGGCTGTCTGCTTGTCGCTTTGTAACTCATCGAACAAATTGCCGATGATGTCGGTCTTGGTATCGGCCACCTTGCGCAGATAGACCAGAGCCACTTCCACATCCGCCTTGCGCCGCACGTCGTCGGTCTTGAACGCGTCCGTGATGAACTCGACCTCGCCGTGCTGCTCGATGAGGTCCACCAAATGGCGGCGCTCCTGAGAGAATGGATTGCGGATCGTCTCGGCGTTGAGCAACACGACAAGTTCGCCATCCCACAGCAGGTTCCACGCGTGCAAGGCGTGCCGCACCCCGTCTTTGAAGGGCGGATTGAGGCAAATGTGGGAATAAATTGCGCCCGCTCCAGCGAACTGCAGAAAGTCCAGGCCAACGACATTCAGGCCCTTCTCGCGCAGGATCGGGTGCTTGGTCACGTCGATCTCGCAGACATCGATGTCGATGCTGCTGCGGTGGTACAGGTCGCCCCGGCGTTTTCCCGCCAACGCAAGATCGCCCTCGCCGGCCGAACCTTCCAGCACGCGGCGGAAATCCCGGTTCTTGAACTTGGCCCACATTTTTGTCGCGAGCATTGGCCCGGTGGGGTAAAACTGAAAATTGTCCATGTTTTCTCCTGTCGCATAGTGCGATTCGTGGCGAAATTTGCCACGGGTTAAAAAAGCCGGTTGTGGCCGGCAGTCAGCATTGCGGCAAGAGATGTCAGAACAGAAAAAAGGGCGTTAAGAAAGAAGTTGACGTTTTGCAACATCGCGTCGAACAGGTTTTGTTTCCATGTATCATCTTCGCGCTAGGACCGCCCGAACCACACGGCCAATTCGTCGCATAAGAGTGAGGGCTTATCCATTGACACATGAAAGTTGAAACATGTACCAAGAGCTTTACAAAAATATTCTTGGGCGGGCAATCGATCTAGGTACCCGCTACGTTGAAAAGAAGCTGTTTGCCAATGGGGCGGAAGCCGGCTCGACTGCACCAGTTCCATCCGCACAAGTGGAGCGAGTGCTGCAGGAAGCCATGGAGCAGCTGGCGATGATCTCGAAGGCGTCGACGGACGCGATCATTGCGAAAATAGAAAACGACAAACTGGAGGAACTGCGTTCGCGTATTCAGTCACTCGGTTTTCTGTTGAAGATCGAAAAAAAGGATGAGGCGTTCCGGTACATGCTTACGCTAAAAGAGTCGGTTGATTACGCCCTGAACCGGGTTAATGAAGGCAAAACGGAATGGCTTTCTCCCTGCATCCTAGGTAAATCAGTGTTCATTGCCACGCTTGAATACTGTGCAGTCAGTGCCGACACTGAAAGAGTGGAGCTTTCTAGAATTTGCAAGGAAGCCAAGCACACTCTACTTAACGTGATCGTGCCGCAGATTCTGTCCAACGGCGGGCAAGTGCCGTGGGACCAGGTGGAAGCTTTTCTCGTTGGCACGAGCAACAGCCTGCTCGAATTGCAGGTTGATGAGGTACCCGCGGCGAATGTGGCGACTTCTACGCCGGCTGGCAAGACAGTGCTTGCCCCTTCGGGCGGCTGGCCATTCCCGACCTGACCATGGCATCTGACACCATACCCCGCGACATCCTGGTTGCCGAAAGCGATGCCCAAAGCCAGGCCCACCTTCTCTACGTGCTCAACAAGGAAGGGCATCGCCCGGTATTCGTGGCGACCGGCGATGAAGCATTGGATGCGCTTGAAGAAAGCATTTTCGACCTGGTCATCCTTGCAAGCGAACTACCCGACATGCAGGGCCTCGACGTTTTCAAGGCGTACCAGTACATAAAGTATTCCCACCTAACCACGCCGTTCATCATGTTGTCGTCGGGAGGAGCGGCCGAGCTTGACGAATTTGCCAAGTTCGGCGTGCACTCGATCATACCCAAGCCAGTTACGGACGATTCGCTTCTTGCTACCATCGACGCGCTTACAAAGGAACCACAGGTTGCGCCGGCGGCACAAAGCCTTCCTGTTCCTGAGCCCGTTATCCCGACTCCTTCCGTCGGTGGCGTCTCTGCAGAAATTCTGCACGTGCCGCTGATGGATTTCGAGCAGTTGGAACGCGTTTTTTCTCTTTACCCGGATCGGGCAGGCCTCGAGGCAATTACTGATTCCTTCATCGCAGAAGCCGAACACGGACTGCGCAAGATCGAGGTGAATCTCGTGTTGAATCAAGTACAGAACGCCCAACAGGCGGCGCATGCCTTGAAGGGCTCCGCGCAAGCTATTGGTGCCGTGTCGCTCAGTCGCATATGCTCGTATGTCGAGACAACGGATGACCACGAGATATTGGCAGTCCGCCAAGAACTGCTCCCGGCATTCCGGGAGGCGGTGTCGGCAACGATCGAGGCGGTTCGAAAGCGCGTTGAGAGTCGGAAGCGGGACTGATCCGGTCAGGGCAAGTCAATCTTGTCGAGCATATTGATGACGTTGACCAGTTAGTGTCGCGCGCTGCTAGCAATGGGATGCAGCGAAGGATCCGACCAATTCCAGGCTGCGTTTCATTAGTGTCTTTTTTGGAGGAAGTGAAAATGGCGATTTCGGAAATGACATGGCACGAAGTGTTCGACGCGTGCCAAGGACGATGCCAGTATTGCGGCGCCGACCTTGTAAGCAGTTTGTTAGCTTATCGATGCGCTGAAGTGGACCATCTATTGCCACCATCAAATCCTGACCGCGATAAGCCGGAGAATCTCGTGTTGGCGTGTCGGCCGTGCAATGGTTCGCTTTCAAGAGCCCACGGTCTTGGACTGTTCACGGTCGCTCAGCGAAAAGCATATCTTGAAGGAACGAACGCAGGCTTTGAGGCGAGGCGAATTCAGCATTTCAAGGCGATCTATGGCCGTACGCCTGTTGAGTGATGAAGTTACTTGAAATGCCTTCAGTTATAAGCTTGTTCCCTAGCACCATGCTGGAAAATGAATAATCCCCTGCAAGTGGCAGACTCACAGGGGGGGTGTTGTGTCATGCGCGTTGGCATGTACATGCATGCTCAAGGTCAATATTTTTGTCATGTAAACGCGCATAGACACATCCCGTAAGTGGGTGCCAATTGCTAGGCATGGTGAACTTCAAGTTGTTCTCCCCGTTGTCCAAAGCATCCCGTTCGTCAAAGGTGATGTTCACCACGCCTAACATGCGCTGCAATAGCCATGCGACTTCGTCGACGCTCCACTCTTGCTCGAAAAGATCGACGCAGTTTTTCAGAATAAACGCACAAGGGACGACATGCTCTGGGTGTGTCCCGCCATCGACCTGGGCTGCATGCGCCTCGGATTGTCCCATGGCGATCCACGCGGCTGGGATGAAGTAGTCAGGTACGCGGCTGTCATTGCTTATCGCGGTGCCATGCTTATGAATCATACGATAGTAGCGCGCCAAGCGTCTGAATGCTCGGTGCCTTCTCCTGAATTCGTCTTCGATTTTCCTTGGCGGCCTGTCATATTGTGCGGCCGCTGTCTCGATTGCCTGCACGATCCCGGTCTGGTCGTCTGGAGACTCGCCGCTTTCACTTAGCCATGCGTGTAAATCGATTGCTGCGGCGGTGAGGCTCAGCCCATTGGTTCGATAAGAATCGTGGAGCACGCGCTTTCGAATTGCCATATTGGAGACGTTGCCTGGCTTGAGTACCTTGATCGCGCCGGTATGTCCGTCATTGTTCTCTTCAAAACACTCAAAGAAAAACAGTGCCGTTTCGACGACTTTGTCGACATACAAGCTGCGCGGATCTGGCATGGTCTTCCTTTGATGGCGTGTCAAAAAGTGCGGATCTAGGCGATGGCCAGTCCGTGGTGAATAGCGGACTACATCCCGCGCAATCAGCTCGTTCAGTAAGTGCTGCGCGAGTGAATGACCGATTTTCAAGCGGCGCTGCAGAAGGGCTGCTGACACCGCTTGAGCTTGCAGGACGACCCGGTAGGCCTGGCTGACGAGTTGAGGTGCGAAAACCATGAATTCTCCAGTAATTGAGACGGAGAAGACACCGTCTTTCAGGGCTGCTAATTTTCTATTTCTTACAAAATGTTACATAAGCCCAATAGCGAGGACGTCGAAGTCAAATTTCGCGGTCTGCCGGTGCTCTGTGGATTCATTGTCCAGAGTCTTAGCGTATCAACATGTCCTGCATGTTGATGACCTTGGCTGGTGTGGCAAACGTCCCGCCCGCCGCGATCTGGTTGACGACTTCGATGACCAGCGCATTCTTGATGAAGCTGGCAACTGATATGGCGACGAGGATTGCATCCGGTTGCTGGGAACGGGCAAACGCAAATCCCTGCACGTAATTGGCGCCCATAGAAGCTAGGGTACGCACTATGGCGGTGTCCTTTGACCTTTACACGAGGTCTTTTCCAAGTCTGGTGACTGCTCATGAATAGGCAGCTACTGATTTTGACTTTACGCAAGCGACAAAGTAGACCTTCATATAAATTAGCAAACAGACAATAGAACGTGGAGGAGAAATGAGGATGGTCAAATATATCCGCATATCCTGTTTGGTTTTCGCAATCGCCAGTATTCACGCGACATCAAATGCTGCTAAGCCGGGGACTCCAACTCCAACTCCAACCGCCCCCATAGTTGTTACAGAATCAGGAACCGTCGTAGGACGGTAAGCGTCGTCCCTGAACCGTCTGGACGCGCGAGTCCAAATTAGCGAAAGTGGTTCCCACCAAAAAGTAGTGGGAACCAAAGTGGCCAATCCAACCAACCGGCCGACGCGCAAAGGGCGGCCGAATCATCCTCTCGACTTCAAGCGCACCCTCGCGCAGCGCGCGTGCGAGCCTGGCGTGTCCGTCTCGAAGCTGGCGCAGGAACACGGCATCAATGCCAACCAGCTGTTCAAATGGCGTCGCCATTACCGGGCGGGCTTGTTCGACGCTGCCGATGCATCGTTGCTGCCGGTCGCGGTCGTTGACGCGTCAGTGGAGACGGCATCTTCCGCGCCGTCGCCTATGCCAGTCGCACCGACTGTGCAACGTGGCATCGAAATCGCGTTCGCCGATTGTACCGTGCGCGTCGGCGAGCAAGCCGACCTGGCGACGCTGCGCGCGGTCGTGGCCTTGCTGCGCCGATGATCGGCCTGCCGGCGGGTACGCGCATCTGGCTGGCCGCCGGCGTGACCGACATGCGCAGCGGCTTCAACGGCCTGGCGGCGAAGGTGCAGACGGCCTTGTCCGAAGATCCGTTCTCCGGTCATGTCTTCGTGTTCCGCGGCAAGCGCGGCGATCTCATCAAGGTCTTGTGGTGGACGGGGGACGGCTTGTGTCTGCTGGCCAAGCGCCTCGAGCGTGGCCGCTTCATCTGGCCGCAAGCGACCAACGGCTCGGTGGCACTGACGCAGGCGCAACTGTCGATGCTGCTCGAAGGCATCGACTGGCGTCGGCCGGAACGTACGCAACGTCCCCTGTCAGCCTTGTAAACATCACCACACCTGCGTAAACTGCGCGGCATGGTTGCGCACGCCGATCTTCCCGACGATATCGACACGCTCAAGGCAATGCTTGCCGAGCGCGATGCTGTCGTAACGGAACTGCGCGAGCAACTCTCCACCCGCACTGCCGAGATCGAGCATTTGAAGCTGCTCATCGCCAAGTTCCAGCGCATGCAATTCGGCCGCAAGTCCGAGAAGCTGGAGCGGCAGATCGAGCAGCTCGAACTGCGCCTGGAAGACTTGCAGGCCGATGAAGGACAGACCGCCAGCAGCGCACAGCGTCAAGGCAAGCCGTTCCGCACGCCGCCGCAGAAAAAGCCATTGCCCACACACCTGCCGCGCGACGAACAAGTGCATGCGCCTGGCGAGGATGCCTGTCCGGCATGCGGCGGTGCGCTCAAGCACCTGGGCGAGGATGTGTCGGAGCAACTCGAATACGTGCCGGCCCGCTTCAAGGTGATTCGTCATGTGCGGCCCAAGCTGGCTTGCAGCTGCTGCGATTGCATCGTGCAAGCCGCAGCGCCTTCCCGGCCGATTGCACGTGGCTTGCCCGGCCCCGGCTTGCTGGCGCATGTGCTGGTCGGCAAGTTCGCTGACCACTTGCCGCTATACCGGCAATCGGTGATCTATGCGCGCGAAGGCGTCGAACTCTCCCGAGCGCTGCTGGCCGATTGGGTCGGCGCCTGCAGCGACTTGTTCGCTCCGCTGGTGGAGGCATTGCGGCGTCATGTGACGACGGGCGCCAAGCTGCATGCGGACGACACGCCGTTGCCGGTGCTCGCGCCGGGATTGGGCAAGACCAAGACTGCCAGGTTGTGGACCTATGTACGCGACGATCGTCCTGCGGGATCGGCCGAGCCGCCGGCGGTGTGGTTCGCTTACACACCGGATCGCAAGGGCATCCATCCGCAGGAGCATCTAAAGAACTTCGCCGGCATCCTGCAAGCCGACGCCTATGCCGGCTTCGGCGCGTTGTACGAGACGGGCAAGGTGAGCGAGGCGGCATGCTGGGCCCATGCGCGGCGCAAGTTCTACGACTTGCATGTGGCACGGCCGTCGGCGGTGACAAAGGAAGCGCTGGATCGGATCGGCGCACTGTATGCGATCGAAGGCGACATCCGCGGCAAGCCACCCGACGAGCGGCGCCAGGTGCGGCAGGCACGCGCCAAGCCCTTGCTGGCCGACTTCGAGAGATGGTTACGCGCGACGAAGGACACGCTGTCGAGGAAATCCGATACGACGGCGGCGATCCTGTATGCGCTCAACCGCTGGGAAGCGTTCACGCGCTATGTCGACGATGGGCGCATCGAAATCGACAACTCGGCGGCCGAGCGTGCCCTGCGCGGCGTGGCGCTCGGGCGCCGCAACTTCCTGTTCGCCGGTGCCGATTCCGGTGGCGAACGTGCCGCGGCGATGTACTCGCTGATCGGCACGGCCAGGCTCAACGGCATCGACCCGCAGGCGTACCTGCGTCACGTCCTCGAGCGCATTGCCGAGCATCCCATCAACCGCATCGACGAACTGCTGCCCTGGAACGTCGCAGGACAACTCGGGTGACTGGCGATCGGCTCACTCCCAGTCTTCGTGTTCTATCGGTACGGTCGCTGCCAAGTCCCAGACCATCGAGTGGTACTGAACGTCGAACCATTCCTTGAACATCTTCAATGTCCGGTTCTTCGGCCACCACGATTCATCGGTGTACCAATTGCCGACGAATAGTTCGAAAAACATCTTCCATCGGCGATGCACCCAACGTTCCGCATCCTCGATGCCTTCGAGGGACGCGTCAGACACGAGGAATGCGTCTTGTTCCTGCCGCAGTTCCTCGAGCGTGAGGCCCGCGGGCGGCATCGGATCGACCCGCATAATCCAGTCCAGGACAGGCTGCTTCGGCAGCAGGACGATCAAATGACGGTTGATGGTGAAACGAGGAAAATCGGACATGGTGCGCGGACCGTGATGAAAGCCAGCATTGTAGCCGTCACATGAAATGCAATCGTCAACACGGTTCAGAGAAGACGCTTACGTAGGACGCTATGTGGGCGCCACTGAGAGCAATGCGCTCAATGCAGCCAATCCTCAAATTGGAAGCGCTGTTTTATTTGATTACAACGGACAGCCGGTGAGCTTGCCCATCATCGATACACCACTGCGCTGGGTGCAGGTAGGGTCCATCTATTTCACGACTAGCGACTGCACTGGGCAAGCGTATTTGTACAACCCCCCATCGTTGACTAAATTGCGTGGTGTGGCCGCGCTTGTGTCGTCACAGTGGACAGCTTTTGTGGCACAGATGGTCAACCCTCAGTCCATTTATGCGCAATCAGTTTTTAATAGCGGAAGCTGCGGAGGGGCCGGGTATAGTATCAACTCTGCGTATCCAGCTTCAAAGATAACTTTGCCCACACCGCCTTTTTATGTCGAATGAATCTAATCCTAATTCTCATATTCTGAGGTGCAATGGTTTAGCGCATCTATAGAACATCCTGCATGCTGATGACGTTCGCTAGCGCTGCTAACGTCAATCAGATTCAGATTTTGTTGGCCGCTCTATCACCACAGTCCAATCTTGATCGCGGCCGTCAACGCGCGTCAATCATTTCGTGCATGTTGATTACATTGGTGGCTTCAAATGACTCTCCGGCCGCAAGCTGCTGCACGACTTCCATGACTTGCGCGTTCTTGATGAAGCTGGCCGCTGATGTGGCCACGAGGATCGCGTCGGGCTGCTGGGAGCGCGCGATCGCAAACCCCTGCACGTAGTCCACGCCAATGGAAGCCAGCGTGCGCACCGTGGCGGCGTCTTCCGCCCATTCCGCGATCGTCTTCATGCCCAGGTTGTTCGCCAGCCGCACGATGGCTTCCACGATGGCGACGTTGGCCGGGTTCTCGTTGATCTTGGAGATGAAGTTCCCGTCGATCTTGAGCACGTCGGCCGGCAGGTCTTTCAGGTAAGAGAATGAGGTGTAGCCGGCGCCGAAGTCGTCCAGCGCCACCCGCACCTGTCGCTCGCGCACCTGGTTGATGAAGCGAACCGTGTTGGGCAGGTCGTGCAGCGCGACGCTCTCGGTGATTTCCAGACAAATATGCGATGCCGCCGCCGCATGCCGGTCCAGCAGGTCCAGCGCGTCGAGGATAAAACGTTCGTCGTTGAGCGACGCGCCGGAGAGGTTCATGCAGACGAACCGGGTATTGGGCAAGCGCTCGATGTTGCGCTCGATCCAGCCCAGCGTGGTCGACAGCACCCAGCGGTCGATCATACCCATCAACCCCCCCTTCTCTGCCACGCCAATGATCCGGCCAGCGGGGATGATGGAGCCGTCTCGGCCCCGCATGCGCAGCAGCACCTCGAAGTCCAGCGTTTCCGTCGGGCGGTTCAGCGACATGATGGGCTGCATTTCGAGGAAGAACGCCAAGGTCGCATCCGCGCTCGTCAGGTGGTCGGCCAGCGCCAGTTCCGCCCGGCGCTCGAACAGCGCGCTCGAGGAGCGCTCATAGGCCACCACGTGGTCGCCGCCGCTCTTGGCCTCCTGGCAGGCGCGCGAGGCGCTGGCGATGACGTCAGCCAGTTCCATGTCAGGCGTGCATTCGATCAGGCCGATGGAGGCATGCACGTTGAATGCATGGTCGCCCACCTTGTAGGAAGTGTCGGAAATGACCGTCACGATGCCCTGGCAGACGACTCTGGCAAACGCCAGTGTCGTCTTTGGCAGCATGATCAGGAATTCATCGCCGCCCACGCGTCCGATGACATGGCCACTGCTAAGCACGCTGCGCGAACGGTCCGCCACCTGCACCAACAAGTCGTCGCCGGACGCATGGCCGAACAGGTCATTGATCAGTTTGAAGCGATCGAGGTCCAGATAGGCAATGGCGACCGTTTCCTTGTTGCCCAAGCTTTCCATGACCTTCTTGTACTCCAGCTCGATGCCGCGCCGGTTCAGCGCCCGCGTCAGCGGATCGTTGTGCGCCATGAAGAACAGGTTTTCGTTGATCAGCGCCTTGGCGGTAATGTCCTGCAGGAAGCCCTCGATCTTGTCGTTGACCAACCGAGCCTTGACCAGCAGGTGCTTGGTGCCGTCTCGGCTCTTGAATTCCACTTCGGCGTCACGGCCTTTGAGCAGTCGTTCCTGAAGCGCAGTCCATGTGCCCACCTCAAGGTGAGCCAGCCACCAGTTCGGGCCGGCATCCTGCCGCATGCCGAGGATTTCGTAGGTTGCCGGGTTGGCGCTGATGAGGCGGCCTTGGGTATCGACGGTGAACAGGCCAATCGGGTTGGCTTCATAGGCGGCTTCCAGTTCCTGCTTGGCGGCGATGAACTGGCGGTGCTCCAGCTTGATGCGTTCGGCGATGGCCACCGCGATCAGCACGGTGGATGCGATGGCGCCGGTCACGGCATTGATCGTTCCGGCCAGATGGCTGTTTGCCGCAGCCGCGGCAGCGACTTCTGCCACGTTCGAGATCAGCGTGACGGAAAACGCACCGGCGAACCACATTGCCACCGGCGAGCTTCGGCGCAGAAGCATGATGCCCAGGCTGACGAGCAGGGCTGCCAGGCACAGCAGGGTGACAACCCACATGATGGGCAGATAGGTTGCAAACGGCAGAAAGATCGCCGCCGGCAGCAACACCATGGACAGGCGAGTGGTCCAATCAACGAACGTGCCGGTCCGGCTGCCTTTCAGGGTGGTGCCGAACAGGGTCTGGTACAGCTTGCAGGTCACGATGGCGAACAAGGCAATCGTGACCGCGCGCATTGGCGACAGCCACTCGGTGGGGATCTCCTCGCCCAGCCATTGGGTGTCCCAGCCAGCCGACAATTCGGCAATGCGCAGGTTCAGGCAGATCCAGCCGGCGAACAGGACGTAGATCGATTCCCGGCTCAAGATGGCGATCAGGCCGACGAACACGGCCAGCACCAGCATGCCGCCGTCCAGCATGCCCCAGCGCCGCTGGTCCTGGCGGATAGCGGCGGCCAGCTGGTCCTCGGTCAACTGCGCGGCAGTCAGGTGGGCAGGTCCGACGAACGTGCCCCGGCAAAGGATGTCGCGTGAACCAACCGATGGCGGCAGTTCCAGTGCAAAGCCCGCCTTGGCACGCTTCAGGCTCCCTTGATGGCTTGTTCGGGTAGCGCGTCCGAGTTCGGTCAATTCGCCGTCCCAGCATGTCAGCGTGCGCGCATGGCGGGAAGGCAGTTCGATGAAGGTGCGCTCTCCCGCTGCCGTGGCGTTCATGTGGAACCAGACCGGCTTTTCAGAAAGGTTGGTGTCGAACTGGCCGATTGGCTGTTTCGCGTCCAATTCCATCATTGCCTGCTCAGGCGTCCAGTCCGGCGCAATCTGGGCCTGCAGGGGAAGCGGCGTACCCGAGATGTTCTCCTGCCGCCCCTCCGACACGATCAACGCAACCAGGGAGATGAGCACGGCCATGATCGGGACGATGTGGTAGCCGATCAGGTCAAACAGGGTATCGAGACCTGCGGCGACGCGCCGGATGGGCGCCGAAAACGAGGGAATGGGCATGTTGTGTCCCGCAACGAAAGAGAGCAACAGCAGAATAACGCCCCCCGGAACAATCCAATCCGGGGAGCAGAGAACCTATCCAGCCAATACTTTGCGCAGAGGCGCAATGGCAACCGGGGCTGCAGAAATCTGGCGCAGGGCCACATCGCCCAACAGGATGTCCGGGTGATGCGTATGGAAAATGAAGTCGCACAGCTTGTGGCCGGCGCTCTTCCAGCGCTGATACGCCGTCGGGCTTTCGAAGGCCATGACCCGGTGCGGCAGGTTGCCGGCATAGCTCAGCGGCACGTAGCCGCGCTCCGGAAACAGGTCCACGAAGGTCAGGTCAAGGTATTGCTGATCGATCGGCGCGCGGCCGGCAGCGATGGCCCACTGCACGCTTTTCATCTCCCAATAGAAGAAGATGGCCTTCCACAGTGCGAGTTTGGCCAGCATGCCGGTGCGGCCCGCCACCACGCCAAGACGGGTCACTTCCGCCAGGCGCAGGCCGTGCATCCAAGTCGGCAAGGCCACAGCGCTCTCGATGGACAGGCGCGACGTCCGGTTGAGCTGGATGCGGGCACTGCCGATGGGCTCGCCGTCGAGTTTGGACTCGACCAGCAGGACCGCCACATCGGGATGCCGGTCCATCGCATCGGGTTCGGCCATCCTTGCCGCGAGTTCCGGCAAATGCCGCCCATAGGCGTCGCGCCGGACCGTATTGGCCTTGGCAAGATCGGCTTCGCCGGTGGCAATGCGGATCGTGAACGGGAAGCGCTGTTCCCGGCGCGGGGCCAATGCGCTGGTGTTGGCCCTGTAGCTCGGATGACGCAGGGGCCCAGTATGGTCAGTCATTCAAATCCCAGGACATTATGTTATCGGCTCTGCCGCCGTGGCGACATCGTAATGGTTAAGAAACTTGCCTTGAAACCAATTCTCACTCTATGAGAACATATCCGTCCGGAAATGTGAACTGTTTGTAGCGCAGCGCAGCAAACGGGTGGCGGTTGGTACCACAGTCTCGCCAACAAACTTTTTCTGCACATTTTTCCTTCAGGAAAATAAAATACGGGCTTCTGCCCTCCGGAGCGATAAATGTCCTCCACCTCCTCCTTTACTTCGCTCCTTGACGCGATCATCCAGACATCGCATGACGCTTTTGTGGCAATCAACGCCAATGGCGAAGTGACGCATTGGAATGCCGTAGCCGAGCGCATCTTCGGCTGGCGGCAGGCAGAGGCGTGCGGCAAGCCGCTGGGCGAGCTAATCGTTCCAGCCGGCCAGCGCCAGGCACATGCGGCCGGGATGGCGCGGTATCAGGCAACCGGGCATGGCGCGGTGGTCAATAACCGGGTCAAGATGACCGCGCAGCGCCGCAATGGCGAGCTTTTCCCGGTTGAGATGACGATCTCGACGACGATGGAAAGCGGTCAGCGCATGTTCTTCGCGTTCATCCACGACGTGTCCAGGCAGCAGCAGACAGAGCTCGAACTGCGCCAGTTGGCTTCCACCGACTTCCTGACCCAGATGCCCAACCGGTTGCATTTCAATGACCGGCTGCGCGAGGCGATGGGGCGTGCCAAACGCACACGAAAGCCCATGGCGCTTTTTTTCATGGATATCGACCACTTCAAGACGGTCAACGACACGCTCGGGCATGAGGGGGGTGATGCCATTCTGACGGAGTTCGCCAGGCGCTTGCGCTCGAGTCTGCGGGAAGTGGATTTCGCGGCCCGGCTGGGAGGGGACGAGTTTGTTGTCGTGGCCGAGGGCATCGACGCAAAAACAGGGGCGGCGGTTCTGGCGCAGAAGATCCTCGATAGCATGCGCGCGCCGTTTCTGCTCGGAAGCCACAAGATAGGCGTCACGACCAGCATCGGGGTGTCGTTCTACGAAGGCGATGAAACAACGGCAGCCACGCTCGTCAGCCGGGCGGACCAGGCCATGTATCAGGCCAAGCGATCAGGGCGAAACGCTTTTCGCATCTTCGGCGAAAGCTTGCCTGTTCCTCGCGGCCTTGAGGTGACACCCTTACCGATGGTTGAATTCGTCGCCAGCACCGCCCGCAGGGAACTGGATCTGGCTGCCTTCATGCAGGAGTCGCTTCGCTCAATCCGCCAGCACCTGGGCATGGAGGTGGCTTTTGTGTCCCGGTTCATCAACGGGAAACGCGTCTTTATGTCCATCGATGCGCAAAACGGTGTCGCCCCCATCGTGGTTGGCGGATCCGACCCGCTTGAAGACAGCTATTGCGCGAGGGTGGTGGACGGCCGGCTGCCCCAACTCATTCCCGACGCGTTCGAAAATACCGAAGCGATGTCACTGCCGGCAACTCAATTGGTGCCGGTACGCGCGCACCTGAGCGTACCGATCCGGCTGAACAATGGCGAAATCTACGGCACCTATTGCTGCTTCAGTTCGACTGCCGACCAGTCGCTCAATGAGCGGGACCTCGGCGTGATGAACGTCTTTGCCGACATGCTGGCCCGGCAGATTGAACGACAGGCGGAAAATACTACGGCCTGAGCTTCAACGATACCGGCAGCGAATCCGGATTCATCGTATAGACAAACAAATCCCGGACCGGCGGCGCAGAGGTGTCGCGCACGAGCTCGAAATTACGCGCCAGCATCGACATCACGATGCGGATTTCCGCCATGGCGAGGTACCGGCCGGGACAAAAGCGCGCGCCGCCGCCGAATGGGAACATCTGCCGCGACAGATCCCCTTCCGCAGGATTGGCGCTGCGCTCGATCCATCGCGACGGCATGAAATCGTCGGGCTCGCTACCGAAGTCCCCGTTTCGGCTCACCTCCCGCAGCAGGAGAACGACTGGCGTGCCGGCCGGCACCTGCACATTGCCGATCTGGGAGTCGGACAGCGTCTCCAGCGTCATCATGGGCGCCACCGGCGTCAGGCGCATCGCTTCGTTGGTCGCGGCATCGAGGTACGGGAACGCGTCCAGCCGGGAAAACCCGGTCAGCACCCGGTCAGCGCCCAGCACGCCAGCCGCCTCTTTGTGCAGTTCCGCTTCGGCGGCAGGGGCAAGGCTCAGGTGATGGATGAGCCACGCAATGGTATGGCTGGTCGTGTCCTCGCCGGCGAAGACCATCGTGAAGGTGTTGCCGATGACGTCGTCATCGGTAAAGCCTGAGCCTTCTTCGTCGCGCGCCACAATGAGCGCCTGAAGCATGTTGGTTGGCCGTTGGCGCAATGCTGGATTGTCCTCGATTCGCCGGCGTTCCTGGGCGATGAACTGGTGGACGGCCTGCATGATCCGATCGGCCGCGGCATCGGTTTCCCGGTCCACGGCGAGCTTGATGTAGCGCCAGTAGGGAATCGGCGACGTGATGCGCTTTGCCACGCGCGCGAAAATGAACTCGATGTCGCGCTGCAACTGGTTGTCGCCCCCCTCCAGCGTATTGATGTCGTGCCCCATGGCCAGGTGCACGATGGCGTCCAGCGAGAAGGCGCCCAGGTCGTGCAGCAGGTCAATCTGCTCGCCGCGCTCAACCGCACGCTGCCAGCGCACGCGAAGGCGTTCGGCCAGGGTGACGAAGTTAGAGAAGAAGTTACGGATTACCTCGGGTGTGAGCGAGCGCATCACCAGTTTGCGCTGCGCGCGCCAATCATCTCCCTCGGCGGTAAACACCCCGCGCGCGCCGACCTCGTTGAGCATGGCCGCCACGCGGGAAGCACGCCGCATGTTGTCCGGACGTTCGCGCATGAGCCGGGCCGTGGTGGCCGGGTCCGACAACACCAGCGCATCCCGTTGGCCAAGCCGCACACGGAAGTAAGCTCCGTATTGCTGCGCCCACTCCTCCATCTGCGCATGAAAGCGCTGCGTCTCGATTTGCTTGAGATTGCCGAATAGCCAATGCGGGTCCGGGCCCGCCAGTTTGGAAAGCGGCGTGACAGCGATTGCGCCAGGGGTGGAAGCAAGGGTGGTAGAGGCCATTGTCAGGTCGTTATTATCCCGTGCGCAGCATGCGCGAGGCGGGTAGTATAACGATCATCGCTGCCAAAAAACCGAACCCCAAAAATATCGGTTTCAACTTTACAGTTTTTGACCCGCAAGCCATGACCGACCTTGAATCACGACTGCATGAGCACTTCCACGTCCCGGTCATCGAGGAGCGCGGCTTCCGGCACTATGTGTGGTTTCCCGACTTCCCCGGTGTCGAGCTCGAGGCAAGGTGGACAGCGGCGCCGGCCTGCGGCATGAAGGGGCTTCTGGAATACTTTGGCGGGGAATGGCTGGAAATCACGGAGGCCCAGTTCGACGGATTGCCGGACCTGAATCAGCATCGTGCGCATGTGTGCTGCGACGCGGACTCCTACCTCATCACTCCCGACCTGCATGTCATGGTGCATGCGGGTTTCGACTGGGAACAGGCTCGAGGTACAGATGACGATCCAGCAGTTGTGCAAGCTTATTTGCGACGGCAAGCAAACAAAGTGACCAGGTGAACTGTTTGGCGTTAAAAAATCGAATCCATTGCTAGCAAAAGGCATGAAAAACCACTATTCGACGCTTGGCGTCTTACCAACCGCAGAAATCGCCGTAATCAAGGCTGCTTGGAGAGTCCTGTGCCAGATCTATCATCCGGACAAATACGAGGGCGACAAGGCGCATGGCGAGGCCATGATCAAGGAAATTAACGAAGCGTGGGAAGTGCTGGGGAACCCCGAGAAGCGCAAAGAGTACGATGCGCAATTTGCCAATGGCAAGGGGACATTTAGCCAGGCACAAGCTGCATCTGAAAGTCCGTCTGATTTCCGCAAGGAGCTTCTGGATGCATTCCCTGAACTCGAATTTACCGCAGAATACTATCCAGACATTTGGACTACGATCGACGACCTGAAACGGATTTCCAGAAATCTGGCGGCAGGCTTTGTTGCGGCACTGCTTGAGACTAAAGCTTTCAAGCAACGAGTGGAGCTAGCGGACCGGCTCTCGGCTGCCTTCTTCACCATCTACTTTGGCACTGATGAGAAAATTCTTGGATTCGCAAAGCAGCTTGTCGATCTTGGATTGCGCGACGCGGCCTTGGAACTGAACCAAGCAGTTAATACTTTTGGCGAAGGCATAGAACCAGACCTTGTTATTTCAAAAATCCAGCGTAAGCACAGTATTCTTGATGTGGTTCGGCGTCACAAAGAAGATGAACTTAAGCGCCGCAGGGAGCGGCATGAAAGAGAAGCTGTTGAGAAAAACATGGACAGCATTCGTCGGACTTTTGAAGACTTGCGCTACATGCGTGAAACCGTAGGGCCTGGCAATATGCAGGCACTTGTCGCGGCGATTGAACCGCTTCGCCGCGGCCTCTCCATCCAAATGGATTTTGAGAAAGTGGAGCGCGGCTTTCTGTCCTCTTTCGCCAAGGATTGGATAGTCCTTACAGGCCCGCATGAAACGTGGAAGTTCTATTACGATTCTGTTTTCGCCCCCGTAATACAGGACCATCAGCGTTATTAGGCTAAAGCCTGCTTTTCCCTGAAGCGCCGAGGTGGCAAGTAGTTCAAGGCGCTGTGCGGGTGCTTCGTATTGTAATGCTCGAACCAGCTTCCCAGCTGCTGCATCACTGTTTGGGCATCGGGTCTCAATGCAAGGTTGGCGTAGTCGCGCTTGATCGTCTTGACCAGACTCTCCGCCATGCCATTGCTTTGCGGACTCGACACCGGCGTAGTAACGGGCTTGAGACCCAGCAGTCTTGCAAAGTACCGTGCCTCAGCAGCCGTATAGCAGCTCCCATTGTCGGACAGCCACTCGATCTCCGACGGCGGGCCATTGTCGCCAAACCGGTATTCCACGGCCTGCATCATCAGGTCGCCCACCAGGTTGGCATCAATGCCTTTGGTGGTCGCCACCCAGCTCATCACCTCGCGGTCACAGCAATCCAGGGCAAACGCAACCCTGACCCGTTCACCGTTGTCGCACGACAGCTCAAAGCCGTCCGAACACCAACGCGTGTTGCTCTTGTCGACCGCCACCTTGCCGTCATGACGCCGCTGGCTTACCGGGCGTTGACCGTGGCGGTACAGCAGCAGGTGATGATCACGCATGACGCGATACACGCGTATATGGACTCCTCCTCTTTTGCAAACAATTCGTTTTTGACGTTGAGGTACGACTGCTCACGTATATCCGGTCTCTGACTGCT
>NZ_JAAIVB010000010.1 GCF_010974945.1 Noviherbaspirillum galbum | reverse complement strand
CCTCGGGTGCGCCCGGAGGAGGCCCGGGCGGCGGCCCTGCCTGCCCGGATGCGCGGAGGTCCGGCATGGGCGGCGCGCCCGGATGGTCGCCTCGGCGCTCCGGCGGCGGACCACCGGCGGCCTCGGGCCCGCCCGGTGCTGGCCCGGGTGGCATGCGCCGCATCGCATAGAGCAGCCAGTTGCCGCCGTCCTCGGCAACGATGGAACGTATGGCATGGGTATAGGCGTTCTGTTCGCGCAGTTGCCTGACCTGGGCCAGCGTGGCCTGGTTGACGTCGCGGCCGAGCAGGTCGCGTCCCTGGTCGTCGATCACGTAGATCTGCTCGCGGCGGTTCTGCTCGAGCAGCTCGCGCAGCGCCCGGGTGCCGCCCGCGCGCAGCGTGGCGACGGCGGCGTCCAGCAGGAAATTGGCCGGCGGCCCCAGTTCGATGCTTTCCGCCAGGCGGGCGCGATGCCTGTCCTTGATCCAGATGCCGCCGCTGACCGTCATGACGACGATGGCCTGGGCAAGCCAGATGGAGAAGAAGATCTTCCAGAAAAGCCGGCCCACCGTCAGGCCTTCAGCAGCAGGTAGCCCTGGCGATGCACGGTCTGGATGCAGGAACGTCCATCTGGCAGCACGCCCAGCTTCTGGCGCAGGCTGCTCATGTGGACGTCGACGTTGCGGTCGAAGCGCGCCAGCGGACGTCCGAGCGCCTTCTCGGACAGCTCGTTCTTGCTGACCGTCTTGCCGGCATTGCGCAGCAGGACTTCGAGCAGGTTGAATTCTGTGCTGGTGAGTTCGACGGGGGTGCCGCTCCATTGCGCGCGGCGCTGCTCGGGCCACATTTCGAGCGGGCCGGCAACGAGGTGCGATGGGGCATCGCTGTCTTCCTGCGCCGGCCGCGCGCGGCGCAGGATGGCGCGCAGGCGCGCGCTCAGTTCGCGCGGGGTGCAGGGCTTGGGCACGTAATCGTCCGCGCCGAGTTCCAGTCCGAGGATGCGGTCCATGTCGTCGCCCTTGGCGGTCAGCATCAGCACCGGCATCTGGCTGTCGCGGCGCAGGCGGCGCAGGGTGTCCACGCCATCGACCTTGGGCATCATCACGTCCAGCACGGCAATGTCGAAGTGCCCCGTCAGCGCGGCGACCAAGCCTTGCTGGCCGTCATGGGCGGCATGCACGGTGAAGCCGTCCTGCTCGAGGTATTCCTTGAGCATTTCAACCAGTTCCACGTCGTCATCGATCAGCAGGACTCTTGCCATGTGTTTACTTCATGCATCGGGTTGGGGAGGTGCGCCATGATAAGCGCGACCGTGAAAACGCGCCTTCTCGGGCAGCTTATCTTTACAGGAATTTACCGGAGATGCCACCGCCTTGAAATGGAAAAAGCCACGCCTTCATCGAAGGCGTGGAAATTCCCGTCGCCGCAATCACGGGAAGAAAGGGAGCGAAAGCGCTAGCGCTGGGCTGGAGGCATGGGAGGCATCTGCGCGCCAGGCGCACCGGGCGGCGTGCCCTGCATGCCGGGCATCGGCCTGCCCCGCTCCGCTTCCATGCGCTTGCGCGTGGTCTCGACGCTGGCCCGCTGCTCAGGCGTGAGCACGGCAAGGATCTGGCTTTCGGCACGCGCATGGAGCAGGGCCAGTTCTCCCGACGAGCGGGCGATCGCGTCGGCGATCGGCTTGCCCCTGGCATCGCTGTACTGGCCGGACAAGGCCAGCTCGGACAAAGCCTTGCGGGCTTTCATCAGTGCCTTGTGCTGGTCCCGCACCTGGGGTTCCAGCGCATGGTGGATCTGGAAGATCTTGTCCTGCTGCGCCTCGTCCAGCGTCAGGCCGTGCAGCAGCGGCATCAGTCCGCCGCCATGCGGTCCATGGTTGCCATGCCTATCCTCGCCGCGCATGTCGTGGCCGTGCGCCATGGGCATGTCCATGCCCGGCGGCATGGCTCCCGCGAACAGCGGCAGACTGGCCGCGATGGCGGCGATCAGCCTGGCCTTGCCGGAAAAGCGAAAAAGCGAAGTCATGTCTTGTTCTCCTGTGAACGTTAGCCTGGGATGCGCGAATGCATGGACCGGATTGTCCGCCCCGTCCCTGTAAATCGGTGACAGCGGAGGTAAATTCAGGTAAATGGCCAGCCTGGCATCGCTCTTTACTCTTCTTTACCGGCCTTTGCACCTTCAAGGCAGATCTGCCCCGAGGCCGTAGATATAGTCGCCCCATTCACAGGCAACCAAGGATGGGCACGATGAACGATCACCGATGCCACGGCCACCGCGACCATGGACGCCTCGGCAACGACGAATGCCAGCTGCGCGTCGGTGCCGGAATTCAGTGATGGCGTCAGCTTGCAGACGGCTACCGTGACCGGAAATGCAACGACCGGGTCAACGGCGACGCTGGTCGCCGGGCTCTGAAAAAACATTCGAAGGAAGGGTGAGTTGCCCTGTCCGGGCATCCCCGGCACGCGCCGCGACGTGGAAACACGGCCGCGGTTTTTTATTGCCGGTTCATTTGCGCGCCAAGCCTAGGCAAGGCGGAAATCCGTCAATTATTTCCGTATGGAAATACAACCGGAGGGAAATGCGTTCTTTCGGACACAACCCCTTGCGAGTTATTGTTGCCGATGCGAAATTCGAGGAAAACACAATTATAATTAACATCTAATTGCAAGCGGATTGCGCAAGGGTTGTTACGATTCATATCAACCCGATGGTACGCCAAGGTTGCCTGCCGCTTCGCCAAAAAAACATCTTTCGTTTCTGGGCCGAGGACATTTGCGCATGACTACAGACACTCTGGAAAAATACTTCCGTGGCCAACAGGTTTCGGTCCAATGGCTGCCCGTGCTGCGGGCAATGGGTTCCGAACTGGCGGGATCTGCCGACGAAGGCGACCTGGCGCGCCTGTTCCACGCGATCGGCGGCCGCATGGCGGCGAGCGCCAGCGAGCACTTCCAGAGCGTGCAAACCCTCGACCAGCTGCAGGAGCGCCTCAATGCCTACTGGGCCCATGTGAACTGGGGCTGGGTCGCGCTGAACGAGGTCAAGGGCGGCATGGACATCGTCCACTATGCGTCGCCACTGGCGGAGGCATTCGGCCAGCAGACGATCAACTGGACCGCCGCCCTGCTCGAAGGTTTCTACCAGTCGATCTTCAAGGTCCTCGGCGCGGGCGACAAGATGGCGGTCCGGCACATGGGCGCCGCTGCCGAGGGCATGGAAATCCACCTGCGCTTCGGCCGCTGAACCGACCGACAACCCACCGCTTGCCAGGACGCCAATGAGCCAATTCGATCACAACATGTCACAGCTGTTCCGGTCGGTCGCCGCAGACAGGTCGGAAGACAAGAGCGCTTCCAGCACGCTCGCGCAGGAAGCCGAACAGCGCTGGCCCCTGCTCAAGACCATGCGTCCGGCCAAGCCGGAAGACACGCCGCCGCTGCATCCGCGCGCGCGCCAGCACATCGGCCCGCCGGGACGTCCCGCCGCCAGCGCGCGCAAGCAGGCGCTGACCCTGCCCAGCCTCGGCGACAAGCTCGCCGAAAGTTTGAACAAGATGGCCGCCGGGAATGTCTCAGCACGATCGCCTTTGACCGCTCCCCCGCCGGATGACGACATCTCCATGAACGCCGTTGACAACCATGCATCCGCTCCCGCCCGCCAGGACGGCGCACGCGCGCTTTTCGCGCGCGCGAGCGAAGCGCAGGATGAGCAGGAAGACATGAGCGAGGCACGCGGCGGCCTTGGCATGTTTGCCAAGCGCGCGGCCAAGCCGCAGCCCGCACCGCAAACCGTAGCGCCGCCTGCGGAAATGCCTCGCGAGACCAGGGACGGCAGCCTGTTCGGACGCCCTGCCGCCGCGCCGGTGCAAGCCGCGCAACCGGCACAGGCCAACCCGGAACGGCCAGGCATGTTCGGCAGGCGCGCGGAAGCGGCGGCGCCGGAAGAGCGGCCCGGCCTGTTTGCGCGCCGCGCTCCTGCGGCGCCGGTCGAGGAAGGCAAGCCTGGCCTGTTCGGCAAGCGCAGCGAGGAAGCACAACCGGCGCGCCAGCCGATCGCCGAACCGGTGAAGGACAAGAACCTGTCGAGCGTATTCGCCCGCCTTGAAGAGAAGGATGACGACGCCCCGGAGCCGAGCCAGTCCCGCGGTTCCCTGTTTGGATGGTTTGGCAAGCGATGAGTGTCATTGGAATCGTCTCGATGAAGGGCGGGGTGGGCAAGACGTCCATCACCGCCAACCTGGCATCGGCGCTCGCATCTCGGCTCGGACACGGACGCGTCTCCGTGGTCGACCTCGATCCGCAGAATGCATTGCATTGGCACTTCGGCATCGAAGAAGGCACCCGCGACGGCGTCTGCGAAGCCACCGTGCGCGGCGCGGACTGGCGCGGCGTGGCCTGCGAATCGGACTACGACGTCACCTGCCTGCCTTACGGCGCCGGCGCGGAAGAAGACCGGCTGGCCTTCGAGGCCCATCTCGCCAGGCGCGCCACCTACGTCGGCGACCAGATCCGGCGCGCCGGCCTCGATGACAACGCGGTGGTGCTGATCGATACCCCGCCGGGGCCGTCGGTCTACCTGAAGCAGGTCTTTGCCTGCGCGGACATCCTGCTGATCGTCCTCCTGGCCGACGCCGGTTCCTATGCCACCATCCCCGCGATGGAAGCCTGGCTGGAGGAGATGGATGAATTCCGGCGCGGCATGCCCAGCGTGTACGTCCTCAACCAGGTGGACACCTCGGAACCGCTCAGCCGCGACGTGACCAACCTGCTGCGCCAGCACCTCGGCAAACGCCTGGCGCAAGTGAGCGTGCATGCCGACGAAGCCGTGGGCGAAGCGCTGGCATTCCAGCAACCGGTGATGGCCTACGATCCGCACGGCCAGGCCAGCCACGACGTCGCCCGCCTCGCCAACTGGCTGGTCGATATTCTGAATCGATGAATCCACGTTCGGTTCTTTCCTTGTGGCGCGAGCGCTGGGGCAAGGCTTCCACGGCCGGGCTGAAGGTGCCGTACGCGCGCGGGAAACCCAACGTGATCATCAAGCGTCTCGTCAACGCTTCCTTCTGGTCTTCCGCCATCCTCTCCGGCGTCGCCACGGTCCTGTGCCTGGCGGCGCTTGTTTTCGTGGTGACGGTGCGCTATCCGGTGCACGACCAGGTCATCATTTCCGCCGTCCTGCTCGGGATTTCGGTTTTCCTGAACCGGTATTCCGGGACCTGGATCACCCTGCTGCTCGGCGGCTTCTCGACGCTGGTGGCGCTGCGCTACGCGGACTGGCGCGTCACCGAAACGCTCTCGCCGGAACTGGGCCCGGACTTCCTGCTCGGCTTCGGCCTGCTCGCCGCCGAGGCGTACCTGTTCCTGCTGTTCGGCCTGCGCTTCCTGCGCGGCGTGTGGGCGATGCGCTGTCCACCCCTGCCGATGCCGGAGGATGCGCGGCAGGTCCCCATCGTCGACGTCATGCTGCTTTGCCATGGCAAGTCGCTGGAAGAACTGCGCGGACCGGTCATCGACATCCTGGCCCTCGACTGGCCGAAGAACAAGCTGAAGATCCACCTCGTCGACGAAAGGCTGCGCCCCGACGTCGCCGCCCTCGCCTCCGCCGTTGGCGCGCACTACGATGCGCAGGAACCCGGCCATGCCGGCATGGCCGGCGGCATCCGATACGGCATGTCGAAAAGCTATTCGGAAGTGGTGGTCCTTCTCGATGGCGATTTCCGCGCCGGAAAAGACCTCCTCAAGACCACCGTACCCTGGTTCACGCGCAACTACAAGCTGGCGGCCACCATGACGCCGCATCATCCGCTGGCGCCGGAGCCCGATGAGGACGTGCTCGCCCTGTGCGGCGAAGCGCATGCCGGACAGTGCGCCATCGTCAGGCGCGCCATGATGGAAGAAGCGGGGACGATGGAGCCGGCGTTCGACCAGCAGGCCGAGGAAACCGCGCTCATCTTCCATCGCCTGAACTATGGCACCGCCTATCTCTGCAAGAACGTACCCGCCGACGCCTACACCGACGCCATGCCCGGCCTGTCGGTCTTGCCGAGCCCGTTCTCGTATGTCGTCCTGACGGGAAAACGCTGGCTCGCCTCCATGATCGCGATGCTGGAGTTTTACTTTCCGCTGGCCCGCCTGCTGTTCTTCACCGCGCCCGCGGCCTACCTGCTGCAAGACGTCGAACTCGTGCGCGCCACGCCCGCCGCGCTTGCCAGCTATGCCATCCCGCACTACCTGCAGGGCTACCTCGCCCATGGCCGCGCGCAGGGGCCGAAGCGCCTGGGCATCTTCACGGACCTGAAGGAAGGCCTGGTGGCCCTGTACCTGCTGATACCCACCGCCATCAGCGTGGTCCGCACCGCCGTTTCCCGTCCTGGAAAGCGGGAAGCCGGCACGCCGCGGCCCGGACTGCCCTTCAGCGCCAGGCGGGGCGCGGCCTATGCCCTGCTCATCGGCCTGAACCTTGCGGCCTTCGCCGCCGGCCTGCTGCGCCTGGACGGCATGCCGCCGGCCGATGCCGACATGGCACTCGCTTATCTCGCGTGGAGCGGGTGCAACCTGCTGCTGCTGGCTTCCCTGATGGCGGTGGCGTTCGAAGCGCGCGAAATCCGCATTCATGCGCAGGCGATCAGGCGCATGCCGCTGATGATGCGCATGCCCCTCGGCCGCACGGTCTCCTGCACCACGCTCAACTTTCCCTCGACCACGCTGGACATCGAACTGCCAGGCGCGCTGTCCGCCCGGACCGGATCGGCGCTGCGCATCGCAATCTTCCATGGATACCGCGAGCTTGCCGTGGAGGCGACCGTTCTCTCCTGCGACGAACACCTGCTGCGCGTCGCCATCGATCCGAAGGCCCACGCCGACTACCTCGCCTTCGCGGAAGCCGTCATGGCGCGCGGCGACAACTGGCCGAAATGGCTGCCGGGACGCGAGGCGGACCGCCTCGTTCCGGCCTGGGCCACCAACGGAATCCTTGCCTTCCTCATCGGCATCGTGGATTTCGGAACGAACCCCGTTCAAACTATGAAGACCTGGCCCGGACTGGCCAAGAAGCTACGATTTTGGAAAAAAGACGAATCATGACAACAAGGACTTCCTGGATCCGGTCGGCCAAGTCGACACTGGCCGGCGTGGCGCTCACCACCCTGGCCGCATCGCTGCTCGTTGCCATTCCTGCCGAGGCGAAATCGCGCAAGAAGCACAAGGAAAACGCTTCGCCGGTCGAGGAAGTTGTCGAGCCGGCGCGCGACAGCAGCCTGGTCAACGGCGGCGACGGCAGCACCGCGGCGTCGGCCGGTCAGCGCACCGTGTCGCTCACCTTCAAGCAGCTCGGCGCGTGGTCCTCGCTCAAGCTGCGCGGCGTGGACGGTTCGCAGTCCATCGGCTTCACCCTGCGGGCGGACGAAGTGGTGGTCGGCGCGAAGCTGCGGCTGGCCTATGACTATTCCCCCGCCCTTCTTCCCGACCTGAGCCACCTGCGCGTGCTGCTCAACGAGCGCGTGGTCTCGGTCGAGAATCTGCCGCAGGGCAAGAACGTCGGCAACCTGCGCGAGATCCCGCTCGATCCGCGCCTGTTCAACGAATTCAACGAACTGCGCTTCAACCTGGTCGGCCACTACACCCGCCAGTGCGAAGACCCGTGGCACACCTCGCTGTGGCTGACCCTGAGCGACCTCGGGCGCATCGAACTGACGCTCGCGCCGGTGTCCACCAACAGCGACCTGAAGAACCTGCCGGCGCCCTTCCTCGACACGCGCGACATCACCGCGCTCAAGCTGCCCTTCGTGTTCGTGCAGGATCCGCAGCCAGGCCCGATCCGCGCCGCCGGCATCGTGGCATCGTGGTTCGGCATCCAGGCCGGCAGCAAGGGCGCACAGTTTCCGGTCAACCTGAACAAGCTGCCCGACGGGAATGCCGTGGTGTTCCTGCAGGGGAACGACAGTTTTGCTGGCCTGAAGCCGGCCAAGGGCGCGACGCTGTCGGTCCATCCGCATCCGACCAACCCGCTTGCCAAGCTGCTGCTCGTTGCCGGCAACAACGAGGAAGACATCCTGCGCGCCGCGCGCGCGCTGGCGCTGGTGTCGCCCACGCTGATCGGCCAGTCGGTCACGGTCACCAAGGAAAGCGACGCGCCGGCGCGCAAGCCCTACGACGCTCCCGCCTGGATTCCGGTGGATCGCCCGGTGCGCATCGGCGAGCTGTCCCGTCCCAGCGACCTGCGTGTGCAGGGCTTCTATCCCGGCGTGATCCGCGTGAATTACCGCGTTCCGCCCGACGTGTTCACCTGGCGCACGCCCGGCGCGCCACTCAAGCTGAAATATCGCGCCACGCGCCTGCCCGAGCAGCGCAATTCCACGCTGGCCGTCTCGCTGAACCAGACCTATATCGACACACTGGCGATCAACGGCCCCAACAAGGGCCAGGGCGCCAACGGCCTCGACAGAATCGTGCCGGTGAAGGCGGAAAACAATTCCGTGCGCGACGCCTCGCTCTACCTGCCGCCCTACGAGCTCGGCGGCCGCGACCAGCTGCAGTTCGCCTATACCTTCGACCTGATCAAGGAAGGCGAATGCAAGAACCTGCCGCCTGACAACATGCAGGGCGCAATCGACGCGGAATCGACGATCGACTTCAGCAGCTTCCCGAAATACGCGGTGCTGCCCAACCTCGGCTATTTCGCCAACGTCGGCTACCCCTTCACCCGCATGGCCGACCTCTCGGAAACGGCGGTGGTGCTGTCCGAAAGGCCGACGGCGGAAGAGCTCGGCCTCTACATGACGGTGATGGGCCGCATGGGCGAAGCGACCGGCTATCCGGCGATCCGCCATGCGCTGCTGCGCCCGAACGCCGTCGATGCCGCCGGCGACAAGGACATCATCGTGATCGGCGCATCCAACAGCCAGACCCTGATGGCAAAGTGGGCCGAGAAACTGCCCTTCGTGCAGATCGACGGCGAGCGCCGCGTGCGCGCGCCATCGAAGTCATGGTTCCCCTCCTACCGCTGGCGGCAGAACGACGAACGCGCCGAATCCGGCGGCGCGGGCAGCATGAGCCTGGTCAGCAACGGCAACCTGTCCGCGGTGTTCGGCTTCGAATCGCCGCTCAAGTCCAGCCGCAGCGTGGTGTTCCTGTATGCCGACCGTCCCGCCGACTTGCGCAAGATCAGCGACGCCCTGCTCGATCCGGAACGCATCGGCCAGATCCAGGGCGACCTGGCGATCGTCGACGACAAGAGCGTTGCCAACGCCCGCGTCGCCGAGCCTTATGTGCTCGGTTCGCTGCCGGCGTTCGCCATGATCCGCTGGTTCCTGGCCGACCATCCCCTGCTGTTCGCCTTCACGGCGCTCCTGAGCTGCCTCGTGGTCGCCACCGTGGCCTACCGCGCGCTGCGTAGGGTTGCCTCCAGGCGCAAGAAAATCAACCTGACTTGACATGCGCAACATGAAAAAGACGGTGTGCCTGCTGACCCTGCTGCTGCCGCTGGCGCAGCAGGCATGGCCGGCCGACGACCTCATGACGAGCCAGCTCGTGGATGAGGCGCGCGCCTGGCAGCAAAAGGATCGCGACGATTTGGCCGCCGACGTGCTGCGCAAGCTGCTGCGCATCAGTCCCAATCATCCGGAAGCGCTGATCCGTCTCGGCGGCATCGAGGCGCGCTCGGGCAACCTGAAGGAAGCCGACGTGCTGTATGCGCGCGCGGCGCGGTTGTCGCCCGCGCCGCGCGGCCTGCACGACCTGCAGGCGCTGATCGCGGAAAAGAAAGGCGCTCCGGTCGCGCGCAAGCCGGCCGACGTGCCGCGCGTGGCCGAGGCACCCAGGGCGGAAAGCGCGAAGCCGTCCACCCCGCCGGCGGCTCCCGCCAAGACCGACACCGACAAGCCGCGGCTCAAGCTGGAAGCCGAGCCGCCCAGGCTCGCGGCCGCGCAGCAATCCGCATCGGCGGCGAAGCAGGACGACCGCACCGTCAAGACCATCACGACCAAGCCTGAAAAGGAAAAGACCGAGAAGCCTGAGAAGGTAGAGAAGAACGATAAGGCAGAAAAGACGGAGAAGGCCGAGCCTGTGATTCCCGCCACCGCCGACTGGGCCGAAACCCGCCTGCTGCTCGAGGAACGCGCCCGCAAGCATCCCGGCGACGCGAACACCCTGTTCGCGTTGGCCAAGCACCTGGCGCAGCGCGAAGCCACGCGCAGGGAAGCCTTGCGCCAGCTCGCCTACCTTGCGGGACAGAAGAACGCCCCGCGGGACGTGAAGGCGTCCTGGCGCCAGGCCTTGCTGGCGTTGGAAAGCCATGCCGGCGACGCGCCGCTCTATTCCGCCTATCTCCAGGCGCATCCGGACGACGCCGTCGTGGCCGCGCGCCTGCGCGGGCTGCCGAGCGATCCGGCGTTCGCAGCAAGCCCGGCGTCCGGGCTGGCTGCCCCGATGGCGCAGAACGTGGCGGTGCCGGCGGAAGCCAGTTTCGAAGGCGGCAACAAGGCAAAGGCGGCTGCGCTGCTGCGCCAGGCGCTCGACGACGAGCAGCGCGGCACCTACCGCAATGCAGTCAGCAAGCTCGAGAACGCGCTGCTGCTGGATCCGGCGATGCCCGCCATCCGCCTCAGTCTCGCGCGCCAGTATGAACGCCTGGGTGCCTACGACAATGCCGGCAGCCTGCTGGACGACATGCTCGCCATCAATCCCGGCAATCCGGACGCCCTGTACGCGCGCGCCCGCATCTTCGGCGCGCAGCAGCGGTATGACGACGCCATGGTCGCCTTCGAGCGCATTCCGCAAAACGTCCGTACCGTCGAGATGGCGCAGGAGCAGCGCCGGATCTGGCTGACGATCCAGCTCGCGCGGGCGAAGGACCAGTACCGCCGCGGCGACGTCCGCCAGGCGCAGGCCACGATGGAAAGGCTGGAGCCCGCCGCCCGCGGCAACGACCAGATGATGGCGCTGGTGGCGGCAGGCTGGAACGACGCCGGTCAGCCGGCGCAGGGCTTGCGCCTGATGCGCGACATCCTGAGCCGCAGCCCGGTGCAAACCGCGAGCACGCGCATCCGTTATGCCGAGCTGCTGCTCAACAACTTCCAGGACGCGGAACTGTCCGCGGTGCTGCGCGACCTGTCGGCACCGGGCAAGCTCAACCGGCAGCAGCAGGACGAGGTCAACGGCATCATCCTGAGCTATTCCATCCGGCTGGCCGAAACCATGCGCGAATCCGGCCAGTATGGCCAGGCCACCGCGATCCTGGCGCCGATCATGCAGCGCTCCGACGACATCCGCGTGCTGGTGGCGATGGCACGCATCCACCGGAGCGCCGCCGAGCCGGCGCAGGCGCTGGCCGTCATCGAGCAAGCCATCGAGCGCCAGCCGCGCGACCTGGAGCAGCGGCTGATCGCCGTCGACTCCGCGCTGGCGGCGCGCGACAACGACAAGGCGGACCAGCATGCCAAGGCCGCGCTGGACATCGCGCCGCGCCATCCCCGCGCCCTGGCCGCAGCCGGCCGCGTGGAAAAGGCGCTGGGCAACGTCGACAAGGCCATCGACCTCTTCCGCCGCGCCCACGCCGCGGAACAGAACGCCGATTCGTTCACCGGAGTGCCGCCGCACATGCAGTTGCGCCTCGTGAGCAACGCGGTCGAGGTTTCCCCCGCCTCGCGCGCGCCGGCCCCCGGCGGCCCGAACCTGCTGCCCATTCCCGACCTCGGGCCGGCCAGCGGACGGCCCGCCCCTGGCCTGCTGACGATCCCGAACGCGGTTGCGCCGCCGGCCGAGACCGCGCCGGCCCCTGCCTACGACCTTCCCGCGCAGCAGGTCAAGCCGCCCGCGAAGCCCAAGATGCCGACCTCGGTATCGGTGCCGGACAAGCCGGTGGCGAAGGAAGAACTTCCGCGCGGCCGGAACGACAGCGTGCGTCCCGCCGCGCCGGCGCCGTTCGCCGTGCCGCCCGCCAATCCGCGCATCCAGGCTTCGGCCGGCGGGCATGAGATGCATCCGGCGCAGCCGATGCAGCAGGTGTCCTTCGACTACCGCATGCCGGCCGCCAGCGCGCCGGCCCCGCTGCAGTCCGCCGAGGACGACGGCCTGAAGCTGCGCATGACGATGACCCTCCGGCCGCCCGGCGGACGCAAGACATGGAGATCCTGATGAAACGCCTGATCCTGGCCGGCGCCCTGCTCGCCGCCGTACATGCCATGGACGCCATCGCCGGTCCGCAGGACGCGGCCCAGCTCGGACGCGCCTACCTTGCCGAAGGCGAGACCGTGGCGGCGGCGAAGAGCTTCGCCGAGCAACAGCGCATGGCGCCGTACGATCCCGTCGCCCTGAACAACCTCGGCGTGGCCCGGGCCGCCGCCGGCGACTACCTGACCGCCCTCGACTACATCTCGCGCGCGCAGAAGGCGGCGCCCTACCGCACCGACATCCAGGACAACCTCAACGCCCTGCGCGAATGGGTGAAGGCGTATTCCGTGCGCAGCGAGGACGAGGTCCTCGCGGATGACAACGTGCCGCAGGAACCGCCCACGCCCTGGCCCGTCGCCCTGTCCCAGCAGGCGATGGCCGCGGAACCCGCGTCGGCCCAGTCGACCGACACGACCGAAGGCAAGCGCGCCGAACGCAAACGCTCCAAACGCTCGTCCAACCGCTGCAAGGCATCATCATGCAAGTAATCTCCCTGATTTCCGGCAAGGGCGGCGTGGGCAAGACCACGATCACCGCCAACCTCGCGACCGCCCTCGCCCAGCGCGACAAGCGGGTTCTGATCATCGACCTCGATCCGCAGAATGCCCAGCGCATCCATCTCGGCCTCGACCCGGAAGAAATCGCCGGCCTGTCGCGCGAAGGCATCTCGCCGAACGCCATCTTCGACAGCCCATTCGGCGTCAATTTCATTCCCTTCGGCCGCCTGGCCGACAACGAGCTGGAAGTGTTCGAGCGCGAACTGCGCGAGGACCCTTACTGGGTGGCGCGCGGCGTGGCATCTCTCGAAGACAGCGATTTCGACTACGTCCTGCTCGACACCCCGCCCGGCCCGACGGTCTACCTGCACCAGGCGCTGCTGGCGTCGCAGCGCGCCTTCATGATCGTGCTGGCGGACGCGGCATCCTTCGCCACGGTGGGCAAGATGATGGGGCTGATCGGCGAGGTCACCGCGCACGAACAGAACTTCCATGGCGTGAACCTGCTGATCAACCAGATGCCGGCGCAAAGCCGGCTCGGCCACCAGGTCCGGACCGCCTTGTACGATGCCTACGCGGGCAAGCTGATCCCGGTCGCCGTGCACAAGGATGCCAAGGTTTCGCAGGCCCTGGCCTTCGAACGCCCGGTGCTCGAATATGAGCCGGGCTGCATGGCGAGCCTCGACATCCAATACGTCGCCGACTGGGTGATCGACAGCACCTCGCGATGAGTGCTTCCCTGTTGCGCGCCGGCTTGCTGGCTGCGCTCCTGCTGCTGCAGGGAGCGTCTCCGGCCCAGCCGCAGTCCGAGAACAGGCCGCAACCCCAGGCTCAACAGCAATCCCTGCCGCAGCCACAGGCCCTCGGCTACATGGCGTGGTGGATGCCTGACAGCTGGCGCAGCGCGTCAGCCGCCCGGCTCGACAGGGTGCTGTTCTTCGAACTCAGCATCAAGCCCGACGGGCGCATCGCCGACAGGAACGGCTGGCCCGACCAGTGGCAGGAATTCCGTGCCGGCATGAAGCAGCGCGGCACGCCGGTCGACCTGGTCCTGACCATGTTCGACATCAAGGCCTTCAATCACCTGTTCGGCTCGGCGCGCGCCCGCGCGCGCCTGGTGGGCGACGCTCTGGAACTGGCGCGGCATGAGGACGTGGCCGGCCTGCACCTCGACCTGGAAGTCTATGATCCGGTGCCGGCCGCCAGCCTAAAGGGCGTGCAGCAGTTCGTGGATGAACTCGCCCGCGCCCTGCACGCGCAGTCGCCGCGCCGTCACCTGTCGGTCTTCCTGCCCATCGGCGGGGCGGTCAATCTCTACGACAAGGCCACGCTCGCGCAGGTCGATACCGTGATCCTGCAAGGCTATGACGCGCACTGGGCAGGCGCGCCGACCGCCGGCCCGGTCAGTCCCCTGAGCGGCCCCGAGGCCATGACCTGGGAAAAGGCGCTCGCGAAGGGTCTTGAGCTCGGCGTGCCACGCGACAGGCTGCTGTTCAGCTTTCCCTTCTTCGGCTATGAATGGCGCGTGAAAGGCGATGCGCCGCGCGGACCGACGATTGGAAAGGGTGCCACGACCTCGCTGGTTCCGCTGCCGGAAGGACTGGTGCCCGCCATCCAGGCCAACACCCGCGAGCGGGCCGGCACGCATGGCGCGCGCCGCGACGACCTCAGCGGCACGGTGTTCTACCAGTACAAGGCGTCGGACCGCCGTCACTACGAGGGCTGGTACGAAGACACCTGGTCAATGCAGAAGAAGATAGAATTTTTGCGGCGCGAATCCCTGGGCGGGCTGGCCTTTTTCGTGCTTGGCTATGACGGCGATGCGCTGCTGGACCACTACCTCGAAGGCCGTGCGGCGCCCGCCGTCACGCCGGAAAAGAATGCGCCGAGCGTGGCCGGCTCGGCCTGGCCATTCTCGACGCGTTGAAGAGGAGGCGGACGCAAATCGTCCGCCTGCGAAATCTAAGCGGGTGCTTAAGGGTCCTTTGAATTAACCTAAACACCATTGATCGTGCTCTGTCATCCCCGCCTGCGTGGGGATGACGGCAGTGGTTTGAAAGCATGCGGTCATGTCAAAAAACTTCTATAGATTTGCTTAGGCCAGCACGGACACGCTCGCGCTGCTGCCCGAATCCGTGCTTGCCACCGAACCCGTCGTTGCCGAGTTGTTGCCATAGGCTTGCAGCAGCTTGAGCAGCTGCATTGCCACCCGGGCCTGCTGGTCGTCGCCGGTGGTTGCGGCGGCGGTGCCATCGCTGCCGGCTGCTTTCGCGTGCTTCTGGGCGTGGGCGAAGGAATGCGCTTCCTTAGCGCTGATCTTGCCGTCGCCGTCCGTATCCGCCTTGTCGAAGTTGTTCACGAGGCTGTTCAGGAGCTTGGAGCGGCGGCTGTCGCTGGAACCGGTCTCCTGCAACTGGGCAGACAATTCATCCTTGGTGAAACCCGCGGCATCGACGGCGTTCGTGCCGTCCGAAGACGAAGAAGACGAGGACGATGAGGAAGGCGGGGGCGGAGGTGGCATGCCTTGCAACCCGCCGGGACCACCGTGCCCGCCGCCATGCATGCCATGCATGCCGCGCTCCATGCGCGACTGGTTGAACTGGCCGTCGAGCTGCTCTGCAACCTTGGTCAAGGCCTTGGTCAGCTCGCTTTGCGTGACCTTGCCGTCGGTGTCGCCGTCCAGCTGCTTGAACAGCGCGGCGACGTCGGTCGACTGGGTTCCGCTGGCGCTTGCGGTTGAGGATGTGGTGGAGCCGATCTGGTCGAACGCGGACTGCAGGTCGCTTTGCTCGATGTACCCCTGCTTGCGGGTGTCGAGCGTGGAAAACAAGGCATTGCTCCATGCGGAAATCGTGTTGCTGCCGATGCTTGAAACCATGGTGGCTCCTCAAGGAAATGGGAATCGCGACGGCATCCGCGCCATCGCCTGACGATTCGATTTTCCGTTGCGCAATGGTTAAGGGCGGTTAAGGAAATGTAAAGCTGGGTAAAGGGATGCTCCCGGATGCGGCCAGCCGGCACCGTTGGGCGGACGCCAAGGGAGATAGGCGAACGCAACGATACGAAGTATCATCCAGCGTTCAACAGGGCGCCTTTCGATGGTCACTCGATGGCCGCGCCGCGATGTCGACAACATGACAGGAATACCATAATGTTTGGATGGTTCAAATCTAAGGAAGCCAGCGCCTTCGGCGAAACGCTCGCCGACTACTACATGAAGCATCTCCCCGTCCAGGGCGGCAAGAAAGGCCAGTACTCGGCGAAGAAGCAGGAACAGGTTCTCGACAACCTGTTCGCGCAGGCGGCGGAATTCAAGACCCGGCACAAGCTCAACCTGTTCAGCAAGGCGGCGCTCGGCAATGCCTTCCGCTGGAAGCTGGTGCAGCACCAGTACGAAAGCAACCAGGCCGATGCCTTGACCAAGCTGCTCATGCACCGGCTTTGAGCGCGGCATGCTCAAGGCAATCAAGGCATGGATAGGCCGCACGGAAAGCCAGGCCGCCGAGGCGCCCGCGAAGGCAGCTGAACCGGCAGACATCGCCGTCTCGGCGGCGGCGCTCAAGCAGGAAGCCGACGCGTTGTTCAACCAGGGGAAACTGGACCTGGCGGCGCAGCGGTACCAGGCGGCATTAGTGGCCGACCCCGGCCTCTTGCGTGCGCGCTGCAACCTGGGCATCGTGCTGCATGCCCTGGGCCGCGCCGACGAGGCAGCCGGTCACCTGCGGCTGGCCATCGACGGCGGCATCGCGGCGCTCGGCATCCCGCTGGCCCATCACACGCTCGGGCTGCTCGAACGCGGCGCGGGCAGTCACGATGAAGCCTGCCGACTTTTCCTCGCGGCGCTGGTCATTTCGCCGGCGCATGAAGAATCCGCCACCGCACTCTGCGACATGGCGGCCCGCCTCGCCGAATCGGGCGAGCTGGCAAGGGCGCAAGCGCTGCTCGAGCAGGCCCTGTCGAGTGCCCCGCCTGCCGCTCCGGCCGGCGGCCATTTCCATCATTTCCTTGGAAACGTCCTGCGGCAAAAAGGCGAAGCCAATGCGGCCTTGGGCCATTACCGGCTGGCGCTGGAAGCCAGGCCGGACGACCCTCAGGCGCACTACAACCTAGGCGGCCTGCTGCAGGACCAGGGCGAACTGGACGCCGCGATCGCGCATTACGCCATCGCCGCCGCCAAGCCCGGCTTCACCGAGGCCCGCTGGGCGCTGGCGCTAGCCACCCTGTTGTCCGGCGACCTCGGGAAGGGTTTCCAGATGTTCGAGATGCGGCTGGATGCCGACGGCATCGAGGGCCTGAAGGGCACGGCTACCGTCATGCGCACCCTTGCCGGCAAGCCGCGCTGGCGCGGCGAAGACCTGCGGGGCAAGACCCTGCTGGTCTGGCTGGAACACGGCATCGGCGACAACCTCATGATGATGCGCTACCTTCCCCTGCTGAAGGAACGCGGCGCACAACGCATCCACGTCCTCGGCCCGTCCTTCCTCAACCGCGTCGTCGACAATTCCGGTTGCGTCGACGGCATCGGCAACCAGCTCGACCCGGCCGCCTACCCTGCCTTCGATTACCACTGCTCGCTGATGAGCATGCCCGCGATGTTCGGCACGACCCTGGATACGATCCCGCGCAACGTGCCTTACATCCGTCCGGACGATGCCTCGGTTGCGCGCTGGCGCGAGCGCGTGCAGGCGCAGGACGGCATGAAGATCGGCCTGGTCTGGAGCGGCAATCCTCAGTTCCAGCACGACTACAAGCGCAGCGTGACCCTCGGCATGCTGGGGCCGCTGTTCGGCGTACCGGGCACGCGCTTCTTCAGCCTGCAAAAGGGAGGCGGGCCGGCGATCGCGGCGGCGAACCTGCCGCTGACCGACTGGATCGAGGAATGCGGCGATGTCTATGAAACCGCCGCCCTGATGGCATGCATGGACCTCGTGATCACGGTGGACACGTCGATGGCGCACCTGGCAGGCGCCATGGGCAAACGGGTGTGGATGATGAGCCGCTTCGAAAGCGAATGGCGCTGGATGCGCGGACGCGAGGATTCGCCGTGGTATCCGTCGATGCGGATCTTTCCCCAGCAGGCGGCCGGTGAATGGGCGCCGGTGGTGCAGGCCATGGCGGCGGCCCTGGCCGCCGAGTGACTTTCTTGCTGCGGGGCGCCGCCCGCAAAGGCACGGCGCCCCGCGAACCTCAGAACGACTGCATCTCCGATCCGGCAACCGCACGCATGCGCCGTGCATGTGCCGGGTTAGCCGGTACCACTTTCCCGGTCGTGCTCTCGGAACGCGTCCCCAGAGAACGGACGAGGGACAGGATGGGCGCCTTGGGAGCCGAGGATGCAAGGGTGGCGTCCTCGAACGTTTCGAACGCTTCGGCCGCCTTCGACGACTCGCCCGCGCCGAGCTTGAACACGCTGACCATCTGCAGCAGGCTGCCCGCCTGATCCTGCAGCGACTGCGCGGCGGCGGCGGCCTGTTCCACCAGCGACGCATTCTGCTGGGTCGACTCGTCCATCTGGTTGATGGCCTGGTTGATCTGCTCGATGCCCGCGCGCTGTTCGCTGGACGCCGCAGTGATTTCGCCGATGATGTCCGACACGCGCCTGACGCTGTCCACCACCTCGCTCATCGTCATGCCGGCCTGGTCCACAAGGCGGGTTCCGGCTTCCACCTTTTCGGCTGAATCGTTGATCAGCGTCGTGATTTCCTTCGCCGCGGCAGCGCTGCGCTGGGCGAGGTTGCGGACTTCGGCGGCCACCACGGCGAAGCCGCGGCCCTGCTCGCCGGCGCGGGCCGCTTCCACGGCCGCGTTCAGCGCCAGGATGTTGGTCTGGAACGCAATGCTGTCGATGACGCTGATGATGTCCACGATCTTCTTGGCGGATGCGTTGATCGCATCCATCGTCCCTACCACTTCGGCCACCACCGCGCCGCCGCGCGAGGCGACTTCCGATGCCGAGCCCGCGAGCTGGTTGGCCTGGCGGGCGTTGTCGGCGTTCTGCCTGACGGTCGAGGTCAGCTCTTCCATCGAGGATGCGGTTTCTTCCAGCGACCCGGCCTGCTGTTCGGTGCGCGAGGACAGGTCCAGGTTGCCGCTGGCAATCTGGCCGGACGCGGTGGCGATAGTGTCCGTGCCGCTGCGGACTTCCGCCACGATGCGCACGAGCCCGCCGTTCATGTCCTTGAGGGCCTGCAGCAGCTGGCCGGTCTCGTCGTGCCGGTCCACCTCGATGGCATGGCTCAGGTCGCCGCCCGCCACCTTGCGCGCGGCCAGCACCGCGCGCTGGAGCGGATTGGTGATGCCCAGCGTGATCGCCCGCGCCACGGCCATGCCAAGAACCACGGCGAGCACGGCGAGGATGATCATCATGTTGCGCGTTTGCTGGTAAGCGACCTGCGACTGCGCGACCATGTCTTCGTTTTCCCGGGACTTGAGCTTCGCGAATTCATTCAGGCCGGCCATCCAGTGGAACTGGACCTGCCGCAATTCGGTCATGAGGACGGTGGCGGCTTCCTCATGCATGCCCGCGAGCCCGAGCTCGATGGTCCTGGCGATCAGCGGCGCCGCGGCGGCGGAGTCGGCCGCGACCTTGTCCAGTAGCTGCCTCTCTTCGTCCGAGGCCACGCCATCGCCCAGGATCTCGTTGCGAAGCTTGCCCAGCGCTTCCTCGAAGCCGGCATTGCCCTTGGCGATACGCTCCGCTTCCGGCTTCATCGCCGCCTGGTCGGTCAAGAGCGCCAGGTTGCGCAGCGCGATCATCCTGTCCATGACGGTGAAGCGCATGTTCATGAGCAGGCTGACCTCGACTTCGTTATGCCGGGTGATCTGCGTCAGGCGGTCCTGCAGCTGGGACATGCGGTTGAGCGACAGGGCGGTCATCCCGATCAGCAGCAACAAGATCAAACCGAAACCAATGGATAGCCTGACCCCGATCCTGGCGTTTTTGAGTTTCATCGCATGTCCCTTGAAGTAATAGGTATGAGTGTTCCGCACCTCGGATTGCCGCGAGACCGCCGCCGTCATGGCAAGCCACGGGTTCCAGGCGCATGACAATCATATAACTCCACGGATGACCTTCATAATCTATTAGGGCGGATTAATAATTTTTTGGGTATTGGGAATGCCTGGCGGGGAAGAGTGACGGGGACAACAGGGGCCGACAGGATTGACCGAAGCCCCCTGGACACTCGAAACCGCCCGATCGCGACACCGAAACATAGAGGGCTCCCCTTCAGTACAGCACCCGATACGAGTAACTTCCCGCCCCGAGCCGGTTGAAAACGAACGCCGCCCGATGGTTGTCCACCAGCCGTCCTTCCACGGCCGGCGAATACGGCGTCATCGGTTCCAGGCGCGGCGGCGGACCGCCGGTCTCGGGTTGCGTCGCCATCAAGGTGAGGCCAGGCCCGATCCCGGGCGCGCGGACGGTCAGCTCGACCACTTGCCCCCTGCCCTCGCCGCGCACCTTCACGCTGGCCCTGTCGCGCGCGCGCCACCACGCGGCGATGTCATCGGCGCGGGCCACCCAGGTCTTGTCACGGGAATCGGCAAGCCGACGGAAGAAGGCCGGCAGCGCGGCATTGACCGGGGAACCGGACGCGTAGCTCGATGCATGGATCAGAAGCATGTTGAGGGCGCCCATGTTCAGCGCTTCCTCGTATTCCCGCACGAGCTGCATGCCGGCCCGCTCCTCGTTCATGGCGTCGCCGCGGTATTCCAGGTCTTCCAGGCTGGTGCGCGGCAGCACCACCAGGGCGCTTTCCGGAGGGACGGCCTTTTCGGCGCTGGAAAAGTAAGGAAGACGGTCGATGGTCGCCGCCGCGTCCGCCACGTGGTATTGCATGCCGTGCCGGCGCAGCAGGATCTCGGTGGACTGGTCATACGATTCGTTCGGCGCCCGGAAGCCATGCAGGGCGAGCGGTCCCGGGCCGCCGATCTTCCGCACGTCCGCGAACATCGCCAGCATGCGCTGTTCCTGGATTTCCGCGTTCTGGTCCTTGAAGCCGTCGGGAACGTCTGCCTGGTAGGCAAGTTCATGCCCGCGCCGCGCAAGGCTGCGCAGCAGGTCGGGGAAAGCGCCGGCCTGGCTCGTGATCAGGAAGAAGCTGGCGCGCAGGCCGAGCGCGTCGAGCTGCTGCGACAAGGCGGCGACGCTTTCCGCCGCGCCGTCGACCTCCATCGCGATCAGCTGCGCCGCCAGCCTGCCGCCGGGCCAGGCTGCCTTGTACACGCGCGGTTCGTGCCGCAGCCAGGCGAGGATGGCGTCCAGCATCCGGTAGATGTCGTCGCGCGGATGGAAATCCATCGCGGGTTCGGAGAAGCCGAAGTAGACGCGGCGTGAATCGTAGCGTTCGGAAAAGGCGATGGCGCCGTTCGCGAGCGCGGGATCGCGGCTGCGCTCCCAGGTCATGTAGCGTGCCGCGACGTTGCGGGCGTCGATGCGCAGCGGGTTTTCGGCGATCTTGCCGAGGTACATCCGCCGCCCGGCAGGCAGCGGCCAGGTGAGAGGACCGTCTCCCGACGGCGCGATGAACCATTCCTCCGATTGCCGCGTGATTTCGCCTGCGACGCGCAGGTCGAACAGGTCCTGGACGAACTGGAAGCCGCGCCATTCCCCCTTGCCATCGCGCGCGCCCACGGCCCAGCTGCCGAGTATGCTGCCGCCGCGGCGTCCGAATTCCTCGACCGCGCGGCGTTCCTGGTCATCTAGAAGCAGCGCCGATGCCAGCACCAGCACGCCGCGAGGAGGCTGGGCCAGCAGGTCGGCGCGCCCGAGTTCCCGGAAATCCTTGCCGGTGTCCCTCAGGTAGGTGCGCCACTGACCCAGGATGGTGTCGTAATTGCCTTCATTCGCCTGGAAGAAGGCTTGCGTCGCCGGGCTTGCGTAGAGATAGACGGGAAAGGATGCGCCGGCCGGCCCGGCATCCGCGCTCCTTGCGAAGGGCGACAGGACCAGGCCGGACATCGCGACCAGCAACACGGCCAGGCGCATGACCACGGCGCGTCTCCACCCGCTTGAACGCGTCCCCCTGCGTCTCGAGGACGCAGCCTCCGCCGCCAAAGCACACCTTGCGCTCATCTTGTTGCCTATGGGAACCATTTCTACGGGGACCGGTCTGCCTGATGACGGGAAACATGCCATCAATGCCATCGTTACGCCAACTATTTGATGGCAAACGTCTGAAATAGGGGAAGAAACAAACATGTAACGCAACAACCAGAGTTGCGAATCCGCAATTCGGGTTAAAATTTTACTTGAACTTCGGAAAGTTCAGCCCTGACTTTGCAGCGTTTTTTGTGTAGCGCGACCAGGTCAGCTGCAACGCCGATACAAGCAAAACACGAGATGCGGCTTCGCATGGAAAGAACCCGGCGTCCATGCCAGATGAAGACAGTCCGCCGGCACCCTTTCGACGCAAGGTGCCGGGAATCCGGATGTCGACCGGAACGAGAAAAGAGGAGCTTGCTGCCATGAATGAAACATCCCCCGACATGCAGGGTCTGCCTCCCGTCCGGCTCGGCATACAAGGCCTGCCCAACCTGACCAACAGCATGAATACGGGCGGCCTCTATGCCATGATCGCCGAGACGCCCCCGGCCCGCTTTCCCATCCTCGCCGCCAACCTCGCCAGTGCCATTTCCGACGGCATTCCCTGCTCCGTCGTCGTTCCCTCGAATCCCGAACTGTTCGTCGAGCGCATCCGCTCCTTCGGTCAGCTCGACATGCATGCGCTGCTGGCATCCGGCCATCTCGGCGTGTTCGAGATGCAGGACGAATTCCCGAAAAAGATGTTCCGCTTCGGCGCCGACAGCTTCGTGCGCGAACTGGAGCAACTGCTCGACGTGCCGGACAACAGCTACATGCTGTTCGACCAGGCCGATGAATTGCTGGCCCTGCATGACGTCACACTGGCGCTCGACCAGATCGACATCCTGCGCCAATGGTACGAAGAGCACAACATCACCGCCCTGCTGGTGTTCTCGCGCGCGACCGGCGCGCAGCTCGCGACGATCCACGCCCTGATGGACAGCCTGACCGGCATGGCGCGGCTGTCGTCCGGAAAGAATGGGCTGGAACTCGGCTTCGACTACTGGCAATCGCCGGAAGGCACCATCGCCGGACGCAGCTATTCGCTGCTGCGGCACGAATCGGGTTTCTACGAGGCGAGCAGCGCCCCGCTGGTGGAAGCCGGCCAAGCCGCCATGCGTGCCGAAGGCGAGGCCGACCTGCCGCCGCCCGAGGAAGATCCGCACTTCTTCTACATGGATCCGGAGCTCGGCAACCTCGCGCAGCAGCTGCCCGGCATCTGGCAGCGCGTGGATACCGTGGTCGGCCTGGTGCATGCCAGCCAGGGCATCCGTACCGCCACCCTGATCCTCAGCTTCCAGCGCGACACGCACATCCGCCAGCTCGCGGAAGCGGTGCACACCCTGCGCCTCACGCTCGGCAAGCATGCGCGCATCGTCGTGCAGGAAAAGAATTCCTCGCTGCGCTACCAGAACGAAGCCCTGCTGCTGCGCCTCGGCGTCAACCTGGTGGTGCACCGCGACGTCGCGCCGAACCGCCTGCCGCTGCTCATCGAATCGCTGCGCGGCCAGGTCTTCAGCCGGGACGTCAACATCAACTTCGAAGCGGCGCTGGGCAGCGTGCTGCCGACCCGGCTGCGCGGCTATCTCGCGCCGGGCCGTTTCCAGCGCGAGGTCGAGGTGGTGCTCGGCCGCGCCGAAACCCTCAGCATTCCCTTCGCCCTGGTCGTGGCAAGGGCGAAGGATGTTTCCGGCATCGCCCCCACCATCGCGGCAAGCTCGATCTCCCGCGCGGGCGACCTGGTGACCTCGGACGGCGAACGCTATTTCATCTTCCTCAACGCCTGCCCGCAAGCCGTGCTGCTGCAGACCCTGAACCGCATTCTCGGCCGCCCCCATGAAGACGTGCTCGACGACTTGCGCTTCCTCGTCAGCCGCGACGACATCCAGATGGAACTGGGGCTGCTGACCCGCGCCGCCGAGCAAGGCAACCTGCCCGACTTCTCTCCCCAGATGCCGGCACAGGCCGAACCGGAAGAGCCCGCGGCCCCCGTCGCACCCGCGCCGCAGGCGAATGAACCACATGCGCCGGTGGATACCTATACCCAGCGCGCCAGGCCGGCGACCGTTGCCGCCGCCAACCCGGCGCCGGCTGCAACGCCCGCTTCCGTGGCGCCGCCGGTGTCGATCTCCGTTTCCGTGCCGGTCCAACCGGTGGTCCCGCCGATGGCGCGGCCGGCTGGAATCCGCCCGGCCCCGGTGCCGGCAATGGCAGCGCCTGCAGTGACAGCCAGTGCCCCGGCAACGACTGCGCCCATGGCATCTCCGGCGCGCGCGGCCATGACGCCGCCCGCCCAGGAAGACGCAACGGACGAACAGCGCTATTCCTATTCCGGCACGCCGGTGGAAAACCGCTTCGGCAAGCGCGAGGCTCCGCGTGCCACGCGCCGCTCGGCGACCTCCGACAAGAAAGAAGAAACGACCAGTTCCGCGAACCCATGATCTGCGCACGGCGCGGCGGAACGGTCCGACCGCCTGCCGCGCCGTCCGACCACCGCCAGCCTCCATGACGAAAACGACGCCAACCTCCGACACATCCAGCCAGCCCCGCGGCCGGGCATCGCGCCTTGCACGGATGCTGTCGCCGCTCGCCTTGAGCCTGCTTCTTCCCGCAGGGGCGGCGCTCGCGCAGAACGATCCGGCGGTCGGCGCCATTCTCGAACTGCACCGGCAGGCGCAATACGAGGCGGCCGCGAGCCGCGGCCTCAACGAATTGCTGGTCAAGCCCTGGAACCACCAGCTGCGCTTCGTGGTCGCAGACAGCCTGCAGCGGCTTGGCCGCACCGAGGAAGCGATCGCCCAGCTAGAAGCGCTCGAAGGCACGCCGTATGCCGACACGGCGCGCACGCGCCTGCAGGCGCTCCGTGCATCGCGCCGTCCTGCCCCGCAGGCAGCCACCTCTGCTTCCATGCCGCAAGCCGCCGCGCCGCTGCCGGCCGCGCCCTTGCCGCAGATGCCGCAGCCCGCTGCCCAGACATCGCCCTCGTCGGCCTACCAGCCGACGCCCCAGGTGGCCCAGGCTTACCAGAACATGCCCCGGCCTCCCGTCGCTCCTGTTGCTCCTGCCGCTCCAGCAGTTCCTGAAGCCGCACAAGGCTCGGCGACCGCACCGCGCGGCAAGGCGATGTTGCCCTACGTGCCCAGTCCGCTGATCTCGCAGTCACAGTACATCAGCCCGACCGGCGCGGCCGTGGTCGACCGGCGCCCCTCCGCGCCCAAGGCTACCGAAGCCAAGCCCGAGGCCGCGGCGCCGGAACCGGCGCGCTCCGCCGCCGCCAAGGCGATCGTCGACCTCAACCTCGAAGAGAAATACTACGAGGTCGGCACCGAAGGCCTGGCGCTGCTCGCCACCGAAAAGCCGGACGACGAGGTTCGCCTCATGATTGCCAACGCGCTTGCGTGGACCGGCCGCCTCAAGGAAGCGCAAGGCATCTATCAGTCGCTCACCGGCGGCGCCTACGCCAACGACGCCAAGATCGGCATCGCCAACATCAACCGCTGGCGCGGCCGCGACGACCTCGCACTGCCGATGTACAAGGAAGTGCTGGCCGCGGATGCGTCCAATGCCGGCGCGAACGAGGGCGTCGCGCTCGCGATGCGCGAACTCCGTCCGCGCACCACGCTCAACGTCGGCAGCTACGAGGATTCCTCCGACATCCGGCGCAAGTCCGGCACGCTGACTCACCGCTGGCACGACGGCAAGGGGCCGAACGTCTATGAAGTCGAAGTCGCGCGCTTCAAGGATCGCCAGATCAGCAGCAACCTCGACGAGCACGAGAATGTCTTCACCGGGCGTTACCAGGCAAACAATCTCCAGCTCAAGCCGACCTTCGAGATCGGCATGTCGAACAACGGCGCCGACCGCGGGCTTTATGGCGGCGTCAGCGTCAAGGTCGGCGAGAACGAAGACATCCTCGAAGTGAGCAAGGTGAACTGGGGCGTGCTGGCCACCAATCCGCTTGCCATCAACACCAACCTTTCCGCCACCCACATCGGCCTGCAGGCGACGCGCGCCAGTTCGCTGGGCAACGTCACCGGCAGGCTGGACCGCTACAACATCTCGGACGGCAACAACATCACGACCGGCTCGCTGCGGCTGGCTTCGAACTGGCGCCCGCTGGGCAATCATGTCAAGCCTTTCGCCGGCATGGAATTCCGTGAGGCTAAGTTCTTCAGCCCGGCCTACTGGTCGCCGAACGAGGGCTTCGGCACCGTCTACGGCGGTCTGACCGCGGAGTGGGATTCGCCGGACGCGACCTTCTACGCCTCGGGCCAGGTGGGCGAACGCCTCTATGGCGAGGCGGGACAGAGCTGGAGCGCGAGCATGGGCGGCAAGTACTGGATCGCCACCGACATGAGCGCGGGATTCTCGCTGTGGAGCATGGCCAGCCGCCGCAACGGCGCGCCCTACCGGGCCAAGTCGGCGAACGTCATCGTGGAGAAACTTTGGTAACGGCCAAGTTCACGCGCTACGCCTGGGCGACGGCGGCCGTGCTCGGCTTCGCCGTGATCCTGGCGGTCAGCTACGACACGGTGCGCAAGTCCCAGGGCTCGATGAGCGTGCTGCTGGAAAGCTACGTGCTGGCCGCCATCACGTTCTACCTGCTCGCCTTCCTCGTGATCCTGGTGGCGCGCTACGCCATCCTCATCCTGTATTCCTTCATGGACCACATCGAAGGCTTGTACGGAAAGCGCGAGGCGCCAGCGCCGAAGTACACCGACGATGCCTCGCTGCCGATGGTTTCCCTGGTGGTCCCCGCCTTTAACGAAGGACTGGTCATCCAGGCCGCGATCCGATCGCTGCTCGAACTGGACTATCCCAACTTCGAGGTCATCGTCGTCGATGACGGCTCGACCGACGACACTTATGAAAAAGCCATCGCCGTGGCGCGCGAGCAGTTCGAGATCCCGGTGCGCGTGATCACCAAGCGCAACGGCGGCAAGGCGGAAGCGCTCAACACCGGCATGGCGGCCGCTCGCGGCGAGTTCATCCTCAACATGGACGGCGATTCGAAGCTGTCGAACAACACGCTGCGCGCCTGCATCAAGCATTTCGAAAACCCGCGCATCGGCGCGGTCGCAGGCAACGTCAAGGTGATCAACCGCGAAAACATCTGGAGCCGCATCCAGGCGCTGGAGTATGTGGAAGGCCTGGCAATGGCGCGCAAGGCGCAGAGCTTCATGCGCTCGGTGAACATCATTCCCGGGCCGCTGGGCGTGTTCCGCAAGTCGGTGCTGCAGCAGGTGGGCGGCTATGACCACGACACCTTCGCCGAGGATTGCGACCTGACCCTCAAGCTGCTGATGCAAGGCTGGCACATCGCCTACGAGCCGCTGGCGATCGCCTGGGTGGAAACGCCGAGCCGGCTGCTCGACCTGCTCAAGCAGCGCTATCGCTGGACGCGCGGCATCCTGCAGGCCACGAGCAAGCACAGCGACGCCCTGTGGCAGCCGCGCAAGGCGGGCATCAATTGCCTGATCTTGTGGTACATGCTCTTCGAAGGCATCATGTGGCCGTTCTCGACCATCCTCGGCAACCTGTTCTTCGCCTACGTCGGCGTACGCTATGGCCTTGCCACCCTGCTTTTCTACTGGTGGCTGCAGCTCACCATCCTCGACGTCGTGGCGGCGGCATACTGCGTCATCATCGAGGAAGAAGAACCGTCGCTGATCTTCTACGCGGTCATGTTCCGGCTCTTTTACATCAATATCATTGACATCTCCAAGGTCCTGGCGACAATTGAAGAATGGCGCGGCCAAGCCATGACCTGGGGTAAGCTCGATCGGGAAGGAAAGCTCTGACATGGATCTCGTTTCAATTCTGGCAACCGTCATCCTGGTGACGACGATCGGTACGACCGTCGTGGGCGTGGGCGCCTACGCCGCCTTCAAGCTGCGCGACAAGCGCCGTCCCAAGGCCAAGAAATCCACGACCGGGCCGGGACACGAAGAGCCGGTTTTCCTCAAGCGCTACCTGCCGCCGGCCGAACCGGCCAAGGCGGAATGAGATTCGCGCCTAACTGACCAGATTCGCACTCGATGAAAGACAAAAGAGATTTCCGCCGTTCCAGGAAGCCGCTGTTCAAGCGGCTGGGCACCTACCTGCCGCTGATGATCGTGCTCGGCCTGGGCCTGCCTGCCCTGCTTTACATGACGGTCATGCAGACGCTCGGCTGGAGCGTGCCGATGATCGGTATCAACGGCGCCGTGGCGGCCGTCGCGCAGTCAAGCAGGCAGATCGTGCTCTACGCGTCGCCCAGCACGCGCAGCTTCTTCGCCCAGAGTGGCGGCAACTACGACACCTTGCTCGTGCCATGGCGGAATTACTTCGCCAACCGCAAGCTGCGCTATGCCGAAGTCAAGGACCCGGCCGATCTCCATGATTTTTCCGACGCGGTGCTGATCCTGCCATCCGCTGTCGCGCTGAGCGACAGCGAACGCACCGAGATCGCCGCCTTGCGCAGCCGCGGCGGTTCGTTGCTGGCGACCTGGGCGAGCGGCGCCCGCAACGCGAAGGGCGACTGGTCGGGCTGGCAGTTCCTCGAAGCGAACGGCGCGCGCATGGTCGGCGAGATTCCGGCCACCACCGAGGCAGGCTACCTCGTCCTCAATGGCGAATCGCCGGTCACGCATACGCAGCCCGCCGGGCAGCGCATCGCCCTGATCAAGACTGCCGAGACGCTGCTGCGCCTGAAAGGCGAGAACGTGGCCGGCCGCTTCATGAACTGGGCGCGGATCCAGGACGAGGAGCGCAAGGAAGAAGGCGCGATCGTCTATGCCGAACCGACGCCGGGCGCCAGCCGTTCGGTGTTCTTCGCGTTTTCCGAGTCGGTGTGGGAAGGCCGGCCGCTGCTGATGTACGACGTGATCGACGACGCGATCCAGTGGCTGCAGCGCGACCCGGCCCTGGTGCGCGCCGCCTGGCCGCAGGCTCGCAAGGCGGCCGAGGTCATCGAGATGGATACCGAGGACAGCTTCCCGAATGCCATGGTCTTTGCCGAGATGGCGAAGAAGATCGACTACCGCCCGACCTTTTACGTCCTGACCTCGGTCGGCCGGCGTTATCCCGACATCCTGGGCAAGCTCGCGCAGGACTTCGAGGTCGGCTACCACGCCGACGTGCACGACAGCTTCAAGGGCCAGCCCGCCCGGCTGCAGGAGCAGCGCCTGGAAATCATGAAGGCGGAGATGGCGACCGTGGTGGAGAACACCAAGAAGCTGACCGGCTTCCGCGCGCCGCTCGAGGGATACGACGCCACCACCGAAGTGCTGCTGCAGAAGGCTGGCATGCGCCACCATACCGCCGATCCGAGCCGCTCCGACGCACGCCTGCCGCTGGTGTTGAAGATGGACGACGTGCCCCTCGAAGATACCCTGATCATCCTGCCGCGTACCCAGCGCGATGACATCAACCTCAATGGCCAGAACCTGTCCATCGAGCAGTACACCAAGGCCTTGGTCGATGATTTCGATGTCGCGATGGACAACGGCGGCCTCGGCCTGCTGAGCGTGCACACGCAGAGCTTCCACAAGGACGGCGTGCTCGCCAAGTCCATGGAAACCCTGCTGCCGCACATCAAGGAAAGGAAGAACAAGATCTGGCTGGCATCGGCCGGCGAGGTGGCGGAATGGTGGCGCGATAGGGAACGGTTCAAGCTGTCCTACAGCAAGAGCGGCCGCCGCCTGGAATTCAACATTACCGTCACCGGAAAAAAGCCGCTCAACGGCGCCAGCGTGATCATGATGCTGCCGCAGAAGAATGCGACCCTGGCCATCAAGCCGGTGAAGATCGGCGCGCCGGAAGCGAAGGTCGTGCCGCTGGACGAATATCGCGCTTCGGTCCAGTTCGCCTCGCTGCAGCCCGGCGATTATGCCTACCAGGCGACCTTCTCCGCCGCCGGGATGAAGTGACGTGTCTACCTCGCCAGCCCCTGAAGCGGGCTGGCGGCCATCACAGCCCGGCCCACTTCGCGACCGCTTCGGTCACCTGCCTTGCCAGATAGCTCGTCTTTACCGGCTTGAGCTGGTAGCGGATACGGTGGTCCATCAGGATGCCGGACAGGCGGTCCACCCGCTCCGGGTGCGGCTGGTTTCCCAGCACGAAGATCGGCGCATCCTTTTCCTCGCCCGCGCGAATGGCATCGACGAGGCGCTCGAGGGCGCTTGATCCGGGGCTCCAGTCGGCGAGGAAGTCGAGCACATAGGCATCGAAGGGAGACGCCATCCTCGCTTCCGCCAGGGATGCCACGTCCGCGAAGCAGGCGGCGGTAAAGCCGCTCTCCCGCAGCAGGTCGCACAGCGCATCCGCCAGGGTGTCGTCACTCTCGAGCACCGCGACGGAAAATGGCCTTGGACGCCAGGGCTCGTGGCGCGATGAGTTTTCCATGTGATTGCTACGTCAGTTGGATGTCGATGGATAAGGTAACGATGCCCTTGCCTGCAGGCGCATCGGCCGCGGCCTGCCGCGCTCCCGGCCATTCCAGGCGAGCCGAACCCGGGCGAACGCAGGCGCTCAGCTCCGAGGACTTCACCAGGGCTTCCGCGATCACGCGCTGCAACTGCTCCAGCATCGCCTGCGCCGGCTCGGGAAGCACGGCTGCCGCGGAACCGTAGCATGCCGCCATGAGGCGCTCGAATGCGCGGTCCGTGGTCACGCGCAATTCCACGGCGTGTCCGGGAAACAGGTTTTCCACGCCGCGGCTTGCGCGCAGGCGGTCGGGATCGAGCGCGGCGGCGACCAGCGAACGGTCGGCGGCCTCCGTGAGGACCCAGCCATTGTGCGCGGCATATTCCCGGCTGATGTTCTGCTGCAGGGCGGGCAGGCGATCGATCGCGCTTCCGCTTTCATAAGGCACGCCGAAGAAGTGCGCGTAGGCGGCGCCGAGCGCGTCCATGCCGACCTGGAATTCGTCGAGCAGCACGTCCTCGAGGCTGGCCATCTTGCGGCGGGCGGAGCGCTTGGCGAGTTCAAGCTCCGGGCCGGCGAGGAAACCGAGCGCCACGAGCGGATCGTAGCGCGTCGTAATCGGCAAGGGTTCCGCAAGCCGGTCTTCGAATACCGTGCCAAGGACCAGGCAGAGTTCGCGCACGCCCTCTTCGATCATCGGGTCGAAGGGCCCGCCAAGCCGGTTGTTGATGATCTGCAGCACCCCGAGCAGTTCTCCGTTGCGGCTGCCGAGGATGGGAGCAGCCACCATTTCACGGCTGCGATAACCGGTCCGCTTGTCGACCGCGTCGAGAAAACGGAGTTCGCTGGAATGCATGCGGAGTTCGTCTTCGTCGTAGACGTCCGCGATGTTGAAGGTCCGCTTATGCATCGCCACGAATCCGGCGATGCTGTTCGTGGAGATCGGCAGCGAGAAATCCTTGAAGCCGGTCATTCCCGTCTTGATGCGCGACTTGATGCTGGTCCGGCAAGGCGTGACCGCGTACATGGTCATGCGGTCGCAGGAGAACAAGCCGCGGATGTCGCTCGCCAGTCCGAGCATGATGTCATCGAGGTTCGTGCTGCCGCGCACGCCGGCGGCCACATCCTGCAGGCGCTGCATGAACTTCGCCCGCTGCTCGCGGCGCTTGTGCGCCTTGTGTTCTTCCCATACCGCGTCCACCTGCAACCCTCCCTTGCCCTCGCTTGATCGTTCTTGCCGATCCTTTCCGGACCGTTCTTTTTTGTTCTCGCATTATTGCATGCCAACGCCCGCGCAAACTCACCTTGGGCGAGCGTGGCAAGGGAACGACAACATGCAAGGCATCCGTTCGAAGGTCCGGGATGCCAGCGCCAGCCAAGCTCAGGCGCCATCCTATGGATATGGCTTGCGGAAACCGCCGACCGGGCGCCTTTGCGTTGTCGCGCGGCATCTTGCGAGTGCATGGAAAGTTCGCCGTTCCAGAGCATCCCGTGGCTGCAGCGCCGGTGATGGAAGAGTAAAATACTGTATCCATATACAGCTCATTTCACCACGATGGAACTGCGCGACAAACTCGAGATTTTGGCCGACGCGGCCAAGTACGATGCCTCCTGCGCCAGCAGCGGCGCCCCGAAACGATCGTCTCAAGGGCAGGACGGCCTGGGCGCGACCACCGGCATGGGCATCTGCCACAGTTATACCCCCGACGGGCGCTGCGTTTCGCTGCTGAAGATACTGCTGACCAACTTCTGCATCTACGATTGCCAGTACTGCATCAACCGCCGCACTTCCAATGTGCCGCGGGCGCGCTTCAGCGTCGAGGACGTGGTGAAGCTCACCACGTCCTTCTACCTGCGCAACTACATCGACGGGCTGTTCCTGAGTTCCGGCATCATCCAGTCGGCCGACTACACGATGGAGCAACTGGTCGAGGTCGCGCGCCGCCTGCGCGAGGACCATCATTTCCGCGGGTACATCCACCTGAAGACCATTCCCGATGCCGACCCGGCGCTGATCGAGGCGGCTGGCCGGTATGCCGACCGCCTGAGCGTGAACATCGAGTTGCCTACCGAAACCGGCATCGAGAAGCTGGCGCCGGAAAAGAACATGCGCACCATCAAGCTGGCGATGGGCAACATCCGCACCCGGCTCGACGAAAAGAAGGAAGAACCCGGCTCAGGCCGCTTCGCGCCCGCCGGGCAAAGCACGCAGATGATCGTCGGCGCCGATGCCACCGATGACAAGACCATCCTCTCCACCGCCGAGACCCTGTATGGCAGCTACCGCCTCAAGCGGGTGTATTACTCGGCATTCAGCCCGATCCCGCAGAGTCCCGGCACGGTGCCGCTGAAGCCTCCGCCGCTGCTGCGCGAGCACCGCCTCTACCAGGCCGACTTCCTGCTGCGCGGCTACGGCTTCCAGGTGCCCGAGCTGCTGCCCGCCGAGGGCAACCTCTCACTGGACATCGATCCCAAGCTGTCCTGGGCCCTGCGCCACCGAGAGCAGTTTCCGCTCGACCTGAACATGGCTGAACCCGCGATGATCGCCCGCGTCCCCGGCATCGGCCTGCGCAATGCAAAACGCATCGCCGCCCTGCGCCGGCACCGGCAGGTCCGCTATGCCGATCTGGTGCGCCTGCGCTGCGGCATGAAGAAGCTGGCGCCATTCGTGGTGACCGCCGATTATCGGCCGCCGCATGATACCCAGCCGTCGGAGGCTTTGCGACGCGCCCTTTCCGATGCGCCCGAGCAGATGAGCCTGTTCCCCGCGCTGGAGGCGGCATGAACGCCGCCGCGCGGACTGCCATGGATGCGATCGTGACCACCGCGCCGTGGGAGGTCGCGACCTTCGATGCATGGCGGGCGGTCGCGCGCGCCTTGCTGCAGCGTGGCGTGCCTCCGCACGCGGTCCAGTGGCGCGCCCCGGGTCAGGATGGCGATCTGCTCGATGGCATCGCGCCTTCCGGTGGATGGGAAGCCAGGGACGCCGGGGACGTCATGCAGGCTTCCGGCATCCGGCTGCCCCGCTCGCTTGTCGTCAAGCTGGAATCGGCCAGCTGTTTCCGCGCCGAAGACCGATGGGCCTTCCTGTACAAGATCGTCTGGCGCTGGAACCGCGGCGAACACGAAGTGGTGTCCGAGGCCGACATCGACGGCAGCCGCCTGCATTCCATGCTGAAGGCAATCCGGCGCGAGGAACACGACATGCATGCCTACGTACGTTTCAGGGAACGCCAGGAAGATGCGGGTCCGCGCTTCGTCGCATGGTACGAGCCGGCGCATGACGTGTTGCCGCAGGTGGCGCGACATTTCGCGGCGCGCATGGGCAACCGGAGCTGGATGATCGCCACGCCCGACGCGACCGCGGCATGGGACGGCGCGCAGCTCGAATTGACCGGCCCTGTCGCGCGCGGGCAACAAGACATCGAGGATGATGGCGAAGCGCTCTGGCTGGCGTACTACCGCAGCATTTTCAATCCCAGCCGGCTGAATGAAAAGCTCATGCAGTCGCATGTCCCATCCCGCCATTGGAAGAACCTTCCGGAAGGACGGGTCGTGCCGGCCATGGTCGCCGACGCCGCTACCGGAGCCCGGCGCGTGGGCCAGGCGAGGACGGTTGGCGCGCGCGCCGGCGCCATCATTCCCATCACTGCCGAGCGGGCGGCGCCGCTGCGCCCGGCAGCGACGAGCCTGCAGGACTGCCGCCGTTGCCCGTTGTGGCAGCGCGCCACGCAAGCCGTCGATGGCCAGGGCAATCGCGCGGCCGACGTCATGCTGGTAGGAGAACAGCCGGGCGACCAGGAAGACCTCCAGGGCAAGCCCTTCATTGGCCCGGCCGGCCAGCTGCTCGAAGAGGCACTTGCGCGCGCGGCGCTCGACCGGGAATCGCTCTACCTGACCAACGCCGTCAAGCATTTCAAGTGGGAACCGAGAGGCAAGCGCCGCCTGCACAAATCTCCTGCCCAGCAGGAAGTCCTTGCCTGCCGCCACTGGCTTGAACAGGAATTGCGCGAAGTCGGTCCGCGCGTGGTCGTGGCCTTGGGAAGCACGGCCCTCCTCAGCCTCGTGGGCAGCAAGAACGTCAAGCTTACAGAAGTCCTGGGGCAGGCGCTGCAGCATGAGGGCCGGTGGATCGTGCCCATCTATCACCCCGCATATGTATTGCGCGTCCCCGATCCCGCACTGAAAACCCGTGCGATGGAGGTCATGGTCGCGGGACTTGCCTTGGCTAAACAACTGGCGGGCGGGGACCTGCCCGAGCCTCAAGAACCAGCAGCACTGGCCGGAATCTAAGACGATTTACGGCAAGCATCATGTCTGAACTCGGCCTCGTTTGCATTACCCATTCGGATGAAGTTCGGTACAAGACCATCACCCGCAAGCGGCTTCTCCAATTCGAACATGCCACCCAGCAGAAGATGCTGGACGATCTCTATCGCGAAAACCTGCAGCGCCTCGAGAAAGGGCTGCGCTACTGCAAGAGGGAGGGGATTTCCCTCTATCGCCTGCCCTCTTCCATCTTTCCTTTTTCGGACGAACCCGTCGGCCGGGAAGTGTTCGACAAGCTTGAAGGCGCGGTCGCACGGACAGGCGAGTGGGCCACCGCGAACGACATCCGGCTGGTCATGCATCCCGACCAGTTCGTGGTGCTGAGTTCAGATTCGGAAAACGTCGTCGCTAACAGCATCAAGATCCTGGAGATGCATGCCCATGTGATGGACTTGCTGCGGCAACCCCGCAGCCCGTGGGCCTTGCTCGAAATCCATGGCGGGAAATCCGATCGTGCGCAGGCCTTGGTCGATTGCATCGCTAGGCTGCCGGACGGCATCCGCCTTCGCCTCGCATTGGAGAACGACGAGTATGCCTACAGCGCGCAGGAGATCTACGACATCTGCATGCGCAGCGGCGTGCCGATGGTCTTCGATGCGCACCACCATGTCGTGCATGAAAAACTGGATAGCTACGAGCATCCCAGCGTGAAGGAAATGCTGGAAAAGGCACGCGAGACGTGGGCGAATCCCGAGCACCAGCTCGTGCACATCTCGAACGGCCGGACGGATTTCAATGACCGCAATCACTCCGACCTGATCGAAGACCTGCCGTCTTCATATGAAGAAGCGCCCTGGATAGAAATCGAAGCGAAATGGAAGGAGCTGGCAATCCAGCGCCTGCGCGACGCGCATGCCTCGCACGGCCGCCGGCGTTCAGCCTGAGCGCTGCGGCACCCATAATGAAAAAAGCCTTGCAGGACATGCCTGCAAGGCTTTTTGCTGTTTGCTTTCGCGGTTTGGCGATTAGCAGATCTTCGGGCTGGCCGTGGAGCAGGTGCCGCTAACGGTCCAGTTGACCTTGCCGGCAACGACGGACGGGGTCAGGATGTATGTTTCGCCGTTCAGACCATTGGCCGAAACTGCGGTTGCGGTAATCACGCCAGCAGACGTCGTGAGAGAAGCCACGTTTCCTGCAGCAGTAGAAATGTTTGCAGGAACGCCGTTCGAACCCGCCGTGCAGCCAGTTTCCGCGCCCAGATCTTGCACGCACAGTTCCACAGCGGTCTTGACGCCGCCGGTTGCGGTCACGACTTCGCTGAACTTGGCCTTCTTGGTGTAGCCCTGGTAGGCCGGCAGTGCAACGGCGGCCAGGATGCCGATGATCGCGACGACGATCATCAGTTCGATCAGCGTGAAACCCTTTTGTGCTTGCTGTTTGAATTGAGCAGCTTTCATGTTAGAACTCCCTTGGTGGTTTGGTTGAATTGGCCGTTTCGCCAATGCTTGCTCTAATGCATGATGCATGCCAGGTGGAAATATCATCCAGATCACAAGTTTATTGCCTCAGTGGCAAGGTTTTGCTGGAAAGAAAACCCTGTCACGTAATAGTGCCTGTCAAAAAGGTATGCCAAAATGCCCATGGCACATATTTCCTCCATGACATAAATCAAAGAGCCGATTGTGAACTTGATCAGCATTGCCGCCGTGATGGCATTGACGGGACAAAGCGAACGGACCCTGCGCCGGAAAATCGCGGACGGATCCTTGCCCAAGGTCGAACTCGGGAATCTCCACAAGGTGATGATCCCGATCGTCTCCATCCAGTCCCAGCTTTGCATTCCCGTTTCGGGCGAGGAATGGCAATTGGTCCTGCTTGCCGACGGCGGAGATGCGCAAGCCCAGACCGACCTGGCGCTGCTGCTCCTGGAGCATGGCAAGGAAAGCGCAGCCGTGCCCTGGCTGGAGCAGGCCGCCAAGCAGGGAGACGCAGAGGCGATGTACTGGCTCGGCCGCCTGCACCTCGATGCAGGCGGCGTCGCTCATGATGACAACTTGGGGATGATGTGGCTGGCGAGGTCTGCTGCGGCCGGCAGCCTCATTTCGAAACAGCAGATGCAGGTCTTGCGGGAAAAGGTGACCGCGGCCGATCGCGGCTGAGGCCGGTCAGGCGTAGTCCCCACCTCCCGAATCCCCCGAATCTCCCAGGTCACCCGACGCTCCCAGGTCGCCGCCGTCGCCAAGGAGGTTATCATTGCCGCCGACGCCGATGTCGTCGAGTCCGGCTTCGCGCGCCATGTCGCCTCCGCCGCCGCTGGAGTTGCTTTCCTGCCCGCGCGTGCCTCCATCATCCAGGAACTGGCTGGAAGACTGGGATTCCGGGAAATCCCCCATGCGACCAGGGTCGCCGGACGCATGATGGCCCTCATGGTGCATCAGGTTGCTGATGCCGTTGTAGAGGAATGATCCGGCGGCCACGCCGGCGGCGACGCCTGCCATGCTGCCGAGGAAGCTTCCCATTCCGCCACCCATCAATCCAGGGCGCGCCGCCGGCAAGCCGGCATAGCCGGCCTGCGGATAAGCGGCCTGGCCATAGCGCGCGGGCATGGGCTGCTGGCTGCCGGCAACGGCATCGTTGCGGGCAAAGGCCTGGCCGCTGCGTCCCCATTGCGCGCTTTGGTCGAGGAACCCTCCCGACCCGGATGGCTGGCTCGCTCCCGAGTTAAGCTGCTGCTCGAGCGCCGCAATCCGCTGCTGCGCCGCATTCAAGGCCTGTTCCTGCAGCAAGGCCCGCTGCACGAGAAGATAAGCGGCATCCGGCTGGGAGCGCACTGCCTGGTTGATCCACGCGTCGGCTTCCCCATCCTTGTTCTGCAATCGCGCCCGCTGCAATTCTTCCAGAAAATTGCGCAAGGCCATCCGTTCCTGGTCATTCATGTCGTGCTCCAAGATTAGTCATGGCAATTTCGACCATCGCGCCCGGTGAGCGTTCGTTATCTGGCAGTCAGCCATCCCGCCCTCAGGCGATTCCCAGCACCCTGTTGATACAGGAATGCAAGGCTTTCCACTCGAATGGTTTGAAGATGTACCCATCCGCCCCTTCCCGGAGTCCGCGCAGGACGTCGGCCTCGCTGGCCTGGGCAGTCACCATGATGGCGGGCAGTCCTCGGGAGCGATCGCTTGAACGGGTGAAGGCAAGGATGTCGAAACCGTTCACGTTCGGCAGGTTGACGTCCAGCAGCAGCAGCCCCGGCAGCGCATCCGCTTCGAGGGACTTGATCGCTTCCAGTCCGTCGCCAATTACCCTGACGATGAATCCGTGGCGGGTCAGGTAAAGCTGGATCAGCTTGGCAATTGCCTCGTCATCCTCCACCACCAGCACCTCCCGGCTTGCAGGCGCCGTGGGCGCAGCCGAGGGGGCGCCCGCCTGGCCCGTGGTGTAAAACCCGTTGCGGGTCAACTCCTGCGCGCCGCGCCGCGCTTCCGCCCACGCGCGCACGCCTTCCTGCGGATCGAGCTCTACCACCTGGTAGCTCTGCAGCGAAGCGTCATCATCGCTTGCCGACGACAGCGCGGCCGCGCTGGCTTCGTCTTGCTGCAGGAATACCCGGATCAGGCGCCGCGCCTCCAGTTCCTTCAGCGACTCGGAAAAGGTTCGCGCCTCGCTGCTGTGCAATCCTTCGAACAGCCTGCCTACCGTCGTCTTGCCGTCGATGCGCCGGAGCGCGCGAGCCATGGACTCCGACATGCCCTTCGCGCCATCCTTCAGTTCGGCGACGCCCTTCGCGGTCTTCGTGAAAATCGTTGTGCTGATCATGATGCCTCGGTAAAAACGCTTTCTGCCGCAGCGGGCACGAGAGGAAAGCTGACGTGAAAGGTGGCGCCCTGCCCGGCAACCGAGTCGAACCCGATGCGCCCGCCCATCTTTTCGACCATCGTCTTGGCCAGGCTCAGGCCGAGGCCGGTACCTTCGTTCTTGACCTTGCGGTCCGACGGGCCTTGCGCGAAACGCTGGAATATCCTGGACCTGAATTCATCGCTGATGCCCGGGCCGTGATCGCGCACGCTGATGCGGACCATGCCGCCGTCTACCCTGCTCGAGACGACCACGGCAGCGTCACGGGGAGAAAACTTGCACGCATTCGAGATTAGGTTGGTCAAGACCTGGTTGATGCGGGAAGCATCCACGCGAATGCTTCCCTGCATATCGGCGCCCTCGCATTCAAGGCGAACCTTGTACTTGCTGGCAAAGGGCAGGTTCAGGCGGCATGCCTCGCTGACCAGGCTTCCGACTTGCACGACGTCGGCGCTGAACCGCATCATCCCGGCGTCCAGCTTTTCGATGTCCAGGATGTCGTTGATCAGCGACTGCAGGCGCTGGCCGTTCAGGTAAGCGATTTCCAGCAACTCCGTCGTTTCCGCCACGCTCAGGCCGGAAAACTCTTCGCGCAACAAACCGAGCGCGCCGACGACGGAAGTCAACGGCGTGCGTAGTTCATGGCTGACCGACGATACGAATGCGCTGCGGGCACGCTCGAGATGCCGCCGTTCCGAGATATCCCGCACCACGCCGGCATAGATGACCTGATCGCCGGAACCGAGCTTGCGCAAGGACACCTCGGCGGGGAACAGTTCGCCGTCTCCGCGCTTGCCCGTTACCTCGAACTCGAGCGGCTTTTCCGGGCCGCTGTCCAGTCGCATCCGCTCCATGAAAGCGTCATGCCGGGCGTGATCCGCCTGCGGCAGGATGTCGCGGACGTTACGTCCGATCAGGTCGGCCGCGCCCAACCGGAACATCTGGCAAGCCGCGGGATTCACGGTTTCGATCACGCCGTCGAGGCTGATGCTCAGCACGCCTTCGATCGCGTGTTCGAGTACGTGCGCCAGCCTCAGCTTGTATTCCCAGCGCCGCGCGGCGTCGGCATCGGAGATGTAGGCATTGACCTCGCGCTCCGCCCAGGCGCTCAGGCTGGTCAGCTTGCCTCTTTCCTCGTCGGTGAGCGTGTGCGGACGGGTATCGAGCAGGCAGAGCGTCCCGACCTTCTTGCCATCGAGGGAATGCAGGGGCTTTCCCGCATAGAAGCGGATGCCTGGATCCCCGGCAACGAATGCATTGTCGGCAAAGCGCGGATCGAGGCTGGCATCCTGGATCAGGAAGATGTCGTCCTGCAGGATCGCGTGGGAGCAGAACGACATGATGCGCGGCACTTCCGGCGCATCCAGCCCAAGCCGCGACTTCGACCATTGGCGGTCGGCATCGACCAGGTTGATCAGGGCCATGCGTACGCCGAACATGTCGCGTGCAATGCGCGTGATCCGGTCGAAGCGTTCTTCGGGTGGAGTATCGAGCAGGCGCAAGGCGCGCACCGCCTCAAGCCGGCTTGCCTCATCCCAGGGCATCGGGATCGTTCTTGAAGTTGCCACGGCAATCACTGGAAGGGAAAACACCGATCTTACTGCAGGTCAATGGCGTGCGCGTTCCTGCATCAACTTTCTTGACGATCCGCCATGACCATGACGAGTTCCGCTGCGCTATCCACCACACTTTTCAGCGAAGGGCGGTAACCATTGGCTATCCAGCACAGGGCGATCTGGATCACCCCGCCCGCCACGCCGGCGGAAAGGAGCGACTTGCCGGCGCCCTGCCGGCCGGTTGCGCGGGCTAGGCCGTCGCCCAGTGTCGAGACGGAAGCCTCGAAGGCGGCATCCATGGCCGGGCTCACCCCCCGTATTTCGACGAGAAACACGCGCGCCGACTTGGGATCCTGCTTTAGCGTGGAAAAATAAGCATGGAGCATGGCGCTGACCCGGTGCATCCGGCTCGGATGCGGCGCATGCCCAACCGCGGAAAGCGCGCGGTGCATCTGCTGCGTCACGATCTGGAAGGATGCGACCAGCAATTCTTCGCTGTTCCCGAACGACTCATAGAAGTAACGCTCGGTCAGGCCCGCGGCGGCACAGACCGCCTTGATGGTTGCCTGCCGGTAGCCGGTCTCGCCATAGACATTGATGGCAGCCTTGATCAGCTGTTCCCGCCGCTGGGCGCGCCGCTCCTCCGACGTCATGCCCCGGTAGGATCGTTCAGGAATGGTCTCTTGGGTCATACGATATTCTGACATGACTAATTGCAAACGCCAAACTGACAATATATAGTGTCAGAATCAGAAAAGCGCTCCGGCGACCGGTCGAAAATAACGACGACAAAATGACGACGACGACTTCTCCCCATATCACTTTCGATCCGGCGCCGGACGGCGACTTGCTCGACGTCCTGATCGTCGGCGCCGGCCTGTCCGGCATCGGCGCCGCGCACTTCCTGCAGCAGCGTTGCCCGGGCAAGCGGTTTGCCATCCTGGAATCACGCCAGGCCATCGGCGGCACCTGGGACCTGTTCCGCTATCCCGGGATCCGTTCCGATTCGGACATGTACACCCTTGGCTACGCATTCAAGCCCTGGACCAACCCCAAGGCCATTGCCGATGGGCCATCTATACGGCGGTACGTGCAACAAACCGCGGAAGAAGCCGGCATCGTCCGCCACATCCGCTTCGGTCAACAAGCCGTTTCGGCATCCTGGTCGAGCCGGGATGCCTGCTGGACGATACGCGCCAGGCGCACCGGAACGATGGAAGAGCAGGTCATTCGCGCCAGGTTCCTGTATCTCTGCAGCGGATATTACAGCTACGACGAAGCCTACCGGCCCGAGTTCGAGGGAGAAGCGGACTACCAGGGCAGGATCGTGCAACCGCAGTTCTGGCCGGAAGACCTCGATCATGCCGGCAAGCGGGTGGTCGTCATCGGCAGCGGCGCGACCGCGGTGACGATCGTTCCCAGCATGGCGCAGACCGCGGCGCATGTAACGATGCTGCAGCGCTCGCCCAGTTATGTGCTGAGCCGGCCGTCGCAGGACAAGATCGCCAACTTCCTGCTTCGCCATCTGCCCGCGCGGCTCGCCTATGCCATCTCGCGCTGGAAGAACGTGCTGGTCGCCATGTTCTTCTACCGGCTGTCGCGCAGGCGTCCGGATCAGGTCAAGCAATACATCCTGAAGCTCGCGGGACAGGAACTGGGAAGCGGCTATGACGTGCACACCCATTTCAGTCCGCGCTACAAGCCCTGGGACCAGCGGGTGTGCTTCGTGCCGGACAGCGACCTGTTCCAGGCGGTGCGCGAGGGTCGCGCTTCGGTTGTGACCGACGGCATCGCGCGCTTCACGCCGGCAGGCATCCTGCTGAATTCGGGCAAGGAAATTCCAGCAGACATCGTCGTGATGGCAACCGGACTCAAGCTCCAGCTCATGGGCGGCATGACGCTGCAGGTTGACGGCCAGCCCTTTCAACCGGCGGAAGCGATGGCCTACAAGGGCATGATGCTGAGCGACCTGCCCAACTGCGCGATGGCGTTCGGATATACCAATGCTTCATGGACCTTGAAGGCAGACCTCACCGCCGCCTACGTCTGCCGCCTCCTGAACTACATGGACCGGCACCGCAAGACGATTGCCGTGCCGCGGCGCGATGAACAGGTAAGGCCGCAACCCTTCCTCAGCTTCACCTCGGGGTACGTTCAGCGCGCGAAGGATGTGCTGCCCCAGCAGGGAGAGCGGCGTCCATGGCAGGTCTACCAGAATTATTTCCAGGACCTGATGACGATCCGCTACGGCAGGATCGACGACGGCGTCATGCGCTTTGGCACCAGGGAGGCGTTGCCATGAAACTTTCCGACCAGGTAGCCGTGATCACCGGCGCCGGCAGCGGTATCGGCCGCGCGCTTGCGATGTCGCTGGCCCGGCGCGGCTGCCATCTGGCATTGGCGGACATCCGCCGCGATGGCGCCGCGGAGACGGCCAGGCTGTTGCAGCAGACCGGCGTGCGGACGTCGGTGCATGAACTCGATGTTGCCGATCGCGAAGCGGTCCACGCCTTACCCGATGCGGTCCTCGCCGAGCACGGACGGGCCGGCCTGCTCATCAATAACGCCGGCGTGGCGCTCGGGGGAACGTTCGAGCAGGTCAGCGAAAGCGATTTCGACTGGCTGATGGCAATCAACTTCCATGGCGTGGTCAGGATGACGCGGGCATTCCTGCCATTGCTCAGGCAGAATGACGAGGCGCGCCTCGTCAACGTGTCGAGCCTGTATGGCCTGGTCGCACCGGCCGGACAAACCGCGTATGCCGCCAGCAAGTTCGCCGTGCGCGGATTTTCAAATGCACTGAGGCACGAGCTTGAAGGTTCCAGCGTCGGCGTGACCGTGGTGCACCCCGGCGGCGTTGCGACCTCCATTGCCGCAAATGCCCGCGCGCCGGCGGGCGCGAATGCGACGGAAATTGCCTTGCGCCGCGAACGGGCAAACAAGATGCTGCGCATGCCGCCGGAGCGTGCCGGCGAGATCATCGCGCGCGGCATCGAACGCAACAAGGCACGCGTGATCGTCGGCGCCGATGCCAGCTTCGTCAGCTGGATGGAGAGGCTGATGCCCGTTTCCTACTGGTCCCTGCTCAAGAAAGCCTATCCAACGTGACCTCTCTTTCCTCCCTTCCGACCGCCATTGTGGTGATCGTTGCCGTCGTCCTTGCGGCGCTTGCCTTGCTTCTCCTGCTTGCCCTGTTGACGCGAACGCTGGCCAGTCGCGTGGAAGAGGCCTTGCCACCGGCGGGACGCTTCGTCGACGTGCCCGGTGCGCGCCTGCATGTGCGGGAATGGGGCCTGGGCCAGCCCGTGCTCCTGCTGCATGGCCTTGCCGGACACATGGCGCATTACAGCTACGGCGTCGCCGGCAAGCTCTCCGACCAGTTCCGCGTGATCGCGGTAGACCGCCCCGGATCGGGTTATTCGCTGCGCGACCCGGGCACGCCGGCCGACCTGCGGACGCAAGCCAAGGCCATCGTCTCCTTGATGGACGCGCTGCATGTCCCGTCCGCCTTCGTGGTCGGCCATTCACTTGGTGGCGCCCTCGCGCTTACCCTTGCGCTGCACCACCCGTCGCGCGTCTCCGGGCTTGCCCTCGTTGCTCCGCTTACCGACCTGCCCGGCGACGTTCCCGCGGCATTCCGCGCGCTCACGATCGCCTCGCCCTGGGTGCGCAAGCTGGTGGCCTGGACGCTGGCCGCGCCGCTGACCATCCTGCGCGGGAAGCCCGTGCTGGAGCAGGTGTTCGGCCCCGAAGCCGTTCCGGCGGACTTCGCGACGCGCGGCGGCGGCCTGATGAGCCTGCGTCCGTCCCAGTTCCTGGCGGCCGCCGCCGACCTCCAGGCCCTGCCGGATGCCATGCCTGCCATCGTTGCCCGCTACGGCGAACTGCGCCTGCCTGTGTCCATCCTGTATGCAAGGGGAGACCGTATCCTCGATCACAAGGCGAACGGACACGGTTTCGTCGAGAAGGTACCGCATGCGCGCCTGCGGATCGTGGATGGTGGGCACATGCTGCCTGTTACCCAGGCGGAGGTCACGGCGGAATTCATCCGCGAGGCAGCCAGTGCCCTGACGCCCGGCGCGGACGTGCGCACGGCCTGAGTCCGACCAGTTCCCGCGGAACATCTTTCCAGCTGGCCCCCTGTCACCTGCATCCAGAAGGTGCCAGCGGAGAACTCGCCCACGCTCGCGCGGTCATTTTATGGTGGCAAGGTCAGGCCATGTCCTGCAATAATGCGATGCCTTGAAAAAACGGTCCGGCGACGGACCCTGGAAACACCATGCCAATCCGCGCGACCGCACTCATCCCCCTCCTTGCCTTGGCCATGTTCGGCATTTCGCCCGCGGGCTGGGGCCAGCACGATTCCCACGAGCACCGTAGCAGCCAAGCGAACAACCATGGGAAGACGGCGCATGCGCATGGCGCGGATCTCGGCACGGCCGCCGCGATGGCTGGCAGCGGCCTGCTCTGGTTGGCAAGCAAGGAAACACAGGATGGCGGCCAGTACGTGGTCGTGCGCAGTTCCGAGGACATGGGCAAGACCTGGACCGCGCCGGTCCGGGTCAATGCGCAGGCCGAGCCCATTGCGGCGAGTGGCGAGGCTCGCCCTCACCTCGCCTTCGGCCGAAAGGGCGAACTCTATGTCAGCTGGACCAGCACGGTAGCGCGCCCGCATATCGGCAATATCCGTTTCGCGCGGTCGCTCGACGGCGGCAAGACGTTTTCCCCGCCGCTGACGGTGCACGCCAATCGGGAGCACGTGACGCACAGTTTCGAATCCATGATCGTCGATGGAGACGGCAGGATATTCATCGCCTGGATCGACGGGCGGGACCAGGCATCGGCGAAGGCGAAGGGAAAGCCTTATGCAGGATCGGCGATCTATTATGCGGTGTCGTCCGACCAGGGCCGCAGCTTCCGCAAGGATTTCCGCCTCGCCGATCATTCCTGCGAATGCTGCCGCATCGGCATGAGCCTCGATGCATCGGGAACGCCGGTCGCCATGTGGCGGCATGTGTTCGAACCCAACGTCCGCGACCACGCCATCGCAAGGCTGACGGCCGATGGTGAACGGATCGCGATCACGCGCGTCACCTTCGATGATTGGCGCATCGATGCTTGCCCGCACCACGGCCCTTCCCTGGCCTTCGGCGCGGACGGCGTGCGCCACCAGGTCTGGTTCAACGGCAAGGAAGCGGAGGGCAGCGGCGCGATGTATGCCCGCGTCATGCCCGGCGAAACCGCCATCAAGCCGGTCGGCCTCGGCTCGGCGCAGGCCTCGCACCCGGATGTTGCCGCCCAGGGGCAGCGCGTTGCGATCGTCTGGAAACAGTTCGACGGCAAGTCCACCGCGCTGCTAGGCCGCGTTTCCGGCGACAACGGACGCAGCTGGCGCGATCTCGCGCTGGCAGAGACCGCCGGCGATTCGGACAAGCCCTACCTCGTCCCCACGCCAACAGGCATGCTGGTGTCGTGGCGCACGCAGGCGGAAGGCATCCGGGTCATTCCTCTGGAAAAGTCAGGATCATGAAAGCGTTCGCGTTCGCGGCGCTGGTCACGATCACCGCCATGGCTGCGCCTTGCCTCGCAGCGGAACCGGTGCATGAATTCGGTCCGGAAAGCCTTGGCAAGATAAAAGAGGCCCATGCCGGCAAGCCGCTCGTCATCATGATCTGGTCCCTCGACTGCGCCTATTGCCTTGAGAGCTTCCAGGCGCTCGAGCAGGGCCGCCGCGGGCAAGGACTCGACATCGTCACGATTTCCACGGACCAGGCCGACGATGCGGAAACGGTTAAGCAAATTCGCAAGAAGATCGGCGCCGCCGGGCTTCATGCCGAAACCTGGGCGTTCGGCAACGCATCGGCCGAGCAATTGCGTTTCGCCATCGATCCCAAGTGGCGGGGGGAATTGCCAAGGACTTACTGGTTTCCGCGCGATGCGCCACCCTCCGCCTACTCCGGCCTGGTAACGAAGGACCTCATTGCGCGGCGCATGACGTCTAAATAGATGAAACCTTGCTTCCATTGCAGTTGACTAAGGGGTTTGGCAATACCCTCACCTCCAAGTCATTTTGTAAAGGACAAGCCCATGGCCGCCAACACCAAGAACAAGTATCCCGCCGACAAGACCGGAACCAAGTACAGCGAATTCCGCAACACCAAGCGCATCGCAACCGGCAAGAAGCGCCCCGAAAAGGAATCCAAGCAATCTAACGCGACGGAACAACAAAGTTGATACGCTTGATGTGGGGGCGGCTTGCGTCGCCCCTCGCCTGCCGCCAAGGCAGCGAAAGCCCCTGCGGCTAGCCGGGTTTCCCGAACGGTTTCTTGCTTAAATGATGTGCGCCATTTAAGATATCTTAACCCTGGGAAATATCTTAAGATGGCACGCTCCGACCGCAAAACCACCGAACGCAATAATCACGCGATTGAACTCGCGGCCGCCCGGCTTTTCCGCCTCAAGGGAATCGAAGCGGTGTCGATCCCCGAGGTCATGACTGAAGTCGGAATGACACATGGCGGGTTTTACCGCCATTTCAACTCCAAGGCGGACCTCGCGGTGGCGGCATGCAACGATGCCGTGCGCAGGGCGCGCCACCTGCGCGCGCTTTGGGTCGACAAAGGCGCATCCTCGCCGAAACCACTGGAACAACTCGCCGAACGCTACCTCTCCGCCGATCATCGCGACCGCGTGGGAGAAGGCTGCCCCATCTCGGCTCTCGCAACCGACGTTGCCCGCGAGCCTGTTGAATCCGCTCTGCGCGCCGAGTACGTGCAGGGAATGAAGGAATTGGCGGCGGACATCCAGGCGCTCCTGCCGGGCGACGATGCGAAACGCCACTCCGATGCGCTCGCCATCATGGCGGCCATGGTTGGTGCCGTCATTCTTTCACGCGCTTCCGCCGGCAATTCCCTGTCGGACGAAATGCTCGACGCGGTCAAGCACCTGATCTCCACCAAGCTGGCATCCTCCGGCGAGTAAGCGCGAAACTGCCTGCAAGCAGATCGTTCCGGCGCGACGCTGGCGCTTCCGTGGCGTGAAATGAAGCGCGGCCAAGCGCCCGCTTGATCCGTCGGCACAAAAAAAGACCCGCCAGGACAACTCCCCTTATCCTGGCGGGCCCACTCCCCCTCCCAAAGCGTTACTGAGAGAAAGCATCGCATATTTTTCCCTCCAGAAAAAGCGGATTGCGCTGAAGGAGTGGAAGAGTTGTGCGGCCGCCACGAACGGGCGCGACGGGTCGTTGCGGTCAGTCCTGCGGCGGCAGGTCGTGCTGGAGATCGCGGGCGCGTTCACGAAAATCACGGGGACTCATCCCGGTGAGGCGCCTGAAGAAACGGGTGAAGTAAGCCGGATCGGCGAAGCCGGTGGCGTAGGACACTTCGCTGATGCTCATCGAGGTGTAGACGAGATTGCGCTTCACCTCGAGCAGCAGCCGCTCGTGAATGAGCTCGAGGGCGGACTTTCCGGAAGCCTGGCGGCAAAGATGATTCAGATGGGCGGAGGTAATGCCGATTTCTTTGGCATAGTGGTCGATGTGGAAATGCCTGTCATACCAGCGATCGACCAGTTCGCAGAAACCCTTGAAGTGCCGGGCGCCCCGGTTGAGCTCCTCCGTCGCATGACAAGCCGCGGCGATCCGTGACAACCAGATCAGCAGTGCGGCCAAGAGGCTTTCCAGGAGTTCGTTGCGGTAGGGAGCATGGTCACGGTACTCGCGATGGATCGCGTCGATCATCGTTTGCAGCTGGCGGTCCTCTTCCTCGCCGCCGACCGGATGCAGGACCGGGCGCGTCAGGCGCAACATGCCGCCGTCAGCCACCTTGTTCAGGCGAGCGGCGAATGCATGCGCCAGCGTGACGACCGTTCCCTGCGCATCGTCGTCGAAATGAAATCCGTGGATGCATCCCGCCGGCACGAGCAAGAGATGCGGACCCGACACGTTGCGCCGCTCGTCATCGAGCTGCACGATCGCGCGGCCGGAACGCAGGTACAGCACCTGGAAAAGATTGACGTGTTCATGCGGCTTGATGTGCCAGTCATGCAGGCGGCTTCGGTCGGCAATGGATTCGCAATGCACCATGTCCGGCGTCAGCCACGACTCGTGTTCACCGTAGAGTTGATAGACGGGGATGGATCTGGCGCGGTTCATGGCTGGGCAGGGATATCCGGTAGAACGACTCTACCATGTTCCCGGATTTGCTTTACTTCGCAAGGCGGATACCTTCCGCGGCCCGGTTCAGATCGGCGGTAAAGCGGGATGCGGCCCCGGAGGGTTTCCAGTCGCTGCGGCGAAGCAGGCCGACGGGCTCCTCGCCCGCGGAGGGAAGATCGAGCGCCTGGATCGCGCCATTGAGCATGTCGTTGCGGACAGCGCCCAGCGGAGTGAACCATACCGCATCGGTCTGCAGGACCATCTGCCGCGCCAGCGCGACATCCAGCGTTTCGAGGCAATCAGGGGGAAGCTTCAGGCCGCGGCCGCGAAGGTAACTCTCGACATGATGGCGCGGTATCGTGTTGGCGGGCCAGACGATGAGCGGGAAGGCGACCACCGCCTGCAATGCCGGGGCCGAACGGCAAAGCGGATGACCGGCACGCGCCGCGAACACCATGGGCTCGACATACAGGAGTTCGAAGGTCAGGCCCACCATCATTTCAGGATCCGAGAGCCGGCCGAGCACCAGGTCGAAATTTCCATTCTTGAGTTGCGCCAGCAGCTCGGCGTTCGCGCCGGTGCGCACCACGAATCCGGTTTCCGGATACGCTTCCCTGAACGTCTTGATCGCGGCGGGAAGCAGGTCCGGCGCGACCGTGGGCAATGCGCCCACGACCAGCGTTTCCGCCGCGTGCTGGCCCTTGCCGCCAAACGAGGCTTGCGCGGCGCCGAGCGCTTCCATGACGGCGAGCGCATGACGCAGGAAATCCTCTCCTTCCCTCGTCAGCCGCGTGCCCTGCCGGTTGCGCACCAGCAGTGCCGAACCGGTGATCTCTTCCAGCTCGGAGAGCGTCTTGGAGACGGCAGGCTGGCTCATGCGCAGGGCGTCGGCCGCCTTGCCCACATGGCCCGTCCTGGCGACGCAGATGAAGCAGTCAAGGTGGCGCAGCCGGATGCGGCTCTTGAAAATATCCTGGCGTAGGTCGTCCTGTTCCATCGGCGCAGGTTATCAAGGAACGCCATGGCATGCAATCGGCTCCGTGCCCGCCTCAACCGCGGGATGCCAGACTTGGTGCTGCTTCTGCTGCTGCTTCTACTGTTGCTTCTCCAGCCGCGTCACGATCAACTGGCCATTGGGGTTGTCGGCGACGAAATTGATCTTGTCGCCCACCTTGACCTCGTTGAGCATCGCCGGATCCTTGACCTTGAAGACCATCGTCATGGCGTCCATGCCAAGGTTCTTCAGGGGGCCGTGCTTGATGGTGAGCCTGCCTCCGCCCTTGTCGACCTTCTTGATTTCGCCTGTGGACATCGCCTCCGGCGCGCTGGCCGCGGATGGCGCACTCTGCGCAGTGGCGACGGTGACCGCGCCGAGCGCCAGGGCTGCGGCAACGAGGGAGTTGAGAATTGCCTTCATGAGATTTTCCTTCATTGCTTGAATATTGTTAAACGCGCCATCAGTGATGGCCGTGGCCCTGCGGCTTTCGCACGTTCAGTTCGATGCCCGGCGTGCCGGAAGCAGCCGCAGGCGCGGGAGCAGGGGCGCGTGCCGGATCAGGGACTTCGCCGGTCCATTCCCACGGCACGGTGCCCTTGGGATGTTGGTACCAGCCCGGATCGCGGTAATCATTTCGCCCGAGGCCTTCACGCACCTTCACGACGGTGAACATGCCACCCATGTCAACGCTGCCGAACGGACCTTCGCCGCCCATCATCGGCAGCGTGTTGTCGGGAATCGGCATCTGCATCGTACCCATGTCCGCCATGCCCTTGTCGCCCATCGCCATGTAGTCGGGAACGAGCTTGCCGACCTTGCCGGCGATGTCGTCCTGCTTCACGCCTATCATGGTCGGAACCTTGTGCCCCATCGCATTCATCGTGTGATGCGACTTATGGCAATGGAATGCCCAGTCGCCCGGCACGTCGGCAACGAATTCCAGGTTGCGCATCTGCCCGACGCCGATATCGACCACGGTCTCGGGCCAGCGTGCCGTCCTGGGGATCCAGCCGCCGTCGGTCCCGGTGACCTCCATGGAGAATCCATGAAGATGCATCGGATGATTGGTCATCGTCAGGTTGCCGACGCGGATGCGTACGCGATCGCCGCGGCTCGCCACCATCGGCGCAACGCCGGGGAAGACGCGGGAGTTGATCGCCCAGAGATTGAAGTCGAGCATGGTGTTGACGCGCGGCGTATAGCTGCCCGGGTCGATGTCATAAGCCGACAGCAGCATGGCATAGTCGCGGTCCACGCGGTGCTCCGCCGGGTTCTTCGGATGCGTGACCCAGAACCCCATCAATCCCATCCCCATCTGCACCATCTCGTCGGCATGCGGGTGATACATGAAGGTGCCGGCACGCTGGGCGGTAAACTCGTAAACGAAGGTCTTGCCCGACGGGATGCCGGGCTGGGTAAGCCCGGTCACGCCGTCCATGCCGGAAGGCAGGCGCTGCCCATGCCAGTGGATGCTGTGGTGCTCCGGCAAGCGGTTGGTCACGAAAATGCGCACGCGGTCGCCCTCGACCACCTCGATGGTGGGGCCCGGGCTCTGGCCGTTGTATCCCCACAAGTTGGCCTTCATCCCCGGAGCGAGTTCGCGCACGACCGGTTCGGCGACGAGGTGAAATTCCTTCACGCCATTGTTCATCCGCCAGGGAAGCGACCAGCCGTTCAAGGTAACGACCGGATAGTAGGGGCGGCCATTGGGAGGCAGCGGAGGCGGCGATGTGCCCGCCCCTTCCGCGGTCACCAGTTCCGGCAAGGTTGCCGCGCCGGCGCGGCTGACCAGACCGGCACCGACCGCGATGCCGGCACCTTTGAAGAAGTCTCTGCGGGAAATCATGTTCGTTCCTTTTAATCGTGTCCCTGTGCCGTGCCTGCAAGCTGCCTGTCGGCGGGGCGCGGCAGGTTCGACGTGCCGCCGCTGCCGTTGATGGCCGCCTGCAGGTTTGTCTCGGCGATCCAGAAGTCCCGCTGCGCCTCGATGGCGGCGTTGACGCTGACTATCTGTTCGCGGGCGTCGGTCAGGAGCTCGAAGACGGAGGCCAGCATGCCGTTGTAGCGCAGCAGGAGTTCGTCGGAAATCTTCTTGCGGAGCGGCACGACCTCGTCGCGGTAATGGCGTGCCAGGTCATGACTGGTCCGGTAGGCGGAATACGCCTCTCGCACCTCCGAGCGGGCGCGCACGGCGGCGTCCGCCGTGCGGTGAACCGACTGCATGTAGAGCGCCTCCGCCTTGGCCGTGCGCGCGCTGCCCCAGTCGAACAGCGGCAGCTCGAGGCTGATTTCATAACCGTTCTTCCTCGGGTTGCCGGTTTCGCTCTTGTTGCGGTAGCCAGCGTCGAGCACGTTGACGAAACGCGTCGCCTTGCTCAGGCCGAGGGCGCCCGCGGTTGCTTCCGCATCACGCCTTGCCATCTGCACGTCGAGGCGCTGCTGCATCGCCTGCTGCTCGGCATTTGCCGCCTCGTCCAGGACCTTGGGAAGGTCGGGCAGACGATCGGGTAGCGTAAAGCTGGCCGCATCGTCTCCCCACAGTCCCAGCAGGCGGGCAAGCTGCTCGCGGGCGGCAACGTTGTTATGCCTTGCCCGGGCGACCTGCGCCGTCGCTTCCGCATAAAACGCCTGCTCGCGGCTCTGGTCGAGCTTGCTCCAGTTGCCTACCCTGGCCATGCGTCGCGCCAGTTCGGCGCTGGCCTCCGCCGATTCCTGGACCTGGGCCATGTATTGCACCGTTTGCGCCGCGGCCACTGCATTGAAATAGGCACGGCGGGTGTCGGCTGCCAGGCCGACTGCCTTGCTCGCCGCCTGCAGCTTTGCCTGCTCGAAACGACGCTGCTCGATACCGCTGCGTACCGGGATGGTCAGCAGCCCGATCAGGTCGAACATGATGCCGCGCTCGATTTCCACATCCTCGCCGCCGCGCAGGCGGCTGAACGAAACGCCGGGATTGCGCATGCGGCCGGCCTGCACCAGGTCGGCTTCTGCGATGCCGAGTTCAGCGAATGACGCCTGCAGGTTCCTGTTATTGAGCAAGGCAAGCTCGACGGCAGCGTCCGGGCTGAGCGGAGAGGCGAGAAGCTGCCGCGTGCGGGACCGGCCGGTCGATTCATCCTGCGTGGGGCGCTCGACCGCGTGGCCCGTGCGTTCTCGAGTCAGCGTGGAGACCATGTCGAAACCGCCATCGGCCGAGAACGTGGCGCATCCGCCGAGCAGCACGCTCGACATTGCCAGGGGCGCCAGCAGGCGCCGGCTCGTAGTTGCCTTGCGCATTCAGTGCCCCTTTCCATGCTGCATGCCATGCATCTGATGGTCCGCGTGGGAAGCAGCCGGCAGACCTGCTTTCCCGGACGGTTCGGGAAGGGCGGAAACGGCGGATGCCGCGCCCTGGCCGTCATGCCCTGCATGACTCGCCTGGCCAACGATCTCCTTGTTGGCGGCGATCCAGACGGTGTCGGGCGTATCCGCGTCTTCGGCCATGCCCTTGTAATCCTTGAAGCTGGACTGGAAGCCCAGGGCGGGAACGGCAGCCTGGGCCGCGGACGGGTCGGCAATCCGGGCGTCGGCCGGGTCCTGTTCCGCAGCGGCGAGCAATGGAGACAGCGCCAAGGCTGCCGCCGCAAGCCATCGGTAGATGATCATTTCTTTCCTCTGAATCGGATATCGGGTACACACCAGAAGGCACGCACCAGCGTGCAACAGGCATGCGCGCAAGCAGCGGCTTGCCACCGTGAATGCGCGCGGTCGATCAAGCGGAAATTTGCCGTGGAGGTCGTTCTAGACGGCTCGGGACATGGCCGGCGAATCCGGCCGGCGGAGGCAGGGCGTCAGCCAGGCGGACGCCGGGAACGGGTTTCCAGGTCATGGCGGACGGTGGCGCCGCGGCGCCAAGGCAGCACGCAGCACAGGCACTGCAATAATCGCTTTTCTGCGCGCTCTTGTGCGGACCCTTGTGGGCATGGCCGGTATCGGAAACGGATTGATCGGCGTCCGTTGGAGCCATGCCGTGATGATGGCCATCCATCGCCTGGTCATGCTGGTGATGCATCATCGTGGTTTCATGCCGCTCCGGCCCGCAAGATGCCTTGACGACCGCGGCCATGCCCTGGATGGGCAAGGCTGCCATCAACAAGCAAAGCAGGAAGGTCTTGAGAAATCCGGACATGGCGTCAGCGTGCTGCGGTGGAAATTTTCCAGTTCGTCGAATGATAAGCCTTCCCATGGGGGGAAGGTCAAGGCCAACCGTCCCTGGTGCGCGTGATGGATCGCCTTGGGCCGAACCTCGATATGTCAAAATGGCGCTTGATGCGGATGACGCGTCGGCAACGACTGGACTGGCACCACGGCATTCACTGTCCCGCCGCCGAAGCGGCCCACCGGAGATTGACATAAAGGAAATCATGAAAAAGCATTTGATGGCCCCGGCCCTCGCCGCCGGCGTGCTGGCCGTGCATCTCGTGGCATCGGCGGCACAACCCGTGATCGAAGTGTACAAGAGCGCATTCTGCGGTTGCTGCAAGGAGTGGATCAAGCATCTGGAAGCGAACGGTTTCAAGGTGAAGGCGAAGGATGTGGAGAATCCTTCGGATTACCGCGAGAAGATGGGCATGCCCGACGACCTCGGTTCCTGCCACACCGGCGTGGTGCAAGGCTACGCGCTCGAGGGGCATGTCCCGGCCCAGGAAATCAAGCGCTTGCTGGCAGAAAAACCGAAGGCCAAGGGCCTGGCCGTACCGGGAATGCCGGTCGGGTCGCCCGGCATGGAAGGCACGCGCAAGGATGCTTTCGACGTCTTGCTCGTCGACAAGGATGGTAGGCACTCGGTGTACAAGCACTATAACTAAACACCTGCCTTACCCTTGCTTGTCGGTGCCCTCCTCGGACCTGTCGCGTTTTGGAACGAGGCAAAACGGAAGCGATAATGTTTGTTGACATTACTGTTTCCGCAACATAATTTGGCAGACAGATTCCACTTCTCCAGAGGTGACATGTCTGCCCCTTCCCGCCTCACGCCTGCAAGCTTGTCGTTTCCTGCATGCGCCTTGGTTGCCTTCCTTCTTGGTGGTCACGGCACAGCCGCCGCCGCGGACGCGAACATCAATGCCTGCGAGGATATCGGCGAGTGGCCGCCCTACACTTATCTCGAAAGAGAGAATGGCAAGCCGACGGCAAAAGTGACCGGCTTCGCCGTGGACGTGCTGCGGCAAATCTTCAAGGACCAGCCGGCACCGCCCGGCATAGAACTCCTGCCCTGGGCACGCTGCCTCAAGGAAGTCCAGAACGGAAGCCGTTACCAGATGGCGCTCAACGTCTCGTACAGCGACGAACGCGCGAAGACGTATCTGCTGTCGCAGCCTTATTACCTGACGAGCAGCAATGTCTTCTACTCGCGCAAGCATCATCCCGCGGGCCTTTCCATCCGCAAGCTGGCCGACCTGCAGCAGTTCAGGGTCTGCGGCGTCGCCGGCTACAACTACGAGACGTATGGACTCAAGCCAGGTATGGTGGACCAGGGCACGCAGAATTTCCCTTCGCTCATCAGCAAGCTGCACGCGGGACGCTGCGATCTCTTCATCGAGAAGTACGAGGTCATGGCGGGGTTTTCCGCCATCGGCCAGCCACTGCTCTCGGACCCGGATCTCGGCCGGGCAACGCTGGAAGGCGTGCCGCCCACCGCTTTCCACATGGCGGTGTCGCGGGATTATCCGCAAGGCGAAAAGCTGGTCGCCCGCATCAACGATGGCATTGCAAGCCTGAAGGCGTCGGGCGCGATGGACCGGATGCTCCGCCGGTATTTCTCCCACTAAGCAATTAAGCGACTAAGCGACTAAGCAACCAATCGGCGTTCCTCAGTAAACGCTTCCGCCGTCCTGCCGCGGCAAGGCGGCCTCGGCGTCCGCACCCGCGCGGAAGCCGCGCATCAGTTCACGCGCGGCCCTGGCAAGCAGGCTGACATCCACTCCCGTCGCCACGAACAGGCAACCCATGTCGAGGTAACGCCTCGCTTGCAGCGGGTCGCTGGTGAGGATACCCGCCGCCTTGCCCGTACGCACGATCCTCGCTACCGCGTCGTCGATGGCGGCCTGGACTTCCGGATGCCCGGGCTGGCCGCGATGGCCTAATGACGCCGACAGATCAGCCGGCCCGATGAACACCCCGTCCACCCCGTCCACCGCGCAAATCTCTTCCAGGTTCTGCAATGCCGTGCGCGACTCGGCCTGCACCAGCAGGCAGACGTTGTCGTTGGCATGATCGACGTACCCCCTGCGCAGACCCCACAGCGAAGCGCGTCCGACGGCAGCGCCTTCGCCGCGGCTGCCTTCCGGCGCGTATCGGGTGGCATGCACCAGGCGCCTTGCCTGCTCGGCGGTATCCACCATGGGAATGAGCAGCGTTTGGGCGCCGATGTCCAGCAGCTGCTTGATCAGGGCGGGATTGCCATCGACGGCGCGCACGACGTGATGGGAGGGATAGGCAGCGAGCGCCTGCAGTTGCGCCAGGATGCGCGGCACGTCGTTGGGAGCGTGTTCGCCATCGACCAGAAGCCAGTCGAAGCCCGCAGTGGCGCATACCTCGGCGGTATAGGGCGACGCCAGCGACAGCCACAACCCGATCTGTGCCTTGCCGTTTCGCAAGGCCTCTTTGAAACCGTTGTTCATGGAATCCTTCCTGAGCCATCAGGTGATGAAAGATCCAGCGCAAAAACCGCGCCAGTGAGGGGAAATCAAGGAACCAAGCGTCTGGGCGCTCATCCAAAAATCATCTTGCCAACATGGTATCTCATTCCCCTGAATGGACCGCGACCCTTTGCGTGTCATGCAGCGCGCTTCCTTCCGGCCTGACGTTTCCGAAGTGGACGCGGCGCGGGCGGACTGGTATGCCTTGCTTTCCCATCTTTTCCTGGCCCCTCCTTCCCCTTCCCTGCTCGATGCGCTGGCGCAAAGCCATGACGCGGAACTGCCGCTGGACAGCGGCGTGCTGGCCGTGGCAATGAATACCTTGTCGGCGGCCGCGCTTGCCTGCGACGCGCGGGCTGCGAGGGAGGAATTCGATGCGCTGTTCGTCGGCACCGGCACGCCGCTGCTGAATCCTTACGGGTCCTTGTACCTGTGCGGTTTCATGATGGACTTCCCGCTGGTGACCTTGCGCGAGGACTTGTCCGGACTGGGCCTTGCACGTAGGACAGGCACCTCGGAGTCCGAAGATCACCTCGGTCTGCTGTGCGAAACCATGCGCGTGCTGATCATCGGCGCGCCGCCGTTTCCGCCGCAGCCACTATCCTTGCAAATGGCATTCTTCGAGCGGCATATCGCGCCCTGGACGAAACGCTGCCTTGCCGATATCCGGAACGCCGGACCGGCGAACTTCTACCGCGTCGTCGCCGACGTGGCAGACCTGTTCTTCGATGTCGAGGCGGAGGCATTCGCCTTCGAAGACACGGTGCTTGCCCGGGACGATGCCGTTTCCCTGACCTGAAGGATAAACATCCATGAACGCGACTCTTTCCGTCTTCCGCCAACGCCGGCGCAGCCTGCTGCTTGGTGCGGCGCTCACGCCCGCGGCCGTCCTCGCGGCCGACATGCGCCAGGTCCGGCCGGCTGCGCCGCTGCCGTCCGCTTCCGAAGCGGAAGAACCGCAAAGCGGATATCACGAGACCGAGCATATCCGCACGTACTACCGATTGGCGTCATTGATGTAGCAGCGGCCTGTCGGCCTGCTCGAAAGGAGAATCAAGTGACCTTGCTGCGCAAACGTGGTAATCCGGCCGCAAGGCAAAACGGCGGCAATCGTTTCGCTCATCATGGCGGCGCATGCGCCGAAGGAAACACCATGAACCGGCGTTCCTTCCTGCTGCGCGCCGGCATCATCGGCGGTGCGGGCCTGGCAGCCAGCCGCCTTCCCATGCAGGCGATCTCTCCCGCCGAGGCCATCGAAGTCAACGTTCCTCCCGACGGCAAGGTGGAGGTCAAGCACACCGTCTGCAGCCACTGCTCCGTCGGCTGCTCGGTGGAAGCGGTTGTGAAGAACGGCGTCTGGATTCGGCAGGACACGGCATTCGACTCCCCGATCAATCTCGGCGCCCATTGCGCCAAGGGCGCCTCCGTGCGCGAGCATGGCCATGGCGAAAACCGCCTGCGTTATCCGATGAAGCTGGTCGATGGCAAGTACCAGCGCATCTCCTGGGACCAGGCCATCGCCGAAGTGGGCGGCAAGCTGCTGGAGATCCGAGAAAAGTCGGGACAGGATGCCGTCTTCTGGATCGGCTCCAGCAAGCATAACAACGAGCAATCCTACCTGCTGCGCAAGTTCGTTTCGATGTGGGGCTCTAACAATTGCGACCACCAGGCCCGCATCTGCCATTCGACCACGGTAGCGGGCGTCGCCCAGACCTACGGCTATGGCGCGATGACCAATTCCTTCAACGACCTGCACCACAGCAAGGCGGTATTGTTCATCGGGTCGAATCCGGCGGAAGCGCACCCAATCTCGATGCTGCACTTCCTGCATGCCAAGGAACTGGGCGCGAAGATGATCGTGGTCGATCCCCGCTTCACCCGCACCGCGCGCTTCGCCCACCATTACGTGCGCATCCGCCCCGGCACCGACATCGCCTTCGTGTGGGGAATGTTGTGGCACATCTTCCAGAATGGCTGGGAGGACAAGGAATACATCGCGCAGCGCACCTACGGCCTCGACGAGGTCCGCAAGGAGGTCGCGAAATGGACGCCCGACAAGGTGGCCGATGTCACCGGCGTGCCGGAATCGGCGGTCTTCAAGGCGGCCGAGATGCTGGCGACCAACCGCCCGTCCTCGGTAGTCTGGTGCATGGGCATCACCCAGCACCATGTCGGCACCGCCAACGTGCGCGCGCTGTCCATCCTTCAACTGGTGCTCGGCAACATCGGCATTGCAGGCGGCGGCGCGAACATTTACCGCGGTCACGACAACGTGCAGGGCGCGACCGACGTCGGCCCGAATCCGGATTCACTGCCTGGCTACTATGGCATCGCGGAGGGAGCATGGAAGCACTTCGCGACCGTCTGGGGCGTGGATTACCAATGGCTGCTGTCCCGCTTCGCGTCCAAGGCATTGATGGAAAAGCCCGGCATGACGGTCTCGCGGTGGTTCGACGGCGTGCTCGAGCAAAAGGAATTCATCGACCAGCCTAGCCCGTTGCGCGCGGTGGTGTACTGGGGCCATGCTCCCAACAGCCAGACGCGCCTGCCCGACATGAAGGCGGCCATGCAGAAGCTGGACATGCTGGTCGTGATCGATCCCTATCCCTCGATGACCGCCGCAATGCACGGGCGCAAGGATGGCGTGTACCTGCTGCCGGCGGCGACGCAATTCGAGACCCAGGGTTCGTGCACCGCGTCCAACCGCAGCATCCAGTGGCGCGAGCGGGTTATCCAGCCGCTGTTCGAGTGCAAGACGGATCATGAAATCATGTATCTCTTCGCGAAGAAATTCGGCTTCGCGGATCAGCTCTGCAAGAACATCAAGGTGGCGAACAACGAGCCGGTGATCGAGGACATTCTCCGGGAGATCAACCGTTCCTGCTGGACCATCGGCTACACCGGCTGCTCGCCGGAACGCCTGAAGCTGCACATGCTGAACAAGCACACCTTCGACCCGACCACGCTGCGGGCGGAGTCCGGTCCCTGCAAGGGGGATTACTACGGCTTGCCATGGCCTTGCTGGGGCGCGCCCGAACTCAAGCATCCCGGCACGCCGATTCTCTACGACCTCTCCAAGCCGGTAATGGAAGGCGGCCTGCCCTTCCGCGCCAACTGGGGCGTGGAGCACGATGGTAAATCGTTGCTGGCCGGCGATGGCTCGACCAACAAGGGCAGCCAACTGGACGTCGGCTATCCGGAGTTCGATCACGTCTTCCTCAAGCGGCTCGGCTGGTGGAACGACCTGACGCCGGAAGAGCAGGCGCAGGCGGAAGGCAAGAACTGGAAGACCGACCTCTCGGGCGGCATCATCCGCGTCGTGATCCAGCATGGCTGCGCCCCCTACGGCAATGCACGGGCGCGCTGCCACGTCTGGAATTTCCCGGACCCGGTGCCGGTGCACCGCGAGCCCATCATGTCGCCCCGCCGCGACCTAGTGGCGCAATATCCGACCTTCGACAACAAGAAGGCGTTCTGGCGCCTGCCCACGCTTTACAAGTCCGTGCAGCAGGTGGACTTTTCCAAGGACTTCCCGCTGATCATGACGTCCGGCCGGCTGGTCGAGTATGAAGGCGGAGGAGACGAGACGCGCTCCAATCCCTGGCTTGCCGAACTGCAGCAGGCGATGTTCGTCGAGATCAGCCCGGTCGATGCGCGCCGCATGGGAATCGCGAAAGGCCAGTTCGTCTGGGTCGAGACGCCGAACGGCGCGCGCCTGAAGGTGCATGCCATGGTCACGCCGCGCGTGCCCGAGGGCCTGGTATGGATGCCGTTCCACTTCGGCGGATGGTGGATGGGCGAGGACCTCGTTCACCAGTATCCGGAAGGGACCGCGCCGCTGGTTCGCGGAGAAGCCGTCAACACCGGCTGGACCTATGGCTACGACGCGGTGACGATGATGCAGGAGACCAAGGTGTCCCTGTGCCGGGTGGTCAGGGCTTGAGCAGGCAGAACAGGAGATCCCATGTCCGCGCGAATGAAATTCATCTGTGACACCGAGCGCTGCATCGACTGCAACGGCTGCGTCACGGCCTGCAAGAACGAACATGAGCTGCCATGGGGGGTCAACCGACGGAGGGTGGTCACGATAGGCGATGGGGCGCCGGGCGAGCACTACATGTCCGTGGCCTGCATGCACTGCACCGACGCGCCCTGCATGGCGGTGTGCCCGGTGGACTGCTTCTACCACACGGAAGACGGCATCGTGCTGCATGACAAGGACCTATGCATCGGCTGCGGCTACTGCTCCGTCGCCTGCCCCTTCGGCGCGCCGCAGTTTCCGCAGAGCGGCGCCTTCAATCATCGCGGCAAGATGGACAAATGCACCTTCTGCGCCGGCGGCCCCGAACCAGACACCAGCGAGGCGGAGTTCAAGAAATACGGCCGCAACCGCATCGCTGAAGGCAAGCTGCCGGTGTGCGCGGAACAATGCGGCACCAAGGCACTGCTTGGCGGCGACGCCAATGCCATCGCCACCATCTATGAACGCCGCGTCGAGACGCGCGGCTACGGCCCCGAACTTTGGGGCTGGGACATCGCCTACAAACCAAGGAACGGCAAGCCCATCGAGAACAAGGGCGACGGCCCGCGGGTGAACCAGATGCCGGGAGCGTACCAGAACAATCCGAGGGAGCTGCCGACATGACGTTCCTTACCGTCCGCCATGTTCTTGCGGGCTCGCGGGGCTTGCGCATCCTGTTCCTCGCGCCGGCATTGTGCCTGCTAGGCGGCTGCCTGGAGGTCCAGCAGCATCCGGTCTGGCGCGACGGCAAGTACGACGGCAAGCCCGACGACCAGCATGAAGCGCGCCTTTTCCACAACGACAAGCTGGCCTGGCATGCGGCGATCATCAATCGCAACATGCACCAGGATGAATACAATCGCACGCGTGACGCGGGGGAGAGAGTCGATGTCTTGCCTGACAAGAAAGCCCAGCGCTAAGTTTGGCGCCAAGGCCGCAGCATCAAGCCCGGCCGCCATTCCCGGCTGGCTGCACCTGTTCGCCGCCATATGGCTCGCCGTTGCCCTAGCCTGCCTTGCGCGCCCGGCCGGCGCGGCGGTTCCCAACGAATCGGCCAAGCCGGCATACGCGGAAGAGCAGACTATCCTGCAATCCGAGAAGGACCAACCCGAGCCGGGCTTCAACTCCTCCGCCTCCGGGCGCCAGCATTTCGACCGGCACTACCTCATCTCACCGGGCCTCATGCCGGAACAGGATGTCATTCTCCAGCGCGGCGGGAATACCTGGCGCAACCTGCGCAATGGTGCGTTCTCCACCTTCGCCGGCATCGTGCTGCTCGTCGTGCCCTTCCTGATCTTCGGCTTCTACCAGGCGGTCGGTCCGGCTCGCGTCGAGCAGGGCGAATCCGGGCGCCGCATCACCCGCTTCACCGCATGGGAACGACTGGTTCACTGGACCACGGCAATTACCTTCATTGCGCTCGCGCTGTCCGGCATCGTCATCCTGTTCGGCAAGAAGATACTGATGAGCTGGATGGGACATGGCGCGTTTTCCTGGGTCGCCATCATCGCAAAGTACCTGCATAACTTCGTCGGCCCGCTCTTCATCGTCTGTTCGATCGCGATGTTCCTGACCTTCCTGCGGCGCAATGTCTTCCATCGCATCGATTGGGAATGGGTCAAGCGCGGCGGCGGCCTGGCGTCGCACCAGCACGTGCCAGCCGGATTCTTCAACGCCGGCGAGAAGGTATGGTTCTGGGGAGGCGTCGTGCTGCTCGGCCTGCTGATGTCTGTCACCGGATTGATGATGGACTTTCCTTATCTGCGCGACCTTGGCAACGGCATCGGCCTGACGCGTTACCTGCTGCAGATCGCCGACTACCTGCACCTCCTCGCCGGCACCATGTACATGGCCGCGGCGATGGGACACATCTACATCGGCACCTGGGGCACGCCCGGCGCCTACGACGCGATGCGCTACGGAACGGTCGACGAAAACTGGGCCCGCGCGCACCATGAACTCTGGTACCACGACGTGATGGGAAGCCATCCCGACGTGCCGCCGATGCCGCCTGCCGATGCGCGGAGGATCTGACATGCGTCCACCTAACGGATTCGTTCACCGTGTCCCGGCGCTTTGCCTGCTGGTGTTCTGCGCCGCATGCCAGCACGACGGAACCGAGGGCGCGGCGGCCAATGTCCGCAAGACCTCGTTCCCGGGGCAGGTCACGGCCGGCGGCGGCACGAGCGGTGAAGTGCTTGCGCGCGCTCAGGCTGCCGTACCCTCCGCAACTTCTGCAACTTCTGCACCTTCTGCACCTTCTGCGCCTCCATCACCTGCGGCATCCTCGGCACCCGCCCCTTCTGGCAATGTGCCGGCCGCGGCGAACGCAACGCCATCCAGCATGCCCGCCGGCACGCCGGGCATCCCCCAGGGGAACGAAGGCAATACTGGCGGCACGGCGCTGGGAGGCACGACCCCTGCCGGCGCGGCCTTGAAGAACCAGTCCTCGGACCAGGGCGCGAATCCCAAGTCCGCGTCGGGAGCGCAGCCCCCCGACCCGGCGGCCGCCAAGGCAAAGGCCGACGCACAGGCCGAACTGGAAAAGCAGAAGCTCGCGGAGTCCATGGAGCAGGTGGCCGCCCACTGGCGCGAACAGGCCAAGGCCAAGGGCTGGCAGACGCATCCGCCGGTGGCCGTGGCGCCGGTGAAAGGCATTTCAGAGTCCGCTTCCCCACCCGGCAAGGCTGGACAGGAAAAGACTGGCCAAGGGGCACCCACGCCGCCGGTGAAGAGCGAGAAATCTGGCACCGCTCCGCCCAGCCCGGACGCCAAGCCGGACAATCCGGTTTCCATCCGCGCGCCAGAGCAGCCCGCGAAGAAGTAAGCGAGTCGTCACGGAATCCGAATGCGTCTTGATCACCTTCCGATTGCAGTACTGATGCAGCGCCGGATTGCGCGCCACCCATGGGCACAAGATCATTGGGCCGCGGTCGGCGTGGTCCGCGATCCCAGCCAATCGAGCGCGCCGAAGGCATGGCGCGGCGAGGGTGGGCAGGATTACATGCTCTTGCCTGGACTGGAGCTGGAACTGTTCGCGGACGAGAACGAAGGATATTTCGAGAACTGGGCCGCCCCCGAGCCCAAGGTGTTCGTGATGTGGCGCCAAGAGAATGACCGGCCGGCGCCGGTACTTGCCTCTGTCAGTTATGTCGAGGGGACGAGGATGTTTGATTCGGGGGAAAAGGCGGATGGCGTTCGCATGCCGGTGGACATTCACGCCTGGCTGGGCGAATACCTGCGAGTGCATTACCAGCCCGGGGAGCGCAAGGGGCGGGGCCATCATGGATGAGAGGACTTGATTTAATCTGATGCGCCCGGCCAGGACAGTCAGCCTCGACCCTTCTTCCTGTCGATCGCCGCCAGCATCGCGCCGATGCTGGCCGGGGCCGTTCCCATGCTTCCCAGCAATGCGCCCGTTGCCGCTCCTGCTTCCGGGGACGCGCCGAACAGCGCGGCGAGGAGCGCACCCGACATGCCAAGCAGGAGTCCGCCTGCCATGCTGACCATCATTACCGGACGCACATGAGGCCACCAGGGCGTTCGTGCCGCCGGGGCTGGATTACGGTCGACGTTCTTCACGTGTCTCTCCCATTCGAACTTCACAGCTTGCTGAGTTGCAGCAAGGCATGATCGGTTCCCGTTTTCCGGCAACGATCAGCTTGTGTGCATGTTGAATTGTCAACGTTTAGGACATGTCCGTTCGTCGAATTGCTCAAGGATGGCGTTCGGAATCGCTGTTCTCCGATTTTTCCTTGCCCAGAAATTCCATGACGGCAGAAAAACTTGCCCTTGCCTTTGCAGGACCATGTTGACGAGGAGCATGTCGTCCTTTTTTACAAGGGAAGTTGCCATAGAGATTTGTCACATTGATTATTAAGGAATTTTCCCCTTGGCATAGCAGTTGCTAACCGTCATGTGGTTCTGCAGGGAATGATCTACCGCAAGGCTTTACCCAAGGAAAATCCATGATGCTCAAAGCACATTCCACGACGGTTCGACGCTGCGTTTTCGCTGCCGCCACCTGCGGCTTGACGGCCTCCCTGGCCTGGTTGTCCAGCGCCGGCAGCTTGTTGGCATCGGCGCATACGCCGGACAAGATCGCCGGGCAGCAATCCGCCGCGCCGCCCGAAACCCCTTCCCCTCAAGCCGCCGCACCGGCATCGCTGCAGCCTGCGCCGTCCGTACACGCATCGCCACCGCATGTACCCTTGCCCCTGGACCCGCTCGTGCCCGATCCGGCGTCCGGCGAATCCGTGTTTGCAGGTTCGGACCTTGTCCATTCGCCTCAAGCGTTCGAGAGCGGTGGACACGCAGACGCGATTGGCGATCTGCCGCCGCTCATGGCAATGTCCTCGCCGTCGTTCTTTTCCTTCGGCATGGCAGCGCAGGCGCCGGCAACGTCTGGATTGCTGGCACCCAAGCCTGGTGGCCAGATGAGTTCGAGCAAGGACGGTGCGACAGAAAGCAGCGGAACGGCGAATGACGTGGCACCTTCTGGTTCTGGCGGCAGTGGTGGCAACGACAGTGTCGTTGGCAGCCATGGCAGTACCGAACGTGGCGGCACGTCCGGCACCGGTCCGACCGGCACGGGGGCCGGCAGCGGCGGAACGAGCGCCAAGCCTGCAGGAAACGGATGGCCAGGCAGCGAGGCATCATCGCCCGCTGCTAATGAAGGTGCCCCCACGGTGGCACTAAACGGCGGCAGCGGCAGCGGTTCATCGGGTGAAAATCCGCCTAAGCGTGATGGCGGAGCTGCGCCCGATGCCGGCGAGAAAATAACAGACACGGGCAATGACGGCGCGCCGGGCGGCGGTCCGCTGTCGAGCCAGCCTGGCCCTGACCTTCTCGTGAAGGAAGTGTTGCAAGACCTGCTGGATCCTCAGCCGGAAACGCAGTCGAAGGCTTCCGACCTCGCCGCCAACGAGGATGACATTACCAGGCCGGGCAGCGGCCCCAACGCAAATCAGCTTGCCGCGCGGTCGGCCGATCCGGTACGCGTACCGGAGCCGTCCGCCCTGCTCCTGCTGGTTACCGGGCTGGCTTGGCTCGGCGCATCCCTGCTGTTCGGAAGACGCGCCGGCCGATGAACTTGGCGACGGCCTAGCGGCTGTAATCCCCGGCGGTGCCGACGTCATTCGGATTGCCCACCGGATTGGCGCTCTCGTTGCCGGCTGGTTGCCCTTCGCCCTGCTTGCCGGATTGCCCGTCCGGACGGTGACCAGATTCCTTGCCGGCCTTCTTGTCCTTTTCGTCCATGCCGCCGGCTTGGGCACCGGCCTGTGACTGGGATTGCATGAATCTCTCCTTCTGTCATCAATGGTCCTTAGACCCGAGACGGAAGAAAAATTCTTGTCAATCCTTCAGGTTGAGCATTCGGTTCAAGCTCAGCGCCGCCACCGAACTCGCGGCGCCCGACAGCAGGTAGAGCGAGACGAAGGCCAGTCCGAACTCGGCCGACAAGCCCAACGCCACCAGCGGCGCAAATCCGGCACCGACCAGCCAGCCAAGATCGGCCGTGAGCGCCGCGCCGGTGTAGCGGAATTTCGGCGAGAGGTTTGCCGTCAGCGCGCCTGCCGCCTGGCCATACGACAGGCCCAGCAACAGGAAGCCGACCAGCACGAAGGTATTCTGGCCGGCCTCGCCGCCGTCGATCAGCGTCGGCACGAATCCGCTATATACCGCGAGCAACACCGCGAGTCCGCCGAGCGTGGTGCGTCGGCCGAGGCGGTCCGCAATCAGGCCGGACATGACGATGCCCGCGGCCGCGAGCACGCCGCCGATGATCTGCACGTCGAGCACGCCGACGATGGGGCGCTTCGAATACAAGCTGATCCAGGAAAGCGGAAATACCGTGACCAGGTGAAACAGGGCGTAGCTCGCGAGCGCGGCAAGCGCGCCGAGGACGACCACGCGCCCTTCGGAACGGATCAGCTCGCCCACGCTCGCCGGCTGCAACTCGCGCTCTTCCAGCAGGCGCGTGTATTCGCTCGTCGACACCAGCCTCAAGCGCGCGAAGAGGGCCACCACGTTGATGGCGAAGGCGACGTAGAAGGGATAGCGCCAGCCCCAGTCCAGGAAGTCAGACGTGGCCAGGTTGGACATCAGGTAGGAGAACAGGGCCGCGGCAATGATGAAGCCGGTCGGCGCACCGAGCTGTCCAAGCATCGCATACCAGCCGCGGCGGTTTTCCGGGGCATTGAGCGCAAGCAAGGACGGCAGGCCGTCCCAGGAACCGCCCATCGCCAGTCCCTGGCTGATGCGGAAAGCGGAGAGCAGCAGGATGGCGGTGAAGCCGAGTTGATTGAAGGTCGGCAGGAAGGCGATGCCTGCCGTTGAGAAACCGAGCAGGAACAAGGCCACCGTCAGCTTCACCTCGCGGCCGAAGCGGCGCTGTATGCTCATGAAGAGCACGGTGCCGAGCGGACGGGCGATGAATGCGAAGGCAAACACCAGGAACGCATAGAGCGTTCCCTGCAGCGGTTTTTCGAAAGGAAAGAAGACCGCGGGAAAGACGAGGGCAGAGGCAATCGCGTAGACGAAGAAGTCGAAGTACTCCGATGCGCGGCCGATCACCACGCCGACGGCGATCTCGCCGGGCGAGATGTGGTCGTCGCGGGCATTGAGATTGCGGGCATCGCGCACGGCGGCGCCGGAAGCGGGATCGACTGGCATGTTGCCGTCATGAATCTGTGTGGTGGACATACGAAACGTTCCTGGGATTGAGATCGCAGCGACCCACATGGTAAGCCGAGATCGGCCCGAAAAACGCGGGTGGGACAATTTGTCCAATGCCCAAAGGGGGTCTGGAGCAGTAAAGTTCTGGAAAACTTGATCCAGATCCTTGACCCCAACCATGTCCCACATTAGAGCCCGCCGCCTGCCTGCGATGGCGGCGCTGCTGGCAACCCTGCTCCTGGCCGGCTGCGACACCATCGTCATGAATCCCTCCGGCGTCATCGCCGCCCAGCAGGCAACGCTGATCCGCGTCTCGACCGCGCTCATGCTGCTGATCATCGTGCCGGTGATCCTGCTGACGTTGTTCTTCGCCTGGCGCTATCGCCAGAGCAACACGTCCGCGCCGTATACTCCCGACTGGGATCACTCGACCGTGCTCGAACTCGTGATCTGGGGTGCGCCGCTGCTCATCATCATCGCGCTCGGGCTGATCACCTGGACCAGCACCCACCTGCTCGATCCCTACCGTCCGCTGCAGAAGGTCAATGCCCAGGGGCAGAACGTTCCCGTCGCCGCCAAGCCGCTCGACGTGCAGGTGGTGGCGCTCGACTGGAAATGGCTGTTCATTTACCCCGAGCAAGGCATCGCCACGGTCAACGAACTCGTCACGCCGGTCGACGTGCCGGTGCGCTTCTCTCTGACCGCATCGACCGTGATGAATTCGTTCTACATCCCCGCGCTGGCCGGTCAGATCTACGCCATGCCGGGCATGAGCACCAGCCTGCACGCCGTGCTGGACAAGCCGGGCCAGTACGAAGGCTTTTCCGCGAACTACAGCGGCGCCGGCTTTTCCAACATGCGCTTCCGCTTCCGTGGCGTGCCACAGGAGGAATTCAACGCCTGGGTTGGGCAAGTCAAAAAGGACGGCAACGCCCTGCAGAAGACCGACTACCTGGCACTGGAAAAACCGAGCGAGCGTGACCAGGTGCGCCACTATGCCAGCGTCGCCCCCGGCTTGTATGACGCGGTCGTCAACCGCTGCGTCGAAGCAGGCACGACGTGCATGAAAGACATGATGGCGGCCGATGCCATGCGCAACCGCGAGCCGGGCCGCCACGGCGAGCAGCAGCCGCGCCAGGATGCCGGCCAGCCCGTGCATGCGGAAGGCAAGGAAGAGGAATCCCGCCAGCACGAGGCCATGAAGAAACCGGAAGCGGATGGCAAGCCGCGTCCCTCAGGACTTGAGCCTGCGCCGAACGGCGCCACATCGGGCAAGACACACGACCATCACCACGAGTAATGAACATGCAAGCCCCTCTGGACATGAAAACGCTGCTTCTCGGCCGGCTCGGCTGGGATGCCATTCCCTACCATGAGCCCATCCTGATCGCCACCTTCGCGATGGTCGTGCTCGGCGGCATCGCCGTCCTCGCGCTTCTCACCCGCATGCGCCTGTGGGGTCCGCTGTGGCGCGACTGGATCACCAGCATCGACCACAAGAAGATCGGCATCATGTACATCTTGCTGGGCCTGGTGATGCTGCTGCGCGGCTTCGCCGACGCGCTCATGATGCGCCTGCAGCAGGCGGTCGCCTTCGGCGACAACGCCGGCTTCCTGCCGCCGCACCACTACGACCAGATCTTTACCGCGCACGGCGTCATCATGATCTTTTTCGTCGCGATGCCGCTGGTGACGGGCTTCATGAACTACATCGTGCCGCTGCAGATCGGTGCGCGCGACGTGGCCTTCCCCTTCCTCAACAACTTCAGCTTCTGGATGACCGCCATGGGCGCCGCCCTGGTGATGGTGTCGCTGTTCGTGGGCGAGTTCGCGAAGACCGGCTGGCTGGCCTATCCGCCGCTGTCCGGCATCCTGCAGAGTCCCGACGTAGGGGTGGACTACTACATATGGTCATTGCAGATAGCCGGCGTCGGAACACTGCTATCAGGCATCAACCTCATCGCCACCATCGTCAAGATGCGCGCTCCGGGCATGAGCATGATGAAGATGCCGGTGTTCACCTGGACCTCGCTTTGCACCAACGTGCTGATCGTTGCCGCCTTCCCGGTGCTGACGGCCGTGCTCGCCATGCTGTCCCTGGACCGCACGCTGGGCACGCACTTCTTCACGAACGACCTGGGTGGCAACGCCATGATGTACGTGAACCTCATCTGGATCTGGGGCCACCCCGAGGTGTACATTCTGGTGCTGCCCGTGTTCGGCATCTTTTCCGAAGTGGTTTCGACCTTCTCCGGCAAGCGCCTGTTCGGCTACACCTCGATGGTGTATGCCACGGTGGTGATCACCATCCTATCCTACCTGGTGTGGCTGCACCACTTCTTCACCATGGGATCGGGCGCGAGCGTGAACTCCTTCTTCGGCATCACGACCATGATCATCTCGATCCCGACGGGCGCCAAGATCTTCAACTGGCTGTTCACGATGTATCGCGGACGCATCCGCTATGAGCTGCCGATGATGTGGACCGTGGCCTTCATGGTGACCTTCGTGATCGGCGGCATGACCGGCGTGCTTCTCGCGGTGCCGGCCGCCGACTTCGTGCTGCACAACAGCCTGTTCCTGATCGCGCACTTCCACAACGTGATCATCGGCGGCGTGCTGTTCGGCCTGTTCGCCGGCATCAATTACTGGTTCCCGAAAGCCTTCGGCTACAAGCTGGATGCCTTCTGGGGCAAGGTATCGTTCTGGTTCTGGGTGATCGGCTTCTATGTCGCCTTCATGCCGGTGTACCTGCTCGGCCTGATGGGGGTCACCCGCCGCATGAGCCATTTCGACGATCCTTCCCTGCAGCCCTGGTTCCAGGTGTCGGCGGTCGGCGCGGCGATGATCGCGCTCGGCATCGCGGCGATGCTCGTCCAGTTCTATGTCAGCTTCCGCCGCCGCCATGCCCTGCGCGACGTGACCGGCGACCCCTGGGACGGCCGCACGCTGGAATGGTCCACGTCCTCGCCGCCGCCCGACTACAACTTCGCGTTCACGCCGAGGGTGCACGACAACGACACCTGGGCGGACATGAAGCGCAACGGCTACCAGCGGCCGATCGCGGGCTACGTGCCGATCCACATGCCGAAGAACACCGCGGCCGGCTTCATCATCGCCGCCCTCTCCGCCGCGCTCGGCTTCTCGCTGATCTGGCACATGTGGCTGCCGGCCGGCCTGTCCTTCATCGCGATGATGGCGTCGATCATCATCCATACCTTCAACTACAAGCGGGACTTTTACATTCCCGCCGACGAAGTGAACCGTGTCGAAAAGGCACACGCAGAAATGGTGGCAAGCTATGCATGACATGTCATTCAACCCCGCCATGGCCGGGGCCGCAGCCCTGAGCAGGCAGGACGACCGCGCGCCGGCCGAGGCAGGCCAGGCGCTCGACGGGAGCCGTTTCCATGTGGTCGAGCACCATCCGCACAATGGCACCCTGCTCGGCTTCTGGATCTACCTGATGAGCGACTGCCTGGTGTTCGCCTGCCTGTTCGCGGCGTATGCGGTGCTCGGCCGCAATTACGCCGGCGGCCCTTCCGGCGCGGAACTCTTCGACCTGCCGCTGGTGGCGCTCAACACGGCCTTCCTCCTGCTGTCGTCGATCACCTATGGCTTCTCGATGCTCGCCGCCCAAGGGCGCAGCAAGCCGGCAACGATGCTCTGGCTGGCGGTCACCGGCTTGCTCGGCGCCGCGTTCATCGGCCTGGAACTTACCGAGTTCGCGCACCTCATTCATGAAGGCGCCGGACCCCAGCGCAGCGGCTTCCTGACGGCATTCTTCGCGCTGGTGGGCACGCACGGATTGCACGTCAGCTTCGGCCTCGTCTGGCTGGTGACGCTGCTGTTCCAGCTCGGCAAGCATGGCCTGGTGCCGGAAAACAGGCGGCGCCTCACCTGCCTGTCGATGTTCTGGCACTTCCTCGACGTGGTCTGGATCGGCGTGTTCACCTTTGTTTACCTGATGGGAGTGCTGCCATGAGCGAACGGCAATTCAACCCGACCGACAGCGTCGACCATGGACATGGCCATGAAGAAGAAGGCATCCACGTTTCCCTGAAGGACTATGCCGTCGGCTTCCTGCTCTCGGTCATCCTGACAGCCATCCCCTTCTGGCTGGTGATCGGCAAGGTGTTCGACAAGTCCAGCACCACGGCGCTCGTCATCCTCGGTTTTGCGGCGGTGCAGATCGTGGTGCAGATGATCTACTTCCTGCACCTGAATTCGCGCGCGGAGAATGGCTGGACCATGCTGTCGCTGATCTTCACCGCGGTGCTGGTGGTCATCATGCTTTCCGGCTCGATCTGGGTGCTGTACCACCTCAACACCAACATGATGCCCGGCATGCACCACCAGATGGGCGGCATGTAAGCGGCAATGGCCAGGGGACGCGATCCGCAGCGGCCTGACGACGGACCGTCCCCGCGTCCACGCTGGCAAGGCGCGCTCGCCGGCATCCTGCTGCTCGCCGCCTTTGCGGCGTTCGTTACCCTGGGCAACTGGCAGGTGCGACGCTTGGCGTGGAAGAACGACCTGATCGCACGCGTGGACAGCCGCGTGCATGCCCTTCCCGTCCCCGTGCCGGCGCGCGACCGCTGGGCCGCCATCACTGCGGCGTCGGACGAGTACCGGCATGTCCGCGTGGCGGGACGCTTCCTTCATGGCCTCGCCACACGGGTCGCCGCGACGAGCGAACTGGGAAGCGGCTACTGGATACTGACTCCTCTGGTCGCCGACGATGGCAGCGTGGTGCTGGTCAACCGCGGCTTCGTCGCCCAGGATGCGGCAGGTTCGGTCAAGCCGGCGTCGGGCGAAACGGCCGCCGAGGTGACCGGCCTGCTGCGCCTGTCCGAACCGGGCGGCGGTTTCCTGCGCGCCAACGATCCCGGCGCGGGACGCTGGTATTCGCGCGACGTGCCGGCAATCGCTGCCGCCCGCGGCCTGGCGAGCTTCGGACCGGTCGCCCCCTACTTCGTCGATGCCGACGGCAACGGCCAGGACCCTGCCAGCGCCGCGCCGGGCGTGCCCGTCGGCGGGCTGACCGTCATTCATTTCCATAACAATCACCTGATGTATGCCTTGACTTGGTATGCTCTTGCCTTGATGACCGCGGCTTGCGGCGCCTGGCTGGTCCGCCGCCGGGGTACGCGGCGCGCGGCGGCCGGCGTCCGTGCGGCACGCGGCGGACAAGGGCACAACTGACGAAACCGAGGAGCTGGCATGTCGGGCATGGCGCAGGAGGAAGCGAAGCCGATCAAGGGAGACGGGTTTTCCGCCAGCTGGATGGCTGGGGTGGAGCAGGCCGCCGGACACCGCAACATGCTGCCCCTGATCGAGCTGCGCTGGGTCGCCGTGGTCGGCCAGGTCACGACCATCAACATCGTCACGCTGGTGTTCGGCATCACCCTGCCGCTGCTGCAGATGTACGGCGTGCTCGCCTGCCTGATCGCCTTCAACATCTTCAGCCACCGGCGCTGGCGAAGCCGCCGCGCCGCCAGCAACCGCGAGATGTTCCTTGCCCTGCTGGTGGACGTTGCCAGCCTGACGGCCCAGCTTTACTTCAGCGGCGGCGTCACCAATCCCTTCGCCTTCCTCTACCTGCTGCAGGTCGTGCTGAGCGCGGTCCTGCTGCGCGCCTGGTCGACCTGGACGATCACCGCCATCACGATCTGCTGCCTGGGCGGCCTCTCGGTGTTTTCCACGCCGCTGGAGCTGCCGCTCGATGCCGGCCAGTCTTTCCCGGCTCTGTACATCGAGGGCATGCTGATCTGCTTTGCCTTGAATGCGGTGCTGCTGGTAATGCTGGTGCGCCGGATCATCGGCAACCTGCGCGAACGCGACGAGCAGCTTGCCGCCCTGCGCCAGCGGGCGGCGGAAGAGGAACATATCGTGCGCATGGGGCTGCTTGCGTCCGGCGCGGCGCATGAACTCGGCACGCCGCTGGCGACGGTGTCGGTCATCCTGGGCGACTGGCGCCGCCTGCCGGAGCTTCAGGGCAAGCAGGATCTGCAGGAGGACATCGCGGAAATGGAGGCCCAGCTTCAGCGGTGCAAGGCCATCGTCAGCGGCGTCCTCAGGGCGGCCGGCAAGACGCGCGGCGAGTCGTCGTCCAAGGCCATGATCTCGCGCTTCCTCGAAGACCTTGCGAAGGAATGGCGGGATACCCGTTCCCCGCGCAAGTTCGCCTTCGAGAACCGCCTCTATCATGACTTTGCCATGGTCTACGATTCGACCCTGAAGCAGATGATCATCAACGTGCTCGACAATGCGCTCGAAGCTTCGCCGGAATGGGTGCGCTTCGAGGCGGCGCGCGAGGCGGATACCCTCAAGCTCCGGGTCGAGGATGCGGGCCCCGGTTTTCCGCCGGATATGCTGGAACGCTTCGGCACGCCCTATCAGTCGAGCAAGGGCCGGCCCGGCCGCGGGCTGGGCCTGTTCCTGGTGGTGAACGTCGCGCGCGCCCTTGGCGGCAAGGCCACCGCGCGCAACCGGCCCGAAGGCGGCGCGGTCGTCGAGATCGCCCTGCCGCTTGCGGCCATCACCCTCGAACAGGAGGCGCGCCATGCCGTCTGAAAGCCATCCGGACCAGCGGGGCGAACGCCTGCTGATGATCGTGGAAGACGATGCCGCGTTCGCACGGACGCTGGGGCGTTCCTTCGAGCGCCGCGGCTATGCCGTGGTCACCGCTTCCAACCTCGAGGATCTGCAATCGGTGCTGCAGCAGAAGACGCCAACCCATGCCGTGGTCGACCTCAAGCTCGATGGCAGCGCGTCGGGCCTTGCCTGCGTGCAAGCGCTGCATGAACGGGACGCGGACATGCTGATCGTGGTCCTGACGGGCTTTGCGAGCATCAGCACGGCGGTGGAAGCCATCAAGCTCGGCGCATGCCAGTACCTGGCCAAGCCGTCCAACACGGACGACATCGAGGCAGCGTTCGGCCATGTGGCAGGCAATGCCGAAGTTGAGCTGACCAACCGCTCCACGTCGATCAAGAACCTCGAGTGGGAACGCATCCACGAAACCCTGGCCGAGACCGGCTTCAACATTTCCGAGACCGCCCGCCGGCTCGGCATGCACCGGCGCACGCTGGCACGCAAGCTGGAAAAGCAGAGAGTGAAGTGAACGCGGCCGGATGCCGGGGCGGAAACTTAAGGTCGATGTTAATATCCCAGCCACATCCCCATTCCACGAAGAGGCAACGCGGTGACCTTCAGTTTCCGGCTCATGCGCGAGGACGACAGCCCGATGCCGGCCGTCGTCTTCGAGGATTCCACCAATCCCGGGCTGGTGCCGGTCTGGGACGCGGCCGGCGTCTACGACGCGCTTTACAACAGCGATGGACGCCAGGCGCGCGAGATCTCGCGCACCGTGGCCTACGGGCTCGACCGGCTGCAGCAGAGCGCGTCGCTCGCGAAGCTGGTGCCGCCCACGGCCACCCTGGACGAGGCCATCCGCTTCCTCGAAAACGTGCATCGCGGCTGTACGATCCATCCCTCGGCGCGCGTCGCGACCGCATGACGAGCAATCTGACGAATGAGGCGAACCGCATCCATTGCCATGCAAGCCATCCTTGCCGGCGCGACTACATGAAGGACGACCATGCCATTTACGACTGAATCCTACCCCGGCGTAGCCACCGACCTCCCGCAGGCGACGCGCGGCTTCGTGCTGAACCATTCCATGCTCAGGGTCAAGGATCCGCAGATATCGCTTGCCTTCTACACGCGGGTGCTCGGCATGCGCGTCTTGCGCAAGCTCGACTTTCCGGAGATGAAATTTTCGCTCTACTTCCTCGCGCGCATGCAGGACGGCGAGCAGGCGCCGGAAGATGCGGGCGAGCGCACTGCCTGGACGTTCTCGCAGCGCGGCATCCTGGAGCTGACCCACAACTGGGGCACCGAATCCGCCCCGGAATTCCGCTACCACGACGGAAACGCCCAGCCGCAGGGCTTCGGCCACATCTGCTTTTCCGTTCCCGACCTGCAGGCGGCGGTGGCATGGTTCGACCAGAACGAGGTGACGTACGTGAAGCGGCCGGACCAGGGAAAGATGCGCAATGTGGCGTTCATCAAGGACCCGGACGGCTACTGGATAGAAATCGTGCAGGCGGACCTGCTGAAGCAGCTCGGCCAGCCCGGCTAGGCCATCGGCGTGGAAGGGGACGGCAAGGAATCCGCGCAGGCGGCGCTGCTTCGCGTCCGCGACCTTCGGTCCCGGATCGCCGGTCCGTTTTCATTCGACCTGCCGGATGGCGAGTGCCTTGCCGTGCTGGGTCCTTCAGGCTGCGGCAAGACGAGCTTGCTGCGCATGCTGGCCGACCTCGACGAGAATTCCGGCACGGTCATGCTTGAAGGCAGGGAGCGCGAATCCTGGGAAGCGCCAGCGTGGCGGCGGCAGGTCGCATACCACGCCGCGGAAGCGGCGTGGTGGCAGGTTCGCGTGGACAGTCATTTCTCCGCGGGCTCGCTTGAGTTCATGAGGGAAGAAGTGACGGACTGGATGGCAGCGCTCCGCTTGCCGAAGGACCTGTTGTCCGCGGAAGTGGGCCGCCTCTCTACGGGCGAGCGCCAGCGGCTCGCGCTGGTGCGCACGCTGGTGCGCACGCTGGCGCGCGCTCCAGCCATCCTCCTGCTGGACGAACCCACGGCGTCGCTGGACCAGCAATCCGTCGCCGGCGTGGAGCAGGTATTGCGGTACTGGCTGCGGCCGGGCCGGGGCATGGTCATCGTCACCCATTCCGAAGACCAGGCCGGGCGCATGGCGGGCGCGACGCTTCGCCTCGGCGGCAACGCAGCGGGCAGGCATGCATCCGGTTAGCCTGCACGCGTCCGACTTAGGCATCGCCGCACTCCTGGTGCTGCTGAACGCCGCGATCTCTCTCGCGCTCGACCTGCGCCTGCATCGCGGCATCCTTTGGTCGGCCTTGCGCATGGTGATGCAGCTGCTGCTGGTGGGACTGGTCCTGCGCACGGTCTTTGCGCTTGCCTCGCCCGCCGCCACCGCGGGCATCGGCATGCTCATGCTGGCGGCGACCGCGCGCGAGGTGGCGATACGTCCTTCGCATGCCTTGCGCGGCATGGCCGCGTACCGGCTTGCGGCGGTCGTGGTCGCGACGGCGAGCGTCATGACCGCCTTGCTGGCATTGCTGACGGCGATACGTCCCGACCCGTGGTACGAGGCGCGTTATGCCCTGCCCATCCTCGGTATCGTGCTGGGAAGCGTGCTGACCTCGGCCAGCCTCAGCCTGGACACCTTCCTGTCGACGGTGGTGCGCGACCGGCGCGAGATCGAAGCGCGGCTGGCGCTGGGGGAAACGATCCGGCACGCGCTCACCGGCCCGCTGCGCACCGGCATCCGGCGCGGCCTGATCCCGGTCACCAACCAGATGGCGGCGGCGGGCATCATTACCCTGCCGGGCACCATGACCGGCCAGATCCTGGCTGGCATGGACCCGCTGGAAGCGGTGAAGTACCAGATCCTGCTGCTCTTCCTGCTGGCCGGCGCAAGCGGCCTGGCGGCGGTCGGCGCGGTCTGGCTTGCGTCACGCGCCGTCACCGACGCGCGCCAGCGCCTGCGCGTCGACAGGATCATCCATCATGCTGCCGACGGATGATCCGGGTGCCTTGTTTCAGCCCAATGCACCTCAGTTCACGAAAGGCAGGCCGGCGGTGATGCCGCTGACGTTCACGTTGACCGGAAGCTTGGTGTAGTAGTTGAAGTACTGCGGATGGTAGCCGAACACTACGAGGCCGAGCTGGTCGGTGCCATGCAGGAGCATGCTCACGCCCGGCAAGGTGAAGTCATGCGCGCCGAAGCCGCGCACCGGCTGAACCTGGTCATGCACGAGCTGGAGCTGGCCGGAAGCCGTCTTGCGCGCCAGGCCGACGAACAGGATCGGCGCATTGTCGATCGAGCTGTTGAGGATGTCGGTGGCATCGATCGAGAAGTGCACCGTCGGCGTGCCGAACAATGAGCGGTCCCTGCCTTGCGCGGGCGCGAGCGGCACGAAGCTGCCTGCATCCGGCGCCGCAAAGGCTTTCATTGCCGGCTCTGCGAGCGTCGACGGGTCGTTGGGCTTGATCAGGCTCAGCAAGGGAGCCGGCGCGCCGGCAACGATGTTCTGCAAGGTAGCAGGCGTGGCCGGGAATGCGTCGCCGCCGCGCTTGACAAGAGGCGCGCCGGAGGGATTGCTGCCGAGCTTGGCGATCTCGTAGCACTGCCCTTCGGCGGTCTCGCCATAAGGACCGCTGGCGGCGTTGCCATCCTCGAGCACGGCGCGGACGTCGGGAACTGTCAGGTAGTCAGCGGAATAGCTGCCGTCGAGCCGTGAGTCGACCAGGTTCTGCGACAGGAAGGAAAACGCGAGGCGTGCGACCGGGATCGATCCGCCGCCGGGTCCGCGGCAGGCGATGTTCTCTTCCGTGAACTTCGATCCGCTGGTGCTGCTCACCAGGACGTCCGGATGACCGAAGCGCAAGGCCATGAGCTTGGAACGCGGATTGTTCTTGCGGAAGCATTCGAAGGACTGGAAGCCTTCGTTCAGGTTGAACAGCACGTCGTTCGACGACTGGATGAAGAAGGAGGGAATGCCCGGCTGCTGCATGTCGGGACTGTTGCCTTCGCAGTACGAGACCGGGCTGTGCTGGTACATCTTCTGGCTGAACTCGGGGCTGGTGCGGCCGGTGGTGTTGGCATCGACGAAGGCCTGGTAGGTAAAGGGCTCGGCGCGCCCGAGACCCGCCGCGCCGACGCCGACCAGCAGGGCCAGGTACTCGCTCTTGGGCATGTCGTACAGGCTGTAGCGCAAGTCGGCCCAGGTGGTGGTCGGTACGAGGGCATCGATGCGCTTGTCGACGCCGGAGCCGATCGTCTGGTAGCCGCCTCCGTAGCTGAGGCCGACCGCGCCGACGACCGGATCGGCGACGCCGTTCTTGTTCTTGCGGTAGGCGAGGCGCGGCAGGTTGGCTTGCGCCCAGTCGATGATGGCCTGCACGTCCTTTCCTTCGATCTTGGGATCCATCACGTTGGCGAAGCCGCCGGAGTCTCCAAAGCCGCGCTGGTCGAAACTGATCACATACCAGCCGCGCGTGCCCTGCTTGCCGCCCTGCGCCCCCGAGTCGAGCGCCAGCTTGGCGGTCTGCAGCGGGGTGTTGGCGAGATCGGCATAAGCGGTGGTATCGAGGTTGCGGGTCCGCTTGCCGCCCCAGCCATGTCCTTCGATGAGCAGGGGTGCGGAATTGCCGGCCGCGATGTTGGGCGTGTAGACCGTGAAGGCAATCACGGTGCCATCGGCCGACACCGTGCTGGCGTCGATGCGGCCGGCAGTGGCCGCCGGGGCGAGATCATTCAGGGGAGCCAGCGAGGCCTGGTCGACGCCGGGCAGCAGGCCGCTGGAATCGACCAGGGTGAGCTCGGGCGCGGCGCGGGAAACGCTTCCAGCGCCGACCGCGCTTGCGCCGGCAGTGTCACTGCCGCTCGCGCCGCAGCCTGCCAGCGCAGCGGCCACGCCAACAGCGCACAAGGTCTTGAGAGTGGTGAAGGTAGTAGTGCTTGTCTTCATGGGTGTCGTCTCCAGTCTGAATTGGATGGCCGGTATGCCAGCCTGCATGTTGTTCCGCATTGCAGAACGACGTCTTCTAATTTGGAATAATATGTTCCATCAGACAAGATGACCCTCTTCCATGTTCCTGAGCGAAATTGAGCAAGCTCAACCCGGAAGTGAGAAACTTCGTCTTATCCTGCATAAATGTGCCGGGAGTAGACAGGCAAGCTGGAGAGCCCTAATCTTTAAGGAAACATAGTTTGACGAAAGTCAATCCAAGGGTTCTTTGTTGCCGAACGAAAGGCGGAAACAGCTAATGTTTCTTATGAGAAATGATCCCGGTTACCGCACCGTTTTTATCAAGAAATGGCAAGGCCAGCTAACATGATCGAACGTCCCATCCCTCCCCTACTCGATGCCCTGCTAGACGCCTGCCACGACGCCTTCATCGCCATCGATTCGCAAGGCAACGTCATCCGCTGGAACAACATGGCGACCAAGCTCTTCGGGTGGCATCCCGGCGAGGCCATGGGGCGGCCGATGGCGGAGCTGATCGTTCCGGAAGCACAGCGCGACCAACATGAAAGAGGGATGAAGCGTTTCCAGGAAACCGGCGAGGTCCGCATGCTGAACCGCCGCGTCACCCTGCAGGCGCGCCGCCGCGACGGTGAAATCTTCCCGGTGGAGATGACGGTCTCGATGGGCGAAGACCAGGGACGCGTGGTCTTCTTTTCCTTCCTGCATGACCTGTCCGAGCGCCGGCGAACCGAGGACCAGCTTCTCGAAATCGCCAGGACCGACACCCTGACCGGCCTGCCCAACCGGCGGCACGTGCGCGAGCGCCTCGACGCCGCGATCGCCGCCGCCAAGCGCAGGGATCGCGGCCTGGCCGTGCTCTTCATCGATCTGGATCAATTCAAGGTCATCAACGACCTGCAAGGGCATCACGTCGGAGACATGGTCCTCAAGGAACTGGCGAAGCGCCTCAAGGCCAACCTGCGGCAGAACGACTTCATCGGCCGCCTGGGCGGAGACGAGTTCCTGTTGCTGATGGAAGACGTGGAACAAGACAAGGATGCGGTCATCGTGGCCGACAAGCTGCTGGACCTGATCGCCGAGCCCATGCAGCTCGAACCGGGCAAGCCTCTCGTCGTCACGGCCAGCATCGGCCTGAGCATCTACCAGGGCGACGAGACGACGTCCGACATCCTCATCCGGCAGGCTGACGAAGCGATGTACCGCGCCAAGCGCGATGGCCGCGCCCGCCTCGCGAAGTGGCATGACCGTACAACGCCCGCAAGCGTGCCGCCCGCCGCGCCGCGCGCCCCATTCTTCGATTTCATGGAAAAGGTGTTTGCGAAACCGCAGGCGAACCCGGGCTTCGGCGCGCGCGAGCAGTTCCTGCAAGACGCGCTGCGTGCCACGCGCGAACACTTCGGCATGGACGTGGCTTTCATCAGCAAGTTCGAGGAGGGAAGGCGCGTGTTCGAGCAGGTGGATCCGCCGGTGAATTCCGCGCTGATCCAGCAGGGGAACAGCGACCCGCTGGAAGAAACCTTCTGCCAGCGCGTCGTCGATGGGCGCCTTCCGGAGTGCCTGCCGGATGCGATGGCAAACAGCGAGGCCTCGTCGCTGCCTGCCACCCGCGAAATTCCGGTGCGCGCCCATCTCAGCGTGCCCCTTCTCAGGAAGGACGGATCGGTGTACGGCACGCTGTGCTGCTTCAGCCACGCGCCCGACATGTCGCTCAACGAACGGGACGTGGACATGTTGCGCGTCATGAGCGTGATGCTCAATGAGCGCATGTCATGACGTTGCAATGAAGGCCCGGAGTCGCTAGCGACAGATCAACGGTCATGCGGGTTGTCACCGAAACGTCATGGGAAATTCCTACAATGGAACCATGACTCTGGAGCTTTGATGGGACACTCGCTTTTTCAACGCATACCGACCAAGACATCCTTGTTTCGTGCCTTGCTGATCCGGTTCAGACGCGGCTGGCGGCTGCACCGGTTCTGAACCAGGCCCTCCGCCTGCATTTGCGACACCTGGCGCCCCGGCCTACCATCTTCGCTTCAGGCGGACGCTGCTTTCTGGATGGCCAGCATGACCCTGACGGCGCGTTCGATGACTTCCGCCTGACTCTGCGCTCCCATCGATTCCTTGAGCTGATGCAGGCCCTTGCGGGTTTCCTCAGTCACCGGCACGTTGATGAAGCCATCCTGTCGCGATTTGGCTGCTGCTTTTCTCATGATTGGCGAACCGAAGAGTAGGTTAAGGGATAAAGCTCTCGCACGATAGGCTTGTGCGAGGGATATGTCAATTCGCGCCGAGCAGAGAACCTGGCGTCTGCATCATTCCCGTTTGCCTCCGCCTTACCCGCACCCCTTGTCATTCCAGCGAAGGCAGACATCCCATTTCAATCACACGGTGCGCCTCACATCATCCCTCTCGCCTCGACAAACCAGACATCCACAAAGCAGTCTACGCTCCAATAAAAAAACCGCCGGACGAAGCCGGCGGTCGGTAAACTCCGCTGCCGGATGGGCCGGCGGAGCAGTCACGGAAAGAAGCGGGAATTCAGAACTCTTCCCAATGTTCCGTCGGCGAAGGTGCCAAGGCGACCTGGTTCCTGCGAAGCTGGGCCGGCGACAGCTTTGATGCCACGGTACGCGCTGCAGGCGCGGCAACTACCTTGGCGGCTTTCCTGGGCGGCTGGGAAGGCGCGGCCAGGCTGACGGCAAAGCGGTCCACCTTGAACACGCTGACTACCTGCGACAATTGCGCCGCCTGATCCTGCATGGCTTCGGCCGCAGCCGCGGCCTGCTCGACGAGGGCCGCATTCTGCTGGGTCACCTCGTCCATCTGGGTGACGGCCTGGTTGATCTGCTCGATGCCCGAGGTCTGCTCCTGGGTCGCGGCGGTGATTTCGCCCATGATGTCGGTGACGCGGCGCACGCTCTCGACGATTTCTTCCATCGTCGCGCCGGCGTCGGCCACCAGCTTGCTGCCGGTCTCCACTTTCTCCACCGAGTTATTGATCAATGCCTTGATTTCCTTCGCCGCGTTGGCGGAGCGTTGCGCAAGGGTCCTAACTTCGGATGCGACCACCGCGAAGCCCCGGCCCTGCTCGCCGGCGCGAGCCGCTTCCACGGCCGCGTTCAGCGCCAGGATGTTGGTCTGGAAGGCGATGCTGTCGATCACGCTGATGATGTCGACGATCTTGCCGGCGGACTGGTTGATTTCCCCCATGGTGCTGACGACCTGGTGAATGGCTTCCCCGCCGCGCCGCGCCACATCCGATGCGGCCTCTGCCAGCATGTTGGCCTGGCGCGCGTTGTCGGCGTTCTGCTTCACGGTGGAGGTCAGCTCTTCCATCGAGGACGCGGTTTCTTCCAGCGAGCTGGCCTGCTGCTCGGTGCGCGACGACAGGTCCTGGCTTCCCGCCGCAACCTGCGACGACGCGGTCGCGATGGTTTCCGTGCCGGCGCGCACGTTGCCGACGATGGCTGCGAGGCTGTTGCGCATCATGGACAGGGCATGCATCATGCTGGCCTTGTCGTTGGGACGGGTAACGATTTCCACGCTCAGGTCGCCATCGGCGATCTTGCGGGCCGCCTCGACGGCTTCGTGCGGCTCGCCGCCGAGCTGGGCGGACAGGTTGCGCGTGATCAGTACGCCGATCATGCCGCCGGCCAGCGCGCTGCAGATGATGAGCGCGATCATGAGGGTGCGGCTCGTCTCGTACAGGGCGGTTCCTTCCTCCGCCGTCGCCTTGGCGCGCTCTTCCTTCAGCCGGGCCAGGTCGCTCAGCAGGTCGTCGAGGACGTTCGCATCCTTCCTCACAAGCGCAAGCGCCTTACTCAGTTCATCGCCGCGCTCGGCAAGCTTTTCCTTGGTGGCGAGATCGATCACCTTGCCTTGCGCGGCTTCATATACCGCGGCGATCCTGGCGTATTCCTCGAAGATGTCCTTGGCCTTCTGCGACACGAACAGGCGCTTGCCCTTCTCCAGGTAGGCGTGGGTGTCCGCGGTGTACTTCCTGATGCTGGCGATCTGTTTCTGGCGATCGTCGTCCGTCGTCGCCAGCAGCATCTCGCCGCGCGCGCGGCCGATGTAGATCAGGTTGATGTTCGCTTCCTTGATATAGGAAAGCCCGAGCAGTTCCTGTTCGTACAAGCGGTCGTTCATGTCGTTGATCCGGCTCATGTTGATGATGCCGATACCTGCAACGACCGCTCCCATTATGCTCAATGACAGGAATCCGGTGAACAGCTTGGTACTGACCTTGAGTTGTTTGAACATGGCAGTATTCCTTGTTGAGGGCCTTGCGATGGATACGGTTCAGGGAAGTCCCGCGCGGCATTGACACCGGCCGCCGGTGCTTCGCGCCAAGATCTCTTGCAAGCACTTTGCACCATCCCTTCTTCAATAACAGTCAGTGTATTCAGAAGGGTTACTAGGAAATTCTCACCTTGCCATGTGGCAACTCACGTGCTACGACGCCGTCTTTTCCCGAAAGCGGGCATACTGAAGCCAGGCCCGGCGACGACCGGACATGGCCCAACCATGCAGGCCGATGTCGCTTGGCCGGCAACTGGAGGCTGATACCTTGAACGGCAACGACAGCGTGCGCGGCATCGAAGGAAAGGCATACGCCGTGCTGGCGCGCGCGGTTGACATTCGCCCGGGCGAGACGCGGCAATTGCTCGCGGGCTGCTGCGGCTTCATGTGCGTGCTGTGCGCGTATTACCTGCTGCGGCCGCTGCGCGACGCGCTCGGCATCGCGGGAGGCGCGGGCCAGTTGCCCTGGCTGTTCACCGCGACCTTCGTCGTCATGCTGGCGATCACGCCCGTATTCGGCGCAATCGCCGGCCGGTGGCCGCCAGCGCGGTTCGTGCCGCTGGCATATCGGTTCTTTTCCCTGAACATCCTCGCCTTCAGCGCGCTGTTCCTGCTCGACGTTGCTCCGCTGCTGGTGGCGCGGGTGTTCTTCGTCTGGCTCAGCGTATTCAACCTGTTCGTCGTCAGCGTGTTCTGGAGCGTGATGGCGGACCACTTCAGCATCGAGCAGGGCAAGCGGCTCTTTGGCTTCATCGCGGCCGGCGGCACCGCTGGCGCCCTGCTCGGTCCGGCGCTGGCGGCTATTGCCTCGGCCACGTTCGGCATAGCGGCATTGACGATCGCCTCCGCATTGCTACTGGAAATTGCCGTGCAAGGTTTCCGCGTGCTCCGCCGCGACGATGGCAGGCAAGACGAGCTCATCGGCGTTGCGCGGCACGGCAATGTTCGCCTTGATGGCAGCCTGTTGTCCGGATTGAGCGCATTGCTGCGCGACCGCTACCTGGCGGGCATCGCGCTGTATCTTCTGCTGCATTCCTTTGTCTCGACCGTGCTCTACGTGGAACAAGGCAAGATCGTCGCCGGGGCGTTTCCCGACACCGCCGGCCGGACACAGTTCTTCGCAGGCATCGACCTGCTCGTGTCCGTGCTCGCCCTGGTAACGCAAACCTTGCTGACCGGTCGCCTGATGCGCTGGCTGGGCGTGGCCGCCGTGCTGGCGCTGCTTCCCCTGCTGGGCATGGCCGCCTGCGCGGCGCTGGCCGCGCTGCCCTCGACCGGCATGCTGGCCCTGGCGCAGGGCGTGAGGCGCGCGACCGATTACGCGCTCTCGAGGCCGGCGCGGGAGACCCTGTTCACTGTGCTCGGCCGCGACGCCAAGTACAAGGCCAAGAACGTGATCGATACCCTGGTTTACCGTGGCGGCGATGCGGCGTCCGGATGGCTCATTGCGACCGCCGCTGCCGCGGGCATCGGCTTCTCTGCAATGACCGCGTTGATGGCGCCGCTGACGCTGGCCTGGGTGGGGTTGGCCCGCTGGCTCGCACGCCAGCAGTCGGCGCGGGCAGATGGAACTGCCACTGACAATTTCCCAATTGGAGGCAAGACCGATGAACCAGGAAAACGTTGATGATGCGGGACGGCGCGGGCATGGCATGACGCGCGCCGAATTCCTCAGGCTTGCCATGGCTTCCATGGTCGGCCTTGGCCTGTCCGGCACCGGGCGCGCCGCGGACGCGCCCGCGCCAGCGCCAGCGCCGCCGAAGCCCATGGGACCGATGCACACCCGTCCCATCCCGTCCAGCGGCGAGGCATTGCCCGTGATTGGCGTGGGCACCTGGCAAACCTTCGATGCCGGTCCGGACGAAGCGGAGCGCGCGCCCCTGCGGGAAACGCTCAAGGTCCTCTTCGCAGCCGGCGGAACGGTCATCGACAGCTCGCCCATGTATGGCAGGTCGGAGGCCGTCGCCGGCGAACTGCTCTCGGAACTGAAAGCGCATGACCGGGCTTTCGTCGCGACCAAGGTATGGACGCGCGGCCGGGAGGAAGGCATCAGCCAGATGCGGAAATCCATGGAGCTGCTGCGCGATCCACGCATCGAACTGATGCAGATCCATAACCTGGTGGACTGGCGCACACACATGAAAACCTTGCGCGGGTGGAAGTCCGAGGGGCTCATCCGCTACCTCGGGATCACCCACTACACAGCAAGCGCGTTCGGCGAACTGGAAGCCATCATGCGCGCGGAGCCGCTTGACTTCGTGCAGTTCAACTATTCCTTGGCCGACCGTGCCGCGGAACAGCGTCTCCTGCCCCTGGCCGCCGAGCGCGGCATCGCGGTCCTGGTCAACCAGCCTTTCGGCGGAGGCGGACTGCTGCGCAGCCTGAGTGGCACGCCGCTGCCGGGCTGGGCCAGCGAGATCGATTGCAGCAGCTGGCCGCAAATCTTGCTCAAATACGTGCTGGGCCATCCGGCGGTGACCTGCGTGATTCCGGGAACGGCAAAGCCTGGGCACATGATGGAGAACTGCCATGCCGGCACGGGCATCGTTCCCGATGGCGCGATGCAGAAGACGATGGCCGCATGGTGGAAGAACCGCTGACATGGCTTACCGGATCGGCACCATCGCGACCCGCTCAGCCCAAAAAAAAGCCCGCAACGGCCTGTTGCGGGCAAAATCCTCCAAAGAGGAGAGGGAGACATCCCCTATCTAGGGTGTGCCCTCCGCCTTTCAAGACTGCCTGAAAGAAATTTTTTCAGGAAATGCGCGAGGTATGCTCTTGCTCAATGTCCGCCCGCACCGTTGTTCCTGCCCTCGGCGAAGGTACGGCGGAACCATTGGTCCAGCATGAGCCGCTCATCGGGGAAGGATTGATCGGTGCGCCGGGCGTCGGGCCGGACGGTGGTCGAGAGCCCGTGGATGGTTTCTTCCCGGTCGGCGACCACGCGCCCGTCCTGCTCGAGCACGTAATGCAGGCGCATGACTGCCGGGCTCGAGAGGCCGCGTTCCACGCGGATGTCGCGTCCGGCGCGCACGGAAGGCACCAGCCTTCCCGCGAGGTCGAGGTCCAGCACCTCGACCCGCAGCATGGCGTTGGGCGGCAAGTAACGATCGGCCAAGCTGGCAATGGTGCTTTCGATGGCACGCATGGCGCGGCTGGATTCGTCGGAGAAGCGGTCGACGTCGGCGTACCTTTCGGGACTGACGAAGGCGACGCGTGTGCTTGCCGCGCCGGCCGGCGGCAAGCCGCAAGCCAGCACGGCGCACAAGGCGGTGAATGACACGATGGATGGCATGATTTTCATGATTCGGCTCCATGAAGAACAGGAGATCCAGGCTGCCGCGATCGCGCTGGACGTTTGCCTGGTTCGTGTTGGACAACATTGGCGAGCCCTGATTCCGGCAAGCCTGCTTCACACGCGCGAAATGAACGCAAGCATGAAGCAAGAAATAAAAAAGGGCGGTCGCCCGCCCTTTTCACGCCGCCAGTCGCGATCGGCTTAAAACTCGTCCCAGTCGTTGCCGGAAGTCGCGGTCGCTTTCGCCAGCGATGCGTTCTTCGGCACCACCGGCTTGGCCACGGCGAGGCTGGAGGAGGCTTTCCGGGCCGCTGCCTTGGGCTTGGCCGCAGGAGACACGGCATGCTGCCGGGTCTGGTGCAAGGACGCGTCGATGGTGAAGACCGACACCATCTGGGAAAGATTGGATGCCTGGTCCTGCATGGCATTTGCCGCGGCGGCGGCTTCTTCCACCAGGGCGGCGTTTTGCTGGGTCACGTCGTCCATCTGGGTAATCGCCTGGTTCACCTGCTCGATGCCGTTGCGCTGTTCCTCGCTGGCCTCGGCGATTTCCGCGATGATGTCGGTGACGCGCTTGACGCTGGAAACGACCTCGTCCATGGTGGCGCCTGCCTGGTCCACCAGCTTGCTGCCCGCATCGACCTTTTCCACGGAATCGTTGATCAGCGTCTTGATTTCCTTGGCGGCGGCGGCGCTGCGTTGCGCGAGGTTGCGCACCTCGGCGGCAACGACGGCAAAGCCGCGTCCTTGCTCGCCGGCGCGGGCGGCTTCCACCGCGGCGTTCAGCGCCAGGATGTTGGTCTGGAAGGCGATGCCGTCGATCACCGTGATGATGTCGACGATCTTGCGTGCCGATTCATTGATGGCGCCCATCGTGCCGACCACTTCGGAGACGACGGCGCCACCCTTCTGCGCGATCTCGGATGCGGAGCTGGCGAGGGTGTTCGCCTGGCGTGCGTTCTCCGCGTTCTGCTGCACGGTCGAGGTGAGTTCTTCCATCGACGATGCCGTTTCTTCCAGCGAACTCGCCTGCTGCTCGGTGCGCGACGACAGGTCCATGTTGCCGTCCGCGATCTGGCTCGACGCAGCGGAAATCTGGTCGGTGCCGTTGCGCACTTCGGAAACGATGCGGACGAGGCTTTCGTTCATGTCGCGCAGCGCGGCGATCAGCTGGCCGGTCTCGTCGGTCGACCTGGTGTCGATGCGTGCCGTCAGGTCGCCCTTGGCGACGCGCTTTGCGAGGTCGACGGCGTCCGCCATCGGGCGGGTGATGTTGCGGGTCAGCCAGATCGACAGCATCGCGGCCAGTGCGGCGCCGACGATGCCGCCAACGATGATGGTGCTGCTCGTCAGCGACTGCAGCGATGCGGCTTCCTGCGCCCGGACGGTCAGCAGGGAACGCTCTTCCTTGTCGAGGTCGCCAAGCAGCGCGCGCATCGCGTCCATTGCCTGCTTGCCCTTGGCGGCGCGCTCCATTTCCACGGCGGCGTCCATCTGCGACTTGCCGCCCTCGATGTCGCGGCGCAAGGCGATCGCGGGTTCGATCGCGTCGCCCATCCATTTCTGCTGGGCCGCCTGCAGCTGCGAGAGGCGTTCCTGCTGCTTCGGATTGTCGGAGGTCAGCGATTTCGCCTTTTCCCAATGATGCTTGAAGTCATTCTTGCCGGCATTCAGCGGTTCGAGGGACGCATCCTTTCCGGTCAGGGAAAATCCGCGTTGCCCGGTCTCGATGTTGACGAGGCTGGTAAGCATCCCGGTCACTTCCTCCAGCACTTCATAGGTGTGGATGTTCATCCCATTCGCATGGCCGAGCCGGGAAAAATTCGCGTAGGCCATGGATAGCAGGACGATCATCAGCACGACCATGGCGCCGAAACCGCCGTAAAGCCGCGTGCCGATCTTGAGGTTGGAAAGATTCATTGATGGCTCCCTGTAGTTAGCTATTTCTAGCTGTTCGTTCCCTGTGTTTTCGTTGTTCGCCGAGGACGGTTCAAGCCGCCAGGCGTTCCTTGCGTTCCAGCAGTCCGAGTTCGGCGCCGGACATGAGGCGATCGATATCCATCAGGATCAGCATCCGTTCCTCGATGGTGCCGAGTCCGAGCAGGTATTCGGTATTGATTGCGTTGCCCAATTCCGGCGGCGGCTTGATCTGGTGCTGCGCCATGGCGATGACGTCCGAAACGCCGTCCACCACCATCCCGATGGTCTGCCCCTGGAGATGAAGGATGATGACTACCGTGAACTGGTCATAGGTCGGCGTCCCGAGCTGGAAGCGGATGCGCAGATCGATGATCGGGACGATGATGCCGCGGAGGTTGACCACTCCCTTGATATAGTCCGGCGCGCTCGCGATGTGGGTACATTGTTCGTACCCGCGCAGTTCCTGAACTTTCAGGATGTCGATGCCGTATTCCTCATTGCCCAGCTTGAAGGCAAGGAATTCCCGGCTGCTCGTATCTGCGGTGTCCGTGTTGGCCGTGGTCGCGGCAACGGATGCGTCTGTCATTCGTGTTTCTCCAGAATGGTTTCCCGATGGGAGGCTTGCAGGCCGCTTTTGCCCGGCCTGCCAATCCCATCATAACGAAGAATATTTCCGTAAGAAAACTATTCAGTGACTTTAACTAATTTTTGAGACACACGCACCAGCAATCTGACGAAATTGATTGCCATTCGTCCACAGTTCATTGCAGTTCGTCCTGTCGTCGAAAGGAGGGACGCGGCGGGAGCAGCCGGGGTGGGCCCGGCTGCGGTGGGAGGGGATTGGTTCGCGCAATCAGCGCTGTTCGTAGGCGGCAAGCCGGCGCTGCTCGTCCTGGGTGAAATACTCGTCCCGCAGGTGCTGCAACGCCTGCGCATCGAGCGCGGGACCCGCCTGCGTACGCTGCATCAGGTATGCGTCTACCCGGCGCTTCCATTCTTGCTCGTCACGGTCCACCTGCGCGAGACGCGCGGCGGCGTCCGGCGAAAATGCCTGCGCCCGCTTGCGGTAGATTTCATCATCGGAGGCGCCGCCCGCACGCATGGCACGCACCTCGTCGTCCATTCGTGCGACGGCGAACGGTTCGAGCTTCGCTTCGCGCAGCGCGGGCGGCAAGGCGGCATCGAGGGCCGCCAGCCGTTCGCGTTTCTGTTCGAGGCTGGCATCCGGATCCTGGTCGATCTCCATCCTCGCCAGGGCGTCGCGATCATAGGCATCGCTCTCCCGGAACATCGCCTCGATCTCGGCGTCGTTGAAGAAACGCCGGCGCGTGTCTTGCATCGCAGAATAGCGCGCCCGGGCCATCCCGAGCGCGGATTCACCGCGCTGCTGCTGCTCGACATCGACCAGGGCTAGCTTGTAATCGAGGTAGCGGCGCAGGACGTCGCGGGCGGGCAAGCGCCGTTCCGGCGGCAGTTGCCGGTCGATTTCCGATTCGATCGCGGCACGGATCGCAGGCACTTCCTTTTCACCGATCGCGGACAGGTAATACTCGAAGAAGCGCAGCAGTTCCGCGCTTGCCACGCCGGCCTGGTTACCCGCAAACGCGAGCTTGCCGTCCGGCTCGGTGCCCTCGAGCGACCGGACGAAGGAAAACGCGTCTTTTTCGTGGCGAACAGGCGCCGGCGGCGCATCGCCACGGCCGGCGACCAGGCTAACGGCGAGTACGGCCGCGGCGCCCGCACCCGCCAGGCCGATGAGTTTCATGGCGATGCGCATCGGATCCTCCCGTTGCCTTACAGTCCGAGGTTCTTCAGCCGGTTGGCGTGCTGGCGATACAAGGTCACCGGATTGGTCTCGAAGAGGTTCACCAGCCCGATGGTCTGGTTCACTTCGTCGAGATGGTTCATGGCGTAGTCATCGCGAATGACTTGCCCGAGATGGCTGGAACAGGAGGACACAAGGCCGTCGTTCTTGGCGCCGCCGAAGGCGAGCGAAGTCAGGGCGAGCGCCGGGTCTACCACGTCCAGGACGTTGGTATAAGGCTTCGCGCCGCTCCACGAGAAGTAGCGAACGCCCTTGACCGAGTACGCGCCTTCGCCGCAGGCGGTGGCAGGAATGCCTTCCGGATGGGCCGCATTGAAACGCAGCGAGCCGGCCGTGCTCAGCGAGACGTTGGCGGCACTCGCGTTCTGGGGCAATCCGCTGCCGCCCGACAGGAAGCTGATCAGGTTGGATAATCCGTTCACAACGGAAGCGATCACACTCTGGCTCAGGGAACCGGGCGGCGCGATGCCGAGCAGCATGTCGGCGACCGCCGATCCCCTGTTGACGCCGCCCACGCTGGTGACGGAGGCCACGAGATCGGGCCGGACGGACGCCACGTAGCGCGCCGTCGGTCCGCCATGGCTATGGCCGACGAGGTTGACCTTGGCGGCGCCCGTCACGGCGAGGATCTGCTTTACCTGCGTCAGGAGCTGTTCGCCGCGCACCTCGGTGCTGTTAGATGCGGATACCTGGGTGACATAGACCCTGGCGCCATCATTCCGCAAGGCGGACGGGATTCCGTACCAATACTCTACGGGGCCAATGTTGTCGAAGCCGAACAGACCGTGCACCAGCACGATCGGGTACTTCGTCTGCGTGTATCCCTGCGCGAGGGCAGGCAATTGCGCGAAACCGAACAAACATGCGACCACCCACATCCACAGCTGCTGTCTCATCCATCTCTCCTGGTTATGTTTAAATCCGGCCCGCGGTGATCCGTTCTATAGCCGAAAAGTTTCCCTATGGGGCGAATCACCCGGCCAGCGCCCTGCTCCACGCAATGGGAGATGACCGGTCAATCCGCATACCGAGCGCTCGCTCGGTATGCGGATCATATACGTACGCCTCCAGCTTGCAAGTCGCAGTGCAGCATGACGAGGGGCAAGGTCGCCGGCCCGCCGAGCCTTTTGAAAACCCAGGAACGATTCAATTGTTGGGAAAGCGCGCCCGGATCAGGTCCAGCACGCTGTCCGCGAAGACGTCGACATGCACGTTCGCGGTGCGAAACTTCCAGCGCTTGACCTGCCACTCCTGGACAAGCGCCATGCAGTGCGCCGCAAGCAGGTACGCCTCAGCGGAGGGAAGCCGGGCGGCTTGCTCGAGCACCGCGGAGATGTGGTGCTGGGTACCGAGTTCGGTGTCCTTCGCCACGGTGCGCTGTTCCTGCGAGAGGGTGCGCGATTCCATGAACACGAAATAAAACCAGGGATGAAGCAACTCGGAAAAGTAAAGATAGGCCCGCAGGCGCGCTTCAAGCTGCTGCAGCGGCGCCTCGATGTGTCCGAACCAGACCGGAAAATATTCGCTCAGGTGGCGGACCACGTCCTCGATCATGAAGGCGAGACGGTCTTTGCCATCGATGTAGCCATAGAGGCCGCCCATCGAGAGGCCGGTTTCCCGGCACAGGTCGCGCAGGGTCATTGCATTGAACCCGAGCGTGTTCGCCAGCCGGAAGGTCGCGATGAAAATCCGCTCCAGGTTTTCCAGCGCCACGTCACGGCGCTTCACGCTGATGTTTTCCTGGTTCCGGTCCAGCACGAATTCCCAGACCTTGCGGCCGTCGACGGGCGCCACCGCCTGGAATTCCTCGAAACGGAATGCATGCCCCAGCGCCTGGAACGCGTCAAAACTGAAACCGGGAGCTGCTTCTCTTGCCATGGCTTGCCTCGTACCTGACCCGTTGAAACTATAGCACGGCACCCATTTTCACCACGACTTCCGGCGCATCCGGAAACGAGCGGCGAGCATGGCGGGCGTATTACTTCATGACGAGACCAATCGCGTCGCATAAGACAGCTTGTCCAAAATGGCCTGAAAAATGTCTCGCGCGGACACAGGCCGATTTCATGCGGCGCTGCACACTCTTCTTGTCATTCACTTGAACGGGAGATGAATCATGCAAGACCCTATCGTCATTGCCAGCGCAGCACGCACGCCGCTGGGAGCTTTCCGGGGCGAACTGTCCTCGCTGACGGCGAACGATCTCGGAAGTGCAGCCATCCGCGCGGCGGTCGAGCGCGCGGGACTTAGCTTCGAGCAGATCGACGACGTCGTCATGGGCAACGTCCTGGTTGCCGGTCAGGGCCAGGCGCCCGCTCGCCAGGCTGCCATCAAGGCCGGGGTTCCCGTTACCGCCGGCGCGGTGACCGTCTCGAAAGTCTGCGGCTCCGGGATGCAGGCCCTCATGCAGGCGCATGACGCGCTACTCGCCGGCTCGACCGGCATCGTGGTCGCAGGAGGCATGGAATCGATGACCAACGCGCCCTATCTGCTTGCCAACGCGCGCGGCGGCTACCGCGCGGGGCATGACCAGCTGTATGACCACATGACGCTGGACGGTCTGGAAGACGCCTACGACAAGGGACGCTCGATGGGCAGCTTCGGCGAGCAGTGCGCCGCCCGGTATGGGTTCACGCGCGAAGCCCAGGACAGGTTCGCGATCGCTTCGGTGGAGCGCGCCCAGGCCGCCGTGCGCAATGGCGCGTTCGACTGGGAGATTGCTCCCGTGCGAATCTCCGAGAAAAAGGAGGAAACGATGATCTCTCAGGATGAGCGTCCCCTCAAGATGAAGGTCGACAAGATCGCGTCGCTTCCTCCCGCGTTCATGAAGGATGGAACGATCACGGCGGCATCGTCTTCCGCCAACGCCGATGGCGCGGCCGCCATGGTGTTGATGCGCATGTCCATGGCAGACCGGCTTGGCATCAGGCCGGTCGCCCGCATCGTCGCGCACGCGTGCCATTCCCAGCAGCCCGAGTGGTTCACGACCGCGCCCGTGGAAGCGCTGCGGAAAGTGTTCGTGAAGACCGGCTGGCAATCCCGTAACGTCGATCTTTTCGAAATCAACGAAGCCTTTGCAGCCGTCCCCATGGCCGCCATGACGGAGCACGACATCTCCCATGACCGGGTCAACGTTCATGGCGGCGCGTGCATCCTTGGGCATCCCATCGGCGCCTCCGGAGCCCGCATCGTCGTCACCTTGCTCGGCGCTTTGAAGCAAAGCGGTGGGCGGCGTGGCGTTGCAACGCTTTGCATCGGCGGCGGCGAAGCCACCGCCATGGCAGTTGAACTCCTTTGATTTCCGTGAAACTCCTGTCACGGATTGCGTTCAATCCCGAAGGGAACTATGGTTCCTATCGCGGATATTGAACCAACGGGAAATCATGAGCGGCTATCTTGATCATGGAAAATGGCGTGACGGCTGGTACGACACTGCCCCCTCCAAGGGGCAATTCGTCAGAACCACGTCCGCGTTCCGGCATCGCATCGTGCCGCCGGACGCAGCAGCGGATGGAGAGGAGCGATTCATCGCGGAGCCGGGCCGCTATCACCTGTATGTTTCGCTGGCATGTCCCTGGGCGCATCGCACGCTCATCGTTCGCGCCCTGAAAAAACTCGAGCCGGTGATTTCCGTGTCCGTGGTCGAACCAGTGATGACCCAGGGATGGAGCTTCAGCGACGCCTTGCCCGATCATCTCTACCGGCACCAGTTTCTCCACCAGCTCTACGCGCAAGCAGATCCTTCCTACACCGGCCGGATCCTCGTCCCGGTATTGTGGGACAGAAAGACGTCGTCGATCGTCAACAACGAATCCAGTGAGATCATCCGCATGCTGAATGGCGCCTTCGAGCACTGGGCTGACCGGAGCGTGGATCTTTATCCGGCCGCGCTTCGCGGCGACATCGACGAGATCAATTCCTTTACCTATGAAGCCATCAATAACGGCGTCTACCGCTGCGGCTTCGCCACGACGCAGGAAGCGTACGAGGAAGCCTACGTCCGGCTCTTTGCGGCGCTAGACGACATCGAGCGCCGCCTTGAAGGCAAGGACTATCTGGTTGGCAATCGGCCAACGGAAGCGGATTGGAGATTGTTCACGACGCTGATTCGCTTCGACGCGGTGTATTACAGCCATTTCAAGTGCAACCGCAATCGCATCGCCGACATGCCGAACCTCGCATCCTACGCGCGACGCCTCTATCGCGTTCCCGGCATCGCCGCCACCGTCGACATGGACCACATCAAGCGGCATTATTTCATGAGCCATCCCCACATCAACCCGACGCGCATCGTCCCCGCGGGGCCGGCAACGAACTACTTTGATGCGCTGGATTGACGAGGATGCTACCAGGCCGGATCGTCGGCGCCCAGCACGGAGGAGGGAAAATCGAACCGCGGCGGAGTGCGCTCCATCCGTTCCACCGGTGCCATGGCGCGAATCGTTCCCGAGGCGGATCGGCTGGTTTCCTGCCATGGCGAGATTTCGGCGGCACTGAATTCCTCGCCATGACGCTCGGGCGAAACGCGCGCCATTGATTGCAACCACCGGCCCGTCTGGGCCAGCGAGACGCGCACCAGCCAACTGCCGCCCTCGGTCGCGCGCCGGTGCAAGGCCATCATGGTCGCGAAGGCCATGAGGTAACCGGTCCCATGATCAAGCGCCTGGCATGGGAGTTTTCCGTGGCCGGGCAACCTTGCCGCCTGCCCTTCTTCCCAGGCGATTCCCGTGGCGGACTGCACGAGACTGTCGAAGCCACGCCTGTCCTTCCATGGACCGACATGACCGTAGGCGGACAGCGACACGTAGATGAGACCGGGACGCTCCACGACGAGCTCTTCGGGGGAGAGGCCGAACGACGCCATGGCGCCCGGACGATAAGCCTGCAAGAACACGTCCCCTTCCTTGATCAAGCCGCGCATGAGTTCGCGTCCCGGAGATGACCGCAGGTCGACATGCGCGGATCGCTTTCCCCGTCCCGTATCCAGCAGGAGCGTCTCGAGATTAGGCAAATGTCCCGCACTGATCGCGAGCACGTTTCCGCCATGCTGCGCGAGCGTCCTCGCCGCGACTGGGGCAGCAATGACGCGTGACAAGTCCAGGATCTTCACGCCGCTCAATGGCCTGCCACCCTTCATGGCTACGGGCAGCGGCTGCGGCGCTGCATCGCCGATCCGCACGACTTCGAACAGCGGAAGGCTGTTGATCGCTTGCGCCTGCTCGCACGCTTGCCATTCTTCCGGTGACCTGATGAGCGCCGCGCACATTCCTTCTGCCGCCAGCCTGGCGTCCAAGTCGGCGGCTTTCCAGCGGCCGATCGCTGCCGCCACCTCCTTGCGCTCCGGCCCGCATCCCAGCACGCGAAGCACGCCAGCGCGATGATGCGGGAAGTTCGTATGCAGTTGTATCCAGCGACCGTCGCCGGCTTGGTAATACCCCGCGATCGGATCCCATAAATCGGGCGGAGGTTTGTCATCGATCGCAAGATAACGCTCGCTGCGGCACATTGCCAAAGCGCGGCGCGCATCCACTACGATCTTTTGTCTTTCGCCGCTGCGCAAATTCCAGCATGCCGACGCAGCCAGTGCCTGTGCAGCGATCGTTCCCGCAGCAAGTGTACCGACATCGAAGACCGACGGCAGATGCGCATCGGGACGCGTGATCGTGAGGTCATCCAGAAGATCCGGATCACCATGGGCTTCGCGCCAAAGAAACTGGAGAGCATCAACAGGAGTCACGAGCGCTTCTCCTTCAGGTGGGATGAATGAGCGAGTCACCGGAAAAGCATGCAGCGCTTACCGTCAAGCAGGTTCCCAGGTGCCGATTGTCTTGAGCAGATTGCTCCCCTGGAGCGGCTTGGTCATGTAATGGTCAAAGCCGGCCAGCAAAGCCTTTGCCCGATCTTGCGGTTGACTAAAGCCCGAGATGGCGATCGCCAGGGGCCGTGCGGTATTGAGATCGCGCCGGAGTTGTTCGATGACATCGTAGCCGTCCACGTCCGGCAATCCAATGTCACAAATGATGACGTCGAATAACTCCGATCTGGCGAGCGCGATTCCTGTCGAGCCATCAGGGCGCATCTGCACTTGATGTCCTTCCAACTCCAATATCGTCGCCAGGGTCGAGCAGAAATCGAGGTTGTCGTCGATGATGAGTATGCGTCGGTATTTCGTGACCTGCGCTTCCAGTTTGCGCGCCTCAGCCATGTTTCACCCACATGGATGAAGCCGGCGAGAATCTCGAACGAGTCGGGGCGAGACACGCCTGGACTGGAATGAGCAACGAACTAAGAGGAGAGGCCGGGGTGAGACGCACAAGTGTTCTTTCTCGCAAGCTCTAGCACTGCAGAAATATTGCATTTAGACCAAATGTACATGATTAGCGTTTATTCGTCATCACCGAGGTATTTGATTCTCCTCATCTTCGCTCGGTATGCCGTGGAGGGCGGGTCTACGGTATTGTTATTTGCCTAAGCTGATGCTCCGGTTTGGGTGAAGACGATACTCAGTCGGCGGTAAAGAGCAACGCAATGGCTTGGGTATGGTTTGCGCAACTTAGATTCTGAAAAATAATGACGGAGTTTTTATGAGAAAGATCTCGAACGGATATTAGGATGCACCTCGTTAGTTTTCATAAAAACTCATTTTTGTGTGAAACGGGAGTTTTAAGCCATATGGATGTATGGGACCCGTAGAGGCAGAGATGGGGTGAGCAGCGGATGCGGTAGGCGGTTGCCTAGTTGGGCGATACTCGGGGCTGGGATGGACGAGGCGGCACTCGTTGCGGACGGCGAGTCGCCGTCATCCCAGCGCCCTGCGGCTGCAGCACGCGCTGCGCATGGTCAGCATGGAACGTGCAACCAGCAACGTGCAGCCGGCGACGAGTGGCACACTTTTGGTGTGCGCAAAAGCAAAAACCCCAGCCGCGGGAGCGACTGGGGTTTGCATGGGGAGCCTGACGATTACCTACTTTCACACTGGTTGCAGCACTATCATCGGCGTGGAGTCGTTTCACGGTCCTGTTCGGGATGGGAAGGGGTGGGGCCAACTCGCTATGGTCATCAGGCATGACTTGTCGATCGTTCGCCGCACCATGGCACGTTCGCCATGGCTGCAGCCAACAACCCAATCCGGAAGAAGCAGCCGGTGCCGTCTGCCACGCACATCACTCCGATGGCGCAGGCAGGCGGTACCGCAGGGGTACAACTTATATTGGCGGTTGCGTGTATCAATCTCACACGCTGCATCCATAACCGGTCAAGGTTATAGAGACAAGCCGCACGGGCAA